>NZ_VFVH01000001.1:0-1342405 GCF_006442685.1 Mesorhizobium sp. B2-4-7
GTGAAGGGCAAGATCCTGCAGGTGCTCGGCGACCCCGGCGATCCCTACACGCTCGACATCCAGAAAGGCTTTGAAGAGAAGATGAAGGCGTTCCCGGACGTCAAGATCATCTCGCTGCCGGCCATGCAATGGGAGGCCAGCAACGCCGGCACCATCGTCGCCGACCAGATGCTTGCCAACCCCGACATCGACTTGATCTTCAGCCACGCCGCGCATCTTTCGGTCGCCGCCGTCGCCTCGCTCGAGGCCGCCGGCAAGAAGCCGGGCGACGTCATGCTGATGAGTTCGAACGGCGCGCCGGTCGGCCTCGACCTGATCCGCAAGGGCTGGCTCAACGTCGAAGTCGAACAGCCGCTCTACGCGCAGGCCGCGGCGGTCGCCATGTTCATGGACAAGGTCGTCAACAAGCAGGAGATCAAGCCCGGCGACTATGACGTGCTTGGCCTGAAATCGGTGGTGACCAAGGAGGCCTGGGGCCCGAACATCAAGATCCCGGGTGCCGCGATCACCAAGGAGAACGTCGACAACCCGGCCTTCTGGGGCAACCAGAAGCCGCCGAAGGACACCGTGAAGTCCGTCGAATAAACCTTCCCCAGAACGGCTCCGGGCCACCCGCCCGGAGCCGCCCTGCCCGGCAGAATTGCCCGGCATAGAGCCGCCGCGGCATTCGAACCCAAACCGGATCAGCCCATGAGCCCCCGCACCCGTCAAATCCTCGAGTTCGTCCTCGATAATCTCGTCTGGTTCATGCTGGTCTTCGTGCTGGTGGTGTTCTCCCTTTTCATTCCCAACTATTTCCAGCTCGGTATTTTCGCCAACATCATCGAAGCCTCCAGCGTGCTAGGCGTGATGTCGATCGGCCTGGCGCTGGTCATCATCGCCGGGCACATGGACCTGTCGGTCGAATCGGTGGCTGCGCTCAGCGCCATGGTGGTCGGCATCCTGTTCTGCTCTTCGGGCATCGGCTTCGGCGTACAGTTGCATCCGGACTGGCTGATGGTGCCGGTCTCGCTGCTGCTGGCGCTTGCCGTCGGCGGCGTCATCGGCGCCTTCAACGGTGTCCTGGTCGTCAAGGTCAAGATGAGCGCCTTCATCATCACGCTGGCCTCCTACATCTGGGTGCGCGGCCTGGTGCTGGTCATTTCCGGCGGCCGTTCGGCGCAGGATCTGGCGCCTGCCATCCGCTGGTTCGGCATCCAGCGGCTGATCGGCCTGCCGCTCACCGCCTGGATCGCGATCGCCTGCTTCGTCGTCTTCTCGCTGATCATGGCCAAGACGCCTTTCGGCAGGCATCTGGTGATGATCGGCGGCAACGAGACGGCGACCTTCCGCGCCGGCATCCGCGTCAACCGCAACCTGATCATCGCCTTCGTGCTTGCCGGCGCCATAGCCGGCCTTGCCGGCTGGCTGCTCGCCATCCGCACATCGGGCGCCACCGCCAATCTCGGCGTTGGCCTGCTGTTCAACGCCTTCGCCGCCGTCGTCATCGGCGGCGTCAGCCTGAAAGGCGGCGTCGGCACCTTACCCGGCGTCTATGCCGGCGTGCTGCTTTTGTCGGCCATCAACACGGCGATCAATCTGATGGGCCTGCCCGCCAACTTCACCCAGGTCATTCACGGCTTGCTGGTGCTGGCGGCGGTCCTGCTCGACGCCTTCAAGCAAACCATTCGCCAGAGGCTCGCATGACCGTACGGCCAGAGACCGGAAGACTGTCGGGCAAAGTAGCGCTGATCGTCGGCGCCGCGCGCGGCATCGGCAAGGGCATCGCCCAACGTTTCGCCGAAGAAGGCGCCAGGCTTGTGCTTGCCGACACCGAGATCGAGGTGGGGCGAGCGACCGCCAGTGAACTTGACGCCGCCTTCATCGGCACGGACATCTCGCTTTTGGCCGATGTCGAGGCCGCCGTCGCGCTGGCGCTCGCGCACCATGGCCGCCTCGACATCATCGTCCAGAATGCCGGCATTTATCCCTGGCAATTGCTGGAGAACACCAGCCCGGACGACTGGGATCGCGTCATGGCGGTCAATCTGCGCGGCAGTTTCAATGCCGCCCGCGCCGCACTGGTGCCGATGAAGGCGCAGCGCCGCGGGCGCATGCTGTTCACCTCCTCGATCACCGGCCCGCACGTCACCAGTCCCGGCCACGGCCACTATTCCGCGACCAAGGCAGGCATAAACGGGCTGATCCGTTCGGCGGCGCTCGAATTCGCCGGCTACGGCATAACCGTCAACGGCGTCGAACCCGGCAACATTCTCACCGAGGGAATAGAGCTTCACCGGGGTGCTGCCTTCATCAAGAACATGGAAGACGCCATTCCGCTCGGCCGGCTGGGCAGCCCGCGCGACGTCGCCAATGCCTTCCTGTTCCTGGCCTCCGACGATGCCAGCTACATCACCGGCACCACGATTATCGTCGATGGCGGGCAATTGCTGCCAGAGGGGAGCGACTTCAGGCTGGCGCCGCCGTGAACAACGCGTGAGGGGAAACAAGAAGCCGGCGCACATCGTCACTGATGCCAAGCGCAGCCGCAGCGTTCCCGCTGGCGGTGATCGGCGGGGATTTGGCCCACCGGAACCTCATGGCGATACACCCGTTCTTCCATGTGTGATTCAGGAGATAGCCACAATGGATTGGAACCGCGTCGAAGGAAACTGGAAGCAGGTCAAGGGTAAAGTCAAGGAGCAGTGGGGGAAGCTCACTGATGATGATCTCGACCGCATCGCCGGCAAACGCGATCAGCTTGAGGGCATTATCCAGGAACGCTACGGCATCGAGAAGGATCGCGTACGCCGAGACGTCGACGACTGGTATAGTCGGCAGGGCTGGTAGATAGCAGAGCTGCCATAAAAGGCGTCTTCCCGAGAGCCGCTATGCCTACGGTCGACGGGCTCCCCGCCCCTCCCGGCCGTCCGCATGATGGCGCTCGGCGCGCAAAAAGGCACAACGTCTACACCTGCAAGATCTGCGGCCAGAAAGCCGATATGCGCTACCTACGCCGGTGGATGAGCAGCCGGATCATAGGCCCTTGAGATCGGCTGGAACTCGCTCATGTGGCGCAGATGTTCCGCTATCGCGGAATATCGAACCATAAGGTTTTCTGGCATTATACTTCCTGGCGGACCCCAACCCGCCTGGCCGGCGTCCTGCAAGTCGGGTTTACCCCACCCGCCCCCAAAAAAGGGCGCCGGCCACCTCCGCTCGGCACGGCGCCAAGTACATCGTTATTCAAGCAGCCCCACGCCATGATGTTGCAGGTCAAGGAGCGACGCAATCGACGCCCAAGCGGCAGCAACCGAGAAGCCGACCTCCCACTGATGCCAAACGTAATCGTGTTAACCCCCGGCGCCATCACTCATCGAACGGGCACGTGCCGGCGATATGGTAGAGCGGCAAATATGAGGACTATCGCCTTCACTTCGCCGACCCGCCGCGACGAAGGCGTTCGTTGACCATTTTGGCGGAGACATGTTCGATCGCAAAAATCCGAAATGTTTGGCGCCGCACAGCGACAGAGTGGCTCACTAGCGACACGCTGTCGCGGCCATTTCCGTCACCACAAGTTTCTCGAAGTGTGAAAGATTTGTGACAAATGTCTGGTCAAACGCGTTGGATCGCATTAAAGGCGCATTAAACAGCAACCGCGCGCAGAGCCGATGGGGAGTATGGGCCTTTGTACAAGATGAGACTGACAGCTTCACTTGGGATGCTATATTTATTGAGTCTGACGGTGTCGGCTCACGCATATCTCGACCCGGGCACCGGGAGCATGCTGCTGCAGGGCTTGATTGCAGGTGTCGCGGCGGGCACCACCGTGTTAACCATCTATTACAATCGCCTCAAACTGCTGTTGGCGCGCATTTTCGGTAAGAATCGTACAGACCGGAAATGAAAGGTTCAGGACTAGTTTTTGAGGATGGATCGTTCCGAGATCCTTCCGGGTCGGTCTTTGTTTCCGATGGCCGGGTTTTCCGCACAGTGACCGACCAGGGCAAAGCGAGCTATGAGGCCGCCCGGGATGCGGGCATCCTGCTACGTTACGCCGAGCTGGATAAAATAGTCCGGACCAGTGAGGTCGCCCCCGCAGATTGGCCCGAGGTCGTAGGAAAACCAGCTTACGTGTTGGAACACGGAGCGATACCATTCGTGAGCTATCCCTACGAATGGTCTTTCGGTGCGTTGAAGGCAGCAGCCCTGCATCATCTTGACCTGCAAATACAACTATTGACCGAGAATTTTGTCCTTTCTGACGCAAGCGCCTACAATGTGCAGTTCGTTGGCTCCAAGCCCATCTTCATCGATATCCTCTCTGTTAGGCCATATCGGGACGGGGAGTATTGGACGGGTCACAGACAATTCTGCGAGCAGTTTCTTAATCCGCTGCTTCTCCGAGCTGTGAAGGGAATCGCCCACAATTCATGGTTCAGGGGTGCGCTGGAGGGCATTTCCACCCGCGATTTTGCTCGCTTGCTGACATTTTCTGAGCGATTTTCGTGGAACATGTTGACCCACGTCACGCTGCAAAGTCGCCTTGAACAGAGCTCCGTGAATGATCCCAGCAACGCTGTCAAAAGGGTTAGCCGAAGCAGAAAGCTACCGCGGGCGGGGTATCACGGCATTTTATCCCAATTGCGCCGGTGGATCGCACGTCTAGAGCCGGCCGACACCGGCAAGACTGTGTGGGGCGCATACGCGAGTATGAACACCTACTCCAGTCAAGAGGCCTCGACAAAGCGGCAAATGATCCACGATTTCGCGGCATCCGGCCAAGTCGCCACCGCAATCGATCTGGGCTGCAATACTGGCGACTTTTCGGTCGCCGCTTTGGAGGGTGGCGCGAAAGCGGTAGTTGGCTTCGATTTCGATCAGACCGCAGTCGACATCGGATTTTTGCGGGCCGCGTCAGCTAAAATGAACTTTCTTCCGTTGTGGCTGGATGCTGCGAACCCCAGCCCTGATCAAGGATGGGCTCAGAAGGAACGAAAGGGTTTCTCGTCGAGATTCAGAGCTGATGCGGTTCTTGCTCTCGCTTTTGAGCACCATCTTGCCATTGGCAGAAACGTGCCTTTGCACCAGGCCGTCAAATGGATTGTTGACGTTGCTCCCACCGGCATAATCGAGTTCGTCCCCAAGGATGATCCAACAATTCGACAGATGCTTGCTCTTCGAGAGGATATCTTCCCCGATTATAGCCCTTCTTCGTTCGAATGCGCACTTACGTCCGTTTCCCGCATTGCGAAGAAACAAACAGTGTCGGCCACCGGCCGTACACTTTATCAATTCGATAGGCGATGAAATAAAAAGAGATGGTACTTTATCGGGTATTTTCGAATGAGTATTAACGCCAATCGCATTGTTAGAATTTCGACGGCATTTCTTGCCTTACTGTTTCCAATATTAGTCCTTTTCGTTTTTTTTCCGTTGGAGCTTTATGCGAAAAACGCCAAGGAATTGGGGTATGATATTTGGCTCCCCACTATTTTCTTTTATGGCGGCGCATTTATCTTGATATTTGTATGCGCTCTAACCTTGTTCGGAATTCGGGATTTCATAAAAAAGGCGTATTTGCTTCTAGGGGCCTTCGTATTACTCGCCGACGTTTTTGCCCCCGTTCAGCTGAGTCGCTTAGATGGCGCAGCATTCACAAGCCCGGAGCCCATCTCCATCACTGCGGTAGAAGTTGCTATCTTGGTCGCGCTGTTGGCGGTGGGTGCAGTTACGACTCTAGGCACGCTGGTTCGGGTTTTTGCCATCCTGTCGATCGCGTTAATTGCCGGATTGGCCACTGTTGCTGCGGGCCTGCCAGTGCCACCGGCTGAAACCGAAAACTCTCCTAAATCCGGCTTGTCTATAAATGGCCGCTCGGACCTTCCAAATATATATCACTTTCATCTCGATGAGATGCAGTCAGATTTTGCACTTGCCGCCATCGAAGAGATGAATGACCGGAGCATTTTTCGCGGGTTTACGTTTATGCGCCGGAATATTTCAAACTATCCGTATACGTTATCGTCGGTTGCGAGCTATCTGACCGGTACCATATTTCGGAGCGGAAGCTTTCCCGCCTGGAGAGCAGCCTTCGATCAAGGATTGCTGAAAGATCTTCGGACGGATGGTTACGCAGTTGATGTTGTGGGGCTTCCGGAGATATTGCAGACAAATGTTGCAGATGTATTCTTCACGCCAGAGCAGATCACCAAGTACCAATACTCGCTCAAACACCCGCAAATTGTCGAATTTTCTGGATTATTGTTTGCAAAATTGTTTCCAAATTTCTTGACAAATGAGGCCTTGGGGTGGGGACACTCGGCCGGCGAGCGGATTAGCGCGGTATTTGAGCGCAAAGCGGAAAGCTACATCCCGAAGACCGTAGAACAAGGCGTCCATCCATTTCAGGCTGTTGTGGGGATGAAATATCTGATCGCGAATGAACAGCGGTTTGCCGCACGCGGTAGATACACATTGTTCCAAGCGATCCTTCCTCATGGCCCCTACGTGCTCGATGCAAATTGCATGGTCGATCCCGAACGTGCGGCGGTCGGGGTCCAGGCTGCCTATAGGTCTCAGGCCAGTTGCGCCATGAAGCTTGTTGTGGAGTTCTTGCAAGAGCTCAAGCGACTGGACCGCTATGACGACGCCATTATCGTCATACAATCTGACCACGGGTCCGGGTGGGCAGGCTTTTTGAATGGACTCGGTGGCTCAGAGATGAGTCCGCCGTATCACTCCGGCATCACCGCATTTGGAGGCACCACCGCAGCATTTGAAAGCAGGTCGATGGCAACCCTCATGATTAAGCCCTCTCAATCGGACTCTGATTTTGCGGTATCTGACGGAGAATCGCAGTTGATCGACGTCTATCCCACAATAATGGACGCGATCGGGCACCAGCCTAACCGACCTCACGATGGTCTGAGTTTGTTGCCCTGCCTAACAGGATCCTGTGAAAGCATCCGCGTGCGCCCGCAAAAATTCTTTGTCTATCCGCACGATGGGGGCATTTCTCCGCTGCTAGCCAATACCGTAGTGTTCACGGCCGGACATGCAGTCTTCACACAAACCGAGACTATACCGGTGCCGTAGCGGTTGAACCGCTTGAATATCGCGATGCGTCCCCCCTCGGCCCGCCCGGTTCATGGACGTTGGGCGTTCCGGTGCGGTCGAGGCCAACGCCGCGCCAGCGGCGCTTCGATCGAGGCGATCTCGGCCAAGATGGCCAATTCAATCGACCAGAACAAGGCGCTCCAGAAGACGTACATGCCGGTCAATCTGGTAGCCGTCTGCGCAGCCCGACATAGGGGCAGGAAACTGCTCGGCCAGGAACGGAATGAATACGAAAAGTTGAAACTCTCCGGAAAATGAGAGTTGAAACTTTTTCAAGGGGCGGTAGCTAACCCCTTGAAACTAATGGCGCGAGTGACGGGGCTCGAACCCGCGACCTCCGGCGTGACAGGCCGGCACTCTAACCAACTGAGCTACACCCGCGCATTGACGAGCACGTGTCAGCCGTGTTCGTCGTTGGGCGCTGGATAAGGGGTTCGCCACCGGGTGTCAAGCGCACGAAACCATCATAACATCAAACTGGAGAAGGTTTTTTGACAGCCGGCGTGTTGTTCGCAAATACGGCCCGCAACGACGGCGTCCCACGCTCATTTGGCCTTGCGAAGCTGGCCCCGACCGCTTAAAGGTCCGGCCCGGAGCGGGCGATTAGCTCAGTTGGTAGAGCGCTTCGTTTACACCGAAGATGTCGGCGGTTCGAGCCCGTCATCGCCCACCATTCAGGCGCCTTTCATTCAAACGCCTCAGCCCCTCGCCAGCAGCGCCTCGACCTCGTGCAAGTCCGGCATGGACGGCGCGGTGCCCGGCCTCGTCACCGAAATGCCCGCAACGGCGCAAGCAAAGCGCACGGCTTGCAGGGGCTCCATCCCACGCGACAGCGCGGCGGCCAGGCCGCCATTGAAGGCATCGCCGGCTCCCGTGGTCTCGACCACCGGGCCGGCGCTGACGGCGGCGACATGTTCGGACCGATCCCTCGTGTGCAGCAATGCGCCTTTCTCTCCCAACGTGACGATGACGGCGCCGGCGCCCTTTTCGAGCAGCTTGCCGGCGGCTGCGCGGGCGTCATCGACCGAGGCGACCTTCATGCCGGTCAACTCCTCCGTCTCGGTCTCGTTGGGCGTGAGGTAGTCGCAGAGCGAATAGATGCGGTCGGGGAGCCTGGCCGCCGGAGCCGGGTTGAGGATGGTCGTCACCCCTGCCCCGCGCGCGATCTCCAACGCCCGCAGCGCCGCCTCGATGGGCTGTTCGAGTTGCGTCACGAAGACGCCGGCACCACGAATCAGGGCGGCATTGGCCTCGATGTCGTCGGGCGAGATCAGCATCGCCGCGCCGGGGCTGACGATGATGGCGTTGTTGCCGGTGCCCTCCTCGACGAAAATATAGGCAGCGCCCGTATAGCTGTCGGGCGTGTCGATCACGGCATTCTTCACGCCGGCGTCCTTCCAGGTGCGCTTGGCCATGTCGGCGAAGGCATCGACGCCGAGGCGCGTGAGGAAGGTTGCATCGGCGCCGAGCTTACCGGCCGCAACCGCCTGGTTCGAACCCTTGCCGCCGGGACCGAGGGTGAAGGACGTTCCGAGGATCGTCTCGCCCATGCGCGGCTGCCGCGCGGCGCGATAGGCCGTGTCGGCGACGAAGACTCCGAGGATGACGATCGGCTTGCCGGCCAGCATGCCGCTACTCCGCATCCGGCGGGACTACGCCCTTGCGGAAGGCAAAACAGCCGTAGAAACGGCGCTCGCCGGTCTGGATGACGCAGTAAGCCTGCTTGGCGCGCTCGTAGAAAGCGTAGCGCTCGACCGGCAGCATCGGCCATGGCTTGCCCTCGGCGGCGTCGATCTCCTTTTGCACTTCCTGCTGGACGGGCGGGATCTCGTCCGGCTTGCCGACGATCTCCATGCGCGCGGCCGAATCGTCGACGAACGTATCCAGCGGGTAGAGCGACAGCACCGCCTTCACGACTTGCGCCGCCGGCGCGTCGATGCGCAGCAGCCGCCCGAGCGCCGTCTGGCGCGCCACCGAATCGGAGGGGAAGTTGGTGTCGGCGACAATCAGGTCGTCGCCGTGTCCCATCGCCCGCAATGCCTGGAGCACGTCGGCATTGAGGAGCGGATTGATCCCTTTGAGCATGATATTCCTCGTGAAATGAGTTTGAGATCAGAGACGCCTGCCGGTCTCGGCATCGAACAGATGGATGTGGTCGAGCCGCGGCCTGAGCTTGAGCGTATCGCCGGGCTTGAAGTCGTGGCGTTCGCGGAACAGCGCCACCATCTCGCCGTCCCCGAAACGCAGGAAGACCAGGGTTTCCGAGCCAGTCGGCTCGACCACCGAAATCTTGGCAGGCACGCCATCGGCATGAATCTCGAGATGCTCCGGGCGCACGCCATAGACGACGGCGCGCCCTTCCTCCACGGCGCTGCCGGGCGCGACCGGGAACAGAGCGCCGGCGATGTCGACACCGCCCTTGCGCGCGACGCCCTTGAGCAGGTTCATCGACGGAGAGCCAATGAAGCCGGCGACAAACAAGTTGGCAGGCCGGTCGAACAGTTCCAGCGGTGCGCCGACCTGTTCAATGCGGCCGTCGCGCATCACCACGATCTTGTCGGCCATGGTCATGGCTTCGATCTGGTCATGCGTGACATAGATGGTGGTGGTCTTCAGCCGCTGGTGCAGTTCCTTGATCTCGGTGCGCATCTGCACGCGCAGCTTGGCGTCGAGATTTGAGAGCGGCTCGTCAAACAGGAACACCTGCGGGTTGCGCACGATGGCGCGGCCCATGGCGACGCGCTGGCGCTGGCCGCCGGAAAGCTGCCGGGGATAGCGTTTCAGATAAGGGTTGAGGTCGAGGATGTCGGCGGCGCGCTTGACCCGCTCGGCAACCACGGCCGGATCGGTTTTGCGCAGCTTGAGCGCAAAGGCCATGTTCTGCTCGACTGTCTTGTGCGGATAGAGCGCATAGTTCTGGAACACCATGGCGATGTCGCGCTTGGCCGGCGGCAAGTGGTTGACCACACGGTCGCCGATGGCGATCGTGCCGCCGGAGACGGTCTCCAGCCCCGCCACCATTCTCAGCAGCGTGGACTTGCCGCAACCCGAAGGACCGACCAGCACCACGAATTGGCCGTCAGATATATCGACGCTGACTTCGTGCAGAACCTTGACGGTTCCAAACGCCTTGGCCACTTTGCTGATCGCGACTTGAGCCATATCTCCCCCATCGGCTCCATTGCCGTATGCGCAGAAGCTAACCAACGCGACCTGCCAGGGCAAGCCGGTCTCTTCCCGACAAAACCCGGTCTCGTTGACACGGCGTTTGGTTGCGAGAATAGTGACGGGCGCTGGTCCGAATACCGGTTGCCCGAACCAAAAAAACGGAACCTCAATCGAGCAGGTGGGGTCCTGCATCGTTCGTTTCCGAACCGGGAGAATCGTTTGGCGCTCCAGCGCCTGAGAAATTTGGCCGCATTCACAACAGATATTCTGGGAGGAACATCGATGAAAACAGGTCTCTACGAAACGCTGGTCCGCGCGGGGGCAACCCGACGCGACATATTGAAGGGCGCGGCCTCGATGGCCGCGATCGCTGCCGCA
This sequence comes from Mesorhizobium sp. B2-4-7, assembly GCF_006442685.1. Taxonomy (NCBI): domain Bacteria; kingdom Pseudomonadati; phylum Pseudomonadota; class Alphaproteobacteria; order Hyphomicrobiales; family Phyllobacteriaceae; genus Mesorhizobium; species Mesorhizobium sp. B2-4-7. The sequence continues at coordinate 10,648 of NZ_VFVH01000001.1, forward strand.
TCCGGCGCCGGGCTCGGCGCCCTCACGCGCCCGGCCTCCGCCGCCAGTGAGCTGCGCTCGAAAATCCTGCAGATCCCCGGCGTGGGCAAGGGTCAGCCGACCGACGCCGACTTCCAGAAGGTCGGCGAGCTCTGCCTCGAGGCGACCAAGGCCAATGTCAAGGAAGGCGAATTCGCCGGCGTCGAGCTTACCTTCATGGGTCTCAACAACCAGAACCTGCACAATGTGCTGTTCCGCGGCTTCCTGAAGCCTTGGGAAACCTATACCGGCGCCAAGATCAACTGGATCGATCTGGCGCAGGCCGACTACAATGCCCGTCTGCAGCAGTCGATCGCCACCGGCACGGTCGACTTCGACATCATCGAGATGGGCGCGCCGTTCGAGGGCGACGTCTGCGGCAAGGGCCTCACGTCCGAGATGCCCGACTGGGTCAAGACCCAGATCGATTTCGACGACCTCGTCAACTATCTGAAGCCGCCTGTCGGCACCTGGAACGGCAAGCAGTACCGCGTGACCGTCGACGGCGACGCTCATAATTTCAATTACCGCACCGATGTGTTTTCCGATGCCGACCTCGCCAAGGCCTGGAAGGACGGCGGCGGCGGCGGTGAATGGGGCGTGCCGAAGACCTGGCAGCAGGTCCAGGCGGTCACCAAGTTCCTCAAGGGCAAGCAGGTCAAGGGTCAGGACGTCTACGGCTATCTCGACGCGCCGAAACCCTGGGGCGGATTCGGCTTCTATTTCCTCGGCAGCCGCGCCACCGCCTACGCCAAGCACCCCGACGACAAGGCCTGGCTGTTCGACGCCGACACGATGAAGCCGCGCATCAACAATCCGGCCTGGGTGCGCGCCATACAGGACGTGATCGACGCGCTGCCTTCGGAGCCTGCCGACCAAATCAACGCCGATCCAAACACCACCGCCTTCCAGCAGTTCCTGGCCGGCACCGGCTCGATGGTCACCTGGTGGGGCGATGTCGGCTCGAACGTCAAGACCAACGACTCCTCCGTCGTGGGCGACGTCACCGGCTTCTCGATCCTGCCCGGCTCCGACGATGTCTACAACTCCAAGACCGGGCAGTGGGACAAACTCGCCAGCGGACCGAACTATGCGCCGAACTGCGCCTATCTCGGCTGGGGCGTATACGTCATGGCCCGCGTCGATAGCGACGAGAAGAAGAAGAAGGCGGCATGGTCCGCCGCCGCCCATCTCGGCGGCAAGGACCTGTCGATCTGGACGGCGATGTACCCGTCTGGCTTCCAGCCCTACCGCAACTCACATTTCGACATTCCGGAGTGGGTGGCGGCGGGCTATGACGAAGCCTTCATCACCTCCTATCTCAAGTCGGAATCGGACAGCTACAACCACCCGAACGCGGCGATCGAGCCACGCATTCCCGGCATCTTCCAATACTATTCAGCCGCCGAGGACATTCTGGCTAACACCTTCGCCGGCAAGATGAAGGCCCAGGAGGGCGCAGACGCCATTGCCGCGGCCTGGGAGAAGCTGACCGACCAGATCGGCCGTGACAACCAGATCAAGCTCTACAAGGCCTCGCTCGGTCTGTAGGCAGGCGTTATGGCCCGGCGGAACCTGTTCGCCGGGCCGTATCTCGGCCGGCTTCGGCCGGTCATTTGCGCAAAAGAGGCAAGAGGCGTGGCTGACCAGACTTCGACCACGAATGCGTGGCCGGCAAATTCCGTACCGACCGATCTGATCCCGCCCGGCCGCAAACGGCTTGGTTGGGCCCTGATGGCCGTCGCGACGCTCGGCCTTCTGGCAACGATCCTGGTGCAAATCCTCTACAAGAGCGAGGTCGACACGATCGGCTTCGAGACATGGCGGCCCGTGGTCTACGCCTATGTGCTGTGGGGCGTGGCGCTCGGCGTCGGCCAGGTGCTGACGCGCGGCGAAGACGGCCAGCGGGCGCTGTTCCTGCTGCCGGCGCTGCTGTTCACCATCGCCATGGTGATCTTCCCGACCCTGTTCGGCTTCTACATCGCGCTGACCGACTGGAACCTGAGTTCATTCTCGGGCCGCAAGTTCAACGGGCTCGACAATTTCTGGCAGATGCTCGGCGATCCCTATTATCGCAACGCGCTGTTCAACATGGTGCTCTATGTGCTGGCGGTGCTGGTCGAATATGTCATCGCCTTCGGCCTGGCGCTGCTGCTCAACGCGCAGATCCGGGCGCGCAAATTCTTTCGCGTCGTCTTCCTGATGCCGCTGATGCTGTCGCCGGTCGCGGTCTCGTGGATGATTGGCAAATCGCTGATGGAGTACCGGTTCGGGCCGGCGGCGACACTGGCCCGCCACCTCGGCTGGGACAACCCCGCCTTCTTCTCCAACCCGATCACCGCCCGTATCTCGATCATGATGCTCGACGCCTGGACCTTCATCCCCTTCATGATGATCATGCTGCTTGCCGGCTTGCAGGCGATGTCGCGCGAGGTGCTGGAGGCCGCGCGCGTCGACGGCGCCACGGCCTGGCAAACCTTCTGGCAGGTCACCTTCCCGCTGATGCTGCCGGTGTCGGTGACCGCCGTCGTGTTGCGCATCATCTTCAAGCTGAAACTGGCAGACATCATCATCACGGTCACCTCGGGTGGTCCCGGCGGCGCCACCGATTCCGTGTCGAGCTTTATTTATCGCGAGTACCGGGACCGTTCCAATGTCGGCTACGGCACGATGCTGGCGATGGCCTATCTCGTCATCATCGTGGTGTTCGTGACCTGGCTGCTGAAGGTCGCCAACCGCTTCGTGCGCAATGTGAACTAGTGCGGCAGGGATCATGAGCGTTCAGACCACCGACTATACCGTCTCCGAAATCCACTCGCCGGCGAGCTTCATCACCAGCCGCGTCTTCATCTATGGCGCGCTTGTGTTCTGGGCCTTCATCTGCCTCTTTCCGATCTACTGGACGATCACGACCTCGTTCAAGTCGGCGGTAGACGTGACCCAGGGGCATCTGATCCCCTTCGTCGACTTCCAGCCGGACTGGAAGGGCTGGCGATCGCTTGGCCTGTCGCCGGATTCGATCTTCCAGACGTCGACCGTCCGCGACGAATTCTTCAAGCGCTTCATGAATTCGGTCATCACTTCGGTCGGCGCGTCGAGCCTCGCCATCGTCATCGGCAGCCTCGCCGCCTACGGCCTCACGCGCTACCGCTATCACTTCGCCTGGTTCAAGAACGAGGACATTTCCTTCTTCTTCCTGTCGCAGCTCATCCTGCCGCCGGTCGTGCTCGCACTGCCGTTCCTGGTGCTTTACCGCGAAGTCGGACTGCTCGACACGCGCATCGGGCTGATCCTGCTCTACACGCTGATGGTGCTGCCGATCGTCATCTGGATCATGCGCGACCAGTTCAATTCCATCCCGGTCGAGCTCGAGGAAGCGGCCCTCGTCGACGGGTTGTCGATCTGGGGCGCGTTCTTTCGCATCGTCATGCCGATTGCCCTGCCCGGCATGGTCGCGGCTTTCATCCTGGCGATGGTGCTATGCTGGAACGAGTATTTCTTCGCCGCCCTTTTGACCTCGACCGACGCCAAGACAATTCCGGTCATGGTGGCGAGCCAGACCGGTTCGCAAGGCATCAACTGGTGGTCGATGGCAGCGCTTGCCACGGCGGCAATCGCGCCCTTGGCCGTCATCGGCATCGCGCTGGAGCGCTACCTGATCATGGGTATGACCGCGGGAGCGGTGAAATAGGCGGCGCCGTCCTTACCTTCTCCACAAGGGAGAAGGAGAACCGCGCTAGCCCCTCAGGATCGTGCGCAGGTGATCCATGATCATGGCAACGCCCTCTGCTCCGAGCGCAGCCGAGGCATCCGGAGCGCTGGCCGTATACCAGCTCGTATTGTCGGCGAAATGGCCGGCATCGACAGCCTCAGGGCATAGCGCCAGCATCAGCGAGGTCTCGCCGATGCCGGCATGATCGAACGGGTACTTGCCGTTCATCTCGGCCGGCATCAGCGGATGCACCTGCACCCAGTTGAAAAAATTGCTGCCCTCGGCATGCTCGGCATAGTAGGCGGCCATCGCCTCGGAGCCCCACCAGCCTTCACCTCGTTCCTTCTCAAGGAAACGGAAGATCGCCTGACGTCCGGCGGCCTTGAAGGCGAGATCGGTCGGCATGCCGGCGGCGAAATTCTCGGTCTGGTGGTGGATAATGGCGTGGATGTCGCGAAAACCGATGCGCAGAAGGCTGTAGAACAGTTCCTCCGCGAAGGGCGCCAGCTGATTGCCGCCAACCTGCACCGAGCCTGTGCCCTCCGGCGGCGCCACGGCGTAGCTCGCCGCGCCGTAGTAGAAGGGCGGCAGGATGACGATCTCCCGCTCCTTCTCAAACAGCTCCAGCGTCTTGACGACCGCCAGCGTGTCCATGCCGACCGCCATGTGCTCGCCATGGTATTCGAGCACGCCGAGCGGCAGCGCGACCGGCCAGTTCTGGGCGATCGCCTTGCGGATCTGGTGCGGCAGCATCAGCTCGTAGCGCATCGCACTACTCCATGTTGGTGTGACGGGCCCGCATCGCCTCCGGCGAGGCCGCGGTCAACCCCCTGAGCTTCAGCACCATGACCTCGAACAGCAGGAACAGCGCGCCTTCGAACACCGATCCCATCGGCAGGACCGATGTTTTTTGCGGGCCCTGGTCGTCGGCCATGGTCTGCGCCGGCACGAGCAGCGTGAAGTCGGCCAAGCGCGCTGCACTGCCGCCGGGCTGGGCGGTCAGAAGCAGAACCGTCGCGCCGGCCTGGCGCGCCACCTGCATCAGGGTCAGCACGGTCGCGGTTTCTCCAGGCCCGGAAGTGACCAGGAAGACATCGCCCTGCGCCACGGGCGGCGTGGTCATGTCGCCGACCACCGACACCGGCAGGCCCAGATGATGGAGCCGCATGGCGAAGCCCTTGACCTGCAAGGCCTCGCGGCCGCAGCCATAGACGACGATCTGCCGTGCTCCTGCAAGCATCTCGCAGGCGGCATCGATCCGGCCGTCGTCGACGCGCGCCAGCACAGTGCCGAGCTCGTCCAGAGCGGTCCTGAACATCTGCGAGCCCCCATCGCTCACGACGGTGCCGTCCAACGATCCGAGGTCGAAGAAGAGTGGAAATTCCCGGTCACGTCTCTCCCCGAACAGCTTGTTTTTATTCATGCTATCACCGCCAAAATCCGTGTCCAACGCCCCTGCGCGCTTTTGCTGTGCCACGAGCGTGATAGTGTCATTTCAGACAAATCAATGAGGCAAACGGCAGGATATGAAGACACGGCATTTCGACCGCATCGGCAATGGCGGCATCAGCTTCACCGAACTCGGCTTCGGCACGGCGCCGCTCGGCAACCTCTACCGCGCCGTCTCCGACGAGGACGCCAATGCGACGCTGGAGGCTGCATGGGCGACCGGCTGCCGCTATTACGACACCGCGCCGCTCTATGGGCTTGGCCTGTCGGAGACGCGGCTCAACCCCTTCCTGCGCGGCAAGAAACGCGACGACTACGTGCTGTCGAGCAAGGTCGGCCGCATCATGCGCGCCTGTCCGCCGCAAGAGCGCACCGGCATCGGCAAGTTCTTCGACACGCCGTCGCGCAAGGAGGTCTACGACTACAGCTATGACGGCGTGATGCGCTCCTTCGAAGCGTCCCTGGAACGGCTCGGCGTCGACCGCATCGACATTCTGTTCGTGCACGACGTCGACATCTTCACCCATGGCAGCAAGGAAGCGTCCGACCAGCGCATAGAGGAGTTTATGCGCTCCGGCTATTACGGACTGCTTGCCTTGCGCGACCAGGGCGTCATCAAGGCCTTCGGCGGCGGCATCAACGAATGGCAGGTTGCCCAGACATTGGCCGAGCGCGGTGATTTCGATCTGTTCCTGCTTGCCGGCCGCTATACGCTGCTCGAGCAGGAGGCGCTGACATCCTTCCTGCCACTCTGCCAGAAGCGCGGCATCGGCATCGTTTTGGGCGGCCCCTACAATTCCGGGATCCTGGCCACGGGGCCGAAGCCGGGTGCCTTCTACAACTACACCGAAGCGCCGCGGGACGTGCTCGACCGGGTGGCGCGCATCGAGGCGGTCTGCCGGCGGCATGACGTGCGCCTGATCGAGGCAGCGTTGCAGTTCCCGTTGCTGCATCCGTCCGTCGTGTCGGTGATCCCCGGTGGCCAGCGGCCAAGCGAGGTCGAAAGCAATCGGTCACTGCTCGATGCGAGACTGCCGGCGGCACTCTGGGCCGACCTGAAGAAGGACGGCCTGATGCGGGCGGACGCGCCGACCGGGTAGCTCGCAATCACGAACCTATCGACCAGTAGGAGCGCAAAAGAAAAGCCGGGGGCTTGCCCGGCTTTTCTGATATTTTGAAATTTAAAAAAGGCGCTTAATTGACGGCGTCCTTGAGACCCTTGCCGGCCGAGAACTTCGGCACGGTGCGCGCCGGGATCTTTACTTCGGCGCCGGTCTGAGGGTTGCGGCCGGTCGAGGCTGCGCGCTTTGACACGGTGAAATTGCCAAAGCCGACAAGCCGGACATCGCCGCCCTTCTTCAGTTCGCCGGTGATGACGGAGAATACCGCATCGACAGCCGACTGCGCGTCACCCTTCGAAATGCTCGCGGCGTCGGCAACAGCGGACACCAGTTCGTTCTTGTTCATAAAAATTCCCTTCCATGAGAACACCGGAACTCACGACTCATCCGGCAGGAAACGGACTTTAGAAAGAAGCGCTCGCGCAACCAAGTCGAAAAGCCGGGAAAGAATGGAAAAAAGCCCGGAATTCCGGGGTTTTTCACATGAAAAAGCCGGGCGCGAGGCCCGGCTTTCTGTTTGTGCGCTGCAACCTTAGCAAGAACTAATGCGCAAGCGACTTTCCGGCGTCATCCGCAGTGTCCGTCGCGGCAGGAGGATTGACCGGTTCGACCCATTCGATTGGCTCCGGCATACGCACCAACGCGTGGCGCAACGCCTCGCCGACCCGCGAGACCGGGATGATTTCCATACCGTTCTTCACGTTGTCAGGAATATCCGCCAGATCCTTGGCGTTGTCTTCCGGGATCAGCACTTTCTTGATGCCGCCGCGCAGTGCGGCAAGCAACTTCTCCTTCAGACCGCCGATCGGCAGCACCCTGCCGCGCAGCGTGATCTCGCCGGTCATGGCGACATCGGCCCTGACCGGAATGCCGGTCAGCACGGAGACGATCGCGGTCGCCATCGCCACACCGGCCGACGGCCCATCCTTGGGCGTGGCACCCTCCGGCACGTGGACGTGGATGTCGCGCTTGTCGAACAGCGGCGGCTCGATGCCGAAATCGAGAGCGCGCGAGCGGACATAGGAGGCCGCCGCCGAAATCGATTCCTTCATCACGTCGCGCAGATTGCCAGTCACCGTCATGCGGCCCTTGCCGGGCATCATGACGCCTTCGACCGTCAGCAGCTCGCCGCCGACTTCCGTCCAGGCAAGTCCGGTGATGACGCCGACCTGGTCGTCTGCCTCGACCTGACCGAAGCGGAAGCGCGGAACACCGAGATAATCGGCGAGATTGTCCGCCGTGATGTTCACAGTCTTCTTCTTCGTCTTCAGGATCTCGGTCACCGCCTTGCGCCCGAGCTTCATCAGCTCGCGCTCCAGGCTCCTGACGCCCGCTTCACGGGTGTAGGTCTGGATGATGGCGCGGATCGCGTCCTCACTGACGGAGAACTCCTTCGGCTGCAGCGCGTGATCGCGCACCACCTTCGGCAGCAAATGCCGCTTGGCGATCTCGATCTTCTCGTCCTCGGTGTAGCCGGCGATACGGATGATTTCCATGCGGTCCATCAAGGGCGCAGGGATGTTCAGCGTGTTCGCCGTCGTCACGAACATCACACTCGACAGGTCGTACTCGACCTCCAGATAGTGGTCCATGAACGTCGAGTTCTGCTCGGGGTCGAGCACCTCCAGCAAAGCCGACGACGGATCGCCGCGGAAATCCTGGCCCATCTTGTCGATCTCGTCGAGCAGGAAGAGCGGATTGGATTTCTTCGCCTTCTTCATCGACTGGATGACCTTGCCGGGCATCGAGCCGATATAGGTGCGCCGGTGGCCGCGGATCTCGGCCTCGTCACGCACGCCGCCCAGCGCCATGCGGATGAACTCGCGGCCGGTCGCCTTGGCGATCGACTTGCCGAGCGAGGTCTTGCCGACGCCGGGAGGGCCGACGAGGCACAGGATGGGCCCCTTGAGCTTCTTCTGGCGGCTTTGCACGGCGAGATACTCGACGATACGGTCCTTGACCTTGTCGAGACCGAAATGGTCGGTGTCGAGCACGTTCTGCGCGAACGCCAGGTCCTGCTTGACCTTGGAGTTCTTGCCCCACGGAATCGACAGGATCCAGTCGAGATAATTACGCACCACGGTGGATTCCGCCGACATAGGCGACATCGTCCTCAGCTTCTTCAATTCGGCTTCCGCCTTTTCGCGAGCCTCCTTGGAGAGCTTGGTCTTCTTGATGCGGGCCTCGATCTCGGCGGCCTCGTCGCGGCCATCCTCGCCTTCGCCGAGCTCCTTCTGGATCGCCTTCATCTGCTCGTTGAGGTAGTATTCGCGCTGCGTCTTCTCCATCTGGCGCTTGACGCGCGAGCGGATGCGCTTCTCCACCTGCAGGACGGAGATTTCGGCCTCCATGAAGCCCATCGCCTTTTCCAGCCGCTCCTTGACCGAGAGCGTGGCCAGCATCTCCTGCTTTTCGGGGATCTTGATGGCGAGGTGCGAAGCGACCGTGTCGGCGAGCTTGGAATAGTCGTCGATCTGGCTGGCGGCACCAACCACCTCGGGCGAGATCTTCTTGTTGAGCTTGACGTAGTTCTCGAAGTCGGTGACGACCGAACGAGCCAGCGCCTCGACCTCAACCTCTTCCTCTTCCGGCTCGACCAGCGCGGTGGCGCGGGCCTCATGGAAGTCGGGACGGTCGGTGAAGGCGGTGATTTTCGCGCGCGAGGCGCCTTCGACCAGCACCTTGACGGTGCCGTCGGGCAGCTTCAGCAATTGCAGCACGTTGGCGAGCGTGCCGATATCAAAGATGGCATCGGGCTCCGGATCGTCATCGGCGGCATTCATCTGGGTGGCGAGCAGGATCTGCTTTTCCTGACCCATCACCTCTTCCAGCGCCTTGATCGACTTTTCACGCCCGACAAAGAGCGGAACGATCATGTGCGGGAACACCACGATGTCGCGCAGTGGGAGGACTGCGAAGACGCCGTCGCTGGGAGCCTTGGTTATTTTGGCCATTGTCCAACCTTTCATGTCGCGGCCGCCAATCGGCCAACCGCGAATCTTATATTAACGACCGGGGATCGTTCCGCCTACCACCGTTGTGACGGGAGTTTTACAGCACAGAAATCGGGCACCTCGGCCTTCTCGTGTTAGGTGGATGCAGGAGGGCCAAAGATCAAGAGTTAACATCGCCGGCGTTCCATTCCCTCGCGAAGGTCGCATGCCTCTCATGGCAAAACGGCGCCCCGAGGGCGCCGTTCCACAAAAATATGGGTTCAAGTGGCATGTCAGGCGCTGACATTGCCCTTCTTTTCCTTCTGTTCGGAATAGATGTAGAGCGGCCGGGCACTGCCGGTCACCACTTCTTCCGAAATCACCACTTCGCGCACGCCTTCGAGCGCCGGCAGTTCGAACATGGTGTCGAGCAGGATCGCTTCCATGATGGAGCGCAGGCCACGCGCGCCGGTCTTGCGCTCGATGGCGCGCTTGGCGATCGCAGACAATGCGTTCTCGTGGAAGGTCAGGTCGACATTCTCCATCTCGAACAGCCGCTGGTATTGCTTGACCAGTGCGTTCTTCGGTTCGGTCAGGATCTGGATCAGCGCCGGCTCGTCGAGGTCTTCCAGCGTCGCCAGGACCGGCAGACGGCCGACAAACTCGGGAATGAGGCCGAACTTCAAGAGATCCTCCGGCTCCACAAGGCGGAAGACATCGCCGGTGCGGCGATCCTCGGGCGATGCCACGGTGGCGCCGAAGCCGATCGAGGTCTTGCGGCCACGATCCGATATGATTTTGTCCAACCCGGCGAAGGCGCCGCCGCAGATAAACAGGATGTTGGCGGTGTCGACCTGCAGGAACTCCTGTTGTGGATGTTTCCTGCCGCCCTGTGGCGGTACCGAGGCGACAGTGCCTTCCATGATCTTCAACAGCGCCTGCTGCACGCCCTCGCCCGACACGTCGCGGGTGATGGAGGGGTTATCGGACTTGCGCGAGATCTTGTCGATCTCGTCGATGTAGACGATGCCGCGCTGGGCGCGTTCGACATTGTAGTCGGCCGACTGCAACAGCTTCAGGATGATGTTCTCGACGTCCTCGCCGACATAGCCGGCCTCGGTCAGCGTCGTGGCATCGGCCATGGTGAAGGGCACGTCGATGATGCGGGCGAGCGTCTGCGCCAGCAGCGTCTTGCCGCAACCGGTCGGGCCGATCAACAGGATGTTGGACTTGGCCAGTTCGACATCGTTGTTCTTGCCGGCATGGGCGAGGCGCTTGTAGTGATTGTGGACGGCCACCGAGAGCACGCGCTTGGCGTAGGGCTGGCCGATAACGTAGTCGTCGAGAACCTTGAGGATCTCCTGCGGGGTCGGCACACCCTCGCGCGACTTCACCATCGAGGTCTTGTTCTCCTCGCGGATGATGTCCATGCACAGCTCGACGCATTCGTCGCAGATGAAGACCGTCGGGCCGGCGATCAGCTTGCGCACCTCATGCTGGCTTTTGCCGCAAAACGAGCAATAAAGCGTGTTCTTGGAATCGCCGCTGTTGTTGCCGACTTTGCTCATTTTCATGTCCTTTCATGGCCGCCCGCCGATGGTCTGGCTGAAAGGGCGCATACTCTATTTATCGCGGGAATCCGCCGCCGCCAGTATCCCGGCTCCCGCAACGTATTCCGTACGAAACACAAATCAGAAAACGTGGCAATGATTCGCAGCAACCCCACACAAAGCTAAGCCGTCGAAAATCAACATAGCCTTAACGTAGGCAATCCCGATCGTCGAGGGAACAGCCAATTGTGGCCGAAATGCCGCAAGACGCGCCAAAAGCGCGTGATGCCGCCATCCAACTGCCAATATGCCGTTATGCCAGCGCCCCTTCGGCCGCTTCGCGCGACGAAATGACCTTGTCGATCAGGCCGAAGTCCTTGGCCTCGTCCGCGGTCATGAAATGGTCACGGTCGAGCGTCTTTTCAATCTCGTCGTAGCTCTTGCCGGTGTGCTTGACGTACACCTCGTTGAGGCGGCGCTTCAGTTTAATGATGTCCTGGGCATGACGCTCGATGTCGGACGCCTGGCCCTGGAAGCCGCCGGACGGCTGGTGAACCATGATGCGGGCGTTGGGCGTGGCGAAGCGCATGTCCTTGTGGCCGGCGGTCAGGAGCAGCGAGCCCATGGAGGCCGCCTGGCCGATGCACAGCGTCGACACGGCCGGCTTGATGAATTGCATGGTGTCGTAGATGGCCATGCCCGAGGTGACGACGCCACCGGGCGAATTGATGTAGAGGTTGATTTCCTTCTTCGGATTCTCGGCTTCCAGGAACAGAAGCTGCGCGCAGACCAGCGTCGCCATGCCGTCCTCGACCGGACCGGTGATGAAAATGATGCGCTCTTTGAGGAGGCGCGAGAAAATGTCGTAGGCCCGCTCGCCGCGATTGGTCTGTTCGACCACCATCGGAACGAGGTTCATGTAGGTTTCGACGGGGTTCTTCATTCGTTATCTCTTGTCTCGCGGTGGGATTCCGGCGCCGGACATGCTGGCAACTCGGGCAGAATCGGTTCTGGATCGTTATTGTGTAAATAGGATGCCGGCTCATCCTTGTGCAAGGCCGACCCCTCCTAGCCATCTGGGTAAGTCGAATCAAGCTTTCCAGGCGAGATTCGCAACGGCGGGCGCTTCCGCCGGCTCGCGACGGCACCTGCGGCCTGACAGGTAGCAGTTTCTTAACCGCGTCACTTAACGAATGCGCCGAACCCGCTTTTCTCGCGGACCGCTTCCCCTACAATTCAACGTTGAACTTGTGTCCGCGGTTCAACAGGGGGAACGTCATGTCCAGGAAAACCGCATGCTTCGCCATGGCCGGGCTGACCATGCTCGGCTCGATTTCGCAGACGGCGGCCGGCGGCCGCGCCGTCGAATGCTATGAGCCGGTCCAAACGCCTGATGTCTATGACACGGTCTACGAGGACGTGATGATCAGTCCGCCCAGCCAGCAGGTCGACTATGAAGCGCCGATCTACGGCACGCGCGAGCGGGTGGTGATGACGGTTCCGGCACAGGTGACCTATGAGGTGGTGCCCGCAATCACCCGTACGGTCTACCACACAGTCAAGGTCGATGATGGCGGCTATTCCTGGGAATGGCGCGTCATCCACGGCCGCAAGGTGCTGTGCAAGGTCCGGCACAAGGCGCGCTATGAACGCGTCGCCGAAACGGTGGTGATCCGGCCGGAGCGCACAAGGCGCGTCGTCATTCCGGCGCAATATGACAGGATCGCCGAGGAGGTGCTGGTGCGACCGGAGCAAAGGCGCGTCATCGACATTCCCGGCGCCTACCAGACCGTCGCGCGGCGCGTGCTGGTGCGCGAAGGCTCATCCGGCTGGCGGCGCGTGCATATTCCCAGGCATTGCCAGGACTGAATTCAGGCGATTTCGGCTCGCAACCAACGTTTCAGGCCGGCAATATCGCCATCATCGACAGCCGCCGCCACACGCCGGCCGACCGCCGCCCCGAATTTATAGCCATGGCCCGAGCAGGCCGAGACGATCAGGCACTTGCCCGTCTCATGCGCCAGGAATTTCTCATCGTCCGTGAATGTGTAGGCGCAGGTGACCACTTCGGTCACCTCATACTCCTCGATGCGGGCGATCGGCGGTGAAAACAGGTTGCGGATCGCCTCGCCCTCGCCCGGCACCGGCTGCCGGTTCCAGTCGGCGTCGCTGGTCGGCACCCTGTGCAGGCCTGAACCGAATTTCATGCCGGCACCTCGGGTCAGCGGAATCATGTAGCCGTCGGTCTTGCCACCTACATCGAGGACCACGGGCGCAACTTCCCAGACGGCCTTGAGGTCCGCCGGCGGTTCGACATAGGCGAGCGCGGTTCGGTACGTCTTCAGTTCGCCGCCGAGTTCGGGGAACAGTTTCAGCACCCAGGCGCCCGCAGCGACGACGATGCGGTCGGCCTGCATCGTCTCGCCGGACGCGAGCACGATATGCCCTGCCTCGGAGTCGACCGCCGTCACCTTGCTGTTCTCGTAGACGTTGGCGCCGTTGGCGCGCAGCCACTTGGCCAGGCCGGACGCGATCTTGCGGCAATGCAGCGCGCCGCCTTCCGGTGAAAAGTAGGCGTAGCGGAACGAGCCCGGCTCCAGGAAAGGCCAGCGTTCGACCGCGGCATCAGGTTCCAGCAGGTCGAACGGATAGTTTCCCTCCTCCAGCCCTTCCCGGTATTCCTCGGCTTCGTCGCCCGGCTCGCGCGAGACGCAGAGGAAGCCCCTGGAATCGAGATGGTTCTCGCCGAGGTCGGCCCACATTTCGTCCCAGGCTTCATAGGCCTCGCTGATCAGCCGGCCGTAGCCGGTCCCGGCCCGGTAGGCACGGCGAATGATGCGGTGATGGTCGCCGGATGCCGCCAACGGATTGGGGATCGGCCCCTGCTCGACGATGGAAACGCTATGGCCAGCCTTGACCAGCGACCATGCGGTGGAGAGACCGGCGATGCCCGCGCCGACAACGATCACATTCATCAAATCAGACTTTCCGCAGCCGTTGCGGCTGGCTCAACGCATTGGATTGCGGGCGCCAACATACGGTCTGGAACCAGGCTGGCAAGCCGCGCTATTGGTCTGGCATGACCAAATCGACGCCATCCTACCTCGCCTTTGATCCAGCGACCCGTCACCTGAGACTTGACCCGCACGAGTGGGCTTTCTTCCAGGATCCGTACGTGGCCTATGCGTTCCTGCACGATGCATCGAACGTCTTTTTCTGGGAAGAATTCGGGTTCTGGTGCTTTGGCGGCTTCGACGACGTCAACAAGCTGTTGCGCGACCGCCGCTTCGGCCGCCATAACCCGGCGGGCATTCCCGACAGTTGTGGCATCGGCCGGGATAGAACACATCTCAAGGCATTCGACGGCATCGAAGCCAATTCCATGCTGGAACTGGAGCCGCCGGTACACACGCGGCTTCGAACACTGGTCAACCGCGCCTTCGTGTCGCGCCAGGTCGAGCGGCTGCGGCCGCGCGTGGAGGCACTCGCCAACGAACTGATCGATCGTTTCGAGCCGGGCAAGCAAGTCGACCTGCTGCCCGCCTTCGCTTCTCCCCTGCCCATCACCATCATCGCCGAGATGCTCGGCGTGCCGGTCGAAATGGGACCGCAACTGCTCGACTGGTCACATCGAATGGTCGCCATGTACGTGCATGGCCGCACTCGCGAGATCGAGGAGACGGCCAATCGCGCGGCGCAGGATTTTGCCGATTTCCTGCGCGGCACCATCGCCGAACGGCGCAAAAATCCCGGCGACGACCTGCTGTCGCTGCTGATCTCGGCGCAGGAGGGCGGCCAAAAATTGTCGGAAGACGAAATGGTGTCCTCGGCGATCCTGCTGCTCAATGCCGGCCACGAAGCGACCGTGCACCAGACCGGCAATGCGGTGCGCTCGATCTTGGCGCAAGGCGGCGACCCGCGCCGTTTCTTCACCTCAGCCGAGGCAACGGCGGCCGCTGTCGAGGAATGCCTGCGCTTCGACGCGCCGTTGCACATGTTCACCCGCTACGCCTACCAGGAGATCGAAATCGCTCCCGGGATCGTCGTGCAGCCCGGCCAGACGATCGGTCTGCTGCTTGGCATGGCCAACCATGACCCTCATGCCTTTGCCGAGCCGCGGGCCTTCCGGCCGGATCGTGCCGACCAGAAGAACGTGTCGTTCGGCGCCGGCATCCATTTCTGCATCGGCGCGCCCCTGGCCAGGCTCGAATTGCAGGTGTCGCTGAAAACCTTGTTCGAGCGGCACCCAAAGCTCCGTCTTGCCCAAAGCCCAAGCTTCCGTGACACGTATCATTTCCATGGGCTGGAAGCGCTCACCGTCGGCTTCTGAAGGAGCGCAGGCCTGAGCTGTGAGCTGCGCGCAGCTCACAGCCTGATCACATACTCCTTGCGGGTGGTTTCAAGCACTTCCCAGCTTCCCTTGAAGCCAGGTCGCAGCACGAAGCTGTCGCCGGCCCTGACGGTGCGCGCTTCGCCACCCTCCTCTTCGATCACCGAAACGCCGGAAAGGATGTGACAGAATTCCCATTCGTCGTAGACGATGCGCCACTTGCCCGGAGTCGATTCCCAGATACCGGCATAAAGACCGCCTTCGCGCTCCTCGACGTTCCAGGTGCGGAATTTCGGATCGCCTGAGATCAGGCGATCGGGCGCCGGCGCGCCTTCTTCGGCGTCGACAGAATCCGTCGATATCGTCAGGTAATGCTCGGACAGGATTTGCCTCCATGAGAACCGGCCTCGGGCCGGCTCGCCTTACCCCGGCGTTTTGCGCCGACCCTCCTACGAGGGGGAGGCTAGATCAAACTTTGGCGAGTGCCTGTTCGAGATCGGCGACGATGTCGGTGACGTCCTCGATGCCGATGGACAGCCGCACCGTGTCCGGTCCCGCACCCGCCTTGACCTTCTGCTCGTCGGACAGCTGTCGGTGCGTGGTCGACGCCGGATGGATGACCAAGGACTTGGTGTCGCCGACATTGGCCAAGTGCGAGAACAACTCCAACGCTTCGACGAATTTGACGCCGGCCTCGTAACCGCCCTTGAGGCCGAAGGTGAAGACCGCGCCGGCGCCTTGCGGCGAGTATTTCTTTTGCAGGGCGTTGTTCTTGTCGCTGGGAAGGCCGGGATAGTTGACCCAGGCCACCTTGGGATGGTTGGACAGCCAGCCCGCGACGGTGATCGCATTGTCGCAATGGCGCTGCATGCGCAGCGGCAAGGTTTCGAGGCCTGTCAAAATGAGAAAGGCGTTGAACGGCGAAATCGCCGGGCCGAGATCGCGCAGGCCAAGCACGCGCGCGGCGATGGCGAAGGCGAAATTGCCGAAGGTTTCGTGCAGCACCAGGCCGCCATGTTCGGGGCGCGGTTCCGACAGCATCGGGTACTTCCCTGATTTCGACCAGTCGAACGTGCCGCCATCGACGATGGCGCCGCCGATCGAGTTGCCGTGACCGCCAATGAACTTGGTCAGCGAATGGACTACAATGTCGGCGCCGTGCTCGATCGGCCGGATCAGGTAGGGCGAGGCCAGGGTGTTGTCGACGATCAGCGGCAGGCCATGCTTACGCGCGATGTCGCCGATCTTCTCTATGTCGACGAAGGTGCCGCCGGGATTGGCCAGACTCTCGATGAAGATCGCCTTGGTCTTGTCATCGATCTGGCTCTCGAAGGTTGACGGATCGTTCGCTTCGGCCCAGCGCACCTCCCAGCCAAAGTTCTTGAAGGCATGGCCGAACTGGTTGATCGAACCGCCATAGAGCTTGTTGGCGGCGACGAAATTGTCGCCCGGCTGCAACAGATTGTGGAACACGATTACCTGGGCGGCGTGGCCGGACGCGACCGCCAGGGCGGCCGTGCCGCCCTCGAGCGCCGCTATGCGTTCTTCGAGCACCGCCTGCGTCGGGTTCATGATGCGGGTGTAGATGTTGCCGAAGGCCTTCAGCCCGAACAGCGAGGCGGCATGATCGGCGTCGTCGAAAACAAAGGAGGTCGTCTGGTAGATCGGCGTGGCGCGTGCGCCGGTGGCCGGATCGGGCTTGGCGCCGGCATGGACGGCGAGCGTGTTGAAACCGGGCGTGCGGGTCACTGAAACCTCCCTCGAAAAAACTTCTGAAATTCGCCGGCCATTCTTGGCCAAGCTCAACCACGAATGCAAAGAAGAAAATACCCTTCGGCGTGTCATCTTCGACCAGGCAGCAGGAAAATACGGCTCCTGCCGGAATGATTTTGCGCCTTCCCCTTGTCTATTTTTGCCGCACGCCGAAACTCTGGAATCCCGACCGCATCAGCGGCTTCTTCGACGACAGCACACCGGAATTGACCCCGGTCCAGCCGATCTCGCCGGACAGCTTGCCATATTCGATCTTGGGGCAGCGGTTCATCACCACCTTAACGCCGGCGGCTTCGGCGCGTGCGGCGGCTTCGTCGTGGCGCACGCCGAGTTGCATCCAGATCACTTTCGGCAGGGGATCGAGCTTCAGCACCTGGTCGACAACGCCGGCCACCGCCGCCGAGGCGCGAAAGATGTCGACCATGTCGATGGGCTGGGCAATCTCGGCAAGGCTGCCATAGACCGTACGGCCGAGTATCTCCTTGCCAGCATGACCCGGATTGATGGGGAACACCTCAAACCCCTTGGCCAGCAGGTATTTCAACACGAAATAGCTTGGACGAACGTCGTTGGCGGACGCGCCGACCATGGCGATGGTCTTCACCGAATTGAGGATGCCGGCGATGTAGGCGTTGTCATAGCTATCGTGATTCATGGCTCGTCCTCATACAACGCCTCGGCGAGAAAGCCATCAGGATCACTGCTGAAATCGCGCATCATGCGGAAGTGGTCCGTATCACGAAAATCGGTCGAATCTAGCCCGAACCGGCTGATGCGGAACAGCCGCGCGCCTGGACAGGCCATCAGCAGCGGCGAATGCGTCGCCATGATCACTTGCGCAGTGCCCGACCGATCCATGCGCCGCAGCATCTTGAGAAGTTCGATCTGGCGCGATGGAGACAGCGCACTTTCGGGCTCGTCGAGGATGTAGATGCCTTGCCTGCGGCAACGTTCCTCGAAGAAGCGGATGAACCCTTCGCCATGCGACCAGGACAGAAAGTCGGGCGGAGGTGGCTTGAACGGATCTTCCAGGGCCACCTGGTCAAGATAGCGAGCCACCGAGTAGAAGGATTCGGCGCGAAAGAACCAGCCGGCGGTGACTTTTGGCAACCAATGGCCACGGAAGGTATCTGCCAGCGCGGCACCACTCCTGTCGATGGCGCCGGAATGGTCGACAGGCCGGTAGCCCTTGCCGCCTCCGGCTTCGTCGTAACCGGCGAGCGCGCCGATCGCCTCGAGCAATGTCGATTTGCCGGTGCCGTTCTCACCGACGATGATGGTAATTGGTGTGGTGAATTCGAGTTCGAAGGCGTGACCGCGAAACAGCGGCAGGTTCCACGGGTATTTTTCCCAATCGGTCACCCGCTCGGAATCGAGCAGAATGCGCTTGAGATAGGGCGCCTTGAGCCGCGTCAACTGCCTGCGGTGAGCCATCAATCGGGCAGCGAGATCGTACCGTCTTCCGCGATCGGAAAGGCCGGGTTGTGCGCCACTTCCCAGACATGTCCGTCGGCATCGGCGAAATAGCCGTACCAGCCGCCCCAGAAGGCACGGCCTGCCGGCTTGACGATGCGGCCGCCGGCCTCTTCAGCCATCGCAAGCACCGCGTCGACTTCGGCATCGGAGCGGGTGTTGTAGGCGAGATAGACGGCGGAAGGCGCCTTGGCGAAGGTGATGCCGGAATCCTCCTCGGCGCTGGCGCGCGGGAACAGGCCGAGTATAACACCACCCATCTGGAAGAAGGCGACGCCATCGGTGATGCCCGCATGGCGCTTCAGGCCCATCGTCTCGTAGAAGCGCACCGCACGATCGAGATCGTCGGTGGCGATGGTGATGATGGAGATGCGCGGCTCCATGACTTTCGTCCTTATTCGTCGGTCCATTCCGGCTTGCGTTTGCCGATGAAGGCGCCGATGCCCTCCTGGGCGTCACGCGCCAGCATGTTCTCGACCATGACCCGGCCGGTATAGCCATAGGCATCCGCCAGCCCCATCTCGGCCTGCGCATAAAACGCTTCCTTGCCGGTCTTCACCACCGAAGATGATTTTGAAGCAATGGTTTGCGCGTATTTGTTGACAATCTGATTCAGGTACTCGCGCGGCACGACGCGGTTGACCAAGCCGAACTCCTTGGCGGTCGCGGCATCGATGGTTTCGCCGGTCAGGAGCATTTCCATGGCGTGCTTGCGCGAGACGTTGCGAGACAGCGCCACCATCGGCGTCGAGCAGAACAGGCCGATATTGACGCCCGGCGTGCAGAACGTCGCCTCATGCGAGGCGATGGCGAGGTCACAACTGGCGACAAGCTGCAGGCCGGCGGCGGTGGCCAGGCCATCGACCTCGGCGATCACCGGCTTGGGGTGGCGCACGATCGCCTGCATCAGCGTGGCGCAGGCGGCAAACGTCTCTTCGAAGAAGGCCTTGCCGCGATCGGCGTCGGCGCGGCGCGCTGTCATCTCCTTGAGATCGTGGCCGGCGCAGAATACCTTCCCGGCCGCCGACAGCACTATGACGCGAACGGCCTTGTCGGCCCTGGCACGGTCCAGTTCCTCCGTCAGCGCCGTCATCGCCGCCAGGGAAAGCGCGTTCGCGGGGGGATTGGCAAGCGTCAGGCGCAGCACGCCCTCGTCGCGCCTAGCCGCAACCGGCCCTTCAACTGCGACAGGCTTGATGGCAAGGATTTCGGCCATGGCTAAGGTCTCCGCGATTCCGTTCCGCTGGCAAGGTATCTAATATCGGCTGGGGTTTCATCAACACCGTATCGCTTGCGCCAGTAGGATGAAGGTGTTGCCAGAAACGCGCCGCTTCGCCCATACAGGCTTGGCGCAGAATGAGGACCGAGATGCCCGCCCAGACCAAGCTCGAGCCGGTGCTGACAGCAGCCCAGGTCAATGCGCTGATGGAGACCGTGTTTCCGCAGCTCAACGAAAAGGGCGCGGCCTTTGAGGCAACCGACGTGTTTCCCGGCGGCTGCACCGTGCGGCTCAATGCCGGCGAACGGCATTTGCGTCCCGGCGGTACGGTGTCCGGCCCTGCCTTGTTCACGCTGGCCGACATTGGCGGCTATGTCTGCGTGCTCAGCCATGCCGGGCCCGATGCGCTCTCGGTCACCACCAATCTGAACATCAATTTCGTCCGCAAGGCCGAGGCAGGACCGATCGATGGCCATTGCCGCATTCTGAAGCTCGGAAAGAACCTGATGGTCTTCGACATCGACATCGTCGCCGGCCCGGAGGGGCAGACAGTGGCGCACGCCACCGGAACCTATTCGATCCCGCCGAAACGCTGACACGGAGAAGGCCGATCCGGCATCCTGGCCGGAACTCCCGATCGACACGTCCGTTTTGCGGCATGCCCGATCTGACCACATACCTTGCCTTTCTCGGCGCCGTGCTTGCCTACCAGCTTTCCGGCGTCGGGCCCGATATGATGCTTGTGATCAGTCGCGGCGTCGGACAGGGCTGGCGCCACGCGCTGGCGGCCGCGACAGGCTGCGTATCGGCCGGCGTCGTACAAATTCCATTACTTGCGATGGGACTTGCCACGCTGATCACATCCTCGCCGCCTCTTTACAGCTTTCTCCAAATCGTCGGCGCCATCTATCTGATCGCCATCGGGGTCAAATTCCTGTTGGCGCGCCGGCAGGATGAAAGTCGTACCTCTGCCTTTGCCAACACCGGTGGCACTGCTGCCGCTTTCCGGCAAGGCATGATCTGCAATCTCACCAATCCGACGACGCTTGCCTTCATGTTAGCGATGCTGCCGCAATTCGTTCACCCTTGGGCCGGTCCAGCGGCGTTGCAGTTCGTCATTCTCGGCACGACTATGAAGATGATGGGAATGGTTGTCCTCGGCGCTGTCGCGCTGACCTCCGGCGCGGTCGGCGGCTGGCTGTCGCGCCGAAGCAGCTTCGTCGTGTGGCAGGGAAGGCTGGCCGGAGCCATTATGGTCGCCGTCGGCATCAGACTCCTGCTTGCAGTGACGAGTGGCCGGCGGTGAGCGAAATACCAGCCGTTTTGGCGGTAGGCCGTGTTGTAAAATAATACCACATAGTTTAGCACTTGAAATTTAACGGTTTTTCGTTTTCGTTGACTCCCGATGATGCTTGACGAGGGCTACCCTCCTCCCCTATAAGCCCTCACGAAGCAGCGGCCCGCAAAGGCCGCCGTTTTGTTATTGGCGGCGGGCAAGCGCTTTTCGCCAATCCAAGCAACAAGAAACGCCTTCCTTATCGTTTGTGGATTGGGGAAGGTCCGAACCGAAAGCAGAAAACATGACAACCTTTTCGCAGAAGCCTGCGGATGTGGTGAAAAAGTGGATCCTGATCGACGCCGAAGGTCTCGTCGTCGGCCGGCTCGCCACCGTTATCGCCAATCATCTTCGCGGCAAGCACAAGCCGACCTTCACCCCGCATGTCGACGACGGCGACAATGTCATCGTCATCAATGCCGACAAGGTGGTGTTCACCGGCAAGAAGTTCACCGACAAGGTCTATTACTGGCACACCGGGCACCCCGGCGGCATCAAGGAGCGCACCGCGCGCCAACTGCTCGAAGGCCGTTTCCCCGAGCGTGTCGTCGAGAAGGCCGTTGAGCGCATGGTTCCGCGTGGCCCGCTCGGCCGTCGCCAGATGAAGAACCTGCGCGTCTATGCAGGCGCCGAGCATCCGCATGTCGCCCAGCAGCCAGAAGTCCTCGACGTGGCCAAGCTGAATTCCAAGAACAAGAAGGTCGCATAAGATGGCTGAGCTTTCCTCGCTCGCAGAACTGGGCGCCGCCACCGGCAACACCAATACGCAGGCCGCGGCACCCGTCCATGTCCAGAAGCTCGACAAGTCGGGCCGCGCCTATGCCACCGGCAAGCGCAAGAACGCCATCGCGCGTGTTTGGGTGAAGCCAGGTTCGGGCAAGATCGTCGTCAACGACAAGGAATTCGCGACCTATTTCGCGCGTCCGGTCCTGCAGATGATCCTCAACCAGCCGATCATCGCCGCCAACCGCTCGGGCCAGTACGACATCGTCGCCACCGTCATCGGCGGCGGCCTTTCGGGCCAGGCCGGCGCTGTGCGTCACGGCATCTCCAAGGCGCTGACCTATTACGAGCCGGCGCTGCGTGCCGTGCTCAAAAAGGGCGGCTTCCTGACCCGCGACAGCCGCGTCGTCGAGCGCAAGAAGTACGGCAAGGCGAAGGCCCGTCGTTCGTTCCAGTTCTCGAAGCGCTAAGCGCATCGCAGCTTCACAACCGAAAGGCCGCCTCCGGGCGGCCTTTTTGCGTTGCGCATCACTATTGAGCGGAATGGTCGGCGTCGCGGATGAACAGGAACGCGCAAAGTGCCGAGCCGGCCACCGCGAGCGCCGAGGCCAGGAATGCCAATTGCATGCCATCGATCGTGCCCAGCGCCAAGGCGGACCCGAACAGCGCCACCCCGATCGCGCCACCCGACTGGCGCACGGTGTTGAGTACGCCCGATGCCGTTCCCGACATCTCCGCCGGCACGGAAGACAACAGCGCGGTGGTCATGGCCGGTACGGCAAGACCAATGCCGACCGGCAGGAACAGCAGGCGCCACAGCAGCGACAGGTAGGACGTATCGGCCTGGATCAGCGCCATCAGTCCGAAACCGGCTGCCCCGACGAACAGGCCAATCGCCATGGGCGATCGTGGGCCATGATTTGCGGCAATGCGCCCGGCGGCAATGTTCGACAGGGTGACTGCCGCCATGAACGGCAGGAAGGCCAGCCCTGTCATTTCGGGAGAAAAATGCCTTTCCTGCTGGAAATACAGGCTGAGCATGAAGATCGTGCCATAGAGCGTCAGGTTGACGGCCAGTCCGACAAGGCTCGTCACAGCCGGCACGCGGCTGGCAAAAAGACCGAGCGGAAACATCGGCGCCCTCGTCCGGCTCTCGACCAGCAGGAACAGGCTTGCGGCCACCACCGCCAATACCAGTCCGCCGATGACCGGCATCGAGGTCCAGCCCGACGAACCGGTTTCGATAAAGGCGCCGGTCAGCGAAAACAGCGCCAGCACGACAAGTCCCTGCCCCACCCAGTCGATCGGCGGCCGCTCGGCCTTGAGCGGCGTTTCCTGCAGAAACCGATAAGCCATCCAGATGGCGAGAGCGCCAATGGGCAGGTTGACCAGAAAGATGCTGGCCCAGCCAAGCGACGCGACCATGAAGCCGCCGAGCACCGGCCCTGCCGACAGCGCGATGCCGCCCGCCGCCGTCCACAGCCCAACGGCGCGTGCCCGGCGCGCCTTGTCGGACGCGTAGGCGCGATTGAGGAGTGCCAGCGAACACGGTATCAGCAAGGCGGCACCCGCGCCTTGTGCAGCGCGCGCCGCAATCAGCAACCAGGCACTCTGAGCCAGGCCGCAAGCCAGCGAAGCAATGCTGAACAGCGCCATGCCGCCAACGAAAACGCGGCGAGCGCCGACCCTGTCGCCGAGGGCGCCGCCGGCGAGCAGCAGCGAGGCGAAGGCAAGCGTGTAGGCGTCGACGACCCATTGCAGGCCGCCGACCCCCATCGACAGCCCAGTACCGATCCTGTTCAGCGCGATGTTGACGATGGAGACATCAAGCTGCACGACGACGAAGCCGAGGCTGGTCGCAGCAACGGTGGCGGCATAGGCGGCAGGGCGCTTGAGAACGATGGTATCGGGCATGCCCATGGATAACGGGTTTCCCCTGACACCGTTGCGTCAGCAGGCGCCGGCCTGCGACAACAAGGCCGGAACTTCAGCCGCGGCAAATCAATTGATGCTGGCGGTCGCGGCAGGTTCGACGCGTTCGCCCGTCTCCGCATAGGGCACGCGAAACCCATTTGCCGCCAGCCAGCCTATCGCCGCCTTTGGCTCATCGGTCTGGATGATGGTGGCGCCACGATCGGCCCAGAAGCCCCAGGCTTCACGCGGCAGGCTGGCCTGAACCGCCAGTTCATCGCCCCGGCCGCCGGCAAGGAAGCCGCCCGGCTTGTTGACGATGGCGTAGGTGTCGGCCCAGATGTGCCAGTCGCCCCTCACCGCGGCCGCGCGCATGCGCGTGCTGAACAGCGGCCCGCCAGTCTCGGTCAACGTCTCCGCGCCGGCGCGCCAGTTGATCAGCTCGATCGCGCGCGGCGCAAAAGCATGGTCGACCGTCGCGGCGAAACCGGCGTCATGCACTGCGTCGTCGGCGATGATCGGCATGAACTGGAAGCCGCCGCCGACCGCTTCCATGGCAGCCTTCACCGTAGCGATCCTGGTCTGGTTCCACAGGTTTTCCTTGACGATGACCTGGTCGGCCATGCCGAGATCTCGCGCCACCGCGACCATACCCGACAGGTCCCCAACCTCGAGCTTGTTGTCGAGATTGATGAGGATCTGGTCCCGGGTCGCCAGCAGCATCTCGCGCAGCGTCGAGACTGTCTCGTCGGTTACGGCGCCCGTGCCTTCGATCACCAGCCGGCAACTCTTCAGTTCGGCCAGCGTGTACTTAACCACCTCACCCTTGCAGGTCGTGGTGCGATCAAGCCAGCTGTCATGCATGACTACAAACTCGCCGTCCTTCGAGCGCCGGATGTCGACCTCGACGATCTCGGCGCCGATCGCGATCGAGCCTTCGACGGCGGCGAGCGAATTTTCCGCATAGAGCGTCTTGCCGGCCTGCATGCTGCCGGCGCGATGCGCGACCACCATGACGTGGTCGCGCCACTGATTGGCATGTTCGAAGCGGTCGAGGATCTGCCTCGCACGGGTTTCGCCCGCCATTGACTGGCTGGCGGAAGCCGCCAGCGTGACGGAAAACAGAAGGCTCGGCCAGAAGGTCCGCATCGAGAATCGCTCCATTCCGGATCGAACCGGGAATAGGCGATGCCCGTGACGTCTAGGTGAACGAAGCCGGCTAGCGGTTGCCAGCGATATGTCGCCTCAGATGCGTTTCGACAGTCGGCGGAACCAGGCCATCGCAGGCATCTCGACGAAACGCCAGGTAATCCAGGAGACACCTATCGTGGCAAGGAGCATGACGAGGATCGCAACGTCCCCCGCCCAGCCGGCGCCGAAGCCGGTCGCCGGCTCTCCGCGCAAGACGATGTCGCCGACAAGACCGAGGCCGAGCTTGCGCTCGACCAGGCCGGCGACATTGATCATGCGCGCCTGGACGAAGATGTGGACCATGTAGATCGAGTAGGACAGCGCGCCGAGCGTCAGAATGAGTGGGGTTCTCAGAAAGACACTGATCCAGCCCCCCTCATGAGCAAAGAGAAACAATGCCAGTGCAAACACCAGCGGTGCTGCGATCCCGGCATCATTGTCGCCCGCCAGTGCGACGAAAAGCACAATGACAGCCGCCATGACGATTTCGGCAAGGGTCCAGCTCAGCAACGGGCCGGTCCGGGCAAGCGCCTGTCGCGCGCCTGCAATGGAATCATGCTGGAACGAGGCAAGCAAGGCGCCGAGCGAGAAGCCGTACAGGCAGCGTATGAAGCCGAAATCGAAGGACACATCCATATGGTGGGTCGAGAAGCCAAGCAGAAACAGAGGCGCGGTGATGGCGGCGGCGACGAACCACACCCAGGCGCGTGCCCCGGCGGTGAAGACCACTCCCGCGAACAACAGGTAGGCGAAGAACTCCGCCGAAATGCTCCAGCTTGGCGCATTCCAAGTCAATTGGTCATCGAAGCCGACCCCCTGGAGCAGCAGCAGATTGCTAAGCAGGCTCTCGAGGCTGAAGCCGCCGGTGAAGGGAGCGGCACCGGCGCCATGCACCTGCGGCAGCATCAGCCGCAGCAGCTCGAATCCGGCAAAAGCGGCGAGCATGAGAAAGTGCAGCGGATAGATGCGGCCGAAGCGCACCAGCGCAAAGCGTGCGACCTCCCGCGGCTGGTTCAGCCGCCAGCCATAGGAGCTGGCGATGACGAAACCGGAGAGAACGAAGAAGAAGTCGACAAACAGATAGGACGAACCGACAAAGGCGCTTTGCGAGATCGTCGAAGCGGTCGGGAAGTGGAACAGCGCCACCAGCAGGGCGCAGATGCCGCGCCACGAATCGAGAACCAGGAACCGCTCACCCGCCACCGTGCCGGACTGGATCGACGCCGCGCCATGGGGAGAATCAAGAAACGCGGTCTGCGTCATGATGATACAATCCTGTCTCGCGGCGGCACCGCGCCCGCGCCGTTTCGTTTCCCCAAGCTGTGACTGGCATGTTGCGTGCCGGTTCTGTAGTTGTTGCACCCCGATGAAAACCAAGGATCCGTAATGGCGAACAAGAACATCGACCATGCCTTCACAGCCCGCTCGAAGACGGGCGCTTCGCTGGAGCCGACCTATGCCGGCGCGCTGTCGTTCATGCGACGCAAATACACGAAGGATGTGAAGGGCGCGGACGCTGTGGTTTGGGGCATCCCTTTTGATGCCGCCGTCACCAATCGGCCCGGCGCGCGTTTCGGGCCGCAGGCGATCCGCCGCGCCTCGGCAATCCTCGACAACGATCCGCAATATCCCTTTTCGCGCGATCTGTTCGAGCACCTCGCGGTGGTCGACTATGGCGATTGTCTGCTTGATACCGGCAACCACCAGAAGACGCCGGGGACGATCGAACGCGAGGCGGCCAAGATCCTGAAGACAGGTGCTTTCCTGCTGTCGCTGGGCGGCGACCATTTCGTCACCTGGCCCCTGCTCAAGGCACATGCCGCAATCCATGGCCCGCTCGCTCTGGTGCAGTTCGATGCGCACCAGGATACCTGGGAGGATGACGGCAAACGCATCGACCACGGATCCTTCGTCGGCCGCGCGGTCAAGGAAGGCATTATCGATCCCGACCGCTCGATCCAGATCGGCATCCGCACCCACGCGCCCGACACGTTCGGCATCAAGATCCTCTACGGTCACGAGATCGAGGAGATGCGTGCATCCGACATCGCCTACGCCATCGTCGACAGGACGGGCGGCAAGAAGACCTATCTCACCTTTGATATCGACTGCCTTGATCCCGCCTATGCACCCGGCACCGGCACGCCGGTCGCCGGCGGGCCGTCCTCTGCAAAGATCCTGTCGACGCTGCGCCAGCTCAACCAGATCGATATTGTCGGGGCCGATGTCGTGGAGGTTGCGCCGGCCTACGATCACGCCGATATAACGGCGATTGCCGGCTCGATGATCGCCATGCAGTATCTCGGCCTGCTGGCCGAGCGGAAAGCACGGCTCGAAGAGCTGAACAACGGCAGCCACAACGGTGCCGCGGTGAACCAAGGCAACGGCATATAGTTTTCGATATCAGGGAATTTGATCAGCCAATGAAACCGAGAATCTTCATCGACGGCGAGCACGGCACCACCGGCCTCCAGATCCGGGCGCTGCTTGCCGAGCGCGGCGACCTGGAGATCATTTCAATTCCCGCCGAGCGCCGCAAGGAAACGGCGGCGCGAGCCGAATTCCTCAATGCCGCCGACGTTGCGATCCTGTGCCTGCCGGACGATGCGGCGAAGGAGAGCGTGTCGCTGATCTCCAACGAGACCACCAGGGTCATCGATGCTTCGACCGCGCATCGCGTAGCGCAAGGCTGGGAATATGGCTTTGCCGAGATGGACAAGGAGCAGGCGAAGAAGATCGGGGCGGCGAAACGCGTCGCCAATCCCGGCTGCTGGCCGCAGGGACCGATCGCGACGCTGCGGCCGCTGGTCGCCGCCGGCCTGCTGCCTGCGGATTTCCCGGTCACAGTCAACGGCATCTCGGGTTATTCGGGCGGCGGCCGCCCGATGATCGAGGACTATGTCGCCAAGGGCGAGGACGCCTCTGAATTCCTGCCCTACGGGCTCACCCTCCAGCACAAGCACGTGCCGGAGCTCAGGGCCTATGCGAAACTGTCGCACGATCCGATCATGCAGCCAGCGGTGGGCAATTTCGCGCAAGGCATGATCACGGTGGTGCCGCTGCAGCTCGGTGGCCTCGACCATGTGCCGACCGGTGCGGAACTCCATGCAGCCATCGCCGACCATTTCGCCGCCATCAAGGGCGGCGTGGTCGAAGTGGCGCCCTATGCGCATGTGGAGCGCATTCCGGAGATCGATCCGGAAATCTACAATGGCACCAACCGAATGAAGCTCTACGTCTTTGCCAATGACAAGCGCGCGCAGGCCCTGCTGCTCGCCGTTTACGACAATCTCGGCAAAGGGGCATCGGGGGCTGCCGTACAGAACATGGACCTGATGCTCGGCCTCTGATGGCGGCACCGGCATTTCCGGACCGTTGGAAGATCAGCGCGCCCGAGCTCATCGCCGAGACCTTTTCGAGCCGCATCTGGAAGGTGCGGCGCGAGGACGGCTCGCCGGCGATCGTCAAGGCGCTGAAGCCATTCGATGACGTCGCAGACGAGTTGCGCGGCGAGCATTTCCTTGCCTGGCGGCGCGGCGAAGGCGCCGTGCGGCTGCTGGGCCGCGACGGGCATTCCATGTTGCTCGAATATGCCGGGGAGACCATGCTGTCGCATGTTCTTGCCGAGCAGGGAGATTTGGCCGCCACGGAAATCGCGGCGGAGGTGATGGCAAAGCTGTTTTCGCCATCGGATCACCCCGCTCCGCCCGACCTGCAGCCGCTTCGGGAACGATTTTCCAGCCTGTTCAAGAAAGCGGAGGCCGACCGTGTCGTTGGCCGGAACAGCCTTTATGTCGAAGCGGCGGAAATCGCCGACCGGCTGCTGGGTGGTCCGCATGATGTCAGGCCGCTGCATGGCGACCTCCATCACGACAACATCATGCACGGAGCACGCGGCTGGCTGGCGATAGATCCGAAGAGCGTTCTCGGCGACCCGGGATTCGATGCCGCGAACATGTTCTACAATCCTCTTGATCGCGACGACCTTTGTCTCGATCCCCCACGGATTGCCGGGATGGCTGAAGTCTTTGCGCGAACGCTGAGCCAGACGCCGGCGGCAATACTGGATCACGCCATCGCCTATGGCTGCCTGTCGGCTTCCTGGCACCATGAGGACGACAACGCGATCGAGGAGAACCGCGAACTGTCGGTCGCAGCAGCGATCCGAACGGTACGGCTCGGCTTCTGATCCGTGCCGCCTTGCGTCAGGCGGAATTCGACGGCGACAAGACGATGGCGCAGTCGAACGTTCTGGATGTGACCGGAGAGACTCAGCGTCCGAGGGCGATCTCGTGGGGCAAGGGATATGCGCCCTTGGTGCCGCGCCAATGCGCGGCGGCGAACCCCAGCACGATCAACGCGAATCCCTGGTGGATCAGCGCCATGTGCAGCGGCACATGCATCAACAGCGTGCCGATGCCGACGGAGGCCTGCACCAGCACCAGGGCAAACAACAGCGTCGCGCGACGAGCATGCGTTGAACCGGGCAGACGGCGACGCGTGGCGATCATGTGCCACAGGGCGACGACGAACACCGTGTAGGCGCCGATCCGGTGCACGAACTGCACCGTCTTGGGGCTTTCGAAGAAATTGCGCCATGCCGGCTCCAGGATCAGCAGATCGCCGGGAATGATCTTGCCGTCCATCAGCGGCCAGGTGTTGTAGCTCAGGCCAGCGTGGAGCCCGGCGACCAGACCGCCGAGATAGATCTGGATCAGCGCCAGAAGCACTATGAAACCAGCCAGTTTCTGGGTCGAACGATCGGCCGCAGGTTCCGAATGCGGCGCCAGGCCGCGCGCGACGACCATGGTCGCCGTGAAGATCAGGGCGGCAAGCGTCAGATGGGTGGCGAGCCGGTACTGGCTGACCGAGACGCGGTCGACCAGACCCGAGGCAACCATCCACCAGCCGATGGCGCCTTGCAGACCGCCGAGAAGCAGGATGCCGACCAGCTTCGGCCCCAGTCCGCGCTCGATGCGGCGCGCCGCCCAGAAGAACAGCAGCGGCAAGGCAAAGACCAGGCCGACGCTGCGCGCCAGGAGCCGATGCGCCCACTCCCACCAGAAGATCGACTTGAATGCCTCGATGCTCATGCCCTTGTTGAGCTCGGCATATTGCGGGATCTGCTGATAACGCTGGAATTCCTCTTGCCATTCGGCGTCGTTGAGCGGCGGGATGACGCCGTGGATCGGCTGCCACTCGGTGATCGACAGGCCGGACTCGGTGAGCCTTGTGGCGCCGCCGACCAGCACCAGCGCGAACAGCACCAGAAGCACCACGTAGAGCCAGCCGCGCACCAGCGCGCGGTTGTGCAGATCGCGGTCACGCGCCTCGTAAGGCGCGGCAGTAATGGCGGCCATGGATTTATCCCGGCAGGTTGAAGTCGCGGATTGGTGGACCATCGCACTCCCGCATGCAAGACCGGGCGGCGCGGCACGCCGTCGCGCCGCGTCTGTCGGGTTGCACAGCTTCGCGTCAAGGCCTATGGCGAAGCCGACACATTGAGCTGGGCCGCACTTTACCCCGGCTCCAGGAGGCCAACCATGCCCGTGCGCCTGAAAAAGCTGATCGGAATGTTCCTGCTGGTGGCGCTTGTCATCATCTACGCGCTGGTCGCATCGATCTTCGCGGTCGCCCGGCTGTCCGAGGCGGGCCCGTGGACGCATTTCCTGTTCTTCCTGCTAAGCGGCCTGCTCTGGGTGCTGCCGGCCATGGGCATCATCAAATGGCTGATGCTGGAGCCTCGGCCCAAGCGCTGAACCGTTGCCGGCCGGCCTCAGATGGTGACCACCATCCTTCCGGCGTTGGCGAGCGGCGTCGTCACGCCAGACAGCATGGTGCGGATGTGGGCGAGGTTCTGATAACGGCCGTTGACCGAGATGCGCGGCAATGCGTGCAGGAAGCCGGCGTGTTCGGCGCGCAGCACGCCATGACGGGTGGTCACGGCCGAGGTGTAGCCGGCATCGCGGACAAAGCCCACTTCGCGGCAGCCGACGGCGCTGGCATAGCCGTAGGGATAGGCGAAATGGCGCGGCTCCTCGCCCAGCTCGGCTCGCAGGATGGACTTCACCCCGACGATTTCGTGCCGCGCGTCGGCTTCTGAAAGCCGCTTCAGATTGCTGTGATTGATCGTATGAGCACCGATCGTTACGAGCGGATGCGCTGCGATCGCGCGGATCTCCGACCAAGTCATCAGCGTGTCGACGCGCGGCCGGCCGGCGTCGACGCCGTTCGCATGCGCCAGTTCGCGCAGCACGGCGCGCAGGTCCTCCTCGCGAACCTCGCTGGTGAGATAGGTGTGCAGCCGTGCGATGGCCTGGAGCTTTTTGGCCGGGCTGGTGCAGTCGATCGTCGTTTTCCCTTCGGACGTCGTCAGGGTCAGGCGATCGCCCGCGTTGACGAGATCCTCGACCACGTCCCACCACAGATCCGCAGTGCCGTTGATAAGCCCCGGAGCCACATAGATGGTGATCGGCGCGCCGTGCTTTTCCAGCACCGGCAAGGCCTCGGTCATGTTGTCGCGATAGGCGTCGTCGGCGGTGATGGCGGCGAACTGGCCGCCCTTGCCGCGCGCCGCGATACGCTCCACCGCCTCGTCCATCGAGACGAAGGCGTAGCCATCCGCCTTCAGGCCGGCGATCATGGCGTCGAGGAAGCCGGGCGCAATGTTGAGATGACGGTTGACGCTGTCGGGCTTTTCGGGCTTTGCCGTAACGCGGTGCAGCATGAGGATGGCGCCAATACCGCCGACCAGCGGTTTGGCCAGCGGTGCGAGGCCGGTATAGCGGGCGACGTTGAGCGCCAGCTTTCGGATTGCCTCCCCGCCGTCGATCATTCCTTCACCTTTTGCGCCTAGGCTGAACCAAGCACGGATACGCCTGAGCGCCCCCAAATCGGCAGCAATACGCCCTAAGGATTGAGGTATGGTTGACGCGGCCGCGTCATTTGACGGCAATCGCCTGGCGGCAATCGAAGCCCCGCCCAGTGTGCCGCCGATAGAGCCGGCTGGGCTGTCGGTTTCCACCGCTTCCGCCGATGGGCTCGCGGCCTATGCCGCGTTCTGCCGCTCCGCCGTGTTCGCGCCGGCGCAGAGCGCGGTTTGGATCCGCAACTGGGCCGCGCAGGTCGAGCCGGACCCGGTCGTGGCGATGCTGAATTGCGAAGGCAGACCGGTTTTCGCACTGGCGCTGGAGGTCGTCGGCCATGGGCCATTCCGTGTTGCCCGCTTCATGGGCGGCCGCCACGCCAATGGCAATTTCGTCGCCGCCGACCCGCAATGGCTTGCCAGGGCGGACAGTGCGGCTATTCGTTCGACCCTGGCGGCCATAGCCGAGGCTCGCCCCGACATCGATCTCGTCGCCTTCGAACGCCTGCTGCCCGACCTCGATGGCGTAGCCAACCCACTCGCCTCGTTCGATTATTTCGACAGCCCGAACCTGTCGCTCGCCGTCGACCTGGTCGGCGGTTTCGATGCACTGCTCTCTCGGGCAAACGGAAAGCGCAAACGCAAGAAGCACCGCTCGCAGACGCGCAAGTTCGAGGCCATCGGCAGCCATCGGCGCATCGAGGCGCGGACCGTGGACGAGGTCGGCCGGCTGCTCGACGGCTTTTTCGAGATGAAGGAATCCCGCTTCCGCAGGATGGGCATCGCCAACGTCTTCGGCGACAATCAAGTGCGCGCGTTCTTCCGTGCTCTGTTCACCGAGGCGCTTGCCGAGGATAAGCCCTCCTTCGTGCTGCACGGGCTCGAGGTCGCCGGCAAGCTTCGCGCCGTGACCGGATCGAGCCGCTCGGGCAAACGGCTGATCTGCGAGTTCGGCGCGATCGCCGAGGATGACCTCGCCCACACCAGCCCCGGCGACTTCCTGTTCTTCGACAATATCCAGGAAGCCTGCGAGGCGGGTTTCGACGTCTATGATTTCTCGGTCGGCGACGAGCCGTACAAGCGTTTATGGTGCGATATCGAAACGCAGCACTTCGAGGTGCTGGTTCCGCTGACGTCGAAAGGCCGGGCACTGGCGCTGGGGCTGCGGCAAAGCGCCAGGCTGAAAGCCGTCGTCAAGAACAGTCCGACGATCTGGAAGCTGACCAAGCTGCTGCGTCGCAAGGCCGCTGGCCAGGCGCCGGCGCCCGCCGAGGACGGTAGCTAACCCGCCCACCTTCCAACGTGATGACCACAAGCGCCGCTCATCGGACTCAAGCCGCCGAGCGCCTTCCCGGCACCGGGGTGCCCGGCGGTTCGTGGCCGAGCGGGGTCACCAGCGTCAACTCCGGATAGCCATTCTCGATAAGCTTGACGGCGGCCTGCGTCACCTCATCATCCGGCTCCAGCATGGAGAGGAACACCTCGGTCGCATCGCCACCCAGACGGCTGATGCCTTGGGCGTCGGCGGGACCGCATTCGACCACCACCAGGTCATAGGCGGTGGTCAGCGATTGCATGATGATCGGCAGCCGGTCGGCGGCGCGCATGGCGCGAACCGGATCGGCGGTGCCGACAGGAATGACATGGCAGTCGGAATAGAGGTCGGGGTGGATGACTTCGCTGAACTGCGCCTGCGACGCGAGCAGATTGGTGATGCCCGGGAACAGTCCGCTGTCGAGCATCGGTCGCGAGGCGGCGCCGGAAGCCGTGAGGTCGAGCAGCAGCACGCGCAGGCCGGCGTCGGAGACCTCACGCGCCACCAGGATCGCGGACGCGGCCGCCTCGTCGCCTTCGGGCGACACGAAGATGGCGCGCGCGGCGCCGCTTGCGATCAGCTTTTCCGCCGCTTTTTCAACGTCGATCTCCCCCAGCACCGAACGCGGCCTGGTTTTGGCGACCGGGACGGCCTCGGCAACAGGGACGGTTTCGGCGACCGGTGCGCCGGCGGCGGGTTCGACCTCTATGGCAGATTCCGCCGGCGAGGGCAGATCCGGTTCCACCATCATCTCCGGTTCCACCGCTTTCTCAGCGTGGTGCTCAGGCCCGGACTCTGGAATGATCGTCGTTTCCCTGGCCGCGACCGGCATCGCCACCTCGTCGATCGGCTCGAAGCGAGCGCCGCTGGCCGGGCGCATGGCGCGGCCGGAAAAGAGTTCGCGCAGCAGCGTGAACACCGACATGAGCAAAAGCGAGGCGGCAAAAGCAGCACCGACGATCGGCCCGATCTTGGGGAAGTAGGCCTCGGAAGGCACTACGGCCTTCGAGATGACACGCGCGTCGACCGGCACGTAATTGCGATCCTGGCGCGAAGCCGCCTCGCGGTAGTTGGTCAGGTAAAGTTCGAGCTGCTGGCGCTTGGCGGCAGCGTCACGCTGCAGCGCATCGAGACCGACCTGCTGTTCGCCTGCCTCCGCGGAAGCCGCCTTCAGCGTGTTGACGTCGGCGACGAGCTGGCTCTCACGTGACTTGGCGGCATCGGCCTGCATGGCCAGCCCCTTCATCACCTTCTGAGCTTCGCTGCGGATCTGCGCGTCGAGATCGGCCAGCTGTGATTTTGCCGCGCGAATGCGCGGATGATTGTCGAGCAGCGTCGTCGACAGGTCGGCGATGTTGGCGCGCAGTTCGACCTGCCGTTCGCGCAAGCGCTGGATCAGATCGGATGACAGCACCTCGGGCAGCGAATCCAGCGAGCCGCCATTCTGCAGCGCCTTGCGCACGCTGTCGGCGGTGCCCTCGGCGGCGGCGCGGTTGGCCCGCACCCGCGACAATTCGGTCGACAGTTCGGCCAGTTGTTGGGTGGCGAGCACAGAATTGTTGCCGCCCACCAGAAGGTCCGACTGGGCGCGATAGGCGGCGACCTTGGCCTCGGCATCCCTGACCTGCTTCTGCAGATCGGCGATCTCGGGAGCCAGGAAGTCCGCCGCGGCGGTGTTGGATTCGAGCTTGGCCGCGCCCTGCCCGGCAATGTAGGCGGCGGCAATGGCATCGGGGATAGCAGCCGCGAGCTTGGGATCTTCCGAGGAGAACTCGATGGCGATGATACGCGTCTTTTCGACGCCATAGACGTTGAGCTTCTCGCGCATCTTCTTCAGGACGCGTTCGTCGACCGGAATATCCATGGGATCGTTCTTCAACCCCACCAGGATCAGCAGGCGGCTGAGAGGCGACATATCGACAGTTTCGTCGAATTCGTGCAATCGCGACAGATCAAGCTTCTGCGCCACCCGCTTCAGGATTTCGTTGGACGAAATGATCTGGACCTGGGTGGCGACGCCTTGCTCATCGAGGATCGGCTTGTCGCTGTCATTGCTGCCGGCGGGGCGCGTGTAGACGGATTCACGCGTATCGATCTGAACCTGCGTCTGGGCCTTGTAGTGCTTGGTTGCCAGCGAAGCGAGCGCAAACGCCAACCCGGTGACCACCAGGGAGACGACCAATATTCGCAGCCAGTTCCTCGCCAGGCTGGCGAAGAGCTGCCTGAGATCGACGTCAACGTCTGCGGCCGTGGACTGAACGGACATGCATCCTACTCCGATACGGATCGCATGCACCGTAAACAACTATGGTAACTCAGCCGTTAAGATCACAGGAAGCTTCCGTCAGGACTTACTGGCAGGCGCCAAGCAAAACCGTCAAAGTTATAAAACTCCTGCCGATCGATGCCGTATCGATCGCGCCCTTTACCGGCCATTAACCCTAACAGGACGATAACGGACGCGCTCTCAGATGTTTGCTGCGACGCCGCAGCGGCCAGTCGAAGGTATGTGTCCTGTCATGAAAAGCACTGCTTCCCTCTTTCGCGCGCTGCTTGCCGTGTCGATGCTTGCTGGCTGCTCCAGCTACCGGCCGACGCCGGCCGCCTTCCACGAGGTGCTCGATCAACCCTATCGCCTGGGCGCCGGTGACCGCGTCCGCGTCACCGTGTTCGAGCAGGACGGGCTGACCAACACCTATAGTGTCGACCAGTCCGGATATCTCTCCTTCCCGCTGGTCGGCGCCGTGCCGGCCCGCGGCCACACCGCCCAGCAGATGGAAAAGGAAATCGCCGACAAACTGCGCCAAGGCTATCTGCGCGATCCCGATGTTTCCGTCGAGATCGACCGCTACAGGCCTATCTTCGTCATGGGCGAAGTGGGCGCCGCCGGCCAGTATTCCTATGTGCCCGGCCTCACCGTTCAGAAAGCCGTCGCCATTGCCGGCGGCTTCACGCCGCGCGCCAACCAGGAAAGCGTCGACATCACCCGAGATATCAACGGCAAGGTGATGACCGGCCGGGTTGTCACGTCAGACCCGCTGCTGCCCGGAGATACTGTCTATGTGCGTGAACGTCTGTTCTGACGAACACACGTGGCGGACAAACTCAGGATCGTCCATTGCTTTCGTTCACCTGTCGGCGGGATCTTTCGGCATGTGCGGGACCTCGCGGAAGCTCAGGTCGCCGCCGGCCATTCGGTCGGCATCGTGTGCGATTCGACCACAGGCGGGGAATACGAGGAGCGCCTGTTCAAGCGGATGAAGGCCATGCTGGCGCTCGGCATCCATCGCACGCCGATGCAGCGCCATGTCGGACTGGGCGATCTCGCCTCGGCCTCGCGCACCTACGGAATCATCAAGGAATTGCGGCCGGACGTGCTGCACGGGCACGGCGCCAAGGGTGGCGCCTATGCCCGTCTGTTCGGCTCACTGTTGCGGGTATCAAGGTCTCGCGTAGCCCGCCTTTATTCGCCGCATGGCGGTTCTCTCCACTATGACGAGAGCACGTTCACGGGAAAGCTGTTCTTCGCGCTCGAGCGATCCATGGCTCACTTCACCGACTGTCTGCTGTTCGTCTCGGACTATGAGCGACGCACCTATCGCAGGAAGGTCGGCGAGGCGCCCATTCCGAACGCGCTGGTCTACAATGGCCTGCGCGCGGCTGAGTTCGACCCCGTTCCGGAGAAGCCCGGAATGGTGGACCTGCTCTACATCGGCATGATGCGTGACCTCAAGGGACCCGACATCTTCATCGACGCGCTGGCCCTTGCGGGGACACGGCTCGGACGCCCGCTGGGCGCGGTCATGGTGGGCGACGGCGACAACCTGCCTCGGTACCGCGCGCAAGTGAGGCGGCTCGGGCTTGACGGCAATGTGCGTTTCCTGCCGCCGATGCCGGCCAGGGATGCCTTTGCGCTGGGCGCGCTGGTCGTCGTTCCTTCGCGCGCCGAAGCATTGCCGTATGTCGTGCTCGAGACGCTGGCGGCGGGAAAACCGATGATCGCCACGGCCGTTGGCGGCATACCGGAGATCTTCGGCGCCGATTCCCCTGCCCTGATCAGACCTGATCCGTTGCAGCTTGCCGACAAGATCGCCGAAGCGCTGGCCGATCCCGCCGCCTATCGAAAACTGATGCCCGATCGCGCCGATCTGGAGGCACGCTTCGGAGCCGATGTCATGGCTGCCGAGATCGAGAAAGCGTATTTCGCGGCGCTGGCCAAATAAACCACCGGCCCAAGCCCTTCCAAAGCCACGCGTTGTTTCAAGGGTTTCTTAGCTCTCTTTTGCTATTGCCTGGGGGAAGCTTGCGGAAATCCCATGAACGAGATCGATCCCGTGCACCGCTTTTCGGCAGAGGCTGTGCGCAAACTCGACACCCCGACCGATGGCGGCATGCCGGGCGGCATGAATGATGTCGCCCGTCAGGTCGCCTCGCAATACCGGCGCGATACGATGTCGCCGATCATGGTCAGCGGCGTCCTGCGGATGGTCGAGTTCGCAGTGCTGTTCCTTTCCGGCCTCGGCGTCTATTTCTACTTTGTCGGCTTCTTCAACTATTTCGCCTGGCAATATCCGCTGACGATCGCCGCCGCGTCGTTCCTTGCAGTGGTGCTGCTCGACGTCACCGATTGCTACCAGATCGTCTCGCTCATGCGGCCGATCGCCAATTTTGGACGTTTGCTGCTGGTCTGGGCCGGCACGTTCGCCCTCATGGCGCTGACGGCATTCGTGATGAAGATATCTGAAAACTATTCACGATTGCTGTTCGGCACCTGGTTCGCCGTCGGTTTCATTCTCATCTTCGGCCTGCGGCTGGTGATGTCGAAGCTGATCCGGCGCTGGGCGCGCGACGGCCACATGGAGCGGCGCGCCGTCATCGTCGGCGGCGGCAAGGCAGCGGAGGTCCTGATCCGCTCGGTCGAGAGGCAGCCCTACAACGACATCCGCATTTGCGGCATTTTCGACGATCGCAGCGACAAACGCTCGCCGCCTATCGTCGCCGGCTATCCCAAGCTCGGCACAATCTCGGAGCTGATCGAATTCGCCCGCATCGCCCGCATCGACATGCTGATCGTGTCGCTGCCGCTGACCGCCGAATCGCGCGTGCTGCAATTGCTGAAGAAACTGTGGGTGCTGCCGGTCGACATCCGGCTGTCGGCGCATTCGAACGCGCTGCAGTTTCGTCCACGCGCCTATTCCTACATCGGCTCGGTGCCGATGCTCGACATCTTCGACAAGCCGATCAACGACTGGGATTCGGTGGCCAAGCGCGCCTTCGACATCGTTTTCAGCCTGATCGGCATCGTCGTGTTCTCACCGGTGATGCTGGCGACCGCTATCGCCATCAAGCTCGACAGCAAGGGACCGGTGCTGTTTCGCCAGAAGCGGCATGGTTTCAACAATGAGGTGATCGAAGTCTACAAATTCCGCTCGATGTATGCCGACCGGTCGGACCCGACCGCCAGACAGACGGTCACCAAGAACGACCCGCGCGTCACCCGCGTCGGCCGCTTCATCCGCAAGACCTCGATCGACGAGCTGCCGCAGTTCTTCAATTCGCTCTTGGGTTCGCTGTCGCTGGTCGGCCCGCGGCCGCACGCGATTGCCGCGCAGTCGCACAACCTGCTCTACAACGAAGTGGTCGACGGCTATTTCGCGCGCCACAAGGTCAAGCCCGGCGTCACCGGCTGGGCGCAGATCAATGGCTGGCGCGGCGAGATGGACACCAACGAGAAGATCCGCATGCGGACGGAATACGACCTCTATTATATCGAGAACTGGTCGATGCTGTTCGACCTGCGGATCCTGTTCCTGACGCCGATCCGGCTGCTCAACACGGAAAACGCCTATTGAGCGCGGTCACCCATGACCTGCCGCGCGCGGCGGTCAATGCCAAGCTGATCGCACTGATTTCCTCGGGCGCGGTCGGGCTCGGCATCCTGCTTTCCGGCTTCGTTATCAGCGAGCCGGCTCCTTACGAAATCTACATGGCCGGCCTGATCGCCATCTGGGCGCTTTTCGGTTTGAGGATTTCGCGCGCGGCCGCGCCGCTGCTGGTGCTTCTGGTGACGATGAATATTGGCGGCATGATCGCCATGACGCAGATGTCAGACCTCGCCAACACGCCGCTCTACCTTGCAGTGTCGCTGTTTCTCGCCTTCAGCGCGGTCTTCTTCGCATCGGTCACCGCCACGCAGCCGAGCCTCTACCGGCTGATCTTCATTGCCTATGTCGTATCCGCGGTGATGACTTCGCTGCTCGGCATAGCAGGGTATTTCCATGCCTTCCCGGGCGCGGAGATGTTCACCAAATACGACCGCGCCGCAGGCGCCTTCCAGGACCCGAACGTGTTCGGGCCGTTCCTGGTTCTGCCCGGCATCTATCTGCTCTATCTGCTGCTGACCGGGCCGGTCTCGCGCATGCCGCTGCTGGCGGTGCCGCTGCTCATCATCACATCAGGCATCTTCTTCTCCTTCTCGCGCGGCGCCTGGGGCATGTTTGCCGTCTCTGCCGTTCTGCTTACCGGCTGCCTGTTCCTGCAGAGCAACAGCGGCATGTTCCGGCTGCGCGTGGTGGTGATGACCATCGCGGCATTGTCGCTGCTGACGATCGCCATGATCGTCATCCTGCAGCTGCCGGGCGTGGCGGAAATGTTCTCCAACCGTGCCCATCTCGAACAGAGCTACGACACCGCCCGCCTCGGCCGCTTCGCCCGCTATGCAATCGGCTTCCAAATGGCGATGGAGCACCCGTTCGGCATCGGGCCTCTGGTGTTCGGCACCATCTTCGGCGAGGACACCCACGACATCTGGCTGAAGATGCTGATGGATTATGGCTGGCTCGGCTTCGTATCGTTCCTGACGCTTGTCCTCTGGACGATATGTGCCGGATTCCGCATCCTGCTGCGCGACCGGCCATGGCAGCCCTATCTCCTGTGCGCCTATGTCGCCTTCATCGGCAATGTCGGGCTCGGCACCTTCATCGACATCGACCATTGGCGCCACGTCTATCTGCTGCTCGGATTGGTCTGGGGCGCGATCGCGCTGGAACACCGTCATCAGCGGCAATTACGGCTGGCGATGCCGGGCTCAACAGCCATCGCATTCACACCAGCGCGACAAGCGCCGAATTTCGGTTGACCCGAGCGGGGTTATCACGATACATCGCGACCGGTCCGGAGTGTAGCGCAGCCCGGTAGCGCACTTGACTGGGGGTCAAGGGGTCGTCGGTTCGAATCCGGCCACTCCGACCATTTTAAACAAGGACTTACCCCCAAAGTCCGTCTCATCTATCGCCATCTACCCCTGGCACACATCGACCCATTCGGCGCCGGTGAGATCAGCCATGCGTTGCGGTGCGATGCGCACCGCCGCGTTGGTGGCGCCGGCGGCGGGCACCACCTCTTCGAAACCGCGCAGCGACACGTCGCAATAGACCGGCAGCGGCGCCGGCAGGCCGAACGGGCAGACACCGCCGACCGGATGGCTGGTTGCCTCGATAACCTCAGCGGCCTCCAGCATGCGCGGCTTGCTGCCGAACCGATCCTTGAACTTGCGATTGTCCAGCCTGGCGGTGCCGCTGGTCACGACCAGCATGGTGCGTTCGCCGACGCGAAGGCAGATCGTCTTTGCGATCTGTGCCGGCAACACGCCGTGCGCCTGCGCAGCCAATGCTACGGTTGCCGAACTCGCGTCAGTCACGATCACGTCGATGTCAGGCGCCTTGCTGGCAAAGAAGGCACGAACGGATTCCAAGCTCATCGAAACCCCGCGGATCGAAATGACGAAGCAGCAAGCTAGGCCGGCGCGTCCATAAACACGTGCCGAAGCCTTCAGTCACGGCAAACAGAAAACCCGCCAAGGTCCCCGGCGGGTTTTCGAACATGCATGGCACTGGCGCTACAGCGCGGGGCGGTCTTGCGCGGCCCGCGCCTGCACGGCCGTGCCGAGCAGCGCCTCCTGAGGAAGCCGAAGCGCCGACGCAATACGGCGCAGTTGCGACGGATCGGCCGTCCTGCCGTTCTCGATATCCTCGATTTCGTCGACCGACAGACCGGTTGTCAGGGAAAGCTCCTCGACACTGTATCCCTTGGTTTCCCGAATCGTTCTGAGGGCGCTATGGCCTTGCCCGGCTTCGCTGGCAACCAGTTCCGGGAGGGGTTCGCGCTTTGCACTGTATGGCATTGGCAACTCCGTTGGCTGAAAGAGTTTGATGAAAATGGTGTTGCCTGAGACGGCGAGAACATGCCCGCTTGCGGGTGATTTGCCAAGTCACAAACTGGCCGTCACAGCATCGTGAACCATGCCTGGCGGACGCCGCTCGCAACCGCTCTCGATCAAGTTCTTTTGAACACCTGATCACCTCGTCCCTCGATGATTTTTACGACCCCGTTCGTTAGTTCAATTGCGCCGGCGCGAAACCCAAGACGTTGCCGGCGCGGCTGTCATTTTCCTGAAAGGATCGATGCGATGAAATTGCGGACAATCATGATCGTGCTCGGCACGCTTTCCAGCCTTGGCCTTGCTGCAACCAGCGCGCCGGCGGCAGACACGGTGCGGGTGCGCGGCGTCGTGGCCAGTTCCGACCAATCCCAGCTGACGGTGAAAAACCGCCAGGGTGGCATGGATAAGATCAAGCTCGCTGCCGGATGGAAGATATCGGGCGTCGCGGGCGCGTCGGTAAAGGACATCAAGCTCGGCGATTTCCTCGGCATAGCATCCGTGTCGAAAGCCGATGGCGGCAGCGGCGCGCTCGAGGTCGTGGTGTTTCCCGCAGCCTTGAAAGGCACGGGCGAAGGCGACCGCGCCTGGGACCTCAAGCCCAACAGCCGCATGACCAACGGCACCGTCGCCGACGTGACCGACGTGAATGGCCGCGCGGTGACGCTGACCTATGACAACGGCCAGACAAAGAAGATCTCAATCCCCGACAAGACGCCGGTCGTCACCTTCGCGCCGGCCACGCCGGGCGATCTCAAGCCCGGCGCGCCCGTCGTGGTCACCGCGACGCGCGGCGCCGACGGCACGCTGAGTGCCAACCGCGTCGTGGTCGGCAACAATGGCGTGGTCCCGCCCATGTAAGCCGGTTGCGTCTGCGGCCCCGTACCGAAATTTCTCCCGCTCATCGGCGCTGTGGGCTCAGCCTGTCGGCGGAGCCCACAGGCTGCGCCGCCAGACACATTCCAGAAACAAAATTCTATATTCGGGAAATACTGACGAAAAAAATCGGGAGCGTAATCCCGCTCGCGGCGAACAGGCTGTTGGCCTGATTCAGATTGCCTGCGAACAAAGGAAGATATCCATGAAGAAGTCCCTCCTCTCGGCCCTCGGGCTTGCAGTTGCACTTGCATTCACCATGCCAATCCTCGGCGCGACCAGCGCTGATGCGGCGCCGATGCATAAGCATCATCGTCATCATCGCAAGCACCATCGCAGCCACCACTACCATCATCACCACCACCACAAGGTCATGGGCAAGAAGGCCTGAGCTTAACCGACTGCCAATGAGAAGACCGGCTTTGGCTTCTTGTTCGAAGCCGGTCTTCTCCTGGTTTCCTCCGGATACGCGCCGTATCAGCGCGATCTCGCAGCGCTACAACGAGCGCCTGCTCTGACGAAAAAACCCCTGTTCGTGGTGCAGACCGACAAGCTGGGGCTATGGCCCTTTTTTCGTGGCACCCACAGGCGCCGCTGTCCTAAACCGGGTGCACTTTCGGGCAACATGAATCTCCCGCGCACCGATCCAGCGGAACCGAGGAATAAAATAAAGGTCAGCGCCGGCTGAACAGCAGACTGGCGACCAGACCAAGCACCACAAAGCCGATCGCTGCGGCCGCCGCCGGATGCTCGCGGGCGGATTTCTCGATCGCCCTGCCCCGCTCGCGGATCGCCGGCAACGCATCGTGCAGACGTTCCGCAAGGTCGGAATACGTGTCAAGCGCCGCGTCGCGACCGTCTTCGTAATAGGCGCCGCCCCGCCTGGACGCAGCCTTCTTCAGGGCCGCCAATTCCCTGGAGAGTGCAGCGACCCGCCT
Organism: Mesorhizobium sp. B2-4-7; assembly: GCF_006442685.1. NCBI lineage: Bacteria > Pseudomonadati > Pseudomonadota > Alphaproteobacteria > Hyphomicrobiales > Phyllobacteriaceae > Mesorhizobium > Mesorhizobium sp. B2-4-7. Next base: position 53,599 of record NZ_VFVH01000001.1, read on the forward strand.
GTCGAGATCGACGTCCGAGAGGGTCGAGAATAATGCCATGATGCGTTTCCTTGTCTGCTCAAGCCTTGTCTTGCTCAAGAAAACGTAACGCATCACCCAAAGGCGGGTTCCCGTTCTTCAGGCGCCGGCCGGTTGCCCGTCAGCGCACTTGGTCGAGGAGGCGCTTGCATTCGAGGAGGTCGAACAAAGCTTCCTGCAACAGCGCGCGATTGTCCCGCGACAGTTTCGAAGCGTCCGGCTGGACCGGGCCTTCCTCGTCGCTCTTGCCAAGACCGAAGAAACGGCGGCTGGGCTTGACCCTCGGCTGGCCAACCAGTTCGTCATCTCCGCCGCGCGGTTGCGCTGCCGCCGTCAACGGCACCTGGTCGGCCTGCTTTCGTTGCGAGATCGCCTCGACGGCGGCCATATCGCCATTGCCGATGGCAACCAGGAAATGGTTGCCGTTTTCGCGCAACAGCTTCTGCACGCCCTTGATGGTGTAGCCCTGGTCGTAGAGCATATGGCGAATGCCCTTGATCAGTTCTACATCCTGCGGCCGGTAGTAGCGGCGGCCGCCGCCGCGTTTCATCGGCTTGATCTGGTTGAAACGCGTTTCCCAGAAGCGCAGCACGTGCTGCGGCAGATCGAGGTCTTCGGCGACCTCACTGATGGTGCGAAAGGCGTCAGGGCTCTTGTCCATGGGCGAAATCCTCACACTGGAGCATGATCCCGGGACATGGGAACCGGCGTTCGAACGGGATTCCCTCGACAGGAGGGGAGCTCATTCCGGCTGCGCGTAACGATCACGCGGAACACCAATCCGGCCATGTTGCCGAATCGGGTCTCATTTCAGCGGTTTGTGAGGCAATATTCAAGCCCGGCATCATCGCAAGGCCTGTTTTCAACCGTGCATTTGCAGCGAGCCTACTTGCCGCCCTTCGCCTTGCCGCTCTGGTGGGAGCGCAAGATGCGGTTCTTCAGCACGTTCGACGACTTGAAGGTCATCACCCGACGCGGCAGGATCGGCACCTCTTCGCCGGTCTTGGGATTGCGCCCGATGCGCTCGTTCTTGGAGCGGACGTGGAACGTCGCGAAAGACGACAGTTTCACCGTCTCGCCACGGACGATCGCCTCGCAGATCTCGTCCAGCACCGCCTCGACAAGTTCCGCCGATTCAGTGCGCGACAAACCTACCTTGCGGTAAACGGCTTCGGCAAGGTCGGCGCGCGTAAGTGTCTTTCCCCCCATGCGACCGTCCCATCAGCTCAAACATAAAATCGACACAACAGCGGCAGAGCCTAAGTAATTGATCCGGCAAGGTCAAGGACCGAACCGGACCGTTCGGCACTTACCAGCGAAGCAGAACCGCGCCCCAGGTGAAGCCGCCGCCCATCGCTTCCAGAAGCACAAGGTCGCCCTTTTTGATGCGGCCATCGGCAACAGCCACGGAAAGCGCCAGCGGCACGGAAGCAGCCGAGGTGTTACCGTGCAGATTGACCGTCACCACCACCTTTTCCTCAGCTATCCCGAGCTTCCTGGCGGAAGCGTCAATGATCCGTTTATTGGCCTGATGCGGCACGAACCAGTCGAGGTCGTCGGCGGTGATGCCGGCCTGCGAAAACGTCGCCTCGATGACGTCGGTGATCATGCCTACCGCATGTTTGAAGACCTCGCGGCCTTCCATCCTGAGGTAGCCGACCGTTCCCGTCGTCGAAGGCCCGCCGTCGACAAAGAGCTTGTCCTTGTGCGCGCCGTCGGAGCGCAGGCTCATCGCCAGCACGCCGCGGTCGGCAATACTGCCGCCCCCTTCGCCGGCTTCAAGAACCAGGGCGCCGGCGCCGTCGCCGAACAGTACGCAGGTCGAGCGATCGGTCCAGTCGAGGATGCGCGAAAAGGTTTCCGAGCCGATCACCAGCACGCGCTTGGCCAAGCCGCCGCGAATATAGAGGTCGGCCGTGGTTACCGCATAGACGAAGCCCGAGCATACCGCCTGCAGGTCGAAGGCAAAGCCGTGATGCATGCCGAGCCGGTTCTGGATTTCGACGGCCGTGGCCGGAAAAGTATTGTTGGGTGTCGAGGTCGCCAGCACGATCAGGTCGATGTCTCCGGGTGTCAGGCCGGCATCGGCGAGCGCTGCGCGCGCCGCCGCCTCACCCAGCGAAGCGGTGGTCTCGTCGTCGGCCGCGATATGGCGCTGGCGGATGCCGGTGCGCTGGGCGATCCACTCGTCCGAGGTTTCGACCATGCCTTCAAAGTCGGCATTCTTCATGATGCGGCGGGGCAGCGCGGCGCCCATGCCGCGCACGACTGATCTGATCAAAGTTCTTTCCTATTCCTTTGCGTCGCTGACGACGTCGGATTTCCTAGATGTCTGGGCATGCGGATTGCGCGCATGGAACAAGTCCAGGTCGGCCTCGATGCGGTCGAGCAGATTGTTGCGCACCATATCGTAGCCGAGTTCGATGGCGGCGGCGAAACCATCCGAATCGGCGCCGCCGTGGCTTTTCACCACAATGCCGTTCAGCCCCAGGAACACGCCGCCATTGGAGCGGCCGACATCCATCTTTTCGCGCAGGCGATCGAACGCGCCCTTGGCGAAGATATAGCCGATCCTGGCCATCAGCGTACGGCTCATCGCCGCCCGCAGGTAGCCGCCAATCTGGCGCACCGTGCCTTCCGCCGTCTTCAGGGCGATGTTGCCGGCGAAGCCTTCGGTGACGACGACGTCGACCACGCCCTTGCCGATATCGTCGCCCTCGACGAAACCGTGATAGTTCATCGAGGCCATATTGGCTTCACGCAGCATGCGCCCAGCCTCCTTGACCTCTTCCTGGCCCTTGATCTCCTCGACGCCGACATTGAGTAGGCCGACACTGGGCCGCGAGACGCCGAAGACCGATCGGGCCATGCCGGTTCCAAGGATGGCAAAATCGATGAGCTGGTGCGCATCCGCGCCAATGGTGGCGCCGACGTCGAGGACCACGCTTTCGCCGCGCAGCGTCGGCCAAAGTGCCGCGATCGCCGGGCGGTCGATGGTGGCCATGGTGCGCAGGCAGAATTTCGACATCGCCATCAGCGCGCCGGTGTTGCCGGCCGAGACGCACGCGTCCGCCGTACCCGACTTGACCGCCTCGACAGCCTTCCACATCGACGATTTCCAGCGGCCATGGCGCAGCGCCTGGCTCGGCTTGTCGTCCATCCTGACGGCCACCTCGCAGTGGAAGAATTCGCTCACACCGGCCAGCTTGGGAAATTTGGCCAGTTCGGGTCGTACGGCCTCCTCCCGCCCGTAGATGACGAAGCGGACGTCGGGACGGCGGGTCGCGACCGTCATGAGCGCCGGAATGACCACGGCTGGTCCGTGATCGCCGCCCATGGCATCGATGGAAATCCTGATCACGCGGTATTCATCTCACGGTTTTGCTTAGGCGGCGGATCGTTTTAGTGATCGCGAAGGTTCGGCGAAAATAGCGGTTTTGGACATTCGCACAACCGACTTTTCCGTCGCGGGTGAGGTTTTCAGGATTTTCCCAACAGCGACCGCAGTTTCTGCTGAAATTCATTCTCCACCGGTTCGGCCTCGCGGCCGGCATCAAGCGACGCACCCGGCTTGCGCGGATAAGGATCGATGGCCAGTCCGAAGAACTGCTCGGCGAGTGCCCCGACATCGATCGTGTCGCCTGAAAAAGTTTCGGGACTGTCAGGTCCATCCGCGTCGAGCAGGATCTCGCCGCCGCCTTCGAATCCCTGTCGTCCAAGCTTGGAATCCTCGGGCAGGAACAGAGCCTCGAATGATTCGTCGATATGCGCCCCGACCGGATCGAGCGTGACGATACAGGCCTGGGTGATGTCGGCCTCGACCCGGCCGCTGACCTTCACGCCATTGCGTTTCCACGGCGTCACCAGGAATTCGGCACGGTAGGCTTCGACCGAGAGCAAGCTGTGCTCTTCGGCGAGTGTCGCGCGCTGGGTGGCGTCGGCCTCGATGACCACCGGCACGCCCTTCTGCGGCAGGCGGGCGACGTTGGCAAAAAACGATACCGGACTTTGCGGATCGGCGTGCTTCATCGATCTGCCTCCTGGGCGAGCGGAAAGGTCACCGTGCCGGAGACGATCGCCCGGCACGGCTGCGTGGCCAGCCGGTTGCGGGCATCGGCGACATAGTCGGACAGTCGTGACGCTTCCGCCCAGGCCGCGGCGTCGGGCCGGACATTGCGTGCAAGGGCGGCGGTGAGCCCATCATGATCATTGCGCTCCAATGCGTCGTCATAGGCGGCGGTGCGGCCATAAAACATCTTCGCCAGCTTTTTCATGCGCTTGGGCACTCCGACATCGCCAATGCCGAGTTCCCGCAGCGAATGGTCGACGTCGAGGAAAAACTCGTCGATCAGCACCTGCGCGATCTCCTGCGCCACGCCGTCTTCCCCACGCAGCCGGTGCTGGACCAGGAACATGTGCAGCGACAGCATCTCGAAACGCCCAAGCGGCGTGTCCGGCACATTCCAGTGGGAATAAAATACGGTCTGCCGCGCGGCCGCCACGATTTGTGCGTAAAGCGCGTCGGTGATGGCGCGGTTGGCGTGGCGTTCGCGACCAAAAAGGCGCTGGAACATGGGGATGGTCTCCGGGGACCGTTTGTTGAATTGGCCTTGTTGCATCGGCAAGCAAGCTGGTTTACCGGTTTTGCGGCCCAGCGCAAGTTGCGGCGATATAGTGGAGAATTGTTGTTGCGCGCGCTGAATTTCAAGTCGACCTTCTCTTCCAGGCCCGCTGGCGCGATCTCGCTGCTGGCCATCATTGCGGCGCTTTCGGCCTGCAACAGTTCCAAGATGATCGGTGATCTGAACCCCAGCGAAACGCTGACGCAGGGGTATGTCATCGATCAGCAGGCGATCGATTCGGTGCCGGTCGGCTCAAGCCGCGAGCAGGTGCTGCTCGCGCTCGGCACGCCCTCGACGACGGCGACCTTCGACAATGAGGCCTTCTATTACATCTCGCAGACTCGCAAGCGCTATGTCGCCTTCGACAAGCCCCGGCTGATCGATCAGCATGTGCTGGCGGTTTATTTCGGGGCCGATGGGCGGGTCACCCAGATCGCCAATTACGGCCTGAAGGACGGCAAGATCTTCGACTTCATCTCGCGCACCACGCCGACTGGCGGCAAGGACCAGAACTTCCTCAGCCAGATCATTAACGGCGCCAGCAAGCTGGCGCCCGGCATTCCCGGCGGCGGCACTCCCTGATCTCAGACCCGCCTTCCCCTTGGGGATGGCAGCACCATCTCAGGCGACCAAAAACCCGTGGGAGCGATCCCACGGGTTTTTGTTATCATGGGGCGGGAGAGGCCGGCTCGTCGGCGATGGGCAGACAGCGACGGCAGGACGCGGACGCAGCCATTGAAATTCGTTTTCCGCCTTCCAAAACCGCCGTCAAATAAAAACCCGCGGGGATTGCTCCCCGCGGGTTTTCAATGTCGAGCTTTGCCGCTCAGCCGTGCGCCAGCACCGCCAGCAGCAGGAGCGCCACGATATTGGTGATCTTGATCGCCGGGTTGACCGCCGGGCCGGCCGTGTCCTTGTAGGGATCGCCGACCGTATCGCCCGTCACCGAGGCCTTGTGCGCCTCGGAACCCTTCAGGTGCTTGATGCCGTCCTTGTCGGTGAATCCGTCCTCGAACGACTTCTTGGCGTTGTCCCAGGCGCCGCCGCCCGAAGTCATCGAGATGGCGACGAACAAGCCGTTGACGATGACGCCGAGCAGAGAGGCGCCGAGAGCCGCAAAGGCCGACGCTTTCGAGCCCGAGATCAGCAGCACGCCGAAATAGACGACGAGCGGCGCCAGCACCGGCAGCAGCGACGGGATGATCATTTCCCGGATCGCCGCCTTGGTCAGAAGATCTACCGCGCGCGCATAGTTCGGCTTGGACGTGCCGGCCATGATGCCCGGGTCGTCACGGAACTGCTTGCGCACCTCCTCGACGATGGCGCCCGCCGCGCGGCCGACGGCCGTCATGGCGATGCCACCGAACAGATACGGGATCAAGCCGCCGAAGATCAGGCCGGCGACGACGTAGGGGTTGGAAAGATCGAAGGAGACCTCGCCCATGCCCTGGAAGTAGGGATATTTGTCGCCATTGGCGGCAAAGAATTTCAGGTCGTTCGAATAGGCCGCGAACAGCACCAGTGCGCCGAGGCCCGCCGAACCGATGGCATAGCCCTTGGTCACCGCCTTGGTGGTGTTGCCGACCGCGTCGAGCGCGTCGGTGGAGTGGCGCACTTCCTTGGGCAGGCCGGCCATTTCGGCGATGCCGCCGGCATTGTCGGTGACCGGGCCAAAGGCATCGAGCGCGACGATCATGCCGGCAAGGCCGAGCATGGTGGTGACGGCGATCGCCGTGCCGTAAAGGCCGGCGAGCTGATAGGTCGAGATGATGCCACCGACGATGACGATGGCCGGCAGTGCCGTCGATTCCAGAGAGACCGCAAGGCCCTGGATGACGTTGGTGCCGTGCCCGGTCACCGACGCCTGGGCGATCGAGTTGACCGGACGCTTGTTGGTGCCGGTGTAGTACTCGGTGATCACGACGATGAGACCGGTCACCACGAGGCCGATCAGGCCGCAGATGAACAGGTTCTTGCCGGTGATGACCATGCCGGCGACAGTGCCGACCTCGCCCCAGCCAAGCGTGGCCGAGGTGGCGACGCCCAAGCCCACGATGGACAACAGGCCGGTGACGATCAGCCCCTTGTAGAGCGCGCCCATGATCGAACCGTTGGAGCCGAGCTTGACGAAGAAAGTACCGACGATCGAGGTCAGGATGCAGGCGCCGCAGATAGCGAGCGGATAGAGCATCGCGGCACTCAGAACCGCGGTGCCGCCAAAGAAGATGGCGCCCAGCACCATGGTGGCGACGACAGTCACCGCATAGGTCTCGAACAGGTCGGCCGCCATACCGGCGCAGTCGCCGACATTGTCGCCGACATTGTCGGCAATGGTGGCGGGGTTGCGCGGATCATCCTCGGGAATACCAGCTTCGACCTTGCCGACCAGATCGCCGCCGACATCGGCACCCTTGGTGAAGATGCCGCCGCCGAGACGGGCGAAGATCGAGATCAGCGAGGCGCCGAAGCCGAGCGAAACCAGCGAGTCGATGACGATACGGTCATTGGGCTGAAGCCCCATGAAATGGGTGAGGATCAGGTAGTAGATCGACACGCCAAGCAGGGCAAGGCCGGCAACAAGCATGCCGGTGATGGCGCCCGACTTGAATGCGATGTCGAGGCCGGCGGCAAGGCTGTTGGAAGCGGCCTGTGCCGTGCGAACATTGGCCCGCACCGAAACATGCATGCCGATGAAGCCGGCCGCGCCCGAAAGCACGGCCCCGATCAGGAAGCCGATCGCGGCGGTGATGGACAGCAGCCACCAGGCGAGCAGCAGCACGACCACGCCGACGATGGCGATGGTGGTGTACTGGCGCGCCAGATAGGCTTGCGCGCCCTCACGGATGGCGGCGGAGATTTCCTGCATGCGTGCATTGCCCTGGTCCGACGCGAGGACCGAACGTGTCGCCCAGATGGCGTAAAGGACAGAAAGCAGGCCGCAGGCGATGACGGCGGAAATTATGGTCATGCCGGGTTTTCCTCGATTGCTGGCCCAAAAGAACCCCTCCCTGGGCCGTTGAGACAAAGACGGAATCCCGTGCGCGGAATCCCCCTCTTCGCAGCGGTGTATGCGAAACAGGGCCGCGAACGTCAAGATATTGTTCGGTTTTTGCCCGGCTTTCGCCCAAAAGAGCCAGACGGCGGCAGATGTCGCCATGCCGCTGCTGCTTTATATCGATTGAAATCACGGATCAGCACTCAGGTTTGGCGCAGATCACCGTCTGGCTGGATGACGAAGATCAGCACCGCCAGCATGGTCATGTAGAACATGAATGCCTTCTGCTGGCCGTTCCAGATGCTCGATTGCCACATGGCGAACCACTCGCCGCCCACCACCATAAATCCAAGATACCAGATCAGGAATCCCATCGTCGCGGCGATAACGGCGAATTTCTTGGCATCGTTGAAAACCTCTCCGCTGGCATTGCGCGCTTGCCACAGGTTCCAGGCCGCGATCAGGTAGAGCAGACAGGTCAGCGCCTCGCCGGCGATGATGAGCCAGTAGCCCGTCGTCCATAGCGAGGGGTCGGTGATCGAGCGATACATCAGCGCGTTCCCGGGAAAGGTCGTGTCCATGCTCAGCACGTGCTGGACAAAGGCGAAGTTTGAGCCGTAATCGGTGACGTTGCCGAAAGCGACAAGAAAGGCGAAAGCCGCCAGACAGAGACACATGACGATCTTGGAGAAGCGCAAGGTCATGGCAAGAACTCCTGCTGAAGGATCGGGGCATCGGCCCAATCAATCGCCGAGTCCCGAAGATCGCGCAACTGGCAGGCGGGTGTTGATTACGCTCACGGCCAGCGCAAGACATTATGCCGGCAAGCAAGTCATCGCCGAACCCATCGAGGCGCTCCAGCTCGGCAGCGATTGCGCCGTGGGTGATCTTGTCTCGCTCGTGAAAGCCGGCACACAACACGACTTTGCCGTCATCTGCCGCCGCTGGATCTGCAAAGAGCAAGGCATCGAACTCGAACTGACGCTCGACCACCCTGCCCGTTCAAGTGGACGTTGAAAGATCGGAGCACCGGGACAGAAGCCTACTCGGCCTGGCGCCCCATGCGCCGCGCGGCATAGCGTTCGACCGCCGACAACCCATCATAGATCAGCACGGCCAAGGCGGCGACGATCAGGCCGCCCTGCAAGATGAAAGCGAGATTGTTGGACAAGAGCCCGGCAATGATCACCTCGCCCAATGTCTTCGCTGCAACCGTCGAGCCGATGGTGGCGGTGGCCAGGCTGATAACCACCGACAGCCTTATGCCGCCGAGGATGACCGGCGCGCTGAGCGGCAATTCGACCTTCAGCAGCCTTTGCCAACCGGTCATGCCGGCACCGCGCGCCGCTTCCATGACATTGCCGGGCAACGTCGTCAGGCCGGTCAGCGCGTTCTCGAAGATCGGCAGCAGACCATAGAGGAACAATGCGATCAGCGTCGGCTTCTCGCCGAACCCGACCGCCGGCACGGCAAGCGCCAGCACCGCCACCGGCGGGAAAGTCTGACCGATATTGACCAGGCTGCGTGACAGCGGCAGGAATTCGGCGCCGGCAGGCCTGGTGACCAGGATGGCGAGCGCGACCGCCACGATGGTGGCGGCGAGCGTGGCGATCAGCACGGTGCGCAGGTGCAGCAGCATCAGCGTCAGCAAGCTGCCCTGATTGTAGATCACCGGCGCGCCGTTCTCGGTCAGCGGCTTGAGCAGCGGCTCGAACCAGCCGGGACTGGTGACGAAAGCGACCAGCAGCACCACCAGCGCAAGCCTGAGCAGCAACGGCAGCCAGGCTTTCATGCCGGCCTCGCCGCACGCTTCACCAAGCCGTCGACGGTAACGCGACCGAGCGGCTTGCCGTCGGCATCCTTGACCGGCAGCGCCGGGCGGCCGGACCAGAGAAGTTCGGCCAGCGCGTCGCGCTGGCTGGCGTCGCCAGGAATCGCCTCACCTTCCGCCGCGCCCTTTTCGACTGCGTCGCGCACGCGGCCGAGCGACAGCAGCCGGAACGGTTTTTCGCTGGCGCCCACCAAGGTCTCGACGAAGCCGCTGGCCGGCCTCGCCAGGATCTCCGCCGGCCTGGCATATTGTACCAGCTTGCCGGCATCCATGACGGCGATCTTGTCGCCCATATGCACGGCCTCTTCCATGTCGTGGGTGACGAGGATGATGGTGGTGCCGAAGCGCCTCTGGATCGCAAGAAGGTCTTCCTGCGCCTTGGTGCGGATTATGGGGTCAAGCGCGCCGAACGGCTCGTCCATCAACAGCACGTTGGGTTCGGCCGCGAGCGCGCGGGCGACGCCGACGCGCTGCTGCTGGCCGCCGGAGAGCTCGTGCGGGTAGCGCGGGCCGTAGGCCTGCGGGTCGAGCTGATAGAGCGTCATCAGTTCGTCGACGCGCGCCTTGATGCGATCCTTATCCCAGCCAAGCAGCACCGGCACGGTGGCTATGTTCTGCGCCACCGTTCGGTGCGGGAACAGGCCGTGGCCCTGGATGGCGTAGCCGATGCTGCGCCGCAGCTCGTAGCCGGGCACCGAGCGGTTGTCGGCGCCGTCGAGCTTGATGACGCCGGAAGTCGGCTCGACCAGCCGGTTGATCATGCGAAGCAGCGTCGTCTTGCCGGAGCCCGAGGTGCCGACGATGACGCAAAGGGTGCGGGGCTCTATGATCATCGAGACTTCATCGACCACCGTGATCGCATCGTAGCGCTTGGTAATGCCTTCGATCTCGATCATGCGGGGTCCGCCCTGCGCTTGGTTGAGGTCATTTCGATCACCGCGTCGAGAATGATGGCAGCAGCGAAGGCGAGCGCGACCGTCGGCACGGCGCCAAGCAGCACCAGGTCCATCGCGGTCTGGCCGACGCCCTGGAACACGAACACGCCGAAGCCGCCGCCGCCGATCAGGGCAGCGATGGTGGCGAGGCCGATGTTCTGCACAAGCACGATGCGGATGCCGGTGAGGATCACCGGGAAGGCCAGCGGAAACTCGACGCCGAACAGGCGTTGGCGATCGGTCATGCCCATGCCGCGCGCCGCGTCATTGGCGGCACGCGGCACACCGGCAAGGCCGACCACGGTATTGGCGACGACCGGCAGCAGCGAATAGAGGAACAGCGCCACGAACGCAGGTGCCGTTCCGATGCCGCGGATACCGAGCGCGGCCGCTCCCGGCACATGCGCCGCCACCCAGCCGAGCGGCGCGATCAGCAGGCCGAACAGCGCGATCGAGGGAATGGTCTGGACGATGTTGAGCACGTTGAGCACGCCGGCGCGCAGGCGCTCGACGCGATGGCACAGGATGCCGAGCGGCAGGCCCAGTATCACCGCCGCCGCCAGCGAACCGAGCGCCAGCGTGACATGTTTGGCGCCCTCGGCCCAGAAACTGTCGGCACGGTTGAAATATTCCTTGAGGATCGAAAGGCTGTCCCAGGATCCCGATATCAGCAGCAGCCCTATGGCGAGCGCGGCAACGACAAGCACGCCGACACGTGACCAGGGAGACAGGTTCATTCTCGTCAGCACGTCGGCCAGCAGGAGGGTAAAGGCAAAGATCAGCAGCCAAAACCCGGAGGCCGGCGAAACGCGCGCGAAGGTATTGCCTGCCGGGGTCAGGAATGTCCCGGTGACGCCGATCAACAGCGCGAGAGCCGCCAGCGTGATCACGCTGGCGGCAAGGCGCAGGACGAGCGGCGTTTTCAGCAGCGCGACAAGCGCGGCTGCGACAACGATGGCCAAAAGCAGCGGGCCGGCCATTGCCGGAAGTGCCTCTACGATCGAGCGCGCCTGGCCGGGCACGATGCGATTGGCGCGGAACGTGGCGAAGGGTGCTACGAAAGCCGCATAGGCAGCGATCGCAGCGATGACCACGCCGAGCTTGTCGAAGCGGAGGGTCATGGCCGCCCCTCAAAGAGGGAAATCTGCCACGAGGTACACAGTTGGCTGGCGACTGGCGAAAGCCGACGCGATTTCCGATCTCCCCCCTTGCGGGGGAGATGGCCGGCAGGCCAGAGGGGGGTGTGAAGGATCGCCAACTTTCGAGCGTCGGCTTGTTCGAAAACGGTCCTGTCCGAGCGCGCAGCTGTGACGAGTTGAGAGGTCGGCGGGACAGCACCCCCCTCTGTCCTGCCGGACATCTCCCCCGCAAGGGGGGAGATCGGCAGCTTCCAGAGGGGGGCGCCTCGCACCAGCATCACGGTCAGCTAAGCGCTGTCTACTTCAAGAACCCGTTCTTTTTCAAAAAGTCTTCCGCCACACCCTTGACCGGCTCACCGCCGACCTGGACGCGGCCGTTGAGTTCCTGCAGCGTGATGAGGTCGAGCTTGGCGAAGACCGGCTTCAACAACGTCTCGATCTCGGGATGCTCCTTCAGCACCGCCTCGCGGATGATCGGCGCCGGCTGGTAGACCGGCTGCACGCCCTTGTCGTCGTCGAGCACGACCAGCCCGGAGGGCGCGATGCCGCCGTCAGTGCCGTAGACCATGGCGGCGTTGGCGCCATTGGTCTGGTTGGCTGCCGCCGCGATGGTCGCGGCCGTGTCGCCGCCGGAGAGCGTGATCAACTGGTCAGGCTTCAACGTGAAGCCGTAGGTGGTCTGGAACGCCGGCAGGGCCGCGGCTGAATTGACGAACTCGGCCGAGGCCGCGAGCACCACCTTGCCGCCGCCGGCGACATATTTGCCGAAGTCGGACAGGGTGGCGAGCTTATTGGTTTCGGCCACCTCCTTGCGCAGTGCGATCGCCCAGGTGTTGTTGGCCGGCGACGGCGACAGCCAGACGATCTTGTTGGCGTCGTAATCGAGCTTCTTGGCCGTCTCATAGGCCTTGGCGGCGTCCTTCCAGACCGGGTCGTCGGTCTTCTCGAAGAAGAAGGCGGCATTGCCGGTGTATTCGGGATAGATGTCGATCTCGCCGGCGGTGATCGCCTTGCGCACCACCGGCGTGCCGCCGAGCTGGATGCGGTCAGTGGTCTTGATGTTGTTGGCGTTGAGGACGAGCTGGATGATATTGCCTAGCACGCCGCCCTCGGTGTCGATCTTTGAGGAAACAACCACCTGAGCATTCGCCGATGCCGCCGTGATGCCGAGCGCGAGCGCCGCGCCAGCCAGAAGCTTGATTGAAAACATTGTGAAAATCCCTTGCTGTGAACCGGAATTCGGTGCCGCATATGAGCACGGCTCCAACGTCTCGTCGGGGCACACGGTTTCATAACAAGTGGTACAGACGCAATATTTTTGTTCGGAAGGCCAATTGCGACGCGACGCTGGCGATCTGCTGCCATCTGGCGGATAATGCGGTGAGGGTGCGGGTGGCAAACACGGAGAGCGTGTCATGGCCATACACAAAGTCGGTTACCTCATCGGCAGTCTTGCCCGGGAATCCATCAACCGCAAGCTCGCGAAGGCGCTCGTTCAACTTGCCCCTCCCGAACTCGACATGACCGAAATCGCCTTCAAGGATCTGCCACTGTACAGCTACGACTATGACGCCGACTTCCCACCGGCAGCCCGGGATTTCAAAAAGGCGATCGCCTCCGTCCAGGCCGTATTGTTCGTCACCCCGGAGTACAACCGCTCGATCCCTGGTGGATTGAAGAACGCAATCGACTGGGCCAGTCGGCCCTACGGCAAGAATTCGTTCGCGCGCAAACCGTCGGCTGTCATCGGAACATCGCCGGGCGCCATCGCGACCGCCGTCGCCCAACAAAGCCTTCGAAGCGTTCTGAGTTTCTGCAATTCGCCCCAGATGAACGCGCCTGAAGCCTACATACAGTTCACGCCGGGGCTGATCACCGACGACGGCGAGGTGACGGTCGAATCCACTGAGGACTTCCTGCGCAACTACATGGCTGAGTTTCACATGTTCATAGCGCGAGTGCTTCAGGTTCTGCCGCCGGACGCATAAATTCAAATTGGGCGTCAAGCCAGACGCAAGCTCGCAATCCTCAGCGCGCCGAGCGCGACGAAGCATAGCACGGTGACGGGAAAGATCATCCAGTTCAGCATGGTCCAGCCCCAGGCATTGTAGACCATGCCCGACATCAGCGAGGCGCAGGCCACGGAGCCGAACAGGACGAAGTCGTGGAACCCCTGCACCTTGCCCTTTTCGGAAGGCCGGTAGCTTGCCGCGACCATGGCCGTGGCGCCGATGAAGCCGAAATTCCAGCCGAGGCCGAGCAGGATCAGCGCCGTCCAGAATTGCCATAGCGCCAAGCCGGACAGCGCGACGACCGCACAGCCGATCAGCAGCAGGAGGCCGACCGCGACAATGCGTTCAGCACCGAAGCGATGAATCAGCGATCCGGTGAAGAAGCTCGGCCCGAACATTGCCATGACATGCCACGAAATGCCGAGCGTCGCATCGTCCTCCGACAGGCCGCAGCCGACCATGGCGAGCGGCGCGCCGGTCATGACGAAGCTCATCAGGGCATAGCTGCCGACCGCGCAGAAGAGTGCCGCGACGAAACGCGGCTGCGTGACGATCTCGGCCAAGGGCCGGGCATCGCTGCCGGCAATTTCCGTTCCGCCGGCGGCGGCCCTCGCCGGCAGGCGCAGCAATGACAGGATCGCCGCGCCGACGGCGGCTAGCACCAGGATGGATGCGAACGAACCGGCAAACATCACCGGTGCGAACAACTCGCGGGTGAAGATGACGATCTGCGGTCCGAGAATGGCGGTGATGATGCCGCCCGCCAGTACGAAGGAGATGGCGCGCGCCTTGAACTGCGGCGGCGCATTGTCGGCGGCGGCAAAGCGGAACTGCTGGACGAAGGCGCCACCGACACCGATCACCGTCAGGCCGAAGGCAAACAGCCAAAAACTGCCATGGAAGAGTGCCAGCGTCGCGACCAGACCGCCAAGCGCGGTGACGATCGTACCGGTCACGAAGCCGCCGCGCTGGCCCATGGCGCGGATGATGGCCGCCGCCGGCAGCGCACCGAGTGCCACGCCGAGATTGAAGCCGGTGATCGGCGCCGTCGCCAGCGACTTGTCCGGGCCGAGCAGATATTGACCGGCAAGCGCGCCCATGGAGATGGCGATGGGCGCTGCCGAACCGATGATCGCCTGCGAGGCGGCGAGGATCAACGCGGTGCGCCGCGCCTCCCTGGCCGCCTCGATGGCGACCGCCGTCATGAAGCGTCCTTGCCGCGTCCCTCGCCACGCACCCGACGGGAGACGCGATCGAGCACGGCGTTGACCAGCTTCGGCTCGTCTTCCTCGTAGAAAGCCTTGGCGATATCGACGTATTCGGAAACGATCACCGCCACCGGCACGTCTTCGCGCTTCATCAGTTCGTAGACACCGGCGCGCAGGATTGCGCGCAGTGTCGAATCGAGGCGCGACAGCGGCCAGTCATCGGTCAGCGCCTGGCGGATAACCGGATCGATGGTTTTCTGGTCCTCGACGACACCGGTGAGGATGGCGCGGAACCATTGGGCATCCGCCTCGCGGTAAAGCGCGCCATCGACTTCCTTGCCAAGGCGAAACGCTTCGTATTCGGCAGTGATCTCGAAGACGCCGCTGCCGGCGACATCCATCTGATACAGGGCCTGCACGGCGGCAAGCCGCGCCGCGCCGCGCTTGTTGGCGTGGCGCACCGTGGGCTGTCCGGGCGAAGCGGGGTCGCTCACGATCGTGCTCCCAGTCGTTCCTTGAGCGCGATCATGGTCAGCGCCGCGCGCGCGGCAAAGCCACCCTTGTCGCCCTCCGAACGCTTGGCTCGCGTCCAGGCCTGCGCGTCGTTTTCCGTGGTCAGGATGCCGTTGCCGATACAGACCGAGTCCTGGACGGACAGGTCCATCAGTGCGCGGCTGGATTCATTGGCGACGATATCGAAGTGATAGGTGTCCCCGCGGACGACGGTGCCAAGCGCGACGAAGCCGTCATAGTTCATGCCGCCTTCCGCCGCGCCGTCCAGCGCGAAGGTAATGACGGCGGGAATTTCGAGCGAACCTGGAACGGTGACGACGTCGTAGGTCGCACCCGCTTCGTCAAGCGCGCTCGTCGCGCCTTCGAGCAGCGCGTCGGCAAGATCGTCGTGGAAGCGTGCCTCGATAACGAGAAGGTGGGCCTTCTTCTTCGGGCGAATGAACGCTTTGCCGTGTTGGGATGTGCCAGCCATAAATGTCTCCGGGATCGCCGGTGACTTAGGCCGAAGCCGGATTGATCGCAAGCACAAGATTGCCTCAGGCTCTCAGTCCAGACAACAATGGCTTCGTGATCTACCAACGGCCTGCATCTATATCGACCAAGGCTTCCCGCGGAGGCGCTCCTGCTGTTTGGAGTTTCTGCTTTCCACCCCAGTCATCTCATTCGAACAGCTCTGCGATGTCGGCCATCGGCCGAAAGAGCTTCATCGACTGATCCGGGAATGGCAGAAAACTTTCGCGTTGGTAGAAACCGCGTGCGTCTTCATCCATGGCATCGACCACAACGGCAAACGAAGCTATCTCGTTCTTGAGGCAACGCGACAGAGCGTCGGCCAGGAGATAGCGGCCGTAGCCCTGTCCCCGATACCGCCGGTCGACGGCAAGACGTCCCAGCAACGTGGCCGGGATGAGTGGGTAGCGGGGCAGCTTGCGAACGGTTTGGGCAGGCCAATCGCCGATAGCTACGGCGGTTGCGGACAGCGTGTAATACCCGGCCACAGTTCCGTCCGGCAAAACAAGAACAAAGGGTGCCGCGATGTTCTTGCGCGCATCCTGTCCGGCCTGCACCCTGAGATACCGATCGAGCGCCTCTACGCCGCTCTCGAAGGATGCCCTGTCGTGCTGGAGACCAAGCAGTTCGACCCGAAGAGTACTTCCGGCCGAACTGCTCACCTTCAGGTACCAGTGGCTTGACGATAGCGGCGCACCGTTTCGCGCAGACGATCATTCACGGGTTGCGGATTGATCAAAGCATCGACGAAGGCGCGACTGTCGCGGACGGAAAGATCGAGGCGCTGATGCTCCTCAATGGCTCGGGTGGCTGCTTCCTGGACACTGGTCAGCACAAAATCTGTCACTGTCCGGCCCTGAAGGGCGGCGGCGTGTTCGATAAGACTCTTCTGGTCGGCCGTAATACGTGCCTCCAGGCGTTCGCCACGGACACGGCTGCGAGTTGGGTGAGCATGTGCTGTCATCATCTTTCTCCCGAAGACAGTGTACGGCCAATGGCCGGCAATTTCAAGTGGCTCAAAGCCCCTCTTTCGCCGCTTCCGCCAGGCGGGCCGCATAGCGGGCCATGGTGTCTATCTCGAGATTGACGCGGTCGCCGACCTGGCGCTCACCCCAGGTGGTGACGGTCAGCGAATGGTGGATCAGAAGCACGTCGAAGCGGGTGCCTTCCACCTTGTTGACGGTGAGCGAGGTACCGTCGAGCGCGACGGAGCCTTTCGGCGCGATGAACTTCGCCAGCCCGCGCGGCGCTTCCAGCGTGAAGCGAACGGCGTCGCCTTCATCCTTGCGCTCGACGATCTCGGCCGTACCGTCGACATGGCCCGACACGATGTGGCCGCCAAACTCGTCGCCGATCTTCAACGCCCGCTCCAGATTGATCCGCGTGCCCGATTTCCAGCCCATCGCCGTCGTCAGCCGGAGCGCCTCCTCCCAGGCCTCGACTTCGAACCAGCGCGCGTTCGAGCCGCTGTCGGGCAAGGCCGTCACGGTAAGGCAAACGCCGCCGCATGATATCGAGGCGCCGATGGCGAGGGTTTCGGGATCATAGGCGGTGTCGATACGCAATCCCACGCCTTCCCGCAGCGGCTTGACGGCCGCGACGGTGCCTATGTCGGTAACAATGCCGGTAAACATCGGTGTTGATCCTAAAAGTCTCTTATCCACTCGGCGTAGCTGTCCTCGCCGAACCGCATCTCGCGCAGTTTGCGAAATCCCGCCGGGACATGGTTGGCATCGATGGGCGATGCAATGCCCCCCTTGCCAATCGCCTCCGGTCCTCGGAACAGCACGATGCGGTCAACCAGGCCTTCCGACAGGAAGGCGCTGGCCACCTTGGCTCCACCTTCGACCAGCACGCTGGCCATACCGAGCGCAGCAAGATCCTCGAGCAGTTCCGGCAGCGCCACGCCGCCTTCATGCGTCTCGGTGCCGATGAAACGCACGCCGGCGCGTTCGAGCGTTGCCCGCCGCAGAGGATGGGCTTCCAGGCAAGCCGCGACGTAGAGCGGCACCCGGTCGACACCGGACACCAGTTTCGAAGTCTCAGGCAGCCTGATCTGCCTGTCGAGCACAATGCGCGCCGGCGACCGGTTCTCCAGTCCGGGCAAGCGCACCGTCAGCGCCGGGTCGTCCTCCAGCGCCGTGCCAATGCCGATCAGGATGGCATCAGCCTCGGCGCGCATTAGATAGACTTCACGGCGCGCAATGTCGCCTGTGATCGACACCTGCCCAGCCCTTTCCATGCCGATCTTGCCGTCGCTGGAAAGCGCTAGCTTGAGAGTCACTTCCGGCCGTTTCCTAAGCGATCGAATGAGATAGCCGGCCATCTGCTCGGCGGCCTCCGCCGCCAGGACATTCTCCACAACCTCGACGCCCGCGGTGCGCAGGATCGCGTAGCCTTGGCCCGACACGCGCGGATCGGGGTCGCTGGCGGCGCCAACGACGCGCGCGATGCCGGCAGTGACCAGTGCATTAGCGCAAGGCGGCGTGCGGCCGTGATGCGCGCAAGGCTCCAGCGTGACGTAGGCGGTGGCGCCGCGCGCCAGTTCGCCCGCTTCGGCGAGCGCCTCGGTCTCGGCATGCGGGCGGCCGCCGACAGCGGTGACGCCGGTGCCGACAATCATCGGGCCCAAGCCATCGTCGCGCACGATGAGTGTACCAACGGAAGGATTGGTTGAGGTCCGGCCCGCATTCCTGCGCGACAGTCTGAGTGCGGCTGCCATGAAACGGCGGTCAAGGGCTGCCTGTCCGGCCTCGCTGTGTTCCGCCATGCTCAGCCAGCGTCCTCTTCGCTCTTGTCCTCGTCGCCTTTCAATTCCCCCAGCAGCTCATGGAAATCCTTGGCCTCGCGGAAATTGCGGTAGACCGAGGCGAAGCGGACGTAGGCGACGTCGTCGAGCGACTTCAGCGCTTCCATGACCAGCCGCCCAACCTCGCCCGAGGCCACTTCGGTCTCGCCGGAGCTTTCCAGCTGGCGCACGATGCCGGTCACGGCACGATCAATGCGCTCGGGATCGACATTGCGCTTGCGCACCGCGATCTCGACGGAGCGCAAGAGCTTGTCGCGGTCGAAAGGCACTTTTCGCCCCGACTTCTTGACCACGACGAGGTCGCGCAACTGCACGCGCTCGAAGGTGGTGAAACGGCCGCCGCAATCGGGGCAGACGCGACGCCTGCGGATCGCCGCGCCATCCTCGGCGGGGCGCGAATCCTTCACCTGCGTATCTTCGGACTGGCAATAGGGACAGCGCATTGAGAGCCTTGGGTTCACGAATCTGGTGAGGCGAAAAGGCTTAGAGCCTTTTGCCACGATGGCAAGGCACGCAGACCCTTTCGCGTCAGAGATAGCGAGCCGCGAGGCAGATTGCCAGCACCCGCCTTCGCGCGCTTGGCTAGGGTGCAACGTCCTTGGTCGGAAAGCCGCATGATGTGCCGAGGTTGCGGTAGGCCTTGGTGAAGCCGTCCATCGGAATGCTGGCGAAAGCCTCTTTGCCGAAAGCGACATCGAGCGAGGTGACTTTGCGCATGGCTCGCAAGAGCGCGAGACTGGTCTTGGGCTGGTTGTCGACCGTCCAGCTGGGACGGCCGTTCACGGCATCGTTCGAATAGACGGTGGCGGAAACCTTGACGCCAGGATCACCAAAAGTCGCGGCGATCTTCTTGCCAGTGGGCAGGTTCCGGTTGTCGACAATAAGCATGATGGCCGGGTAGGCGTCCGGCGGCATGGCGTCGCCGTTCGAGATCGACAGCGTCAGCGTGCCCGAATTGCCGCTGGCATCGAAAAAGGCAGTCGAAGCGGCGCAGGTCTTGCGCGCATCCTGCCCGGTGTCGAGCGTATCGACGATGGTTGTCCATCTGCCGAAGGTAGCGGTGGCGGGCACTTCAGGGGCGGTCTGCGCAAGGGCAGTCCCGGGCAATGTCAGGGAAACGGCCAGCAAGCCATGGGCGCCAAGGATGGCGGGACGGAAATTACGCATCGTCTGGTCTCCAGTTCGGCGCGTCGACCGATCGGGGGTCGGCGCGCCGCTGGCGGATAAGAGATGACGCGTGGCGCGAGGTCAACCGAGATAAGGGTAGAGCGGGAATCGATCGGTCAGCGCCACGACCTTGGCCTTGACCGCGGCCTCGACCGAGGCATTGCCCTCATCGGAATTGGCGGCCTTGAGGCCATCCAGCACCTCGGCGATCAGCTTGCCTATTTCGCGGAACTCGGCCTGGCCGAAGCCGCGCGTTGTGCCGGCGGGCGTGCCGAGCCGCACGCCGGAGGTGACGAAGGGCTTTTCCGGGTCGAAGGGGATGCCGTTCTTGTTGCAAGTGATGTTGGCGCGCCCAAGCGCTGCCTCGGCGCGCTTGCCGGTGGCATTCTTGGGGCGCAGGTCGACCAGCATCAGGTGGTTGTCGGTGCCGCCCGACACGATGTCGAGGCCAGTCTCCTGTAGGCTGGACGCCAGCGCCTTGGCGTTGGCGGCGACGCTCTCGGCATAGAGCTTGAAGCTCGGCTTCAGCGCCTCGCCGAAGGCAACCGCCTTGGCGGCGATGACATGCATCAGCGGTCCGCCCTGCAGGCCGGGGAACACCGCCGAGTTCATCTTCTTGGCGATCTCCTCGTCGTTGCACAGGATCATGCCGCCGCGCGGGCCGCGCAGCGACTTGTGCGTGGTGGTCGTCACCACATGGGCATGCGGCAGCGGCGAGGGATGCACGCCGCCGGCGACGAGGCCGGCGATGTGGGCCATATCAACCATGAGGTAGGCGCCGACCGCATCGGCGATCTCGCGAAAGCGCTTCCAGTCCCAGATGCGCGAATAGGCGGTGCCGCCGGCCAGGATCAGCTTCGGCTTCGTCTCATGCGCCGTCTTCTCGATGGCGTCCATGTCGAGCAGGTGGTCGTCCTTACGCACGCCGTAGGACACGACCTTGAACCATTTGCCGCTCATGTTGACTGGCGAGCCGTGCGTCAAATGCCCGCCGGAATTGAGGTCGAGGCCCATGAAGGTGTCCCCCGGCTGCAAGAGAGCCAGGAACACCGCCTGGTTCATCTGGCTGCCGGAATTGGGCTGCACATTGGCGAAGTTGCAGCCGAATAGTTTTTTCGCGCGCTCGATCGCCAGCTCCTCGGCGACATCCACGAACTGGCAGCCGCCATAGTAGCGCTTGCCCGGATAACCCTCGGCGTATTTGTTGGTCATGATCGAACCCTGCGCTTCGAGCACGGCGCGCGAGACGATGTTCTCAGACGCGATCAGTTCGATCTCGTGGCGCTGGCGTCCGAGTTCGTTGCGGATCGCGCCGAAAATTTCCGGATCGGCATCTTCCAGCGTGGTTTCGAAGAAGGATTCGAATTTGTTCGACGCTGCCGCTGCTGTTGCCATGGCCTGAATTCCTTAGGTCCGGAGGTCGGTATTGTCTTGCGCATGCCGTTGTCCCAAACCCCTGCACATTTTTGTGTGACAGGATTGGGTTCGCCGCGCCATTAACACAGTTGTTTTCGCCTCGCCACGTTTGCGGCGCGAAATTTGCTGGCCCGATTGCGGCAAGCAGAGCGGCGAACCGTTATTTCCTGTCGCGCCGCTGCTTCAGAAGAGCCTCGGTCAAGGTGATCTCGGAAAACAGCGCCCGCATCGTATGGTCATTGATCTCGCGGCTGAGAAACATGGCGCGTAGCGCGGCGCGCTCGGCTTCTATGCCGGCCGCCCTGAGTTCAAGCTCCAGACGGCTCGCCTCGCGCGCCTCGGCACGCGCTTCGTCGGCCTCGTCGGAGGCGGCGATGCGGCGCCGGTAGCCGGCGACGATGCTGTCGGCAACGGCGAGCCGTGCCTCGACGGCCCCGCCCTCGCCTGCCTCATTGGCGATGCTCTCGATCCTGGCGATCGCCGCATTGGCTACGCCGACCCGCGCCCGGCGCTCCTCGGCCGCTGCCGGGTCCTCGCCCGGTTCGACCAGCCCGCGAGCGATCTTCGGCAGCGCGAGGCTGGCGATGGCCAGCGAGCAGATGATGACCCCGGCGGCGAGGAAGATCACCACGTCGCGGGCCGGGAACGGCGAGCCGTCCTGCAAGGTGAGCGGCAGCGACAGGATACCGGCCAACGTGATCGCTCCGCGCACGCCGGCGACCGATCCGGCGAGCCGCACGCGCAGGCCGAACGGCTCGGCCTTTCGCTTGCCGAGCCGCGCCGCCATGGCGCCCGCCATGTCGCCGATCCATATCCACAGGAAACGCAGGCCGATCAGGCAAAGGGTCAGCAGCAGGACTGTCAGCACCGGCTCGATGATCCAGTGCCGGCTGGACAACTCCGGCGGCACCTTACGGATGATATCGGGAAATTGCAGGCCAAGCAGGATGAAGAGCGCGCCGTTGAAGACGAAGGACAGCGTCGACCACAGCGACATCGTCTGCATGCGCGCCGAGACACCGAGAAAGCGGAACATGCCGGAAACTCCGGTCAACAGGCCGGCGGTGACCGCCGCCAGGATGCCCGAGGCGCCGATATGCTCGGCGCCGAGATAGGAGACGAAAGGCACCAGGATCATGACCAGAACCTGCGCCTCCGCCGGCACGCCGCCGATGCGGTTGAGCAGTTGCAGCGCCTTGGCGGCAACGAACAGCGCCGCCATGCCGGCGAGGATGCCGGCAGCCACGGCATAGAGAAAGCTCAGCGAGGCCGCGGCGAAGGAAAAGCTGCCGGTCAATGCCGCCGCCACGGCAAAGCGGAACATGACCAGACCCGAGGCGTCGTTGAGCAGCGACTCGCCTTCCAATATATGCATCAGCCGCGCCGGAACGATGTTCCTGTCGACTATGGAAGACACCGCCACCGCGTCAGTCGGCGACAGCACCGCGGCGAGCGCGAAAGCGACGACGAGCGGGATGCTGGGCACGAGCCAATGCAAGGCGTAGCCAAATCCGACGATGGTGAAGAAGACCAGTCCGATGGCAAGGTCGAGGATGGGGCCACGCAAGGCGACAAGCTCGCGCTTGGGCGCAGCAAAGGCATCGGCGAACAGAAGCGGCGGAATGAATACGAGCAGGAACAGTTCCGGATCGATCTCGACATGCAGCCCGCGCGCCGGCCAGGCCAGCGCAGCACCCATGGCGATCTGCAGCACCGGCAGCGGCAGCCGCACCAGCCGCACCAATGCACCGGAAAGCGCCACCAGGACGAGCACTACGAGGATGAAGACGGCAACTTGCATGGTCCGATTTCCGGCAGTTTTGCCGACCATGCGCAATCGCCCGCGCTTCGTCCAGCCGGAGCGCGCCTACGCAGAGTTGGAGGTCAGTGGCGGTGTGAATGGCCTGGCGGCGACGACAGAAAAGGCCGCTCAAGAGCGGCCTTTTCCCTGAATAATCAATTGCTTAGAGCGACGAAGTGATCTGTAGCTCGTTGTTTCCGTCGAGGCCATATATGTCGTCGCGGAACTGGACGACGCCGGGGCCCGTCGACCAGGCCGAGAGATAGAGGAAATGCACCGGCACCGGGTTGGTGACCTGGACCGGCGTGTTTTCGCCGGTCTTGATCGCAGCCTCGAAATGTTGACGGTCCCAGCCGGGCGTGTCGCGCAGGATCCAAGTGACGAGGTCGCGCACGTTCTGCACGCGTACGCAACCCGAGGAATCGAAGCGCATCATCTTGCCGAACAGGCTCTGCTGCGGCGTATCGTGCATGTAGACGCCGTCCGGGCTCGGGAAATTGATCTTCACCGACGCCATGGCGTTGTCCGAACCGGGATCCTGGCGGAAACGGTACTTGGCCGCGTCGTCGGTCGACCAGTCCACATTCATCGGATCGACTTCGCTGCCATCTGGCGCAAACAGGCGAATATGGCTGTTCTTGAGATAATCGGGGTCCTTGCGCATCAATGGGATGATGTCCTTGCGCACGATCGACACTGGCGCGTTCCAATATGGATTGACGATGATCTCGTTGATCTTGGAATTGACGATCGGTGTCTGGCGATCGATCTTGCCGACGATCGCGGTATGGCGAAGCACGACGCGATCGTTCTCGACCGCCTCGACCTGCGCTGCCGGAATATCGACCAGCACATAACGGCTGCCAAGCGTGCCCGCCTTCTCCTTCAATCGCTGGAGATTGGTTTGCAACTGGCCGAGCCGGATCTGCGCCGAAACGTTCATCGCCGCGTAGGTATATTTGCCCAGCGCTCCGTCGGCCGGCAGGCCGTGGCGCAATTGGAAGCGCTTGACCGCCGAGTCGACATAGGAATCGAAGGCCGTCGAGATGCCGGCGCTCTGCGACAGGTCGCCGGCGACCATCAGGCGCTTGCGCAGCGGCACGACATCGGGATCGTCGACGCCGAGCTGCAGTTTCTTGGTCGCGGGAACCTCGACCCAGCCGCCCTGCCCGACAATGTTCTGGTACTGCGCCACAGCCTGCTCGGTGAAGGCCACGGTCTGCGGGCTGAAGATCGGCAGCGTCGAGGCCACCTTGCCGCCTGCGCTGGCGCGGGCGTCGAACTGATCGTCCCAGTTGCCGCGCGCCGAGGACTTCAGGATGTCCCCGATCACGTCCTGCGCGCTGGCGCGGCCGGCAACAACGGCGGCTGCGAGCGCGGAGGCTCCGGAAAGGAAGAAACGGCGGCTGGTTCTCATGGACGTTCCAGACATTTGTAGCAGTTCGAACACTTGCTGCGTTGATCATCGGGCGATCTCGCCCGCACTCTAAAATTGGCAATCTTAACAATTAGCCAACCATGGTCCGCATCACCTCGGTGTGAAAACGCGCAAGGCTACGCGGCTGCGGGTGAACTCATGGTCTTCACCACAGCATCACTGCCATCTTCGGTTCCATTGGAATATGGCGGCAACGTGGCCTTGGCCCCCAATTTGCTTCGGCCAGCGCAACGAAAAGAAAAGACCGATGCTTTTCGGCACCGGCCCTGACTGGAGGTCGCTGTTGCGGCCGCGCTTCTGTGGCGCGGCTTCTGATTGGGGATGTGGCTTACATCCGGTAAGCGATGGTGTCGTTCCAGAAGCGGTCGAGGCGCTGGAGGGCGCGGTTCATCTGCTTGAATTCGTCGGTGTTGATGCCGCCGACCTGCTCGATCGAGCCGACATGGCGCTCATAGAGACCGGCGACCACGTCCGCCACCTCGTTACCCTTCGGCGTCAGCGAGACGCGGACCGAACGACGGTCGATGCGCGAGCGCTGGTGGTTGATGAAGCCGAGATCGACAAGCTTCTTGAGATTGTAGGAGACGTTCGAGCCGAGATAGTAGCCCCGCGAGCGCAACTCGCCGGCAGTCAGCTCCGAATTGCCGATGTTGAAGAGCAGCAGCGCCTGGATGGCGTTGATGTCGGAACGGCCATTGCGGTCGAACTCGTCCTTGATCACGTCGAGCAGACGGCGGTGCAGGCGCTCGACCAGTTGGAGCGATTCCATGTACAGGGAACGGATTGCCTCGCGGCGATCGTCGGAAACGTTGGCGGTCTTTGCCGCCGGACGCGAATTGATCATTGTCTTTGCCTCTCGTTTGTCGCCCTGGTGATTTTTTGTTTTTCACCTTGATCGCGACACTATCGAATACTCATAAAATTCGACTTAAACGCCAAGGCTAACAAGAGCTTACCGGTAATAGGTTTCGCAAGACGCTTAACGAACGGTCACTCGAGCAAGGATAATTAACCTAAAGATTTAGCCAATGATTTCAGGGCGAAATCCGATCCGCCGGATCGCCGGCGGCGCGTGCCGGCTTCAGGTCCGGGGCGACCGCTTCTGCAGATAGATGACGAGGCGGAAAACGACATAGAGCAGCGCCACCCCCGCATGCGAGACGACGATGAGCGGGCGGTGGCCGAAGAGTTCGGGAAAGCCGGCATACATGACGATCTCCGTCGCGGCGCAGATGAACCAAATCACCGGCCCCCAGGAAGCCAGCATCCATAGGCCGGCTGCGGCAAAGGGAAAAAACACGGCGAGCATCACCGCTGTCACCTGCCAGTGGACCGGCATCAGGTCGAAGCGCCACAGCGAGCCGGGATAGAAGCCGATAAGCTTGATCCAGTACAGGATACCGAACAGCAGGCAGTATCCTGATATGATTCGCTGGAACCAGGCGAAGATAACCTCCACCCCTGAAGGCTGAAGCACGACGCGTCTGGACGTCACCTCACTCATAGCGCGAGTTCCCGTTCACCGAGCGAGGAAAAATAGGCATCGACATCCGCGTCGTCGACCGCATCGAGGGTTGCCGGCAGCCATTGCGGCTTGGAACCCTTTTCGATGATGGTGGCGCGTATGCCTTCGTAGAAATCGTGGCCCGCGAGCATCCGGTTGAGGATGCGGAACTCCATCTTCATGCATTGATCCATCGGCAGCGTCAGGCCGGCAGTGATCTGGCGCCAGGCGACACGAAGGCTGGTCGGCGAGCGCGTCAGGATCGTCGCCAGCGTCCTTGCCGCAAACTCATCGCTCCCTGCCGCCTGCTCCAGGCTGCCGATGATATCGGCAAGCGACGCCTGCGCGAAGTGATGGGCGATCGCCTCCAGCACCTGCCTGTCCGTCTCGCGCTTCGCCGGGATGAAGAAGCCGCGCAGCACCGATTCGGGATCGCCGGTGGCGGCGAGTTGGTCGAGAAAGCCAGCCTGGTCCTGCGCCTTGATCGTATGCGTGGCCAGCCCGGACCACAACGCGTCGCCATAGCGGATACGATTGCCGGTCAGCGCCAGGTACATGCCGAAGGAACCGCCAAGATCGGGCAGCAGATGGCTGGCGCCGACATCCGGGAAAAAGCCGATACCCACCTCCGGCATGGCGAACTGCGCATTTTCCGTCATCACCCGGTGCGATCCATGAAAGGAGATGCCGACGCCGCCGCCCATGACGATGCCGTCGATCAGCGCCACATAAGGTTTTTTGAAACGCGCGATCTGGGCGTTCAGCCGATACTCGTCGGCGAAGAACTCGACAGGCGGCTTACCGGCCCGGCCGGCCTCATAGATGTGGAGAATGTCGCCCCCGGCCGAAAACGCCCTACCCTCGGCCTTGACGACGACGACGTCGACGCTCCAGTCCCGCTCCCAAGCGTGCAATGCCTTGGCGAGCGCGTTGACCATGCCGTGCGTGACCGCATTGAGTGCCCGCGGCCGCGTCAACGTGACGATGCCGGCCCGGCCCAGATGTTCGAATCGGATCTCGTCGCCTCCGCCAAAATCCATCGTGAAAGAATCCCTCCCCCGCTCCGCCGGGACTGAAGTGCTAAAGCGTGGCCCATGGCCGCGTCAATGCCGGCATGCCGGCAGCGCGTCTTGGCTCGTGCCGGAGCCTAGTGCTAAAAGAGCCGTTGTCGCCGCAACGCCGGGAACCGCACGGCGACTGCGCAGCTGTAGCGGGTTTCCAATGGGGTGTTGCTCATGGCTGGATTTGCGCGCCTCGTGCCGATGACGATCGGGCTGATCGTCATTTGCCTGGCTTTGCAACCGACCCTGGCGGCAAGCCTCGCCGATCTTTACCAGTCGCAGACCATCGTCAACGGTCGGTACGAGAAGAACCGCCAGGCCGGCTTCAAACGTTGCCTCGACGCGGTTCTGGTCCGGGTTTCCGGCGACCAGCGCCTGCCGGCGAAACCGGAGATGGCGGCGCTGCGCGACAAGGCCGGCAGCTTCGTGACGGCCTTTCGCTACCGCGATCGCATGGAAGGCATTCCCAACCATGACGATCAGGGCACGTATGATCGGCCTCACAATCTCTACTGCCAGTACAGCCCGGCGATGATCGATCCGGTGCTGGCTTCGCTCGGCAGCAGGCCATGGCTGACCGAAAGGCCACGGCTGGCGGTGTTCTTGTCGACCGAGCGCGGCGTCAAGCATTTCGCGCTCGATGCCGATGACGAGCGCGGCGTGCTGATGCGCGAGTCGTTCGGCAATGCCGCCGCGCCGATCGCCATGCAGGTAACCTTCCCCACGGCAGCGCTGCTGTCGAAGGCGGGGCTGGACGACAGGATCATGCGCGACGCCGACATGGCGAAGCTGGACACGGTTGCGAAAATGGCCGGCGCCGACCAAGCGCTTTCCGGCAGCATCGTCTGGAGCGACAAGGAGTTGGGCTGGATCGCCGACTGGCGGCTGGCGAAGGCCGGCAAGACCTACGCCTGGCAAGTGCGCGGCGTCGGCTTCGACGAGGCGTTCCGTGTCGGCATGCGCGGTGCGGCGCAGATCCTTTCGGGCAACGGGCAACCCGAATAAGGACCCGACCGGATTGCTGGCACAAACGTGTCGCATTGGTCAGCACCACGGGTGCGTGATAAAAGCCGGCCAAACGAGAGTTTTGGCGATGAACAGATTCACCCCCGCAAAACCTGCCGGCGCGCGCAGCGTCGACGACATCACCGGCAGCCGCCGCTTGCGACGCATGCGCAAGGCCGACTGGTCGCGGCGCCTGGTGCAGGAGAACAGGCTTTCCGTCGACGACCTGATCTGGCCGATCTTCGTCGTCGACGGCAGACAAGTGCGCGAGCCGATCGCCGCCATGCCGGGCGTCTTCCGCCTGTCGATCGACCTTGCCGTCAAGGAGGCCGAACGCGCGGCGAAGCTCGGCATCCCCGCGCTTGCCACCTTTCCCAATGTGGACATTTCGCTGCGCGACGAGACCGGCTCGCATATCCTCGATCCCGACAACGTCATCAACCGCGCCACGCGCGCGATCAAGGACGCGGTGCCTGAGATCGGCGTCATCACCGACGCCGCGCTCGACCCGTTCACCAGCCATGGCCATGACGGCATCCTGCGCGACGGTCTCATCGTCAATGACGAGACGGTGGAACAGGTGACCGCGGCGGCCGTCATACAAGCCGCGGCCGGCGCCGACATCATCGCGCCGTCCGACATGATGGACGGCCGCATCGGCGCCATCCGCGACGCGCTCGACGCAAACGGTTTCCAGGACGTGGCGATCATGTCATATGCAACGAAATTCGCCTCCGCCTTCTACGGGCCGTACCGCGAGGCGGTCGGCACGGCCGGCCTGCTCAAGGGCGACAAGAAGACCTATTACATCGACCACGCCAATTCCGACGAAGCGGTGCGCGAGGCCGAGCAGGACCTGGCCGAAGGCGCCGACATGCTGATGGTCAAGCCCGGCCTGCCCTATCTCGATATCATCCGCAGGCTGAAGGACGAATTTGCGGTGCCGACCTTCGCCTACCAGGTGTCGGGCGAATATTCGATGATCAAGGCGGCGGGCGCCAATGGCTGGATCGACGGCGAAAAGGTCATGCTGGAATCGCTTCTTGCGTTCAAACGCGCCGGCTGCGACGGCATTTTGACCTATTTCGCCCCTGAGGTGGCGGAGATGCTGAGAGCATAGTTTCCTCCCAGCGCCTTCAAACCATATGCTCTTCATGGAACTCACCGGCGAATGAGCCGGTATGGCGGCTGTCTCGGCAGCCGCCACTTTCACTCTGGACATCGCATGGGCGAAGTACGGATATGCATCTTCTCGATCGCTGAAAATACTACTTGCAATTTGCAATCGGTTTGCTAGAAAGTAACTGCTTGCAAAATACAACTGGTCTGAGGAGGCTTTCCATGTCCAGACTTCGCGTCAACGCATTCACCTTGTCGCTCGACGGTTACGGCGCCGGTCCCGACCAGGATTTGAAAAACCCGCTCGGGGTCGGCGGGGAAGCCCTGCACAAATGGATGATCGGTACCCGCACCTTCCGCAAGATGGTGCTCGGAGACGACGGCGGCACAACCGATACCAACGAGGCGTTCGCGGCGCGCAGCTTCGAGAATGTCGGCGCCTGGATCCTCGGCCGCAACATGTTCGGGCCGATCCGCGGCGAATGGCCTGACGAAAACTGGAAGGGCTGGTGGGGCGACAGCCCGCCCTATCATGTGCCGGTCTTCGTGCTGACCCACCATGCGCGCGAGCCGATCGTCATGGAGGGCGGCACGACCTTTTACTTCATTACGGATGGCATCCATTCGGCGCTCGAGCAGGCAAGGGCAGCGGCCAATGGCAGCGATGTGCGGGTCGGCGGCGGCGTCGCCACCATCCGGCAGTACCTCCAGGAGAGGCTCATCGACGAGATGCATCTGGCGATCTCGCCGGTGCTGCTCGGCTCCGGCGAGCACCTCTTCGCCGGGATTGATATGCCGAAGCTCGGCTACGCGTGCAGCGAACAAGTAGCGACGCCGCTTGCCACGCATGTCGTCATCAAGCGGACTTAGGAATTAGTTGTCTGCGACAGTGGGAATTGGCAACCCTTGGTGCAGATCCTTTCTCCCCGTCACTATACGGGGAGAAGGACAAACTCTCGTTCAATACTTCTCGGGCACGTAGAGCTCGCGCGGCAGCACCTGGCGCTCGTATTCGGGATTGAAGACCCGCTCGGGCAGCGTGATCTCCTCGTGCGGCACCTCTTCATAGGGAACCTGCTGCAAGAGGTGGTCGATGCAGTTCAGCCGGGCGCGCTTCTTGTCGTTGCCCTCGACGATGAACCAGGGCGCCTCCGGAATGTTGGTACGGGCGAAGGTCTCTTCCTTGGCCTTGGTGTACTGTTCCCAGCGCACCCGCGACTGCAGGTCCATCGGCGACAGCTTCCACTGCTTCATCGGATCGTGGATGCGCATCAGGAAGCGCATCTGTTGTTCCTCGTCGGTGATCGAGAACCAGTATTTGACCAGCGTGATGCCCGAACGGACCAGCATGCGCTCGAACTCCGGCACGTCACGGAAGAATTCCTCCACCTGATCGGGCCGAGCGAAACCCATCACCCGCTCGACGCCGGAGCGGTTGTACCAGGAGCGGTCGAACAGAACGATCTCGCCGCCGGCCGGCAGGTGCGGCACATAACGCTGGAAATACCATTGCGACGTCTCTCGCTCGGTCGGTGCCGGAAGCGCCACGACGCGGCAGATGCGCGGGTTGAGCCGCTGGGTGATGCGCTTGATGACGCCGCCCTTGCCAGCCGAATCGCGGCCTTCGAAGATCACCACAAGCTTCTTCTTGTGGTAGGCGACCCAGGATTGCAGCTTGATCAGCTCGGATTGCAGCCCGATCAGGTCGCGAAAATACTGCATGCGGTCGATAGAAGGCGGATGCGCGTTCTTGTAGATCCTGGCGATCTCCAGCGACAGCGCCGGTTCCGACATCTCCAGTTCATAGTCCTCGTCGAGCGTGTCGGCGAGTTCGGCTTCCAGCCAGTCCCGGGCGCCGGACTTGGGTATGGATTCATTCATCTGGTGTTCCTCCATCTGCAAGCTGCCGCCTCCGGCAACGACCGGGCGCACTGGGTCGCGTCCTGACGGCGGCGCGCAACGCCCTGATCGACTGAGTATAGGCCGGCAATGACGGTTTTATTGCAGGGGCACGCCACGGCCGCTCATCGGTGTGCTGGGGCCGGAGGGCGACAAGCCGCACGGATTGTCCTACAAATCCAGCAACCTGATCGGGCCATTCTTCTCAATCGCGAGGACTGACATGGAATACCGCACTCTCGGCCGTTCCGGCCTGAAGGTTTCGGCGCTGACGATGGGCACCATGACCTTTGGCGGCGCCGGCCCGTTCGCGGCTGTGGGCAACAGCGATCTCGCCGAGGCGAAGCGCATGATCGATCTGTGCATCGATGCCGGCATCAATCTCATCGACACGGCCAATGTCTATTCGGACGGCCTGTCGGAGGAGATCATCGGCGAGGCACTCGGCGGCAAGCGCAGGAACGACGTGCTGATCGCCTCGAAGGCGCGCATGCGCATCGGCGACGGTCCCAATGACGAAGGCCTGTCGCGCCATCATTTGATCCGCGAATGCGAGAAGAGCCTGAAGCGGCTCAAGACCGACGTCATCGACATCTATTTCCTGCACGAATGGGACGGCGTGACGCCACTCGAAGAGACCATCGCCGCGCTCGACACGCTGGTCGGCCAGGGCAAGATCCGCTATGTCGGCTGCTCCAACTATTCCGGCTGGCAGGTGATGAAGGCGCTGTCCATCAGCGACAGCCGCCATCAGCCGCGTTTCGTCACCCAGCAGATCCACTACACGCTCGAAGCACGCGAAGCCGAATACGAGCTGCTGCCGATCTCGGTCGACCAGGGATTGGGCGTGCTGGTGTGGAGCCCGCTGGCGGGCGGCCTGCTGTCGGGCAAGTATCACCGTGACAACCCGACCGCGCGCCAGGTCGCCGGCTGGTCCGAACCGCCGATCCGCGACGAGGACCGGCTGTGGCGGATCGTCGATGTGCTGGTCGAAATCGGTAAGGCCCGCGGTGTGTCCGCCGCACAGGTGGCGCTTGCCTGGCTGCTTGGCCGGCCGGCTATCAGCTCGCTTGTGATCGGCGGGCGCAACGAGGCCCAGTTCAGGGACAATATCGCGGCGGCCAGCCTGACGCTGGCCGGCGAGGAACGTGATCGCCTCGACGCGGTCAGCCGCCCGCCCCTGCTCTATCCCTATTGGCATCAGCAGCTGACGGCAAAGGAGCGTTTCGGCGCCGCCGACCTTGTGATCGACCGAAGCAGCTTATAGGAACCCTGGTGCCGGCTCCGAGACGTCGGAAGGCGAACGACGCGTAGTCAGCCCACAAGAACAGCAAAAAAGGAGCCGCTATGGCACGAGCACCAAATTACGATCAGGAACGCAAGGAACGCGATCGCCAGAAGGCGGCCAAGAAGGCCGAAAAGCTGGCGGCCAAGGCTGCGGCGCGGGAGCGTCAGAAACCCGAGACTGACGCCGAGACTGAAACAGAGGAGTGACGGCGCGCGGCGGCGATCCGGCCTGGATCAGGCCGGCGCCTTGTCGCTGACGAAGACGTCCACTTCACGCGCCGCCGCGATAAAGGCGCGCCTTGCGTTCATGGCCGGCTTGTCGCCGGCCAGCGCATCGTGGCAGGCCTGCAGCGCCGCGCGATGCTTGGGAGTGCGCTTGCCGGGCCAGCTGTTCATGAGATAGTCGGAAGCCTCGCGGGCCGAGCGTAAGAGCTGTGTACTTCCCGCCGTGACTGATTTGACGGTCACGGGTACTTCAAATCGGTTGTTTTCCATCGCCCGGTCCTACGCCATCGGCGTCCGCGAAGCGAGGCCGAAAGTGGGGCTCGGGGCCGGTGGTCCTTTTTTCGGCGGCGAGTGGCCTGCCCTGCAGGCCGCATTATGCCGCCACGACGGCAAATCCCCTGGCGCGAAGGCCGCGGCGATCATTGGCCAGCGACGTCAACAGACGGTCGCGACTGCCCACGATATGCTCCGAGAGCAAGCGCGCGGCTTCCTGTGCATCGCCGCTCCGCACGGCGGCCAGGACGGCGTGATGTTCGGCCCAGGCGCGGCCAAGGGCCGCTCCATCGCGTACCTCCAGCCAACGGGCGCGCGAAAGCCTGGTCATCGCGTCGCGGACGGCCCGAAACAGGAATTCATTGCCGGACAGTCGCGCCAGCTCGATGTGGAAATCCATGCCGACGCGATGCCATTCCTCGCGCGGAGTGTCGTCGTCGCAGGAGACGAGCATAGCCTCGATGACATCGACGGCACTTCTGTCGGCAAGCCCGCATGTCAGCCGCAAGGCCGCGACCTCGACCGCTTCGCGGTAGACCGCGATCTGCTCGAGTTCGGCCAGGTTGATGGGCGAGACCGTCCAGCCGCGCCCGTCCCTGCCGACCAGCCCTTCGGTTTCGAGCCGCAGCAGCGCAGCCCTGACCGGCGTGCGCGAGGCGCCGAAGCGGCTTTCGATCCAGCGCTCGGTGAGTTTCTCACCCGGGCCGATCTCAAGTCCAAGGATCATCTCGCGGAGCTGCCGTTCGACGTTGTGCATCTGCGACATCGTTGTTGCCTTTTCACGTGCCCGCATTGACAGCGGTCGGGCTGTGGGTCCATGACGGATACCGACTTGGTATCCCAAAATGGTATCCACAACAATCCCTGGCACACGCAGGCACGGCATGACGCAGAACGGTACGGAACAGGGCGGCTACAATATCCACTGGCGGCGCAATCTCGCCGTCTGCTTCGCGGGTTCGTTCAGCACGCTCATCGCCATGACCCTGCTCTTGCCGTTCCTGCCCCTCTATGTCGAGCAACTGGGCGTCGAGGGCCATGCGGCGATCGTGCAATGGTCGGGCATCGCCTATGGGGCGACCTTCTTCGCGGCGGCGCTCGTTGCGCCGTTATGGGGACGGCTCGGCGACCGCTACGGCCGCAAGCTGATGCTGGTGCGCGCCTCCTTCGGCATGGCGATCTGCATGTCGCTGACCGGAATGGTCGAGACGGTCTGGCAATTGGTGCTGCTGCGCCTGCTGATCGGCTTTGCCGGCGGCTATTCCTCCGGCTCGACCATATTGGTGGCCATGCAGACGCCGAAGGACCGCTCCGGCTGGGCGCTCGGTGTCTTGTCCGCTGGCATCACGGCAGGTTCGCTGGTCGGCCCCTTGCTCGGCGGCGCGCTGCCGCCGGTAATCGGCATCCGCGCGACCTTTCTGTTGTCCGGCGGCGTCATCTTCCTTGCCTTCCTGGCGACGACATTCCTGATCAAGGAGAACCAGCGCCCGCAAGCAAGCAAAGCCGCGACGGCGGCAAAGCCGAAGAGCGGCTGGTCGCAAATTGCCGACAAGCGTCCGGTCGTGGCCATGCTGACGACCGGCATGCTGCTGGCCTTCGCCACCATGTCGATCGAGCCGATCATCACCGTTTATGTGCAGCAGCTGATCGAGGACCAGAGCCGGGTGACGCTCGTTGCCGGCGTGGTGATGTCGGCGGCCGCCCTTGGCGCAATCCTGTCGGCGTCATGGCTTGGCAGGCTCGCCGACCGCGTCGGTCACTGGAACGTCGTCGTCGGCGCGCTGGCCGTGTCGGCGCTGCTGCTCATTCCGCAGGCCTTCGTCACCGACGGCTGGCAACTGATCGGGCTGCGGTTCCTGATGGGCCTGGCGCTCGGCGGTTTGCTGCCTTGCATCACCAGCGTCATCCGCCACAACATTCCCGACGGCGTCGGCGGCAACGTGCTCGGCCTTTCGATCTCGGCCCAATATGTCGGCCAGGTCGCCGGACCGCTTGCCGGCGGTTTCGTCGGCGGCCATTTCGGCATGCGGGCGGTGTTTCTCGGCACGTCGGTGCTGATGGCGCTCGGCGCGGTCTACAACTGGATTGTCCAGGCGCGGCGGACGCGGCATATGTTGATGGAAGCGAGCAAGCCCTGACAAGCTGCCCAGCCAATCAACCGAAGGAGCGTCGACATGAACCTGGCCGAAACGACCGGCAGCCGTCTGCTTGTGCTCGCCGCCGGCATCGTGGGCGCGGCCGGCGTGGCGCTGTCGGCGGCCGCCGCACATCTCGGCGGCGCCTTCACCGGAACCGCGGCATCCTTCCTGCTGATGCATGCGCCGGTGTTTCTCGCCGTCGGTCTCCTCGACGCGAATCGCCCGCTGCGGTTAGCCAGCCTGGTGCTGCTCGTCGGGCTCGTGCTTTTCACGGGCGATCTTCTCGCCCGCGATTTCCTCGGATCGAGGCTTTTTCCGATGTCGGCGCCGATCGGAGGCACCCTGCTCATCGCAGGCTGGCTGACCATAGCTGTCTCCGCCGTGGTGCGTCGGCGACCCTGAGATGCGCGGCCGGTTTCAATCCCGGCGACGTTCAAGCCGGATCCAAAGATCGCGGTTGCGCGCCGAGAGCGTCGTGCGGCGCGGCGCCTCTGGCCGCTCCGCGGCCGGGCCGATGCCCCAATAATTGCGATAGATGTCGTCGAACAGATGCTTCATGGGATGCATGGCTCTTCTCCTCTTGATTTAGATTGAATCGATCCAATCGGCCGACGCAAAAAATTTCACGCCAATCAGCTCCGCTTGCGCGCCACCAGGAAGCGCAGATCGCGAATCCACGGGCTTCCGCCGCGGCGGCTGGACTTTTTGGCGGCCGACCCGATGCTCCAGTCGTTGCGGTAGATGTCTTCGAACAGATAGTTAACAGGATGCATGGCGCACCTCCCATCTAGGTTTAATCCAGCAGGCAGATCTTAGTTGGATCGATTCAAAGATAGGCCTATGGAAGCCGCCGGTCAAGCAAAATTTGAATCGATCCAACGAAAGTGCTAGATGCAAATCGGGAACGTGCTAAATGCATGTCAGGAGGCACGCGCAAATGGCGTCACTCACCGCAGGCAATCGACGACCCGTCCGGCTGGCCGACATCGCCAAGGCAGCCGGTGTTTCGCACGGCACCGCCTCCAACGTTTTCAGCCGCCCCGAGATCGTGCGCGAAGAAGTCCGCGAACGGGTCCGTGCGGCGGCCGAGGCGATGGGCTATGCCGGCCCCGATCCCAAGGGCCGCCTGCTGCGGGCCGGCAAGGTCAACGCCATCGGCGTGGCCACCGCGGAGCCCCTCTCCTATTTCTTCGAGGATCCCTTCGCGCGCGTGATGATGGCCGGTATCTCGCAGGCCTGCGATGCGACCGGGGCCGGTATCTCGTTAGTCTCGGCGGCCAACACCGAACAGCTTGCCTGGAATATCCAGAGCGCCCTTGTCGACGGCTTCATCGTCTTCTGTATCGAAGGCGGCTCGCGCCTT
This sequence comes from Mesorhizobium sp. B2-4-7, assembly GCF_006442685.1. Lineage (NCBI taxonomy): Bacteria > Pseudomonadati > Pseudomonadota > Alphaproteobacteria > Hyphomicrobiales > Phyllobacteriaceae > Mesorhizobium > Mesorhizobium sp. B2-4-7. The sequence goes on from NZ_VFVH01000001.1 coordinate 89,887, forward strand.
GTCGAATTGGCGCGTGAGCGCAAACTGCCCTTCGTGGCGCTGGACCTGGATTCGGAGGATGGATCCGTCGCGGCGATCGGCGTCGACAACATCGCCGGCGCCAGCCTGGCGGCGCGCCATCTGACGGAACTCGGGCATCGCCGCTTTGCCGTGCTGGCGCTGCCTTTCGCCGACGGCAGGACAGGCATCATTTCGCCCGAGGAGCTTCGCGCCGCGGCCTATGCGGGGACACGCGATCGCCTCACCGGCTACTTCCGGGAGCTTTCGCGGGTTGGCATCGATACATCCAAAGTGCCCGTCTACGAAACCGCCAACGATGCCGCCACCACAAAGGCGGGGCTGGAAACGATCTTTGCTTCCGGCGAACCACCCACGGCCATCCTGGCGATGTCGGACAGGATGGCCTTGGCAACGCTTGAATGGCTGAGCGCGCGCGGGCTGAATGTCCCCGATGATGTTTCGGTCATCGGTTTCGACGGTGTTCCCGAAGCAGCGCTATCCGAGCCGCCACTGACCACCGTCGCACAGCCGATCGCCGAGATGGGCCGGCTTGCGGTCAAGGCGATCCTGGAAAACGACGGCAAGGTCAGTCGGCAATTGCTGCCGGTCGAACTGATCGTGCGCGCCTCCTCGGCTCCACCGCGCCGCTGAACCGGCTCGCCGACCTCAGCGGTTGGCTCTAGCCACGGCCGAGATACCGAACGACGCCTGGACGGGTTTGGCGTCCTTTTGCGTCGTCCTGGCTTTCCCCGAACCGCCGATGGTCGACAACCATTCGAGATAGAAAGCGAGCGCGAACTGCATGGCGATGCCGGCGGCGAGCAACAGGCTGTCATAAGCGAGGCCGCCGGGATTGATCAGCTTCATCACCTGGGCAACCATGGCGATCAGCGTGCCGGCGATGAACACCGGCAGCGAACGCTTGCCGAGTATCGCCAGCGGATGGTCGGGGCCGGTGCGGAACAGGTTCGAGACCGCAGGCAGTGCCACCACCAGATAGCTGACCGCCAGGATGTGCAGCAGCCGCGGGAGCGACAGGAATGTCTTGTCGAAGCCGGTCAGCACCACCGGCAGGTCGAACCAGGTCACCTGGCCCCAAAGCGGACTATGCACCCATGCCAACGCGGCCAGCACATAGGCCGCGGCGGCACCGATCAGCCAGCGGTTGGCTGGAATGACGCCGCCGCGCCTGACATGCAGCATGGCGGCAAGGCCGATGTTGAACAGGAACTGCCAGGACAGCGGATTGAGGAACCAGAGGCCGGGCTCGGGATAGTTCGGCGGGGCGATCTGCCAGATGCCGGCTACAAGCCACAGCAGGCCGGACACGGTCAGCGCTGCAAGCGGCCTGTAGCTGATGAACAGCAAGAAGGCCGGCGCCAGCAAAAGCAGCACCGCGTAGACCGGCAGGATGTTGTTGTAGCCGAGTTGGTGGCCGAGCGTGACGATGCCGACCAGCACCTCGGGCGTGTCCTTCATCAGCGGTTCGATGTTGATCAGCTTCAGCAGTTCCGGCCGCCGGCCGAACACCGCCGCGGCACAGAACAATGCCATTACCGCCATCGTGGTGACGATATGGGCGATATAGAGCACGCCTGCCCGCCGCCACATTTTCAGCGTCGCGAGCAGCCGGCCTCCCGGGCGGAACTTCGTACCATAGGCGAGCGCGACCGAAATGCCCGATATCAGCACGAAAGCCTCGGCCGCATCCGAAAAGCCGAAATTCTTGTAGGTCAGGGTCTCGAAAGCCGTGCCCGGCACATGGTCGACGAAGATCGTCAGCAGCGCGAGCGCACGCAGCACATCGATACGCGTATCGCGCTCGGTTGGAACTGGGGTGGTCATCGACAAAAGGCCTCAAAGCTGGTTGTTCATGCCCAGCAATGCGACCCCCGGCGCACCGCTTCGATTCCTCCGCGATGGAGTATATCGGCGCAGAAACGGACTGAAATGCGCCCGGTTCAATCAACTTTCGCGGAGCATGAAAATATTGCGTTTTGAAGCCGGCAAATTGAGTGAAACGAAATGTAATCAAAAGGATACGGCATGAGCGATACAAGCGTCGAAAACAGCCTGCCGCGGCTGGATCTGGCCTTTCCCTATCGCTTCTTCGGATCCGGCGGGGCCAGCGACGAATGCCTGTTCCTGCTGCATGGATCAGGTGTCGACGAGACGACCCTGGTGCCGCTGGCGAGGCAGATCGCACCGCATGCCTGCCTGGTCGCCGTGCGTGGCCGCATCGTCCAGGACGACGGCTTCCGCTGGTTCGAGCGGATCACGCCGACCAGCTTCGAGCAGGCCAGCATCCGCCGCGAGACGGCCGCTTTCGCACGCTTCATGGCCGAGGCCATGAAGCGGCACCGGATCGATCCGAAGCGCGCGGCTTTCCTCGGCTATTCCAACGGCGCCAATCTGGTTTCCAGCCTGATGCTGCTCCATCCCGGCCTTGTCGGACGGGCGGCACTGCTGCGGCCGATGCCGGTGCTGGACGAGACGCCGGCAACCGATCTGACCGGCATCAAGGCGCTGATTGTCGCCGGCGCCGCCGACCTGACCTACGGACCCTTCGCGCCGGCCCTGGTAACGCTGCTCAGCCAGCGCGGCGCCGAGGTCGACGCGCGTATCGTCGCTTCGGGCCATGAAATCGGCGACCCCGATGCCGCGATCGTGCGGCAATGGCTTGCCCCGCCCGCTCCTGCCGCCTGACGGGCAAGACGCGGATCGCCGCGCTCAGCCTCCTTCAGCGATGCCGGCCTGCGCCCCGGCAATCAGCAAGTCGAGGCCGCTTTCGAACAGCGCCTCGTGACCGCCCGCACGATAATCGGCCAGGGCCTGGCTGAGCAGCGGGTAACCGCTTGCCTTGGCATCGAGCGCTGCACCTCGACCCGGGCCGGCCGGATATTCTGCCTGTTCCTCGAGGACGCAGCCCACCGTGTAGCGCCCGACGATCATCAGCAACCGCATGGCCATGACGGAAGGCATGCCGGCCTCGCGCAGAAAAGTGAGCAACCGTTCGACATGTTCGAGATCGCCCGGATCGGCCTCGGTACCGGCATGGACGCGCGCACCGTCGCGATAGGCCATCAAGGCGCCGCGGAAGCTGCGGGCGTTGTTGCGTACGAATTCCTGCCAGCTCTCGCCCGGCAGCGGTACCTGATGTCCATGGCCGCGCCGCAGGATCTCCTCGTTCATTGCGTCGAGCAGGGCGCGCTTGTTCCTGAAATGCCAGTAGAGTGCCGGCTGCTGGACCTTGAGCCGCTGCGCCAGCAGCCGGGTCGAGAGCGCATCGATGCCGACGTCGTTCAACAGCTCGAGCGCCTGCGCCACGATCAGCGCCTTGTCCAGCTTCATATGCACCTCGCTTGCCCAGCCAATTTATCGGTGATAAACGCTACCTTATCACCGATAAACTTAGGAAAGAAGCATCTCGATGAAAAGGGCCTATCTCGTCGTGCTGACGGCAATGGCGCTGGACGCGGCCGGCATCGGGCTGATCATGCCGGTGCTGCCGGGGCTGTTGCGCGAGGTTGGCCATGTCGAGGACATTGGCTGGATTTTCGGCGCGTTCCTCGCCGCCTATGCCGCAATGCAGGTGCTGTTTTCGCCCCTGCTCGGCGCGTTGTCCGACCGCTACGGCCGCCGGCCGGTGCTGCTTCTGTCGCTTGCCGGGTCGATGCTGGATTATCTGTTCATGACCTTCGCGCCGTCGCTGCCGCTGCTGTTCGTCGGCCGACTGATCGCCGGCCTAACGGGCGCCAGCATGGCGGTGGCCTCCGCCTATATGGTCGACATCAGCAGCGAAGAGCGGCGCGCCCGCGCCTTCGGCCATCTGAGCGCCGCTTTTGGCGTCGGGTTCATCGCCGGTCCGGCGCTCGGCGGCCTGCTCGGCGATGTCTGGCTGCGCGCGCCGTTCCTGGCGGCGACAGGGTTCACCGGCATCAATCTGGTGCTGGCCTTCCTTCTGCTGCCGGAGCCGGAGCGGGTCGGCGGCACAGGCGAGCCGCTGTCGTTCAACCCGCTGGCGCCGCTGCGTTGGGCCCTGACTTTTCCGGCCCTCCTGCCGCTGCTCGGCGCCTTTGCCGTGCTCGGCCTTGTCGGCGAAGTCGGCGGCACCGTCTGGGTTCTCTACGTGCAGGACAAATTCCGCTGGAGCCTTTTCACTGTGGGCATCTCGCTGGCATTGTTCGGCCTCTTCCATGCCGGAGCCCAGGGTTTCGTCGCCGGACCGATCGCCGAGCGCTGGGGCGAAAGGCGAGCGCTCATGGTCGCCATCCTTGCCGACAGCACGGCCTATGTGTCGATCGCGCTGGCCTGGCAAGGCTGGATGGCGTTCGCGCTGTTGCCGCTTTTCTGTCTCGGCGGCATCGGAGCCCCGGCGCTGCAATCGTTGCTGACGTCACGTGTCGCGGCAGATCACCAGGGGCGATTGCAAGGTGTGCTCACCAGCATGACGAGCCTGGTCTCGGTGCTCGGACCACTCGTCATCGCCATGCTCTATTTTCGCACTCGAATGGTCTTCCCAGGCATGGTGTGGGTCGCGGGCGCGACGCTCTATGTCCTCTGCCTGCCCCTGCTGCTCGCAACCGGATCGCCCACGGCCAAACGGGAGGCGGCGGAGTGAGGATAATAGTGGCCGGCGACAGGGTTATCCCTGCCCCATCCTGTTCCAGGCGTCCAGCCCGGCGATCTTATAGGCCTCGGCCAGCGTGGGATAGTTGAATGTATTGTTGACAAAGAAGTCGACCGTGCCACCCAGATTGATCACCGCCTGGCCGATGTGAATCAGTTCGGTGGCGCCCTCGCCGACGATATGCGCGCCGAGCAAGCGGCGTGTCTCGATCGAGAACAGAAGCTTCAGGAAGCCGGTGTTGACGCCCATGATGTGGCCCCGCGAGGTCTCGCGGAAACGGGCCACGCCAACCTCGTAGGCGGCGCCGCTCTCGCGCACCTGTTCCTCGGATTGGCCGACGGTGGAGATCTCGGGCACCGCGTAAATGCCATAAGGAAAGGTTTCCGGCGGCGGCGGCAATGTCACGCCGAAAGCATGGCACGCGGCTACCCGGCCCTGCTCCATCGAGGTGGAGGCCAGGCTCGGAAAGCCGATCACGTCGCCGGCGGCGTAAATGTTGGGCACGCTGGTCTGGAAGGTGTGCGGATCGACCTTGATGCGTCCCCTGGAGTCAGCCTCGATGCCGACCGCATCGAGGCCGAGGCTACCGACATTGCCGGTGCGGCCCGCGGCGTAGAGCACGATCTCGGAACGTATGGTGCGCCCGTCGGCCAGCGTGACCTCTGCATGGTCGGGCCTGGAGGCAATCTCCTTCACGGCGCTTCCCAGCCGGATGGTCATGCCGCGGTCGCGCATCTGGTGGATGAAATCGTCGACGATCTCGCGGTCGACGAAATCGAGGATCGTGTTGCGCGGCTCGACCAGCGTCACCGGCACGTCGAGTGCCGAAAAGATCGTCGCGTATTCGACCCCGATGACCCCGGCGCCGATGACCGTCAGCGTGCGCGGCAAGCGGTCGAGCTCGAGCATTTCGTCACTGTCGAACACGCGGCTCTTGTCGAACGGCACGTCGCCCGGCCGGTGCGGCCTCGTGCCGACGGCGATCAGCGCATTGGCGAAGCCGACCTCGCTGTAATCGCCGTTGTCCGATGTCAGGCTGACCCTGTTGGGCCCGAGAAATTTCACCTCGGCGCGGGCGCTCTTGACCGTGTTGCGCATGAACTGGTGCTGCAGCACCTCGACCTCGTGGTCGAGCGTCTTGTGCAGGCGCTCGACCAGGTCTCCGACCGAGATGTCCTGTTTGACCCGGTAGCCGCGCCCATAGAAGCCGCGCTCACGCCAGCCCGAGAGATTGAGCACGGTTTCGCGCAGCGTCTTCGACGGAATGGTGCCGGTGTGCACGGAAACGCCGCCCAGGCGCCGCCCCCTGTCGACGACCAGTACCGTTTTGCCGAGTTTGGCCGATTGTACAGCGGCACGACGGCCGGAAGGGCCGCTGCCAATGACCAGCATGTCGTAATCCATCCTGCCCGTCCCTGCCCCTTGGCACTTTTGGTGCGCCGCAACAAGCTAACGCCATGTCAGGCGCGAATTCAACCGGCCCACCGGCCGCTTCGCCCGCCTTGCGCACCGGGAAAGGCTCGATCTTGATTCCGCCATCAGCCTTTACCATTTTCCCAGCAGGTGGGGCGCAGGCTAAGCAGGCCCCTGTTACGAGGAAATGACATGAACGCTCGCGTTCTCGACGGTGAAATCATCAATACCAGGCTCGACGACGTGAGGGCCTATGAAGGGGTACGCACGCGGCGTGTCCTGGCGGTCATGATCGACTATGTCATTGTCGCGCTGCTCACCATCCCGGTCGCCATCCTGGTGTTCTTCCTCGGACTTTTGACCCTCGGCCTTGGCTGGATGCTGTTTGGCGTCCTGGTCCCGGCCGTCGCGATTCTCTACATCTGGAACACGCTTGGCAGCGCCGACCAGGCGACCACGGGCATGAAGATGATGGGCATCCGGCTCGATCGGCTCGACGGCAGGCCGATCGACGGGCTCACGGCGGTGGTCCATTCGGTGCTGTTCTGGGCCGGCAACGTCATCCTGTCGCCGCTGGTGCTGCTGGTGACGCTGTTTTCCGATCGCAAGCGCACGCTGCACGACCTGCTGCTCGGCACGGTGGTCAGCCGCACCGGCCGCTGAGGCGCATTTTCGCAAGCATCGCCGCGGCGTCGGCACAAATGTGAAGGCGTCCGCATGGCCACGCCTTCACAATCCTGTTGAATTTTTCGCTTTCCGCGCCAAAGGTAGAGCGATTCGAAGGAGTGTTTCCGAGACTCGATGACGCAGCACCCGACCCAGTCGCCGCAGTTCTTCCTGACCGCGCCGTCGCCGTGCCCCTATCTCGACGGCCAGTTCGAGCGCAAGGTGTTCACGCATCTGGTCGGCGACAAGGCGTCAGAGATGAATGATCTCCTGACCCAAGGCGGGTTCCGCCGCTCCCAGAACATCGCCTACAGGCCGGCCTGCGAAACCTGCCGCGCCTGCGTCTCCGTGCGCATCCTGGCGCAGGAATTCGTCGCCAGCCGCAACATGAAGCGCGTGCTGCAGCACAATTCCGATCTCGTCGGCGCCATGCACAATGCCGAGCCCTCGACCGAACAATATTCGCTGTTCCGCAGCTATCTCGATGCCCGCCACCGCCGCGGCGGCATGTCGGACATGACGGTTCTGGACTACGCCATGATGGTCGAGGACACCCATGTCGACACCAAGGTCATCGAATATCGCCGGCGCGGGCCCGATACTTTCATCACCGGCAAGGGACAGGGCGAGCTGATCGCGGTGGCGCTCACCGACAAGATGGCCGACGGCCTGTCGATGGTGTATTCCTACTTCAATCCCGACTTCGAGGAGCGGTCTCTCGGCACGTTCATGATCCTCGATCACATCGCTCGCGCCAGGGCGATGGGGCTGCCCCATGTCTACCTGGGATACTGGGTCAACGGCTCGCGCAAGATGAATTATAAGATGCGCTTCATGCCGCAGGAGCATCTCGGCCCGAAGGGCTGGGAGCGCTACACCAACGAAGCGGTCTCACGCTGAGTTTTTCCAAGATCCACGTTTGACTGTTTCAACGCAGGGGATGCTGGTCTTTCAGCCGCTTGGCGGGAGAGTGCGTCATTGCGCCGATCGGCTGTCCCATCTGTATTTCATTACGAAAGTTTGCAAATGACGTCCCACAGCGACCACCAGAAGGGCCTTCTGATAACCGCCATTGGCGGCCTGACGCTGACCCTCGACATTCCGCTGATCCGCCTCGCCGATGGCGGCGCATGGACGATCCTGCTCTTGCGCGGGGCCGCCACCTTCATCGCCGCAATGATCATCTGGGCTGTCTGGCGGGCGCTCAGCCGAAACGCGCCTCAGCTCATTCCAGGCTGGTCGGGACTGGCGGCCGCGATATGCTACGGGCTGACCTCGATCACGTTCGTCACCGCCGTCTTCTACACCTCGACCGCCGACCTGGTGTTCATCCTGGCCTTCAACACGGTGTTCGCTGCGCTCTTGTCCTGGTTGTTTCTCCAGGAAAAGCCGCGGGCGGTGACGCTCGCGGCGATGCTGGTCATGATCCTCGGCGTGCTGGTAATCGTCGGCGGATCTGTCGGCACCGGACACCTGTTCGGCAATTTCATGGCGCTGTGTTCGGCCTTCTTCATTTCCGTGGCCATCACCATTTCGCGGGCCAGCGGCAAGGACATGGGCTTCACGGCGCTCGTCGGGGTGGTTCCGTCGCTCGTGCTGGCGGCCTTCATGGTGTCAGGTGAAGGCATCCATGTGAGCGCGCCCTGGTGGATCATCTTTAATGGCGCCGTGATCATGCCGATTTCGTTCTTCTGCCTGGCGGCCGGCCCCAAATACATCTCCGGACCGGAAGTGGCGATGTTCTACCTTCTGGAGACCGTGCTGGCACCGGTGTGGGTATGGCTGATCTTTTCCGAAACGCCGTCACGCAACAGCCTGATCGGCGGCGCGATCCTGATCGTCACATTGGTGGTCCATTCGGTGTGGCAGTTGCATGACGGACGCAGGCGCCGCGCCGCCCTTGCGGTGCGTCATCCGGCCTGAATCTTCTTCGCCTCGCCGTCGATCTCGATCAGCGACGGCGAGCCTTCCTGTTCAGGGGAAGCAGGCATCTCGTCCATCATTTCCACCTCGCGCAGCCATTCGCGCCAGATCGCCACCAGCAGTGCCATCAGCACCGGGCCGATGAACAGGCCGAGAAAGCCCATCGTCTTGACGCCGCCGATCAGGCCGAAAAAGGTCGGCAGGAAGGGCAGTTTTATCGGCCCGCCGACGAGCTTCGGTCGCAAGGTCTTGTCGACGATGAACAGTTCGACCGTCCCCCAGATGAACAAAGCCAGGCCGGCCACCGGTGAGCCGCTGGCAGCGAGATAGATCGAAACCAGCGTGAAGGACAGCGGTGCCCCGCCGGGAATCAGCGCCATGACCCCGGTGAGCGCGCCAAGCGTCACGGGCGACGGCACGCCGGCCAGCCAGTAGGCGATGCCGAGCACCAATCCCTCGCCGATGGCGATGACGGTCATGCCGGTCACGGTCGAGGAAATGGTCGCCGGCACGACCCGCGAGATGCGCTCCCACCTCGTCGGCAGGATGCGCTCGCCCAGGCGATCGACCTGGCCCGCGAAATGCTCGCCGTCGCGATAGGCGAAGAACAGCGCGATCATCATGAACAAAAGCGTCAAAAGCAGGCCGAAGGCGCTGCCGCCAGCGGCAAGGACGCCGCGATAGATGCTGCCGATATTGGCGCCGCTGACCAGTTGGATCAGTTCGCCGATGCCGCCGGGATGGCCGAGATTGGTCGTCCATTGCTGGTTCAGCCATTCTCCTACGATAGGCAGCGTGGCGATCCAGTGCGGTGTCGGGGCGCCGTGCCGGTTGGTCTCGATCGCCCAGCCGACCCATTCGCGCACCTCGTTGATGGCGTAGGTGCCCGCGAGCGCGATCGGTATGACCAGGAAGGCAAGGATGAACAATATGGCGAAGGTGGCGGCGATGGTGCGGTTGCCGCCGACACCGGCCAAAAGCCGCCGGTAGAGCGGCCAGCTCGCGAAGGCGATGACCAGCGCGGCCAGCACCGGGAACAGGAAGCCGTGGAAGAAATAGACGCCGGCGGCAACGATCAGCACCAGCAGCCAGCGCGCCGCCGAGAGCGGGGGGATGACGGCGGCTCTGAGCGGCGTCGACAGGCCGAACAGGCGCTGCCCCGGTTTCTGGATCTTCGCTTCCTTCAAACGCTCGTCTCTCCCGGCCATCCCGCTGCTTATGCTCTGATATAGTGCAGCAATCGTGACGATAGTTCAAAAGGTGATGGTGAAGCTGCGGATCTCCCCCCTCGAGGGGGAGATGGCCGGCAGGCCAGAGGGGGTAGCCGCGCGTAAGGCGCTAGCATTCTTTGTTCAAAGCAATGAGGTTGCGTCCAGTCGAACCGACCCCTCTGTCGCCTTCGGCGGCATCTCCCCCTCGAGGGGGGAGATTACCCAAATTTCCCGGTCCTCGGGAAACCCTTCGGCACCATGCGGCCAGCCGACGCGCGGGCGCCGATCCATTCGGCCAATTCCTCGCGCGACCTTGTAAAGGTGCGGTCGGCCGAATCCTGCCAGGAAAGGCCGGTCTCCAGCGTAAACGGCTTGAGATCGAGAAGCCCGCCATCCTTGTATTTCTGCAGCCGCACGCCCTTGCCGCGGCTCATTTCCGGAATGTCGGACAGCGGAAACACCAGCATCTTTCGGTTCTCGCCGACGATAGCCAGATGATCGCCGCCGACCGGCACGCAGCGCTTGGCTTCGTCGGGCGCCTTGACGTTCATCACCTGCTTGCCCTTGCGGGTGTTGGCGACGACCTCTTCCTCCGGCACGATGAAACCGTTGGCGTCATGCGAGACCAGCAGCAGCTTGCGCTTCGGATCGTGAACGAAGGCGGTGACGATGTCCTGGTCATTGTCCATGTCGACGATGATGCGGATCGGCTCGCCATGGCCGCGCCCGCCTGGCAGCCGATCGGCGCCGATGGTGTAAAATTTGCCGCCGGTGGTGAACACCAGGATCTTGTCGGTCGTCTGCGCATGGAAGGCGAGTTTCAGGCTGTCGCCTTCCTTGAACGCAAGCTGCGAATGATCGGTCAGATGACCCTTCATCGCACGCAGCCAGCCCTTTTCCGAGACCACCACGGTGACCGGCTCGCGCTCGATCATGGCATGTGCGATGTCGGTCAGGTCATGCTCGGGCGCATCGGCGAACTGGGTGCGGCGCTTACCGAGCTCGGTCTCGGGGCCGAATTTGTCCCGCAGGCTCGCAACCTCCCACTTGATCGTCCCCCATTGCTTGGCTTCGGACGCAAGCAGCGCCTCGATCTGCTTCTTTTCGGCAGTGAGGCCGTCGAATTCCTTGCGGATCTCGAATTCTTCCAGCTTGCGCAGGGCGCGCAGGCGCATGTTGAGAATGGCTTCGGCCTGGGTGTCGGTGAGCGACCAGCGGGCCATCATGACCTGCTTGGGCTCATCCTCCTCGCGGATGATCTTGATCACCTCGTCGATATTGAGATAGGCGATCAGGTAGCCGGCAAGGATCTCCAGCCGTCTTTCGATCTCGCCGAGGCGATGTTTCGAGCGGCGGATCAGCACGTCGCGGCGATGCTCGAGCCATTCCTGCAGCACGCCCTTCAGCGACAGGACATTGGGCACCTTGCCGCGCGACAGCACGTTCATGTTGAGCGGGAAACGGCTTTCAAGCTCGGTGAGCTTGAACAGCGATTCCATCAGGATGCCGGGATCGACGGAACGGCTCTTGGGCACCAGCACGACGCGGATGTCCTCGGCGCTCTCGTCCCTGATGTCCTCGAGCAGCGGCAATTTGCGCGCCATCAGGAGCTCGGCGATCTTCTCGATCAGCCGCGCCTTCTGCACGCCATAGGGGATTTCGGCGACGACGATGCTCCAGGTGCCCCTGCCCTGGTCTTCCTGGCTCCATTTTGCCCGCACGCGAAAGCCGCCGCGGCCGCTTTCATAGGCTTCGAGGATGGAGGCTCGGCTGTCGACGATGATGCCGCCGGTCGGGAAATCCGGGCCCTGGACGAAATCCATCAGCTTGGCCACCGGCGCGTCCCGATGCTCGATCAGGTGAAGGGCGGCGTCGCAAAGTTCCGCCGCGTTGTGCGGCGGGATCGATGTCGCCATGCCGACCGCGATGCCGGACGAGCCATTGGCCAGCAGGTTGGGGAAGGCGCCCGGGAGCACCACCGGCTCCTCGTCCTCCTCATTGTAGGTCGGCCGGTAGTCGACGGCATCCTCGGTGATGCCCGCGAGCAGCTCGGTCGCCACATCGGTCATGCGCGCTTCGGTGTAGCGCATGGCGGCGGCGTTATCGCCGTCAATGTTGCCGAAATTGCCCTGGCCGTCGACCAAGGGGTAGCGCATCGAGAAATCCTGCGCCAGCCGCACCAGCGCATCGTAGATCGACTGGTCGCCATGCGGGTGGAACTTGCCCATCACCTCGCCGACGATACGGGCGCATTTGGCGAAGCCCTGGTCGGGGTTCAGGCGCAGCAGGCGCATGGCGTGCATGATGCGGCGATGGACCGGCTTCAGCCCGTCGCGGACATCGGGCAGCGCCCGGTGCATGATGGTCGACAGCGCATAGGCAAGATAGCGCTCCTCCAGCGCCTTCTTCAGGTCCACCGGTTCGATATGATCGCCGCCACCATTGTCAGGCGGCAAAAGCCTTTTTCCCATGGGCTGGAACTAGCCGAGCGGGTGATTCGCGGCAAGAGGGCAAGTCCTAAAGCGGGAGCATGGCCTGCCCTGCAACACGAGCCGCGAGGCAAGCCCGCCAGCCAACATCAATCTGTTACATGCCGTCTCTATTGCGAAGCGCGACGACGCTCGGCGGCCCGGTCTCCAGCGTGTTCGGATCGGGTTTGCCTTTCGCCGCGATTTTTGACCATTGTGGCGGGATGCGCCTTTTTCCCGTCCAGTTCGTCACTGAAGGGTGATGGCGCCAAAAATTGAAAAATAATTTTCAGGACACTCTCAGGGGCATTCGCGATGACAATCAAACGCTCGACTCTCAGGAAATTCCTCTTTTCGACCTTCTTGCTCACATTGCCGCTGAACGCGGCGCTCGCCCAGGACACCGCGGTCGCCGACCGGCTGAAGACGGCGCTTGCCGCGCAGGGCGTCGATATTTCCTGGACCGGCGTGACCGGCGACAACGCCAGCATGGTGTTGCAGGGCGTATCCATCAAACCGGGCGCGGAAAAAGAGGCCCTTGCGATCGGCGACGTTAAACTCGAAGGCGTGACCGAAGCCAATGGCGGCTATGATATCGCAACCGTGTCGACCTCGGCATTCGAACATAGCAAGGACGGCGTCACCCTCAATTTAAGCCCCCTCGTCATCCACGACATGATGGTTCCGGCCAGCGGCGCCAGCGGCCCGCTGGGCTCGCTGATGATGTACAAGTCCGCCGAACTCTCGAACATGAGGGTCAAGATCGCCGACAAGACCGCTTTCTCGATGGACGGGCTTGCCATCGAAATCACGCCGCCGGCCGACGGCCAAGCGATGAAATTCACCGGCACCACCGAGAAGTTCAATGCCGACCTGACGCTGGTCGAGGATCTCAAGTCGAAGGAAGTCATCAACGCACTCGGCTACCAGAACATTGCGGGCAATTTCGAGATGGCCGGCACCTGGCAGCCCACTGACGGCAAGATGGAGCTGTCGAAATACAACATTTCGGTCGAGAATGCCGGCACGCTCGGCATGACCTTCGATCTCGGCGGCTACACGCTCGACTTCATCAAGTCGCTGCAGGAAATGCAGAAGAAGATGGCCGCGCAGCCCGAAGGGGCCGACAACTCGGCGCAAGGCATGGCCATGCTCGGCCTGTTGCAGCAGCTTTCCTTCAACAGCGCCTCGATCCGTTTCGACGACGATTCGCTGACGGGCAAGGTGCTGGACTATGTCGGCAAGCAGCAAGGCATGTCGGGCAAGGATATCGCCAACCAGGCCAAGGCGATCGTGCCGTTCGGCATGGCGCAGCTCAACAATCCCGAGCTGACGGCGCAGGTAACGGCGGCGGTCGGCAAATATCTCGACGATCCGAAGAGCCTCGAAATCTCGGCTAAGCCGCCGGCGTCGGTGCCGTTCGCACTGATCATGGCGGGCGCCATGTCCAATCCGACCGACCTGCCGAAGACGCTCGGCGTCACCGTCAAGGCCAACGAAGACTGATCGAAGCGACCTCGACTTGCTTCAAGATACGAAAAGCCCGGCAGCGATGCCGGGCTTTTGTCTGCGATTCTCAATCGAACGAGTCACTTCGGAGGCTTCTTTAAAGCGCCGTCCGAAGCGCCATCATGCCTCTTTCTTGATCGGTGCGACACGCAGCGACAAGTCGCGAAGCTGCTGCGGCGTGGCTTCCGACGGCGCATTCATCAACAGGTCGTAAGCCTGCTGGTTCATCGGGAACATGGTGATCTCGCGCAGGTTCTTGGCGCCCACCAGCAACATCACGACGCGGTCGATGCCGAATGCCGCTCCGCCGTGCGGCGGGGCGCCGTACTGAAACGCACGGTAAAGGCCGCCAAAGCGCTCCTCGACGGTCTGGCGATCCAGTCCGACCATCTCGAAGGCCCTGACCATGGTTTCGGGCAAATGGTTGCGGATGCCGCCCGAGGCAATCTCGAAGCCGTTGCACACGGCGTCGTACTGGAATGCCTTGATGCCGAGCGGCTCCTGGTTGTTGAGGGCGTCGATGCCGCCCTGCGGCATCGAAAACGGATTGTGGGCGAAATCGATCTTCTTCTCGTCCTCGTTCCACTCGAAGAACGGAAAGTCGACGATCCAGCACAGCTCGAAACGGTCGCGGTCGACCAGGTTCAGTTCCTCGCCGGCGCGGGTGCGCGCAGCACCCGCGAAGGAGACGAATTTCTTGGGATCGCCGGCGACGAAGAAGGCGGCATCGCCATCGGCAAGGCCCAGCTGAAGGCGGATCGCCTCGGTGCGCTCCTCGCCGATGTTCTTGGCAAGCGGACCCGCGCCTTCGAGTTTCTCGCCTTCCTTGCGCCAGAAGATGTAGCCCAATCCGGGCTGCCCCTCGCCTTGCGCCCAGCTGTTCATGCGGTCGCAGAAGGCACGGCTGCCCCCGGTCTTGGCCGGAATGGCCCAGACCTCGGCCTTGGGATCGTTGGCCAGGATGTTGGCGAAGACCTTGAAGCCGGAATCACGAAAATGGTCGGAGACCGCCTGCATCTCGATCGGGTTGCGCAGATCCGGCTTGTCGGTACCGTATTTGCGCATCGCAACATCATAGGGAATGCGCGGCCAGTCCTTCGTGACGGGCTTGCCGTTGGCAAAGGCCTCGAAGACCGATGTCATCACCGGCGCCATGGTGGAAAGCACGTCATCCTGCTCGACAAAGCTCATTTCGAGGTCGAGCTGGTAGAATTCGCCGGGCAGGCGGTCGGCGCGCGGATCCTCGTCGCGGAAGCAGGGCGCGATCTGGAAATAACGATCGAAACCCGAGACCATGATCAGCTGCTTGTATTGCTGCGGCGCCTGCGGCAGCGCATAGAAAGTGCCGGGGTGAATGCGCGACGGCACCAGGAAGTCGCGCGCGCCTTCGGGCGACGATGCTGTGAGGATCGGCGTCGAGAATTCGGTGAAGCCGACCTCGCCCATGCGCTTGCGCATCTCGGCGATGATCTTCGTGCGCGCCACGATGTTCCTGTGCAGCGTCTCGCGGCGCAGGTCGAGGAAGCGGTATTTCAGCCTGATGTCCTCGGGATAGTCCGGCTCGCCGAAGACCGGCAGCGGCAATTCCTTGGCCGCCGAAAGCACTTCGATCTCGCGCGCGAAAATCTCGATCTCGCCGGTCGGCAGGTTGGCATTGGTGGTTTCAGGCAGGCGCGCCTTGACCTCGCCGTCGACGCGGATCACCCATTCGCCGCGCACTGTTTCGGCGATCTTGAAGGCCGGCGAATCGGGATCGGCGACGATTTGGGTCATGCCATAGTGGTCGCGCAGGTCGATGAACAGCAGGCCGCCATGGTCGCGCACGCGATGCACCCAGCCCGACAGGCGAACGGAAGCGCCGACGTCGCTCTTTCTCAACTGGGCACAGGTATGGCTGCGGTAACGGTGCATTGTCATGGGCAAAAGTCCGGGATGTTGGGTTGCCGGCCGAAGCATCGCGGCCCGGCCTGAAAAATTTGCGCGAAAAGCGCATGGGAGGCCCGGTTTGTCAAGGCGAGTGGGCGGAGGGCCAGGGCAACGAACCCGGGTTGACGGGTTCTTTCGGAGCATTCGCCGGCGCGCAGGTCGCCCTATGAACCAAGGCTTGACAACCGCAGGCGATGCGCGAGGTGATCGACGACCAATGCGGCGCTTGCGGAAGACGTTGTGGCCCGATGAAGGCGGATCTCCGCCCCGGGCAGCGGCGGCACATAAGGGCCAGGATGGACATCGCGCAGGCCGGGCGCGAGCATGCTGCCCTTGACCACGGTAACCGCAAGGCCCTGCTCGACGATCGCCTCCGTCGCGGCAAGGCTCGGGCTGACATAGGCCAGTCGCCACGGCCGGCCCGCTCTGTCGAGCGCGTCAATCGCCCATGCGCGAAACAAGCAATCGGGGTCCGACAACGCGACGGGCAGCGGATCGAGTTCTTCGACAGAGTGGGTCCTCGCCGCCGCCCATATCGCTCTTTCGCGGCATATCAGATCGCCCTCGGCCACACCTTCCGGATGCATGGCGATGACCGCGTCAAATGATGAGCCGAGCCGTTTCAGCAGCCGCGCCGTGAGGCCGATCTCCATTTCGACCTGCATGAGCGGAAACCGCACGGCGATATCGGCGAGGAGGCGTGGCAGGATCTTGGTGCCGTAGTCCTCCATGACGCCTATCCGGATGCGTCCCGCTACCCGTTGGTTGGAGACACGGGCAATCGCCTGCTCGTTAAGTGCAAGAATGCGGCGTGCGTCGATCAGAAACCCCTCGCCGGCGGCCGTAAGCTCGACATGGGCCGTCGATCGACGGAACAGCGAAATGTCAAGGCGCTCTTCAAGGCGCTTCACCTGCAAGCTGACGGTGGCTTGCGTTCGATTGAGCTGCTCGGCGGCTCGCGTGAAAGAGAGCCGCTCGGCAACGACGACGAAAGTCCGCAACAATTCCGGATCGAGACTCCGACTGCTCATTGCGCAAGCTTATCAAGCTCATTGCATTTATTCGATTCCTTTTACCCGGTTTGCCCGATACCGCTGGACTCCGAACTGGCAGAGGGGAAGCGATGGAAACTGGAGGCGTGCTCGCGGCGATTCTCTCCAGCGCCTTTGGCGGCACCGCTGTCGGTGCAACGCGCTATCTCGCGCGTTCGCTGGATCCGCTCACCATCGGCGCGATCCGGTTCGGGGGTGGTTTTCTAGTGCTCGCCGCCCTAGCGCTTCTGCGGCGGGACAAGTGGCCTGCGAAAAGCGATTGGCCGGGCGCCGCCGCATTGGGCCTGCTGTTCTTCGGCCTATTCCCGGTGCTCTTCAACGGAGCCCTTGTCTACACGACGGCGGCGCGAGGAGCTCTGGCGCTTTCGACGCTGCCTGTGCTCACAATGCTCGCAGGCGCGGTTCTAGGGATCGAACCGCCGACGACGCGCAAGATCGTCGGCGTCCTGGTCGCGATGGCCGGAGTGGCTGTCGCGCTTGGCAGCAGCCTGACGACAGCTCCCCAGGGCGCCTGGCGCGGAGACCTCCTGATGATCGCGGCGGCATTCTGCATGGCGCTCTACAATGTCTGGTCGCGACCTTTTCTCACCCGCTGCGCGCCGACATCATTCGCCGCGTTTGGCATGGCCGTCGGCACGGCCTGCCTGTTGGCGCTGTCGACTTTGACTGGAGGCCTGACGCGACTTGCCGCGCTTGAGGCGTCGCAATGGGTTGCCAGCGGATACCTGGCCGTAATTTGCGGCGCCCTGATCTTCTTCCTCTGGGCGTTCGCACTTGAACGTGCGCCGCCAACGCTGGTTGCCGTTTCAGTTGCCGTGAACCCCGTGACGGCATCGATCTTCGGCGCCGTCTTTCTCGGTGAGCAAATCAATGCAAACCTAATTGTCGGGCTCATCGCTGTCCTCGCGGGAATAGCCATCGCGTCGGGAGCAGCCGGGCGGTTCGCCGTGGGACGTCGAGGAGGCAGGCGCCGACTTCCTTGAACGGAAAGGCGGACACATCCTGTTGGCGCGGGGAATTGCCGCTGGTATTGACGGAAGCGATGGTTCAAGAAGGGATCACAGACATGTGATCGCCTCTTAATGTCCTCCATCCGTCCGCTGATCCCGCTCCTCATCGCCGCAGGCATCCTGCTCGGCGGCAATGGGCTGCAAAGCACGCTGATCGCGCTGCGCGGCGCGCAGGAAGGTTTTTCGGCTTCCGACATCGGCCTGATGGGCACGTTCTATTTCGCCGGCTTCCTGCTCGGCTGCCTGGCCGTCACCCGCATCCTGAAGGCGGTCGGCCATGTCAGGACCTTCTCGGCGCTGGCCGCGGCCGCCTCGGCCGGCACATTGCTCCTGGTTCTGGTCATCGACCCGGTGATGTGGTGCGCGGTGCGTTTTGCCGGCGGTTTCTGCTTCGCCGGCCTGTTCACGGTGATGGAGGCCTGGCTCAACTCCGGGGTCAGCAACAAGGACCGCGCCCGCGTGCTTGCCATCTACCGCATGGTCGACATCGGCTCGGTCACCGGCGCGCAGTTCCTCATCCCGATCTTCGGAGCGGGCGGCTTCGCCATATTCGCCATCATATCGATGATGATCACGCTGTCGCTGGTGCCGGTATCGCTGGGCGATCGCTCCAACCCGACGCCGCCGGAAGACGTCAAGCTCGACCTGGCGCGGGTCTGGCGCATCTCGCCGCTCGGCTGTTTCGGCTGCATCGCCGTCGGCGTGACCAACAGCGCGTTCCGCACGCTGTCGCCGGTCTATGCCGAGCAGATCGGCATGTCTGTCGCCGATGTCGTCACCTTCGTCAGCGTCGGTATCTTCGGCGGCGCACTCATCCAATACCCGCTAGGCTATCTCTCCGATCGCTGGGACCGGCGCTCGGTGCTGCTGGCGACGACATGCTGCGCCATGCTGGCAGCGCTGGCGCTTGCGTTCGTGGCGGGAGCCGACCCGTTTCTCAACTTCCTCATCATCTTCATCTTCGGCTGTTTCGCCATGCCGCTCTACTCGCTGTCGGCGGCGCACTCCAACGACCGCGCCGGCGCGGGCGAGTTCGTTCTGATCAACGCCGCCTTGATGCTGTTTTATTCCTTCGGCGCCATTGGCGGCCCTTTCGCCGCATCGACGGCGATGCAGTATTTTGGCCCAAGCGCGCTGTTCGTGTTCAGCGCGCTGGTCTATGCAATCTTCATCACCGTCATCCTCTATCGGATGCGGGCACGATCGGGCGTGCCGGCTGGCAAGCGCAGCCGCTTCACCGCGCTGTTGCGCACCTCGACGGTTTTCGCCCGGCTGGCGAGAAGAAACGGCGATCCGGACGGGCCGGACGGGCCGTGATGCGAGCGCCAACGCTTGACGAAAGCCTTCCCGGCTGAAATCTAGGAAGACCCTACTCCTGCCAAAAGCGATTTGATGCACGTCATCACCACCCAAAAAGAACTCGAGACCGTTCTCGCCGCTTTCGAAAAATCGGATTTCGTCACCGTCGACACCGAATTCATCCGGGAAACGACCTTCTGGCCGATCCTGTGCCTGATCCAGATGGCGGCGCCCGGAATAACGGCGCTGATCGATCCGCTGTCGCCAGACATCGACCTGAAGCCGTTTTTCAGGCTGATGGCCAACGAAGCTGTCGTCAAAGTCTTCCATGCCGCGCGGCAGGACATCGAAATCATCGTCCATCTGGGCGATCTCGTTCCCCATCCGGTGTTCGATACCCAGGTTGCGGCGATGGTCTGCGGGTTCGGCGACAGCGTTTCCTACGATCAGCTCGTGCAGCGCGTCACCGGCGCGCGGCTCGACAAGTCCTCGCGCTTCACCGACTGGCGCCACCGGCCGCTGTCCGAAAAGCAGCTCGACTATGCGCTTGCCGACGTCACCCATCTTATCGAGGTCTACCAGCATCTCAGCGCCGAACTGGAGCGGGAGAACCGCGCCCACTGGCTGAACGAGGAGATGGACGTCCTGACCTCGCGCGAAACCTACGATCCGCACCCCGAGGATGCCTGGAAGCGGCTGAAGATGCGGCTGCGCAAGCCGCAGGAGCTGGCGATCGTGCAGGCCGTGGCGGCATGGCGCGAGCGCGAGGCGCGCGAACGCGACGTACCCCGCGGCCGCGTGCTCAAGGACGACGCCATCTACGAGGTGGCGCAGCAGGCGCCGCGCGACGCGGCCGCGCTGGCCAAGCTGCGCACGATACCGAAGGGCTGGGAGCGCTCCTCGACCGCGGCGGCGCTGCTTGGCGCGGTCAACACCGCACTAGCTCTGCCCAAGGAGCAATTGCCGAAGCTGCCAAAGAGTTTTCAGCCGCCCGAGGGATCGAGCGCCGCCGCGGAGCTGTTGAAGGTGCTGCTCAGGATCGTGGCCGAAAAGCAAGGCGTCGCATCGAAGGTCCTGGCTTCCAGCGACGACATCGACCGCATCGCTGCCGAAGGCGAAGCCGCCGACGTGCCGGCGCTGCAGGGCTGGCGCCGCGCCGTTTTCGGCGAGGCGGCGCTGAAGCTGGTGCGCGGCGAGATCGGCATCAAGTTCGACAAGCGCAAAATAGCGGTGTTCGATTTGTAGGCGGAGCGCCCCAACGAAGGGGAGTACTGCTCAAACCACCCGGAGCAGGTGCAGCGCGAGCCAGATCCAGCCCAGCAAAAGAATCACTGCCCCCAGGGAGAAAGACCGGCTGCGCAGGAGCAGATTGTTGCTGGTCAGGTGAACCCAGGCATGAAAATAGCGGGTCGCGACAAAGATCCACATCAGGGCCAAGGTCAGATAGTTGACGCCGTTGGTCAGGTGCAACATCAGGCACAGCACATAGAAAAGCACCGGCAGTTCGAACTGGTTGCTGAGGTTGCTGGCAACTGTCACGCAGGAGGCCGGCTCGGTCGAGCGCGCCTTGTACTGGCTGACTTTGGCTTCGCCCGATTGGATGGCGACATACCTGCGCCGGGCCATGGCGCCATAGACGATGTAGACCAGCAACACGTGCGCCAGAACAGGCCAGAAAATCGATGTCTGGTTCATGAACCCTCCCCGCCCGGTGCCGGGTCAGATCAATTCTGTTTCTGACCCGCCAGCCAGAAGACGGCGATGACGATCACCGGAATTGCGAGCAGCGCGAATTTGGTGACGATCAGCGCCGAGGCGAGACCCAGGGAATCGGGATTGGCCGACAGGAAATCCGACAGAAGGCGGGCCACGGCGATGTTCTGGGCGTAGTTGGCGATCGTGTAGGGCAGCACCAGGATCAGTGCGAAGATCGATTGCATCTGGCCCGGAAGCACGCGGAAATTCCTCAACCGCCTTCCCGTTGCCAGGATCAGGCTGACCAGCGTCACCGACAACAGCGCGGGGAACAGAAGATCGAAGGTCAGATAGTGCCAGACCAGGATGATCTCGCCGCCGCGCCGGCCGAGCGCCGTCAGCCAGGCCATGCCTTCATCCGGCGTGAAGCCAAAAACGCGCATGTCGAGCGACGGCAAATCGCCACTCAACTGGCGGAAATAGAAGAACTCCATGAGCGTCATGGCGATGAAAACCGCCACCGATGCGGTGCAAAGGGCGGCAGCGTGGCGCGATAGCCGCAAGATGGTCGCGGCCAGATTGCGCCAGAACGTGTACTGGTCGGGCCGATCAGGCTCCGCCGGGATAGTTGGGGCTTTCGCGGGTGATCGTGACGTCATGGGCGTGGCTTTCACGAAGTCCGGCGTTGGATATGCGCACAAAGGTGGCGCGTTCGCGGAAATCGGCAAGGTCGCGGCCACCAACATAACCCATAGCGGCTTTCAGGCCGCCTGCAAGCTGGTGCAGCACGCCAGACACAGGTCCTTTGTAGGGGACCTGCCCCTCGATGCCTTCCGGCACCAGTTTCAGCGTGTCGCGAACCTCCGCCTGGAAGTATCGGTCGGCCGAGCCGCGCGCCATGGCGCCGACCGAACCCATGCCGCGATAGGCCTTGAAGGAGCGGCCCTGGTGCAGATAGACCTCGCCCGGGCTTTCGTCGGTGCCGGCAAGCAGCGAGCCGATCATGGCGGCACTGGCGCCGGCGGCAAGCGCCTTGGCCAGATCGCCGGAATATTTGATGCCGCCATCGGCGATCACCGAGGCGCCCGATTTGTGCGCAGTTTCCACCGCCGACATGATGGCCGACAGCTGCGGCACGCCGACGCCGGCGACGATGCGGGTGGTGCAGATGGAGCCGGGGCCGATGCCGACCTTGACGGCATCGGCGCCGGCATCGATCAGCGCCTGGGTGCCCTCGGCGGTGGCGACGTTGCCGGCCAGGATGCGCACCGAATTGGAGAGTTTTTTCGCCCGCGTGACGGCATCGAGGACACGCTGCGAATGGCCATGCGCGGTGTCGATGACCAGAAGGTCGACGCCCGCCTCGATCAGGCGCTCGGCGCGCTCGAAACCGTCGTCGCCGACGCTGGTGGCGGCCGCGGCGCGCAGACGCCCCTGCGCGTCCTTGGTGGCGTGCGGGTTGAGCTGCGATTTCTCGATGTCCTTGACGGTGATCAGCCCCACGCAATTGCCCTGCTTGTCGACGACGACGAGCTTTTCGATGCGGTGCTGATGCAGAAGCCGCTTGGCCTCGTCCTGGTCGACATTCTCCTTGACCGTGATCAGGTTCTCACGGGTCATCAATTCGTAGACCTTCTGCGCCGGATCGGAGGCGAAGCGCACGTCGCGATTGGTCAGGATGCCGACCAGCCGGCCGCTCTTGTGGCCGCCGGAGCCGCCATTCTCGACCACCGGAATACCCGAGATCGAGTAGGTGCGCATCAGCGACAACGCGTCGGCCAGCGTCGCGTCGGGACCGATGGTGACCGGGTTGACCACCATGCCGGATTCGAATTTCTTCACCTGCCGCACCTGCTCGGCCTGCTCGGCCGGCGAGAAATTGCGGTGGATGACGCCGATGCCGCCGGCCTGCGCCATGGCGATGGCAAGCCTTGCCTCCGTGACGGTATCCATGGCCGCCGACAGGATCGGCACGTTGAGGTCGATGTCGCCGGCAATCCGGGTGCGGATGTCGGTCTGGCCGGGCATGACTTCGGAATGGCCGGGCTGCAAAAGCACGTCGTCAAAGGTCAGCGCCAGCGCGCCGGTGGACGTTTCGATGATTTTTGCCATGGCCAGCCCTTTGAATGCGGGAAAAGCGCTGGACCGGGATGGACAGCGCGACTCTCTTCTTCCCTTTCAGGATTGGCGGTGGCTGGTACCACGTCCCGGCACGGAAGAAAAGCCGATCGTTGCGGACGCTTCAGCTTCTATTGCGAACCAAGGAAAGCATCCAGCAAAGCGTGACGCGGCGATGCAAAGGGGTTGACGACGGTTACACCGCCCCAGGTGAAGCCGTCCTGCAGGTCTTCCGACAGAAGCAGCCGGCAACCCGTTTGGGATGCAGCCGAAAGAATGACGGCATCCCAGATGCCGAAGCGATGGTCCGCCGCAAGATCGACAGCCATCGTCATCACCTCCGGCGTCGTCCCGGCAACCGGGAACGCGTCGCGCCAGCTAAGCAGCGCATCCCGAGCCTCCTTGGGCGACCTTCCAGCCTCGCGGACAAGGACCTTGAACAGTTCACCCAGCACCTGGACCGGAACAATGGCAGCGTCTTGTGGAACCTTGCGCAGCAGTTCGAGAACGTGGTCGCGTTTGGCTACGTTGTTAACGCCCTCTGCGTAGGCAAGAATGTTGGTGTCGAGCGCGACCCTCACAGGTCATCCTCGTAGAGCTCATCGCGGGTCCAGCGTCCTGCATCGGCAACCGGCTGCCGTTCGAGTCGCGACAGCAATGCCGCGCGCGAGCGGGAGGCCACACCCTCGTGCCTCTCCGCAGGCACGATCCGTGCCACCGGCCGACCATGGCTTGTCACGAGGTAGCTCTGGCCCTCGCGTACCTCACGCAGGATGCGAGAAAATCTGCGATTGGCATCGGCTGCCGAAACGGCCTCTTCCATGATCATAACGTCCTGTAGTTATTTTCACTACAATAGGGATAGTGTCCGCTTTTTGCAAGCAATCGCGTATCGCAGCCGCCACCGGAGGTTGCGGTCGCATAAAAGTGACAGCAATTTAACACGACATTGGTGTCCAGCCGTGATAACCGCCCTGCCTGCCGGCAAACTCCCGGTCGGCAACATCTGGAATCAAGCCCGGACGCGTTCCTTTGAACCGAACCATTCCGCTCATATTGGCGGTCGCTCTTTTCATGGAAAACATGGATTCGACCGTCATCGCCACATCGCTGCCGGCGATCGCCCTCGACATCCACACCAGCCCGATCGCGCTCAAGCTGGCGTTGACCTCCTATCTTGTGTCGCTGGCGATCTTCATTCCCATCAGCGGCTGGATGGCGGATCGCTTCGGCGCCAAGAACGTTTTCCGCGCCGCGATCGCGGTGTTCATCGTCGGTTCGGTCGCCTGCGCCGTTTCGGGCTCGCTGCCGGCCTTCGTGGTGTCGCGCTTCCTGCAAGGCATAGGCGGCGCCATGATGACGCCGGTCGGGCGCCTGGTGCTGGTGCGCGCCACGCCCAAGAGCGAACTTGTCGCGGCGATGTCCTGGCTGACCGTGCCGGCATTGGTGGGCCCGCTGGTCGGACCGCCGATCGGCGGCTTCATCACCACCTACTTCACCTGGCACTGGATCTTCCTGATCAATGTGCCGATCGGCCTGATCGGCATCTGGCTGGCCACCCGCTTCCTGCCGGAAACCGAATCGATGGAGACGCCGCCGCTCGATTTCGTCGGCTTCGTGCTGAGCGGGCTGGCGGCGTCCGGCGTCGTGTTCGGCCTGTCAGTGATCAGCTTGCCCTATCTGCCGCCGGCGACCGGCTTCATCACCGTGGGCGTCGGGCTGGTGTCGGGCGCTCTCTACCTCATGCATGCGCGCCGTGCCAGGAACCCCCTGCTGGCGCTCGACTTGTTCCGCAACCAGGTATTCCGCTCCTCCGTGCTTGGCGGCGGACTTTTCCGCATCGGCATCGGCGCCGTGCCGTTCCTGCTGCCGCTGATGTTCCAGATCGGTTTCGGGCTGACGCCGTTCCAGTCCGGCATGATTACCTTCGTCTCCGCGATCGGCGCCATCGGCATGAAATTCGTCACAGCGCTGATCTTCCGCGTCGTCGGCTTTCGTCGCGTGCTGATCGTCGGCTCGCTGGTGGCCGCCGCGTCGATCGCCGTCAACGGCCTGTTCACGCCCGATACGCCCTATCTCTTGATGCTGGCCATGCTGCTGGTGGGCGGCTTCATCCGCTCGATGTTCTTTACCGGCATCAACGCCCTCGCCTACGCCGAGGTTTCAGCCGAGGACACAAGCAAGGCAACACCGATCGCCGCCGTGTTCCAGCAACTGTCGATCGCGCTGGGCGTGGCGGTTGCCGGCGGCATCCTGGAAGTATCGACGGGTATCCACGGCGGCCCGTTGACATTGCCGGACTTCCATACCGCCTTCTTCATCGTCGCGGCAATTTCCGCCGCCGCATCGCTGTCGTTCATGCGGCTGGCGCCCGATGCCGGCAACGCCGTATCGGGCCACGGCCGCCTGACCATGCCCAAGCCGCTGGAACCGGTGAGGTCGCCGGGGGAGTGAGACGGTTCAGCCGTCGCCGTCCGCCGGCCCTTCGCCATGGCTCCGTGCGCTCAAGTTCTTCGAGACATCCACTGGACGTTCCGATCCGCCTGATGGCGGACCGGATTCTCGCCCTTTGAAATCCTTCGCCAGTAGATACAGCTCCACCGACTCATCGCGCGACGCAGGCGGCTTGACGTGGTGGACGGACCGGAAATTCTTCTTCAGCATCGAGAGCAGCTCGTTTTCGGCGCCGCCCTGGAACGTCTTGGCCAGGAAGTGGCCGCCCGGCTTCAGCACCGACAGCGCGAAATCGGCGGCCACCTCGCACAGATGCATGGTGCGGATGTGGTCGGTCCGCTTGTGGCCGGTGGTGGGCGCCGCCATGTCGGACAGCACGACATCGGGATCGCCGCCAAGCGCCTCGGCCAGCTTCCGCGGCGCCTCGGGATCGAGGAAATCCATCAACAGCACCGGCGCGCCGGGCACCGCGTCCATCTCCAGATAGTCGATGCCTACGACATGCGGATTTTCCGCGGTCGATTTGGTCCGCGCGGCCGCGACCTGGCACCAGCCGCCGGGGGCCGCACCAAGGTCGATCACCTTCATGCCGGGTTTCAGCAGATGGTGCTTGTCGTCGATCTCGATCAGCTTGTAGGCCGCGCGCGAGCGGTAGCCGTCAGCCTTGGAGCGCTGGACGTAGGGATCGTTGATGTGGCGCTGCAGCCAGCGGCGCGACGATTCCTTCAGCCCGCTTTTCTTCTTGATCCGCGTCTTCAGCACGCGAATGCCGGCTGAGCCCGGCTTTTCCGGTTTCTTGGTCATTGGTTGACTTCTTGTCCAAGTTTTCTCGCTTGCCGGGTTGTGGCCGCTTTTCGGCGGCAGCGCGTTTGGCAAACGGCTTCCCCCACTCCGTCGCTGCTTCGCAGCGCCACCTCTCCCCCCTCCGGAGGGAGAGGAAGGGCGCCAAGATTGGCTAGCTCGCGCCATTCCTCTCCCCCGTCGATCGGGGGAGAGGTGTCGAGCGAAGCTCGACGGAGTGGGGGTCGACTGCTCACCGGAGCAACGCTTGCGCCAGCTTGCCCGAGCGTGACTTCTGGACAAACGGAGCCGTTTGTCCGCGAAAACCGGTCGCCACTTTTAGCTGACGCGGTTCTGCGGTTCGGGATCATGTTCTGCCGCGCCCATCGTTGCGCCAGACGCCGTCATCGGCCATCAGCTCGCTCAATATGCCCTCGCGCAAGCCACGGTCGGCAACGCGCAGCCGCTCCGACGGCCACACGGCGCGGATCGCTTCCAGGATGGCGCAGCCGGCCAGCACCAGGTCGGCGCGGTCCGCGCCGATGCAGGGATTGGCGACACGCTGCTGGAAATCCCAGCCGACAAGTTTTTCCACCATGCGGTCGACGCTGTCCCTGTCCATCCACAGGCCGTCGACGCGGCGGCGGTCGTAGCGCTCGAGATCGAGATGGACGCCGGCAAGCGTCGTCACCGTTCCGGAAGTGCCCAGCAGATGAAATTTCGGGCTGGCCTTGAGGTGGCTAAGCCGATCGCGGCCATCGAAGGCGGCGAGCCGGGCGGCGACGTCGTCGACCATGGCGCCAAAAATCTCGCGCGTCACCGTGCGGCCGCCGAAACGCTCGGCCAGCGAGACGACGCCGACCGGCAACGACGTCCATGACACTATATGGTTGGCGAGCCGCGGCGAGCGGCGGCCGGTGAGATCGATCAGCGCGATCTCGGAGGAGCCGCCGCCGATGTCGAACAGCACGACGCCCTGCGTGTCGCGCTCGACCAGCGAACCGCAGCCGGACACCGCGAGCCGGGCTTCGGTCTGTCGGTCGATGATTTCGAGCTTGAGGCCAGCCTCGCGCTCGACGCGCTCCAGGAATTCGACCCCGTTCGCCGCCGAGCGGCAGGCCTCGGTGGCGATCAGCCGCGCCTTTCTGATTTTGCGGTTGCGCAGTTTCTCGCCGCAGACTTTCAGGGCCTCGACCGCGCGGTCCATCGCCGGTTGGCCGAGGCGGCCGCTGGCCGTGAGCCCCTCGCCCAGTCGCACGATGCGCGAAAAGGCGTCGATGACGCGAAACTGGCCATGACGCGCCGGCACGGCGACCAGCAGCCGGCAATTGTTGGTGCCGAGATCGAGCGCGGCGAAGACCGGCAATTCTGGCATCGGCGGCCGATGAGCCCCCGATTCGGGCCGAGCCACCGCGATGGGCGGTGTGGCTATGCCTGCAAGCGCCGCGCCAGCCGCGGCGGCGCGTGCCGTCGGCGCCCCGTTCGCCGCGGGACGGATATCGTCGCGCGCAAAAACCTTGCGCCCGCGCCGGCGTTTGCGCCTTTTCTTGGCCTTGCCCTTTTGATGGTGGTTCGCGTCGCTCGCCTGCCCGTCGGCGGAGCGTGGCTCCGTCGGGCGGCGTTGCTGCCATTTGGCGGTCCCCGGGCCTGCCGGCCCCGGGGAAGCGCTGGACGCGCCCACCTCCGGCGCGCCGGCGCCGGTGTCGCGGTCTTCCACTGTCGTTCCTTCCGGCGCCGCGCGAACCGGCGAACGGACGCAGCAGGCGCTTCTTTGTTTCAAGTTGCCGCCAGACTAGCAGCGCCGGCCCGGATCACCAAGTGCCGCATGGCACGAATTTTGCCGGCTGTCCGCAAACCGCCTGCTGCCGCGTCTTACGCAAAGTGGGGGTAAACAGCGACTTTCAGCACAAATGCATGCGGAGACGGTCGCATGGCCGGGCCGATATTCCCGCTCGGCTGTCGATTTTCCGCCTCTCGACGACGATAACGATTGCGGCTTGCCATGGCGGCAAGGGCCGGCGGTTGAATAGCCGGCTTCGATGAGGCATCTCTGAAATAGACGGGGCAAAGCGATCGGAATCGCCGACCGCTTTCCCGCAATGACAGCGAAGGCAACGGGCCCGCAACGCATGGCAGTCAGGCAATGAACTGGAGACGCTATTTCTGGCCGGTCGTCGGCGTCGGGGCGGTGATTTTCTCGCTCCTGCTGCTCTGGCACGAATTGCGCGGCATTTCGCTGGATGATGTCTGGGACGGTATTGCGGCGATCCCGGCCCGCGGCTGGATCCTCGCGGGGCTGAGCTCGGTTGTCGCCTACGCCTCGCTCGCCGGCTACGACCACATCGCGCTCCTGCATATCGGCAAACGCGTGTCGTGGCTGTTCGTCACGCTGTGCTCCTTCACCACCTACGCGCTGTCGCACAATATCGGCGGCTCGGTGTTTTCGGGCGCCGTCATCCGTTATCGCGCCTATGGCACGAGGGGATTGAGCGGACAGGACGTCGGCGTGCTGGTGGCGATCTGCTGGATTACCTTCGTGCTGTCGACGGTACTTGCCTCCGGCCTCGTTCTGGTGCTCGAACCGCAGATCATCGACCGCTTCTCCGGCATAGCCCATCACGGCCTGTCGCGGGCTGCGGGCATCGTCATGCTTGCCGTCGTCGCCGCCTATATCTTCGGCAGCTGGCTGCATCTGCGGCCGCTGAAGATCGGCAGCTTTCAGATTCACTATCCGGCCCTGCCGATCGTGGCGCGACAATTACTGATCGGCCCGATCGAACTCCTGGCGGCAGCCGCGATCATCTTCTTTGCCCTCCCCGGGACCCATAACCCCGGCTATTTC
This sequence comes from Mesorhizobium sp. B2-4-7, assembly GCF_006442685.1. Classification (NCBI taxonomy): domain Bacteria; kingdom Pseudomonadati; phylum Pseudomonadota; class Alphaproteobacteria; order Hyphomicrobiales; family Phyllobacteriaceae; genus Mesorhizobium; species Mesorhizobium sp. B2-4-7. The sequence goes on from NZ_VFVH01000001.1 coordinate 118,883, forward strand.
GTGGTGCTCGGCGTGTTCCTCGTCTCCTTCTCGATCGCGCAGATCTCGCACGCGCCGGGTGGGCTGGGCGTGTTCGAGGTGGTGTTCCTGGCCGGGCTCTCCGACATGGACCCCGTGGGCGTGCTGGCGGCCCTGCTGGTATTCCGGCTGTTTTATCTCATCGTCCCGCTGTTTCTGGGCCTGGGCATCGTGCTCTATTTCGAGCGCTCGCAGTTCGGGCGGACAGGCAATTGAAAAGCCGCGCCGAAACATCACAATTGAAACACCGGCAGGCTTGACTATTTTCTGCTGGCGGCTACAAGGCAGCGCTCACAGCGGTTCGCCCGCTCGGCCCGCGCGGTTTATGACCTCGCCTGCTGGGGAATAGGTTAACGGTAGACCCACGGACTCTGACTCCGTTAGTCCTGGTTCGAATCCAGGTTCCCCAGCCAGCTTCACTCCCACCGTCCGCACCAGACCAACCAGCCTGATCCGCCGTCTCGCGATCGAACAGGCAGCCCGATCGCGGGTTGAAATATCGGGACGGCCTCTTACCTCGGTGAAGGGCGGGCGAACAATCCAGCAGATCGGAGAGCGGTTTTGGCGTCTCGCGGGATTCGACTACCGGCTATTCTGTTTCTTCTCACCGGCACGGTCGCGCTCTGGTCCTGCGTCGTTCCCGACGATACGTCCAAGCTTGCGAAAGAGGATCCCACGACGGCAGCCGCCCAAAAGGAAATGGTCGGTCTCAGCGAAGCGGATCTGCGAATGTGCGCGGGGTTCCCCACCGCCACCGCCGACGAAGGAGCATCGGGGCAAATCTGGAGTTACGAGCGCGCGGTGCAGCGGGGCAATGTCAATGTCGTGCTTCCCACCTTCGCGGTGGGCCCTATCCCTTCCGTCGGCGGTTCGGTGAATGTCGCTCCGGGCGGTTATTGCAACACACAGGTGCGCATCGTCGATGGCCGTGTGGCGGAGGTCGCCTATGCGGGCGACAACAACCTTCCAAACCGCCGCGATGGGCTGTGTGTCAGCGCCGTCGACGCATGCGTCGTCTATGCGCGCAAACAAAACAAGGGCAGGCCTGGCAGTTAAGGGCGTTCGGCACCGATGCGGGTGAGCCCGGCTTTGTCATAGGCGCTGCACGGGCTGCTGGAATGCCTGACACGGCGCGGCGAGAGCGAGGCGTTGCCGGCGCTGCAAGCAAGGTTGGCCAAGACGGATGTACCAATCAGCTCGTCATGCCTGTGTGCAGGACGAGCGTGCAGCCGGCGCCGAGTTCTTCCCGTTAAGTCTATCATCACATGCATCCGCGCGACTGCCGGACGTCCCGATCCGTATTCCTCATACTGGCGGTCGGTGATCGCGGCTCAAATGCAGGGGGAATGGAACCAGATCGGCCCTGCAACGTCATAGAAGCAGGTGCTCATGCAGGAGTGTGACGTCGATGACCAGGCTCCTTCTCGTCGCGGCTGTCGTGCTCGCCATGGCATGTGACGTATCGGCGGCGGCAAAGCTGGACGTCGCAACCGTCAACAACACGCAATTCGACGACAGCGAAGCAAAAGGCGTCAGTGCGACCGTGCTGAAGGCACAGATCCTTCTGGATCGCGCGCGCTTCTCGCCGGGCCTGATCGACGGCCGCGCAGCAGAGAACTTCGCCAAGGCGGTCCGGGCGTTTCAGGCGGCCAACGGGCTGCCCGCCGATGGTAAGCTCACCCGCCAGACCTGGGACAAGCTGGTCGCGACCTCCCCGAGCCCGGCGCTCGAGACGTACGAGCTGACGCGCAAGGATGTGCGCGGACCGTTTACCAGGCGAATTCCGGCGCGCATGGAGAAAATGGCCCGCCTGCGCAGGCTCGGCTACCACAACGCGGCGGAAAAAATAGCGGAGCGCTTCCACGTCAGCCAACAGTTGCTTCAACGGCTCAACCCTGGCGTCGGCTTCAGGAAGGCCGGGCAAAAGGTGCTGGTGCCTGCCGTCACCCGAGGCGATCCGCCCGCGGGTGTTGCTGAGGTCGAGGTTGACAAGGGCGCTCGCCAGCTTCGCGTGCTCGACACTTCCGGCAAAGTGCTTGCAGTGTACCCCGCCTCGATCGGCAGCCAGGAGAAGCCGGCGCCGAGCGGCCAGGCAGAGGTCAAACGCGTGGTGCACAACCCGACCTATCACTACGATCCCGACTTCGCCTTCAAGGGGGTCAGGACCAAGCGCCCCTTCACGATCGCCGCCGGGCCAAACAATCCGGTGGGATCGGTGTGGATTGATTTGTCCATCGAAAGTTACGGCATTCACGGGACTCCGGACCCGAGCAAGATCGGGAAAACCTTCTCGCATGGCTGCATCAGGCTGACCAATTGGGACGCCGAAGACCTCGCCTCCGAAGTGCACGAGGGCACGAAGGTCATCTTCACCGGCGAAGCGGTGGGATCGATCGACCAGGGATCGCCGTAGAGGCAACCGGGGGACTCACTTTCACTTGGCTGCTGCCACATTGAGGCGCTGCCGGCCTTGACCGTCAGCCGCCCGGTGCCTCAATTCACGGCTGATTTACCCCAGCCACTTCTCATAGTCGGACACCAGCAGGTGCAGCGGGGCGACGTCCTCGTCGATGTTGGAGAAGCGGCCGATCGGCTCGCGAAACACATTGTCGGTGAGATCGTCATTGACGGTCGACACCTCGCCGATCAGCACGTCCTTGCCTTCGGCCCAGAAGGCATGCCAGACGCCGGGCAGCAGCGTGACGCTCTGGCCCGGATCGAGCTTCAGCAGCCCGCCCGCCGGCAACCGATGGATGGTTCCGTCGACAGGCACCGACACCTCGGCCTTGGGATCGATGCCGCCGTCGCGATCGTGCATGAACAGTTCCAGCACCAGCTTGCCGCCGCCACGGTTGATGATGTCCTCGGCCTTGATGTTGTGGCGGTGCATCGGCGACAGCTGGTCCTTGCGCGAGATCATGATCTTCTCGGCATAGAGCATGCCCATGCCCTTCTTCATGTCCTCGTAGCGGCCGTTGCGCACTGTGAACAGGAACAGGCCAAGCTCCTTGAATTTTTCCTGGCCGTAGTCAGTGATGTCCCAGCCGAGCCGCGAGGTGAAAATGGCCGAAGAATCGATCTGGCGCGCCTTCATCTCTTCCGGCGACCAGTAGGCGAAGGGCGGCATGATGTAGCCGAACGATCGGATGAAAGCGTCGGCTTCGCGGATGATGTCGTTGATGGCGGAGCGTTTCATGATCGTGGTCCTCGTGTCGACTTTTCCGATAAGTCGCATAGCCGAACGCCGATGCGGTGTCGATCCGTATTGCCCGCCCCGGCTTGCGGCGTGGCCGCATGGAACCACGGGTCCGCTCGGCTGGCCGCGTGACATAAGGCGGTTTCAAGGCCATAACCGCTGCGGATTCCACAGGGTGACAGATGATGCCGACCATTCACGACCTCGATACGCCATCGATCCTGATCGACGCAGCGCGCGCCGAAGCCAATATTGCCCGCGCGCAAGCGCATGCCGACCGCCACGGGTTGAAGCTCAGGCCGCACATCAAGACGCATAAGCTGCCCTATTGGGCGAAGAAGCAGGTCGCCGCGGGCGCGGTCGGCATCACCTGCCAGAAGATCGGCGAGGCCGAGGTGATGGCCGATGCCGGGCTGACCGACATTTTTCTCCCTTACAACATCCTTGGCCGCGCCAAGCTGGAGCGGCTGAAGGCGCTGCATGGGCGCGTCACCCTGTCGGTGACGGCGGACAGCATGGAGACGATCGAAGGCTTGGCCGCCACCTTCACCGATGCTTGCCTTCCCCTGCCGGTGCTGGTCGAATGCGACACTGGCATGGGGCGCTGCGGCGTGCAGACGGCCGCTGAAGCGGTTGGCCTGGCAAGACAGATCGAGACGGCAAAGGGCCTCGCCTTCGGCGGGTTGATGACCTATCCGGCCGCGGGCCGTGCGGGGGAGGCCGAGGCCTGGCTCGCCGGCGCCAGGCAGGCGCTGGCCGCCTGCGGTCTCGCCTGCGCGCGAATCTCCAGCGGCGGTACGCCCGACATGTGGCGCTCGGGCGAAGACAGCGTCGTCACGGAATACCGCCCCGGCACCTACATCTATCTCGACCGCTACCAGGTCGCCAAGGGCGTCGGCAGCCTCGACGATTGCGCGCTGAGCGTGCTGTCGACCGTGGTCAGCCATCCGACGCGGACGCGTGCCATTCTCGACGCCGGCAGCAAGGCGCTGTCGAGCGACACGCTGGGGCTCGCCGATTTCGGCGAGTTGCTCGGCGTTGCGGGAGCACGGGTGACCAGCCTGAGCGAGGAACACGGCACGGTCACTTTGTCAGGCGATGGCAAGCTTCGCATCGGCGAGCGCGTGCGCGTGGTGCCCGACCATTGCTGCGTCGTCACCAACCTGTTCAATGAGGTCAATTTGATCGACGGCGAGACGGTGCTGGAAACCCTGCCGGTGGCCGCACGTGGGCGGATGGGATGACTTCTTTGGCCAGGCGCGGGTGATTCAAGCCGGCTGACGCTCAGCCTGCCGGGCCGCGACCCTGCGCATCGCAATCACCCGCCGCCGGTGGATTTCGGTACGCATCGCCATCAGGTGCAACGCGAAGAACAGCACCGTGAAGCCGATGGCCATCACCAGCAGCGGCCAGAGCATCGAGGGGTCGATGGTCGATCCGCCCATGCGGAACACCGAGGCCGGCTGATGCAGCGTGTTCCACCAATCGACCGAGAATTTTATGATCGGTATGTTGATGAAGCCGACCAGCGTGATGATGGCGGCGGCCCAGGCGGCGCGGCCGGCATCATCGAGCGCGCGGGTCAGCGCGATGATGCCGAGATACATCAGGAACAGCACGAAAACCGAAGTCAGCCGCGCGTCCCACACCCACCAGGTGCCCCACATCGGCTTGCCCCAGATCGAACCGGTGACCAGCGCCAGCGCGGTGAAGACGGCACCTATGGGGGCCGCCGATTTCAGTGCGACATCGGCCAGCGGATGGCGCCAGACCAATGTGCCGAGCGCCGAGAGCGCCATCAGCGTGTAGCACATCATGGCCAACCAGGCGAAAGGCACATGGATGTACATGATGCGGACGGTGATTCCTTGCTGGAAGTCCTCGGGCGCGGTGAAGCTCATATAGAGCCCGGCGGCAAGGGTCAGCGCCGCAATCGTCGCCAGCCACGGCACCACCCGGTCGGCAAGCGCCACGAACCGTGTCGGGTTGGCAAGATCGGTCCAGCCGCTCAGGCGTGAAGTGCTGTCGCTCATGCCGCTTTAAATAGCCCGGCTATGCGTCTGGGGCAATCGAGGGAGTGTAGCAGGCCTTGTCACCTCCCCTTGGGGGGTTGCTGCGAAGCAGCGGGGTGAGGACGGCGGCGCTCCCCGACCGGACCTTCGGTCCGACCTCCCACGGGGGGAGGTAAAAGAACCCGCTCAGGCGGCCTCGCCCTGTATCGAGCGGCTGAGGCGGCGGACCTCTTCGTCGTTGAGCAGGCCGCCGGCGCGCAGCAGGCTGGCGAAACGGCCGTTGCGCAGCGACAGCTCGGCGAAGCCACCCATTTCGACCACCCTGCCCTTGTCCATGAACACGACCAGATCGGCGTCGCGGACGGTAGTCAGGCGGTGGGCGATGATGAAGGTGGTGCGGTCGCGGCGCAATTCGTCGATCGCTTCCTTGACGCGGTCTTCTGTCTCGACGTCGAGGGCGCTGGTCGCCTCATCCAGCACCAGGATCGGAGCATCCTTCAACACGGCGCGGGCAATGGCGATGCGCTGGCGCTCGCCGCCAGACAACTGGCCGCCGCGTTCGCCGACTACCGTGTCGTAGCCATTGCTCTTGGCCAGGATGAAGTCCTGTGCGGCAGCCGCGTTGGCGGCGGCATGGATCTCGTCGTTGGTCGCATCGGAGCGGCCGACGCGGATGTTGTCCTCGATCGAGCGGTTGAGCAGGCCTGCATCCTGGAACACGGTGGCGATCGAATGGCGCAGCGACTTGCGGGTCACGGTGCGGGTGTCGATGCCGTCGATCAGGATACGGCCGGTGGACGGCGAGAAGACGCGCTGCAACAGATTGATGAGCGTGGTCTTGCCGGCGCCGGTCGGCCCAACGATGGCTACGGTCTGGCCCGCCTGGACCTCGAAGGAGACGTCGTGGATGCCCTGCCCCGAATTGGCGAATTCGAAGCCGACATTCTCGAAGCGGACATGGCCGGTGACGTTAGTGAGATCGCGCAGCCCGTCCGGTTCGGCGGCGTCGGCCGCCGAGTCCTCGAGATGGTAGAAATCCTCGAGCTTGGCGCGGGCTTCCGAAATCTGGTTGGCGAATGCCGACATCTGGTCGAGACGTGCGATCAGCAGCGTTGCAAAACCGGTGAAGGCGATGACGTCGCCGATGCGCAGCTGGCCGTGGGTGACCAGATAGGCGCCGATCAAAAGCACCACCATCATCGAAATCGTCGACGACAGACGATGCAGCGCATTGGCCATGGCCCACCAGTCGAGCACAGGGTTCTGCGCATCGAGCAGGTTCTTGACGTAGCGGCGCAGCGTATCGGCCTCATGGCCGAGGCGGTTGTAGCTCTGCAAAACGGCGACGTTGCTGACCGAGTCCGTCACATGGGCGAATACGGTGTGATAGTGGCGCTCCACGGCGGCCTGGCCTGCCTTGGTCCGCTTCATCACCAGCCGGCCGATGCCGACATAGAGCACGCCGAGAGCCAGCAGCACCATCGACATGCGCACGTCCATGCTGAGCGCGGTCGGGATCAGCAGGAACAACGCGACGGCCGTGGACAGATGCTGGCGCATGAATTCGAGCCAGAGACTAAACAAGGTCTCCACGGCACGCAGCAGCGTGTGCAGGGAATTGGACGTGCCGCGCTGATGATGCCAGGCGAGCGGCATGGTGATGACGCGCTCGAAGGAGTCGCAGAGCACTTCGCTGCGCCGGGCGTGGGCGAAGCGGTCGGCGCCGCGCGCCACAAGAACGAACGCGATGATGTTAAAGGCGCCCAGGCCGGCCCAGAGGGCGAGGGTCGAAAAGACGGAGCCGTGTGCGGAAATCGCGTCGATCACGCGACCGAACATGATCGGCTCCAGGATGGCGATGATGGCCAGCGCGACATTGGCTGAGCAGATCAGCGCTACGCGTTTCCTGTCAGCTGCCAAATAACCGAGCGCTCGCCAGTAGATTTGCAGAAGGGACACTTCAGCTACTCCGCCAAAACATTTATTGTGCACCGCACCATTTCTTGACACGTATCGGTTAACGCGTCGCAAAACAATGCCCGTCTATCCCTTCCGTTCCCGTTTAGCGAACAAAAGATGACGACGATGCGAAATCTCACGTGATCACCTAACGGGTTGAGATAAAAGGTGAAATGTCAGCCTTGCGGCAAAATCATGGCAGCCGCTGAGCGCTGCCACATTTTTAATCACGGCGATCTTGCCCGGCATGGCCCGACCGGATCCGCCGGCTGCCGAAGCGGAGATCTGCAAATAGACAAAAGACTATCCCGCGCATTCCGGAGAATGCGCGGGACAGGGTTGAAGCTGTTGATTTTACGAAGGTATCTTCACGACGACTTCGACCTTGCTACCAGCCTTCGGTTGGAAAGACGCGGATTTCGTCTTCGAACCATCAACTTCAAGCGAGATCGACTTGGTCTTTTTGTCGCGGACGACACGCACCGTGACTTCGGCCCCCAGCATTTTGAGCGTGGCGGCGTAGCCATCCCAATGGCTGGGCAGTTTCGGCCTAAACGTGATCTGCTTTCCACGCCGCTCGATGCCGAGAATGCCTTCGACCGCCGCCCGGTACAGCCAGCCCGCCGAGCCCGTGTACCACGTCCAGCCACCGCGGCCGCCCTTGTTGTCGCTGGCATTGCCGTCGCCGGCGTAGATATCGGCCGCAACCACGTAGGGCTCGACGCGGTAGCGCTCTGCCGAGGCCTCGTCCAATGCGTGGTTGACCGGGTTCAGCATCGAGAAGCAGCGATAGGCCTCGTCGTTCAGCCCCATTTCGGCCAGCGCGATGACGAACCAGGTGGCGGCATGAGTATACTGGCCGCCATTCTCGCGAACGCCCGGCGGGTAGCTCTTGATGTATCCCGGGTCCTTCTTCGTCTTCGAAAAGGGCGGCGTGAACAGCTTGAGGATCTTGAGTTCGTCGTCGACGAGCAGCTTGGTCGCCTGCTGCATCGCCGTCGTCGAACGCGCCGGATCGCCCTCGCCCGAGAGCACGCTCCAGGACTGGGCGATGGAGTCGATCCTGCACTCCTGGGATGAGCGCGAACCGAGCGGCGTGCCATCGTCAAAACTGCCGCGCCGATACCATTCGCCGTCCCACGCCGTGCTCTCCAGCGCGCGTTTCAGCGCGTCGGCATGCTTTGCCCAGGCCTGCGCGTGCTTGGCATCACCCTCGGTCTTGGCCACGGCGGCGAAGTCGCCCAGCGTCCGCAGCAGGAACCATCCGAGCCAGACGCTCTCGCCCTTGCCTTGCTCGCCGACGCGGTTCATGCCGTCGTTCCAGTCGCCGCCGAGGATCAGCGGCAGCCCGGCGGGACTGCTGCGCGCAATGGCAAGATCGAGCGCACGCGCGCAATGCTCGTAAAGGGACGCCGTCTTTTTCGAAATTTCGGGCGTGAAGAAAGCATCGTGCTCGCCCTCGCCGAGCGGCTGTCCATCGATGAAGGGCAGCTGCTCCTTCAGGATGGTGGCGTCACCCGTCACCAGCAGGTAGCGCGCGGTGGCATGGGCCAGCCAGACCACGTCGTCGGAGATCAGCGTACGCACACCCGCCCCGGTGCGCGGCAGCCACCAATGCTGCACGTCGCCTTCAGGGAACTGCCGACGCGCCGCGTTGAGGATCTGGTCTCGCGCCAGTTTGGGATCGTGCGCCAGCAGAGCCAGCGTGTCCTGCAACTGGTCGCGGAAGCCGAAGGCGCCACTGGCCTGATAGAAGGCAGAGCGGGCGCGGATGCGGCAGGCGAGGCTCTGGTAGGGCAGCCAGTGGTTGACCATGGCGTCGAGCGCCTTGTCCGGCGTTTCGACCTGAATGGTGTCGAGGAAGCCGCGCCACTCGCGCTCGTTGTCGGCCAGACGCTGGTCGAAATCCCTGCCCCGATGCTTGCGCACCAGGGCGCTCGCTTCCGCGGCCGAGCCGGCGTCCCCGAGCAGCCAGAACAGCGTGACGTCGCCGCCGGCCGGAACATCGATGTCGCGGGCGATTGCAGCGCAGGGATCGTCGCCGGCCTCCACGCGGCCTGACAGTCCCGCGCCGCTCAGCACCGCCTGCGGAAACTCGCTGGTGCCGTGCCGGCCCAGGAATTCAGTCCGGTCTGCTGTCACCGAATGCACGCCGTCATCGGCGGCGAGGAAGGCGACGCGCTCCCCGAAATCGAGCCCGTAGGGGTTCTGTGCCAGCAAGGCGCCGGTGGCGGCATCGCGCGACGGAACGATGGTCGCCGCCGTGCGCGAGCGATGTCCGCCCAGCACCCATTCGGCATAGGCATAGACGCGCAGCCTGGCCGGCGCCGGGCCGGCATTCTGGATGCGCAGGCGGGAAATCTTCACCGGGTCGACCGGGTCGACGACATGGGTGAGGTCCATCGACAATGAGCCGCGCTTCGACCGGAAGGTGGAGAACCCTTGGCCGTGCCACGTCTCGTAAGTCATCGACGGATCGCGCACCACGGCGGCGAGCGGCGAGAATGCCCGGCCACTGGCGTGATCATAGATATAGATGCCCTCACCGGGCCGGTTCGAAACCGGATCGTTCGACCACGGCGTCAGTTGGTAATCGCGGCTGTTGCGGCTCCAGGTGAAGGCAGCGCCTTCGGCGGAGACGTGGAAGCCGAACGAGGCGTTGGAAATAACATTGATCCAGGGTTGGGGCGTGGTGCTGCGGCCGGCCAGGCGCACGACATAATGCCGCCCGTCGCCCTCGAAACCACCGAACCCGTTCCATTGGCTGAGCCCGTGCCCGTCCGCCGCCAGGGCCTGCGAGCCAAAGGAATGCGTCATAGACCCCAATTCGGGCAATGCCGCCGGCTGCTGGGCATCGCGCGCCTGCAAGGCGGCCACTTCGGCCCGCTCGATCTGATCGAAGATGGTGCCGTTGCGCGTGTGCAGAACCACGCGGGCAACCGCAAGCAGCGTCTTGTAGGTGGTCTCGTCCATCAGGTCGCGGCGCACGGCGAATATGTGCTGGCGCGGTCCGAGCTCCTTGCCGCGCAAGCGGCTGTTCTCGCACAGGGATTCGACTGCTCGCTGCAGGTCCTGCACATAGGACGAGGCCTGTTCGTTGACGACGACGAAATCGATCATCATGCCACGGGTGCGCATGTACTCCTGGAAACGCAGCGCCTGGGCGACGATTTCGAGATCGGCGACGTCGCCGATCCTGACCAGGAAGATCGGGAAATCGCCGGAGATGCTGGTCGGCCACAGGCTCGACTGCTTGCCCAGTCCCGAAGCGATGGATTCGGCCGGCAGGCGCAGGAACGGATCGGGATAGATCAGATAGCGCGCCAGCTTCTGTACGTTGGCGGCGTCGGCCAGGCTGAGGCCGAGATGCCGGGTCTGCACCTGGCTGCGCGTCCAGGCAAGCATTGCCTGTCGGGCAAAGCTCTCCGGGTGGTCGAGCCGGGCAATGGCCTCCTCCAGCTCCGCGCGGTTGGAACCGACGACGGTCCAGAAGGTCAGCGATATCTTCTTGTTGGCGGGCACGCGAACCTGGCGGCGCAGCGAGGCGACGGGATCGAGGGTGAAGCCGGAATGGCCGCCAAGCCGGGCGCCCGGATCGAACGCCGCAGCGTCGACGATGGTGCGGCCGCGGCCGATGAAGGCGCGCCTGTCGGTCTCGGCTTCGGCGTCGCGCGCCGGACCGGACGGGTCGGTGACGAAATGCACCATCGTCACGTCTGGCTCGCTGGTCTCGCGCTTGCGCCGCGTGGCGAAGATCGCCCCATTGTTGGGGGCAATTTCGGTCTCCACGAACATTTTCGAGAAGGCGGGATGGGCATTGTCAGATACCTCCAGGCCCAGCACGAGCTCGGCGAAGGAGGTCACTTCGATGTGGCGGTCGGTCGGTCCCTCGTTGAACAGCGTCACGCGCCGGCCTTCGCCATTGCCTTCCGAGATGACGATGCATTCGACCTCGGAGCGCAGCGTGCCGACCAGTTTGACGAAGCTCGCCTTGTCGTCGGAGAACAGCGTCTGGGTGCGCTCCTCGGCCGCGCGCTTGGGCTCCGCCGTCGCCGACCACCAATCACCAGTGCCGGCGTCGCGCAGGAAAATGTAGGAGCCGAGCCGGTCCTCGGTCGGGTCCGGCTGCCAGCGCGTGACGGACAGATCGCCCCACCGGCTGTAGCCGGAGCCTGTCGCGGTGACCATCACCGAATAGCGGCCGTTCGACATCACGTTGGTCGAACGCAGCGCCCGCACAGGATCGAGCACGATGCGGGTGTCGGGACTCTCGGTTTCGGTCTCGTCCTTCGCCCGTTCGTCCGCCTCGGTCCTGACGGTCGCGGTCGGGATGTCGCGCGGCGCCCTCTCCTGGAGCAGAAGTTCGGCCGACTCGATGACCGGATCGCTGTGGAAACGGTCGCGCAGGCGACCCTCGAAAATGGCATCGGCCACCGCCGCGATCGACATGCCGGAATGGTGGGCCATGTAGTTCTGCACGACGACGTGATCGGTGCCTTCCGGCACGCGCTGCGGCGTGAAATCGACCGCGTCGTAGTAACCATGGCGGCCAAGCGCGCCGAGTTCCCGCAGGCGCGCGAGGTTCTGCACCGCTTCACGCGGGTTGAACTGCGCGGCCAGCACGGTGGCGTAAGGCGCGATCACCGTGTTCTGGCCAAGACCGCGCTTCAGCCCGAGACCGGGCACGCCGAAATTGGTGTACTGGTAGGTCAGCTCGCGGTCGCGGGCATTGTAGGCCGCTTCCGAAATGCCCCAGGGCACATTCTTCTGACGGCCATACTGGATCTGGCGCTTGATGATCAGCTTGCTGGTCTGGTTGAGAATCGAACCTTGCGGTTCCTTCATCACCAGCGGCGGCATCAGATACTCGAACATCGAGCCGGACCAGGACATCAGCGCGCCCTGGAAGCCGATCTCGACGATCGGCCGGCCAAGCCGGAACCAGTGCTCAGTCGGCAGGTCGCCCTTTGCGATGGCGAACAGGCTGGTCAGCCGCGCCTCGGAGGCCAGAAGATCGTAGCAGCTCTCGTCGAGCTGGTGCTCCTCGACCCGGTAGCCGATCGACAGCAGCTTGCGCTCCGGCCGCATCAGGAACGAGAACTCCATCTCGAAGGCGAAGCGGCGCGTGCGCTCGCGCAGGGTGAGCAGCTTGGCCCGCAGCGCCTCGACCGCGTTGTCGTCGCTGTGGGCGTCGTGGACATGCGCCTCGCAGGTCGCTTCGAGCCTGGCCGCCCAGTCGACGATGACATCGCTCTGTGGCGATGCCGCCTCGGTGTGGATGGCGGTGGCGAGCTTGCGGATCTCGCCGGCCAGCACAGCCAAATTGATGGTGCGGATCGAGGCCATTTCCGGCTGCGCCTTGATGGTGTCGACGGCGCGCCGCATGCCGTCGAGGCGGTCGGCAAGGCGCTGGCGCAGCGGCCGCAGCTGACGGCGGTCGTCGGGCAGCTCATCCAGGCTCTCGCCGAGGATGGTCACTGTGTCGAGGATGCCCTCGAAATCGCCCTGGAGATGAACGGACGGCGCCTCGGCCCATTCGGCGCAGGCCGCCGCCACCGCCACCAGATGGCCGGCGAGATTGCCGCTGTCGACAGCCGAGATGTAGAGCGGATAGAGCGGCTTCAGTGTGGTGGTGTCGTACCAGTTGAAGAGATGGCCGCGGTTGCGCGGCATGCTCTCGATGGTCGTCATGGTGGCATCGATGCGGGTGATGGCATCGGACAGGCTGATCCAACCGAAATCGCGGGCCGAGACGACCGACAGGAGATAGACGCCGATGTTGGTCGGCGAGGTGCGCGGCGCGACCACTGGCGCCGGGCTCTCCTGGAAATTGTCCGGCGGCAGATGATGATGCTCGGCCGTGACGAAGGTTTCGAAATAGTGCCAGGTGCGGCGCGCCACCGTGCGCAGCGCATGGATGTCGGCCTGCGATATGCGCAGCCGGTCCTCGGTCTCGGCCGAACGGCTGATCCAGCTGGCGATCGCCGGGGAGCCGATCCAGAACAGAGCGAAGAAAAAGGCGACGAAGGCGCCGGTGGAATCGGCCAGCACCGGAATGGCGAGGCCGACGAAGCCGATGATCACGGCGCCGTACATCATGCCGTAGTAGGAGCCGAGATCGTTGTCGCCGGCCTTGTGCGCCTGCGAGGCGGTGCGCCATTCCAGCAGGTTCTGCCGGGAGACGAACAGCCGGTAGAGCGTGCGCACGATGGCGTCGCCCATCATCCAGGCGTTATGCGCCATCAGCACGATCTTCAAGGCCACCATGGCGGTGCCGAAGGCGACGTCGCGCGCCAGTGCGGAGAAATGGCCGCGCGGCGTCTGGTCACCGCTCTTGGGCAGTATGGCGTTGACGACGTCGAAAGTGGGCGCCATGAACAGGCTGAGGATCAGCAATGCCTGCCATTGTGCTGCCTGCGTGAAGGGCAGCAGCGTCCAGCCGGCGATCGCCGCCATCACCCAGAAGATCGGCGTCAGGGAGCGGCGCAGATTGTCGACCATCTTCCAGCGCGACAGTGCCGGGACGCCGGAGCGCGGATCGAGGATGAAGCCCAGGAGCTGCCAATCGCCGCGCGCCCAGCGATGGTGGCGCGAGGCATCGACCGAATAGCGGGTCGGGTAATCCTCGACCAATTCGACGTCGGTGACGAGCGCCGAACGCGCCAGCGCGCCTTCGAGCAGATCGTGGCTGAGGATGGTGTTTTCCTCGATGCGGCCCTGCAACGCGGCCTCGAAGGCATCGACGTGGTAGAGGCCCTTGCCGGTGAAGGAACCGTCGCCGAAGACGTCCTGGTACAGGTCGGACACCGCAAAGACATAAGGATCGAGGCCGCGATTGGCCGAGAAGACCCGTTGGAAGAACGACGCCTCGTCGCCACTGGTCAGCGAAGCGGTGATGCGTGGCTGCAGGATCGTGTAGCCCGAGGTGACGACGCGCCTGGTGGCATCGAAATGCGGGCGGTTGAGCGGGTGGCAGAGCTTGCCGACAAGCGTAGCGACCGCATCGCGGGTGGTGCGCGTGTCGGCGTCGAGCGTCATTACGTGAACGACTTTTTCCGGCAGCGGCACATCGAGCGGCAGGAAGGTGGTGTCGCTGTCGCCGCGCAGCAGCAGGTCAAGCTCGTGCAGCTTGCCGCGCTTGCGCTCCCAGCCCATCCAGCATCCCTGCGCGGCATTATAGAGCCGGCGCCGGTGCAGGAGATAGAAGCGCGGCGCGCCTTCGGCGGGATAGCGGGCGTTGAGGCGGGCGATCTCGTCACGGGCGAATTCGAGAATCTCGGTGTCGGCCGCGTCGATCTCGGTCTTGCTGTCGGGCCAGTCCGACAGCAGGGCGAAGTGGATCTCGTCCGCCAGATTGGCGAGGTAGTGCACTTCGATGTTGCGGATGTTTTCCTCGACGTCGTCGCGCGAGCCGATCAGCGACGGCACCACCACCAGCGTGCGTGCCTCGGACGGCACGCCGTGCCTGTAGTCATAGCCGATAAGGCGCGTCGGCTTGAGGAACAGCGAGACAACGGTATTGAAGAAAGCGAGCGCGCCTTCGCTGGCCGGCACGGCAAATAGCGCCAGCATCAAGACGATCGAAGGCACAGACAGGCCGAGATTGGCAAGGGCATTGCCGGAAACCACCAGAAGCAGCACGGTCAGCGCAAAGACCGGCAGGACGATGCCCAGCCATCCGGTCTTGGCAAAGGTGCGCTTGACGGTCTGACTGACGGTCGGTCGGTAGCCGATCGCCTTTTCCAGCTCCAGCCGGCGTGGCCCGACAAGGAAAAAACCGACATCCGTGTGCGCTAAAGGAGCCGCAAGGCCATCTGCGCCGTCGGCGGCGGATGCAATTTCGTTGGTGATCTGGCCGGCCAGTTCGATCGCCTTTTCGGCGACGCGATATTCCGACAGATTCGAGCGGCGGGCCAGCTCTTCGATCGCGGTCCGGTACTGGTCACGCGAGAAGAAATCGAGCGCGGCGAAGTCGGTGCGCTCGCGCAGCACCGTGTCGATACGGCTGACGCCCTCGAACCACACCGTCCAGTCGATATCGTTGATGAGACGCAGGCCGCGTATGATGTTGCCGGTCGTCACATTGCCGCTGGACAGCGTATGATGCTCGGAAATGATGATTTCCTCAGCGTCCGAGCCGGTCTTCTCGAGTTCGCCTTCCAGCCACTCCAGCGCCTTGCCTGCATTCTGCGAGCCGTCGCGCAAGCGGTAGAGCAGTTGCGTGGCAAAGGTGGTGTCCTGGGCGTGCGCGCTGAAATTGGCCAGGATCGCTTGCCGGTCGCGGGTATCGTCGGTCGCCAGCACCTTGTCGGCGACATCATTGGCGATCTGGCGCATCTGCCGGGTGCGGTTGACCCTGACCGCAAGGCGGCGAAGATTTTCGATCAGAACGAAGCGCAACAGCGACGGCAGCGCCCAGAGTTCGCCGATCTTCAGTGGCTCGACCGACTGGAAGCCCTGGACGATGGCCTTGAACATGGTCGCGGAGACGGAACTGTCGGAATGCGCCACATAAGTCCAGGCCAGCGCCAGCGCGCGCGGCACGCCGCCGCCGTCCGGCAGCTTCAGCGTCGGCAGTTGACGATAGAAGCGGCGCGGCAGGTCGCGCTTGACCTGGAAAATGGTTTCCTCGACCAGATAGTTGTTGTCGAGCAGCCATTGCGCCGCGGGCGTGATGGTCTCGCCCCTCGCCTGCGCGGCGTTGGTCGAACGGTAGACTTCGAGGATCTTCTTGGCGCTGTCGCGGATGCGGGCCTGGAAATCGAATGGCGTCAGGCCGAACAGATCCGCGAGATCGCCCTTGGCCAGGCTTTCACCGAGCAGCCGAAGGCGTTCCTCCGGCAGGAAAATGGATCTTATCGGTTCTTCCGTGATGGGCGGGAAGCTCGCGCTAGTCTTTTCGATTTGTGCTGGATTCGTCTGAATATTCATTGAAAATTCCGTAAGCGGGCACTCAGCGGCGTCACCGCCACGGCAATGGCCCTAAAACCGATTCAAATGCAATTGGTTGCATGCCCAGCTTTTGCCGAAAATTGTTTCCGCACCACGACAAGGCATCGTCTTTCGACAGTTTCAAAGACGAACGCCCCTCACTCCCGCCGAGACCGATCGACGGAAAGGATTCAGGCTTTTTCGTGATCCTGGCTGGAGCTTACCCTATATTTCGCCGGCATCACGATCATGTTTGGAAACAAGCGTTAATCGTTGGGTCGAATGCCATCGATCCGGACCACGAATACTGTCGGGTGGTCGATGGGCTTGATGCGCAGGCCAGCTGTGGCTGAGGCAGTCAGGAGTGCGTCGAGGTGGCTAAGGCGAATAGGCTCTGCGGCGGAAACCAAGACTTCCCCACCCAGGCACAGGACGAGGGTCGCTCTGCTTTCAATCCCGATTTCCAAAGGGTTCGACATTACGAGGCGTTCGACGGAATGCCTCATGCGGCCACGCCGGGTCATCACGTTGAGATCGGTGATCGGACCGGCGATCAGTTCGGCACTGGTCGGCCGGTCGGCTGGAAAGGAAAACGGCGCTGAAGCGGCGGTCAGGCACGCCGGCGGCTCGCCGGCGACATCAAGAATGATCCCCTCGCCTTCCAATACCGACAGGGTGCGGTCAATGCCGGCAAAGCTGGAGAACGGCCCGCTGCCTTCGACGCGCGCCATCGAGACACGCCAGTCGAAGGCGTCGAGCCCGGCATCGGCCGGCGAGACGGCGATTTCCGTCGTCACGCCGCCGCCGTTCTTCCATGGCATCGATTTGTATTCGGCTGCCCGCAGGACGCGCATCGGTCGGCCTGTTATCCCAGAATGCCGGGCAAATTGAGCTGATGCTCCCTGGCGCAGTCGATGGCGATGTCGTAGCCGGCGTCGGCGTGCCTCATGACGCCGGTCGCCGGATCATTCCACAGCACCCGCTCCAGGCGCCTGGCTGCCTCAGGCGTGCCGTCCGCGACGATGACCATGCCTGCATGCTGGGAAAAGCCCATGCCGACACCGCCGCCATGGTGCAGCGACACCCAGGTAGCGCCCGATGCCGTGTTGAGCAGAGCGTTGAGCAGAGGCCAGTCGGAAACAGCATCCGAGCCGTCCTTCATCGCCTCTGTCTCGCGGTTCGGCGAGGCGACCGAGCCGGAATCGAGATGGTCGCGGCCGATGACGACAGGCGCCTTGAGTTCGCCTTTGGCGACCATCTCGTTGAAGGCGAGGCCCAGCCGGTGGCGATCGCCGAGGCCGACCCAGCAGATGCGCGCCGGCAAGCCCTGGAAGGCGATGCGCTCGCGCGCCATGTCCAGCCAGTTGTGCAAATGGGTGTTGCCGGGCGTCAGTTCGCGCACCTTGGCGTCGGTCTTGTAGATGTCCTGCGGGTCGCCGGAAAGGGCCGCCCAGCGGAACGGGCCGATGCCGCGGCAGAACAGCGGGCGGATATAGGCCGGCACGAAACCGGGAAAGGCAAAGGCGTTCTCGAAGCCTTCTTCCTTGGCGACCTGGCGGATGTTGTTGCCGTAGTCGAGCGTCGGCACGCCGGCGTTCCAGAAGGCCACCATCGCCTCGACATGCTCGCGCATCGAGGCGCGGGCGGCTTTCTCGACTGCTTTCGGGTCGGACGTGCGCTTCTCGCGCCACTCGGTGAGCGTCCAGCCCTTGGGCAGATAGCCGTTCAACGGATCGTGCGCCGAAGTCTGGTCGGTGACCATGTCGGGGCGCACGCCGCGCCGCACCAGTTCCGGCACGATATCGGCGGTGTTGCCGACCAGGCCGACCGATTTCGCCTCGCCCGCCCTGGTCCAGCGCTCGATCTTCTCCAGCGCCTCGTCAAGCGTGTCCGCCCGCTCGTCGACATAGCGGGTGCGCAGCCGGAAATCGATGCGGTCGGGATCGCATTCGACGGCCAGGCAGCAGGCGCCGGCCATGACGGCGGCGAGAGGCTGCGCGCCGCCCATGCCGCCGAGGCCGCCAGTCAGGATCCATTTGCCCCTGAGATCGCCGCCATAGTGCTGGCGTCCGGCTTCGACGAAGGTCTCGTAGGTGCCCTGCACGATGCCTTGCGTGCCGATATAGATCCACGAGCCGGCCGTCATCTGGCCGTACATCATCAGGCCTTTCCTATCGAGCTCGTTGAATTTCTCCCAGGTCGCCCAATGCGGCACCAAATTGGAGTTGGCGATCAAAACGCGCGGCGCGTCCGGATGGGTGCGGAAGACGCCGACCGGCTTGCCGGACTGCACCAGCAGCGTCTCGTCCTCGCCAAGCGTCTTCAGCGAAGCGGCGATGCGGTCGAAATCGTTCCAGGTGCGCGCGGCCCGGCCGATGCCGCCATAGACGACCAGTTCGTTGGGATTTTCGGCGACATCGGGATCGAGATTGTTCATCAGCATGCGCAGCGGCGCTTCGGTCGTCCAATACCTGGCATTGAGCTTGTCGCCGCGGGGGCTGCGCACTTCGCGGATGTTGTGGCGAGGATCGGTCATGTCGTCACTTCCCTTTCAGATGAGTGCGGCGAGGCGTCAGCTCTCGACCCACGAAATCGCGGTCTCGAGGATGGATGTCAGCGTGGCGCGGATCGGCGCGGCGAAGGCGGCGTCGTAAGGCACCGGCCAGTTGTCGGGCGCGCCCTTGCCTTCGGGCTCTCGCATGTAGCCGCGGTTGGACAGTTCCATCTGCAGCGCATGGACGCCGTTTTGCGGCTGGCCGAAATGGCGCGTGATCCACCCGCCCTTGAAGCGGCCATTGACCACGAAGGTCTCGCCGGTCTCGGCCAGGATCCCGGCGACCTTTTCCTGCAGCGCCGGATCCGTGCTCTTGCCGTCATTGGTGCCGAGATTGAAGACCGGCAGCGTGCCATCGAACAGGCGCGGCAGCACAGAGCGGATCGAGTGGCAGTCATAGAGGACGATTTTGCCATGCAATCCGCGCAGCCGGTCGATCTCGGCCTGGAGCGCGGCATGATAGGGCATGAAGAATTTTCGGCGGCGCTCGTCGATTTCCGACGGCCCCGGTTCCTCGCCTGTACGGTAGAGCGGATCGCCGTCGAAGGTTTCGGTCGGGCACAGCCCGGTCGTCGCCTGACCAGGGTAGAGCGAGGCGCCGGACGGATCGCGATTGACGTCGATGACGGTGCGCGAGATGGCGGTGTGCACGACGGTGGCGCCAAGACCTGCGGCGAAATCATAGAGCTTGTCGATCCACCAGTCGCAGTCGCGCTGGCCAAGCCAGCTCGAGACCAGCCGGTTGTCGAGACCGGCGAGATCGATGCCGGTGTGCGGCATGGAAACCAGCAGCGGCGCGGTGCCTTGTTTTACCGTCAGCCAAGGAGGTGTCATGCGAGGCCTCCGCATGTTGGAGCTCTACGGCTGGGATGAGAAGGAACGCAACCTACCATGCCAAGCACTCTCATGAGGCAATTCCCGGCAGCGCCACCGCGCTCGCCGCCTTCACCGCTGCACCGCTGCGCACCATGGCGATGGCTTTCTCCATGTCGGGATGGAAATGCCGGTCGTTGTCGAGATGCGGCACCTCCGCCCTGACCAATTTGCGCACCGCTTCGAGTGCGGTGCTGGAAGCGAGCGGCGCGTGGAAATCGCAGCCCTGGGTCGCGGCCAGCAACTCGATGCCGATGACGGCCGTGGCGTTCTCGACCATGCCGATCAGCCGGCGCGCACCATGTGCGGCCATCGAGACGTGATCCTCCTGGTTGGCCGAGGTCGGGATCGAATCGACGCTTGCTGGATAGGCCTTCTGCTTGTTTTCGGAAACCAGTGCCGCCGCCGTCACCTGCGGGATCATGAAACCGGAGTTCAGGCCGGGCTTCGGCGTCAAAAAGGCGGGCATGCCCGACAGCGCAGGGTCGACCAGCATGGCGATGCGGCGCTCCGACAGCGAGCCGATCTCGCAGACGGCGAGTGCAATCATGTCGGCGGCGAAAGCCACCGGCTCGGCATGGAAATTGCCGCCCGACAAGGCCGTGTCGTCCTCGGCGAAGATCAAGGGATTGTCGGTGACGCCATTGGCTTCCGTGCCGAGCGTGTCGGCCGCCTTGCGCAACACGTCGAGGGCCGCCCCCATCACCTGCGGCTGGCAGCGCAGGCAATAGGGATCCTGTACGCGTTCGTCGCCGACGCGGTGGGATTCGCGGATGGCGCTGCCGGCCATCAGACTGCGCAGCGCATCCGCCGTCTCGATCTGGCCGCGATGCCTTCTCAAGAGATGGATGCGCGGATCGAAGGGGGCGTCCGAGCCCCTCGCGGCGTCGGTGGACAATGCACCCGCGACCAGTGCCGACTGGTAGAGAACCTCGGCCTCGAACAGGGCCGCCAGCGCGTAGGCGGTCGAGAATTGCGTGCCGTTAAGCAGCGCCAGCCCTTCCTTGGCGCCAAGGATGACAGGCTCCAGCCCATGCGACACGAAGGCGACCTTGGCCGGGAAGCGGCCATGCGGGGTGAAGCATTCGCCGACGCCGACCATCACGGCCGTCATGTGCGCCAGGGGCGCGAGGTCGCCGGAGGCGCCGACCGAACCTTGCGCCGGCACCACCGGGATGACATCGTTGGCCAGCATCGCTTCCAGCAGCTCGATGGTACGCGACCGCACACCGGAGGCGCCTTGCGCCAGGCTGGCAAGCTTCAGGGCCATCATCAGCCTGCAAACAGCGACCGGCATCGGCTCGCCGACGCCGGCGGCGTGCGAGAGCACGATGTTGCGCTGGAGCGTTTCGAGATCCTGGGCAGGAATGCGGACGCTGGCCAGTTTGCCGAAACCGGTGTTGATGCCATAGACCGGCTCGCCCTTGGCGACGATGCGTGCGACAGCCTCCGCACTCGCCTTGATCCTTGGCCGGCAGGCATCGTCGAGCCTGGGCACGGCGCCGCGATAGATGGCGCGCCAGTCGGCCAGGGTCACGTTGCCGGGTTTCAGTACGAGTTCGGTCATTGTCCTCTCCAGATGCGCGCGTGCAAGGGGTTGAAGCCCATGCGGTAGACGAGTTCGGCAGGGCGCTCGATGCTCCAGATCGCTAGATCGGCGGATTTCCCCGCCTCCAGCGTGCCGGTCTGTCCGAGCAGACCCAGTGCGCGGGCGGCTTCGCGGGTCACGCCCGCGAGGCATTCATCGACCGTCATGCCGAACAAGGTCGCCGCCATGTTCATGGTCAGCAGCAACGACGTCAGCGGCGAGGTGCCGGGATTGTTGTCGGTGGCGACGGCCATCCTGACGTCATGCCTGCGGAATAATTCGATCGGAGGTTTCTTCGTTTCGCGAATAAAATAGTAGGCGCCGGGCAGGATCGTCGCCACGCTGCCCGATGCAGCCATTGCCGCCGCGCCTGCCTCATCGGTGTATTCGAGATGATCGGCCGACAACGCGCCATAGCGCGCGGCGAGTTCGGCGCCATGCAGGTTCGACAATTGGTCGGCATGGAGCTTTACCGGGAGGCCAAGCGCCTTTGCGGCTTCGAAGACCCGTGCCATCTGCTCGACCGAAAACGCGATGCCTTCGCAGAAACCATCGACGGCGTCGGCAAGCCCGTCGGCAGCAATGGCCGGCAGGATCGTGGCGGTGATGAGATCGATGAAGGCGTCCTTGTCGCCCTTGGCTTCCGGCGGCAAGGCATGGGCGCCGAGAAAGGTCGTGCGGATCGTCACCGGGCGCTCGGCGCCCAGGCGGCGCGCCGCGCGCAGCGACTTTTTCTCGTTTTCCAGGTCAAGGCCATAGCCGGACTTGACCTCGACGGTGGTGGCGCCCTCGGCGATCAGCGCATCGAGACGCGGCAGTGTCTGAGCGACCAGTTCGTCCTCACCCGCGGCACGCAAGGCCCTAACCGACGAGACGATGCCGCCGCCGGCCCTGGCGACCTCCTCATAGGTGGCGCCGGCCAGCCGCATCTCGAACTCGTTGGCGCGGTCGCCGGCATGGACGAGATGGGTGTGGCAGTCGATCAGGCCGGGCGTGATCCAGCGGCCCTCGCAATCGACGATCTCGGCACGCTGCTCGAACGCCGCCGGAATATCGGCTTCGGCGCCGGCATAGACGATGATGCCGTCACGCGCGGTGACGGCGCCCTTTTCGACGACGCCCTGCCCTGCCCCTTCGGCAAAAGTCGCCAGGCGCGCATTGCGCCATATGCGAACCGCCGCCGCCCGGCTCCTGCTTTCTCCAGCCATCATATTTTCCCTTTGAAAGGATGGCGGTTATGTATATACATATTAAAAAGCACCGCAAGTGCTATTGTCATCATAAGCCAGGATTCGGAGAACAACGTGACGGCGATCTTTGCGGAACAGGCGCTTCTGCCGGAAGGCTGGCGAAGCAATGTGCGCATCGCCCTGGGCGGAGGCCGCGTTGCGGCAATCGACGCCGGGGTTGCGCCGAACACCGGCGACGAGCGCCACGCCATCGTCCTGCCGGGCATGCCCAACCTGCATAGCCACGCGTTCCAGCGCGGCATGGCCGGACTTGCCGAGTTGCGCGGCCCGTCGGCCGACAGTTTCTGGAGTTGGCGCGAGGTGATGTACCGTTTCGCGCTGTCGATGACGCCCGACCAGGTCGAGGCGGTAGCCGCCCAGCTCTATGTCGAGATGCTGGAGGCCGGCTTTTCGCGTGTGGGCGAATTTCATTATCTGCATCACGACCGCGACGGAAAGCCCTACGCCAACATTGCCGAAATGGCCGAGCGCATCGCGGCCGCCGCCGCAGAAACCGGCATAGGCTTGACGCTGCTGCCGGTCTTCTATGCACACTCTTCTTTCGGCGGCGCGGCTCCCAACGAAGGTCAGCGCAGATTCCTCAATGATGTTAACCGGTTCTCACGCCTGGTTGAGAAAAGTCGCGAATGCGTTCGCGCCTTGAATCAAGCGGTCATCGGCGTCGCCCCCCATAGTTTGCGTGCGGCGACGGTCGAGGAGTTGCGACAAGTCGCTGCGATGACGCCGGACGGACCGATCCACATCCACGTCGCGGAACAAGTGAAGGAGGTCGAGGACTGCATTGCCTGGTCGGGCGCGCGTCCAGTCGAGTTTCTGCTTGGCCATGCCAATGTCGACCGGCGCTGGTGCCTGATCCATGCCACCCATATGACCGATGCCGAGACCATGGCGATGGCAAAAAGCGGCGCGATCGCGGGGCTGTGCCCGATCACCGAAGCCAATCTCGGTGATGGCATTTTTGCGGCGCCGCTGTTCGCGCAACATGGCGGCCGCTTCGGCGTGGGCTCCGATTCCAACGTGCTGATCGGCCTGCCGGACGAGCTTCGGCAACTCGAATATTCGCAGCGTCTTGCCCACCGCGCCCGCAACGTGCTGGCGGTCGCCGGCGGCTCGACCGGCCGCGCGCTGTTCGACGCAGCGCTTGACGGCGGCAGCGTCGCCCTTGGCGCCGGCGCCTCGCGGATCGCCATTGGCGCATCCGCCGATCTCGTCTCGCTCGACCACAGCCAGGCTTCGCTTGCCGGCAAGGCCGGAGACGCGATCCTCGACGCCTGGATCTTCGCCAACGGCACCAAGATCGATTGCGTCTGGGTGCACGGCCAAAAGCAAGTCAGCGGCGGCAGGCACGCCAGGCGCGACGCCATCGCGGCGCGTTTCCGCAATGTCATGACCGCGCTTTCGGCAGGCTGATCAGGGACAGCCCATGAGCATGGTGGCGACAGCGGAGACGGAGGGCGGCGAGACGGTGTCGCTGCATCAGCGTATCCTGTCCGACATAAGCGAGAAAATCCTGTCCGGCGCCTGGGCGCCGGGGCATCGCATCCCGTTCGAGCACGAGCTGACGACCGAATATGATTGCTCGCGCATGACGGTGAACAAAGCACTGTCGCAGCTTGCCAAGTCAGGACTGATCGAACGCCGCCGGCGCTCAGGCAGCTTCGTGCGTCAGCCGCAATCGCAAGCGGCGGTGCTGGAAATCCACGACATCAGGATCGAGGTCGAAGCGCTCGGCCTGCCCTATCGCTATGAGCGGCTGGCGCGCCTGAAGCGGCGCAGCAGCGCGCAAGACCGGTCGCTGCTCGGGCTTTCTGCCTCGGGTTGGGTACTATCGCTGGAATGCCTGCATTTCGCCGGAGAGCGACCGTTCGCGCTCGAAGAGCGGCTGATCAATCTCTCCGCCGTCACGGAAGCCGGCGAGGAAGAGTTCCTCGACATTGCACCGGGCCCGTGGCTGATCGGCCGTGTGCCATGGAGCGAGGCCGAGCATCGCATTCGTGCTGTTGCCGCCGACGAGCGTGTTGCCGATGCCCTCGACATCGACCTGAGCGCGGCCTGTCTTGTGGTCGAGCGCCGGACATGGAGCGCCGAGCACCCGGTCACCCATGTGCGCTTCACCTATGCAGCCGAGAGCCACACGTTGGTGGCAAGATTCACGCCGTCACACGGATAGCATCTCTTCCCTTCTCCCCTTTTTGCCTCGCAAGGAAGGGGAGAAGGGAAAGCGCAGCGCCTCAGATCGCCGCGGTGATAATGATCTCGACCAGATATTCCGGACCGGCGAGCTTGGCTTCGCCGGTGGCGCGTGCGGGTGTGTGGCCCTGCGGCACCCACTTGTCCCATTCCGAGTTCATCTCGGCGAAGGTGCCCATGTCGGCCAGCCAGATGATCGCCTGGACGATCTTGGTCTTGTCGGTGCCGGCCTTGGCCAGCAATTCGTCGATCGTCGCCAGAATATCGCGGGTCTGCGAGGCGACATTGCCGCCCGGCTCTCCGACCTGGCCGGCCAGATAGACGGTATTGCCGTGAATGACGATCTGGCTCATGCGCGGGCCAACATCGATGCGACGAATGCTCATGGGAGGTTTCCTTCCTTTGTGGTCGCGCCTCTTTAGAGTTGGCACCGGCTTCGGGCAAGGCCGAGCGTTCCAAATCCCCTTGGACCAGCAGCGCCGGAGGGTCACGGCAAGTTGAGCCGGCAGCCACAATTCCGCTCGATTGGCTTGTTGACTAATGTAATAACATCACATATCCAATCGGCGCTGCCCGGCAGCCGCACTACCGCCCCACGGACCGTCAAATGACCGAAACCTGCCTGACATTCCGTGACCTGACGCTTGGCTATAACAGCCATCCGGCGATCCATCATCTGGACGGCATCATACGCAAAGGCTCGCTGACCGCCGTCGTTGGCGCCAATGGTTCGGGCAAGTCGACGTTGATGAAGGGTATCGTCGGCGTGCTGAAGCCGATGGCCGGCGCTGTGACGCGGGCGCCTGGCGTGCGCGCCGCCTATCTGCCGCAGCAGTCGGAACTCGACCGCAGCTTTCCGGCCCGGGTCGTCGATCTGGTCTCGCTCGGCCTGTGGCCGAAACGCGGGCTGCTCGGCCGCCATACCAAGGAGGATCGCCAATCCGTCAGCGAGGCGTTGATGGCGGTCGGCCTTGGCGGCTTCGAGACCCGCCCGATCGACACGCTGTCGGGCGGCCAGTTGCAGCGCACCTTGTTTGCCCGCGTGCTGTTGCAGGATGCGGATCTAATCCTGCTCGACGAGCCGTTCAACGCCGTCGATGCAAAGACGATGGGCGATCTTATTGCGCTGATCAAGCGCTGGCATGGCGAGGAACGCACAATCATGGTCGTCGTCCACGACCTCGACCTTGTCCGGCAGAATTTTCCCGAAACGCTGCTGCTGGCCCGCCAGCCTGTCGCCTGGGGCGAGACGAAGGAGACGCTGCGGCCTGAGAATCTCCTGCGGGCCAGGCGCTTCCATGAAGCGTGGGAAGAGAACGCGCCATGGTGCGAGCCGGGCGGACCCGATCATGACCATGACGGACATGATCACAATCATGATGAGCCTGCCCATGCACAGGATCGTCACCACCATCATGGCGCCGGACCAAGGGCTGCATGATGAACGTCTTCTACGAACTCTTCATCGCGCCTTTCGCCGATTTCGCCTTCATGCAGCGGGCGCTGTTCGGCTCGTTGATGCTGTCGCTCGGCGCCTGTCCGGTCGGCGTGTTCCTGATGTTGCGGCGCATGAGCCTCTCGGGTGACGCCATGGCGCACGCGATCCTGCCGGGCGCCGCCGCCGGCTTCCTGCTTTACGGGCTGGAAATCCTGCCGATGACCATTGGCGGCCTGATCGCCGGCATCGTCGTTGCACTCGGCGCGGGCGCCGTCTCGCGATTCACCATCCAGCGCGAAGACGCCTCGATGGCCGCCTTCTACCTGATTTCGCTCGCCGTCGGCGTGCTGATGGTTTCGGTCCGTGGCTCCAGCGTCGACCTCATGCATGTGCTGTTCGGTACGGTGCTGGCGCTCAACGATGAAGCGCTGACGCTGATCGGCGGCATCGTGCTGGTGACGCTTGCCAGTCTCGCCGTCTTCTGGCGGGCCTTGGTCGCCGAATGCCTCGACCCGCTGTTCCTGCGCTCGGTCAGCCGGTGGGGCAGTCCGGTGCATTTCATTTTCCTCGGCCTCGTCGTGCTCAACCTCGTTGGCGGCTTCCAGGCGCTGGGCACGCTTCTGTCGGTCGGACTGATGATGCTGCCGGCCGCCGCGGCCCGTTTCTGGACCGTGCGCGTCGAACCGATGTGCGTGCTGGCCGTGCTGATCGGCTTTGCCTCCTGCATCGCCGGACTGCTTCTGTCCTACCACGCCTCGCTGCCCTCAGGCCCGGCGATCATCCTGTCGGCAGGCGTCGTCTATTTCGCCTCGATCCTGTTCGGCACACGCGGCGCGCTGCGCGCCCGCATCATCCATCACCGTCATCGGACGGCCTGATCCACCCCAGCCTCCAAGGAGACCGCCCATGTTGAAATCGATCCGCGCCGCCCTTACGATGAGCGTTATAACATTAACTGCTCTCGACGCGTCGTCGGCCTTTGCGGCGCCCTTGAAAGTGGTCGCAAGTTTTACCGTCATTGCTGATTTCGCCAGGAATGTTGGCGGCGACCGCGTCAACATCACCACCATCGTGGGACCCGACGGCGATGCGCATGTCTACGAGCCGAGCCCGGCTGATGCGGTAGCCATGGCGGGCGCCGATCTGGTGCTGGTCAACGGCCTGCATTTCGAGGGCTTTCTACAGCGGCTGGTCGATGCCAGCGCCACTAAGGCCTCGATCGTCACCCTGACCAAGGGCGTGGCGGCGATCGACTTCAAACCGGAATTCGCCGATGCGGACGCGGCGGAGGGCGCGGGTACCGGCGGCGGCAAGACGGTCACCGACCCACATGCCTTCCAGTCGATCGCCAACGCCAAGATCTATGTGAAGAACATTGCCGAAGCGTTCTGCGCGGCCGACAATGATGGCTGCGTCAGCTACCAGACCAACGCCGCGGCTTACACAAAGAAGCTCGACGCGCTCGAAGGTGAAGTGAAGGCGGCGATCCAGTCCATCCCCGAGGCAAAACGCGTTGTCATCACCTCGCATGACGCGTTCGGCTATTTCGAGCACGAATACGGCCTGACCTTCCTAGCGCCGGAGGGCGTCTCGACGGATTCCGAACCGTCGGCCGCCGACGTCGCCAAGCTGGTCGAGCAGGTCAAGCAGGACAAAGCGGCGGCGATCTTCGTCGAGAACATCACCAATCCGCGCCTGATCGAGCAGATCGCCAGCGAGACCGGCATCAAGGTCGGCGGCACGCTCTATTCCGACGCGCTGTCGCAGCCCGAAGGCCCGGCCTCGACCTATGTCGACATGATGCACAACAACATCACGCAGATCAAAGGCGCGATCCTCGGCAGTTGAGCCGCTCCGACCCAACCGGGCCCTCGCGGCCCGGTTGGATTTTCCGGTCAGCACTCGCTATTTGGCAGAGAAATCCCTCGGCGTGGATTGCCGGCCGTGCCGGGGAGTGGCAAGACTGCCCAACCAGATTGCGAGGACACCACAATGGAATACCGCGAGATCAGCGAGGACTATTCGGTCTCGGGCCAGATCCAGCCCGAGGACGTCGCCGCCATCAAGGCAGCCGGCTTCAAGAGCGTGATCTGCAACCGGCCGGACGACGAGCAGCCCGGCCAGCCTTCGGCCGACACGCTCAAGGCCGCAGTCGAGGCTGCCGGGCTTGCCTTCCGCTACATCCCCGTCATCAGCGGCCAGATCACGGCGGAGAATGTCGAGGACCAGGGACAAGCGCTCGACGAGCTGGAAGGCCCGGTGTTCGCCTACTGCCGTTCCGGCGCCCGCTGCACCAATCTCTATGGGCTGATTCAGCAGTCGAAGGGTTAGATTGGCAGCGCGCCCGTCTCCTTGAGCGTCTCGAGCACAATCGCCGTCTTGACGTGCTGCACAGATTCGTGGGGCAAGAGCACGCCATTGACGAACTCCGACAATGATTTCAGGTCGGGCGTAACCACCTTCAGGATATAATCCATTTCGCCGGTCAGCGCGTGCGCCTCCTGCACTTCGGGCAGCCGCGCCACCAGTTCGCCGAAGCGCCGCGCATTGTCGCGGTTGTGAGTGGCCAAGGTCACCGAGATGACGTTGACCAGCGAAAAGCCCAGCCGGTCGCGGTCAAGCACGGCGCGATAGCCCTTGATATAGCCGTCCTCCTCAAGCCGCTGGCGGCGGCGCGAGCATTGCGAGGCCGAGAGGTTCACCCGCTCCGAAAGGTCGTTGTTGGTGAGCCGTGCGTCACACTGCAACAGCGCCAATATCTTGCGATCAAACTGATCAAGACGCGTATCATTCATGATACTTCCAAAAACCATGCACATTTCATGCATCAGATAAACATTTCAAGCGTTTGAATGCAAGCACCGTGCGACCTGCCCGCGCTATGATGAGTTGAGATGGCCTATGCAGGCCAAGCCAGCTTCCGGAGGATTATCATGGGTCCCTTCCCGCACGACGCCCCGCCCGCCAAGATCAGCAAGACCAACCCCGCCGGCACCGACGGTTTCGAGTTCGTCGAATTCGCGCATCCGGAGCCGCGGAAGCTGGCCGAGTTGTTCACCCGCATGGGCTACGTAGCCGTGGCCAGGCATCGCACGAAGGACATCACCGTCTGGCGGCAAGGCGACATCAACTATGTCGTCAACGCCGAGCCCAGCTCGCATGCGATGAAGTTCGTCGACAAGCATGGCCCATGCGCCTCCTCGATGGCGTGGCGGGTCGTGGACGCCAAGCATGCCTTCGAACACGCGGTATCGAAAGGAGCCACGCCTTACGAAGGCGCCGACAAGACGCTTGACGTGCCGGCGATCGTTGGCATCGGCGGCTCGCTGCTCTACTTCATCGAAACCTATGGCGAGAGGGGTTCGGCCTATGATGCCGAATTCGAATGGCTGGGCAAACGCGACCCCAGGCCGGAAGGCGTCGGCTTCTATTTCCTCGACCACCTCACGCATAATGTCTACCGCGGCAACATGGACAAATGGTGGGATTTCTACCGCGACCTGTTTGGCTTCAAGCAGATCCATTTCTTCGACATCGACGGCAAGATCACCGGGCTGGTCAGCCGGGCGATCACCTCGCCCTGCGGCAAGATCCGCATTCCGCTCAACGAGTCCAAGGACGACACCAGCCAGATCGCCGAATATCTGAAGAAGTACAATGGCGAGGGCATCCAGCACATAGCGGTGGGCACCGACGCGATCTACGAGGCCACCGACAAGCTTGCCGCCAACGGGCTGAAATTCATGCCCGGCCCGCCGGAGACCTATTACGAGATGTCGCATGCACGCGTGAGCGGCCATGACGAGCCGCTCGAACGCATGAAGAAGCATGGCATTTTGATCGACGGTGAAGGCGTGGTCGACGGCGGCACGACGAAGATCCTCTTGCAGATCTTCTCCAAGACCCTGATCGGACCAATCTTCTTCGAATTCATCCAGCGCAAGGGCGACGAAGGCTTTGGCGAAGGAAATTTCCGCGCACTGTTCGAATCGATCGAGCAGGACCAGATCAAGCGCGGCGTGATCAAGGTGCAGGCCGCGGAGTAGATCGATCCCGACCGGCGGCTTGCGGTTCGATAAATTATGACCTAAATTATGGTCACAAAGGATCGAGCCATGAATGTTTCCATCGCCGAGGCCAAGGCCAAATTGTCGGAACTCGTCAGCCGCGCGGAAGCCGGTGAAGAGATTGTACTCACGCGTCACGGCAAGGTAGCTGCGCGTATCGTGCCTCCGGCAACGGCGGAACCCTTGCCGCGTATCGGCGCGTTGAAAGGCAAGATCTGGATTGCGGACGATTTTGACGAACTCGGCCCCGAATGGGACGAGTACGTCAAATGATGATCGGCCCGTTTCTCGCCGATACACATATCATCCTTTGGTCGATTTCGGACGATCGACGTCTCAGCAAGCACTACCGCGCCATCCTGGCTTCGGAAGCGGTGGTGTTCGCCAGCGCGGCAAGCGTCTGGGAAATTGCCATCAAGCGCTCAATCAGAAAACTCGATGCGCCGGATGATCTGCCAACACTGCTTCCAAGGATGCAATTTCAGCCGCTCGCCGTCACCTTCCAGCATGCGAACGCTGTCGCTGGCCTACCCCACCACCATGGCGATCCATTCGACAGACTACTGATTGCGCAGGCGCAAATGGACAAACTAACCATCATGACATCCGACCCGCATTTCGCCCGCTACGACGTCGCCCTGACATAAGCAGTGGTCTCACAAACCCAGCCGTCCAACCTCCTCCTGCCTCAGCTTCAAATCATAATCGAGCAGGAACTCGTCGAGTTGCGGCGGCGCGACCGACGTGCCGGACAGCATCGCGTGCACCTGGCCGCGATGGTGGATGTCATGCAGGAAAACATGGGCGAGGATATCGCCGATCTTTTCCGGGATCATGCCGTCTCCACGCCGGTCAGTGATGACATGGCGGTCGAGGTCGGCTTCCAACAAGGCATCGCAGAAGGTGATCAGCCTGCGGTCGAACTTGATCTGGGCCACTGACAAATCGGCTGCGTTATCGAACGGCACGAAATCATCGTACACCGCGGCGCCGATACCGCCCTGCTCCAGAAAATCGAGATAGAGAAGATCGACCGCAAGGATGTGGTTGAGCGTCGCCCTTATCGACGGGAAGAAGCTGATGCGATTGGCTTCGAATTCACCAGGCCCCAGCATAAGCACGGCGCGGTAGAGCCGGTCGTTCGACCAGCGGTTGTTGCGGGCCATTCGGCGCAGATGATCAAGCAGGTTCATCCTTCAACTTCTTGCGCTCTCACCCTTCATATTTCTCGACCGTCTGCTCGATGGCGCCGAAGATCGAATGCCCGGCCTTGTCCTTCATCTCTATGCGCACCGTGTCGCCGAAACGCAGAAACGGCGTCTTCGGCTCGCCGCTCTCGATGGTCTCGATCATGCGCAGTTCAGCGATGCAGGAATAGCCAGCGCCGCCGGCCGAGACAGGTTTGCCAGGCTCACCGCCGAGCTTGTTGGAGACGGTGCCGGAGCCGATGATGGTGCCGGCCGCCAGCGGCCGTGTTTTCGCCGCGTGCACGATGAGCGCAGGGAAATCGAACGTCATGTCGACGCCGGCATTCGCCCGGCCGAAAGGTTTGCCGTTGAGGTCGGCAAGCAGCGGCAGGCTGACCTTGCCGCCATCCCAGGCCTCGCCCAACTCGTCCGACGTCACCGCGACCGGCGAGAAGGCCGAGGACGGCTTGGATTGAAAGAAGCCGAACCCCTTGGCGAGTTCCGGTCCGGTAATGGCACGCAGCGTCACGTCGTTGACCAGCATCACCAGGCGAATCGCCTCCCGCGCTTTTTCAAGGCCAGCGCCCATCGGCACATCATCGACAACGACCGCGACTTCCGCCTCCATGTCGATGCCAAAGGCCTCGTCGGCCGTGCGGATCGGGTCTCGCGGCGGGATGAAGCTGTCGGAGCCGCCCTGATAGATCAGCGGGTCGGTCCAGAAGCTTGCCGGCATTTCGGCGCCGCGTGCTTTTCGCACCAGCTCGACATGGTTCACATAGGCCGAACCGTCAGCCCATTGATAGGCGCGCGGCAGCGGCGAATGGGCATTATGTTCGTGAAAGCGCGCCGACGGCACCGCATTGCTCTCGAGCGACTCCGCCATTGCGGCCAAATGCGGCGAAATCCGCCGCCAATCGTCGAGCGCCGCCTGCAGCGTCGGCACCAGGAAGGAGGCGTCGGTGAAGCGTGTAAGATCGCGCGAGACGACGACGAGCTTTCCGTCGCGCGTCCCGTTCTTCAATGTAGCAAGCTTCATGCGGTTTCCTCTCCTGACGCGGCCTTGCGCCGCTTGGCCCACAACAAAGCTGTTATGGGCGATCGTCAAGCCGCCGGCTCAACTTTCCTGAAGGCAGTTTTCCGACGGCAGCGATCCATTCAGGACCAATCGCCCTCGGGCGTGCCATTGAAGCGCTTCTTCAGATCGGCCCAGCAGTCGATGTAATTGTCCTGCCTGGTGTCGAGTTCGGCAGCGTAGCGGGTCAGCATCTGCGGGAACCGGGTCTCGAACATGAAGGCCATGGTGTTGTCGAGCTTGACGGGCTTCAGATCCGCGCGCGAGGCCTTTTCGAAGCCAGGTGCATCCGGGCCATGGGCCAGCATCAGATTGTGCAGACTGATGCCGCCGGGAACGAACCCTTCTTCCTTGGCGTCGTACTGGCCGTGAATCAGCCCCATGAACTCGCTCATGATGTTGCGGTGATACCAGGGCGGGCGGAACGTATCCTCCGCCACCAGCCAGCGCGGCGGAAAGATGACGAAATCGATGTTGGCGGTGCCCTCCTCGCCGCTCGGCGCCGTCAGCACCGTGAAAATCGACGGATCGGGGTGGTCAAAGAGGATCGCACCAACCGGCGAAAACGCCGCCAGATCATATTTATAGGGTGCATAGTTGCCGTGCCACGCCACAACATCGAGGGGCGAATGGCCGATTTCCGTGACATGAAAATGTCCGCACCATTTGACGATCAGCCGGCAGTGCGTCTCCTTCTCCTCAAACCAGGCGCAGGGCGTCTTGAAATCGCGCGGATTGGCCAGGCAGTTGGCGCCGATCGGGCCGCGGTCGGGCATCGTCAGCTTGGCGCCGTAGTTCTCGCAGACATAGCCGCGCACTTCGGCATCGACCAGTTCGACCTTGAAGACGAGGCCGCGCGGCAGGACCGCGATCTCGCCGGGCCTGAGCTCGATGACTCCCATCTCGGTGACGAAGCGCAAGGCGCCCACCTGCGGCACCACCAGCAACTCGCCGTCGGCGTTGAAGAAATGGTCGTCGACCATCGACCTGTTGGCGACATAGACATGCGCCGCCATGCCGGTCTGCCCAAGCACGTCGCCGGCGGTGGTGATCGAGCGCATGCCGGCGATGAAGTCAGTCGGCTCCTTCGGCATCGGCACCGGGCTCCAGCGATACTGGCCGAGCGCCAGCTCATGATCGCCGACATTGGGCGCACTTTTCCAGAAGGGATAGCTCACCGACTTGAAGCGCCCGGTATGTCTGACGCTCGGCCTGATGCGGTAAAGCCAGGAGCGCTCATTGGTGCCGCGCGGCGCGGTGAAGGGCGAACCGGAGAGCTGCTCGGCATAGAGGCCGTAGGCCGGCCGCTGCGGTGAATTACGCCCGTGCGGCAGCGAACCCGGCAGGCTTTCGGTTTCGAAATCGTTACCGAAACCCGGCATGTAGGAAAAGGCCATCGCTTCCTCCTCGCGAATGCTTGACCAAATTGGTTTCATTTGTAACCATCCAAAATGTAACTATCAATGCCGTGCGCGGGCATTTCTCGATGGCTGGTCATGGAATCCGAAATCCTGGAACTCGAAAGCTTTCTGCCCTACCGGCTGTATCGGCTGGCCGATGCGCTGAGCCGCGAATTCTCTCGGATCTACAAGGAGCGTCACGGCCTCACACGGCCGGAATGGCGTACGCTTTCGGGGCTTGGCCAGCGCGGCACAATGACCGCGACGGAACTCGGCGCGCAGTCGGCGATGCACAAGACAAAGGTTTCGCGTGCCGTGGCGGAGCTTGAGCGTCGCCGCTGGCTCATCCGAACCACTGACGAGAACGATCGCCGCGTCGAGCACCTGGCGCTGACCAGAGCCGGACTTGCGGCCTATAGCGAGATGGTGCCACTGGCAAAGGCTTTCGAACGGGAGCTGCTGGCCCAGCTGAGCGCCGACCAGCAAGCCTCCATCGTCAAAGGCGTTGCGTCATTGGAAAGCGCGTTGGGTCTGAGATAGCGGCTATCGGCAGATAGAATATGAGACGGTGGCTCGACGCGACTGCGCCTTGAAGCAGAGACTGTCTGGCGGTCATTTTCGATCGCTGCTTGCTCGGTGGCGGATTTTCAGCGCTGTATGTAAGCCGGTGATCATCGACGGGCGAATTGGGGGGAAGGATGAAGTCGCTGCTCGCGAGGCCGGTGGCCGTGGTCGTCTTGCTGTTTGCCAGAGCCATCACCGCTGTGCGGCCGTTTTGGCATGAAGGCAGATTGCCTCGGCGTCGCTCGATCTTCTTTGCCAATCATTCCAGCCATGGCGATTTCATCTTGATCTGGGCTGTTCTGCCGCCGCGCCTGCGGCGGCGGGTGCGTCCCGTAGCGGGTGCCGACTACTGGCTGAAATCAAAAGTCCGAGCCTTCATCGGCCGTGACGTTTTCAATGCCGTCCTGATCGAGCGCAATCGCGATGGACGCACGATGGATCCTGTCGAAAGCATGGGAGAGGCGATGAGGGAAGGCTCTTCGCTCATTCTCTTCCCGGAAGGCACGCGCAACCAATCCGACGCGTCCTTGCAGCCATTCAAGTCCGGCCTGTTCCATTTAGCGGCATCGCACCCGGATTTCGAGTTGGTGCCGGTATGGATCGCCAATCTCAACCGGGTGATGCCGAAAGGGGAATTCGTGCCTATCCCGCTGATCTGCACCGTGACGTTCGGCGAGCCAATGAACCTGGCTGATGGCGAGAGCAAGGATATGTTCCTCGAGCGGGCACGTGGGGCGCTGCTGGCGCTGGCACCGAAAAAGGCAGCGGAATGAGCTCAACCCAATTCGATATGATGGTTCTCGTGCTCGGCGTCTGCGGGATCCTGCTCGTGGCCTCTTTCGTGGGGCATATCCTGGAGCGACGGCTGTCGCCAGAAGGCTCCAACCCAGCCATCGAGAACCTCAACGCCCGTATCAATGCCTGGTGGGTAATGGCGATCCTCATCGCCATAGCATTCATCGCCGGGCGGATCGGCGTCCTGCTTCTCTTCGGCTTCTGTTCCTTCGCCGCACTTCGCGAATTCGTGACGCTGACCAACACCCGGCGTGCCGACCACTGGGCGCTGGCCACGGCGTTTTTCGTCGTGCTGCCGGTACAGTATGTGCTGCTCTGGATCGAGGACTACGGGATCTTTTCTGTTTTCATCCCGGTCTACGCCTTCCTGTTGATGCCAATCATCTCAGCCACACGGGGCGACACCCAGCACTTCCTCGTTCGAATTGCCGAGGTGCAATGGGCGTTGATGATCTGCGTTTTCTGCGCCTCCCACGTCCCGGCTCTTCTGACGTTGCATATTCCCGGCTACGAGGGTCGCAATGTGCTTCTGATAGCCTTCCTTGTCATCGTCGTGCAATTGAGCGACGTACTGCAATACATCTGGGGAAAGGCGATCGGGCATACGAAGATCGCACCAAAGCTTTCGCCGTCCAAGACGCTTGAAGGTTTCCTCGGCGGCGTTGCAAGCGCCAGCCTCATCGGCGCTGGCCTGTGGTGGATCACGCCGTTCTCTCCGCTTCAGGCGGGCGCGATGGCCTTCCTGATCACGCTGATGGGTTTTTTCGGCGGCCTTGTGATGTCCGCCATCAAACGTGACCGCGGCGTGAAGGATTGGGGCCATCTGATCGACGGCCATGGCGGCCTGATAGATCGGCTGGATTCGGTGGTTTTCTCCGCTCCGATCTTCTTCCATCTCACTCGTTATTTCTGGTCACCGGGATGAGGCAGTGATGAACACGGGCGATCGCAGACCACTTGCAAGCCGCGACACGCGCTGGGCACAAGCGACGGCCAGACGTCTCGCCGCACTCTCCGTGACCCCCAACCAGATTTCGCAGGCCAGTATCCTCGCCGGCGCGCTGGCAGGCACGGCTTTCTGGCTTGGCGGGCAGAGCGGCGGCACTTCTCGTTCGCTGCTGTTGCTGGGCGCGGCGCTGTTTTGCCAACTGCGGCTGCTGTGCAATCTGTTCGATGGCATGGTCGCCGTCGAGGGCGGCAAGGCGTCGGCCGACGGGCCGTTCTGGAACGAGTTCCCGGACAGGCTCGCCGATATCGCCATCATGGCCGGCATAGGTTACGGCATCGGCATGCCTGGCCTTGGCTGGGCAGCGGCCTGTTTTTCGGTTCTCACCGCCTATGTGCGGGAATTGGGGCGGGCCAACGAGACGCCGAGCGATTTCACCGGACCGATGGCCAAGCCACATCGCATGGCAGTCGCAACCGTCGCGGCACTGCTATCTACCGGAGAATTCCTTTGGAATGGCCACAACGAAGTCTTGACGCTTGCGCTCGCCGCCATTGCCATCGGCGCCGCCGCAACTGCGTTGCGGCGCGCATGGCGACAGGTGCGATGGCTGAAAACCAGGCGACCCTAGCATCGCCAGCCTCGAAGCCTGAGACTCCCGGCGCATCGATCACCAGTCCATCACCACCTTGCCCGAACTGCCGCTGCGCATCGCGTCGAATCCAACCTGGAAATCATCGATGCCGATGCGGTGCGTGATCAGGCCTGAGACGTCGAGCGGGCCCTGGACCAGCGCGATCATCTTGTACCAGGTCTCGAACATCTCGCGGCCATAGATGCCCTTGAGATGCAGCATCTTGAAGATGACCTTGTTCCAGTCGATCTCGAACCCGGTCGGCGCAATGCCGAGGATGGCGATCTTGCCGCCATTGTTCATGGTGTCGATCATGTCGCGGAAGGCGGGGGCTGCCCCCGACATTTCCAGGCCGACATCAAAACCCTCCGTCATGCCGAGCGCCGGCATCACGTCGCGCAGTTTTTCCTTGGAGGCGTCGACGACGTGCTGGACGCCAAGCTTGCGCGCAAGATCCAGCCGAACCGGATTGATATCGGTGATAACGACCTTCCTGGCGCCGACGCATTGCGCCACCAGCGCGCCCATGATGCCGATCGGTCCGGCGCCGGTGACCAGCACGTCCTCGCCGACCAGATCGAATGACAATGCGGTGTGAACCGCATTGCCCAGGGGATCGAAGATCGCGGCGATCTCGTCCGGCACATCGTCGGGGATCGGCACGACATTGTGCTGTGGGATCGCCAGGTACTCGCCGAAGGCGCCCGGGCGATTGACGCCGACGCCGAGCGTGTTGCGGCACAGATGCCCCCTGCCCGCGCGGCAGTTGCGGCAATGTCCGCAGACGATGTGGCCTTCGCCAGACACGCGTTGGCCGACCTTGTATTCGGTGACCGCGGCGCCGAAATCCGCGACGGTGCCGACGAATTCATGGCCGGTCACCATCGGCACGGGCACCGTCTTCTGCGCCCACTGGTCCCAATTGTAGATGTGGACGTCGGTGCCGCAGATCGCGGTCTTCTTCACCTTGATCAGGACGTCGTTGGGGCCGATTTCCGGCACCGGCACCTCTTCCATCCAGATGCCCGGCTCGGCCTTGGCCTTCACCAGCGCCTTCATCATGTTCGACATTCTTTTGTCCCTTGAATCTCTTGATCCGGAAGCGGTTTGCGGCGCCGGTCGCTCAGGAAATCACACCTAGTTCCTTGCCAACCGCACCGAAAGCCTCGACCGCCCGATCAATGTCGGCGCTGGAATGCGCAGCCGACATCTGCGTGCGGATGCGCGCCTGGCCCTTGGGCACCACCGGGAAGGAGAAGCCGATGACATAGATGCCGCGTTGCAGCATGCGCGCCGCCATCTCCTGCGCCAAGCTGGCATCGCCCAGCATGACCGGGATGATCGGATGGCCGGCGCCTGCCAGCGTGAAGCCGAGCTTCCCCATCTGTGTCCGAAACCGTTCCGCATTGGCATATAGGCGCTCGCGCAGGGCATCGCCATTGCGGATCATGTCGAACACTCTGATCGAGGCGCCGGCGATCGCCGGCATCAGCGTGTTGGAAAACAGATAGGGCCGCGAGCGCTGGCGCAGCCAGTCGACCACCTGTTTCTTGCCGGACGTGTAGCCGCCGGAAGCGCCGCCCAGCGCCTTGCCGAGCGTACCGGTGATGATGTCGACCCTGCCCTCGACGCCGCAATGCTCAGCCGAGCCGCGGCCGTTCCTGCCGACGAAGCCGACCGCGTGACTGTCGTCGACCATGACCATGGCATCGTATTTTTCGGCCAGATCGCACACACCCGCGAGATTGGCGATGATGCCATCCATCGAGAACACGCCGTCGGTGGCGATCAGCCGGAACCGGCAATCCTTCGCCTCCTTCAGCCGCGCCTCGAGATCCGCCATATCGTTGTTGGCGTAGCGGAAGCGCTTGGTCTTGGACAGCCTGACCCCGTCGATGATGGAGGCGTGGTTCAGCGCATCGGAGATGATCGCGTCCTCCTCGCCCAGAAGCGTCTCGAACAGTCCACCATTGGCATCGAAGCAGGAGCCGTAGAGGACGGTGTCGTCCATCCCGAGGAAGGACGATATCGTCGCTTCCAACTGCTTGTGCTCCTCCTGCGTGCCGCAGATGAAACGCACCGAAGCCATGCCGTAGCCGTAGCGGTCGAGCGCGTGCTTTGCCGCCTCGCGCAGGTCGGGGCTGTCGGCGAGGCCGAGATAGTTGTTGGCGCAGAAATTCAGCACCTTCTCGCCGCCGACCTCGATCTCAGCCGACTGCGTGGAGGAAATTACCCGCTCGGACTTGTACAGTCCGGCCGATCTGAGCCCCTCAAGTTCGCCGTCGATATGGGAGAGAAATGCTGCGGTCATGATCGTGCCTCGTTTGACGTGGGCCGACTGTCGTCCCGCACGCACAAAAAATCCACCGCAAAAGCGACCGGATCAGGTGGCTGGGTAATGTCGAACGGATGCCGCAGGCATGGCTCGAGGGACGATCCGGATCACATGGGCCGGCGAATGTTCAAATGCGGACCGGCCGCGAAAGAGGCCGATAACCATTTCGCGACCTTTAAGCCTTTCCCCTTGTCGGCCAGCTGTCGATTTCCAGTCCTGTTAATGTTTGCAGTTCAATGATGCTCATACAGGAATCCGTTGGCG
The DNA here is from genome assembly GCF_006442685.1 of Mesorhizobium sp. B2-4-7. Lineage (NCBI taxonomy): Bacteria > Pseudomonadati > Pseudomonadota > Alphaproteobacteria > Hyphomicrobiales > Phyllobacteriaceae > Mesorhizobium > Mesorhizobium sp. B2-4-7. The sequence continues at coordinate 158,159 of NZ_VFVH01000001.1, forward strand.
AGAGGGCCGCCCCCCAAGATGTCGCAGCAGCCGGTGCAAACCGTTTCAGGCAAGCTCATACTGCTGATCAAGGCTGGTTATTGGCTGGCGCTGCTGATCATCGCCGCCATGGTGGTGGCTTCCTTCATCCTGCTGCAGCAGGTGATGGCCACCCAACGGCACAACCATACGCTGCTCGATATCGTCAGCACGCAAAAGACGCTGTCGCAGCGCATCGTCTTCCTCGCCGGTGCGACCGGTGCTGCTTCGCGCGACAAGCAGCCGGCGCTCGTCAACGCGCTCAAGCAGGCGACGGCGGAGTTCGAAACCAACTATGACCTGCTGCTCAAGCAGACGGCCGCCGATCCAAAGTCGCCGGCCAGGCTCGATCCGAAGACGATCGAGAACGTCCTTTTCGGCAAGCCTTTCCATCTCGACTATTTTTCCGTCGGGCTGGTCGCCAATGGCGAACGCCTGGTATCGGCCTTCTCGTCCCAACTCGCACTCGGCGACAATGGCGGCTACAAGGGCGGTTACGAGCGCGTCACCCTCGACGCCTCGGTCGCCAACGCAACATTGTCGGGCTATTCGGCGCTGGGCCAGCGCATCAGCGCTTTCGCCGACGAACGATCCGAAAAGATGCTCGATCTGCACCGCACGCTGTTTTACGCCACGATCGGCGTCATCGTTCTGGTGGCGCTGTTCATCTTCCGGCCCATGTCAAACGCGATCCTGCGCAAGACGCGCGAACTCGTCGATGCGCGCAATTCGATGGCCTTCATCGCCGTTCATGACGGGCTGACAGGTCTGCACAACCGCACATTCCTGACCGACCATTTCGACACGCTGATCAAGAGCGCGCATCGTCGGCGCGAACGTCTTGCGGTGGTGCAGCTTGATCTCGACCGGTTCAAGCAGATCAACGACACGCTCGGCCACGCCGCCGGCGACTATGTGCTGGTCATCACGGCCCAGCGCATGCGCGATTCCTGTCGGGCGTCGGATCTGTGCGTGCGCCTCGGTGGCGACGAGTTCGTGATGATCCTCAACGGCGCCGGCGGCAGCGAAGACATCAACATGCTGGCACGGCGCATTCTTGCGCACATCAACGAGCCGATCGTCTTCCAGGGCACGACCATTCTACCGGGCGCCAGCGGCGGCATCGCCGTCTATCCGATCGACGCCGACAACGCCCAGGACCTGCTGGTTCACGCCGATCTGGCGCTTTACTCCGCCAAGAAGATGGGCGGCGGCAATTTCTCGTTCTTCTCCGAGGAATTGCGTCGCGAACTCGATTATCGCAAGCAACTCGAGCACGACATCAAGGTTGCCATTTCACAGCAGGCATTCCAGGTCTATTTCCAGCCGCAGGTTTCACTGAGCGACGGCACGATCAGTGGCATCGAGGCGCTGGTGCGCTGGAACCATGCCGAGCGCGGCATGATCTCGCCTGGCGAATTCATTCCCGTCGCCGAGAAATGCGGTTTCATGCCTGATATCGGCCGCATCGTCATCAGCAAGGCGATCAACGAAGCCGCCGAATGGAACCGCGACGGCATTGCTTTCGGACGACTTGCGGTCAACGTATCCGGAACCGAATTGCGCGAGCACGACTTCGATGCTTTCCTGTTCGAGACGCTTGAGAAGGCCGGCCTGCCGCCGCAGAAACTGTCGCTGGAAATCGTCGAATCCGTCATTCTCGATGACGAGAAGACAGGCATCGCGGCAAAGCTACGCCATATCAGGGCCGCCGGCGTTCATCTTGAGCTCGACGATTTCGGCACCGGTTACGCATCGCTCAGCCACGTCAATCCCAACGAGATCGACCGGCTGAAGATCGATCGCCGCTTCGTCCAGAACATCCATGAGAACGGTGACAACTCCAAGATCGTGCGCGCCATCACCGAGCTCGCGCGCGGCCTTGGTATCTCGATCGTCGCGGAGGGCGCCGAGACCGAAGCCGAACTCGATTCACTGATGGCCATCGGATGCGACCAGGTGCAGGGCTACTCCATCGCCTTCCCGATGCCGCAGGACAAAGCCCGTGACTGGCTGAGCGCCCGCATGCCGAAGAAGGCCAGGCTAACGGTGCTGCAGGGAAGCCTGGCGTAGGCAGCCCTCACCCGCGCTTGACGACTCATCACCGAGATGGCGCCCTGTGACGATCGCAAACGGGTAGTCCCGATGCCGCTTCTGCTTGCTTTGCTGACCATGCTCGCCGCATTTCCCGCTTATGCAGTGGATCGCACCATCTATCTGACTTTCGATGACGGACCGCTGAACGGCACCAGCAACATCCTCGACGTGCTGGAAGCGCAGCAGGTGCCGGCGACGTTGTTCATGGTCGGCATGCATGCGCAGGCGAGCGCGGGCAACAAGGCATTAGTCAGACGCGCAAAAGCTCTGCCGCTGGTGACGGTCGGCAATCACAGCTACAGCCACGCCAACAACCGCTACCAACATTTCTATGCCGATACGGAAGGCGTGGTGGCAGACATGCTGCGGGCCAACGCCGTGCTCGGGCTCGCTCCGGAGGTTCATGCGAGGCTGCCTGGGCGCGACGTGTTCAGACTGCCCTCAATGTCGAAGAACGACACCTCGCTCGGCCTTGCGCAGGAAGGCCGGGAGGAGCCGGACTACGAATTCGTCGCCGCTTCCGGCTTCTATCTCTATGGCTGGGACCATGAGTGGGTGCATGACGACACAGGCAAGCCGGTGCAGAGCGTCGACCACCTGGTCAGCGAGATCGATCACCTGTTCGGCTATGGCCGCTTCGTCAAGCACGGAAAGATGATCCTGCTCATGCATGACGAGATGTTCCAGGACGGCTTCGACGGCAAGACGAAACTGGCCATGCTGATTACCGCGCTGAAGCAGCGCGGCTATGCCTTTGGGACAATCCAGAGTTATGACGACTGAGGCGGTGATCCGGCTTTCCTACAGCGCGTAGTGTCGAAGAGATTCACGCGGCGCGCCTTGGACATCGTCAGCTTTCCACGTTGGCCCGCAAGGTCGCCAGCACTTGCGCAAACTCCGCCAGCCTGTCGTCTGACAGGCCCACGCGCAGCCGCTTGTCGAAGGCAAGCGCCGCCTTGCGCAGTGTCTCGAACATCGCTTCTCCGGCCTCTGTCAATTCGACCAGATGGACCCGGCGGTTGACGGGATCGCGGCGGCGCGTCAGCAATCCTTGCGCCTCCATCGCGTTTAGATGATGGGTGAGCGTCGCTCCCTGTATGCCGATCATTCCGGCGAGCTCGCGCTGGTTGGCTAGCTCGCTCGATTTGACCGACAGCAGAGTAAGCCAGACGGGCAACGTGCCGCCCGCTTCAACCAACGCGGTGTCGAAGGCCTGTGCAACAAGCTTGGCGGTGCGGCCGAGATTCATGCCAACCGGCGGGCGTTCAAAGGGCGTCATGGCAAGACACTAGACGGTGTTTTGCACGGATGGAACTGGCACTCATTTATACATTGACATCTAACAGTTAGATATCTAACTATTTAGGCGACGGCGGGCAAGAGAGGAGAGCTGGTATGCAATATGTCTACATCATCACCATCGGTCTTCACGTCATGGCGGGGGTGTTCTGGGCCGGCACCACCATCACGCTGGCGCGCGACCCCGAGATCCGGGCTGAACGCTTCATTGGACCGCAAATGGGAGCGGCCGGCATGGTGTTTCTCACCGGTGCGCTGCTCTGGTATTTTTTCCATGGTGCCTATTTCGGCTCGATGGAAATGGTGCTGGCCCTCGGCATCGTTGCCGCTTTCGCCGCGGCTGGAGTGCTCAGCGCCATGGTCCGCCGCACCAGCACGCAGCTTGTTGGCGCCGACGCGGCCACCGAACCTGCCCTGCGCGCGAAGATGGCCCAAGGCGAGCGAATCGCCGCCTGGCTGCTGGTTCTCACCGTGCTCTGCATGGCCACCGCCAGAATGTTCTGATCACGGATCGTACGGTGCCGGCGCAAGCAGGCGGCGTACGCGGCGCGCAACGAACCAAGGCAGCAGATGGCTCTCCTTGCGGAGGTTCCGTTGCGCGCCTCCTCGAAATTGTTAGCGACAGCAGCCTTTCAAATCCTTAGCCCGAACCGGATGCCGTCATAGATGGCGGCGTGGATGTTGCGCGAGGCGACGGCATCGCCGATGCGGAACAGCACGAAAGATCCTTGCGGATTGCGCTCGGGAAAAATGTCGCCGCCACTCACCAGCCGCTCATAGTCTATGGCGCCGCCGTTCGTCGCCAATGGCTTCAGCGAGAGATAAAGGTCGTCTAGCGGCGCCGTGCCATGCTCGACCACCACCTGGTCGACCCGCCGCTCGCCGCGCCAGCCGTCGGCGAAATCGGAGGCAAGCTCGGCAACCAGTTGATTGCCCTCGCGGCGCACCGAGCGCAGCCTTGTGTTGATAGTGATGGTGACCCCCTTCTCCTGGAAGGCGCGCATGTAGGGTACGTGGTTCATGCCGCCCATTTCCGGCGCGAAGAATCGCTCCGGCGAAACCAGTTCCAGCTTCGAACCGGCAGCCGCGACGAGTTCCGCAGCGCCCATTCCCTGATGGCCTCCATTGTCGTCATAGAGCAGCACGTTTTCAGCCGGCTTGACGCTGCCAGCCATGATGTCCCAGCTCGATGTGACAAGAGTGTCGCCCGCCGTCAGCGGCGGATTCTGCGGCAGTCCGCCGGTGGCGATCACCACGACATCGGGCGACAACGCCAGAACGTCGTCCTTCTCGGCCCAACTGTCGTAGCGGATCTCGACGCCGAGCCGGTCGAGTTCGGCCAACCGCCAGTCGACGATGCCGATCAATTCCTTGCGGCGCGGGTTCTGCGTCGCCAGCCTGACCTGTCCGCCGGCCTGGCCCGATGCCTCCAGCACCGTCACCTGATGGCCGCGCTCCGCGGCCACGCGCGCTATTTCCAGTCCGCCTGCACCAGCGCCGATGACGACGACTTTTCGCTTTGGTCCCTCGGCCTTGGTGATGATATGCGGAATGTCCGCCTCGCGGCCGGTCGCCGCATTGTGGACGCAGAGCGCCTCGCCGCCTTCGTAGATGCGGTCGAGGCAGTAGGTGGCTCCGACACACGGGCGGATTTCGTGCTCGCGCCCTTCCATCACTTTGCGGACGATGTGCGGATCGGCGATGTGGGCGCGGGTCATGCCGACCATGTCGAGCTTGCCGGCGGCGATGGCGTGGCGCGCAGTTGCGACGTCGGAAATTCGCGCCGCGTGGAAGGTCGGGAATTTCGTCGCCGCCCTCACCTCGCCGGCGAAGTCGAGATGCGGCGATGAGCGCATGCCGGTCACCGGAATGACCTTGGTCAGTGCCGCGTCGGTCTCGATCGAGCCCCGGATGATGTTGAGGAAATCGACCTTGCCTGATGAGGCAAGCCGCCTGGCGATCTCGACGCCCTCCTCTTTCGACAGGCCTTGCGAAAAATCCTCGTCGGCGACCATGCGTATGCCGACGACGAATTTTTCGCCGACGGCCGCCCGCACGGCGTCGAGCACCATGTCGGTGAACCGCAGCCGGTTGTCGAGCGAGCCGCCGAACTCGTCCTCCCGATGGTTGGTGGACGGAGACCAGAAGCCGTCCATCAGATGGCCGTAAGCCTCGAATTCGATGCCGTCGAGACCGGCGGCCTGGCAGCGCTGGGCGGCGGAAGCATAGTCGGAAACGATGCGTTCGATATCCCAATCCTCGATGGTCTTGGGAAAGGCGCGATGCGCCGGCTCCCGCACCGGCGAAGCCGACAGGACGGGCAGCCAGTCGGCCTTGTTCCAACCGGTTCGACGGCCGAGATGGGTGATCTGGATCATCACCTTGCATTCATGCTCGTGGCAGGCGTCGGTCAGTTCCGCGAGCCATGGCACGATCCCGTCATCATAGAGATGCAAATTGCCGAAGGCGGCCGGGCTGTCGCGTGAAACGATGGCCGAGCCGGCGGTCATTGTCAGCGCCATGCCGCCCTTGGCCTTCTCCGTGTGGTAGAGCCGGTACCGCGCCTTGGGCATGCCGTCTTCCGAATAGGCAGGCTCGTGGCTGGTCGACATCACCCGGTTCTTCAACGTCAGATGCTTGAGCTGATAGGGCTGGAGAAGCGGATCGTTGCTGGTCATCGTCTTCCTGCGGTTTCAAATTGTGTTATTGAGCGGCCAGATGCGCCGCCCCTGAGTGGATTGCGGCGTTTATTCCAATCTTCGTTCGCGCCGACCGCCATGGAAGCGTGCTTCCGGCGACAGGCAGGCAAGGAGCCGTCCATGATCGATACCAAAACCCTCACCCAGCTCGGCGCGCATGTCGAGACGCCACAGAGCCCGGAAGCGGCGGTCCTGGAAACCGTGCCGTTTTCGCGCGGCGACGGCCCGCCGGCCATCGTGCGCTTCACCTGCCCGGAATTCACCTCGCTGTGCCCGGTCACCGGCCAGCCTGATTTCGCCCATATCGTCATCGACTACGCACCCGACGCGGCTCTGGTGGAATCGAAGTCGCTCAAGCTGTTCATGACCTCGTTCCGTAATCATGGTGCTTTCCATGAGGATTGCACCGTCATGATCGGCCGCCGCATCGTGGCGGCAACGAGCCCGCTATGGTTGCGCATCGGCGGCTATTGGTATCCACGCGGCGGCATTCCGATCGATGTGTTCTGGCAGACGGGCGCGCCGCCGGAAGGCGCCTGGCTGCCCGAGACCGGAGTGGCGCCCTATCGCGGGCGAGGCTAGCTCGAACCATTATTCGCATTGGTACTGGCTGAGCGCCCATTCACCGGTCACCGATAGCAGGTCCGATATCTTCCATTCGCCGTCGACCCTTTTGAACTTCCACTCAAGGCGGTGCGGGTTGCCGGCGACGACGAAGGCGACGATGACCTTGGCCTGGTCGCCATTGATCGCCTCGAGCGTCTTCAGGCTCTTGTCGATCTCGGCCTTATCATAGTCGGCATTGTCGAGCGCCATGTTGGGGTCGAGGCACTCGCCCTGCCCGGATTTGCGCAGCGCATCGCTCTTGTCGAGCACCGTTTTCGCCGGATCGACGAAATGGCGGCGCTGCGACGGATCGACCTCCAAGCCGACCTGGTCGTAGAATGGCCGGACCACCGCTGTCGGCGAGCCCGGCTGAATTGGGGCGGCAGGTTCGCTCGGCGAGGCAGCCGGTGGTGTTGCCGGCTCGGCGGCTGCGCGAGGTGCAGGCGCTGGCGGCGACCCGTTGTCGTCGGGCGCGGTGGCCGCCGGAGCGTTTGCCGGCGGCGCGCCGAGCAGCCCCTGCGCGGCGCCGCCACTCAAGTCCGCCGCCATAATGCACACGGCCGACAGTGCCAGGAACCGGCGGCGGGCCATCGGATCACTCCGGATCTTGGCCCGCCAGGCATTCGAGCTGGCTCAGCGTCCAATCGCTGGTCTTCGATGCGATGTCCGATATCCTCCACTTGCCGTCGATCTTCTTCAGCGACCAATGCATTTCGCGTTGTGCATCGTCTCCTTCGGGAAAGAGGCTGAAGCTCGCCACCACCTGGGCAGTATCGCCATCCACCATCTCGGACACTTTCAGGGTCTTGGAGACGGTCTTCTGGTCGAAATCCTGCGCATCGAGGCCCGGATCGAAATCGATGCAGGCGACCTGGTCCGGATTCTTCCTCGTTGCCTGATCGTTGAGGTCGAACAGTCTCGTCACCGGCTCGGTGAAGCGATCCCGGTATTTTGCGTCGGCCTCGAACTTGACATCCGGAACATAGAAGAACTTCACGGCGTCCGACGCCGGACCGGCCAGGGCGACAGCGGGAAAGGCCGTCGCAAGGGCGGCAAGGAGCACTGTCAGTCTCATGCAGAATCTCCGGCTTTTGATGGCTTGGCGCAATCCAGTAGCACGCATCCTGCATATCGGCTTTTTTGCGGCTCATGAAGCCCGCGGCCGCGTCGCGGCCGATGCAGGTCATCCGACAGTCGTGCGTGCCAAGACTGCGATCAGAGACCAAGCGCCACCTTGCGGCCATCATGGATGGCAAAAGCCGCCTGCCTTGAGGCGGTACAATCACCAATCGACGTGTGGGCAATTTTGCGCCTGTCGAGTTCGACGGAAAGCATGTCGGCTGCCATATTCGTCGTGGCGAAGACCAGCGCATCGGCTTCGACGTCCTGCTCGGTTCCGTCGAGCAGGGAAGCGACCCTGGCGGCCTTCCCGTCCCAATGAACGATGGCGCTCTCGGTCAAAAACCGCACCCGCAGCCTGGCGAGTGCGCGGCGCAGCGGCGCGTCGACTGCCATTCGCTGAAGCTCTTTGCCAACCAGGGCGTCGGGTGTCACAAGCGTCACATTGTGACCGTCCTCGGCGAGTTTCCAGGCGGTGCCGCACCCTTTCCAATTGCCGCCATCGTCGAGCAAGATAACATTTTTGCCTGGTCTCGCCTCACGGGCCATCACGGCTTCGGCCGAGAGAACCAGCCCGCCGCCCGGGATGCTTTCCCACTGCGGCAATGCCCGTTGGAAAGCGCCGTCTGACGGCATCGAGCCGGTTGCGATGATGACGTGGTCCGCGCCTTCGCGCTCGACATCCTCCGCCTCGACATATTGTCCGTACTGGACGTCGACCTGAAGCTGGCTGAGCTGGCGCTGGTACCAGTCGATCAGATCCAGAATCTGGGCGCGGCGCGGTTGCAGCCCCGCAAGGCGGAACTGCCCCCCAAGACGGTCGGAAGCCTCGGCCAGCGTGACACGGTGACCGCGTTCGGCTGCTACACGCGCCGCTTCGAGGCCGGCGGGACCGCCGCCGACGACCAGTACGCGCTTGGGTTGGCTAGCCGGGGCGAAGCGATCTCCGCCCCATTCCCATTCCCGCCCCGCCGAGGGATTGATGACGCAGCTGATCCAGTAGTCGCGGCTGCGTCGGCCCCAACACATCTGGTTGCAGGACAGGCACCCGCGAATGTCTTCCGGCCGTCCGGCGGCGGCCTTTGCGGCCAGGTGCGGATCGGCGATCTGCCCCCGCACGATGGAAACCAGATCAGCGTGGCCTTCGCTCAGCACACTTTCGGCATTCTGCGGGGTACGGATGTGACTCTCGGCGGTGACCAACGCGTGGCGCACGGTGGATTTGAGCACGGACGCCAGGTCGGCGCCGAGCTTTTCCGGATAAACAAAGGTCGGGATGATTTTGGAGAAATCGAAGTAGGAGCCCGTTCCACAAGTCACATAATCCATCAAAGAATGGCGGTCGTGGAGGTCGATTATCTCGGCCAATGCTTCGCGCTTCAGCGCCACTTCGACTTCCGGTTCGTCGTTGACCGCAAGGCCGATGATGAAATCATCGCCGCATTCCCGGCGAATTCTGCTCATCACCTCACGGCTCATCCGGGTGCGATTTTGAAGGCTGCCGCCCCACCGGTCGTCGCGGCGATTCGACCAGGGCGTCCAGAACTGGTCCAGCATCGAATGATACGCCGCCCAGACCTCGACGCCATCGAAACCGGCCTCGCGGCAACGGCGCGCCGCCTGTACGAAACCGTCGATCGTTTCCTCGATCTCGGCTTCGGACATTCGATGCGAACCGTCAGAGTCGTGATAACTCGGCAGTCCGGAAGGGGACCAGCCGGCATGGAACGAGTTGTCCGCGTCCGCGTGCTGACCGACATGATAGAGCTGCTGGATGGCGACGGCGCCATTGCCGCGGATCGCTTCCGTCACTTTGCGGAAATGGGGGATCACGCTGTCGTCGGAAGGACGGAAGTTGCCGCGGGTAAGAACCGCGGCCCGGTGCACCGGCATCGGCTCGACGACGATCATGCCCGCGCCGCCGATAGCGCGTTCGGCATAATAGCCGACATGCCGTTCTGTCGGCAGTCCCTCTACTGCCATGTTCGCGGTATGGGCTCCGAACACGATCCTGTTGCGTAAGGTCTTGCCGCGCAGAGCAATCGGCGTGAACAACCGGTTGAAGACCTGCCCAGACATGTACCGCTCCTCAAAAGCCCTAGCGGCAGCACCCGAGCGCCAGCGCCCGCAGCCATAATCGATTTGCCGGACAGCCGGCACCTGAAAGGGTGCCGGCATTCGCCAACCATTGCAGCTAGGCGTCCAGCCAGACATTCTGGAGGTCCATTTCAAAAGTCTGGTGGACGCCGTAGTTCTTCACCTTCTTGCTCGTATGACTGTAGAGCTTCTGCCAGAACGGCTGGATGATGACGCCGGAATCCTGCAGGATCTGCTCGACATCCTTCATCACCTCCTTGCGCTTGGCGACGTCGATCAGCGATAGCGCCTGCTTGAGCTTGGCGTCGAAATCGGGATTCGAATACGCCGATTCATTCCAGGCCTCGCCGGTGCGATAGCCGAGCGCCAGCACCTGGACGCCGAGCGGGCGCATGTACCAGATCGTCATCGAATAGGGATATTTCGTCCAGTCGTTCCAGAACGTCGAGCCCGGCAGCACCGTCCGTTTCACCTTGATTCCGGCCTCGCGCAACTGGCCCGCGATGGCATCGCCGGTGTTCTTCTGCCAATCGTCCTCGATGGTGATCAGCTCATGCTCGAAGTCGGCCTGACCCGCCTCCGCCATCAGCTTCTTGGCGCCAGCGGCATCACGCTCCTTCTTGGGCAGCGGGTAATACTCCGGATGGATGGGGCTGACATGGTGGTTTTCGCCGACCGTGCCGCGACCGCTGTAGCCAAGCTGCAGCACCGCGTTGTTGTCGACCGCCATCTGGAGCGCGTTGCGAACACGCTTGTCGTCGTAGGGTTTGTGCGTGACGTTGGTGCGCGCAACCAGGGTGGTCGCGGTCGCCACCTCCGATTTCTCCAGCCCCATCTTGTCGAGGATGTCGATAAAATCGGCGGGCGACTCGAAATTGAGGTCGATTTCGCCGGAATCGAAGGCATTCACCGTGGCGTTGAAGTCGGTGCCGTAGTCGATGAATTCGACGCCGTCGAGCGGAGCTTCGCCGCCCCACCATTTGCCGTTCTCGCGGCGCTTGACGACAGCCTTCTGGCCAACATCGTAAGAGACCAGCTCGAAGGGTCCGGTGCCGATCGGCTTCTTGATCGGATCGGCGCCATCGGCATCGAAATTGCGGTGGACGACGAGCGCCGGATAGTCGGTGAAGTTCGGGATCAGCGAAATGTCGGGCTCGGAGAGCTTCAGCTTGACCGTGTTGTCGTCGACCTTGGTGATCGCGCCGTCCCTCGCCTTGCCGGTCTTGGCGTCGATCAGCGCGCCGACACGCGCGGCCATGGAGTTGCCGGCGACGCCCTTCTCGCACCAGCGCGTCAGATTGTGCACCACATCATCGGCGTTGAAGACATCGCCATTGTTCCAGGTGATGTCCTTGCGCACGTGCAGCGTATATTCGGTGGCGTCGTCGTTGATGTCCCAGCTTTCGAGCAGCACCGGCTCGAAGGTGAACTGCCTGGTATAGCGCACAAGCGGCTCCAGCCAGGTGCGCGAGATGTTGGCAAGCTCAACCCAGTCGTAGGTGCGCGGATCCTTCTGCGCCTTGACCGACATCGAGACACGCAGCGTTCCGCCCTTCTTCGGCTCCTCGGCCAAGGCGTCCGTCGGCGCGGCAAGGCCGATCATGCCATAGGCCAGAGCCGTCGATGCCCCGAAGGCGCTTGCCAACGCCAGGAATTCGCGCCGATCGAACCTACCCGCACGCGCCTCGTTGGCCATCTCCTCTATGGCGCTTGGAACACGATCACCATTGCTTTTGAAAAGCGTCATTTTTTCCTCCCTGTGGTTCCCGTCAGATCTTCGTCCCGTCAGCTAACGCTGTCCGGCAATTTCTCCTCGCGCAGCGCGATAAAATCCCTGAGACCGTCGGCGATGCCCACATCGAGCTTCGGCTCCTCATAATCGGCCAGCATGTTGCGCGCTTTCTCCCGGCCGCGCGTGTCGTGGTCCTTCGCCCCTTCGGCCTTCCACTGTTCATAGGAATTGAAATCCATGATGCTGGGCATGAAGAAGGCCCGCTCGAAATGCTCGAGCGTGTGCTGGGTGCCGAGGAAATGGCCCTGCGGCCCCACCTCGCGGATGGCGGCCATCGCTTCCTTGAAATCGTCGAACGGCAGCCCGCCGGCATATTTGTACCAGCCGACGAGCTGTTCGCAATCGGTCGCGAACTTCGAATAGCCGCAGGTGAGACCCGCCTCGAGCCATCCGGCCGAGTGCCAGATGTAGTTGGCTCCGGCAAGGATGGCGGCATGCATGAGCATGTTCGCCTCGTAGCCGGCCTGGGCATCGTTCAGCTTCGAGCCGACATGGAAGCCGGACGTGCGCCACGGCAGCCCGTATTTCCGCGCCAGCGCGCCCATCAGATACATCATCTGCGCGGCCTCCGGCGTGCCGCCCATCGGAGCGCCGGTCTTCATGTCGACCGTGACCATAAACTGGCCGTAGATTTGAGGCGAGCCGGGACGCAGGAGCTGGGTGAACGCTACACCGGCAAGCGCCTCGGCATTGACCTGCGCCACCGCGCCCACGGCCGAGGCCGAGGTCGAGGCGCCGCAGAGCGCGAAGGGCGCCAGGATCAGCGGCTGATTGTGACGGGCATAGACCTTCATCGCATCCAGCATGGTGGCATCCCATACCAGCGGTGAATTGCAGTTGGTGATCGACACCAGCACAGGGTTGTCGCGCACGTAATCCTCACCGAACACGATGCCCGCCATCGCCATCGTGTCTTCCGCCCGATCCTTCGACGTCACGATGCCCATGAACGGCTTGTCGGAATGCTTCAGCGCCGAATGGATGATGTGGAGGTGACGCTTGGGCACCGCTATTTCCATCGGCTCGCAGATGATCGAGCTCGAGGAATGCAGGGCTGGCGCCATGTAGGCGAGCTTGTGGAAATTGTTGAGGTCGGCGAGCGTGCCGTAGCGCCTGACATTGTCGAGGTCACGCACATAAGGCGCGCCATACATCGGCACGAAGATGGAATTCTTTCCGCCCACGCGCACCGTACGCTCAGGGTTGCGCGCGTTGAGCGTGAACTCCGACGGCACCTTCGAGACGAGCTCCATCAGCAAGGCCCGGTCGATCCGCACTCTTGTCTCGGAGACGTCCGCGCCGGCGGCCTTCCACATCTCGATGGCCTCATCGTCGCGGAACTCGCATCCCACGTCCTCCAGGATGGCGAGCGATTCCTGGTGTATGAGTTCCACTGCCTCGTCCGGCACCATCTGATAGACGGGGATTTGGCGGACCAGTGTCGGAAACGACGTTACCGGAGCTCCCCGCAGCGCCTTGCGCCCCAGGCGGCCGCCGGCTCGACGATTGGCGTGTTCGGTCACAGCGGCCGGTGCGTTCATGGCAACTCCATTCCTCTTATACCTCGCAGCCTAGACGCACAAAACAGGAATGTGACGCTGGAAAATCCTGATCTCTTGTATAAGCTCTGCTTATGCGAAACCTGCGCCACCTCCTTCCCTCGGCCGGCAGCCTGATCGTCTTCGAGGCGGCGGGCCGCCTGTCGAGCTTCACCGCCGCCGGGCGAGAGCTCGGCATGACCCAGGCCGCCGTTTCCTACGCGGTGCGCGGGCTGGAGGAACAGCTCGGCGCCAAGCTGTTCCAGCGCCGTCACCGGCAGGTCAGCCTGACGGAGGCCGGCGAGCGTTTCCACGCCGACGTTTCGCTGGGCCTGTCCCACATCCGAAAGTCGGCGGAGGATCTGCGCCTGCAGGCGACCGGAGGCCACGTGACGCTTGCCGCCTCGACTGCGTTCGGCTCCTTCTGGATGATGCCGCGGCTGCAGCAGTTCCGCGACGAACTGCCGGGCATTGATCTGCGCATCCAGACCGCCGACCGCGACCTCGACATCATCGCAGAGGGAATCCCGCTTGCCGTGCGCGGCGGCGAACCGAGGGACTGGCAGGACTATCATTCGCTGCCGCTTGCCGACGAAGAGATCTTTCCCGTCGCCGGCACCAGCTACGCGGCGAAGTTCGGCCTGCCCAAATCGGTCGCGGAACTGGCCACGCACCGTCTCATCCATCTTGAGGAGCCCTATCGGGAGGCGGCGAGCTGGAATGAGTGGTTCGAATCGGCCGGCGCCCGTCTCGGCGATACCGCGCGCGGCCTGCGCATCAACGATTACGGGCTGGTAATCCAGGGCGTCATGGAAGGGCAAGGCATCGCGCTCGGCTGGCGCCACCTTGCCGAGCGGATGCTCGCGACGGGACTGCTGGTGCCGGTGACGGACCATGTGCTCAAGACCGGCAAGGCGTTCTATGTCATCTGGCCGAGGAACCGGGAGCTTAGCGAGAATGCCCGCAAGGTACGGGATTGGCTGGCAGCGCAAGCGTGAGGTCGTTCACTGTTTTCACCGTATTTCACCCTCGCCCGCTCGGCACGAATCCGCCTATACTGTCACCATGCCCATACGCCAGCTTTCCGAAACGATGATCAACCAGATCGCCGCCGGCGAAGTCATCGAGCGTCCGGCAAGCGTGGTGAAGGAACTGGTCGAGAACGCGCTTGATGCCGGTGCGGGAAAGGTCGAGGTCGTCACATCAGGCGGCGGGTTGAACCTGATCCGTGTCACCGACGACGGCTTCGGCATCCCCGAACAGGAGCTTTCGCTGGCGATCGCACGCCATTGCACCTCCAAGCTTGCCGAAGACATCCACGACATCCGCTCGCTCGGCTTTCGCGGCGAGGCGCTGCCATCGATCGGCTCGGTATCGCGCTTGTCGATCCGCTCGCGCACGGCGGCAAGCGACAGCGCCGCCGAGATCGGCATCGAGGGCGGCAGGATCTCGCCCGTTAGGCCGGCGGCGGCCAATCGCGGCACCACCGTGGAGGTGCGCGACCTTTTCTTCGCCACCCCGGCAAGGCTGAAATTCATGAAAGGCGAGCGCGCCGAAAGCTCGGCGACCAGCGACGTGGTCAAGCGCATCGCGATCGCCTTTCCGACCGTTCGCTTCACGCTCAGCGGTTCCGACCGCTCGACGCTTGAATTGCCGGCGACCGATGACAGCGCGGACGGACGCCTGCGCCGCATCGCCCAGGTGATGGGGGCCGAGTTTCCCGACAATTCCATTGCCATCGATGCGATGCGCGAAGGCGTGCATCTGACCGGCCATGTATCGATCCCGTCCTTCACCCGCGCAAACGCGCTGCAGCAATATGCCTATGTCAATGGCCGGCCAGTGCGCGACAAGCTGATCGCCGGCGCTATCAGAGGCGCCTTCGCCGACGTCCTGCCACGCGACCGCCATGCGGTCACGGTGCTTTTCCTGACACTCGACCCGGCGATCGTCGACGTCAATGTCCACCCAGCCAAGGCCGATGTCCGCTTCCGCGACCCCGGCCTGGTGCGCGGGCTGATAGTCGGCGCCATCCGTCAGGCGCTTGCCGAAGCCGGCATCCGCGCCGCCACTTCCGGTGCCGCCGGCATGATGGCGGCGTTCCGGCCGGGAGCGGCGTCATACGCCCATGGCGGCCCGGCCAATGGTCACCGCAGCTACGAAGCGGCCTACCGCGCCTCGGGCTCTGCCGGTTTCGACCACGCACGCTCGCCGCAACGGCCACTCGACATGGAGTTCCAGGGTTCAGGATTCGAACGAAACGGCGGGTTCGGCGAAAACGAGCAGGCGGCGTTCGATGCCGGCCCGATCGCCAGCGCCGACGCCCGGGCAGGACAGGGCGAAGCGGCGGAGACGCTGCTTGGCACGGTGCTCGGTGCGGCACGGGCGCAGGTGCATGAGAACTACATCGTCGCCCAGACCAGGGACTCACTTGTCATCGTCGACCAGCATGCCGCGCATGAGCGGCTGGTCTACGAGGCGTTGAAGAACGCGCTGCACGCGCGCGCCGTGCCGTCGCAGATGCTGCTTCTGCCGGAGATCGTCGACCTGCCTGAAGAGGATGCCGAACGGCTCGCCACGCATTCCGAAACGCTCGCCCGCTTCGGGCTCGGCATCGAGCGTTTCGGGCCGGGCGCCGTGGCCGTGCGCGAGACACCGTCGATGCTGGGCGAGACCAACGTCCAGCAATTGGTGCGCGACCTCGCCGACGAGATCGCCGACAACGACACCGTCGACACGCTGAAGGAAAGGCTGGACAAAATCGCGGCGACCATGGCCTGCCATGGTTCAGTGCGTTCCGGCCGCCTGCTCAAGGCCGAGGAGATGAACGCGCTGCTGCGCCAGATGGAGGCCACGCCCGGCTCCGGCACCTGCAACCACGGCCGCCCGACCTATATCGAACTCAAGCTGGCGGACATCGAAAGGCTGTTCGGGCGGCGGTGAAGTTTGGCCCTATGTCGGCAAGGCCGGGCGCCATCGGTCACTTCTTTTGCTGGTATTTCCTGGCGGAACGATTGAAAATGTAATCCATCGTGTGTCCGTTGCCGCCGCCACGAAAGTTCACGGAGATGATGTCCTTGCGACGCTCCACCCATTTCTGGACGTTCATGTATATAGGCGTCATCAACATGCCCGCATCGCAACCATCGTCATCGAAAGGGATTTGCTGGACGACCTTGCCGCTGGTCTTCTTGATGACCTGCATTTTCGTCATGCAAATCCCTGAACCGGTGTTTGTGTAAAGTCCGGCAAACCGGTCGGCAGCGGTCTCAGCCCAAAAGGGAATTTCGACAGTTCCGTCGAGTTTCGCCTCGCCCGTGTCGTCCAGGCTTGCAACCTTCTTCAGCGTGACCGGAAATTTGTCCGCGCCTTTGCGCCAGGTCCCTCTCGCACCGCTTTCGCCGATGTCGAGGGAAAACGGGCAATTCGTGGTATCGACTGGTGTCTTCGATCCCATCACCATGATGCGTTCAAATTCCTGGTCGTCCGAAATCGCGCACAGCGAGAGCCTGGTGCCGCTGACCGTGCCGTAGAGCGCGATCGGACTCTGCCTGGCGTCGTAGAAGTAGCTCCCCTCGACCGTTATGCCGCTGCCGAAGCTGTCATATGTCTGAAGCGATAGATGAACGGGATCGGGTCCTATCGACCCTTCGTAGTTCTCCACGTGATACCAGCCGGCGACGGCCTTTTGGCTCAGCAGCAGCAAGCAGAAAAACGCGGCCACGAACGCTCTTCCCATCCCGATCCCCTCCATCAGCGCAAATCAGGATAGCGCGCCTTATGCCCGTATCACAGGGGTTGCCGGTTGAAGCAGCGCGACTTGTGGATTTGAGTCGGAAAACAGCCGCAACTCTCTGATTTATCGCTTCAAATTCACTACGATGACGCCCCCTAGCGCCAGCGCGCCGCCAAGCAGGCCGAGCAGCGTCGGGACTTCGCCCAGCCAGAAGAAGCCGATCAGGGCGGACATGGGAGAGACCAGATAAAGGAAGTTCGAGGCACGCGCCGCAGGCAGGCGCGAAAGCGCCGTCGCCCAGGCGGCATAGGCGATCAGGCTCGGCACGACGCCGAGATAGATGACCGCGCCCAGTCCCGCCGTATCGGCGACCGCGGCCTGCGAAAAAGCTGCCGGCAGGAAGGGCGCCAGGCAGAGCGCGCCGAGCACCATGTTCGAGGCCGCGATGGTCAGTGGATGGTGGCGGGCGAACAGCGGCTTCTGGACGATGGTGTTGACGGCCGAACAGAGCGCCGATCCCAGCACCAGAAGCGCACCCGTGTCGAAATGCAGGCCCTGTCCGTCGGCCATGGCGATAATGCCGATGCCGCTGAAGGAAATGGCGGTGCCGACCCAGGCCATCGTCGAGAATCGTTCGCCGAGCAGCGCCATCGCCATGATGGCGGTGAAGATCGGGCTGACATTGATGATGAATCCGGCAGCACCGGCCGAAACCGTCAGTTCGCCGAAATTGAGCATGGCAGTGTAGAGCGCGACGAAAACGGCGCCGCCAAAGGCCAGGCGCCACAACTCGCCTATGCGCGGCAGCGTCGGCCGCCTGACAGCAAGGAAGATCGCCGCAGGTACCGCGGCGATGGCAAAGCGCAGGGCGCCGAGTTCGAGCGGCCCGAACGCGGCGAGGCCAGCCCGGATCGCCGGAAAGGCCGAGGCCCAGCCAATCACCGTCAGCGCCACCGCTACGGCCGCGGTGGTGTCCATCCGCTGTGCTGGATTCAACGTGCTCGTCATCGCCCTCATCTCATCGTCCTCCCGTTCTTTCGCCTCTCGATGGGGAGAAAACGCTTTTTCGGACCAATTGACAAACGACCAAATCGAGGGTCAGCTGTGACTATGGATCACAGCTTAGACGACATCTTGCCGCTCGAGACACTGCGCGCCTTCGATGCAGCGGCACGCACGGGGAGTTTTTCGGCAGCCGCGCAGAGGCTCCACCTTACCCATGGCGCTGTCAGCCGGCAGATTGCCAAGCTGGAGGACTGGCTTGGCCTGAAGGTTTTCGAACGCGGGGCGCGCGGCGTGACGCTGACGAACGAAGGCAATCGCCTGCATCTCAGGACCACAGAAGCCTTCGCGTTGATCTCGGTCAATTCGGACCGTTGGGTTGAACCGCGCGGCACCGCAGTGGTGCGGCTGGCTTCGATCCCTTCGGTGAGCGGCTTGTGGCTGATGCCACGCATGGCGGCGCTTGAGAATGATCCCACCCGCCTGCGCATCGTGCTGGATGTCGATAACCGCCAGGCCGATCTCGCCGATGAAGGCATCGATCTGTCGGTGCGCTGCGGACGCGGCCGCATCCCAGGCCGCGTTTCGATGCAGTTGTTCGAGGAGTATCTGTTTCCGATCGCCTCGCCGAGCCTCGCGCCGGAGATCGGTGGCGGCGACCCGGCCCGGCTGCTCAAATTCCCGCTGATCAACGATTCCGACGCATCCGGCTGGCGCGCCTGGTTCGCCGCGCAGGACATGGATTACCGGCCGCGCCCGCAGGACCGCCGCTTCGAAGACTACAATCTGGTGCTCGATGCCGCCGCACACAGCCTGGGCATCGCGCTGGCACGCCCGCCGCTCACCGAACACCAGATACGGTCGAGGCGTGTCGTGGCCGTCGACGATCGTGTTGTGCTCAATCCCGTTTCCTACTGGCTCGATCGTCCCGCCGGAAGGCCCCGCGCCGCTGCCGCCGACCTGTCGCGCCGCATCGCGGCGCAGGCCGGGGTGTCGGCGGAAAAGATCGAACACTTCATCGAAGCCGACACGTAGGTTTCAGCGAATGGCCAGCCAGGCAAATGCAATGAGCGCGGCAACCAGCAGCCCCATCGCAACCGAAGCTCGCCCGATACCGGCCGTGCCTTGTTTGCGACCCCCCCGATGCGGCGTCACTTGGCTGGCCGGTCATGCGCCCCGGCACCACATTGTCGGCCGGCGCCTTTTGCACGACGGATACCCGCGGCGAGACGAACGCCGGCCACGAGAGCGGCGCGGGCCGGGCAGCGCCGCCGTCTTCGGCTCTTGTGACGGCCACTGGCACGCCGCGCTGAGCCTCGTCGCCTGGCGACGTCTGCTTGCGCGCCGCAATCTCGGAAACGGCCTTTCTGGCGGTGTCCATATCCGGCTCCATCGCCGCCTGATAGGCCCCGTACGATCTGCGGTGCGGCCAATTGCTGCGACGTCTCGCCGACGCGGGCGGCAGGGCCGCCAACGCTTCCAAGGCCGGTTGCGGGCGTAAGACCGGCAGCGGCGGTTGCATGGCCATCTTGACCAGCGCTGCCTTGAGCGCATCGGGTTTCGCCGACGGCACCGCCTGCGGCGTCATCGCCTCCTTGAGCAAGGAAGCCGGCCGAGCGGAAGAAATGTCCATCATGTCCCCACCAATGGTACTCTTCGGCTCATCAAATAGGATATCAGCATTGCCTCGAGCTTGTCCCATGCTTGACCTTGCCGGCAATTTGTGGCGATGAACTCGGCATGAAGCTCGGCACCAAAGCATGATGAACCGTTTCGAAGGCCCCGGCGGCAAGGAAGCCCGTATCCGCTATCTCGACGGCGACTTCCAGGTGACGAGCCCCGGCGCGTTCGTGCGCTGCGCCGTGACCGGCGAAAGCATTCCGCTCGACGAGCTGAAGTACTGGAGCGTCGAGAGGCAGGAGCCCTACATCAACGCCGCGGCCTCATTGCGCCGCGAGATCGAGGCGCATCCGGAATTGCGCAAGCGAAGCTGAGCAAATCCAGGAATGCGCAGCGATTTCTGTCCGCCGTTGCGTAAAAACCAAGAGGCAGAGCGGGTCGGCGATTCCATCGAAGGCTGAACGCCTTAGCCCTTAAGCTTAAGCTTACGCTGGCGCCAGGCATCGAGCGTCTCCCCGATGATACGTTCGGGAACGTGGTCGAGCTCGAAGACCGCGTCGATTTCCAGCACGTCGAGACGATCGAGAAAGTCCTTCGAGGCGCCGTGGCGCAGCCGGGCGGCATCCTTGGCGGTGGTGATGAGGCCGAGCCCTTCGGCGCGCGCGGTGGCCGCCAGTTCGGCAAGCTCATCCTCGGCGTAGAAATGATGATCCGGAAACGGCCGCTTCAAAGCCACCTCGCCGCCGGCCTCCTCTACCGTGTCGAAGAATTTCTCGGGGTGGCCGATGCCGGCGAAGGCAAGATAGCGTTTGCCGGCGAGGCGTTCCTTGCCGCTCGGCTCGGTGTGAGCCTCGAAGATCGGCCGGCCGGCGCGCGCCGCCTGGCGCACCACCGCGTCGGCGGCGGTGCCGTCACCCATCTTCAGCAACCCGCTGGTGAAGACCAGCTGATCGACGACCTTGGCCCTGAGCGGCCCGCCCGGGATGACACGGCCGTTGCCGATGCCGTACCGCGCATCGACGACGACCAGCGCATAGTCGATATGGATGCGCGCGCTCTGGAAACCGTCATCCATGATCAGGAAATCGCAGCCATGATTTTCCATGAGCAGTCGGGCGCCGGCGGCGCGGTGCGGCGTCACTGCCACGGGCGCGTGTTCGGCCAGCAGCAGCGGCTCGTCACCGACATGCCTGGCGCTGTCGTGTTTGATGTCGACGACATGCGGCTCGGCGAAGGAGCCGCCATGGCCGCGCGAGAGGAAACCGGGTTTGAGCCGCATGCGCCTGGCGTGTTCGGCCATGGCGATCGCCACCGGGGTCTTGCCCGTCCCGCCGACGGTGAAATTGCCGATGCACAGAACCGGCGCTTCGATCTTCTCGCGTCTGGCCCGCCGCATGCCACGGCCGGCGACGAATGCATAGGCGGCCGACAGCGGCGACAGCGCGAAAACGCGCCAGTCCGGCTCCTCCCACCAGAACGGCGGTGCTTCGGAGGCCATTTTAGCGCCCGTTCGCGCCCTTCAGGCGCGCCTTGACGACCAGCGGCTGGATATAGGGCTCAAGCGACTTCAGCGTGCGCGCCAGCGCGCCGCGCATCTCATCGACGGTCGCGGCGCCGGCCGCCATCATCTCATGGCGCGCGACTTCGTTGGTGAGCAGGAAGTTGACCGCACCGGCCAGCATGTCGCGGTCGCGCACCAGCTTGGCGCCGCCGCTGTCGAGCAGGCGCTGGTAGGCCTCGCGGAAATTCTGCACGTTGCGTCCGGCAAGGACCGCCGTCTCGAGCATGGCTGGCTCGAGCGGGTTCTGGCCGCCTTCGGAGGTGAGCGAACGGCCGACAAAGGCGATCTCGGTCATCCTGAGATAGAGCCCCATCTCGCCGATCGTATCGCCGAGCAGGATGTCAACGTCGGGCCCGATCCTGTCGGCCTTGCTGCGCCGCGCGACCTTGAGGCCCATGCCGGAAATCTGCTCGGCCAGGGCCTCGGCGCGGTCGGGATGGCGCGGGACTACGATCGTCAGCAGGCCGTGGTGACGCTTGTGCAGCATCGCATGGACCTCGGCGGCAACCACTTCCTCGCCGTCATGGGTCGAGATCGCCGCCCAGGTCGGACGGCCGCCAATCTGCCGCTGCAAGGTGGCCAGCGCCCGTTCGTCGACGGGCGGCGGGTTGGTGTCGACCTTGAGATTGCCGGAAACGGTTACCGGCCGGGCGCCGAGCGCGCGGAAACGCTCGCCGTCGACATCGGACTGGGCAACGACATGGGCAAGGTTCTCGAACAGCGCCTCGGCGATGTTGGGGCGCTTCTTCCAGGACGTGAAGGAGCGGTCGGACAGCCTGCCATTGACCAGAACCTGCGGCACGTGGCGGGCGCCAAGCTCGAGAATCGTCATCGGCCAGATCTCCGATTCGGCGATGATCGCCAGATCCGGCTTCCAGTGGTCGAGGAAACGGCTGACCGCCGGCTTGAGGTCGAGCGGCACATACTGGTGGATGATGCGGTCGCCCAATCTCTCGTCGGCGACCTTGGCCGACGTTACGGTGCCGGTCGTCAGCACGATATTGACGCCGTAGTCGAGTATGCTCTCGACCAGGGGAACGACAGCTATGGTTTCGCCGACGCTCGCGGCGTGGATCCAGATAACAGGCCCATCGGGGCGAGGCCGGCCGGCGACGCCGTAGCGTTCGCGGCGGCGGTTGCGGTCTTCCTTGCCGCGCGAGGTGCGCCAGGCAACATAGGGTCCGACCAGCGGATAGGCGACAGCGCCCGCCAAACGATATGCCGTCAGCATGGTACGCGCCCAGCGACCGCTCATCGCGGGGCATCCACGAGACGGTAGGCCTCGGCGGTCGCGGCATTGAGCGAGGCCGTCACTTCGAGGCGCTTGCGCTCCATCTCGGCGTCATCGGCATTGGCCGGCACGAAAACCGGTGTACCGATGATGATGGACGAGCGGCCGAACGGCAGGTTGATGGTCGTCTTGTCCCAGCTCTTCTCCAGCACCTTGCGGCGGCTGGTGGCAATGGCCGCCGGCAGGATCGGCCGGCCGGAGAGCCGCGCCAGGAGCACGATGCCAAGCCCCGCATCGCGCGGCGTGCCATGGGGGATGTCAGCGATCATGGCGACGTTCTTGCCGGCGACGAGCGACTTTTTCAGGGCGATCAGTGCCTTGGCTCCGCCCTTGTCGAGATGTTTGGCATTATCGCGCCCGCCGGAGCCGCGTACGGCCTCGATGCCGAATCTCTCGATCATCAGGGCGTTGAGTTCGGCATCGGCACTGCGCGACACCATGGCGACGAGCGGCCTGCCCTTGGGGTAGTAGGCCGGCGTCAACAGATGCTGGCCGTGCCAGAGCGCAATGATGCCGGGCTCGAAATGGGCATAGGCACCGCCGGTCAATTTCGCCGAGCCGTCGACGACGCGGTTGGTCAGGCGCACCAGCCGAACGAACTGCGCCAGCAGGCCGACGATGATGTTCTTGACGAATCGCGACTGCGCCAGCGGCTTGCGGATCCTGCGCCAGAAGGCCTTGGTGGCGCGGCTGCGACCCCTGCCCGTCGGCGTAGCCTGGCCGGGCGGCGCTTTCGCCAGATCATTATCCATCGACGTCAACCGACAGCCTTGTGGTCGGGGTCCAGGAGCCGATGCAGGTGCACGACGAAATAACGCATATGGGCATTGTCCACGCTAGCCTGCGCCTTGGCTTTCCATGCCGTATGGGCGGATTGATAGTCGGGATAGATGCCGACGATGTCGAGCGCGTCAAGATCGCGGAATTCGGTGCCGCCAAGCTTCTTCAGTTCGCCGCCGAACACCAGGTGCAAAAGCTGTTTCTTTCCGTCTTCCGCGGCCATTTCGGTCCTTCACATATTGTGAGTTTGTGACAGGTCTAGACCAAAGCCGCCGACTTTGGAACCTTCGATAATGCTTTCAATCATCCAGTCCGGCAATGACGCCCACGAGCACCGCCAGCAGTTCACCGCTGCCGGCGGCGAGCGCGCCGTGGCGGGTCACCTCGCCGGCATAGAGCGGCGCGCGGCCATACGGGTCGAGCAACTGGCCGCCTGCCTCGCGCAGAATAAGGTCGGCGGCGGCGATATCCCAGTCGTGCGCGTTCGGCTTTACGAAAGTGGCATCGAGCGTGCCGTTGGCGATCATTGCCAGGCGATAGGCAAGCGAAGGGCTGTAGGGCGCCCGCTTCAGCCGTTCCTGCCAGCCGGCCGGTATCCTGTCGAGCAACTGCTTCAACCCGGAAATTTCGGCCTTGTCGCCGGGCTGGCGCACCGCGATGCGGCTGCCGTTGCGGAAGGCGCCCTGGCCAGGCAGGGCCCAATAAGTCTCGTTAAGCGCCGGACATTCGAGCACGCCGGCAAGCGAGCGGCCATGCTCCACGACGGCGACGCTGACACACCAAGTGCGCTGGCCTTCCAGGAAGCCGCGGGTGCCGTCGATCGGATCGACGACAAAGGTTCGGCGCGCCGAAAGCCGCACTGGATCGTCGACCGTCTCCTCGGACAGCCAGCCATAATCCGGCCGCGCCGCAAGCAGGGTCTGGCGCAAATACGCATCGGCGGCGTGATCGGCCTCACTGACCGGCGAGGTCCCGCCCTTCATCCAGACCTGCGGGCTGTTCCCGAAGTAACGCATGGCGATGACGCCGGCCTCGCGGGCAGCGTCGCGCAGCAGCGGCAGATCCTCCGTGGCGCCAGTCGTGGTCAGATCATGCTCCGGCAAGGGTCATGCCTTCGATCAGCAACGTGGGGGCGGCGGTGCCGAAATTGCGATCGAGATCGCTTGCCGGCACCATGTTGAGGAACATCGTCTTCAGGTTGGAGGCGATCGTGACTTCGGCGACGGGGTAGGCAAGCTGGCCGTTGTCGATCCAGAACCCGGAAGCGCCGCGGCTGTATTCGCCGGTCACCATGTCGACACCTTGCCCGAACACCTCGGTGACGTAGAAGCCCGTCTTGAGCGAGGCGATCAGTTCTTCCGGCGAGCGCTCGCCCGGCTCGATGGCAAGATTGGTCGAAGACGGCGAGACGGACGAGCCGCTGCGCGAACCGCGTCCATTGGTAACGAGACCCAGTTCCCGCGCCGCCGAGGTCGACAGGAACCAGTGGTTGAGCACACCGTTCTCGATCATCAAAAGCTTGTCGCCTTCGACGCCTTCGCCGTCGAACGGACGCGAGGCCTGGCCGCGCCGCCTCAGCGGCTCGTCGGTGACGGTAATGGCCGATGCAGCCACCTTTTTGCCCATCATGTCGCGCAGGAACGACGTCTTGCGTGCGACGGCAGCGCCGTTGATGGCGCCCGCGAGATGGCCGGCAATGCCGCGCGCCACGCGCGGATCGAACACCACGTCGACCGGTCCGGTCGCGGCCTTGCGCGCGCCGAGCCGGCGCACGGCGCGTTCCCCGGCCTTGCGGCCTATGTCTTCCGGCGCATCCAGGTCGGCAAAATGCTGGCGCGAGGAGAATTCATAATCGCGCTCCATGCCGGTACCCTCGCCGGCGATGACGCTCGTGGAGCGCGAGAAGCGCGAGGCGACATAATGGCCGAGGAAGCCGTGCGAGGTGGCCAATACCAGCCCTCCGAGCCCGGCGCTGGCATTGCTGCCCGCCGAATTGGTCACGCCTTTGACGGCCAGGGCCGCCGCTTCCGCGGCCAGTGCCGCTTCCTTCAACTGGTCGGCCGATACTTCTGTTGCATCGAACAGGTCGAGATCGCGCGTCTGCCTGGCCAGCAGCGCCGGATCCGCGAGGCCCTGGTTGGGATCTTCGGGAGAGACCCTGGCCATGGCGACGGCACGTTCGGCAAGCGCCTTCGGGTCGGACGCGGCAGTCGCGGAAACACTTGCCACCCGCTGGCCGACAAAGACACGCAGCGAAACGTCGTCGCCTTCCGAGGCCTCGGTGTTTTCGACCTTGCCCAGCCGCACCGACACACCGGTCGAGCGGCCACGCACCGCGACGGCATCCGCGGCATCGGCGCCAGCTTTTTTGGCAGCCTCGACCAGGGCCGCGACGCGGTCGGTCAATCTTGATGCGTCCGATATATCGCTCATGCGCGTGATCCTGCTGTTGCGGCTGGCCCGAGAGCCGCCGTCCCCCATCTATTGTTCCGGTCCGGCTTGTGCAATGGCACAAGCTTCAATCAAAATGCATCGGTTCAGCCGCCCATCGCGAAGCGCGGCACCGCATCGCCAGCACGGAGCATTTCCAATGACGCCTTTCCATCTTGCCTTCCCGGTCCGTGATCTCGATGAAACACGCGCTTTCTATGGCGAGGTGCTGGGTTGCGCCATCGGCCGCTCTTCGGAGACCTGGGTCGATTTCGACCTGTTCGGCCACCAGATGTCGGCGCATCTGCGGCCACGGGCCGCGCCGGCTGCCAGCGACGGCAAGGTCGACGGCATGGCGGTGCCGATCCCGCATTTCGGCGCCGTGCTTTTGATGGATGACTGGCAGCGGCTTGCCGCGCGGCTGGAAGCACGCGCCGACATAGACTGGCTGGAGCGGCCGATGATCCGCTTCAAGGGAGAGCCCGGCGAACAGGCGACGCTGTTCATCCGCGATCCCTCGGGCAACGCGCTGGAATTCAAGGGCTTTCGTTCGCTGGAGCAGATTTTCGCGCATTGACATGGTGCAAGCCGTGGCGCGCGGACTCAGGACCCGGCAACAGGCGTCCAGATCACATCCTCGATTTTTTGCGCGCCCGTGGCCAGCATCGCCAGCCTGTCGAAGCCGAGCGCGATGCCGCTGGCCTGTGGCATGACCGCGAGTGCCGCGAGAAAATCCTCGTCCAGCGGATAGCGCTCGCCATAGACGCGCTCTTTCTCGTCCATTTCCATGATGAAGCGCCGGCGCTGCTCCTCGGCGTCCGTCAACTCGCCGAAGCCGTTGGCAAGTTCGACGCCGCAGCAATAGAGCTCGAAGCGCTCGGCGACGCGGGGGTCGCGTGGGCTCGGTCGCGCCAGAGCCGCCTCGGCGACCGGGTACTCGCAAAGGATGGTCGCGCGGCCGATACCGAGATTGGGCTCGATCTTCTCCACCATCACCCGGCTGAACAGGTCGGCCCAGCCGTCGTCGGGCGCGGTACGCAGGCCGGCACCGGTCAGGGCCTGATGGAGCGAATCGCGGTCGGTGATGCCGTCGGCGCTGACCGTCGCAAGCAGATCGATCCCGGCATGGCGCGCGAAGGCGTCCGCCACCGTCAGCCGCTCCGGCTCCGCGAAAGGATCGCAGTCGCGGCCGCGAAAGCTGAAGCGCGTGGCCCCTGCCCTTGTCGCGGCCAGCGCCAGCAGATCCGCGCAATCCCGCATCAGGCTCTCATAGGCTTCGCCGACCCTGTACCATTCGAGCATGGTGAATTCGGGATGGTGCAAAGGGCCACGCTCGCGGTTGCGATAGACCGGGCCGAAGCTGAAGATCCTGGTCTCGCCGGCAGCGAGCAGCTTCTTGCAGGCGAATTCCGGCGACGTGTGCAGATAGAGCGGCTTGCGCTGCCCGTCCGGCGCGACCGCCTCGGTTGCGAAGGCCGCCAGATGCGCCTCGTTGCCGGGCGATATCTGCAGGGCCGATGCCTGCACCTCGATGAAATCGCGACGGGCGAACCAGTCGCGCAAGGCGGCGGCAAGGCCGTTGCGCAGCATCAGGCGCGAACGGCGATCGGCATGCACATGCGGCGTCCACCAGGGCGAAGCGGCGGTCATGGGCGGTTTGAAGGCGCGCTGGTTTGCGTTGGGGGCTGGCGGTTCGCGCCGAGATGCGCTAGGCCCCCATCCAAAGCCGCACAAGCCGGCAAAGACCCGTCAACTCTCGCAGGATAAAAAACCGTGGTGAAAGTCATCGCCAGTTCGCTCCGCAAAGGCAATGTCGTCGACAAGGACGGCAAGCTTTATGTGATCCTCTTTGCCGAAAACATCCACCCAGGCAAGGGCACGCCCGTGACGCAGCTCGACATGCGCCGCATCGGCGACGGGGTGAAGGTTTCGGAACGCTACCGCACCACCGAACAGGTGGAGCGCGCCTATGTCGAGGAGCGCGAGCACACCTTCCTCTACGCCGACGGCGAAGGCTATCACTTCATGAACCCCGAGACCTACGACCAGGTGGCGGTGTCGGAAGCCGTCGTCGGCGATGCCGCCCCCTATTTGCAGGAAGGCATGCCGGTTCAGGTCTCGCAGTTCAACGGCATCGCCATCTCCCTGGTGCTGCCGCAGCGGGCCACCTTCGAAGTGGTCGAGACCGAGCCCACGACCAAGGGCCAGACGGCGTCCTCTTCCTACAAGCCCGCCCTGCTCTCCAACGGCGTGCGCACCGCCGTGCCGCCGCATATCGCGCCAGGCACCCGCGTGGTGGTGATGACGGCCGATGGGTCCTATGTGGAGCGCGCGAAGGACTGAGGCGAGCTCTTACGTCTACCCGGAAGCCAGCGCCGCCTCACTGTTTGAAACAGTGTTCGCGATGCCATTGCAGGAAGCGAGGATGTGGGCGCTCGACCTGCCGACGGGGTGGAAGCGCGCGGCGGCTCCTGTTTATGAATCCCTGCACACTCTCCAGGTCGTTAACCTGCCTTGATACCAGTATTTCCAGATCATCGGACAGGCTGATCAATCCGCGATCGAACATCCAATGCGCTGTGCCGGATAGCGCGATGCCATTGTTGACGATGTCGGGTCCGTTCTTTTCAACCGGTCGAATGTGGGCGGCAGAAACTTCCGCCCGGCCGCCGCCATTTATCAACTTGAGACCTGAGATCGCGCAACGCTCGTCATAGGCGCGCAAGACAACGCGACGAAAAATGCGATCCCGCACAATTCGCGATCCGATATAGCTTATACGACTACGGCCCTCCTCGAACTGGAATGGAGCCTTTTCGTCCTGAAACCCGGATGAAATGCCGATCTGATCCACACGTGGCAGCAACGGCTCATGGTCGTCAAAGCCCAGATCGATAATGCGATTGAAGTCGCTTGGACTGATTGGTCGGACGGCCGATTGGGCGCGACCAGAAATCCTTCCTTGGTCGTTAAGCAGGCCGCGTTCAACGAGACCATCCGTCCCATTGAAGGGAACAGGAGTGGCCAAATCGAGGTAGGTTCCCGGCTCAATCAGAGCCAGATACATACCAGGCGCTACTGGATCTGGGAGAACCTGCTGGACCTTGGCTACGGCGAAATAGCCACGGGTATCGTCTACTTTGCTAGGTTCGTAGTAGATGATCCAGTCACCGACGCATGCTTCCACACGACGCAGATACTGGCTAGGAAACTGATATCGCTCAGCGGGACTGTCATCGTAGATCGAATCTGACCGGTGAATGAAGACCCCGAATCCCATTATCTTCCTGCAGCTTGGGGGATATCCGTGGAGATGTAGCACCAAAACTCGATCTTGGGAGCTTACTCTACCTTGAGAAACTCCCCTCTCCGATAAACTTCCCCGGATTTTTACAGAGCTGTCGCAAATGGCTCGCGCAGTTCGTCCTTTGGGTGAAGAAGGAGAACGCCAATGAGAAAGCTTATCGTCACCGAATTCATCAGCGTCGATGGCATCGCCGAGGTCGAGAAACTTCCCGGCGTAACCTGGAACGACGAGATGAACAGGTTCAAGGAGGACGAGCTGGCTGACAGCGGCGCCATGCTTTTGGGGCGCACGACCTACGAGATTTTCGCCGGCTCGTGGCCGAGCGAAACCGGAGACTTCGCCGACCGGTTCAACGCGCTGCCGAAATATGTCGCGTCCAGCAGTTTGAAGGTGCTCGACTGGGAACCGGCCGAGTTGCTCAGGGGGCCGCTGCCGGAGGCGGTCAGGACATTGAAGCTAGGCAGCGGCGGCAACATCTATGTGCATGGCAGCCTCAGCGTCGCGCAGGAACTGATGCGCCATGGTCTGGTCGACCGCGTCAGGCTGCTGAGCTACCCCGGCACCGTTGGCCAAGGCAAAAAGCTGTTTCCGGCCGGCGATCCGGTGTCGTTTGAGTTGATTTCCGCCAAGCCATTCAGCAATGGGGTGGTGGCGCTGGAGTATGCGCCGGTGCTGGCGAAATCGTAATCGGTTAGAGTGCCCTTCTTCCAGAGAGGACTGGAGGGCGCCTGGCTTTCGGGATCAAAACTATAGCGGTGACGTGAGGCAACGTGTGGACCTCGCGTCACCCGGTCTGCTTTCCCCGTCTTTGCTCGACAGCAGCACTTTCCCTAGCCTCCACAACCCTCTCCACCTCGCGCTTCAGCTGGTCCTTGATATCCGCCGTCTCGGTCATCAGGACCTCGATCTTGAGGAAGTCGAGCACGCGGTATTTGGACACCGCCGGGCGGATCAGGATGTCGGGCTGGCACTGCTTCAGCTTGTTGGCGATGATCGACTGCATCATCAATTGAGTGGCGCCGAACATCAGGTCGACGGAGGTCGGCCGCCTGTGGTCGGCCTCTTCCGGCGCGCCGACCACGTCGACGCCGATGATGATGTCGGCATCATCCTCGATAAGGTCGAAGGGCACGGGGTTGTAGATGCCGCCATCGATCAGCAGCCGGCCGTCGCGCATCACCGGGCGGAACACGGCAGGAATGGCCGCTGACGCCGCGAGCGCCGAATGCAGGTCGCCTTCGGCGAACACGGCCAGCTTGTGGCCGAAATAGTCCGTCGCCGTCACCTTCAGCGGGATTTTCAGCTCGGCGAAGGTTTCGGGAATGGCTTCGGGCAGGAATGCCTTGAGGATGCGTTCGACATTGAACTGGCTGACGCGGATGCCGGCCTGCATGGCCTCGGCGATGGTGCCGGGCCGCGCCCGCCACATGCGGCTCGCCACCTCGGCGCGACGGCCGAGGATCGAGCGGGCATAATCGTGGATGTCCTTGCCGGTCATGCCGGAGGCCATGCCGGCGCCCATGATGGCGCCGATCGACGAGCCGGCGATTGCGACCGGCCTGATGCCCAGTTCGTCCAGCGCCTCGATGACATGGATGTGCGCCAGACCGCGCGCGCCGCCGCCGCCAAAGGCGATGCCGAAGGTGAGGCTCATCCCTTATTGGCTCCGGCCAAGGGCGGTCCGACGACCATGATGGTCGGCTCGGCCGACAAAAGCTTCTTCGCCGCGGCCTTGACCTGGTCGAGTGTCACCGCGTTGATGAGGCCGGTGCGGCGCTGAATGTAATCGACGCCGAGGTCGTCGAGCTGCAGCTCGACCAGGGTCGCGGCGATGGCGCTGGAGGAATCCAGGTTGTTGATGGCGTAGGCGCCGATCATGTATTTCTTGGTCGCCGCCAGTTCCGCGTCGGTCGGGCCGTCCTCGGCAAGCCGCTTGACCACGTCCCGCACGATGCCAAGGGTTTCGGCGGCCCGGTCCGATCGTGTGCCGGTGGTGACGATCAGAGCGTCGGCATGGTCCTGGTTGATCAGCGAGGAATTGACGCTGTAGGCCAGCCCGCGCTTCTCGCGCACCTCCTGGAACAGGCGCGAGGTGAAGGTGCCGCCGCCGAGAATCTCGTTCATCAGAACCGCAGGGAAGAAATCCGCCGCCTTGCGCTTCACGCCAGGCCAGGCAAGCTGAAGCGAGGTCTGCGGCAGGTCGTAGTCGACCTCGATATGCCGCGCCAGATTCGGCTCGACGTCGGCAACCGGCGCGAGCGCCTGGTTCTGCGGCAGCCCGCCGAACACCATGTCCAGTTTCTTCTTCAGCGTTTCCGGGTCGATGGCGCCGACCACCGCGACATGCAGCCCGCTCCGCGCGAAGACCGCCTTGTGCAGCGCCTTCAGATCGTCCCGCGTGATGGCGGCGATGCTCTGCCTGGTGCCCTGATCGGAGCGCGAATAAGGATGATCGCCATAGAGCGCGCGCGCCCATCTGTCCTGCGCGATCGTGTCGGGGTCGTTCTCTCCGGCGATGATGCCGGACAGGATCTGAGCGCCGATGCGATCGATCGGCGCCTGGTCGAAACGCGGCTCGTTGACCGCCAGCCGCAGCAGGTCGAACGCCTCGTCGCGCTGCTCGGCCAACATGCGCATGGAACCGTAGATGCCGTCGCGGGTCTCCTCGAAGCTCATCTCGGCGCCGGCGTCGTCGAGCTTCACCTGGAAGGCGTCGCTGTCCAGAGGGCCTGCGCCTTCGTCGAACAGACCGGTCATCAGATTGGCCAGCCCTTCCTTGCCCGGCGGATCCTGCGTCGAGCCGCCCCCAAAGACGAAACGGATGGCCACCATCGGCACCGAATAGTCTTCGACCAGCCAGGCGGTGACGCCCTTGGGCGAGGTGACCTGCTGGATGTCCATGGCGCGGGCGGCAAGCGCCGGCAGGACCAGGAAGAAGATGGAAAGGAGCAAAGTGACAAGCGCTGCGCGTGCCCTCCCTTCTCCCCGTTTGGGAGACGGGAAAGAGCCGTGTTGCTCGCTCTTCATCATCAATTCCCCGCCTGTTGCTGCGGCAAGAGATAGCCGGTCGTCGACCGGGCCAGCACCAGATAGCGCGCGGCGACGGCCTTGATCTCGCCGGGAGTGATGTTGCGGATGCGCTCCGGCCATTGCTCGATGTCCTGCACATTGCCGCCGGTGGCAAGCTCGGCGCCATAGATATTGGCCATCGAATCCTGTTTGTCGCGGGCGAAAACCATCGAGCGGACATAGCGGTCCTTGGCCTTGTCCAGCTCCTTGACGGTGACGCCTTCCCTGGCGATGCGCACGACCTCCGCGTCGACGGCCGCCTCGACATCGACGAGCCTGGCGTCGCCGCGCGGCGTGCCATAGACGGTGAAGTTGGTGTCGTCCAGCATGGTGCCCTGGAAATAGGCCCCGGCGTTGGAAGCGATGCCTTGCCTGACCACCAGCGCCTGATACAGCCGGCTGCGGTTGCCGCCGCCCAGTATTTCCGCCAGCAGGTCGAGCGCCTCGGCTTCGCCGGGCTTGGCCGTGTGGTAGGACGGCACCACCCATTGGGTGGAGAAATTCGGCACGCTGACGCGGGCGTCGGACAGCGTCACCGTGCGCCTGGTGTTCTGCTCCGGCTCGACCGGGCGGACGCGCGGCGGCAGGTCGGGCCCGCGCGCGATCTTGCCGTAGGTTTTCTCGGCCAGAGCCTTGACCGTGTCGGGCTC
This sequence comes from Mesorhizobium sp. B2-4-7, assembly GCF_006442685.1. Taxonomy (NCBI): domain Bacteria; kingdom Pseudomonadati; phylum Pseudomonadota; class Alphaproteobacteria; order Hyphomicrobiales; family Phyllobacteriaceae; genus Mesorhizobium; species Mesorhizobium sp. B2-4-7. The sequence goes on from NZ_VFVH01000001.1 coordinate 190,870, forward strand.
GACGTCACCGGCCACGATCAGCACCGCGTTGTTGGGCTGGTAGTATTTGTTGTAGAAGGCGATGGCGTCGGTGCGGTTCAACTGCTCCATCTCCTGCATCCAGCCAATGACCGGAATTCGGTAGGGCTGGTTCTGCCACAGCGTGGCGTCGAGTTCCTCTTCGAGCACCGCCTCGGGACTGTTGTCGATGCGCGAACGGCGCTCCTCCAGGATGACGTCGCGCTCGGTCTTGATGACATCGTCGGTGAGGATGAGGTTGCGCATGCGGTCGGCCTCGAAGCTCATCATCAGCTCGAGCGCCGACGGCGCCACCGTCTCGTGGAAGGCGGTGTAGTCGTAGGAGGTGAAGGCATTGTTGGAGCCGCCTATGTCGGAGACGGCGCGGTCGAACTCGCCGGCGGCGTGATTGGCCGTCGCCTTGAACATCAGATGCTCGAAGAAATGGGCGATGCCGGATTTGCCTGGCGGCTCGTCGGCGCTGCCCACCTTATACCACACCATATGGGTGACGATCGGTGAGCGATGGTCGGGAATGACGACCACTTCCATGCCATTGTCGAGCAGAAAATCCGTTACCTTGAACTCGGCCGGCCGCTTGTCGGCGGCGAAGGTCGCCGGGGCCAGTCCGGCAATGACCAAAGCCAGCGATGTGGCCAAGAGCGTCTTGCGCAGCCATTCAGCCTGAAATGTCATCAATGGCTCCGGTTTCTCATGACGGACGATAGGCGGCGAGCCGATGTTGTGAAAGTGAATTGTTGATTACTGGCATGGCACGACCTGCTCCCCTGGGAAGAGGGCTCGCATTCCATCTTCGCCCGCAAATGAAGCTTAACTCAGGCGGCCTCGACAAGCCGGATCAGCGTCTCGCCATAGTGGCGCTCGTCGACAACTGAAAATCCCGGTCCCGGCTCGAAAGGCGCCGCCGCTGCCTCCTCGACCACGCACAGCGCGCCGGGACGCAGCCAGCCGCCTTGCTTGGCCGACCTCAGCGCGCGTTCGCCAAGACCCTTGCCGTAAGGTGGATCGGCGAAAACGAGGTCGAACGGCGCCAGCGTGCCGGCCTCGCCCAGAGCCGTCGCGTCGCGCCGGAATATCTTGGTGCGGCCGGTCAGGCCGAAGGCCTCGACATTGTCGCGGATCAGGCCGCGGCCTTCGGCCGACTCCTCGATGAAGACGCCATAGGACGCGCCGCGCGACAGCGCCTCGAGCCCGAGCGCGCCTGTGCCTGCGAACAGGTCGAGCACGCGCGCGCGCTGCAACCGATCGGCAAAGCGATGCGCCAGCACATTGAAAACAGCCTCGCGGGTGCGGTCGGTGGTGGGGCGGATGGCGCTGCCGCGGGGCGTCGCCAGCGGGCGCCCGCGAAACTCGCCGCCGACGATCCTCATTTCGCCCTTGGACCCTTGAAACCGCCGCGCGGCCGCTCGCCGCCGCCACCCGGACGTTCGCCACGCGGCTTGCCGAACGGCTTGGGGCCGCCGGGCTTGCCATAGGCCGGCTTGAAAGACGCCTTGCGGGCCTTGGCCTCAGCGGCTTTGGCAGCGTCCGCTTCCGCCCTGCCCTTGCCGATTGGGCGCGCGCCCGGCGCCATCCAGACATTGGCCTTGCGCTGGCCGGGCGGCTCGATCGGCCGCTGCTCGCGCTCGGATTTCTTGCCGCCCGGTTTGCCGCCAAAACCACCGCGCGGCTTGTCGCCGAAGCTACCGCGTTCGGGTCTCGGGCCGCGGTCACCAAAGCTTTTTTCCGGCCTCGCGCCTCTGTCGGGGCTGGTCGACAGTTTGCCCAGCGCCTCGTCACGGCTGCCTTCGCGGCGCTTACGGTTCTTGATCAGGCCACCCTCGCCGATCGGCCGGTGGTCACCCTCGCGCGAAAATCTCGGCCGCTCGGCCTCCTCGCGGCGCGGCTCGACCCGCCGCACCGGCGAGTTGGAAAACGGTTTTGTTATCTCGGCATCGAAATTGGCACCGGATTCCTCTATCAGGCGTTCGCCGAGCTGATCGCGCAACACCTTGCCCTTGATCTCCAGCACATGGCCTTCGGGGAGCTCGTCGAGCTGGAACGGGCCGTAGGAGATGCGGATCAGCCGCGTCACGTCGAGGCCGAGCGCGCCGAGAATGTTCTTGACCTCGCGGTTTTTGCCCTCGCGCAAGCCGATCGTCAGCCAGGCGTTCGAGCCTTGCTCGCGATCGAGGCTCGCCTCGATGGCGCCATAGAAGACGCCGTCCACGGCAATGCCTTCGCGCAAACCCGCAAGCGCACTTTCCTCGACCTTGCCATGGACGCGCACCCGGTAACGGCGCAGCCAGCCGGTGGCCGGCAGTTCGAGCACGCGAGACAGGCCGCCATCATTGGTCAGCAACAGCAGGCCTTCGGTGTTGATGTCGAGCCGGCCGATGGTCATCAGCCGGGGCAATTCAGCCGGCAGCACGTCGAAGACGGTCTTGCGGCCCTCTGGGTCGCGGTTGGTGGTCACGACACCGGCAGGCTTGTGGAACAGGAACAGCCGAGTGCGCTCGATCGGCGGGATCTCCATGCCGTCGAGATGGATGATGTCGCCCGGCATCACATTGAAGGCCGGCGAAGACAAAACCCGGCCGTTGACCTTGACGCGGCCGGCCGCGATCAACTCCTCGGCGTCGCGGCGCGAGGCAAGCCCGGCGCGAGCCAGCCGCTTGGCGATCCGCTCGCCGGCTTCCTCGGGCGCCTCCGCAGGACGCGGACGGGACTTGAAACCGCCTTGCGGCCGGTCGGCAGCGAAATCGCGCTTCGGACGGTCAGAGAAGTCGGGCTTGGGCCGATCGGCAAAATCACGCTTAGGACGATCGAAGCGTCTTTCACCCGTCGCACCTTCAGCCGCCATTGGCCGCTCGCCGCGCGGTGCATACGGCTTGCGCGGGCCTTCGCGGTTTTCATATGGCTTGCCTTGCGGACGCGGACCCTTGTTGAAGAGTCGCTCCGAGCGCCCGCCTTCCCCGTTTTCGCGCGGCTTATACTCACGCTTCTGGGGCCGTTCGCCATCGGCGGCCATTGGACGCTCGCCGCGCGGTGCGTAGGGCTTGCGCGGGCCTTCGCGGTTTTCATAAGGCTTGCCTTGCGGACGCGGACCCTTGTTGAAGGGCCGCTCCGGGCGCCCGCCTTCGCCGCCTTCGCGCGGCTTGTACTCACGCTTCTGGGGCCGTTCGCCATCGGCGGCCATCGGCCGCTCGCCGCGCGGCGCGTAGGGCTTGCGCGGCCCTTCGCGTTTTTCGAAGGGCTTGCCGCCGTCGCCACGCTTGGCAAACGGTTTCTTGGCGCCGAAGGCCGGCTTGCCGCCTTTGCCGGCATCGCGCCCACGCGCGGCCGCCGGTTTCGGACCGCTTTTGCCCGGACCCTTCTGGCGCGGAGATTTCTTGTCGTTGTCGTCCATGTGGCCTTTGTCCGTTTGCGCTGCTACAGCGTGGCGCATCCTTTCGGGCGCGCAACGAACGCTGTAGCATTTTTGATTTGGCGCATGATCATTTCCGAAAACCGTACCCGATTTTCGAGGTTATGCGCTCAATAACAGGATCACCGTCGAGTGGCGAGGAGATAATCGGAATGGAAACCCGCGTGAAGCGGCCCGATTTCATGGCGCTGGCGCTGGAGGAGGCGCAAGCGGCAGCCTCGCGCGGCGAAGTGCCGGTCGGCGCCGTCATCGCCAGCGCCGGCACGGTCATTGCCAGTGCCGGCAACCGCACCCGGGAGCTTGCCGATCCGACGGCCCATGCCGAGATGCTGGCCATCCGCGAAGCCTGCCGAAGGCTGTCGAGCGAGCGGCTCTCCGGACACGATCTCTATGTGACGCTGGAGCCTTGCGCCATGTGCGCCGGCGCCATCTCCTTCGCCAGGTTGCGCCGGCTCTACTTTGGCGCCGCGGACGAAAAGGGCGGCGCGGTGGTCAACGGCGTGCGCTTCTTCGCTTCGCCGACCTGCCATCACACGCCTGACATCTATGCGGGCATCGCGGAGGCCGAATCGGCCCTGCTGCTGAAGGATTTCTTTCGGGAACGCCGCGACTGAACGGGGTGCGATACCCGTCAGCAAAGCAAATGCGCCCCGCTTTTTACAGGGACGGCAGCCAGTCGAACCAGCCGCCCTTCTTGCCTTCCGCCTCTCTCTTCAGGCGGCGTTCCTTTTTGTACTCGTCTTCGCCGAGTTCGTTTTGCGGCGCCGTGCCGGATGCGACGCGATAGGCAAGGGGCGGTTCGCTCAGATATTTGCGGGTATTCGGATCGCCCTGCTTGCTTTCGGCAAGGCGGCGCTGGATATCGGCGGCGCGGCCCTTGTCGGAATCGGCAGGCGTCCAACGCGGCGGGTGACTCGAGCCGGATTCTTCCATCGCCTTCTTCACCGAGGCGGGATCCGTCTGCACGTCGTCGACGATCTGCGACTGGTAGGACGGATCATCCTGGTGTGCGGTGGCGTCGGCGCGCAGGCGGGCACGGCGCTGCTCGGGCGATTCTGGCCATTCGGCGCTTGCGGTCTCGATGCTATCCTGTGGCGCCGGCAGCGCTTCCTTCTGACCAGGCGCGGGCTTCACCAGGGTGGGACGCGGCTTGTAATCGATGTGTTCCTTGCGCTTCGGCGCGAACGAAAAAGCGCCCGTGAGATCGCCGGCCAATTGTTCGCCGGCGGTCTTGTCGGTGCCGTAGGTCGGAGAACCGACACAGCCGGACAGAGCGAGCCCCGATGCGACAAGCGGCGCCAACAGCGCGAGGCGCGCGTTAAATCTCTCGGTCATGCCAAAAAGTCCCACTCTAGACAGCCTCTCGATCGCCGCCGGTCCCAAGGTCCGGTCCCCATCGTCCAAGCACTTGCGCCGAAAATCCGGCGACAATTTGTCTTCCGGAGTTTCGCGTGTTTACCTCAACCACTCGTTAAGGGCAACGCGCGGACGGATTTGCACCGACCGGCGTGGCATTTGTGCACCGATATGCCTGGCCTTCAAAGCCGGCCGAGCGCCCTAAGCTCATGCAGCACCGCGGCGTCGCGCGCCGAGACATCGGGAAAGGCAGGATCCTGCCCGACATCGGCGGTGTAACGCCACGACCGCGCGCATTTGACCAGGCCGCGGTCCTCGGCTTTTTCGATCACCACGGCGACGCCCTTGACGTCTTCGAGCGTGAAGGCGCCTTGTTGCACCTCGCCATGGGCGATGATGAGATCGCTGGTGATCGCCATTTCGGCCATGTCGACATCCGATATCGCCGCCTCGAGCGCCGCATCGTCGATGGTGACGACGGGAACCGCTTCCAGCGACGAGCCGATCACCTTCTGGGCACGCGCGATTTCCAGCGCACCGGTGACGACGCGGCGCACCTGCCGCACCTTACGCCATTTCTCCGCCAGCGCCTCGTTCTTCCAGTTTTCCGGGATCGCCGGGAACTGATCGAGATGCACCGAGACGGCATCGGGATGGCGGTCGAGCCAGGCCTCTTCCATGGTGAAGGGCAGCATCGGCGCCAGCCATCTCACCAGGCAGTCGAAAAGGTGGCGCACCACCTGCACCGAGGCCTTGCGCTTCGCGCTCGACGGCGCATCGCAGTAGAGCGCGTCCTTGCGAATATCGAAATAGAAGGCCGACAACTCGACCACCATGAAATCGAGGAGCGCACGGGTGATGCGCTTGAACTCGAAGGCATCGTAGCCCTGGCGCACCACCTCATCGAGTTCGGCGAGGCGATGCAGCATCAGCCGTTCCAGCTCCGGCATCCCTTCCAGCGGCACCTCCTCGCCATCATCATGGGCGAGCGTGCCCAGCATCCAGCGGATGGTGTTGCGCAGCTTGCGGTAGGCGTCGATGTTGGTCTGCAGCACGTTCTTGCCGAGCCGTTGGTCTTCCCAATAGTCGGTCGTCACCACCCAGAGCCGCAGGATATCAGCGCCGGACTGCTTGATCACGTCCTGCGGGACGACGGTGTTGCCGAGCGACTTCGACATCTTGCGGCCGTCCTCGTCCATGGTGAAGCCATGCGTGACGACGGTATCGTAGGGCGCCCTGCCCCTGGTGCCGCAGCTTTCGAGCAGTGAGGAGTGGAACCAGCCGCGATGCTGGTCGGAGCCTTCGAGATAGACGTCGGCCGGCCATTTGAGATCGGGACGATCCTCCAGCGTGAAAACGTGGGTCGAGCCTGAATCGAACCAGACGTCGAGGATATCCGTGACCTGCTTCCATCTGGAGGCATCGTGATTGCCGAGGAAACGTTCCTTGGCACCGGCGTCGAACCAGGCATCGGCGCCTTCTTTCTCGAAAGCGTCCATGATGCGCTGGTTGACCGCCTCGTCCTGGAGCACATTGCCGTCGGCGTCGGCGAAGACCGCGATCGGCACGCCCCAGGCGCGCTGGCGCGACAGCACCCAGTCGGGCCGTTCCTCGATCATGGCGCGAATGCGGTTCTGCCCCGCCCCTGGCACGAAACGGGTGTCGTCGATCGCCTTCAGCGCACGGCTGCGCAGCGTCGTGCCGTCGCCGAGGTCCTTGTCCATGTAAACGAACCATTGCGGCGTGTTGCGGAAGATGACCGGTTTCTTCGACCGCCAGGAATGCGGATAGGAGTGTTTCAGCCGACCGCGCGCGAACAACGCGTTGCGCTTGATCAGCTCATCGATGACCGCTTGGTTGGCATTGCCCTTCTTGCCGTTGTCGTCAAGGACGCGCGCCGCGCCACCCTCACGGTCCGGACCGAAGCCCGGCGCGTCCTTGGTGAAAAAGCCGGCATCGTCGACGGTGAACGGGATCGCGGTGTCGACGCCGCGCGCACGCAGATCCGGGGCCGCCTCCATCCAGGCGTCGAAATCCTCGCGACCATGGCCTGGCGCCGTGTGAACGAACCCGGTGCCCGCATCATCGGTGACATGGTCGCCGGCAAGCATGGGCACCGGAAACTCGTAACCGCCCCCAAGACCCTTGAAGGGATGCGAAAGCGTAAGACTTCCAAGCTCTTGCGCCGACACGCTGCGAAGACGATTCAAGGTGACTTTGGCCTTGACCGAAGCCTCTTCGGCCAGCGTATCGGCAAAGATCAGCTTTTCGCCCGGCTGCGGGCCGAAGGCGTTCTCGGCTGCCGTGACCTCGTAGAGACCGTAGTCGATGCGCGGCGAATAGTTGACGGCACGGTTGCCGGGGATCGTCCAAGGCGTCGTTGTCCAGATGACGACGTGGGCCTGCAGCAGATCGAGAGCGCCCTCGGTCAGTGCGGCCTCTCCGTCAGCCACGGGGCGCACCAGACTGGCGACCGGGAACTTCGCCCAGATCGTATCCGACTCATAATCCTGGTATTCGATCTCGGCCTCGGCGAGCGCGGTGCGCTCGACGACACTCCACATCACCGGCTTGGAGCCGCGATAGAGCTGGCCCGACATGGCGAATTTCAACAGTTCGCCGGCGATACGCGCCTCGGCGTGGAAGGCCATGGTCGTATACGGATTCTTGAAGTCGCCGATGACGCCAAGGCGCTGGAATTCCGCCCCCTGAACGCCGATCCAGTGAGCGGCGAAATCCCGGCATTCCTTGCGGAACTCGTTGACCGGCACCTCATCCTTGTTCTTGCCCTTGGCGCGGTACTGCTCCTCGATCTTCCATTCGATCGGCAGGCCGTGGCAGTCCCAGCCGGGCACGTAATTGGCGTCGCGGCCGCGCATCTGGAAGGAGCGGTTGATGACGTCCTTGAGGATCTTGTTCAGCGCATGGCCGATATGGATGTTGCCGTTGGCATAAGGCGGGCCGTCATGCAGCACGTATTTCGGGCGACCGGCGGAGGCCTCGCGCAGCTTGCGGTAGAGATCCATCTCCTGCCAGCGCTTGACCAGCACCGGCTCCTTCTCGGGCAAACCGGCACGCATCGGGAAATCCGTCTGCGGCAGGTAAAGCGTCTTGGAATAGTCGATCGTTTCAGCTGTATCGGTCATTGGTCTGCCATTGTGGATTGCCCGGCGGCAAGGGAGCTCGGGCCTGAACTATCATGATCTGGAAAAAGCGCGAGGGGTCGCGCGCAAGATTCCCGGCGGCTCCGACAGCTCTCAGGCCGTCCGGAACACCGGGCTGGTAATTCGTATCGTAATCGCGACGGAACGCGAGACCACTGTCATGGCCGCGCTTTTAAACGAGGTGGGCCAGCTTGGAAAGCCCGAACTCCAAGGCACTCGCCTTGCCGCTTGTGCCAATTGCGCATATATGTTTGGGCAAATGGCACCGGAGGCGCGTCATGTCCAATCCGCATCGCAAGGTCCACGTGCCGGCTGCCAGACGGGCCGCCCGTAAGGAGAAGGTCGAGCGTGCGCAGGATGGCTTGGTCCGGGATGCCGCAACGGGGCAATTCCTGGTCAGCTTCACCAAGGTGGAAGAACTCCGCCACCGTGGGTTCAGCAATGACGAAATCTACAAGATCGTAGGATCGCGGCGCACTTTGGCGCGCAGGAAAGAACGCAATGAGAAACTGAGTATTGCCGAGTCCGATCGCGTCATGCGCATCGAGCGCATTTCCACAATGGCGGATCGTGTTTTCGGAGACCACGAAAAAGCGCAACGTTGGTTGCGCAAACGCAGCCGGGTGCTCAACGAAGCGCCTATCACGCTCCTGCAGTCGGAAACCGGTGCTTCCCTGGTGGAAGAGGAACTGCATCGCATCGATTATGGCATTTTCGCCTGACGATGCGTCTATGGCGTATCTCCAACTTCGCCGACCTGTCCGGCCGGGGCGGCATGCTCAGCTCCGGCCGTTGGAACATCAAGGGCACCGCCATTGTGTACTGCGCGGATCATCCCGCCACGGCGCTTCTTGAAATTCTCGTTCATGTCGACGTGGAAGATTTGCCGCCCACGTTCCAGCTCCTGGAAATCGAAGTGCCTGACGGCGTCTCCATTGCCGTCCCCGATTTGCCCGAGGGCTGGAAAGACAATCCGGCCAAGACACGCGAGATTGGCAGCGATTTTGTCAGTGCCGCCAGCCATCCAGTCATGGAAGTTCCTTGCGTGATCGTTCCCTTCGCCAGAAACTATATTCTCAATCCCGCCTTGCTGGAACGCGAAGGCATCGCCATCGTCGGCACCACAAGTCATCAGATCGATACGCGATTGCTGGAATAAGGCCGGTACCGGCTACATCTTGAAATCGAAGCGATAGGTCGTCGATACGCCGATCATGAACTGGTTGCGGTCGCCGCGCTCCTTGACCAGGCTGGAATCGGCGGCCGGGCCTTCGAGGCGTGAATATTCCCCGAACAGGCTGGCGGTCATCGGGTCGGTCACCTTCCACGTCACCGCACCGCCAAGGCCGACCGATTTCAGGCCGCCGCCGGGATTATACTGGTTCAACCCCGAGGCCACGGCTTCCTGCGCGTCGACGCCGTAATAGGCGTCGAAATATTTGGCGGAGGCGAACGAGACGCGCGGCCCGCCAGAGATCCTGACGGTTGGCGTCACATCGTAGAAGGCGTCGGCGGCGATGTCGGCGACGAAGCCGTTATGGGCGCGGATGCCGTGCCGCAGCTCGGCACGCGCACGTATCCAGTCCGTCGGATAGAATTCGAAGAAGCCGCCCACCTCGCCGCCCCAGCGGACCGGATCGAGGCCCTTCAACTCGTCGGCATCGCCATCGTCGCGCGAGAACAGGAACTTGCCGGTCAGGCCGGCGCGAACGCCGCCGTCATCGACCAGCGCCAGCGAAATGTTGTCGTTGCGTGAGGTGAAGCGGGCCGCCGGGCCAGCCTTGCCCAAGGAGATGATCGGCGAGGCGCTGAGCAGGTACTTCTTGCCGCCCTCGAAATTAGGCGCCACCATGCCGGTGGCGCCGACCGTCAGATACCAATCGCCGGACAGCCAGCCGAAGGCGCCCTCGCCGGCATCGGCCGCACCCGAGGTAGCCAGCATGACGGTAGCCAAGGCTGCAGAAATTTTCCCGACCGGACTCATGACTACCCCATTAACACGATACGACTGTCTTTCGGTCACAGCTTTGAAGAGGCTTTGGTAAAATTTGATTTAAGGTCGAGACGTCCGGCTCGCATTGCTCACCATCCGGCCGCCGTCGGCTGGACGCGGGTCGGCACCAAGGGTAACTTCATTCCCTGCTGGCGGTCCTCGATGGAGGTGGCGACATGACCTTGCACGGCGATGCACTGAAGAACGCGATCGGACAGACGCGAGCAAAGTGGGGGTGGTTTGTTGGCCTGGGCGTGTTGCTGCTGATCCTCGGCGGCATTGCGTTCGGCAACCTCTTCATTGCCACGGTGGCTTCCGTCTATGTCGTGGGGTGGCTGATGCTGGTGGCCGGCATCATCGAGATCATGCATGCCTTCGGGGTCAAGACGTGGGGCCGCTTCTTCTACTGGCTGCTCAGCGGATTGCTCTACGCGGTCGCGGGCTTTTTCGCCTTCGACAACCCGCTGCTGGCCTCGGCGGTGCTGACCTTCCTGCTGGCCGTCGCGCTCGTCGCTTCCGGCGTGCTGCGCGCTTGGGTCGGCTACAGCCACCGGCCTGAGCGCGGCTGGGGCTGGATCGTCGCGGCCGGCGCCATCAGCGCGATCGCAGGATTGATCATAGCCATGGGCTGGCCGGTCAACAGCGTATGGGTGCTCGGCCTGTTCCTGGCAATCGACCTGATCTTCCAGGGCTGGACCTTCATCGCCGTCGGTCTGGCGCTGAAAAAGTAACGTCTGATTCGAGCATGATCTAACCCGAAAACCGGACCATGCTTCAAAAAGCCATGGCCGCGTCGAGTTGCGAAAGTGGCTTGACGCCGGCCAGCAGTGCTCTCGCCTCAGCCTCGTCGCGCTTCATCTGCGCGACCAGCGCATCAAGCCCGTCGAACTTCACCTCGCTGCGCAGGTAACCGAAGAACGACACCTGGCAGATCTCGCCATAGAGGTCACCGGAAAAATCGAAGACGAAGGTTTCCAGAAGCGGCGCGCCATCATCGTCGACGGTCGGACGGCGGCCAAAGCTGGCAACGCCATCATGCAGCCTTCCGTCGGCGCGGCGAAAGCGAACGGCATAGATGCCTTCCCTGAGGGTGGCCTCGGCGGGAAGCCTCATGTTGGCGGTCGGAAAGCCGAGCGTTCGCCCCAGTTTCTGGCCGCCCACGACTTCGCTCTCCACCGTGAAGCGATAGCCGAGCAGGCCGGCGGCCTCGGCCACCGCGCCTTCGCAAAGCAAGGCGCGGATGCGGCTCGATGAAACCACCTCGGCGCTTTCGTCCCGAAATGCATCGACCAGCGTGACGCCGAAGCCATGGCGCTCGCCAGCCGCCATCAGATAGGCCGGCCCGCCCTGGCGGTCCTTGCCGAAATGGAAATCGAAGCCGGTCACGGCATGGGTGATGCCAAGCGTTCTCTCAAGCACGTCGGTCACGAAGGCTTCCGCCGATAGCGAGGCGAAGTCGCGCGTGAAAGGCTGTTCGACGAGCGCGGCAAAGCCCAGCAGCGACAGGAGCCGCGCCTTCATCGGCGGCGGCGTCAGCACGAACAGCGGTATCTCGGGCCTGAATATCTTTCGCGGGTGCGGTTCGAAAGTCAGCACCAGCGCCGGCACGCCACGCCGCCGCGCCTCCGCCAATGCCCGTTCGAGCACCGCCTGATGACCGCGATGGACACCGTCGAAATTGCCGATCGCGACAACGCCGCCGCGCAAATCCGCGGGCAGCGGAGCGGTTGCCGAAAGGTGCTGGAAAGCGTCCATCGCCATCTACCGCAGCCTGGGAATGACGGCCACTGGATGATAGGCGTGCCTGTCAAGAAACGCGGCGAGCCTTGCGGGATCCGGTTGCGATGCATCGCCATAGTCGCGGGCATGAATGCCGCCTGAGACATAGAGAACGTCGAAACCGTTGTCGGCGGCGCCCTTGATATCGGTCAGCATGCCGTCGCCGATGGCCAGCACCTGGCGGCGCTCGACCGGCCGGCCAAGGATCTCCGCCACCTCCCTCATCGCCACATCATAGACGGGCGCATAAGGCTTTCCGGCTATCAGCGTGCGACCGCCGAGCTGCGCGTAGTCGCGTGCCAGGGCGCCGGCGCACCAGATGATGCGTTCGCCGCGCTCGACCATGATATCCGGGTTGGCGCAGATGAAAGGCAGGTTCCTGGTGCGCAACCGCCGCAGCAGCTCCGCATAATCTTCGGGCTTCTCCACTTCGTCATCGAACAGGCCGGTGCAGACGACGCCGGATGCCTCGAACTCCTCGACGAGATCGACGTCGAGCCCGTCATAGAGGGTCAAGTCTCGCTCGGCGCCGACATGGAAGATCTTTCGCGGGCCTTCCACGATCAGGTCGCGGGTCACGTCGCCCGAGGTGACCACGCGGTCGTAGGCCGATGGGGGAACGCCGATGACGTTCATCTGGGCCACGACGTCGGTGCTGCGGCGCGGCGAATTGGTGATCAGGACGACGGGAATGCCGGCCGTACGGGCTGCCGTCAGCGCCGACGCAGCCGCGGGAAAATGCCTTTCGCCATTGTGCACCACGCCCCAGACATCGCAGAGAATGGCCGAATAGTTCTTCGACACGTCTTCGAGCGAACCGATGATGTCAGGCGAGGCCGCCATGCCGTATCCTTCAGTCATGATCGTTGCGGTGCCGCAGCCGACGGTTCGCCGCAGCCGGTTGGAATTATCCGAACCGGCCCAGCCTGTCACCAGCTTTCGCCCGCCTGTACCGGCATCCACCACCGTTCACTGGTTGGTTAACGAGCTTTGAAAATGCATCCTGACCTTGGATATATTCCAGAAACCTGAAATTTAACGATTTATGACACCGTCCCCACTGACTATCGATTTGGCGGGGCAGCTGTGACAATGATCCGAAGATTCGGACGCGACCGGCGTGGCAATTATGCGCTGATGACCGTGCTCGCCATGGTGCCGCTGATGGGCGCCGTGGCTATCGCCGTCGACTATACGGAAATGGTGGGCCAAAGGCAAAACGCCTTGAATGCCTTGGACGCGGCCGGCTTCGCCACGGCCCAGCAGATCGTTGCCGGCGCCAGCGACGCCGACGCCGTGGCCTATGCCAAGAATTTCTTCGAAGCCAATCTCGCGCATATCGATCCGGCCAACACCACGCTGGCCGTGACGCTGCCCAACAACAACACAGGCGGCGGGACGCTGAAGCTCTGCGCGACCTTGGTCTACAAGCCCTATTTCGAGCCGACGGCTAAACTACTGCTGGGCGGCAGCGCCGGCAGCACCGATATCGGCTTCAGCACCTGCTCCGAAGTGCGCCTGAAGAACACGCTGGAAGTGTCGCTGGTGCTTGATAATTCCGGTTCAATGAAGGAGCTCGGCAAAGGCTCGAACAAGGTGCGGTTCGACCTTCTCAAGAGCGCCGCCAAGCAGTTGGTCGACCAGTTGGCCGGCCAGGCCCAGCAGATGAGACAGGTCACCAAGCCGGTCCAGTTCAGCCTCGTTCCCTTTGCCGCCTCGGTGAATGTCGGTGCGGGCAACGCTTCGGCGGCGTGGATGGACACGACCGGCATATCGCCTATCCATCATGAGAATTTCGACTGGACGACCATGAGTTCGTCCTTTTCGTCCACCAAATACGCGCAGAAGATTGCCGGCATCTGGTACGCGAAAGGCACCGGCTGGGACGCGAGCCAGAAAGACCAGCCGCTGACCCGGTTCTCGATCTACAAACAGATGAAACGCATTTCAGCGTGCAGTCTCAAGAATGGGGACGGTACTTGTGCATCGAACGCGACCTTCACCTATGCGCCGGTCGCGAGTTGGGGTGGCTGCGTCGAGTCGCGCCCATATCCATACAATATCCAGGACACAGCTGCATCGACAACACTGCCTGCAACGCTTTTCGTGCCGATGTTCGCGCCCGACGAAACCGACCGCGTCGATAGCTCTTCAAGGCCAGCCAATAACAATTGGGATGTCGACGCCCCAGTGAGTTCAGGCGCGTCCGACGCCGCACGCCAGCGCTACATGCCAAAATATTTCGACTGGGTGAACAAGGTCACGCCGGCCTACGGCATGGACGCCGGGCCGAACACAAGCTGCAGCACGACGGCAATCACGCCACTAACCGATGTTTCCACGACAGCCGGCGCAACTTTGATCAAAAACGCCATCGATGCCATGGCCGACGACGGCGCCACCAACGTGCCGGAAGGCATGGCCTGGGGCTGGCGGACCCTTTCCAGCACGGCACCCTTCACCGAGGGCCGGCCCGAAACGGAAAGAGGCAACGACAAGGTGCTGATCGTGCTGACCGACGGCGCCAACACCTACTACACGCCGACCTCGGTGACGGCGCAGACCTACTCTGGAACCAATTGGAGTTCTGGCGGTAACGACCTGGCTGGCAGCAAGGCGATCTATTCGGCTCTCGGTTACGTCGTCCCCTACAGCAACGGCTACAGCTATGGCCGCATGTTCTTGGGGACCAGCGCCAATGTCGCGAAGGACGATTATTCCAACGCCAACTACACCAAAGCGATGAACGAGCATTTCACCGCCCTGTGTAACAACGCCAAGGCCGCCGGGGTCATGGTCATGACCATCGCGCTTGATCTGGACGCCACCAAGACAGCGGAGAAAACGCAGATGGATGCGCTGAAGGCCTGTTCTTCGGATTCCCGCTTCAGCAAGGACAAGACCGATCCGAGCAAGCCGATGAAGCTGTTCTGGAATTCGACGGGCGCAACGCTGTCCGACGATTTCAAGGCGATCGGCAACGAGCTGTCCAACCTGCGCATCGTCAGCTGATCCGACGAATTCCACGTCGACGCCCTGCATCCGGCGGGGTGTCGTTTTTTGGAGGCACCGGGGGGCCGCTCCAGATTGGTTAGTGCTTGGTGAAGCGCGAACCAAGCAATCGAGCGGTTTCCCAAACCCGTCCTTCAGCGTTTTGTGGAAAGCTGGCGTCGAACGAGAATCCGCCGGCGGGGGCCGCTGCAAGACATGCGTGAAATCTGGCGTCAATTCCGCCGCGACAGGCGCGGCAACTATGCTCTCGTGACGGCCTTCGCGATGGTCCCGCTGATGGGCGGGCTGGCGCTCGCGGTCGACTTCACGGAAATGAACCGCGAAAAGCAGACGGTGTTGAACGCGCTCGACGCCGCCAACTTCGCCACGGCGCGCCGCGTGACGGAAGGCGCCACCGACGACCAGCTGAGGGCCTATGCGCTCGACTTCTTCAATGCCAATCTGAACGATGTCGATCCCGCCAACACGACGCTCAACCTCACTTTGCCCAGCAACGCCGCTGGCGGCGGAACAATGAAGCTTTGCGGCACCTTGACCTATAATCCTTACTTCCTGCCGACGGCGAAGATACTGCTCGGCGGCACCGGCGCCACCAATATCGGCTTCACCGCGTGCTCGGAGGTGCGGCTGAAGAACACGCTCGAAGTAGCGCTGGTGCTCGACAATTCCGGATCGATGGTCACGCCCGGAACCGGCTCGGGGCAGAAGCGCATCGATCTCCTCAAGACCGCGGCGAAGCAGTTGGTCGACACGCTTGCCCAACAGGCCGCGATGATCAAGCAGGTCGACAAGCCGGTGCAGTTCGGCCTCGTACCCTTTGCCGCCTCGGTCAATGTCGGTCCTGGCAATGGCAATGCGTCCTGGATGGACACCGAGGGCCTGTCACCGGTGTCGAACGAGAATTTCGACTGGTCGACGCTGAACGCCGCCAACAAATACGCCCAGCAGACCAACGGCATCTGGTACAAACGCGGCACCGGCTGGGGCGACGAGGAAGGCCAGATGCTGACCCGGTTTTCGCTCTACCGCGACATGAAGGTCGTCACCAGCCATGAGCGTGTTAAAAACAGCAAGCACGTTGTTTGTGCTGAATACAACTGGAACAATACCTGCAAGCGCAGTTACGACGCATACGACTATGTCGATTCCTACGGTCCGTTCGCCAGTTGGCAAGGCTGTGTCGAAGCCCGGCCCTACCCCTACAATGTCAACGACGCCCCGCCGTCCGGCGGCTCGGCCAACACCGGAATAGGCGTGGGCGATCCGGCGACGATGTTCGTGCCGATGTTCGCCCCGGATGAACCCGGCAATCACTGGAAGATCACCCAGGATCCCAACGAAGCCGCGCCAAAGACCTACGGCGCCATCAACAGCTGGTGGAACGACGATCCTTCGAGCAGCAGCGGCCAAGCCCGGCTGCGCAACATGACCAAGTATTTCCAGCCGCGGCCGATCGATGCACCGGTATTGCCCGCAGGCAACGGCCCGAACTACAGTTGCACTACCAACCCGATCACGCCGCTGACCGACGTCAGCGTCGCCGATGGGCTCGCTACGATCAAAGCCGCGATCGACCTGATGCAGCCGGATGGCGGCACCAATGTTCCCGAGGGCATGGGCTGGGGCTGGCGGGTGGTCTCGAGCGGCGAGCCGTTCACGCAGGGGCGCCCGGAAACAGAAAAAGGCAACGACAAGGTGGTGATCGTGCTGACCGACGGCGCCAACACCTATTACACGCCTTCCTCGCTCAGTTATTCCGACCCCGCCGATTCGAAGTCGACCTACGCGTCCTACGGCTATCTCAAGCCCGGCTATGCCGGCACCTCGGTCGGGCGCCTGTTCATGGGTACATCGAGCGCCATCGGCCAGTTCGACTATTCGAACGGCAATTACACCAGCGCGCTCAACGAGCAGATGACGACGCTTTGCAACAACGCCAAGGCGGCCGACATCATGGTGATGACGGTGGCTCTCGACCTGTCCACGACCAAGACCACCGACAAGAACGCCATCGATGCGCTGAAATCATGCTCGTCGGACTCGCGCTTCCGCAAGGACCCGGCGGATCCGAGCAAACCCGCCAAGCTGTTCTGGAATGCGACGGGCGCCAGCCTGTCCAACGATTTCAAGGAAATCGGCAACGAATTGTCGAACCTGCGCGTGGTCGGTTAACTGGACTCTGGCGCAACGCCTGACGCCGCCAAGCCCTTGTGGGCGCCTGCCGCAACAGGCACATAATGCCGCACGCTGGATCGCATCCATCGCGGCACGCCTGGGGACGAACAATGCCCGATACCGCCAACCACCTCGCCTTCGCGCTGGTCTGCCTGGGCATGGTGCTGACGCCGGGTCCAAACATGATCTACCTGATCTCGCGCTCCCTGTCGCAAGGGCCGAAGGCCGGCCTGATCTCGCTTGGCGGGGTCGCCGTAGGTTTTCTCTTCTATGTGCTGTCGGCGGCATTCGGCATCACGGCGCTGCTGCTGGCCGTACCCTTCGCCTATGACGCGCTGCGCTTTGCCGGCGTGCTCTATCTCCTGTGGCTGGCCTGGCAGGCCGTGAAGCCGGGCGGACGCTCGCCATTCCAGGTGCGCGACCTGCCGAAAGACAGGCCGCGCAAGCTGTTCGCCATGGGCCTGATGACCAATCTGCTCAATCCGAAGGTGGCGGTGCTCTATTTGTCGCTGCTGCCGCAATTCATCAGCATTGGCAAAGGCCATGTCCTGTCTCAGCTTCTTGTGCTCGGCGCGACGCAGATTTCGATCAGCCTGACCGTGAATGCCATCATCGCGGTGACGGCCGGCTCGATCGCCGCGTTTCTCGCCGGGCGGCCTTTGTGGCTGGTCATCCAGCGCTGGATGATGGGAGGGGTGCTGACGGCGCTGGCGCTGAAGATGGCGACCGACGCACAGCGCTGAGGGCGGCGGTCCCGGCGTTGGTCTACATCGGCCGCCTTGTCTGCTGGGTCCGCTCCGGTTCCACCACCTTGCGGTAGAGGTGCCAGGTGGCATGGCCAAGGATAGGCATAACGACCGCGAGCCCGGCAAACAGCGGGATCGAACCGATCACCAGCAGCACCGCGACCGTCAGGCCCCAAAGAGCCATCTGCAGCGGATTTGCCATCACCGCCCGGGCCGAGGTTTCTAGGGCCGAAACGGCGCCGACGTCACGGTCGAGCAGCAGCGGGAAGGCGACGACAGTGGTGGCCAACACGATCACGGCGAAAACGAAGCCGGCGGCGTTGCCGAGAAGGATCAACGTCCAGCCCTTGCTGGTCGTCAGCACGTCGCCGACAAAGGCGCCGATCGAAGCCGGCGGCTGGTCGCCGAACAGGCTGGTGTAGATCGACTGCGCGGTGAACAGCCACAACAGGAACAGCACGAAAAGCATGATGCCGATGACCGCGATCGAAGGCACCGCCGGCGAGTGGCGGACATCGAGGGCATGCCGCCAGTTGGTGTTCATGCCGAGCTCGCGCCGGCGGCTGATCTCGTAGAGGCCGAGCGCGGCGAAAGGGCCGACAAGGGCGAAACCCGACATCAAGGGATAGACGAGCTGAATGGCGTTGGAGCCAGACGTCCACTGCGTCAGGATCAGGCCGACGATCGGATAGATCAAGCACAGGAAAACGTAGTGAGACGGTTTTGCCCAGAAATCCTCGGCACCGAGCCGCAGCGCATCCCAGAGGTCCGATGTGGTGATGTGGCGCACCGTGGGCTGCACATGCATACCACGCGCGTCCGCCATGACATGAAAGCTAGCCATAAGCTTCCTCCCGTTGTCGGGGGCGGTCACCACCGTGATGGCCGCCCGTAGCTGCCACTAGTAGATGTAACAGCATACCCGATTTGCCAGGGGCTGTCGCCAAATCGATGGTTCCGGACAGGCTATCACGGGATTGTCATCGCTGCCCGGCAGAAGCCGCGCGATCTTCGGCATCGGATTTCCCGGACGATGGGCCATTCGAAGCTGGATGGCCAAACGCAACGTTTGAAGACTACGCGGTGCGATCAGCGAAGGCCAAGGCATCAATTTCCTCGACAGTTTCTTCGGCTTGCCCGTCAAAAGCCATGATCGCGACTATGCAGGTAGGAATGAACACTGTCATCGACCTCCCTCCAGAACCGTGCCGGACAAGGCGCTCCTTGCTGATCGGCCTTGCGGCCATTGCCGGGCTTGCCGCCTGCACCACCGTTTCCGTGCCCACCGGTGAGGGCGCAGGTGTCTCTTCCTCCGCCACGGCCACCCTGGCCAACTTGCGCGCTGCGGCCGGGCGGACTCCGCTGACCGCGGACACCCAGCTCGAACAGGCGGCGTTGCAGCAGGCCGGCTACATGGCGTCGCGGACGCGCATGAGTCACACCACCGGCTGGGGCAAGGATTTCGCCTCGCGCATGAAGGACAATGGTGTGCACGGCGCTGCGGCCGAGAACATCGCCGAAGGCCGCTTCGACCAGCAGAAACTGTTCGATATCTGGATGCATTCGACCGGCCACCGGCGCAACATACTCGACCCGGACTTCAGTCGTTTCGGGCTTGCCTATGTCCGCGACGGCCGCGACCCCGGCCTCCGCTACTGGGCCCTGGTGCTCGGAAGGTAGCAAAGCCATCGCCGGCAGCGGCATCGCCGGCAGCGGACAGCCGTCGGCGAATATCAGTCCATATGTGCCGCCGGCGCGCCGCCAGCCGGCGCCGTCTTCGGCTTGCGCAGCAGGATCACGAACGGAATGGCGGCCAGCGTCATTATCATCAGGATTTTGAAGTCGTTGACGTAAGAGATCATCATCGCCTGGATGTTCACCATCCTGTCGACCTGGGACAATGCCATCTGGTCGCCGCCGGCCGCCGCCGGCGAAACCGCCCACAGGTTGGGGTTGAACGGATTGATAAAGGTGGAAAGCTCGGCGTGATTTATCTGTGTGTTGCGCACCATGAGCACCGTCACGACCGATACGCCGATGGACGAGCCGAGGTTGCGCACAAGGCTGAACAAAGCCGTGGCATCGGTGCGGAAGCGTACGTCAAGCGTGGCGAAGGCCACCGTCGACAGCGGCACGAATACCATTCCCATTCCCAGGCCCTGGATGATGCCTGAAGTGATGATCAGCCAGTTGTCCATCTGGGGCGAGAAGCCGGCCATCGTGTAGAGCGACTGCGCGGTCAGGAGGAAGCCGATGACGACGAGGATTCTGGCGTCGACCTTGCTCATGAGCCGGCCGACGACGAGCATCGAGATCATCGTCCCCACGCCGCGCGGCCCGATCACGATGCCGATGGTGATGGTCGGATAGCCGAAGATGGTCGACAGCATCGGCGGCAGCAGCGACATGCTCGCCAGGATGAGCACGCCCATGACGAAGATGAACGCCAGCCCGGTCACGAAATTGCGGTCGAGGAAGATCTTGGGGTCGATGAAGGGATGCTCTGCCGTCATCGTGTGGATGATGAACACCCAGAAGCCGGTTATCGAAAGGCCAAGCTCGATCCAGATCTCGACCGACGAGAACCAGTCGACCTCGCCACCACGATCGAGCAGCAGCTGCAGAGCGCCGACGCCGAGCGATATCATGGCGAAGCCGAAGAAATCGAAGCTTCGCACCCGCCGCGCAATGGCCGGCAGATAAGCGGCCATGCCGAGGAAGGCGACGATGCCGACCGGCAGGTTGATGAAAAACACCCAGCGCCAGCTGAAATTCTCGGTCAGCCAGCCACCAAGCGTGGGACCCAGAATCGGCCCCAGCATGATGCCGGCGCCCCAGATGGCCATTGCCTGGCCGTGGCGTTCCTTCGGGTTGATGTCGAGCAGGAAGGTCTGCGACAGGGGCACGATCGCGGCGCCGAACACGCCTTGCATGAGCCGGAACAACACAATGGTTTCAAGGCTCCAGGCCAGGCCGCACAGCATCGAGAAGATGGTGAAGCCGACCACCGCCGTCAGGAACAGTTCCTTGCGGCCGAAACGGTCCGCAAGCCAGCCGGTGACCGGCGTCATGATCGCCGCCGCCACGATGTAGGAGGTCAGCACCCAGTTGATGTTGTCGGGCGAGGCGCCGAGATCGCCGGTCATGGTCGGCAGCGCGACGTTGGCGATCGTGGTGTCGAGCGCCTGCATGATCGTCGCCAGCATGAGCGCAACCGTGATCAGGCCACGATGCGGCACTTCTTTGAAAGGTTCTGGCGTGCTCATGATGCGGAACTTCCAGCCGGTAACAAAAACGTGTACACAGGGTTTCCGGGCGGCAAAGCCTTCCGTTGAGAGACCCTCATCGCGGTGGGACGCGATTATCGATGTGGGGGTTACATCGACCGAAAGTCTCGATTGAGCGGATGCCTGCCGCCCGGAAACATGAGGACCGACGGGTCCGTGTCGAAGATTTCAGCTTTCAATCAAGCCGCGATGCGGTTTGCCCCGAAGGCTGACCCTTTAACTCCTCCCATCAGACCAATCCCCCTGCTCAGTGCGTCCACCCGCATGATCCCCGCGGGCTTCCGCTGATTTACTTCGCGACCTCGCCAGCCGTGGCGTGGCCGAAAATGCCAGGCAGGCCGCGCGCCACGCCCGTGTCGACGGTAACGGCCGCGCTCATGCCTGTGCGCAGCATCATCTTGGCGTCGGGATCGCTCAGCTCCAGACGGACCGGAATACGCTGGGTGACCTTGACCCAGTTGCCGGTAGCGTTCTGGGCGGGCAGCAGCGAGAAGTCCGCACCGGTGCCGGCGCCGATGGCCTTGACGGTCGCTTCGAAGGTCCTGCCCGGATAGGTGTCGACCACGATTTCGGCCTTCTGGCCCGGCTTCATATTGGTCAGCTGCGTTTCCTTGAAATTGGCGTCGATCCAGGTATCGCCGGTCTCGACCAGCGAAAACAGCGGCGTGCCGGAGCCGACATACTGGCCGACCTTGAAGGAAGCAGCCTGGTAGACGACGCCATCGGCGGGCGCCTTCACGGTGGTCTGCGCTAGGTCGTAGGCAGCCTTGTCGCGCGCGGCGAGCGCCGACATCACGGTCGGATGTTTGTCGGTCTCGATATCGGGATTGCCGCCAAGCGCCGCCTTGGCGCTGACGATACCCTGTTCGGCGACGGCAAGCTGCTGCTTTGCCTTGTCGAGATCGTTCCTGGCCTCATCGAGCGAAGACTTGGCGTTGATGCCTTTCTGGGCGAGATCGGCGGCACGGTCGTATTGCGACTGGGCATAGGCAACTTCGCTGCTGGCGGATTTCTCCTGCGCCATGGCCTGGCTGTAGGCGGCACGCAGCTGCTCGACGTTGAGCCGCGCCGCTGCCACCGCCGCGTCGGCCTGCGCAAGTGCGATCCGGTAAGGCTCGGGGTCAATGGCGAAGAGAAGATCGCCTTGCTTCACCCTCTGATTGTCCGAGATGGCGACCTGAACGATGCGGCCCGCCGTATCCGAGGCGATCGATACCTTGGCCTGCTGCAGGTTGGCGTTCTCCGTCTCCTGGTAGCGCCCCCCAGTGACCCAGACATAGCCGCCACCAATGACCAACGCCGCCGGCAGGGCGAACATCAACAAGAAGCGGCCGAGACGGCGCTTCTTCTTTGGCACCGGCGCCGGCTCTGCCGGAGGTGTCATTGTAACAGGGGCCGCGGCCGGCTGCTGCGGCGCTTCCATTTCCACTTTGGCGGCGTTTTCGTCGACCTTGGCTACCGCGTTCATGCTGCTGCGCCTTCCGTATTCTTGACCTTGTCGCAGGACGGTGAATCGCCATCCGCGAGATTCTGTGCCATCGCATCCAATGCCCTGATCAGGACGCGGCGATCGTCCGGCGAAACGCCGGTCAGCGACTCCTCATAGACTTCGCCGGCGAGGCTCTTGACCTCCGCATACGCGGCACTTGCCTTGGGAGTTGGGAAGATCATGCGCACGCGGCGGTCGGCGGCGTCGGAGCGGCGCTCGATCCAGCCGCCCTCCTCCATCCGGTCAACCAGCCGCGAGACGCTGATCGGCTCGATTTCAAGCAGTTCGGCAAGCCGCGCCTGCGAAACGCCCGCTTCCTTGGCGACGCGAACCATCAGGCGCCATTGCGCCGAGGACAGGCCAAGGCCGCTGGCGCGCGCTTCGAAGCGCTTTCGCATCAGCCTCTGCACGTCGTGGATCAAAAATCCCAATCTGTCTACGCCTTCGGAAACCATGAGTGGCATATATAATAAGCGTGCTTATCATTCAAGTCCGGCATTGTTCCAGAAGCCGGCAAACGTGCATGGCAGCCGTGCAGCACAATCATGGCTGCGTCCGATGATTTCGGCCGCCGCGACACCCATTACAAGCGGTTGCGGATCAGCATGGTGACAACGAAGAAGGCGCCGAGCGAGCTGGTGATGATGCCGATCGGCAGTTCCTGCGGCGGCAGCAATGTGCGCGCCAGAAGGTCGCTTGCCAGCAACAGCACCGCCCCGAACAGCGCGCAACTTACGATCAGGCGCAGATGCAGCGCGCCGGCCAGCGGCCGCGACAGATGCGGGATCATGAGGCCGACGAAGCCGATGACGCCAGCGACCGAAACCAGGATCGCGGTCGAAAAAGCGGCGACCAGAAACGTCGTCCGTCGCATTCGCGCCACCGGCACGCCAAGACTTTCGGCGGCATTTTCGCCGGCCAGGAAAGCGTCCAGCCGGCGATGATTCCACAGCCCGTACGCCGCAATCGTGCCGGCCCCAAGCGCACCCAGCCAGATATTGTCCCACCGCGCAAGGCCGAGCCCGCCCATCGTCCAGAACAGCACCGAATGGGCGGCGCGCTGGTCACCGGCAAAGACCAGGTAATTGGTCAATGCGGTGAACATGAAGGAGACCGCAAGTCCGGCGAGGATCAGCCGTTCGGGGCCTTGTCCCCTCACCCGCGCAACCAGCAAAAGCACAACGCAAGCCGCCAGAATACCGCCGGTGAACGCAGCGATCGGTAGCGTCCAGATCCCGAAACTGTCGCCGAAGACGGTGATGACGGAGACAGCGCCGGCGGCGGCTCCCGACGAGAGGCCGAACAGGAACGGATCGGCAAGATCGTTGCGCGTCACCGTCTGTAACAGCGCGCCGACCACGCCCAGGCCGCCGCCGACACAGATGGCCAGGATTATGCGCGGCAATCTGAGGTCGACGACGATCCTGCCGACCGGGCCGGACACGTCATGCCCCTTCAATCCGATCGCATGGCCAAGTGCTGCAACGACGTCGCCCAACGGAATCATCGTCGAGCCATAGGCGATCGACAGCAGCGCGAACGCGGCGATTGCCAACGCCGCCGCCGTCATGGCCAATAGGAATGCCTTGTGCCGCAAAGTCATGTTCCCGGTTAAAACGCTTCCGGATGCATCGCCCTGGCAATCTTGCCGATCGCGTCGATATTGGCCGGCCCGGGTGTCAGTTCGGCATAGCGAAGCGCCGCGAAGCGTTCGTTCCTGACCGCGTCCGTCTCCTTCATTGCCGGATGCGCTTTCAGGAAATCGAGCAGCTTCCGGTAGCCGCCGCCATCCTGATAGTCGAGCAGGATGAGGAATTGCGGATTGCGCGAGGCCACCGTCTCCCAATCCGTGTTGCCCCAGCTGGTGTCCATGTCGGCCATGATGTTGTCGCCGCCGGCCGCGGAAATCATGGCGTTGGGAATGGCGAACTTGCCTGATGTGAACGGCTTGTCCTCGCCGGAATCATAGAGGAACACGCGCGTTCCCCTGCGGGCGCCGACCTTGGCCGTGATTTCGGCGAGCTGCGCCTTCCAGCCGGAGACGAGCTTATCCGCTTCGGCCTCCTTGCCGAAGATCTTGCCCAGCTTCTCGACATCGCCATAGAGCAGGTCCATCGAAGCGGCGGGGCGGTTCTTGTCGAGATGGACGCAGCTTTCCGTCAGCACCAGGGTCTTGATGCCGTGTTGCGCCAGCGTATCGGGCGTCACCTCGCCGCCCGGCTTCATGCCGTAGTACCAACCGGCGAAGAAGAAGTCGGGCTCGACAGCGACCAGGTTTTCCAGCGTCGGATATTTGGGCGCCAGTTCCGGGATCGAGCCTTGCTCGGCCTTGAATTCGGGGCCGACCTTGTACCATCCGGTGATGCCGGTCAGGCCGACGATCGACGGCTGCAGCTTCAGGGCGAAGGCCATCTCGGCCATGTTGAGATCGTGAATGACAGCGCGCTTTGGAGGCGCGTCGAAGGTCAGCGACTTGCCGCAGCTGTCGACCGTCACCGGAAAGGCGAAGGCCGTAGAGGCCAGCAGGGAGAAGGCAAGAGATACGGCAAGGCGTTTCACGGATGTTGCTCCTTCGTTGCACGGGAATTGGATCTGCGCTCACGAAGATGGCGCGGCACGGTTCGGAACCTCGAACACCGTCAGCTCGCGGTCCTCCGTCGGGTGGCGCAACCTAAAGACGTCGACACCGAAGATCTCGCGGATCAGCTGCTGAGTGAGTGCTTCGCGTGGCGGCGCCAGCACATGCAACCGGCCATGGCTCATCACCGCGACCCTGGTGGCGAAAGGCGTCACCAGCGCCAGATCGTGCAGCACCGCGATCACGGTCATGCCGAGGCCTGCAACCAGTTCGAGCAACTCGCTGCGCGCCCGCGGGTCGAGATGGTTGGTCGGCTCGTCGAGGAACAGGATCTTCGGCTCCTGTGCGATGGCGCGGGCAAGCTGGGCGCGCTGGCGCTCGCCGCCCGACAGCGAGCCGATGGTGCGGCCAAGCAGCGGCAACAGCCCGGTCCGACGCAGCGCCTCGACGACAATGTCGCGTTCCTCGCTCCTGTGCCTGCGGCCGGTATGCGGAACCCGGCCGAGCTCGACATAATCGATCACCGCCAGCCGTGGATCCGGTTGATCGGTCTGGCCGACGACGGCGATGTGCAGCGCCCGCTCGGCGGTCGAAATCCTGTCCAGCAGGCGCCCGGTGAGCTTCACTTCGCCCGAACTCGGCCGCAGCATGCCCGACAGCATGCGCAGCAATGTCGTCTTGCCGGCGCCGTTGGGACCGATGATGGCGAGACGGTCGCCCGCCGCCACCGAAAGGCTGACCGGATGCACCAGATGCAGGCCATCCGCCGCCGCGGCCAGGTCGCGGGCCTCGAGAAGCGGCGCGGTCATGGGCAATTCCTTGCAGGGCCTGCCGGAATACGGGCCAGCGTCTTGCTTGCCAATCCTGCCGGACGCTGGCCTGAATTCACCTCGGTGGCGATATCGCGGCAAAGCGTGCACACGATGATGCGATGCATGGGAATGCAGTGAATGCGATCGATGGAGCCGTCCAACTTCCGTCACTTTCAAAAATGGCGACGGAAGGAAGCTGGCTTGAACCGGTCGACAAGACCGAACCCCGCGTCTCCTCCCGGCACACCCCGTCCGGTCAACCCATGCAGATGGCAGGTCTCCTGGCTCGCGGGTCGTTGCGCCATCCTGCCTTCCCAGCCTTGCCGGCCAGTGGCTTCTCGGATTTTGCTCGCCGCTTACAGTTGCGGGGGCAGCCATGGCTTCGACCCGAAAATCGGGCCTCACCATGTTCCCTTTTCACCCCTCGCCTTGCGGCGCGGGGACCATCACGAGTCGCAGCCTAGGATGCAGGCAGCGTCGAGGCAAGGTCGATGCATGTTCTGTTATAACGATACAAACGTGTGGTCAATCACTATCGCGCGCCACCAGTTCCAGCGGCCAGACCTCGCGAATGATCTCTGGCCCTTTCGCGCCGGCGAAAGCCGGGAGCGAGGCGAGCAGGATTTCGCCGAGCCGCCGCCCCATCGGGTCAAGGCTCGGACGAAAGCCGGTCAGCGCCGGCGAGAAATAACGGCAGAGCGGCGTGTCGACGATGACGATCACCGCGACATCCTGCCCGGGCTTGATCCCCATTTCGGCGAGCGCTTTGCAGCCGCCGAGCGCCATCGAGTCGTTGTTGAAGATAATCGCGGTCGGCGGATCCTTCGACCGCATGACTTGCGGTGTCACCGCGTAGCCACCGGCTTCGTTGATAAAACCGTCCACAATCAGGCCGGGATCGACTTCGATGCGGTGCCGCCGCAGCGCCTTGCAATAACCCTCCAGAAACAGATAACCGAAATTCAGGTCAAGCGACGGCCGGATGGCGGCGATGCGGCGGTGGCCACGCGCAACCAGCCGGTCGACCGCATCGGCGCCCGCCTTCTCGAAATCCAGATCCAGAGAGGGATAGCTGTCGTCGCCGGACCGGCTTCGGCCGAGCGTCGCGAAGGGAAAGCCGGCCTTGCTCAGATAGTCGATGCGATCGTCCTCGCGCCGCGTCCAGGCCAGTACGACGGCATCGGCACGACGCGTCTCGACGACGCGGCGCAGCCGCTCCTGTTGATAATCCGCCGGCGCGCCCATGACGATGATCAGGTCCAGCCCGCACTCGGCCAATGTCGCTTGCAGTCCGGTGAGGAACGGAATGAAGAACGGCTCGCCATACTGCTGGTCGCCCGGATGCGGCTGCAGCATGAAAGCCACGGCATGGGTGGTGCCGCGGCGTAGGTTCCTGCCCGAGTGGTTCGGTGAATAATTGAGCTTCCGGGCCGCCTCGAGCACGCGCTGGCGTGTCTCGGCGTTCACGTCGGCGCGCCCGTTAAGCGCGCGCGAGACCGTACCGATCGAAATGTTCAGGTGCCGCGCAAGATCGTGAATGCTGGACGCCAAGACCTCCCCCTCCTGCTTCTGGCTAGCACCAGCCGGTCGTGCGGCCAAGGCGTTTCAGAGCCGACGGTACAAATCCGATTGACAATATATGCCATCGGGTGTGTCATCGTAAACGTTTACGGAAGTCATTTACGGACTGCCGTGGGTGCCAGCCAGGAGGGGTTGGCCGGAGGAGCGCTGGATGATGCACGTCGTCCTGGTCGGGTGCGGAGCCATGAGCAAAACCTGGCTCGAGGCCATCAGCCAATCCCCTGCCGTCAAGATCGTCGGTCTCGTCGACCTCGACGCCGACAGGGCGCGCCAGCGGGCACGCGAATACGACCTCGCCGGGGTCGCGATCGGGACCGATCTCGACGTCGTTCTCTCCCAGACCAGACCCGATGCGGTGTTCGACGTGGTCGTGCCTGCCGCCCGTCGCGCCGTGGCGAATTCGGCCTTTGCCCATGGCTGTCATCTGTTGACGGAAAAGCCGCTGGCCGACAGCCCGGACAATGCGCGCGCCATCATCGACGATGCGCGGCGCGCCCGGCGCGTCCATGCCGTGGTGCAGAACCGCCGCTACGTCGCCAACGTCCGGCGCATCCGGCGCTTCCTCGGCTCCGGCGCCATCGGCGCTGCGACCAGCATCCATGCCGATTTTTTCATTGCGCCGCATTTCGGCGGTTTCCGCGAAGGCATGCGCCATGTGCTGCTGCTCGACATGGCGATCCATACATTCGACGCCGCCCGCTACATGGTCGATGGCGAGCCGACCGAAGTGTATTGCCGGGAATGGGAGCCGGCCAATTCCTGGTACCGGCAGGGATCGTCCGCAAGCGCCACCTTCGAGCTCGGCCAGGGCAAGATGTTCACCTATCGCGGCAGTTGGTGCGCCGACGGTTTCCGCACCAGTTGGGAAGGCAGTTGGCGCATCGTCGGCGAACGCGGCAGCCTGACCTGGGATGGTCATGACGAGTTGAAGGCCGAAGCCGTGTTGCCGGAACGCGAAGGCCTGCTCGACAAGGTCGTGCCGGTAGCGGTGCCGCCGCTCGACCCTGCCGACCGCATCGGCGGGCATCTCGGCGTCATGGAAGATTTCGTCCGCGCCGTGGAAACCGGCACCGAGCCGGAGACGCGCGGCGCCGACAATATCAAGAGCCTGGCCATGGTTTTCGCGGCGATCGAAAGCGCCGAGACCGGGCGCCGGATCGAAATCCCCAGGCAGGAAGGATGACCATGGCGGACCCGCTTCTCGACATCAGGATCGGCACCATGGTGCGGGCCAATCTCGAAGATCCGGCCGCCTATGTCAGGCAGATCCTGCCGCTCGGTTTCGAGAGCGTCCAGCCCTTCTTCTGGCAGACGCTGGGCGGCAAGGACCTAGGGCGGCTCGCCGGCGAGATCCGCGACGCCATCGGCGATGCCGATGTCAGCGTCAGCTCGATCGGCGTGTTCGGCAATCCACTCGAGAGCGGCGACACCGACCGCGGCGTGCTCAAGGCCTGGGAAACGGTGATCGACAGCGCGCATCTGTTCGGCACCAATCTGGTCAGCGGTTTTACCGGCCGCATCCGCGGCAAGCAGCTGACCGACAGCCTGCCGCGCTACCGCGAAGTCTGGGGCGAATTGGCCAAACGCGCGGCCGACAAGGGCGTGCGCATCGCCTTCGAGAATTGCGCCATGGATGGCAACTGGGCCGCCGGCGACTGGAACATCGCCCATAATCCGGACGCCTGGGAGCTGATGTTCAACGAATTGCCGGATGAGAATCTGGGTCTGGAATGGGAGCCCTGCCATCAGTTGGTCTATCTGATCGACCCGATCCCGCAGATCCGCAAATGGGCGCCGCGCATCTTCCATATCCACGGCAAGGACGCGACGGTGCGCTGGGATGTCATACGCGAGCACGGCGTCTTCGGCCGCCTGCCCTTCGTGCAGATGCGCACGCCCGGCTTCGGCGACAGCGACTGGACGCGGGTGATCAGCGAATTGCGGCTGGCCGGATACAAGGGCGCCATCGACATTGAAGGTTGGCACGACCCGGTCTATCGCGACGATCTTGAAATGACAGGCCAGGTCCGCGCGCTGGAATACCTCCAGCAATGCAGGGGAGGCCTGAGCTACCTGCCGAACCCGACGTGAGGATTGGCCGGCGGGAGGAGCCGGACGGGATTGCCGAAGCAGATGTCGAAACCCTCGCTCGCGAGGACAAAAGGGAGGAACGTGCATGAGCATCGCCAAGAGAACGACACTTCTGCGCACGACCGTGGTGGCGACCGCCACGGCGCTCGCCGCCGCCATCTCCACCTTGCCGGCACAGGCGCTCGACGCGCAATGGTGCAAGGACGTCCACATCCGTTTCTTCGTCGGCGGCGCCGAGGGCGACGCTTTCGGCACCATTGTCTACAATGGCGCCAAGCAGGCTGCGGCCGATCTCGGACCGAAAGTGGATTACATCTTCTCAGGCTGGGACATCGAAAAAATGGTCCAGCAGCTGCGCGAGGCGGTCGCCGTCAAGCCCAACGGTATTGCCATGATGGGCCACCCCGGCGACGCCGCCATCATGCCGCTGGCCGAACAAGCGCATAAGGACGGCATCAAGATGATGTACCAGAACGTGCCGGTGCCGACGGTGGTGACGGCCTTCGGCGGCGGCTATGTCGGCGCGCAGCAGGAACAGCAGGGCCGCGCGCTCGGCGCGGAAGCCTTCAAGCTGGCCAAGCTCAAGGCCGGTGACAAGGCAATCATGATCGGCCCGTTCGAGAATGAGAGCCGCGGCGCCCGCGAGCGAGGAACCGTCTCCGCCTTGAAAGAGGCCGGCATCGATGTCGTTCAAATCAATTCCGCAACCGAATGGGCGGCCGATCCGAATCTGGCGATCCCGGTGATCACCGCCGCCTTGCTCAACAACCCCGGCGTAAAGGCCGTCGGCTACCCCGGCGGACAGATGCTCGGCAACGTCCAGACCTATATGACGGCGGCGGGCCGGAAGCCGGGCGACATCTTCAATTTCGGCTTCGACACCAGCCCGCAGATCGTCGAGGCCTTCAAGGGCGGCTGGGTGCAGCTGACCGCCGATCAGCAGCCGTTCATGCAGGGCTATCTGCCGATCCTCAGCCTCTGCCAGCAAGTGGTGCTGGGGCTGGCACCGATGAATGTCGATACCGGCGCCGGCTTCGTCACGCCTGAGAATTACAAGATCGTCGCCGAACTGGCCAAGCAGGCACTGCGCTGACCTCCCAAGCCGCCGGCCGGGGGCTCAGGCCCGGCCGGCGGGACCGCCGGCGAGGCCCGGCATGCGACAAGCAAGCGAGGACCCGATGGCCGAACGCATCATCGAACTGCGCGACATCACGAAATCCTACGGCCAGGTTTACGCGCTTGGCGGGGTCAATCTCAGCGTCGACCGCGGCGAGGTGGTCGGACTGATCGGCGACAATGGCGCCGGCAAGTCGACGCTGATCAAGATCCTCGCCGGCGCGGTCAAGCCGACCAACGGCGAGATCCTCGTTCGCGGCAAGCCGGTCACCGGCTGGAACGCGGCGCGCTCGCGCGACGCCGGCATCGAGACCGTGTTCCAGGACCGGGCGCTGGCCGTGCAGCAGACCATCGTGCGCAATATCTTCATGGGACGCGAACTCACCGGCTTCCTCGGCTGGCTGAAAGTCGGCACCGAAATCAGGGAGGCGAGCCGGCTTATGCGCGAGATCGGCTTCACTTCGAAAGTGTTCACGCCGCAGTCCGTCGTCGGCCAGCTTTCCGGCGGCGAGCGCCAGGGCGTGGCGATCGCGCGCGCCATCTACAAGCAGGCCGACCTGATCATCCTCGACGAGCCGACAACGGCTCTGTCGCTGACCGAAACCGCCAAGGTCTTCCACTTCGTGCGCCAGGTGCGGGCGAGCGGGCGCTCGATCCTGTTCATCGGCCACAACATCCACCATGTCTTCGACATCGCCGACCGTTTCGTCGTGCTCGATCGTGGCACTGTGGCGCTGCAGGCCGACAAGCGCGACATCAAGTCGGCCGACACGCTCGTCAATTTCATGGAAGACCTCGCGCATCCCGGCGGACTGCCCGGCTTGGGCGAAGCCCAGCGCGCGGAGGACACAAGGCCATGAGCAACATCGCCGAGCCCAATCGCCAGGCTCCCTCGCCCCATACCGAAATGGGCGAAGCGGCGTGGAAGCACCCGTCGGATCATTTGCTGCGCGGCTTCGTTCTCGACAATCGCGCGGCGCTGGGCACGCTCGGCGTTTTCGTGGTGATGATGGTCGCCTTCACCATCGCCAATCCGACGGTGTTCACCACCTGGTTCCTCTACAGCTCGGTGCTGACCACGCTGCCGGTGGCGCTGTTCGTGGTCGTGCCGCTGGTCTTTGTCGTTACCGCCGGCGAAATCGACCTGTCGTTTCCGGCGACGATGGGTTTTGCCTCCTGGGTTTTCGCGCTGGTCGTTCAGGCCGGCTACGATCCCTTCCTCGGCATCGTCGCAGCACTCGCCACCGGCATGCTGCTCGGCTTCCTGGTCGGCGTGCTGGTCGTCTATGGCAGCCTGTCGTCGCTGATCGCCACGCTCGGCATGAACTTCCTGCTGCGCGGGCTGATCCAGATCATCAACGAAGGCAAGTCGACCGCGCTGCCGACGCTCGGGCAAAGCTGGACCTATACGATCTTCTCCAGCCAGGTTTACGGGATTCCGGTACAGATCCTGTGGGCGCTCGCCTTCGTCGTGTTCGCCGCGCTGCTCTACAACCGCCACCGCTTCGGCGCGCAGGTGAAGGTGGTCGGCGACAATCCCGACAGCGCCCAGCAGATGGGCATCGACGTCAAGCGGGTGAAGGTCAAGGTGTTCGTCTTCGTCGGCATCGGGGCCGCGATCGGCGGCACCTTCTCGACGATGATCAACTTCACCTGGTGGCCAACCGCCGGCGACGGCTATCTGTTGCCGGTGCTGGCTTCGGTGTTCGTCGGCGGCACGCCGACCTGGGGCGGCATCGGTACCGTGTTTGGCGGCGCTATCGGCGCGCTGACGGTGGCGTTCATCCAGACCGGCGTCGTCGCTGCCGGCCTCAGCGGCTTCTATGTGCAGTTCTTCAACGGGCTGATCATCATCCTGTCGCTGCTTGGCCACCGCTGGAACCAGGCGCGCTACCGCTGAAACGCTACCCAAGGCCGGCCGTTCGGCGCGACCGTCCGAGCTCAATCCGGTAGCTACAACGGCGGCCGCGCGGACGAGAACGCAGGGCCGGGGTCGTCGATTTACGTCACGCGCAATATCGATCAAACTGATGAAATGCGACGCTTTGGTGCACCCAGTGCACTTTCGCTTGATTTAGTGCACCCTCTGCATTAAATTTGGCGCGATGGAACAGCCACATGCCCACTTTGAAGGTTCTCGACGGCATCAAGATTCAGGTCTTTGCGGATGACCATAACCCGCCTCACTTTCACGCGTTGAAGGGTGAGTATGAAGTCCTGATCAGGATTGGCTCATGGAACGTGTTGCGTGGCCAAATGCGTCGCAAAGACCTCGATGCCGTAATCGCTTGGGCTAACTCGCATGAAGAGGAGTTGCGCAATGAATGGACCCGCCTCAATGGTTGACGACATCGTAACAGTCGGCAATCCGCTCCCCAGGATCGCCTCGGTCACCATGATTGATGGCCGCCGCGTGCGCATCACCTGGCGAGACGGCCGCTCCAATACGGTTGACCTGAATCCAGTATTGAATAGCCATCGACACTTCATTCCGCTTCGCGACAATGACGAGCTGTTTGGAACCATGCGGGTTAACGAAGACGGCAATGCAATCGAGTGGGACGGGGGAGTCGAGTTGACAGCCGAATGGATCGATACCCTGCCCTCAATTGGTATGGAGAACCGGGAATTCCGCCATATCATGGACGATCTGCTGAAATTCTCGCTTGAGGGGATGGCGCTCCAGTTGGAAATCTCCAGGCGCCAAATTGCCAACTATAGAGGATCGACACCTATCCCCAATTCAATCGCGTTGGCTACTCGATATCTCGCCGAGAAGGCCGGTCAACGATGACCCGTCTGGAGGCGGATAGGCTCGCTGACTGTTCCAAGCATGCGGCTGCTGGTCGCCGGCGCATCGTGGCTTTGGGTTGACGGTCGGTCTGTTACATCGAAGCGTCTGGTTTGGACTCATCGTAACGAGGCACCATGCCTACCCCATTGGCAGCGCGGGCCAGCGGTCCACGAGCCTGTCGCCCGAAAAAACCGCGATCGATCCGAACTGCTGCAGCACCGCCTCGCTTTGCGTCGGACGCAGGAAGGCGTAGTCGCCTGACCTGGTGGTGGCATCGCCGGGCAGGCCCATGAATTGCTGGTTCGAGGAAAGGCCAAGCAGGCCATTGGTCTCCATGCCTTCGGGAAACACCGGTTCGGCCATCCATTTGCCGCCATAGAGATAGCAACCCTTGCGCGGAAACCGGCCGACCGTCTGCAGCAGGCGGGTGACCGCCGGCGGGCCTGGCAGCATCGGCTCGACCACCTTGAGGATAGGCGTGGCGATGAAGGCCGCGGACTGGAAGCCGTCGAGGCCGGGCGTGTCGAAATCCCCGGGCAGCACGAAGGCCGACCCGATCGACACTTCGTTGGCCATGCCGCCATGGTGAAGCAGTGCCGTCTTCGAGCCGCCGATGTTCAGTGTTCGGCGCTGGTCCTCGCCGAGAGCCGCGATGAACGCCGCAGCCCGCTGCGACGCCTCTGCCAGCGCCTTTTTGGGACCGCCGAACAGACCGGGAATGTGCGGCGCGTGCGCCTCGTAGGCCATGACGCCTTCGCAGCGCAGCCGGGCGGGCAGCGCGTTCAATGCCTTCGACAGCGCGCGCGGTTCCGGGAACCCGCCCCGATGCAGCCCGACATCGATCTCGAAAGCGATGCGCAACCCGATGTCCAGTTCGGCGGCCAGAGCGCCGTATTCCGCCAGTCTCTCCTCGCTGTCGATCAGCCAGCAGATACGCGACCAGTCGGCGGTACTGCTTGAAATCGCCTGCCTTGCCGCGCCGACCGGCATCGGCTTGCCGTAGAGCATGTCGGCATCGGGAAAAGCGTCGAGCACGGCCCTTGTGATCGGCGGCTGAAACGTCATGAAGCGATGGGTGCCGAGCGCCCCGGCGATGTGCGAAAGCAGCGGCAGGCAAGCAAGCGACTTGTCGACCAGCCGCACGGCAAGGCCGGGCGCCAGTCTCTGCTTCACCAGGTCGATGTTGCGGTCCAGCCGGTCGCGGTCGAGCACGAGACAAGGCTGAAAGACGCCGGCCGCCCTCAACGCATCCGACAGCGCGGTGAAATAGCCGCTCATTGGCCGATGCCGAACAGGCCGGCCATGTAGGGCGAGACGAAACGGTTCTCGGGATCGATGTCTCCCCGAACGGCCATGGCATCATCCCAGCGCGGATAGAGCTTTTTGAGATCCGCCGCCTTTAGGCTGTGCATCTTGCCCCAATGCGGCCGGCCGCCATGCCTGCGGAAGATCGGCTCGGCCGCCCGCATGAAGGGCTCAGGGTCGTTGGCGGCATCGTGGTGAATGGCGATCGAGCAGGTCAGACGCTTGTAGAAGGGCGAAAGCCAGAACATGTCGGGTGCCACCGAGCGCACCTCCATCGGAAAATAAACTTCCGGAAAGTGCTTCTCGGTCAGCTCGATGATCTGCGTGATCACCTTCGGCCCCTCCTCGAAGGGCAGATGATACTCCATCTCGTTGAACTTGGTCTGC
The DNA here is from genome assembly GCF_006442685.1 of Mesorhizobium sp. B2-4-7. Classification (NCBI taxonomy): domain Bacteria; kingdom Pseudomonadati; phylum Pseudomonadota; class Alphaproteobacteria; order Hyphomicrobiales; family Phyllobacteriaceae; genus Mesorhizobium; species Mesorhizobium sp. B2-4-7. The sequence goes on from NZ_VFVH01000001.1 coordinate 225,959, forward strand.
CGGTCGCTGGCATAGACGTTGAGCCAGTCCTGCACATAATCCTCGGCCGGCACTTTCTTCACGGCGCCGCGGATCAAGGAGCGGCGCAGCCATGGCAGCCGGCGCAGCGCCCTGCTCAGCTTGCGTAGCGTCGCCAGGCCGGCCTCGTCGTCGTCGGTCGGCCTGGTGGTCGGGTTCGCGTCGCTGAGGTCGCTGGCGATGAACTGCGCGTAGCCGGAAAACGGGATGTAGTAGAATTCGGCCGACCGGTGCGCGGCCATCATCGTCTCGAAATCGCGCAGCATGTCGGCGATCGGCAGCACCCACTTGCGGCGGCGCAGCCGGTAGGTCGCGATGTTGTTCAGCGTGACTTCGCTCAAGATGCCGAAGGCGCCGAGAGCGACCCCCATCGCATGGATCATATCCTGGTCGCGGGTCCGATCGAATTCGCGCAACTCGCCCCGCCCGTCCACGATCTGCACCGTCTCCAACTGGGTGTGATAAGCGCCCAGCGTCAGCCCGGAACCATGGGTGGCGGTGCCCAGCGCGCCGCCGATCGCCTGGCGGTCGATGTCGCCCATATTTGGCAGGCCCTGGCCGATGCCGTGCAGCATGTGCATTAGCGGGCCGAGCCGGGTCCCTGCCCGCACCCGCGCGCGATGGCTTTGTATGTCGTGCGAGACCAGCCCCTCGATCTTCTCCAGGGAAACGATCGAGCCTTGCGATGCCACCAGCGCCGTGAAGGAGTGGCCAGCACCCGCCACCCGCAGCGGCCCAGGTGCCGTGCGCACCAGATCGGCAAGCTCGCCGGCGTCGGTTGGAGTGGCGATCAGCTTCGGCTCGGCGCGCACGAAGCCCGACCAGTTGCTCCAGTTCCGCGCGGTGATCGTCGACATCCAGCCGTCCCGTCAGACGCGCCGACGGCGCATAGTGGCCACGAACAGGCCAAGCAGGGCCACGCTGGCAAACGCGCTTGCCGCGGCGAATTCCGGCACGGGCCGGAAATCCTTGCCATTGATGAGCAGCGACGCCGCGACCGGCCCGATCGCCAGGCCGAAGAGCTGTGCAGCCGGCACCAGCAGCACGGCGGTACGCGTCTCGTCCGCCGTGATCGCCAGCCGGATCTGATAGGGTACGATGAACAACAGGATGAAGCCCATGACCAAGGCGGCGATCCAGAATGTCGTCAGGCCAGGTGCGCTGGCAAGAACAAGGGAGGAGACCAGCGCGACGGCACCGATGGCCGTAATGGCAATGCGGTAATCGATGCGCGCCTCGAACACGGTCGCCGTCATCGCGCCCAGGACCTGCGTCGCCAGGCTGGCCGAGACGATCAGACCGACGGTCCAGCTATCAATCCCATATTGCGCACCGAGCGGTTCCAGGAAGGCCCAGATCGCGCCGAAGAACATGAAGTAGCAGAAGACCGACAATAGCGCGGTGATCGACGGAACCGTCAGCACATTGGCCAGGTTCTCCTCTTTCGGCAGGTCGGCGTAGTCACCGGGTACGGTGAAAGCGGCCGCCAGCGAAACGACGCAGACGACGGCAAGCACGATGAAGCCGCCGGACGACCCCGCCTTGGGAATGACATAGAGTGCCAAAAGCAGAGCGAGCGCACATTGCGCCAGGGTCTGCAGCGTCACGAAATAGCCGCCGATGCGCTCCGCCCGGCGCGAACGGGCGATCAGTTCGGTGGCGATCGCGACCAGACCACCTTCAGCCAGCCCGGCGATGGCGCGGGCGGCGATCAACGCATTGGCGCTTGCGGCATGGGCGGTCCATACATTCGCCAGGGCCAGCAGGATCAAAAGGACGGCGCTTTTCCAGCGCATGTTGCGCGCGGAAAGCAGCATCGCCACCACGGCTGAACCGATGGCGATCGCGATCATCTCCGCCGTGGCGACCAGCGCCAGTTCATCGCCGCTGACATGGCCCTCGGTGTAGAGCGCGCCAAGCAGCACGGGCTGAAGCCCGAGGATCAGCAGCCCGACCGAGCCGATCCATAATGCGGAGCCGAGCTCGACGCCGGTCGGGTTGCCGACCAGCCAATCGCCATTTTCCGCTTGTACGGCTTGCGTCGCAGTCACGAGGCGCCTCCCAACGTCCTTGCAGTGCGATAAAAAAGCTGACAACTTGTCAGCATTACGAAACTGATACTTGATCATGTTTCTTGTCAACCGGGAATTTTGAAGCTCTCGCGAGAGATTGGGCGCATGGCGGAAGCAAGGCGGATGGCGACGGCGCCGAGGCGCAGGCCCAAGCAGGAGCGGAGCCGCGAACGCATCGACGCGATCCTTTCGACGACCATGCGGCTGATCGGCGAAAAAGGCATCGACGCGGTGACGATGAAGGAAGTGGGCGCACTGGCGGGCGGACCGATCGCCACCGTCTACCATTATTTCCCCAACAAATCGGCGATCCTGGCGATGCTCTATGAGCGCTTCTCGGAGGAAAGCCGCGCACGCTTCGGCGAGATCATCGCCGAAATAAGTGGGCTTGAGGACGTGACGGCTGCCGCGGACCGCATGATCGAGGACTATTACCGGCGCGTGGCCGACGACCGGGCCATCCAGGATCTGCAGAACGCGATACAGGCCGACAAGGCGCTGCAGAACCTCGACATTGCTGAGACAAGGCACCAGGCCAAGATGTTCTGCGACCACGTCGCTCCGATGCTGCGGCCCGACCGGCGCGAAGACTTCGCGCGCGTGGTGTTCCTGATCTTCCAGCTTGCCGGCGGCGTCGTGCGGCTAGCGCTGACGCAGGACGAGAAGGAAGGCCGCCGCACGATCGACGACTACAGGTCCATCATCCATACGCAGCTGAGATTGTTTCTGTAGTTTTCGGCGGCGGCTTTCGCGCCCCTCTCTCCCGTGACATCGACACGTCTTGCGTATCGAAGTATCGGGCGGCAGGATCTCTGACCGATAGCGGCAGAGCACCCCTCCGCGCCTTGTTTTGCCGTCGATTGCGGGAGGAACCGGCGCATTTCGCATGAAAGGCCAGCGGCAACTGGCACGTTCTGCGAGCGGGCTTTCGCGGAAAACAAAATTTCGCGCCGCTGCCCGCTCGCGCGCGCCTTGACTCTCGCCAGCCAGCAGCCTATTTCACCGCCACGTTAGCACTCGCCCTGGGTGAGTGCTAACCACAGGTCCGGTACCGCCGGGCTTTGTAGATTGTCCGGCTTCGCCGGACGGAGGAACTGTTTCTCACCGTTCTCATCGAGGAAGAAAACATGGCAAAGTCGAAGTTCCGCCCGCTTCATGACCGCGTGGTTGTACGCCGGGTCGAATCCGAATCCAAGACCGCCGGCGGGATCATCATCCCCGACACGGCGAAGGAAAAGCCGCAGGAAGGCGAGATCATCGCCGTCGGCTCCGGCGCCCGCGACGAAGCTGGCAAGCTCGTGCCCCTGGACGTCAAGGCTGGCGACCGCATCCTGTTCGGCAAGTGGTCGGGCACCGAAGTCAAGCTCAATGGCGAAGACCTTCTGATCATGAAGGAATCCGACATCATGGGCATCATCGGCTGAATATCGGCCTTTCCATCAACTGAATCTTGAATCTTCGGGCTCGATCCGAGCCCCTGCCAGGAGTTGAACATGGCTGCCAAAGACGTAAAATTCTCCCGCGACGCCCGTGAGCGCATGCTGCGCGGCGTCAACATCCTCGCCGACGCGGTGAAGGTCACGCTCGGCCCCAAGGGCCGCAACGTCGTCATCGACAAGTCGTTCGGCGCACCGCGCATCACCAAGGACGGCGTCACTGTCGCCAAGGAAATCGAACTTGAGGACAAGTTCGAGAACATGGGCGCGCAGATGGTCCGCGAAGTCGCTTCGAAGACCAACGACATCGCCGGCGACGGCACCACGACCGCGACCGTTCTGGCGCAGTCGATCGTCCAGGAAGGCCACAAGGCGGTTGCCGCCGGCATGAACCCGATGGACCTGAAGCGCGGCATCGACCTGGCCGTGACCGAAGTGGTCGCAGCTCTCGGCAAGGCCGCCAAGAAGATCAAGACCTCCGAGGAAGTCGCCCAGGTCGGCACCATCTCGGCCAATGGCGACGAGTCGGTCGGCAAGATGATCGCGGAAGCGATGCAGAAGGTCGGCAACGAAGGCGTCATCACCGTCGAGGAAGCCAAGACCGCCGAGACCGAGCTGGAAGTCGTCGAAGGCATGCAGTTCGACCGCGGCTATCTCTCGCCCTACTTCGTCACCAACCCCGATAAGATGGTTGCCGATCTCGAGGACGCCTACATCCTGCTGCACGAGAAGAAGCTCTCCAACCTGCAGGCCATGCTGCCGGTCCTGGAAGCGGTCGTGCAGACCTCCAAGCCGCTGCTCATCATCTCGGAAGACGTCGAAGGCGAGGCCCTGGCCACGCTGGTCGTCAACAAGCTGCGCGGTGGCCTGAAGATCGCCGCCGTCAAGGCTCCGGGCTTCGGTGATCGCCGCAAGGCCATGCTGGAAGACATCGCCATCCTCACCGGTGGCCAGGTCATCTCCGAAGACCTCGGCATCAAGCTCGAGAATGTCGGCCTCAACATGCTCGGCCGCGCCAAGAAGGTGTCGATCTCGAAGGAGAACACCACCATCGTCGACGGCGCCGGCAAGAAGGCCGAGATCCAGGGCCGCGTTGCCCAGATCAAGCAGCAGATCGAGGAGACCACCTCGGACTACGACAAGGAGAAGCTGCAGGAGCGTCTGGCCAAGCTCGCCGGCGGTGTTGCCGTTATCCGCGTCGGCGGTGCGACCGAAGTGGAAGTGAAGGAAAAGAAGGACCGCGTCGATGACGCCCTCAACGCGACCCGCGCGGCCGTAGAAGAAGGCATCGTTGCCGGCGGTGGCGTGGCCCTGCTGCGCGCTTCGGGCAACCTCAAGGCCACCGGCGTCAACTCCGACCAGGCCGCCGGCATCAACATCGTTCGCCGCGCACTGCAGGCCCCGGCCCGTCAGATCGCTGCCAACGCCGGTGCGGAAGCATCGATCGTTGCTGGCAAGATCCTCGAGAACAAGGGCGCGACCTTCGGCTACAACGCCCAGACCGGCGAATATGGCGACATGATCGCCATGGGTATCGTCGATCCGGTCAAGGTCGTGCGTACGGCTCTCCAGGACGCGGCCTCGGTCGCCGGCCTGCTGGTCACCACCGAAGCCATGATCGCGGAGGCTCCGAAGAAGGAGTCGGCTGGCGGCGGCATGCCTGGCGGCATGGGCGGCGGCGGCATGGGCGGTATGGGCGGCATGGACTTCTAATCCAGCCATCTGCTTTATGCATGTGGAAAGGGCGGCAGCGATGCCGCCCTTTTCTTTGCACATTCATGCCTTGCTTCAGCGTAGTCGGTTGGAATCAGCGTCAGACAGCAGTGCTCTCCGCTTGCCGCGTCGCCTTGCCGGCGAGGACTGCCTGCTCGATCAGGGTAGTCACCTCATCGGCCACGACGTTGATCGATGAGCGATCGCGGGTGGCTCGGGCAATCACCATCAGGCCTTCCAGCGAGGACTCGACCAACAGCGCCAGCGCCCGTGCGCGGCGCTCGACCACCCCTGCCCTGACAAACGCCTGGCGCAGCAGGCCGATCCACTGCTCGAAAGCGGAGCGGCAGATTTCCTCCAAGTCCGGCACGTCGTTCGGCGCATCGAGCACGACCGGCGCGATCGGGCAGCCGAGCGAGAATTCGTTGTCCTCCAGCATGCGAGCGACCGACTGGTAAATGTGGTGAACGGCGACCGCCGGATCGCTTTCCGCCGCCAGCTCGGCACCAAGCCTCTCAGTCACCTCGGCCACGCTGGCGCGCGTCACTTCGACGACCAGTTGATCCTTGCCACCGGGAAAGTGGAAATAGAGCGAGCCGCGCGGGGCGCCGCTGGCGCTCAGTATGTCATTGAGCGAAGTGCCGTGATAGCCGCGCCGCCTGAGCAGCAATCCGGTCGTTTCGAGTATGCGGGCTCTCGTATCGTTCGCCATGTCAACCTCTGTCAGGAGAGATCCTTATAAGCCTTGCCAGAAATATGACAACTGGTCTACATAATATGTAGATCAGTCTATATAATCGAGAGCCGAAATGCGCAGCTATGGTCTTGAGGGTTTGGGCGGAACCGAATGTCTGGTGATGCGGGAAGAGGTGCGACCGGAGCCAAGGCCCCAGGAGATCGTGGTGCGGGTGCGCGCCACCTCGCTCAACCGACGCGATACGATGATCCTCAATGGCACCTACCCCCTGACACCGCGCCGCGGGATCGTTCCGCTCAGCGACGGCGCCGGCGAGGTCGTCGCCATCGGCGATGATGTCACACGCTTTGCCGTCGGCGACCGTGTCACCGGCAGCTATTTCGCCCGCTGGATCGATGGCCGCATCAATGCCGGACTGATCGACCAGCTCGGCTGCACGCTGGATGGCATGCTCGGCGAGTACGCCGTGCTTGACGAGCAATGGGCGGTGCGAGTTCCCGAGCATCTCGACTGGCGCGAGGCGGCAACGCTGAGCTGCGCCGGCCTGACAGCCTGGAACGCACTGACCGGGGCGGAGATTCCCAAGCCCGGCCAATGGGTTCTAGTCATAGGCTCGGGCGGCGTCTCGCTGTTCGCGTTGCAGTTCGCCAAGCTGCTCGGCTGCCGCGTCGTCGCCGTCACCTCTCGCGCCGAGAAGGTCGGCAAGCTGCGGGCGATGGGGGCCGACCTCGTCGTCTCCTCGACCGACATGCCGGAATGGGGGGCGATGGTGCGTGGCGAAACCGGCGGTATCGACCTTACCGTCGAAACCGGCGGCCCGCCGACCTTCGCGCAGTCGCTGATCGCCAGCGCGCTTTATGGGCGCATCGTGCTGCTCACCATTCAGGATGCGAAGGGCGCAACGGTGCAGATCCCCGGCGCCGTCTATCAGCGCAGCCTCGTCACAATCGGCCGTCTGTTCGTCGGCAGCCGCGCAAACCTCGAAACGATGCTCAACGCCGTCTCGGCGCACCGGTTGAGACCGGTCATCGACAAGGTCTTCCCCTTCGCCGAGGCCCGCGACGCCTACCGCTATTTCCAGCAGGGCGACGTCTTCGGGAAGGTCGTCATCGACGGAGCCTGATCTTTCATATCGATCGAACCAGAAGGGAGAACAGCAATGACAATTCGTGAAGCTTCGGCCGAGTGGCAAGGCACGCTGAGGGAAGGTTCAGGCCGGCTGCGGCTCGGCAGCGGTGTGTTCGAAGGCGCCTATTCCTTTCCGTCGCGTTTCGAGAACGGCCCCGGCACCAACCCGGAAGAACTGATCGCGGCCGCGCATGCCGGCTGTTTCTCGATGGCGCTGACCTTCATCCTTGGCCAGGGAGGTCATGTTCCCCGGGACATCCGCACCATCGCCAGGGTGCACCTCGGAGCGACCGAGGCCGGGCCGACCATCACCCGCATCGACCTTGAAACGGCGGTGGAGGTCACGGGGCTCGCCGAAGACCAGTTCGAGCGCCTTGCCCAGTCCGCCAAGGCGAGCTGTCTCGTTTCGCGCGCGCTGGCCGGCGTGGCCCAGATCAACCTCAAGGCGACCCTCGTGGGTACCGCCGCGCAACAATGAATCAGGAGAAGTACGAGATGAGCAGCATCATGGACGGTCATCCAGAGTCGCGGCGGACAGCCGAGATCATGCGGCGCTTCAACGATGTGTTCCAGTTGCACGATCCGTCGGCGCTTGCCGAGTTGGTGGGCGAGGACTGCGTGATTGAAAACACCGTGCCGGCACCGGACGGTGCGCGCCATGCCGGCAAGGCGGCCTGCGTCGGGCTATGGACGGCGATCGCGACCCAGCCCGGCACGCGCTTCGACATCGAGGAGACCTTCGTCGCCGGCGAGCGGGCGACGATCCGCTGGCGCTACTGGATGGCGGACGGCAATTCGCTGCGCGGCGTCAATCTGATGCGCGTCGAGGGCGGGCGTATCGTCGAGGCGATGGGCTACGTCAAGGGATAGGCCGGCTTCACCATATGAGTTACTCCTAATACACATCGGTTTGTGCTAGGAATAGAGTCCGACCGCCATTCGACGATCGAGAAAGACCATAGGGAGGACTAATGTCATGAACATCAGAACCGCCTGCTTTGGAGCACTCGCGTTGACCGTTCTCAGCGGCACGGCACTTGCCGGAGCGCTCGACTCGCCCAAGATGATGGAACCGTTCTTCACCGATGCGAGCATGAAGACGATGAAATCCGACGCCGAGATGAAAGCCGCCTGGGCAAAAATGTCCAAGGACGACCAAGCCATGATGATGAAGGAATGTCAGGATGCGGCGATGAGCAAGCCGTATGCCCCGTTCTGCGAAAAATTGAAGGCGCTCGGCGGCGCGAACAAATGATTGCCGGCTAGTCCGGAGTTGAAGAACAAAAGAAGGCGGGCCAAGGCTCGCCTTCTCATTGTTCGGCATCGATTTCGTGCCAAGGCGAGGCGAACGAATTCTACCTGTCCGCCAGCGCAAGCTTGGCGCCGAGCATGACGAAAGCGCCGGCGAACGTGCGGCGCATCCAGGTCAGCACCCTCGGCCGCGACGCGACATGGCTGCGGATCGAGGCGGCGAAGATGCCATAGCCGACGAAGATGACGAAGGTCAAAAGCATGAAGACGCTGCTCAGTTCCAGCATCTTCGACAGCGCGTGCGGCTCGGTCGTGCTGACGAACTGCGGCAGGAAGGCAAAGAAGAAGATCGACAGCTTCGGGTTGAGCACATTGACGAGGATGCCTCTCGCAATCACCTTGCCGGTGGAGCGCGGCGCGACATTGTCCTCGACGTTCAGACCACCCCTCTCCTTCAGCGTGTTCCAGGCCATGTAAAGGAGGTAGGCGACGCCCAGATATTTCAGCGTCTCGAAGGCGACCGCGCTGGTGTGCAGGAGCGCGGCGAGGCCGGTGATGGCGGCAGCCATATGCGGGATGATGCCGAGCGTGCAGCCGAAAGCGGCGACGATTGAGGCGCGGGCGCCGCGGGAAAGCCCGGCGCTCAGCGTGTAGAGGACGCCGGTGCCGGGCGAAGCCACCACGATCAGCGACGTCAACAAGAATTCGATGCTCACGATTTGGTCCTCCGCTGTGCTGCCCGGCGGGCAGCGTAGCAGCGAAATCCCCGCGCACAAGCCGCGGCGCCGTCAGATCAGAGGACAGGCAGCCCGTGCGCCCGACGCGCCATCAGGCAATCCTCGTCGCCGGGCATGCAGGCGCGGCAGACATCCGGGCGCAGCTCGTAGATGCCGCAAGCGGTTGCCTTGCCCACTTCGCCACAGAGGGCCGAACAGCGCGGGCCCTCGCAACGCATACCCGACAGATCGGTCGCGACATACTTGTCCGGGATACGGTCGAGGTGCGCGTCGTCCTCGGTGGAAAAGCGCGGCCACTCGGCCGAGTAGGAGCAACAGGCGCCGCAGCTCTGGCAATCAAATGCCGGGACGGTGCCTCGTTGCGACGATGAAAGGCTGGCTGCGGCCACCGGGTTGAACAGCCCCTGCGCAGCAGGATTGCGGTCGGCGTCTTGCGGCAAGGCGCTATTTCTTCTTGCCTGCCTTGCGCGACGGCGCCTCGGCCGGCGACTTGAATAGATCGGTCGCGGCCTCGGCAGCTGCATCGGCCTTCGGCGCGGCAGCCGGCTTGACTGGCTTTGCAGCGGCGGCGGGCGCCGGCGGTTGGTCCTTGGCGGAGAATTTTATGGCCATCTCAGTCCTCGTCGGCGAAGCGCGATGGTGCGCGCGGACTGCGCAAACGGCCGATCAGGGCCGAAACCGCCGTTATGTTCATTTCCTCAGGCGACCAGTTCCTCGCCTCCGCGATGTGATGCGGCGCCAGTTCGCGATGCGTGCTGCCGCTGTAGGCGGCGTCCTGATGGGTCACCGGCTCGCGGGTCTTGGCGTCTTGGCGGACATATTCGATCAAATAGTTCGGGCACTCGGCGCGGCCCCGCACGCCGACGCGCACCTGTGCATCGCCATGGACGCGCTTGCAGCGTTCGAGTTTTTCCAGCACACGCCGGACATATTCGACTGGCTTGTCCAATGTTTCGACCATATCGGCGATGGTCGCATCAGCGGCGATTGGTGTCGCCGGCACACGCTTCGTCGCCATCAGCGTCTTCCGGCCCGTTTCGGCAACGCCGCCTGTGCGGCCGCCGCAGCCATTTCATCTGCCTCTTTTTCCAGGCGCAGTTCGCGCAAACGCGCGGTCTTGGCTTCACGCGCCTGGGTAAGGGCATCGCGTTCGGAAATGATGCGGTTGAGCGACATCGACTGGGTTTGCGTCTTGCTGAACAAGGGCACTGCCTGATCAGCAGCTGTTTTCGAATTGGCGGTCAAAATCTTTCTCCTGTCAGGAGTCTCGTGCCGATAGGGCAAGACCGGTCTTCAGTCAGGACCCACGCACAAAAGCATTGGGGCGGCGGATTCAACTTGCTGGAGCGTCCCTTAGCACGTTCAGGCCGACGCGCAGCGCATTTTCGGCGGCGAGACCCACAAAGTGAAAAAGGCCAGGCACCGCCTGACCTTCCATGAGAGCGTCGCGCATCCAGTGGACGCACAGGACGCTCCGGCACGCAGCGTGCGAAAACTCAGGTTTCCGCCGCCATGCGCCCGAATTCGCCATTCACCAGTGCCAGTACATCCGTGGTCACCGGGAAGGCTGAATCCTTTTTCAGGCCGCCTTCAACTGGTCGGCCGACATCTTGCCGGACTTGTTGTCGCGGACCATCTCGTAGCCGAGCTTCTGGCCCTCGACGATGTCACGCATGCCGGCGCGCTCTACGGCCGAGATGTGGACGAAAACGTCGGCAGAGCCGTCGTCAGGCTGAATAAAACCAAAACCTTTGGTGGCGTTGAACCATTTAACTGTGCCGGTGCTCATGACGAACCCTTTCCATGGCAAATACTCGTTCGCCGTCATGCGGATGCACAACGTCGTTTGTCTCGATTTTTGATGTGGGAAGTTCGTCAAAGGCGCGCTGCAAAGCGCGGATAACAAAAGTCAGTCAACAAATATCGACAAAGGTCTTGTAAGCTATTTAAACGGCCATGTCAATTCTTGGCTCACCCGCCGCGACGGTTCACGCCAATCGGGCACTGAACAAAGCGGCCCTAAAAAAATCTGGACGCGCCGGGAGCCATTTCGGTCGAAGCACGTTTCATGGTTGTCGTCAGCAATTCACGAGAGCAATCGAAGGAAAAGCGAACGGCAAAGACGCCCCCCGCACGATAAAAGGTGCGAGGGGCGTTTTCTTTCGGCCCCTACATCGCGGCGGTCATCATCGGCGGCATCTCGTAGCGGAGGCCGAGGCCCGAGCGCACTGCCAGGTCGACGTCAGTCAGCGTCCGGGACGAAAAGGCCGCCGCGGGCTTTCATGTCTGGAACGGTTTGCTGAAGGCGTTGGTGAATGTGACCCCGCCGTGATCGTCGCTGGCTTCGCCCAGCACGACATCCATGCCATCATTGGTGACCCGCGCCAGTGCGAACCCGCCCATATAGGCCGCCTTTGGCTTGAAGAGATCAAGGCCGTCGCGCTGATAGATCATCGGCACCTCGTGCTGATGGCCATGGAAGATGGCAATCACGTTGTAGCCTTTCAGGGCCGCAAGCAGTGCCTGACGGTCCGCATCGCTCCACCAATGCGGCGGCCCCTTGCCGTCGTCGTCGAACGCCTTTTTGGCGGGATCCCATCGCCCAGTCGAAAAATTATCCCAGCCATAATGCTGAAACAGGATGACCGGGCGGCCGTCCGCCGCATAGGTCGCCAGATCCTGCTTCAGCCAGGGCAGGCTGCTGTCCGCGCCATGGCCGGTGTCGCCAGCGAAACGGTGGGTCTGGACGAGATGCAGCCCGCCCCAGTCCCACGCATAGCAGTCGGTCTCGACATCGTAGTCGGTGGCTGGAACCGGTGGCTTGAAGAACACGCCGGCACGGTGATTGACTTCGACATAGTCGCGCATTTCGCGCCGGTACCAGTCAACGTGATGCCGCGGGCCGTTTTGGTCGAGGTCATGATTGCCGAGCCCGACATAGACTGGAACATGCACGCGGTCAGGCCCCATGCCTTGCTGGTAACGCTGGCTGAATTGCAGCAATTGCGTGCCTTCACTCGGCTGGGTGATCTGACCACCGCCATCGTCGGTCATGTCGCCGCCGATGACGAGGCCGAGCGGCGTGCCGATTCGGCTGCCGGCGGAGCGTAGGCCCGTCGGGACGCCGCCGATCTCGACGGGCCATGTCTTGTCGCCAATGCCGTTCAGAGCCGCCACATTGCGCAGCAAGGCAGCGTCGGTCTTGCCTTCCTGCTGGCAATTGGGACTCAAGCCGCTGGCCATGCGGCAGGCATGGACATCGGCGATGAACAGGAAGGTGGCGTCGACAGGCTGAATGCGCTGCCCGGTCTGGCCGAGCGCCGGGCGTGGAAGCGCAAGGGCCGTGGCAAGACCGGCGGCCCGCGCCAGAAAACGGCGTCGTGATACCGATTTTGGTGAGAAGCGCTTCATCATGGGTTGAAGTTCAGCACGGACACCGGTCAGCAGTAAAGTTCAGCGCCCGGTCCACGGCTGCTGCCCTCCCCCAGAACGGAACTGAGTTGTAGGGATCGTTCCCGTCCTCGGCATCAAAGGTTTCCCGGTGGCAGCAATATCCTGCGACGCCGCCTCGTTGCGGCCATGGGCGAAGCTTGGGCGACATTCTGCTCCAGCCCCGCCAGGCAATCGCGCAACATGCCGGCATCCTGCGCCGTCTTGGCCATCGACATCGCGCCGGAATAGGCCGCGACGGCCAGGGCGGCGAAACGCTGCGGGTCGGTGTCCTGCTCCCTGCCCGCCTGCTGATCAGCCCGGACCTTGTCGGCGATCGCCTGGCGCCAGCCGGCAAAAATGCCGGCAAGGGCGGCGCGCAATTCGGCATCGACGAGCGACAGTTCATGTGCAAGGTTGTTGAGGGGACAGCCGCGCACGAAGCCTTGTTGCTCAAGTTCCGCCGCCACGGCTTCGAAGGCTGCACCCACGCCTTCGCGCGCCGAAGCGGCCGCCCGCAAAGGCGCCATCCATGTCTCTTCGACCGCCGCGGCCACACGCTCTTCGATCACCGCCAGCGCCAACGCTTTCTTGGTCGGGAAATGATGATGCAACGCGCCGCCGCTGACACCCGCCGCCGCCATCAGATCGCCGAGACTGGACGCGTGATAGCCGCGTACCTGAAAGGACTCCTGCGCGGCATCGAGCACTCTGTTGCGCATGCCTTCGGGATCATTGGTGCGCTTCTGGGCATGCCCTGTCATCGGGAATCTCCACCGTGCCCCTCCAGGAGGGAAGAAAAAGAAGCTAGCAGATTGACAAAACAGGACAACCGGTCTGTTTTATAAAACAGGATGATCACCCTGTTTTTGGAGACGAGCTTATGAGCCTGCCCCTGAGTGCCACATCGGAGACAGCAGCGCTCGCCTCCCCGGTCGTCGAACTGCGCCAGTACACGCTGAAACCCGGCAAACGCGATACTCTTATCGACCTCTTTGACGGCAAGCTGATTGAAGGCCAGGAAGAGGCCGGGATGACCATCATCGGCCAATTCCGGGACCTCGATCGCCCCGACATGTTCGTCTGGCTGCGCGGCTTCGAGGACATGGAGGTGCGCAAAGGCGCCCTGAGCGCCTTCTATGACGGTCCGGTATGGGCAGCGCACCGCAATTCAGCCAATGCCACGATGATCGATTCCGACGATGTGCTGCTGCTCAAGCCTGCGTGGACCGGGGCTGGCTTCGATCTCTCTGGCGCCTTGCGCGCGGGCTTGGCCGTAGACGAAAAGCCAGGCAGAAGCACGCCGCTGTCAGGCATGGTCGTGATTCGGATTTATCATTTGCGGCCGGGCACAGAGGCCGCGTTCGCCAGCCGCTTCGAGGCCGAAGTCGCGCCGATGACGGCGTCACCCGGTGCGCGGCTGCTCGCCGCTTTCGTCACGGAGCATGCGGAAAACAGCTTTCCACGCCTGCCGGTGCGAGCGAGTGAGAATGTTTTCATCAGTGTGATGGGTTTTGATGGCGAAGAAGCGCAGGCCCAGCATGAAACCGCGCTTGCCGCCTCACCTGCATGGCAAGCCTTCTCGCACGCCGTCCGACATGACCTGACCAGACCGACCGAAACCATGCGCCTGTCGGCGACATCGCGCTCGCGGCTTTGTTGCTGATCTCCAGTCCGCCCGGAGACGGCGTCTGATCAGAGGCGGGGCGGCGTCTTTGCGGTGGACGGCGGGTATACGGCGGAGTGAGTGGACAGCCGATCTCCCCCCTCGTGGGGGAGATGGCCGGCAGGCCAGAGGGGGGCGCTGTCCCGCCGATCTCTCATTCGATTGCACTTCCGCGCTTGTTCTAACCTGAACGCAGTTGAATGACGACAGATAGCGTTCCTTCGCGCCCCCGCCGCCCTGCCGGGCATCTCCCCACGAGCGGGGAGATTGGCTCCGTCTTCAACCGATTTGCATCTTCACCGCCCGCAATCTCCGCTTGATGCGTTTTGTGCAACGCGATACGCCGTTGCCCAAATCGACAGACCGGAGACTTGCCGTGAGCGCTGCCAAGACCAGAACCGAAACCGATACGTTCGGTGCCATCGAGGTCGCCGCCGACCGCTATTGGGGCGCGCAGGCGCAGCGTTCGCTCGGCAATTTCAAGATCGGTTGGGAAAAGCAGCCGGCATCCGTCGTGCGCGCGCTCGGCATCGTCAAGCGGGCGGCGGCGGAAGCCAATATGGAGCTGAAGCGGCTCGATCCGGCGATCGGCAAGGCGATCGTCGAAGCCTCTCAAGAAGTCATCGACGGCAAGCTCAACGACCATTTCCCGCTGGTGGTCTGGCAGACCGGCTCGGGTACGCAATCCAACATGAACGCCAACGAGGTGATCTCCAACCGGGCGATCGAGATGCTGGGCGGCGTCATGGGCTCCAAGAAGCCGGTGCACCCGAACGACCACGTCAATATGAGCCAGTCGTCGAACGACACCTACCCGACCGCCATGCACATCGCCTGCGCCGAGCGCATCGTGCATGACCTGTTGCCGGCGCTGAAGCACCTGCACAAGGCGCTCGCCGCCAAGAGCAGGGAGTTCAACCATATCATCAAGATCGGCCGCACCCACACGCAGGACGCCACCCCGCTTACGCTGGGCCAGGAATTCTCGGGCTACGCCGCGCAGGTCGCTTCGTCGATCAAGCGCATCGAGCTGACGTTGCCCGGCCTGCAGGAACTGGCGCAGGGCGGCACCGCCGTCGGCACCGGCCTCAACGCGCCCGTCGGCTTCGCCGAGCGGGTGGCCGACCGCATCGCCGCCATCACCGGCATCGCCTTCGTCACTGCCCCGAACAAGTTCGAGGCGCTGGCAGCCCATGATTCCATGGTGTTCTCACATGGCGCCATCAACGCCGCTGCCGCAGCGCTGTTCAAGATCGCCAACGACATCCGCTTCCTCGGTTCCGGCCCGCGTTCCGGCCTTGGCGAATTGTCGTTGCCGGAAAATGAGCCGGGTTCCTCGATCATGCCGGGCAAGGTCAACCCGACGCAGTGCGAAGCGATGACCCAGGTCTGCGTGCAGGTGTTCGGTAACAATGCAGCCCTCACCTTCGCCGGCAGCCAGGGCCATTTCGAGCTCAACGTTTATAACCCGCTGATGGCCTACAACTTCCTGCAGTCGGTGCAGTTGCTCGCCGACGCTTCGGTCTCCTTCACCGACAATTGCGTCGTCGGCATCGAGGCGCGCGAAGACAACATCAAGGCGGCCCTCGACCGCTCGCTGATGCTGGTGACGGCGCTTGCGCCCACCATCGGCTACGACAGCGCCGCCAAGATCGCCAAGACCGCGCACAAGAACGGCACCACGCTGCGCGAGGAAGCGCTGGCCACCGGGTTGGTCAGCGAAGCCGACTACGACCGGCTCGTGCGGCCCGAAGATATGACCCATCCGGGATAAAAGCATTTTTCGGCGGGAGAATATCCTCCCGCCACCGCATCGAGCGACACGAATTTCCGTCTTTCACCGGTTCACGGAAACGTATGTCCTGTGAACAATGTGTCGCCAGACAGGCGGCTTTGGTGAACAGTCAGCATGGTCTATCTGACGGGTGATCAACCCCATTCGGAGAGCCACCATGTCCACCAACACGTCCTTCGCCGGCACCGGCACCGCGTCCAACAGTTCTGTCACCATCCTGCTCGGCCGCATCCTGCTTGCGGTCATTTTCCTGCTTTCCGGTTTCGGCAAGCTCAGCGCCCTTTCCGGCACCGCGGCCTATTTCGGCGGCCTCGGCCTGCCCTTGCCGACCGTGACGGCCATCGTCGTCGGCCTCATCGAACTGCTCGGCGGTCTGGCCATTCTCGTCGGCTTCCAGACCCGGATTGCCGCCTGGGTGCTGGCGATCTTCACCGTCGCCACGGCCCTGGTCGCCCACACCGGCTGGGCCGACCAGATGCAGATGATCAACTTCATGAAGAACCTGGCGATCACCGGCGGCTTCCTCGTGCTGGCTTCCTCAGGCGCCGGCGCCTATTCGGTCGACGCCAAGCGCGGCTGAACTTCCCTCCCCCGTCTTTGACAGCAGTGGCGCGGAATTTTCCGCGCCACTGTTTCGTTGTCGGTCCAGAAGCCTCAATTCAGCGCCCGGATTTGCCGGGGCATTGGTGGTAGGATCGATCGGTCCGGGTGGGTAAAGGCCCAAACCGGCCAACCGACAACGGAGGTGACCATGCCTCGCAACGCACTGCTTCTGGCTTCGCGGCTGCTGCTTGCCGCGCTGTTCGTACCGTCAGGCTTCCATGCGCTCGCCGACATTGCCGGCACATCGGGCTATTTCGCCGGCCTTGGCCTGCCGCTCCCGGGGCTCGCCGCGTGGGGCACGGGCCTGTTCGAGCTGATCGCCGGACTGCTGATACTCATCGGCTTCCAGACCAGGATCGTGGCTCTGCTTTTGGCCGCCTTCTGCATCGTTGCCGGCTTCATCGGCCATTACGGCCAGGGCGCCGATGATGCGACGCTTGCCTTCTTGCACCAGCAGATGCTGATGAAGGACATCGCGATATCGGGCGGCTTTCTGGCGCTCGCCATGGCCGGCGCCGGCGCCTGGTCGGTCGACGGGCGGGCTGCTGTTTGATATCGCCTAAATCCAAGGGCAGGCCCGGAACCAACCAGACAAATGCCCCGGGTTGGACTCTCAATGCCCGAGCCAAGCCAACGCCCGTGTCAAGTCGACCCCCACTCCGTCGAGCTGCGCTCGACACCTCTCCCCCGATCGACGGGCGAGAGGTGGCTTGGCGAAGCCAAGACGGAGTGGGGGAAGCCGGTCTTCAAACACGAAGCCGCTGAACAAGTGGCGCGATTGAGTTGGTCAATATCGGCGTGGATCAGATAACTCACGCTCTGGTAGGCCGTACCTATTTCACCGAAACGCTCGGCCCACCTTCGACCGCCAGTACCAGGCGGCGGCCGGTAATTCGCGCCAGTTGCGCCAGGCGCCCGGCCGGGCGCTCGCCATAGAGATCTGCCAGCGATGCCGGCAAGACCAGCGCCAGCACGCCATTGCCGCGCTGCTCCCATTTCAGTCTCGGCATGACGCCGGGCATCGAGGCGGTCAGCAGGTAGACGACGCGCATCGATGCCGCCAGCACCCGCGCTCGCTCCAGATAGCGCGGTGTCGCCAGCGCCTTGATTTCGGGCGCGATGGCTTCGTTGAAGATGCCGTCGTGCCGATAGGCGTTGGCCATCGCCAGGTAGGCGCGGCCAGGGTGGTCCACGCCGAAAAAGGAGGCGTGGGCGATGATGTTGAGCGATTGCTTGCCGCGATATTCGGGATGCGCGCGCCAACCGATGTCGGCCAGCAATGCCGCGGCGTGGCGGTAGCGCGCCTCGTCCTCGGTCTCGTCGATGCCGAAAGCGGCAAAGGTCTTGGCCGTCCAGTCGACGAGTTCATGCGCATGGGTGACCGAGCGCGAGCGCAGCCGGGCGAGTTCCTCCGATGCCGAGATCAGGGGATCGGCCTTCTGCTCGGCCTGGTCGAGCAGGGAATAGAGGAAGCCTTCGCGCACGCCGAGCGCCGAGACGATGATCTTCGACGGCTGCATCGCCGCCATGATCTCCTGCAGCACGATGGCACCGTAAGGCAGCAGCGAGCGGCGGTTCTTCGAAACGCCCTCGATGCCTTTGATCTTCTCGATCTCGCCTTTGGCCACTTGCCGCAGGAAATTGGCGGCACTTTCGACGCCGATCTCGTAGTGGTGCATGACGCCAAGCGGATAGTTGGTCATCTCCATGTGCAGCCGGGCGAGATTTCGCCAGGTGCCGCCGACGGCATAGAAAGGCCTGCCTTGCCCGCCTTTCAGCAGCTTCGCCCGCCCCAGCTCGTCGCGCACGATTTTCGCTGCCTGCGTGAGGGAGTTCTTGGCCATATCCTGGAGGCGCAGGCCGCCCAGCGGCAACGTTATGCCGTCGCCGATCGCTTCGCCATTGACGTCGACCAGTTCAAGGCTGCCGCCGCCGAGGTCACCCGCGATACCGTTGGCCGGATGAAAGCCGCAGATGACGCCGAGCGCGGAATAGTAGGCTTCCTCGCGGCCGCTGATCACGCGGATCTCGGTCTTGAGCACGTCTTCGGCGCGGTGGATGAAATCGGGGCCGTTGACGGCCTCGCGGGCGGCCGCGGTCGCCAGCACGTACATGTGCTCGGCGCCGGCCTGGTCGGAGAGCGCGCGGAAGCGGCGGAACTCCTCCATTGACCGTGTCACGCCCTCGGGGTCGAGCTTCCCCGTCGACACAATGCCGCGGCCGAGGCCCGCCAGCATCTTTTCGTTGAACAGCATGGTCGGCGAGCGCGCCAGCCCCTCATAGACGACAAGGCGGATCGAATTCGAGCCGATGTCGATGATGGACAGCGGTCGGCGATCCTGCAGCCGGCCCTGGGAATCGGACAGCATCAGGCGGCGGCGTTCTTCTTGCGGCGCTTGAATTGCGCGATCCGCTTCGGCGCATGCGATTTCAGCGCATCACCCCGTCCCGACAGGCTCGGATTGGTCATGAAATATTCCTGTGCGTTGAACGGCTCCTCGCCCTCCTCGAGCACGACGCGCCGGGAGGTTCCATCAGCCAATACGTCGAAACTTTGCTGATTGTCCATGATGTTGCCGAGCATGATCTGGCCCAGCACCTGTTCATGCACAGTTGGGTTGGTGATCGGCACCATGGTCTCGACGCGACGGTCGAGATTGCGCGGCATGAGGTCGGCCGAGGAGATGTAGACCACCGCCTCGTCCGACGGCAGGCCGTGGCCATTGCCGAAGCAATAGATGCGGCTGTGCTCGAGGAAACGGCCGACGATCGACTTGACCCTGATGTTTTCCGACAGGCCCGGCACCTGCGGCCGCAGGCAGCATATGCCGCGCACGACGAGGTCGATCTCGACGCCCGCTCGGCTGGCGTCGTAGAGCGCGTCGATGATGATCGGATCGACAAGGGCGTTCATCTTCATCCAGATGCGTGCCGGCCGTCCCTCGAGTGCGTGGGCGACCTCATCGGAAATGTGCTGCAGGATACGGTTCCTCAGCGTGAAGGGCGAGATCGCCAGCCGCATTTCGGCGGTCGGCTCGGCATAGCCGGTGATGAAGTTGAAAAGCTGGGCGACATCGCGTGCGATCGTTGCATCGGTGGTGAAGAAGGACAGGTCGGTGTAGATGCGCGCGGTCACCGGATGGTAATTGCCGGTGCCCAGATGCACATAATTGCGCAGCTTGCCGTCCTCGCGCCGCACCACCAGCGACATCTTGGCGTGGGTCTTGAGCTCGAGGAAGCCGAACACGACCTGGACGCCGGCGCGCTCGAGGTCGCGCGCCCAGCGGATGTTGGCCTCCTCGTCGAAGCGAGCCTTGAGCTCGACCAGTGCCGTCACCGACTTGCCGGCCTCGGCGGCGTCGACCAGCGCACGCACGATCGGGCTGTCGTTGGAGGTTCGGTAAAGCGTCTGCTTGATCGCCACCACTTCCGGGTCGGCCATCGCCTGGCGCAGGAACTGCACCACGACGTCGAAGGATTCGTAGGGGTGGTGGACGATGATGTCCTTCTCGCGGATAGCGGCGAAGCAATCGCCGCCATGCTCGCGGATGCGCTCGGGGAAACGCGGATTGTAGGGCGTGAATTTGAGGTCGTCGCGGGCAACGGCGACGATCTCAGAAATCTGGCTGAGCGCCAGCGGGCCGGTCAGGACGCTGATGCGGCTCGACGAAACGCCGAGTTCGCCGGCGACGAATTCGCGCAGTTCGGCCGGCATGAGCATGTCGAACTCGATGCGAATGACGGAGCCGCGGCGGCGGCGCTTTAGCGCGGTCTCGAACAGGCGCACGAGATCTTCCGATTCCTCCTCGACCTCGATGTCGCTGTCGCGAATGATGCGGAACGTGCCGGAGCCCTTGACCTCGTAACCCGGGAACAACTTGCCGATGTAAAGGCCGACCGCCTCTTCCAGCGGGATGAAGCGGACATGGTGCTTGCGGTCCGGCAGGCGGATGAAGCGCTTCAGCGCCACCGGCAGGCGCAAGAGCGCGCTCATCTCCTCGCCGTTCTTGCGATGGCGAAGCTGCAGCGCCATAGAGAAGCCGAGATTGGGGATGAACGGGAATGGGTGCGCCGGGTCGATCGACAATGGCGTGAGAACAGGAAACACCTGGTCCTGGAAGTGCTCCTCCAGCCAGGCCTTCTCGTCCTTGGTCAGCGCGTCGCGGGTGATGCTCTCGATGCCTTCCTTGTTGAGCAGCACGGTCAGCGCCGAAAGGCTCTTCTGCTGGTCTTCCTGCAACCGTTCGACCTCACGCAGCAGCTGTTCGAGCTGCTGTTCGGGGGTACGCCCGTCCGGACTTCTCAACACGATGCCTTCGCGAACCTGGCCAGCCAGGCCGGCGACGCGCACCATGAAAAACTCATCGAGATTGGCCGCGGAGATCGACAGGAAACGTACCCTCTCCAGCAGCGGATGGTTTGTGTTCTGCGATTCCTCGAGCACGCGGCGGTTGAACTGCAACCAGGAGAACTCGCGATTGACGAAACGATCCGGATTGCCTTCCGGGCTTGCCGCTTCCGCATTGATGAACTCGCTCTGGACCGGCTTCAGTTCGTTCATGGTTCCTGCTCTTCCCACGTCTGGTTGCTTCGCCGCTTTTTCGGGCGGCGCCCAGGCTGTTGCGCCTGGCTGCGATGCTCCAGCCGG
The DNA here is from genome assembly GCF_006442685.1 of Mesorhizobium sp. B2-4-7. NCBI lineage: Bacteria > Pseudomonadati > Pseudomonadota > Alphaproteobacteria > Hyphomicrobiales > Phyllobacteriaceae > Mesorhizobium > Mesorhizobium sp. B2-4-7. Next base: position 247,152 of record NZ_VFVH01000001.1, read on the forward strand.
TTAACCGGCTTAACTTATCCTCTGACAGGCTTTTGCGACAGTTTCATTTCATCGAACTTGCAAACAGACCGGTTATGATCCAAACGCTGAGCAGACTGCGCTAAAGGAGACGACGATGGCAGGCGGTTCCATTCCCCATTTCCAGAACGATGCGGGCCATCCGGCGATCGATATCGGAGTCAAGGAATTCATGTGCACCGGCGCCAACCCGCCTTTCGACCATCCGCATGTGTTTCTCGACATGGGCGACGACAATGAGAAGGTCTGCCCCTACTGCTCGACGCTCTACCGCTATTCGCCGAAGCTGACGGCGATGGAAACGCTGCCGGCCGGCTGCCTCTACATCGATCAGGCCGCCTGACCTCCAGCGGGCCGGGCCAATGGCAGACGCACAGTCCCGGCAAGTCATCATCGCCGGGGCGGGTATTGCCGGGCTGACCGCGGCACTGGCTTTCGCCGAGCGCGGCTATCCCGTACGGATCTTCGAACAGGCGCAGCGCCTCGAAGCGGCGGGCGCCGGCATCCAGCTTTCGCCCAACGCGACACGCATCCTGCGTGAGCTCGGCGTACTCGACGCACTTCTTCCCAATGCCGTCAGGCCGGAAGCCGTGGTGCTGAAGGATGCGGCAACCTTGGGCGAACTGGCGCGCGTGCCTCTTGGACGAGCAGGCGAGGCGCGCTGGGGTGCGCCCTACCTCGTGGCGCATCGAGCGGACCTGCAAAACGCGCTGATGGCGCGCGTGGCTGCCATGCCCGATGTTCATCTCACCACCGGCGCGCGCCTTGACAGCGTCACGATCAGCAGTTCAGGCATCACCGCGGCAGCCGATGTGGGTGGCAGGCCCGTCGCGGCGGAAGGTTTCCTTCTGGTCGGCGCCGATGGCGTCTGGTCGTCGGTCCGCGGACTTGCCGACCCAGCAAGAACCAGCCCTGCGAAAAGCCACTTCTCGGGCGAACTGGCCTGGCGGGCAACCGTCAGCGCAGACAGTCCTGCCGGGCAAGCTTTTGCAGAGATCGGTGCGCCGGACTGCGTCACCACCTTCCTGCATCCCGGCTTTCACATGGTCGCCTATCCCGTCAGCAAGGGCAGCGCCATCAACCTCGTCGCTTTCACCAGGGGCGAGCGTATCGCCGAAGGCTGGTCCGGCCATGCCGATCCCGCAATCCTGGCCGGCGCCGTGCGCGGCACCGCGCCGGCGCTGGCAAGGCTTGCGGAGTTGGCCGGCCCGTGGGCGGCCTGGCCGATCCATACGGTCGATCAGAAGCAGCCATGGGTAAGGTCGGGCCGCATCGCGCTGGTCGGCGACGCGGCGCATGCCATGACGCCGTTCGCGGCACAGGGCGCCGCGATGGCCATCGAGGATGCCGCCACGCTTGCCGACGTCATGGCCGCCTCCCCTGCCGACCTGGCCGGAAGTCTTCAAATCTGGGAAGGCCTGCGCCGGCCGCGCGTCGTGAGAGTGGCACGTCGCGGCGCCCTCAACCGCCTTGCCTGGCATGCCTGGGGTCCGGTGGCGTTGGCGCGCAACCTTTTCCTGAAAATGCGGGCGCCGGAGAAGCTCGCCGCGGATTTGGACTGGCTTTATGGGTGGCGGGCCTAGAACTCGAACGAGGCGTTGGCGTTATCTGCGCTACCTACCATTATACAGCTTCAACGACCACCCAAGCGAGACCGGCAGCGGGTTCCACCAACCGGTCCGCAGGCCGGCGGTTCGCAAGGCGGCGGCCGTCCAGGTGTTGCAGCCGGCCAGCGCATTGAAATGGCCGTTCGCCTCATAGAAGCGGTCGAAATCGGAATAGGCGGCCCCGGCGATGACGATCGGCCCGCCTGGTCCTTGCTGAAAACTCGCATCGATGAAGTCGAGCAATGCGGCAAAGCGGTCTTCCGGGATGTCGAAGCCGGCGACATCGGGCCCGGAGATATCGCCGGCGACCTCGACATGCATCACTGAAGCGTCAAGCGTCAGGGCCTTGAATACGGGCATCGCCTTCAGCTGCGACCAGGTCGGCGTCTCCAGGTAGAAGGCGCGGCCGCCCCAGCCGAAGACGATGTAGCGCACCTCGGGCGCGTCGGAAGGCTGGCCGGCAGCGGCGAGGAAGCGAAAGCGCCGGCGCACGCCATCATCGACGGGAATGGCGATGTCGGTGTGGATCGGATTGCTCAGCACCAGAATGTGCCTGGCGCCCTCGCCGGCCGCGGCAGCCGGCCAGAGTGGTCGCGGCACCAGCGTGCCGAGTGCCGCGACCAGCACCACCGCGGCAACCACCACGGCCAGGAAACGAACGCGTTTTCTCATCCGGGCATAGTTCTTGCGATTCCATCACGTTTCAATCGAAACGATCCGATCGGCCAAATGTGAAAAAGCCCGACCGTGGCGCGGCCGGGCTCCTTCCATTTCGACGAAGCAGCGCTCAGTGCAATATCTGCGACAGGAACAGCTTCGTGCGCTCGTGGCGCGGGTGATCGAAGAACTCGGCCGGCGTGTTCTGCTCGACGATCTGGCCCTGATCCATGAAGATCACCCGGTTGGCGACTTTCCGCGCGAAGCCCATTTCGTGGGTGACGCACAGCATGGTCATGCCTTCCTCGGCAAGGCTAACCATGGTCTCCAGCACTTCCTTGATCATTTCCGGGTCGAGTGCCGAGGTCGGCTCATCGAACAGCATGATGCGCGGGTTCATGCACAGCGAACGGGCGATCGCCACGCGCTGCTGCTGACCGCCGGAGAGCTGGCCCGGATATTTGTTGGCCTGCTCGGGGATCTTGACGCGCTTGAGGAAATGCATGGCCATCTCCTCGGCCTGTTTCTTCGGCGTCTTGCGGACCCAGATCGGCGCCAGCGTGCAGTTCTCCAGGATGGTCAGGTGGGGGAACAGGTTGAAGTGCTGGAACACCATGCCGACCTCTCGGCGCACCTCGTCGATCTTCTTGAGATCGTTGGTCAATTCCTTGCCGTCGACGAAGATCTTGCCCTTCTGGTGTTCTTCGAGCCGGTTGATGCAGCGGATCATGGTGGACTTGCCGGAGCCGGACGGGCCGCAGATGACGATGCGCTCGCCGCGCATCACCTTGAGGTTGATGTCCTTCAGCACATGGAACTCGCCATACCATTTGTGCATGGCGATGATGTCGATGGCGACATCGGTGGTCGAGATGTGCATCTTCGCGGCATTGACCTTGATCTCTTCCGCGCTGACGGCGTTTTCGGTGGCCATGAACCAATCCCCTTTTTATCGTTTGTAACCGGTGTCGAGCCGGCGTTCCGTATACATTGAATAGCGCGACATGCCGAAGCAGAACAGCCAAAACACGAAGGCGGCGAACACGAGACCGGATTTCGCGGTCTGCGGCGTCGCCCAGTTGGCGTCCGAGAAGTTCTGCTTGACGACGCCGAGCAGGTCGAACATCGAAATGATGAGGACCAGGCTGGTGTCCTTGAACATGCCGATGAACGTGTTGACGATGCCGGGAATGACCAGCTTCAGCGCCTGCGGCAGCACGATCAGTCCCATCTTCTGCCAATAGCCGAGGCCGAGCGAATCGGCGCCCTCATATTGGCCCTTGGGGATCGCCTGCAGGCCGCCGCGCACCACTTCCGCCATATAGGCGGCGGCAAACAGCGACACGCCGATCAATGCCCTCAGATACTTGTCGAAGGTGACCCCGGCGGGCAGGAAAAGCGGCAGCATGACGCTGACGAAGAACAGCACTGTGATCAGCGGGATGCCGCGCACAGCTTCAATGAAGATGATGCACAGCATCTTGACGATCGGCATCTTGGAGCGCCGGCCGAGCGCCAGCACGGTGCCCAGTGGCAGCGACACGGCGATTCCGACGAAGGACAGGCTGAGCGTGATCAGCAGTCCGCCCCACCGCGACGTCTCGACATGCGGCAGACCGAACACGCCGCCCACCAGAAGAAAGAAGGCGACGATCGGCAGCACCAGGAAAAGCAGGATGGCGTTCAGGCCCTTGCGCGGCACGCTGGGGACCAGCATCGGCACCAGCAGCGCCGCGAACAGGATAGCGACCAGGATCGGCCGCCAGCGCTCCTCGACCGGATAAGTGCCGAACATGAACTGGCCGAACTTAGCGTTGACGAAGGCCCAGCAGGCGCCGCTCCAGCCATCGGGCTGGATGCCGCCCTGCGCCACTGTCGCGCAGACGGTCCGGTCCGGCCCGGTCCACTGGGCATTGATGAAGGCCCAGTTGATGACCTGCGGCAGGACCCAGGCGACGATGATGATGCCGAGTATGGTGAGAATGGTGTCGCCGACCGAACCGACGAGGTTCTTGCGGACCCAGGCATACAGGCCACGCTCGCTGATCGGCGCCGCCTCCGCCAGGGCCATTTCGGTGCGCACCCAGGACATGTCGTGTTCCTGCATGGCCCTACCTTTCCACCAACGCCATTCTGGCATTGACCACGTTCATCACGGCGGAGGTCACCAGACTGAGTATGAGATAGGCGATCATCATGATCAGCACGCCCTCGACCGCCTGGCCTGTCTGGTTGAGCACCGTGCCGGCGGTCGCCGTCAGGTCCGGATAGCCGATGGCGATGGCCAGCGAGGAGTTCTTGGTCAGGTTGAGATACTGGCTGGTCAACGGCGGGATGACGATGCGCATGGCCTGCGGCACCACGACCAGCCGCAGGATCGATCCCGACCGCAGCCCAAGTGCGGCGGCGGCCTCGGTCTGGCCCTTGCTGACACCCCTGATGCCGGCACGCACGATCTCGGCGATGAAGGCCGCCGTGTAGCAGGACAGCGCCAGATAGAGCGACAGGAACTCCGGCTTGACCTGGAAGCCGCCGGTCAGGTTGAAGGTCGACTGTTTCGGAAAATCGAAGCTCAGCGGAAAGCCGCTCAGCGCGTAGGCGAGCAGCGGCAGGCCGACGATGAGCGCCACGGATGTCCAGAACACGGGAAACTGCTGACCCGTTGCCATCTGCCGCTGGCGCGCCTTGCGGGCGACGAACCAAGCCATGGCGATGCCCACGATGAGCGCCACGAAGATCAGCCAGGAGCCCTCGCCCCAGACGGCGCGCGGGAAATAGAAACCGCGCTGGTTGAGGAAGGAACCGAAAGGCAGGTTATAGCTCTCGCGCGGCGGCGGCAACACGGCCAGCACGCCCGAATACCAGAAGAAGATGACCAGCAGCGGCGGGATGTTGCGGAAGATCTCGACATAGACCGTGCAGATCTTGCGGATCAGCCAATTCTGCGACAGCCGGCCGATGCCGATGACGAAGCCGATAATGGTCGCGGTGACGATGCCGGCCACGGCGACGATGATGGTGTTGATCAGGCCGACAATGATGGCGCGACCGTAGGTCGAATCGGACGTGTAGGCGATCGGCGTGTCCGAGATGTCGAATCCGGCGCGGCCCCTGAGAAAGCCGAAACCGGAGGCGATGTGAAGACGCTGCAGATTGTCGATGACGTTCTGCACGATCCACCAGACAGAGCCGAACAGAACGACGACGACCAGTGTCTGGAAGAAGAGACTGCGGACTTTCGGGTCGTTGATAAAGGAGCCGCGACTTGTGTCCTCGCGAAGGACTTCCTGCGATGCCATATCACCGTCCCCTGTGAAAGAGAAACCGGAAGGCAGAACCATCTGCCTTCCGGATCACATTTCGATCAGCGGATCGGCGGAGCGTATTGCAGGCCGCCCTTGGTCCACAGCGCGTTGATGCCGCGGGCGATCTTCAGCGGGCTGCCCGAGCCGACATTGCGATCGAACATTTCGCCGTAATTGCCGACCGCCTTGACGATGTTGACGACCCAGTCGTTGGAGACGCCGAGATCGGTGCCGATCTTGGTGTCGGCTTCCTGGCCAAGCACGCGCTTGATCTCAGGGCTGGCCGAGTTCTTCATCTCGTCGACATTGGCCTTGGTGATGCCGAGTTCCTCGGCGTCGAGCAGCGCGAAATAGGTCCACTTGACGATATGGTACCACTGGTCGTCGCCCTGGCGCACCGCCGGTCCGAGCGGCTCCTTGGAGATGATCTCCGGCAGCACGACGTGATCGGCCGGCGCACCCAGCGTCAGGCGGATGCCGTAAAGGCCCGACTGGTCTGTGGTGTAGACGTCGCAGCGGCCGGCGTCATAGGCTGCGTTGACCTCTTCGAGCTTCTCGAAAACGACCGGATTGTACTCCATCTTGTTCGCCTTGAAGTAGTCGGCGAGGTTGAGCTCGGTGGTGGTGCCGCTCTGCACGCAGACGGCGGCGCCGGACAGCTGAAGCGCCGAATTGACGCCCGGCAGCTTCTTGGCGTTGATCATGAAGCCCTGGCCGTCATAGTAGGTGGTGCCGATGAAGTTCAGGCCAAGTGCCGTGTCGCGGTTGATGGTCCAGGTGGTGTTGCGCGACAGGATGTCGATCTCGCCCGACTGCAGCGCGGTGAAGCGCTCCTTGGCGCTGAGCGGCGTGAACTTGACCTTGGAGCCGTCACCGAAGACGGCGGCCGCCACGGCGCGGCAGAAATCGGCATCGATGCCTTGCCAGTCACCCTTGTCGTCCGGCGCGGAGAAGCCGGCCAGGCCCGTCGAGACGCCGCACTGGATGAAGCCCTTCTGCTTGACCGTGTCGAGCGTGGTGGCTGAAGCCGTTGAAGCCACGGCTCCAAGCGCGGCGGCTCCAAGGATGCCGATTGCAATGTGTTTCATGACCCACAGACCCTTTTCTGTTTTCAGGCAAACCTGATCTTTTTTTCCCGCGTGAACGCAGCTTTTCGTTCCGGCCCATTTCCGGAACTCCGCATCGCAGTCGACGCGCCGCCTCCCATTCACGAACAGCATCGAAGGCGATAATTCCTGTGAGGTCAAGGAAAATGACCGAATTCAGATGGGTTTGAAAATCGTTTGCCGCAATTGCCTGAATAGCAGACAAACGCGCCCGCAATTTAGTCAGAAGCGCGAATAAAGCCGGCGAAGCTCGCCCTACGCCAGGCTGCGCTCTGTCCGCAAAAGTCCATCCGCCGGGATTACTCTGCGTTACTGTGCTCTGCCGGCCGGTTGCGTGCCGATGTCTGCGCCCTCTGGCTGGATCTGGGTCATGGTGAGGTGCGCTTTGCGCTATCAGGCGACGCATGCCGCTGCCGGCGGCGGGCTTTCTGGCCGCCGGCATTGCCGCTTGCAGTCGGCCTGCGGCGGCTCGGCAATTGGCACATTCGAAGTCGGGGTCCTGGCGAAAGCCGGCTGTTGCGCGGTCCATGTCGCCGCACTATGGCTAGCGGCTTACCAAAAAAGGCGACGACGAATGGCAAAAGACGGCAACGAGCCGGTGACTGGCAAAATGGGCATCAACACGCGGCTTGCCCATTCGGGCAACAACCCGCGCGACTATTTCGGCTTCGTCAATCCGCCTGTCGTGCACGCCTCCACGGTGCTGTTCCGCAATGCCGCCTCGATGGCTGGACGGGACCAGAAATACACCTACGGCACGCGCGGCACACCGACCACCGACGCCTTGGCCCAGGCCATAGACGCGCTGGAGGGGTCGGCCGGCACGATCGTGGTCCCGTCGGGCCTGGCGGCGGTGACGGTGCCGCTGCTTGCCTTCGTTTCGGCGGGCGACCACCTGCTGATCGTCGACAGCGTCTATCATCCGACGCGCAACTTCGCCGATACGATGCTGAAGCGGCTCGGCGTCGAAGTCGAGTATTATGCTCCCGGCGTCGGCGCGGGCATCGCCGCCTTGATCAAGCCGAACACCAAGGTGGTGTTCACGGAATCGCCGGCTTCAAACACGTTCGAGGTGCAGGACATACCAGCCATCGCCAAGGCCGCGCACGCCGCCGGTGCCATCGTCATGATGGACAATACCTGGGCGACGCCGCTTTATTTCCGTCCGCTCGACCATGGCGTCGACATCTCGATCCATGCGGCGACGAAATATCCCGCCGGCCATTCGGACGTGCTGCTGGGTACGGTGTCGGCCACCGAGGCCTGCTGGAAACAGCTGTATGAAAGCTTCTGCACGCTTGGCTGCTGCGCCGGACCCGACGACGTCTACCAGGTGCTGCGCGGCTTGCGCACCATGGGCGTGCGCCTCGACCACCATCAGCGCAGCGCGCTCGCCATCGCGGCATGGCTGGAGGGCCAGAAGGGCGTGGCGCGCGTGCTCCACCCTGGCCTTCCCAGTCATCCCGACCACGCGCTGTGGAAGCGTGACTTTTCCGGCTCCAGCGGCATCTTCTCCATCGTGCTTGCCGGCGGCGGCCAGAAACAGCAGCACGCGTTCCTCGACGCATTGCGGATCTTTGGTCTCGGCTACTCCTGGGGCGGTTACGAGAGCCTTGCCGTGCCGGTCTGGCTCGGCGACCGCGTCGTTGCCAAGGGCCCCTATGAAGGGCCGTTGATTCGTCTCCAGATCGGCCTCGAGGATGTCGAGGACCTCATGACCGATATTCTTCGCGGGCTCACCGCCGCCGCAGCGGCCTGACGCGACCTCTCGGACCGATACCAGCAGCGTCCGCAAGGCCTTGACGCGATTGAGCAAACGGGGGCGCACGCGGCGCCCCGGTCCGGCCATGTCGGCAATATTATTCTCCCCATCCGCAGTTTTGCGGATTTGTTTGACTTCCAAATTGCCGGCTTCCGCTTCATTGCGGCAGCGGAAATCATTCCCCAGCCACCGCACCAAGAGCCTGCCCATGGCGTTCCGCCTCTTTGTTCCCATTCTTGCCGGCGCGACGCTGCGCGAACGCATCATCGCCTGCGTCGGTGCGATGATCGGCATTGCGCTGACTGGCGCGATCAGCGGACTCACACTGGGTAGCGGGCCACATGTGCCGCTGCTGGTGGCGCCAATGGGAGCATCGGCGGTGCTGTTGTTCGCGGTGCCCGCCAGCCCGCTGGCGCAGCCCTGGTCGATCATCGGCGGCAACACGATCTCGGCGCTTGTCGGCGTGATCGTGGTGCAATTCGTGCACCAGCCGGTGCTCGCCACCGGTATTGCGGTAGCGTTGGCGATCGCCGCAATGTCGTTCACGCGCTGCCTGCATCCACCCGGGGGTGCGGCGGCATTGACCGCGGTGTTCGGCGGTCCAGCCGTGATCAGCGCCGGCTTCCTGTTTCCCTTCGTGCCGGTGGCGGTCAATTCGATGCTGCTGGTGGCGCTTGGCTACAGCTTCCACAAGCTGGCCCGGCGCAACTACCCGCACGTGCCGGCCCCGGCGCCGGTAAACAGCCACGGCACCATCGACCCGCCGGCGCAATTGCGTGTCGGTTTTCGCTCCGAGGACATCGATGCCGCGCTTGGAGCGCTCGACGAGACCTTCGACATCGACCGGGGCGATCTCGACCGGCTGCTGCGGCAGGTCGAATTGCAGGCCATGGTGCGCGAGCATGCGACGTTGCGGTGCGAAGACATCATGTCGCGCGACGTCATCTCGGTGGACGAGCACACGCCAGCCGCCGCTGCGCGCCAATTGCTGCTTGACCACAACATACGCACCTTGCCGGTGGTGGATGCCGAGGCAAGGCTGGCCGGAACCGTGGGCTTGCGGGAACTGACGCTGGCGGCCGGCACGGTCGGAACCGTGATCTCGCCGGCGGCAACCGCAACTGCCGGCTCGAACGCCATGGCGCTGCTGCCAGTGCTGACCGACGGGCGCAGCCACGCCGTCATCATCGTCGACGATAAAAACCACATCCTCGGGCTGATCACGCAGACCGATCTGCTGGCCGCGACGGCGCGGATGCAAAACACCGGCAGGGAGCCGGCCAAAGTGCTAGCATAGGCAGCCAGGCGGATCGCCTGGCGTGATTTTTCGGGAACCTTTTTTCGAAACCTGCATCCAATCTTTCGTGCAAGGATCGATGGAGGACACATGCCCGCGCTGACGGCAACATCAACAGCGACGGACGAGCTCCGGCTCGTAGCCCGCGCGCTTGCCCGCGACAGCGATGCCTTTCGCAAGATCATGAAGCTGAACAACCAGCGGCTCTACCGACTGGCGCGCGGCATGGTGCGCAACGACAGCGAGGCCGAGGACATCGTGCAGGAGGCCTATGTCAGGGCCTTTACCAATCTCGGCACCTATCGCGGCGATGCTTCGCTTTCCACCTGGCTGTCGCGCATCGTCATCAACGAGGCGCTCGGGCGGCTTCGCAAAGGACGGCGAACCGTGGCCATGCCTGAAAACCCGGAAGCGCAGATCATCCGGTTTCCCCTTAACCCAAGCGACGATCCGGAGCGGACGATGGCGCAGCGGCAGATCCTCGGGCTTGTCGAGCGGGCGACCGACAGCCTGCCCGACGCCTATCGCGCGGTTTTCGTGGCCCGCGTCATCGAGGGCCTGAGCATCGAGGAGACCGCCGACCTGCTCGGCGTGCGGCCCGAGACCGTCAAGACGAGACTGCACCGCGCCCGCGCTTTGCTGCGCAAGGCGCTGGACGACGAGATCGGGCCGGTGCTGCTCGACGCCTTCCCCTTCGCCGGCCGGCGCTGCGAACGGCTGACGCAGGCCGTGATGAAGCGGCTCGGATTCGAGGGGTGATCTTCAAAGCCAGATCTTTCGCCGATTTGTCGGGAACGTTTCCGCGCCATCCTCATCCAATGAATGTCAACCCAGATGAAGCCCGCTGCCCAGGCTGTCGGGCGGAAGGAGATGCCATGCTTATCAGACACACCGCAGCGCTTGCCGCCCTCTTGCTGCTTGGCGCTGCCCCATTCGCGCAAGCTGCCGACAAGCCGACCGACCCGCAGATCGCCCACATCGCCTACACAGCCGACATGATCGACATCGAGGCGGCCAAGCAGGCAATCAAGAAATCCAAGAACAAGGAAGTCGTCGATTTCGCCAAGGACATGGAGCGCGACCACGAAGCGGTGAACAAGCAGGCGCTCGACCTGCTCAAGAAGCTCAAGGTGAAGCCGGAAGACAATGCCACCAGCCAGGCGCTGACCAAGGCGGCGAAAGAGGAACATGCCAAGCTCGCCAAGCTGAAAGGGGCTGCCTTCGACAAGGCCTATATCGAAAACGAGGTGGCCTACCACAAGCAGGTCAATGGAGCGCTCGAAACCCTGCTCATTCCGTCGGCCAGCAATGCCGAGCTGAAGAGCCTGCTCGAAACCGGCCTCAAAATCTTCCAGGGGCATGAGCAGCATGCCGAACATGTCGCCGGCATGTTGAAATGAAAGCGGCCGTGCTGATCCGACCGCTCCTTGCCTGGCTGGCGCTGGTGCTTGCCGCCGGCCCGGCGCCGGCCGCGACGATCGAGGTGACGATCGAGAAGCTCGTCTTCTCGCCCGCAAGCGTCGAGGCCAGGGTCGGCGACACGATCGAGTGGGTGAACAAGGACGCATTCGCCCACACGGCCACGGTGAAGGGCAGCTGGGAGGTGATGATCCCGCCGAAGGCGAAGGGAAAACTGACCCTCAAGACGGCGGGAGCGGTTGATTATTTCTGCCGCTTCCATCCCAACATGAAAGGCCGATTGGTAGTAGCGCCCTGAAAATCTGGGCCGGTGGCGGGACTTGGCCGCAAATACCAAGCCCCGTCACTCCGGAGCACCCGTCACTCCGGAGCAATTGAGCACGGAACAGTCGCGCCAGGGATCAGAGCGCCAGCCATGCCGTGCCAGCCGCCAGCGTCAGCAGCGTCAATGGCAGGCCGACTTTGAAGAAAGCGCCGAACGACAGCGACGTGCCGGCGGCGCGCGCCTGCTCGGCAACGATCAGATTGGCGACCGAGCCCAGGAGCGTGAAATTGCCGGCCAGCGTCGAACTCATGGCGACGACCAGCCAGGCGCGCTCGGGGTTTTCCAGGCCGGGGATGAAGGGCCGCAGCGCCAGCACGGCCGGCACGTTGCTCATTATGTTGGAGAGCAAGGCGGTGAAGCCCGACAGGCGCCAGACGTCGTCCAGCCCGAGGTTCTTGGCCGATGCGACGATGTCCGGTGTCAGCAGCGTTCTTTCGGCGCCGGCAACCACGATGAACAGGCCGGCGAACATGAACAGCAATGGCCCGTCGATTTCGCGATAGATGCGCTCTGGTTTGATGGCGCGGGTGAGCAGGAGGATGGCGCCGCCGATGAGCGCCGCCTTGGCGACAGGCACACCGGCGAAGAAGGCAACGGCCAGTCCGATGCAAACCACCACCGCTTTCAGCACCTGGCGGCGATGCATGCGGCCGCGCGAGACCTGTGGCGTCAATTCGCCGTTGCGCGCGAATTCGGTGCGGTAGACGATGCGAACAATGGCGATGACCGCGACGAGACCGAACAGGGCAACCGGAGCCAGAGCCGCTGAAAAGGCCGGATAGGAGATGCCCGACAGCGCACCGATGACCATGTTTTGCGGATTGCCGGTGATGGTGGCGACACTGCCGCAATTTGACGCGGTGGCGGTCGCGATGAGGTAAGGAACCGGATTGCGTTTGATGGCGCGGGTGACGTGAACGACGATCGGCGCCATGACAAGACAGATGGCGTCATTGACCAGGAAGGCCGACAGCAGGCCGGTCAGCAGGGTCACCATAACCAAAAGCATGAACGGCGCATGCGCATGCTCGATCGCGATGGCACCGAGGCCGCGAAAGGCGCCCGAGACCTTCAGATGCGCCACTACGATCATCATGCCGAGCAAAAGCGTGATGGTGTCGAAATTGATGGCGCGGTAGGCATCCTCCAGGCTGATCGCCCCGATGGCTATCATCGCGGCCCCGCCGAGCAGTGCGATCCCCGCCCGATCGAGGCGCAGGCCTGGTATGCGGCCGACGGCGACGCCGGCATAGGTCAGGATCAGGATCAGCAGTGCCGCCGCGCCCATCAATGTCATGCGAAGAAGGCCCTGCCCGATGCATTCAGCCCCGGCCGGAGCTGTGGCCACCACCTTTAGCGGGCGGCGCGCAAAGCGAAAATACCTTCTGCGTGATGGCTGCAGAAATCCCCAGCGACGCGCCCCCGGCGCCGGTGGCTGGCCGGATCCGCCTCAATGAACCGTGATTGTCGCGGCTGGCGGCGTTTGCTGGGAAACCATCGGATCGAAACTGACCTGGTCGCGTCCATTTGACTTGGCGGCATAGAGCCGCCTGTCGGCTGCCGAGAATATCTCCTCATAGGTGGTCGGCCCGTTAAAGGCGGTACCGCCAATGCTCACGGAAAGCGGACAGGACCGGCCGCCCGGCGAAAATTCCACCTCGCGAATTCGCCGGCGGATGCTTTCGGCAACCAGCCAGGATTGCGAGGGATCGACGCCGGGAAGAAACACGCCGAATTCCTCGCCGCCGATGCGGCCGACGATGTCGGTGCCGCGGAGCTGATCCTTGATCGTCTGCGCGATCAGTTTGAGCGCCTGGTCGCCGCAGTCATGCCCAAGCCGGTCATTGATCGATTTGAAGTGATCGGCGTCGATGATCAGCAGTGCACCGGAATTGGCCGACGCCTGTTTGCGGACCTGTTCGAGATAGGCTTCGACCAGCATGGAGAAAGCGCCGCGGTTGAGCACCGCCGTCAGGCTGTCGGTGGCGGCAACGACGGTGAGATCGCGCTGGGCAATGGCCAACTGGCGTATCTTCCACATCAGGAAGAAGAGAAACGATCCACCCAGCACCAGGGGCAACAGAATGTCGGTCAGCTGAGCCCGCCACACAGCTTCGGGCGAAAGATACGGGAAATTGAACGAATCGACGAAAAACGCCACGCCAATGAAGAACGCCGTGCCGGCGGCGGTGACGGCGATCACCCTGCCCCAACTCGTCGGCGACAGGTCGAGCTTCATCTCTTCAACTCCGTTAGCCGCGTCTACTATGACGCGCCAACGCAAACAAAACGATAAGACTTTCCCTCCAATTCGACGGCAGAGGTCGCAGGGTCACGGCCGCCGGACCGGCGGCCGCCTCCGGCCTGCGTCTCGAAGATTTGTCCGGATGATCGATCCGGACCTACGACAGGAGGGGTCCTGCCGTCAGCCGTTGGGCGCCGATTCGCCCAGCGTATCTGCAACAAAGGATGCCGCGATCAGATCGTCGGCATCCAGGCCTAGAGAGCCTTCGCCCGCTCCCATGATGGCGGCAACCTTGTGGAAGGTCTTCAGCTCATGGTCGGAAATCCGGGCGGTTTGCATCTTGGCTTTGAGCTCGGCGATACGTCGCCCCAAGGCGGGCGACGTTCCAATTTCACGTTTCGACATGACGCGGTTTTCTCCTTCCCCAACCCATGCTTGTTTTGCCCGCCATTCGCAGCCCGAATGCTTACTTTTATGAGGGACCGCGAATACAAGGCCCCGAACGCGTGATCCTTGCGAAGGTTCCCGCGCGACAAGGTCACGAAATAATACGGAAAGGGCGCCACGGCGGCGGCGTGCCGCCGTCGTGCCGGCAAGCGCATTCGGGAAGACAAAAAGGGATGAAAAGTTCCGACCGGATTCCTGCCCGCGTTGAAATTCCTCACGTCCGGAGCAGCTAAGCCCTTGAAATTATTGGCGATCCCGACAGGATTCGAACCTGTGACCATCGGCTTAGAAGGCCGGTGCTCTATCCAGCTGAGCTACGGGACCGCTGGCCGGCTCGGAGCCGGTAAGATGTCTGCGCTGGCGCCCGCCCGGGCTTTGCCGGTCAATGCGTCCAGGGCGTCCTGCGGTCATAGCGGAAATTTTCCGCATAGGAAATCTGGCGGCGCTTGGGCTCTTTCGGCTCCTCGACGCGGTAGGCGAGCCCTTCCTTCTCGGCATAGGCCACGGCCTCTTCACGCGTATCGAAGGTCAGCTTGATCTGGCTCCTCATGTCGCCGGAAGTGGTGTAGCCCATCAGCGGGTCGATTTTCTTCCGCATCTCGGGATCGAATTCCAGCACCCAATGGCCGGTCTTGGCCGTGCCGGACTGCATCGCGGTTTTGGCTGGACTGAAAATGCGCGCGGACATGACCACCTCATTGCTGTGCAAGGCAGCATGGCCGCCTCTTCGCCCGTCATTACTGCGCAATGCCGACGGCGGCAAGGTTTTTGCACCTGCAGGTTTTTGCACTTGCCATGGAACACTGAAATGAATAGGCAACAGACCGTTCGGAGTGTAGCGCAGCCTGGTAGCGCATCTGGTTTGGGACCAGAGGGTCGGGAGTTCGAATCTCTCCACTCCGACCACCTTTCACCGAAAAGGCAATCGAGAGCCGCTGGCGCCTGCGAATGGCAATGTGTCGGGTGCAGAATGGGGCTGTCGGCAATCTCCGCGCGCGCCCAGTGGTCTTTGCTGCTGCATGTCACGGTCGCAACAAAAAGCCGCGGACGGCAAAGTTGCCTGCTCCACCGCATCGACTATTGTGAGCCGGAACACGACACGGTGCGGGGCAACAGATGCCCATCGGACATCGACGGTCTCCGCTAAAGCCTCACGGAGGAACCATGAGCGACAGTTGGACACCCACCCGTCTCGGCGCAGGGCGGCATTCAGCATGACGACGGAAACCGCCACGGGCGGCACGGAGACAAAATTCAGACAGCCGCCAGCCGGAACCGGGATCGCGGTCGATCTCGATGGAGTGACCATAGATTTCGCATTGGCGGCCGGGCGTAGCTTCCAGGCGGTCGCCCGCGCCGATCTGAAAGTCGGCGACCAGGAATTCGTGGCGATCATTGGGCCGACGGGCTGCGGCAAGTCAACGCTGCTGAATGCCGGCGCAGGGCTTCTCGAGCCTTCGGCAGGCAGCGTCCGTGTGTTCGGCGCCCCGCTTCGCGGTCTCAACAGACAGGCTGGCTACCTCTTCCAGCAGGATGCATTGATGCCCTGGAAGACCGCTCTGGACAATGTGGCCATCGGGCTGGAGGTGGCAGGCGTGCCCTCTTCCGAAGCAAAGGAACGCGCGCGAGCATGGCTCGGACGCGTCGGCCTGGCTGCTTTCTGCGAGCGCTACCCTCACATGCTTTCAGGCGGCCAGAAAAAGCGCGTTGCTCTTGCGCAGGTCCTGATCCGCGATCCCAAGATCCTCCTCATGGACGAACCCTTCGGACCGCTCGACGCACAGACGCGGCTGATCATGGGCGGCCTTTTGCTCAAGCTGTGGTCGGACGACCGCAAGGCGGTGATGTTCGTCACCCACGACCTCGAGGAAGCGATCGCGCTGGCTGATCGCGTGGTGGTGATGTCAGCCGGTCCCTCGGCACGCATCATCGGCGACTTTCCAATCCCGCTGGCGCGTCCACGCGATATTTCGGAAATCAGGCTGGAACCGCGCTTCCAGGAATTGCATCGCGACATCTGGCACATGCTGAAGAAGGAAGTGCTCAAGGCTTACGGCGAGATTGAAGAAGGAGCGATCCGATGAAAAGGACGACGCTGCTTTTCGCACAGCTAACCGTGGCCGTCATCGTCATCGCGCTCTGGCAGGCAGCGTCGACGACGCACCTGATCGGCGATCCGAACAATATTTCCTTCTTCTTCTCGACCCCATTGGCGGTGGCAGGCCAGATATGGAAGTGGTTTGCCACCGGGACGATCTGGCATCATCTGTGGATCACGCTGTGGGAGTCCATGCTGGCCTTCGCCATCGGCTCGCTGGCAGCGATCGCGATCGGCTTCTGGTTTGCCCGCAAGCCGAGACTTGCGGCCGTCTTCGATCCCTATGTAAAGGCGGCCAATGCGCTTCCCCGCGTCGTGCTGGCGCCGATCTTCACGCTTTGGTTTGGCCTCGGCATCTGGTCCAAGGTTGCCTTGGGCGTGACGCTGGTTTTCTTCATCGTCTTCTTCAATGTCTACCAGGGCGTGAGGGAGGTGAACACGACGGTGCTGGCCAATGCCCGAATGCTCGGCATGAACGAACGGCAATTGCTGCGCCACGTCTATATGCCATCGGCATTGTCCTGGGTGTTTTCATCGCTCCATATCTCCGTCGGATTTGCCGTGGTCGGCGCCGTGGTCGGCGAATATCTCGGTGCGGCGGGCGGACTAGGCTATCTGATACAGCAGGCCGAGGGCGTTTTCGACGTAGCGGGCGTCTTTGCCGGAATGTTCGTCCTCGCCGCTTTTGTGCTCTTGATCGACTGGATCGTCACGCTGGTCGAAAAGCGGCTGCTTGTCTGGCGGCCTGAATTCTCGAAACCAGGCCGATAGGGCCCAATCCAGCTCAAGGAGGAGATCATGAGGATCATTTCGAAACTGGCGGCCGCCGCCGTCGTATTGCTCGCGGTGGCCACAGACGCGGGGGCCGCCGAAAAGGTCACCATTTCGATCGGCGGAGCGTCATGCCTCTGCTATATGCCGACCGTGCTCGCCAAACAGATCGGCGCTTACGAAAAAGCCGGCATCGATGCAGACCTCGTCGATTTCAAGGGCGGTTCTCAATCGCTGACCGCAGTATTGGGTGGCAGCGCGGATGTGGTGTCCGGCTATTTCGATCACACGGTGAAATTGGCCGCCAAGAACCAGCGCCTGCAATCCTTCGTCGTTTACGACCAGTTCCCGGGACTGGTGCTGGCGGTGGCGCCGGGCCAGACCGGCAAGATCAAGTCAGTGAAGGACCTTGCTGGCAAAAAGGTCGGCGTGACCGCTCCCGGTTCCTCGACCGACTTCTTCCTGAAGTTCCTTCTGCAGAAGAACGGCATCGACCCGACATCCGCCGCCGTGATCGGCGTTGGGCTGGGCGCTACCGCTGTCGCCGCCATGGAGCAAGGGCAGATCGACGCCGTGGTGACGCTCGATCCGGCCGTCACCGTGCTTCAGGCCAGGCATAAGGACCTGACCATCCTGGCGGACACGCGCACCCAGAAAGATACCGAGGCGGTATTCGGAGGCGACTATCCCGGCGGAGCGCTTTACACCCGGCCGGAATGGATGGCCGCGCATCCCCAAGCAACGCAGGGATTGACCAATGCCATGCTTGCCACGCTGGATTACATTCACTCCCACAGCGCCGAAGAGATCATGGCCCAGATTCCCGACAATCTGATCGGCAGCGACAAGGACGCCTATCTGGCCGCGTTGAAAAATGCGATCCCCATGTATTCGACCACCGGGCTCATGGATCCAAAAGGCGCGCAGGCCGTGCTCGACGTTTTCTCTCTCGGTTCGCCTGATGTGGCCAACGCCAAGATCGATATCACGCAGACGTACACGAACGACTATGTGAACAAGGCGAAGAAGGCCAACTGACGAGATCAACGCCAAGCAGCGGGCATATGGCTCGTTCGCCTTAGCCACGGAGTTCACCGAGCGCCGGCATTTCAGCGACTCGGTGGCCTCGTCGCCATTTTTGGTATCCGTCAATTGACGAATACCCGTTCTTCTCTCACCTAGCTTGGCATTGCGCGGGCAAGCCGAACGCGCAGCAATAGTGAGGGTGACTGAAGTCACATGAAGGTAAGCTCGCCGGGCGAGAACCCCAACCGCCCCACTCCCGGCGAGCCTACAACCTGATTTGGAACGCAATCAGGACCGGGGTCAGCCGGCAAGCTTGTATCGCAAGATCGGTGCCAGCTTTGTTTCCCGAAATGGGACGGTTAAAGGGACATGGAAACCACCGTTTGCTGGCCGGCCGACCATCGCGCCCTAAACCTCGAACTCGCCCTGCCCCTCGTCCATGGCGCTGACGGTTTCAGCCGCCAGCGCCCGGGTGATCGGCGTCTTGCGTTCGAGCGCGGCGCGGTCCAGCCGCTCCACCACGCGCATGGCCGTCGCCAGGGAGCGCTCGATGCGGCGCACCAGATATTGCACGACATGCGGCTCGACCTCGACCTGTCGGTCGGCGAACAGCTTGGTGATGACACCTGCCAGCAGGAGATCGTCGGGTTCGTGGATCTCGACGGTTGCCGCAGCCTTCAGCCGCGACGCCAGATCCGGCAGCGTGACGCCCCAGGCCGAGGGAAAGCGGCGCGCCGTCAAAAGCAAATGCGAGCCGCTGCCGCGTACCGCATTGATCAGATGAAACAGCCCCTGCTGGTCGACTGTGCCGGTATCGACGTCGTCGATCAGCGCCGGCCGGGCACCGAGATTTACAATGCTGTCGCCAACGCGGTGCGCGTCGACCTGAACGGCATCCGCCCGTGCCCGCCAGATCGAGGCCAGATGGGTCTTGCCGGAACCGGCCGGACCGGCGAGCACGACCACTGGCGAGGGCCAGTCCGGCCAGCGGTCGACCAGCGCCACTGCCTGGTTGTTGGTGCCGGAGACGACGAGTTCGTCTCGCGAATAGCCGGTGCCATGGCCGAGATCGAGCGGCAGCTGGCGCGGCGGGTCGGCCCTCTGGTCGCTCATGCCAGGCTCAGCCGCGCGACCCGGCCAGGCCGGATCATGGATTGATGCCTTTGCGACGATCGGCCGGCAATGGCGGCACGGCCTTGCCGTGACCCTTGTAGAGCGGCGATTCCAGATAACGCGCAATGGCAAAGCGCACCAGGACCGCGACCGCGGCCGATGCAGGCACCGCAATCAGCAGACCGACGAAGCCAAACAGCGCGCCGAAGGCAAACAGCGCGAACATCAGCCACACCGGATGCAAGCCGACGCTTTTGCCGACCAGCCGCGGCTGCAAGATATTGCCCTCGATGAACTGGCCGATGAAGAACACCACCGCGACCGCGACGACCATGGTCCAGTCCGGCCAGAACTGGACGAAGGCAACGCCGACGGCCAGCACCAGCCCGGTCAGCGAGCCGACATAGGGGATGAAGGAGATCAGCCCGGCGAACAGGCCGATGAGGATGCCGAAATTGAGACCGGTCAGCGTCAGGCCGGTGGCATACATGGCGCCCAGCACCAGGCACAGCGTGCCCTGCCCGCGCACGAAGCCGGCCGTTGCCGTGTTGATGTCCCTGGCGATGGCGCGCACCGTGGCGACATTGTCCCGCGGCACCCAGCTGTCGATCACCGCCACCATGCGGTCCCAGTCGAGCAGCATGTAGAAGGCGACCACCGGCGTCACCACGAACAGGCTGATCACCGAGACCAGCGCCACGCCCGAACTCCATATCGAGGTGAACACGGTTGTCAGCAGACCGAAGCCGGATGTCAGCAGTGAATTCAATCCGTCGCGCAGGCCATTGGCGTTGACGCCGAATTTCTGTTCCAGCCATTTTGGATCGAACGAGGTGATCAGGCTCTGCAGCCGCGTCAGGTACTCAGGCAATTTGCCGGCAAAATCGGCCATCTGCGTCGCCAGCACCGGGATGAGGATGACAAAGGCCAGCACCAGCACGACAAGGAAGGTGATGAGGATGACCACCGTTGCCATGAAACGGCTGAGGCCGAGTCGCTGCAGCCGGTCGGCCACGGGATCGAGGAAATAGGCGAGCACCATGCCGGCCACGAAGGGCAAGAGGATGGCGCTGAAGACATAGAGGAAAAGCGCGAGCGCGGCGACGCCGGCAAGCCAGAAGAAGATCTGCCGGCGGAATCCGGCGGATGGATCATCCCCGGCTGCCGCCGGCGCGCTCGCCGCAGCTTCTTTGTCAGGTGCCCGGGGTGGAGCCTTCGCCATAGCCGCTCATATGCCTCAGCCAAGCCACGAGATAGGCTGCGGCCGAAGCCACGGTCAAGACCCCGGACAGCATTATGAGGGCGGGACGAAGTGGATCGAGATGGATCGAAAAAGCAAGCTCACCCAGTACCAGCGCCGCCAGTACAATCTGGATGGCGGTGTTGACCTTGGAGACGAGGAGCGGCTTCATCTCGACGGGATGGGCCATCACGGTGGACAACAGCACCGCGCAAATGATCAGCGCGTCGCGCGACACCATGGTGACGACCAGCCACAGCGGCAATTGCCCGATGAAGCCCAGGACGACGAACACGGAAACCAGGAGCAGCTTGTCGGCCACCGGATCGAGATAGGCGCCGAGCTTGGAATGCTGGTTGAACCGGCGGGCGATGAAGCCGTCGACGCCGTCCGAGATGCCGGCAACGAGGAACCCGGCAAAGGCCCAATCCCAGCGCGCCTGGAGCATGGCCAGCACCACGGCAGGCACCAGGACAAGGCGCATGATTGTGATCAGGTTGGGGATGGTCAAGCGCATGTCCCGTCGCTTCTGTCTGAACGATAGATGATGGAGATGGGGGATGGACGCAAGAGAGAAGCTGCCGAGCTTCCCCTGGTGGGGAGCGGCAGTTTCAGCGCCGTTTTCCTTGCGGACCGAAACCGTTCATGCGAAGAGCCGCAAAGGAAACAGCGACAAGCCAGATATGAAGCGCGATACAGTCAAGCGTAAGAACGGGCTCACCTATGCCGAGGCTGGCGTCGACATCGATGCCGGCAATCTCATGGTCGAGAAGATCAAACCGCTGGTCAAGGCGACGCGCCGGCCGGGCGCCGATGGCGAGATCGGCGGTTTCGGCGGCTTGTTCGACCTCAAGGCCGCCGGCTTTACCGACCCGGTGCTGGTCGCCGCAAATGACGGCGTCGGCACCAAGCTGA
This sequence comes from Mesorhizobium sp. B2-4-7, assembly GCF_006442685.1. Lineage (NCBI taxonomy): Bacteria > Pseudomonadati > Pseudomonadota > Alphaproteobacteria > Hyphomicrobiales > Phyllobacteriaceae > Mesorhizobium > Mesorhizobium sp. B2-4-7. Next base: position 268,503 of record NZ_VFVH01000001.1, read on the forward strand.
AGATCGCCATCGACGCCGGCAAGCACGACACGATCGGCATCGACCTCGTCGCCATGTGCGTCAACGACATCGTCGTGCAGGGTGCCGAACCGCTGTTCTTCCTCGACTATTTCGCCACTGGCAAGCTCGATCCGGACCAGGGTGCGGCGATCGTCGGCGGCATCGCCGCGGGCTGCCGGCAGGCCGGCTGCGCGCTGATCGGCGGCGAGACGGCCGAAATGCCCGGCATGTATCACGGCAAGGACTATGACCTTGCCGGTTTTGCCGTGGGCGCGGCCGAGCGCGGCCAGCTTCTGCCCACCGACGACATCGTCGAGGGCGACGTGCTGCTGGGGCTGGGTTCGTCGGGCCTGCATTCGAACGGCTTTTCGCTGGTGCGCCGCATCGTTGCGACCAGCGGCCTGGCATGGACCGATCCGGCTCCCTTCAATGACGAGGCCACATTGGCCGAGGCGCTGCTCGAGCCGACCCGGATCTATGTGAAATCGATCCTGAAGGCGATCCGCAACACGCACGGCATCAAGGCGCTGGCCCATATCACCGGCGGCGGCTTCCCCGAAAACATTCCGCGCGTTCTGCCGAAGGAGTTCTCGGCCGAGCTCGATCTCGACGCCATCGACGTGCCGCCTGTGTTCTCATGGCTGGCCAAAACCGGCGGTGTGGCGCCCGAAGAGATGATGCGCACCTTCAACTGCGGCATCGGCATGATCCTGGCGGTGGCGTCCGGCCAGGCGGCGCAGGTCGCTGCCGTCTTGCAGGAAGCCGGCGAGACGGTGACGCCGATCGGCCGGATCGTGCCGCGCCGCGACGCCGGCGTCATCTATCGGGGTTCGATCGGTCTATGAGTGCGCAGAAGAAACGCACTGTCGTTCTGATCTCGGGGCGCGGTTCCAACATGACGGCGCTGATCGCCGCCGCCAGCGACCCGGCTTTCCCCGCCGAAATCGTCGGCGTCATCTCCGACAAGGCGGATGCCGCCGGGCTCGGCATGGCGAGGGCGCGCGGCATCGCCACCCAGGTGATTTCCCGGGCCGACCACGCCAGCAAGCAGGCGCACGACGCCGCGATCGATGCGGCCCTCACGGCCTTCAATGCCGAGATCGTGGCACTGGCCGGCTACATGCGCATTTTGACCACCGGCCTCGTCCAGAAATGGCAGGGTCGCATGATCAACATCCACCCCGCTCTGCTGCCGGCCTTCAAGGGGCTCGATACGCATGCGCGCGCGCTGGTGGCGGGTATGCGTATCCATGGCTGCACGGTGCATTTCGTCACGTCCGAGATGGATGACGGCCCGATCATCGCACAGGCGGCGGTGCCGGTAATGGTCGGCGACAATGCCGACACACTTGCCGCACGAGTGCTGAAGGTGGAACACCAGCTCTATCCGCTGGCGCTGGGGCTGGTCGCCGAGGGCAAGGCCCGGATGGAAAAGGGCCACACCGTGTTTGCCCGCTTCGCCGACGATGCCGACAATGCAACCTCGATGATCATTGCACCGAGCCCGCTGCGCGAGGAAATCGATTTCGAGCAATTGGCGCGGATCACGCCGTAGGCATTTTTGCAGTCATAATTTGATTGCAAACTTTGGCGCACTCGCCTATCTCATGCTTGCATGAACAGCAAGCATAGGCGCGTGCTCAAGGCGATATTCACCGATCCAGTTTCGGGCAGTATCGAATGGATTGCCGTCGAAACCTTGCTGGTCGCCGTTGGTTGCCAGGTGATCGAAGGAAGCGGCTCACGCGTGCGTTTTGTCTTTAAGAGCGAAGTCGAGACGTTCCACCGGCCGCACCCTTCAAAGGAAGCAAAGCGATATCAAGTACGGGATGCTCGCCAATTCTTGTCGAGGATCGGAGTGAAGCCATGAATGCGATGACCTACAAGGGCTATTCGGCCCGTGTTGATTATGATGACGATGACGAGATTTTCTTCGGCCGTATTGCCGGTATTCGAGACGGCGTATCCTTCCATTCAGAAACTGTCGCGGGGCTAAAAGCCGCCTTCCATGAAGCCGTGGACGACTATGTCGAAACTTGCGCGAAAATCGGTAAGTCGCCGCAAAGACCTTATTCCGGCAATCTCATGTTGCGCGTTGACCCCTCGGTTCATTCAAAAGTCGCAATGGCAGCGGAACTCGCAGGCAAGAGCCTGAACCAGTGGGGAGAAGAAGTCTTGCGCGAGGCCGCCGAAAAGCAAATTGCCTGAACCAGCAGCTGTCCTGCCTCCATCTGCATCCGCCATTCGACCGGGAGTATCGTGAAACAGTTGTTTGTGCTGCGCCACGCCAAGTCGAGTTGGGACGATCCCAACCTCCCCGATTTCGACCGGCCGCTCGCCGAACGCGGATTGAAGGCGGCCCAATTGATAGGGCGCGAACTCGCGGCGCGCGGGTGGCTGCCGGACCAGGCGCTGGTATCGCCGGCGCTGCGCACCCGTGAGACCTGGCGGCTGGTGGACGCGGAGTTGCCAGCGCATCCACGAGTCGCGTTCTCCGAGGCGCTTTATGAAGCCTCGGCGACGGATATTCTGAGCCAGATTCGTCAAGCCGATCCGTCGAACGACAGCTTGCTGGTGGTCGGCCACAATCCCGGTCTGCAATATCTGGCGAAACAGCTTGCCGGGCCAGGGTCAGAGGCCAAGGCGCGCAGGAGGCTCGAAGGAAAATTTCCAACGGCAGCCTTTGCGCGCCTCGTTTTCCAGGGCGACTGGTCCAACCTGTCGTCCGCGCGGCTGACGCATTGCCTGCGTCTGAAGGATCTGCGCTAGAAATCCAGGGTTGAGCGGGCAACCAGGGCCACTGCGCGCCCGGGCCGCTAGTTGCCCCAGATGCCCTGGCCGGGTTCGCGCCAGTCGGTAGCGGGCTTCGTCTTGGCATCGCCTGTCTCGTGGCCGGCCATGCCCGTCTCCGTGAGCGCGCCGGTGACAACGTGATCCACGCCCGCTATCGGGGCGACGGGCTGGTTGGCATTGTCGGAGCCATAATGGTCGCTGCCGGCAAAGGCGCTGCCGGTCGCAACGAGGATGGCGGCGGTGGCGAGGGCGATCTTGTTCATTTCAATCTCCTGGTTCATCCGTTAGGCGGCGTCTTGGGAGGACGGTTCCGCTAAGGACAAGACCCCAGGCAGTTCTGTTTTATTCCTGGGCTCGGATTGTTTTCTGCCGAGCTTGGAGGATTGGTCATGCGCAAAAAACAAGAGCGGCGGGCCGGGCCCACCGCTCTTTGTGGTCGAAGACTTACAGAATCAACGGCCCCAGATGCCCTGGCCAGACTGAGCCGGCACGTTGGCATTCGCGTCGCCCTGCGCCTTTATGGACTTGGTGATCGAGCCGGTATGCGTGGTGTCGATGTTGGAGGTCGACTGGTTGGCAACCGGCTGGTTGACATTGTTGGAACCATAATTGTCGCTGCCGGCAAAGGCGCTGCCCGTGGCAATGAGAATGGCGGCGGCGGTAAGAGCGATCTTGGTCATTTCTTTACTCCTGAGTTCAAGTTGGTTGATGTCGGCAGTCGCGATCAACGGCCGAAAAGGTTGCGGTCGGCGCCCTGCGAAGCCGGGGCCTGGACGGTTCCATTCGTCTTCGAGATCGAAGCGGTGACGGAATGGTCGACAGCGGCGGCGGGCTGATTGGCGTTGGCCGAACCATAATTGTCGCTGCCGGCGAAAGCGGTGCCCGTGGCAACGAGGATGGCAGCGGCGGTAAGAGCGATCTTGGTCATTTTGGTTACTCCAGTATGTTTGTTCTGTCCGTCTAGTGGCGTGCCCTTGGGAGGATTTCGCGTCGCTCGGACCACCCCGAGATGGGTCTGCGGTGTTGTCGTTTCCAGTCACGAAAATGTGCCAAAAAAGCTGTGGGACGGCCCTTGAAATTGAAACGACATCGCTGGCTGCCACAATTTTGTCCCGTTAAATCAATGAGTTGTTTAGAAAATTCCATTGAGCCCACCCGTTTGCGCAGAGCGTACGTTCACCGTTTGATGTACGGTCCGTCAACATAAATCGAACCGAACGGTTCGGTTTTATCTACGTGATGCCCGCGCGAGTGACCGCATCCGGGCGTTTGCTTCGCGGCTGGGTCGTCATTGTCGCTGCAAACGGGCTGAAGGACGCGCCAAAAGGCGCCCCGCATTCTCCACGCGGAGGCTTCGCCTCCGGTCGCGGCAGGCTCAAGCTTTCAATCATTTTGGCGACTGGAGAAATGGAAAGCGGCGGGTTCTGGCCCGTCAGGAAGCGCCAAAGCCAAGGACGTCGCGCATATCGTATTGACCGGGCGGTCGCCCGGTCACCCAGAGGGCTGCGGCGATGGCGCCACGGGCGAACATGACGCGGTCCTCGGCCGCATGCGACAGGGTGACGATCTCGCCCCCGGTGCAGAAGCTGACGCTGTGCTCGCCGACGATGCTGCCGCCGCGCAGCACCGCGAAGCCGATCTCGCCGGCAGGCCGCGCACCGGTGACACCGTCGCGAACACGCCTCGCCATCGCATCAAGCTCGACGCCGCGTCCGTCGGCAATGGCTTGGCCGAGCATCAGGGCGGTGCCAGATGGCGCATCGATCTTGTGGCGGTGATGCGCCTCTAAAATCTCTGCATCCCAGTCCGCGGGACCGAGCGCTCTCGCCGCCTGCTCGACCAATCCGACCAGCATGTTGAGCCCAAGCGAAAAGCTCCCGGAGCGTACGATGACAACGGTTTTCGCGGCATCGGCGATGGCTGCCAATTCAGCGTCATCGAAACCGGTCGAGCCAATGACCATGGCAGGCCCGCGACGGCCGGCGCAGGCTCTCGCCAGATCGGCCGATGCCGCCGGCGTGGTGAAATCGACGACCACATCGGCCAGGCCGAGCGCCTCGTCGCGACTGACCAGGCCATCGCCGACGACGCCCGGTCGATGAAAGCGGGCAGTAAGCGCCAGCCGCGAGTCGGCCTGCACGGCGTCCGCCATCTGGCGCCCCATGCGGCCGAGCGCACCGGCAATTGCGATCCTGACTGGCGCCATCGCCGCGACTATTTCCACATGCCGCGCATGCGCGCGCCAATGTCGACGCGTATCTCCGGCCGGGGCGCCCTGCCCGGCGCTGCTTGCGCTGCCGGCCATACCGTCTGTTCGAATGCCGCAAGGAGGGAGGCCGGGATGAAGCGCGTGCGCGAGGCATAGACATGGCGGTCGCCGCGCGCCGCCTGGCCATGCGCAAAGAAGCGCTGCGGCATGACCAGGTTGAGGCTGTCCTTGGCCCTTGTCATCGCCACGTAAAGCAGCCGGCGCTCCTCCTCGATATCTTCCCTGGTACCAACGCCGAGATCGGCCGGAATGCAGCCATCGACGGTGTTGAGCACAAACACGTTCTTCCACTCCTGGCCCTTGGCCGAGTGGATGGTCGACAGGATCAAATAATCCTCGTCGCGGTGCGGCGGCCCGGCCTGGTCGCTGGTCGCGTCCGGCGGATCGAGCGTCAGCTCGGTCAGGAACCGTTCGCGCGAAGCGTAGCCGGATCCGATCTGCTCGAGCTGCAGAAGGTCGGCCCGGCGCGTGGTTGCGTCCTCGTGGATGCGCTCGAGATGCGGCTCGTACCAGAGCCTGACCTGTTCGAGATCGGCCGGCCATTTGGCGCCGGCACGCAGGCCGGAGTAGAGCGAGACGAAGCCCGGCCAGTCATCCGCCGCGCGCTGCGGCGGCCGCCAGCCGGCAAGGCCCATCGCCTCGTCCAGCGCCGATGTCATCGTCTCCACGACTTGCGCCGCGGCCGAGGGGCCGATGCCCGGCAAAAGCTGCAGCACGCGAAATCCGGCGACGCGGTCGCGCGGGTTTTCGGCAAAGCGCAGCACCGCCAGCACATCCTTGACGTGAGCGGCATCGAGGAATTTCAGCCCACCGAACTTGACGAAGGGAATGTTGCGCCGCGTCAGCTCGATTTCCAGAGGCCCGCTGTGGTGCGAGGCGCGAAACAGCACCGCCTGCGATTTCAGTGCCGTGCCGGCCTCGCGCTCGGCCAGGATGGCCTCGCAGACGAAATTGGCCTGTTCGACCTCGTCGCGTACAGTCACCAGCCTCGGCTTGGCGGCGGATTTGCGTTCCGACCACAGGTTTTTGGTGAAGCGTTCCGAGGCCTCGCCGATCACCGCATTGGCGGCGGCCAAAATGGTTTCGGTCGAGCGGTAGTTGCGCTCCAGCATCACCACATCGGCGGCCTGCGCGAATTGGTTTGGGAAGTCCAGGATATTGCGCACCTCGGCGGCGCGGAACGAATAGATCGATTGCGCATCGTCGCCGACCACCGTCAGCCCGGCGCCATCGGGTTTGAGCGCCATGAGGATCGAGGCCTGCAGCCGGTTGGTATCCTGGTATTCGTCGACCAGCACATGGTCGAAACGCCCGCCCAGATGCGTCGCAATTTCCGGTTCCGCGGTCATCTGTGCCCAGTAGAGCAGCAGGTCATCGTAATCGAGCACGTTCTGCGCCTGCTTGGCCTCGACATAGCCGGCGAACAGCTGCTTCAGCTGTTCGGCCCATCCGGCGCACCATGGAAAGGCGGAGCCCAGCACCTCGCCGAGCGGCGCCTGCGCGTTGACGGCGCGCGAATAGATGGCAAGGCAGGTGCCCTTGGTGGGAAAGCGCGCTTCCGTCTTCGAGAAGCCGAGTTCGTGGCGCACCAGGTTCATCAGGTCGGCCGAATCCTCGCGATCGTGGATGGTGAACGCCGGATCGAGGCCGATCTCCTGCGCGTAATCGCGCAGCAGCCGTGCACCGATGCCATGGAAGGTGCCGGCCCAGGTCAGCGCGTCAGTGACGATCGAGGCGTCACGGCCGAGCACCTCGCCGGCGATGCGCTCGACGCGCCGGGCCATTTCGGAGGCGGCGCGGCGTGAAAACGTCATCAGCAGGATGCGGCGCGGATCAGCGCCCTTGACGATGAGATGGGCTACGCGATGCGCCAGCGTGTTGGTCTTGCCCGAGCCGGCGCCGGCAATGACCAGCAGCGGTCCGGCGATCCTGCCGTCGCCATGCTCGACAGCCTGGCGTTGGGCATCGTTCAGCCTTGCGAGATAAGCAGGCTGGTCGGTCGGTTCCCGAAATGTCGAATCATGAGCGGCAAGGTTCATCGCCCATCAAGCATCGTTTCCGCTTTGTTCGCAACAAGGAAGCGGCGCGGCGAGCTCAGGGTCGACAGGTCAGCGTTCCGGATCGACACCCATCGCTGCCGACTGCCTGCGCAATGTCTCCCGATCATTCTTCGGGACTGGCAGCAACAGGGGATCTACGGTGTCGGGTACGTCCTCGATCAGCTTGCGCGCGAGGCGGTAAGTGACGAAGGCGATGGTGCAGGCCAAGAGCAGACGGATCATCCAGCAGTCCTCCTTTGCCTGATCCAACCGGAGACATGAGCTTTTGTTCCTCGGCTTGATCGTCGCAACCAAACGGAAGTCGTCTCGTTGTCAGACGAGAGGAGGTAGCGATGAAGAAGCTCTCCCTAGGCCTTCTGCTGATCGTTCTGGCCGTGTCGGCCTGCGACAACAACGTCCCGCCAACCAAGGCTCCGGCAGCGGAAAACCCGCACGCCGACGGCAATCCTGTAGCCGATAAGACCGGCAAATGAGTTGACATGCGTGCAGCAACGCCGCGGACCACGGCGGGACAGCACAAAGCACAGCCTGGAAAGGACGGCCGGCGCCGCTTGGGAGGTGCCTGATAGCGCCGGCCAGGCGGATATCAGGTCCGCCGCAATATGGATGTTAGCTGAGTCTTGCCGTAGCGTCATGGGGATTCCACCCCTTTGGCTTCCCGCCACATTCCGGAACGACCGCGCCGTTCATGCTCCCAATCGCCGTCTGACGACCGCGGCATGGAAATTCGTGCCGAACAGCAGGCCGTCATCGTTGAAGTCGTAGCTCGGATTGTGCAGCGGCGCCGTGTCGCCATTGCCGAGGAAGACGAAGCAACCGGGCACGTGAGCGAGGAAACGGGCAAAATCCTCAGAGCCGGTCATCGGCTCGCGGGCGACGGCGACGCCTTCGGGCGCGAACACGTTTCCGGCGGCTGCAAAGGCCTCGTCGACCAATTCGGCGTCGTTGTGCAGCGGCACGAATTCCCTGCTGTAGGCGACCTCGGCGGTGACGTTGTAGGCGGCGGCGGTGCCGGCGGCGATGGTGCGCATCTGCTTCTCGATCTCGGCGCTGACCTCGGGGCGAAAGCTGCGGGCGTCTCCCAGGATACGGGCAAGGCCGGGCAGCGCGTTGCGGGTGCCGTCGGTGATCAGCTCGGTTACCGAGACCACCGATATGTCGGCCGGGCTCAGCCGGCGCGAGACGATGGTTTGCAGATTGGTGACCAGCGCGCAAGCGGCGACCAGTGTCTCCCGGCCGTCCTGCGGCCCGGCAGCGTGGCCGCCGCGGCCTCTCAGAACAATCTCGAAGATATCCTCGGCCGACATCATCGGGCCGGGGCGGGTTTCGAAATGGCCAATCGGCAATCCGGGCAGATTGTGCAGGCCGAAAATCTCATCGAAGGGAAAGCGGCGCATCAACCCATCGTCGAGCATGGCCAGCGCGCCCCTGCCCCACTCCTCGGCCGGCTGAAAGATGAAGCGCACCGTGCCGTTGAACCCGCCCTCCCCGGCCAGCAGCTTCGCCGCGCCGAGCAGCATGGTGGTGTGGCCGTCATGGCCGCAGGCGTGCATGATTCCGGGATTTTGCGAGCCATAGGCCACAGCCGATTGCTCGGTGATGCGCAGGGCATCCATATCGGCCCTGAGCGCGATCGCCCTGTTGCCGCTGCCGCGCTTCAGCGTGCCGACGACGCCGGTGCCGCCGACGCCCTCGGTCACATCGTCGAGGCCGAATTCGCGCAGTTTGGCAGCGACGAAGGCCGCGGTGCGCTTTTCCTCGAACCCGAATTCCGGATGGGCATGCAGATCGCGCCGCCAGCCGGTCATCTCCTGCTTCAAGGCATCGAGATCGATTTTGGCCATTTCTCCGCCCCTCTCAAACTAGGTTGCAAGTCGGGTGACGACATCGAGCAGAATGTTGGCGCCGGCGACGAGCTCGGTATCCTCGGTGTATTCGCGCGGATTATGGCTGATGCCGCCGGCGCTCGGCACGAAGATCATCGCGGCAGGTGCGATACGCGCCATCATCTGCGCATCATGGCCGGCGCCGGACGTCATGCGCTTCGAAACCAGCCCGCGACTGATGGCAGCGGCCTCGATCAGCTCCACGATGCGGCTGTCGAAGATCACCGGCTCGAAGCGCGCCAGCCGCTCGACCGAGATGGTCACGCCTTCGGCGGCGGCGAGTTCTTCGAGGTGAGCGGCGAGTGCTGCTTCCTCCGCCTGCAGCCGGTGCTCGAAAGGATCGCGTAGGTCGATGGTGAAGATCGCTCGCGAGGGAATGACGTTGATGGCGTTGGGCTCGAAACGCATCGTGCCGACGGTGGCGACGGTCGGCGTGTTCGAAGCCTTGGCACGATCGTGCAGGAAGGCGACGACACGGGCGGCCGCATGGCCGGCGTCGCTGCGCATCGACATCGGCGTGGTGCCGGCATGGTTGGCGACCCCGTCGATGGTGATGCGCTGCCAGGAGATGCCTTGCAGGTTTTCCACCGCGCCGATCGGCACGCCTTCGCGCTCCAGCACCGGGCCCTGCTCGATATGCAGTTCGAGATAGGTATGCGGCTTGAGGAAGCCCGGCTGCTCGTCGCCGGCATAGCCGATGCGCGCCAGTTGCTGCCCGAGCACGCTGCCGTCCGTCCCCACGGCCGCCAGCGCCTCGTCGATCGCAACACCGCCGGCATGAACCAGCGAGCCCATCATGTCGGGGGAATAGCGCACGCCTTCCTCATTGGTGAAGGCGGCGACGGCCAACGGGCGCGACAGGACAAAGCCTGACGCCTTCAGTGTCTCGATTGCCTCCAGCCCGGCCAGCACGCCGTAGCAGCCGTCATAAATGCCGGCATCTATGACCGTATCGATATGCGAGCCTATCAGGATCGGCGCCTGCCCGGCATTCCCAGGCGTCCGCCAGATGCCGAAGATATTGCCCATGCGGTCGATGGCGACTTCGAGCCCCGCCTCGCGCAACCAGCCGACGAAGCGGTCGCGGCCCTGCCGGTCGGCGTCCGAGGCGGCAAGCCGCACCAGCCGGCCCTCGCCGTCGCGGCCGATGGCGCCGAGGTCCCGAATACGGCCAAGCAGCCGCCGCGCGTCGACCGAGATCATGGCGTTGCTCCAGAAAGTACCTTGCCCGCAAGCACGTCCGCGGCGGCCACGCCGACGAGTTCGGCATAACGCCTGGGATCGGTTGCGCCTTCGGTGTTGACGACCAGCACCCGCGAGAGCCGGTCGAGGCCGAGTTCGGCCTTGTTGTCGGCCAGCGCCCGGATCAGTCCGGCCAGGCCGACCCCGCCGCTTTCGCCGGCAACGATGGCCGGATCGCCGCCGGCCGGCCGCGCAAGCCTCCGCATCACAGCGACCGCATCCTCCTCGTCGACGGTCATGAAGGTGTCGGCGGCACGCGCCAGCACGCGCCAGGCGACAGGCGACGCCTCGTAGCATTCGAGCATCGCCATGACAGTCGCTTCGCCATGCGCGATCTTGACAGGATGGCCAGCCCTGGCGGCGCCCAAGATACAAGCGGCACGTGCGGGCTCGACCACGGTGAAGACCGGCCTGGCATCACCGAGCACGATGGCGAGATGGCCAGCCAGGGCAGCGGCAATGCCGCCGACCCCGGCCTGGACGAAGACGTGGGTGGGCGGTTCGCCGAGCTGGCGCAGCGCCTCGCGCATGATCGCGGTGTAGCCTTGCATGACGAGGCCTGGAATGCGCTCATAGCCCGGCCACGACGTATCGGACACGACGGTCCAGCCCTTGTCCGTCGCGACGCGTGCGGCTTGCCTGACCGAATCATCGTAGTTGCCGTCGACGCGGATCATCTCGGCGCCGTAGCGGGCGATAGCCGTGATGCGCTCGTCGCTGACGCCGGCATGGACGAAGATCGCCGCCCTCGCGCCGACAAGCCGCGCGCCCTGTGCCACCGAGCGGCCGTGATTGCCGTCGGTCGCGCAAGCCATCGTCATGGTGGCGGCGACCGCCCTGACATCGGGCTGATCGAGATCGGCGATGCCGAGCGGCCTGCCAAGCCGGCGGCCGGCTTCCTCCAGCACCAGATGAACGACGGCATAAGCGCCCCCAAGCGCCTTGAAGCTACCGAGGCCGAGGCGAAAACCCTCATCCTTGAGGTGGATGGCGCCAATGCCCAGTTCGGCGGCCAGCGCCGGCAGCGCATGCAGCGGCGTCTCCTGATGATTGTCGCGATGGGACAGGAAACGCTCGGCCGCGTCGGCCCCCGCAACCCCAAGCGTTTCGGCGTCGACCGGATCGAGTGGGCTGCCGTGCAAGGCATTGCGGTTGAGCAGAAACATCAAGGCCTCCTTGGCTGACAACGAGACTATATTGCAAGGCAGGCGCAAAAAGTGCTGTATTCAAGGCCCCGAAATGCAAGTTTGTTTCCTCAGGACATGCCATTGCCCGCGTTGCCAGCCTCGCTCGACAGTTTCGACCTCGCCATTCTCGCCGTGCTGCAGAAGGACAACACGACGCCGCAGCGACTGATCGGCGAGGCCGTGAACCTGTCGGCGCCGGCGGTGCAGCGCCGTATCAAGCGCATGCAACAGACCGGCGTCATCGCGGCCAATGTCGCGGTCATCGAACCGGCGGCGGTCGGCCAGCCCATCACCATCTTCGTCGAGGTCGAACTCGAAAGCGAACGCACCGAACTGATCGACGCGGCCAAGCGGCAATTCCTGGCGGCGCCGGAAGTCCAGCAGTGCTACTATGTGACAGGCGAGGCCGACTTCATCCTGGCCATCACGGTGGCCGACATGAGCGCCTATGAGGCGCTGACGCGGCGCCTGTTCTTCAACAGCAACAATGTCCGCAAATTCCGCACCTTCGTGGCCATGGACCGCGTCAAGGTCGGCCTGACGGTGCCGCTGCCGGGATGAGCTATCAGGTTGCATGTCTGGCATGCTTTCGCCATTCTCCGCATCGCGAATTGGCGGCGGGAGGCGCGCTTGCACGACACCACCCCGGTTGCGATCATCGGTGCCGGGCCGGCGGGCCTGGCCGTTGCCGCGTGCCTGCGGCAGGCCGGGGTCGACTTCATCTTGCTTGAAAAAGAGCAGCAGCCCGCTCCCGCCTGGCGGCGCCACTACCAGCGCGTCCACCTGCACACGACCAAGCGCTATTCATCCCTGCCCTTCGTGCCCTTCCCCAGGCATTATCCGCGCTATGTGCCACGTGATCTGTTCGTCGAATACCTCGATGCCTATGCGCAACGCTTCGATCTGCGGCCCCGCTTTGGAGAAGCGGTGCGGGCGATCGGCCGACAGGGCAGAAGCTGGGGCGTCGAAGCGACATCAGGCACCGTGCGCGCTTCCCATGTGGTGATTGCCTCGGGATACAATGCCGAGCCGCTGATGCCGGCATTCGCCGGCGCCGGCAGTTTCAAGGGCAAAAGTCTGCACAGCGCGGATTACCGCAACAACACGCCGTTTGCCGGCCAGTCGGTGCTGGTCATCGGCATGGGCAACACCGGCGCCGAGATCGCGCTCGACCTGGCGGAAGGCGGCGCGCATCCGACGATCTCCGTGCGCGGCGGCGTCCATATCGTGCCGCGCGAACTGCTCGGGGTGCCCATCCAGGTCGTCAGCATGGCGACGCGCCTGGGGCCGCGACGCGTCAATGACGCCGTGTTCCCTATCATCCTCGATCTGGTGTTGGGCAGGCTGGAGAAATATGGGCTCAAACGGCCCAAGCAGGGATTGCTGGAGCAGATATCCCTGGCGTCGCGCATCCCGGTGATCGATGTCGGCACCATCGGCAAGATCCGCGAAGGCGCGATCAAGGTCGCGCCCGACATTGCCGAGATATCAGAGGGCGGCGCCCGTTTCGTCGATGGTCGTCACAGCGACTTCGACGCGATCATCTTCGCCACCGGCTACCGCCCAGCCTATGCCAAATTCCTCCAGCCCGGCGTCGAGCCTGGCGCCAGCGGCGTCAATGCGCGCGCTTCGGAACTCGGTCTTTATCTCGTCGGCTTCCACAATTCGGTCACCGGCCTGCTGCGCGAAATCGGAATCGAAGCCCGGGCGATCACCGACGACATTCGTCTCCGGCAGAACAGAAAAAGGACGGCCGAAACCCTGCCGGTATGAGCTGAGGCCGCTCAGCTTGCCTTGCGCAGCCACACCTTGTTGTCGTGGAATGCCGCGCCGCCATAGGGTGCGGGCGCATCGGCGCCAGTCAGCACGTTGATGCCCTCGCCGCGCTCATGCGCGCTGTTCGGCCAGATGCCTTCGGCGATCACCACGCCGCGCTTGATGCCGTCGAACAGCCTCGCATGCAGCACCACCTCGCCGCGCGCATTGCCGAGTTCGACACGATCGCCCTCTGCCAAACCGTGTGCGGCGGCATCGTCGGGATGCAAGAGCAATTCCGGCCGGCCCTCCTTGGCCTTCGACACCGGCGTTTCGGAAAAGGTCGAGTTGAGGAAGTTGCGCGCCGGCGACGTAGCCAGCCGGAACGGATGCGCCTCGTCGGCAACCTCGATCAGGTCGACATGATCGGGAAATTGCGGCAACTGCTCCACCGGGCCGAACAGGCCCATGCTTTTCGGCGGCCGGTTGGGGGCGGCTTGTCCGGTCCAATCGGCGCGGAAGCGGAATTTGCCGTCCGCATGGCCGAAGCCCTTGGTGAAATGCGCGGTTTCGAAATCCGGCTGCAGGTCGACCCATTTCTGCTCCTTCAGGCTGGCAAAGCTGCCCAACCCGCGCTTGCCCAGGATGATGTCGATATGCTGCTGTTCGGTGAGGCCGAAGCCCGGCCTGTCGGCGACTCCGAGGCGCTCAGCCAATTGCTCGATGACGAAATGGTTGGTGCGCGGCCCTTCCGGCGGCTCGATCAGTTTCGGGCCGAGCGTGATGTGCTGGTTGCCGCCGCCCTTGTAGATGTCGTCATGCTCGACGAACATCGTTGCCGGCAGCACGACGTCGGCGAGCTTGGCCGTGTCGGTCATGAACTGCTCGTGCACGCAGGTGAACAGATCCTCACGCAAGAAACCCTGCTTCACCAGCCGCTGCTCGGGCGCGACATTGGCCGGGTTGGTGTTCTGGATGAGCAGCGCCGTCACCGGCGGCCCGCCATAGAGCGCATCCGGCGCCCCCGTCAGCACCGGGCCGATGCGCGAATGATCGAGAAAGCGGATCGAGGGATCGCGCATGCGCGTGCCCTCCAGCACCTCCTGGTTGAGCTTGAAGATGCCGGAATTGGAATGGAAGGCGCCGCCGCCCTCATATTGCCAGGCGCCGGTGACGGCGGCGATGCAGGAGGCGGCATGCATGTTGACCGCGCCGTTGCGCTGGCGGGCAAAGCCGTAGCCGAGGCGGAAATAGGTTTTCCTGGTCGTGCCGACGAGACGGGCAAAACTCTCTATCTCGGCCACAGTCAATCCGGTGATCGCGGCCGCCCATTCGGGTGAGCGTGTGCGCAGATGCGCTTCCAGACCTTTCGGGTCATCGGTGTATTTCTCGAGATAGGCGCGGTCGGCCAAGCCTTCCCTGAACAGCACATGCATGACCGCGCAAGCCAGCGCGCCATCGGTGCCAGGCTTCAGGACAAGGCCCATATCGGCCTGCTTCATCGTGGCGTTCTCATAGACGTCGATGACCACGATCCTGGCACCGCGCTCCTTGCGTGCCTTGATGGCGTGGGTCATGACGTTGACCTGGGTCACCACGGCATTGGTGCCCCAGATCACCACGCAATCGGACTTGGCCATTTCGCGCGGGTCGGGACCGCGCAGCGCGCCCGCCCCCATCATCCAGCCGGTCCAGGCCAGGTTGGTGCAGATCGAGCCAAAGAAGCCCGAATATTTCTTCGCATGCCGCAGCCGCTCGATACCGTCGCGCTGCACCAGCCCCATCGTGCCGGCATAGAAATAGGGCCAGACCGTCTCCGAGCCGTATTTTTCCTCGGCCGCGATGAATTTTTCGGCGACGAGATCCAGCGCCGCCTCCCAACTTGTTTCCTGCCAGGCGCCCTCGCCCTTGGCGCCTTTGCGCACCAGCGGCTTCAGCAAGCGGTCGGGATGGTGGACGCGGTCTGCGTAACGAGCAACCTTGGCGCAGACAACGCCAGCCGTATAGCTGTTGGACTTGGCGCCATGGACGCGGCCGATGCGGTTGCCGTCAAGCAACTCGACCTCGAGCGCGCAGGTCGACGGGCAATCATGCGGACAGGCCGAATGGCCGATGCGAAGGCTGGCGTGCTGGTTCATGGCACGTGTTTAGCCGTTTTCGAACAAGGCGTGTAGGGCCAGATCTGACCGTCCCCTTGAAGGAGAGGGTCGGCGCGTAGCGCCGGGGTGGGTTGTGGCGCAGACCCCCACCCCGCTCCGCTTCGCGGATCGACCCTCCCCACAAGGGGGAGGGTAACTACTCCGCCGTGCCTTCCTCATACTCGGCCGACATGGTCAGCCATTTTTCCTCGTGGCCGGCGAGCGTCTGGGCGAGTTGCGATCGCTCCTTGGCCAGCCTTGTCGCCGTCGAGGGATCCTTTTCGTAGATTGCTGGGTTGGCCAGTTCGTCCTCGATGCCGTCGATGCGCTTGCGGATGCGGTCCATCAGCGCTTCGGTGGCGCGAATTTCCTTGGCCAGCGGCTCAAAGGCGGCGCGGCGCTGGGCCGCCTCGCGGCGGCGGTCGGCCTTCGAGGCTTTTTCCGCCTCGCGCCGCTCGCGCCGGTCGCCGGACACGCCGGTGACCAGCGTCTTGTAATCTTCGAGGTCGCCGTCATAGGGATTGACCGCGCCATCCTTGACCAGCCACAGCCGGTCCGCCGTCGCTTCCAGGAGATGGCGGTCGTGCGAGATTAGGATGACGGCGCCGGGGAACTCGTTCAGCGCATGGATCAAGGATTCGCGGCTGTCGATGTCGAGATGATTGGTCGGCTCGTCAAGGATGAACAGGTTCGGCCCCTCGAAGGCCGACAGCCCCATCAACAGCCGCGCCTTCTCGCCGCCGGACAGGTCTTTCGCCGCCGTGTTCATCTTTTCGGTGGTGAGCCCAAACTGGGCGACACGGCCGCGCACTTTCGATTCCGGCGCTTCGGGCATCAGCCTGCGAACATGCTCGTAGGCGTTTTCCTCAGGCCTGAGATCGTCGAGCTGGTGCTGTGCAAAGATCGCCACCTTCAGCCCGGGCGCCACGGTCATGGTGCCGGTCTCCTGCTTCAGGCGACCGGACAGAAGCTTGGCGAAGGTCGATTTGCCGTTGCCATTCGCGCCAAGCAGCGCGATTCGGTCGTCGGCATCGATGCGCAAGGTCATTTTCTTCAGAATCGGCTCACCGGGGGTATAGCCGACATTGACATTGTTCAGCGCGACGATTGGCGAGGCCACCGTCTTCACCGGCTCCGGGAAAGAAAATGGCCGCACCGTGTCGTTCACGATGGCCGTGATCGGCTTCATCTTTTCAAGCGCCTTGATGCGGGACTGAGCCTGTCTTGCCTTGGATGCCTTTGCGCGAAAACGCTCGACGAAGGATTCCATATGCTTGCGGGCGGCTTCCTGCTTGATACGGCCCTTTTCCTGCTGTTCTTTCTGCTCGGTGTACTGGCGTTCGAACTGATCGTAGCCGCCGCGCCAGAAGGTCAGCTTCTTCTGGTCGAGATGGACGATCGAATTGACGGCGCGGTTAAGCAGGTCGCGATCGTGCGAGATCAGCAGCACCGTGTGCGGATATTTGGAAACATAGTTCTCAAGCCACAGCGTGCCTTCGAGATCGAGATAATTGGTCGGCTCGTCGAGCAGCAGAAGATCGGGTTCGGAAAACAGCACGGCAGCGAGTGCCACGCGCATGCGCCAGCCGCCGGAAAACGAGGAGGCCGGACGGCGCTGCGCGGCGTCGTCGAAGCCGAGACCGGCCAGGATGGTGGCGGCGCGCGACTCGGCCGAATGCGCGTCGATATCGGCCAGCCGCATATGGATGTCGGCAATACGGTGCGGATCGGTCGCCGTCTTTTCCTCCTCGAGCAGCGCCGTGCGCTCGAGGTCGGCCTTGAGCACGATCTCGATCAGCGGCTCCTCGGTTCCGGGCGCTTCTTGCGCCACCTGGCCGATCCGCGTGTTCTTCGGCAGGCTGATCGAGCCCGTCTCGGAAGGGAAATCGCCTGTTATAGCCTTGAACAGCGTGGTCTTGCCGGTACCGTTGCGGCCGACAAGTCCGGCCTTGGTGCCGGCCGGCAAGGTCAGCGAGGCATGGTCGAGAAGCAAGCGCCCCGCCATGCGCAGCGAGAGGTCGTTGATGATAAGCATGGCCGCGCTTTTGCACGGGAGACCGGCGCTTCGCAAGACCTTGCGGGCCGGTTGGCCACGCAAGGCATGAAAACGGCGCGCGCAATGGCGCCGTCAACATCGCAGCTCAGAGGCTTCCGGCTGCGGTCGGCCGCGCTCAGGCGCTGGCTTTGCCGCGCTTTGTCGCCTTGGCCACGGGGGCCGGCGCTGCCGGCTTGCGGCCAAGTCCCGTCGACTTCGCCAGCGCTGACCGTGTCGCTGAGTAGTTCGGAGCGACCATCGGATAGTCGGGCGGCAGGCCCCATTTGGTGCGATACTCATCCGGGCTCAGCCCATAGTCCGTCCTGAGGTGCCGCTTGAGCGACTTGAACTTCTTGCCGTCTTCCAGGCAGACGATGTAGTCGGGAAAAACCGACTTCTTCGGGTTCACCGCAGGAACCAGGCTTGGGCTTTCCGCGACAACGGCACCTCCGAGCTTTCGCACCGAGGCACTGACGCTGGCAATCAGGTCAGGCAGGCCGGAAACCGGCAGCGGGTTGTTGCCGACATAGGCCGAGACAATGTCAGCGGTCAGCTCGATAACGGTCTTATCCTCGATATTTGACAAATCTTTCACCCTATTTGCGACAAAATCATCTACCCCAGAGAAGAATTTCGTCGATGCATTTATTTAACCGCGTCCCCCAAACGGACCAGCAAATCTCAAAACGAATCAAGACTTGCAGTCAAATATTTTTTAGGGAAATCGGCTCCGTGCAAACTAGAAAAGCTAATTTTTCGGGTCGGCAGACTTAGGCGGCCCGGTTGGAAGGCCAATATCTGTAAAACACGCGTCGTCGGTCATAACGCGCTCCAACGTCTTTCGGCCCTCAGTTCGCAGTTTCCGTGAAACGGTGAAAACTGCTCTATCGCAGCCGGCGGCCGAAATCAGGCGTATGCGCGCCCTTCCTCGGTGCGCTGGAAATGCGCCAGATCGAGCTGCACGGAAGGGCGGCCCAGAACCGTCAGGATCATATGGGCCTGGCCGCGGTGGTGGGTCTGGTGGTTGAAGACGTGGTCGAGCGCCGGAGCCAGCCGTTGCGAGACGGTGCGCATGTCCGATACCGTCATGTATATAAAGCGGCCCGACAGCGCCTTGTCGCTCAAACCGCCAACCCAGTCGACGATCCGCCGGTCCTCCGCCTCGCGCGCCATGCGCAGGCCCGGCAACGCCTGGTACAGTATGGCGTCCAGCGCCGTCGGCGCATCGCCCTCGCCGGTAAAGCGCTTCATCCAGATGCGATCGGCGGCCAGGAGATGGTTGAGCGTGCCCTTCATCGAGCCGAAGAAAGCGCCGACGTCGCGATTGAATTCCTCTTCGTCGAGATCGGCGGCGGCATCGTAGATGCGGCCATTGGCCCATTGATTATAGGCCGCAAACATCATGAAGTGCCGTTTCATCTTTTCTCCCGCCGGCCTGTGTCGAGGCGTTGCGGGATACCTAAACCGCAAGGAAGCCGCCGCCAATGACCATTCTGCTTTATGATCTCGTCGGACGCGACGCCACCCGCCCGTTCAGCCCGCATTGCTGGAAGGCGACGATGGCGCTGGCGCATAAGGGGCTGGAGATCAGCGCGGTGCCGACGCGTTTTCTCGAAGTGCCCCGCGTCGAGGGCGGCGCATCGAAACTCGTGCCGGTGATCCGCGACGGCGAGACGGTCGTCGCGGATTCCTTCGCCATCGCGCTTTATCTCGACGAAACCTATCCGGACCGGCCGTCGCTGTTTGGCGGCGAAGGCGGCAAGGCCATGGCGCGCTTCATCGAGCGCTGGTCGCAACTGACCATCCATCCCTATGTGACCACCGCCGCGATCATGGACCTTTATGCCATGCAGGATACGGAGAACGCCGCCTATTTCCGCCAGAGCCGGGAGCAGCGCCTGGGCAAGAGCCTGGAAGAGGTGATGGCCGCGCGGGATGCCGGGCTTGGCAATTTCAGGGCTTCCCTGGAGCCGCTGCGCTCGATGCTCGCCTATCAGCCATTCATAGGCGGAGATTCGCCCCTGTTTGCCGACTATATCGTGTTCGGCGCGCTGCAATGGGCACGCATCGCCTCGCCCTACCCATTGCTCGACGACCACGATGTCGTGGCGCAGTGGTTCGCCCGCTGCCTCGACCTGCATGGCGGGCTGGGTCGGACGGTTGCGGCGGCCGCGTGAAACCTTAGCGCCTGACCTTGCGGCAGGGCCAGCGACGAGCCATCGGCTCCGCTATGGCCAGGTCTTATTTAGCCGCCTTTTTTGGCTTGCCGGGCTTGGCGGCGGTCTTGGCCTCTTTGGGCGCGGTTTTTGCCTTGCCGGCGACGGCCGCCTTTCTTGCTGGCTTCTTCACCGCGGATGACCCTGCATCCTCCTGGTCGATGTCGGCCGTCGCCTGTTGCCAATGGCGCTCATGCTGTCCGGCCGGTTGCCCTTCTTCCTGCCAGATATGATGTGCGCGGCTGCGAATGCGCTCCTGGCGATCGTCTGTCATGGTCATGGTCTCCATCCGGGCCGACCTCAGCGCGGCGCCGACATGTGATTATAGCAAGCAAAGCCTAATATTGCAGCCGTCCGATCTCGGGCTGGCGGCATCGCCGATATCGGCCCGGCACGCAAACGCGCATGGCGTCGACTTCCCCTGTCGACACCTCTGTCGACTTCCTCTTGGCAATGGGCCGGCCGGCTTGTATAGAGCCCGCCACTCCCAATCCAACCAGACAAGGACGACCCAATGGCGCTCGAACGCACCTTTTCCATGATCAAGCCGGACGCAACGCGGCGCAATCTCACCGGCGCTATCACCAAGATGCTGGAAGATGCCGGTCTGCGCGTCATCGCTTCGCGCCGCGTTTGGATGAGCCGCCGTGAGGCGGAAGGTTTTTACGCCGTCCACAAGGATCGTCCGTTCTTCGGCGAGCTGGTGGAATTCATGTCGTCGGCGCCGACGATCGTGCAGGTGCTGGAAGGCGAGAACGCCATTGCCAGGAACCGTGAGGTGATGGGCGCCACCAACCCGGCCAACGCCGCCGAAGGCACCATCCGCAAGGTGCATGCGCTGTCGATCGGCGAGAATTCGGTGCACGGTTCGGACGCGCCGGAAACCGCCGCGCAGGAGATCAAGTACTGGTTCTCCGACACCGAGATCGTCGGCTGAGCCGACCCTGGCATTGTGACCGAAAAAGGCCGGCGGATTGCCGGCCTTTTTCATTGAAACGGATCGATCCGGCACTGCCGTTGAACCCTTGCCCGCGCTAAAGTCGGTCAGGCACAGGGAGCCGGCGAAGCATGACCAGCACCATTCCCGGCTTCTTCCAGGGCACCGAGATGCCATCGAGCGGCTGGTGGGAGGTGCTGTGGCCCGACCCCGGTGCCGTGCTTTCGTCAACGGGACTGAAGCCGGGCATGGAGGTGGCCGACCTCTGCTGTGGCGACGGCTGGTTTACGTTGCCCATCGCCAGGGTCGCCCGCCATGTCGTCGGCATCGATATCGATACCGACCTGCTCGACGTCACCCGTCGCCGGCTCAATGAAAACGGCACGAGGAATTTCGATCTCGTAGCGGGCGATGCCTATGAACTCGCGAGCCTGATATCCCGCCCCGTCGATTTCATCTTCATGGCAAACGCCTTCCACGGCGTGCCGGACCGGCCACGGCTGGCGCGAGCCGTTAGCGAAGCGCTCGTCCCTGCCGGACGCTTTGTTGTCGTCAACTGGCATCAGCAGCCGCGTGAACAAACCACGGTGCTCGGCGAGCCCCGCGGACCGAAGACCGAATTGAGGATATCGCCGGAACAGACCATCACGGCCGTCGAGGCGGCCGGCCTCAAATTCATCGAGCTGGTCGACGTGCCGCCCTACCACTATGGCGCCGTGTTCGAAAAAATGAGCGGCTGACCTCCGCCGACAGCCCTTTCACGGCATCAGCTCGCGGCGCTGAAACGCAGGATTTCGCGGCCGTTCCCGTCGGCGATGGTCAACTTGCCGGCATCGACTTTATACGAAGCCGCCTTTGCCAGAGCCTCGAACAGCGCCTTTTCCTCCGCCATCACCTCGGGCGCGCAGGCCTTGTAGGTCGAGCCGATGTCGCTGATCGCGATCTTCTGGCCATCGAGGTTGGCGGTGGCAAAATAGCTGTTGCAGGGACCGTTGCCGTCGGCCTTGCCTGCTTCACTCACCCGGAATGTCGCTTGCGATGCGGTGATGGCTACGCCGTCGACATAATCGAGAAGCCAAAGCTGATCGAGAACGGAAGCAGTGGGCTCGGGACTTGGCGTCACCATCTTGAGCATGATTGTTTGCGGCGCATCGGTCAGCGGATCGACTTGATGGCGCTCATCCGAGATGAACAGGAGCCTGTCGCCGACGGTGATGCGGGCCTGCAACGCATAGGTCATCCGCCGCTGGATCCGGGACGGATCGAATTTGACCGCAAAGCTGATCGGCACCTGGCCTGCCGGCGTCAGCTTCTGTTCGCCGACGATTTTGGCGGGCGCGTCGGCCAACGAGACATCGGCAAGCTGGACCGAGAGCACGGCATTGGGCGGCAAAGCGATGCGCTCGCGGTAGGTCACCTCGCCTTTCAGGGCTTTTTCGGCGGCCACGGAGAGTTCCGGCACGGCCAGTATACCGACGACCAGAGGCACGAAACCGAAGACGAAGAACTCCGCTATCCTGTCCAGCACGACCATCTCCCTTCCCCGGGCTGGCCACAGCCCAGGCTGACCAACAACGAATTGGCCAAAGGATTGCGGTCAATGCGTGGCTGATGCAAAATTATTCGGACGGTGGCCTTTTCCAGCGCCCTGCCGCCTGCTCGTCTTTCTCCTTGGCCTCGACCCAGCCGCCCTCGGAGCCGTCGGCATGATGCTCCTTTTTCCAGAAGGGAGCCTGCGACTTCAGATAATCCATGAGGAAATTCGCCGCCTCGAACGCGGCTTGCCGATGCACGGAGGCCGCCACCACCAGCACGATGTTCTCGCCTGGCCGGATCTTGCCATGACGGTGGATGGCGGTGATGCCCTGCAGCGGCCAGCGCTGAACCGCTTCGGCCGCGATGCGGGCGATTTCGGCCTCTGCCATGCCCGGATAATGCTCGAGCTCAAGGGCCGAGAGCGTCCCCTGCTCGTCACGGCACAGGCCCGAGAAGGTGACCACAGCGCCGATGTCGGCGCGGCCTTGCGTCAGTCTGGCGATTTCGGCGGCGACGTCAAAATCCTGCGCCTCGACGCGCACGACAGGTACGACCGCGCCGGCCATCTCAGCCCCCGGTCATCGGCGGAAACAGCGCGATCTCGCGCGCGCCAGATATCTTTTCGCCGTGCTCGACATGTTCCTGGTTGATAGCGACGCGGATCACGTCGGGATGTTGCAGCGCATGGTCGTATTCCTCGCCGCGCGACTTCAGCCAGCGCAACAGGTCCGCAACCGTGTCGACGCCATGCGGCAATTCCACGTCTTCGTCCGGCTTGCCGATTCGCTCCCGCACCCAGGCGAAGTAGATGAGCTTCGTCATCCTATTCGTCCATGATGTGCTTGAGGCCGGCACGGAAATAGTCATAGCCGGTATAAAGCGTGACCAGGGCAGCGATCCACAACAGCACCAGGCCGGTCTGTGTGGTCAGCGGAAAAATCTTGTCGCCGGCCGGACCGGCGAGCAGGAAGGCGATGGCGACCATCTGGATAGTGGTCTTCCATTTGGCAAGCTGCGTCACCGGCACGGAGACCTTGAGCGCCGCCAAATATTCGCGCAGGCCCGAAACCAGGATTTCGCGGCACAGGATGATGATCGCCGCCCACAGCGACCAGCCGGCAATGCCGGCATGGCGGTCGGTGTCAGCGGCAAGCAGCAGCAGGCATGTCGCGACCAGCAGCTTGTCGGCAATGGGGTCGAGCATCTTGCCGATGTTCGAGGTCTGCTTCCAGGCGCGGGCGAAATAGCCGTCGAAATAGTCGGTGATGGACGCCAGCAGGAAAATGATCAGCGCCGACCAGCGGGCGAAGTCGCTCGACTTCAGATGCCCCTCGAGGAAGAAGCACAGCACCACCAGCGGCACCGCGATAATGCGGGCGTAGGTGAGGATGTTCGGGAGGTTGAACGCGCGCTGAGCCATATCCGGGGGAACTCTTTCTGCCTGCGTACTCAAATCAGAAGCTGATGTAGGGGGTCAACAGGCCAAAATCGATTGGCCAGCAAAAATAGGCCAATCTTGTCATCTCGCGGGCTACGCCGCGCCGCTCCTTGCTTCGCCCGGGAGCCGATGGTCGCTTTCGGGCGACATGCATCAGTTCTCGTGAAAATGGTTGTAAACCAGTCTGGCCACCTGCTCGGAAATGCCGTCGACCTTTACCAGGTCCTCGATTGCCGCGCGACCGACCGCCTTGGCGGTGCCGAAATGCATCAGCAGCGCCCGTTTGCGGCTGGGGCCGATGCCGCCGATCTCGTCGAGCGGGCTCTTGACCATCTCCTTCTTGCGGCGCGCCCGGTGCGAGCCGATGGCGAAACGGTGAACCTCGTCGCGTAGGCGCTGGACAAAATAGAGCACCGGGTCGCGTACCGGCAGCGAAAACGAGTCCCTGCCCTTGATGAAGAAGCGCTCGCGGCCCGCGTCGCGGTCCTGGCCCTTGGCGATGCCGATGGCCACGACCCGGTCCTCGATGCCGAGATCGGCGAGGATCTTGCGCACGGCGCTCATCTGGCCCTGGCCGCCATCGATCAGGATGACGTCGGGCCAGGCAGGGAAGCCCCCCGACATGTCGCCCTCATCGCTGTCCGCCTCGCCTGCCGCGGCATCGTTGGGCGTCGCATCGCCATGCTCCTTGAGCAATCGTGAAAACCGCCGCTCCATCACTTCGCGCATCATGCCGAAATCGTCGCCGGGCGTGATCTCGGTCGAGCGGATATTGAATTTCCGGTACTGGTTCTTCACAAAACCTTCCGGCCCGGCGACGACCATGGCGCCGACGGCGTTGGTGCCCATGATGTGCGAATTGTCGTAGACCTCGATGCGCACCGGCGGCTTTTCGAGCCCGAAGGTCTCGGCGAAGCCGGCGAGCAACCTGGCCTGCGTCGAGGTTTCGGCCAGCCGACGGCCGAGCGCCTCGCGGGCATTTTGCAACGCGTTGTCGGTCAGGTCCTTCTTCTCGCCACGCTGCGGCACCGAGATCGATACTTTGCGGCCGGCGCGGGTCGAGAGCGCCTCGGCCAACAGTTCCTGATCCTCCACGGCGTGCGACAGCAGAATGGCCCGCGGCGTCGGCTTGTCGTCATAGAACTGCGCCAGGAACGAGCCCAGCACCTCTGCGCCTTCCAGCGCCGGATCGGCCTTCGGGAAATAGGCGCGGTTGCCCCAGTTCTGGCCGGTGCGGAAGAAGAACACCTGGATGCAGACCTGGCCGCCCTCCTGATGGATTGCGAAGACATCGGCCTCGTCGACGGTCTGCGGATTGATGCCCTGGTGGCTCTGCACGTGCGAGAGTGCCGCCAGCCGGTCTCGATAGATGGCGGCGCGCTCGAAATCGAGGTCTTGCGAGGCCTGCTGCATGGCGGCCGAAATCTCGGTCTTCACCTTCTGGCTGCGGCCGGAAAGAAAATCCTTCGCCTCGGCAACCAGCTCGGCATAGTCGCTATGCGAAATCTCGCCGGTGCACGGACCGGCGCAGCGCTTGATCTGATAGAGCAGGCAAGGCCGCGTGCGGTTCTCGTAGAAGGAGTTGGTGCAACTCCTCAGGAGGAAGGCGCGCTGCAAGGAATTGATGGTGCGGCCGACCGCGCCCGCGGAAGCGAAGGGGCCGAAATAATCACCTTTGCGCGAACGCGCGCCGCGATGCTTGTAGATGCCGGGCGAGACATGGTCGCCGGTCAAGAGGATGTAGGGAAACGACTTGTCGTCGCGCATCAGCACGTTGAAACGTGGCCGCAGCCGCTTGATGAGGTTGGCCTCCAACAGCAGCGCCTCGATCTCGGTGCGAGTGACGACGAACTCCATCGTCGCGGTCTCGCGCACCATGCGGCCGATGCGGTTGGTGTGGAAGCGGCCTTGCGCGTAATTGGTGACGCGCTTCTTCAGGCTGCGAGCCTTGCCGACATAGAGCACGTCGCCATTGGCATTCATCATGCGGTAGACGCCCGGCGCATTGGGCAGCCGCTTGACCAGCGTCTGGATCACTTCGGCGCCGACCATACCGTCAGCATCGCCGGCATGCGGCGTCCAGTCGATGGCGGTGAAGGCGACGTCCGGGCCGGCCGGTTCGACGATCTCCTCCGCCGCCTCGTCCTCGACGTCGATTTCGGGAGGCAGATCGTCGGCGCCGCCACGCATCTTGTGTTTCTGCTCTGCGGGACTCATTCCGTCATGCCTGTCACATCAGGTGTGCGCCATGCAAGATGCTGGCCGCCATCAAGCGCGATCATCTGCCCGGTAACCGAGCGGGCTTCCCAGAGATAGCGGATTGTGGCGCCGAATTCCGGCAATTGCGGGCCGCGTTTCAAAATGAGACCGGCGAGTTGCGCGGCAAAGTCACTGTCGTCCTGGTGCGCGTTCTTCAAGGTCGGGCCGGGACCGATGGCATTGACGCGGATGCGCGGGCCGAGCGCCTGCGCCATCATCTGGGTTGCCGTCCACAAGGCGGACTTCGACAGCGCATAGGAGAAGTAGCGCGGCGTCGGCCGCCAGACACGTTGGTCGATCATGTTGACGATCAGCCCCTCCCGCCCGTCCGGCAGGGCCCGGGCAAAGTTCTGCGCCAACAGCGCCGGGGTCTTCACATGAATGGCGAAGTGGCGGTCCCAGCCCTGCCAGTCGAAATCAAGAACCGAATCGTCCTCGAACAGCGAAGCGTTGTTGACGAGCAGCGAGATCGGCCCGAGCGCGGCTTCGGCGCGGCCGACCAGGTCGCCGACCTCGGCCATATCGGTCAGATCGGCGGCGACCACGGCGGCGTGGCCGCCGGCGCGGTTGATCCGCTGGGCAAGCGCATCCGCGTCGTCGCGCGAGCGGTTGCAGTGAATGGCGACGGCAAAACCGTGGGCGGCGAGATCCTCGACAATCGCGCTACCGATCCGTTTTGCCCCGCCCGTCACCAGCGCCGCGGTGGCTTTGCTCATCTGTTGTCAATCCTCGGTTTCGGCGCGAAGGAGGGCGCCGGCAAAATATGGCCCGCCACCCGTTAAATGGCGTTCGCAGCTGCGGCAACATTGTGGCGAAACGGCCGGTTCGGCATTTCGAGCCGGCCGGCAATGAGCCGGCCTCAACACAATATAGGGGGCTGGACTCCTTGCACCAAGCCACCTGCGGTGCAGCACGGCCAATCTGCTGACATTTCGCTGTTGCGAAGATGCAACGCCAAATTTCTGCCTCATTCGCGCCGGGGAATGACCCAAGTTCAGGTTCGCTTCAGCCGTATTTCGACACGACATTTGGAACCGACGAACGCCAGATCCGTTTCACCCCCCGGACGGGTTGATGGGCGATCGTAAGAACAAGCCTGTGTCCTGTGGCTTAAGGAGTAAACAACAATGCAAGCCAATCTCAAATTCGCACGGCCGCTGGCCGTAGCGCTCGGGCTCTTCGCCCTCGGTGGAACTGCCTATGCCGCCGATGTGGTCCAGGAAGAGCCGCCGGCGCCTGCCCCGGTCGCCGAACTGCCCGTCGCGTCCTGGGCCGGCCCCTATGCCGGTCTTAATCTTGGCTATGGCTTCAGCGGCCGTACCAAGGAAAAGGATTTCGACGTTGAAACCGATACCAAGGGCTTCATCGGCAGCGTCTTCGGCGGCTATCAGTGGCAGCAGGAGAACTTCGTCTACGGCGGTGAAGCCGAACTCGGCTACAACGGCGTCAAGGGCGACGATAATGGCATCGATTCCAAGGCCGGCTTCGAAGGCTCGCTGCGTGCCCGTCTCGGCTACGCTGTGACCCCGGAAATCCTGCTCTACGGCACCGGTGGTCTCGCCGGCAGGAGCCTGAAGGTGGAGGACAGCGTCCTCGGCGCCAGCGACCGCGCCACCATGATCGGCTGGACCGCCGGTCTTGGTACCGACATCAAGCTGACCGACAATGTGTTCGGCCGCGTCGAATACCGCTACACCGACTTCGGCAGCAAGGACTTCGATGGCATTGGCAAGGTCAAGGCCACCGACAACCGCGTCACCTTCGGCGTCGGTATGAAGTTCTAAGTCGTTCAAGCCACGACACGAAGAAGCCGGGCCTCGCGCCCGGCTTTTTTATTGTCGGCCGCTCACGCGGGAACGCAGGGTTTCAGGTCCGGGAATTTCTCATCGAAGCGCGCGGCCCAGCGGACCAGCCGGTTGCGGCCTTTTTCCCATTTCCCGGCGAAACGCAGCGCCAGGTAGCCAAGGCAGGCGCGCAGCGCCATCTGGCCGGCGGTGATCTTCTTCGGCAGTTTCGGCGGATTGGCGTTGAGTAGATCGAGCGCGGCGGTGATCTTCGCCCACTGGCGATCGAGCCAGGGCTGGTAGACCATCTCCTCGGGCCGCGTGCGGCGCTCATAAACCATCGACAGCGCACAGTCGCAGATGCCGTCCGCCAACGCTTCCAGCACTTCCGCTTCCAGCCGCTTGTCGGGATTGCGCGGAAACAGCGCGCTCTTCGACATCCGGTTGAGCTGCTGGGTGATGGCTCGGCTGTCGTGGATCGAGCGGCCGTCGTCGAGCACCAGCACGGGGATCTTGCCCAGCGGATTGGCGCCGATCAGTTCGGCCGGCTTGTCTTCGGTCTTGACAGGCGCCAGGTCGACCGCGATGCCGGCATAAAGGGCCGCCATTCGTACCTTGGAACTATAGGGGGACGTGGAGGCGTAAAGCAGCTTCGGCATGATCGGGTTCCTGTTGGCAGCCCGTCACTGTTGACCGGGCGCCCTTCCCCGCGCAACAGCCAGAAGCGGAAAAAACCAGCCGCCAGCAGCCGGCGACCACTCCTGCATGCCTTGGTCTCTTGTACGCCTTGATCAGGATGCGCCACATGGTGACGGCGGCAAACTCCGACAGGCCGACAAGACCAACGATCGTCCCGTCGCCGCGTGATGGCGCGGGCAACAAAAGCCCACCGGACTTCGCCCTGCGGCGAAGTCCTGGGAGCTGCGAAAGATATCTGGCGTCCGCCCCTCTCGTTGCGCCCCAATGCCAGAGCAGAGGGCGAGGCCTCAACGGCACCTGCCCTCATTTCTGCCGACACGGTCCCCGGCGCGAAGAAACGTGACTACTTCTTCGCGGCCTTCGCCGGCGCTGCTTTCTTGGCGGCTGGCGCCGCCTTCTTCACCGGTGCCGAAGACTTCGCCGCGGCAGCCTTGGCCGGAGCCTTGGCAGGGGCTGCCTTCTTTGCAGCGGGCTTGGCCGCGGCCTTGGCAGCCGGCTTCCTGGCCGGAGCGGCTTTCTTTGCCGGAGCGGCCTTCTTGGCCGGTGCAGCCTTCTTTGCGGATGCGGCGCTGGCCTTGGCGGGCGCTGCCTTCTTCGCCGCCGGTTTCGCGGCGGCCTTGGCTGCCGGCTTCTTGGCCGGTGCCGCCTTTGCCTTCGGCGCTGCCGCCTTCGGCTTGGCAGCGGGTGCTGCTTTCTTGACCGCGGTCGCGGCTTTCGCCGCCGCCGCTTTTACAGGTGCTTTCTTTGCCGGTGCCTTGGATGCCGGCGCTTTTGATGACTGCTTAGCCATGCGATGCCCCTTGCGTTATGCCGACGACCGTTAATGGCCCGGCGTGTCATGCTTATCTGACTCGCGCCTCGCTAGCCAGCGAAGCAATGATATGATTTTCTCAGCTTAAATTTTCGTTGCGATCGACACATGATCACACTCATCATCGCAAAAATATGGCGTTATCTTCCGATATCGCCAGCAATTTGGCATCGACATTCTCGATGCGCTGCGTGGGCGCGCCTGCCATGAAGCTGCAAAGATCAGCAAGCAGCTTCGCGCATTGATCTTCGGCCGCCAATATCATGAGCTGCGGCTTATAGAGAATGATCATCTTTTGCAGGCGACCGGTCCCTTCGGATTACAAGTGCAATGCGATGCGCCGATCTGGAGATCACCTTGTCAAGCCTGGCTTCATCACTGAATTGACAGATTACTCTGTATGCCAGAGGGTGACAGCTCAAGGTCCGCAGCATTGGAGCCATTGATGAGTGCCGACGACATCATCCATCAGGGTACACGGCTCAGGATCATGGCCGCCCTGAACACGCTGGAAAGACGCGAGGCGCTGGAGTTCACGCAACTGAAAGCCATGATCGAAACCACCGACGGAAATCTCGGCGCGCATCTCGATACGCTGGCCAAAGCGGGCTACGTCGATGTTGAAAAGCTTTTCGTCGGGCGGCGGCCGCGGACACGGATCAAAGCAACGACGATCGGGCGCCGCGCTTTTCGCGGTCACGTTGCCTTTCTTCGAAAGATCATCGGTGAAGCCGAGGCGACGCGAGGCAGGAAATAGCACTGCGATTGGCAAACATTGTCGGCGCGTGCCGCGCGGCACATATTTTCGTCAGGGCCGATACCCCGAGTCGCAGAAAAGGCCCGCGGCTTGAGCCGCAGGCTCTAACGAAATCGAGACTGGAAACCGCCCGCTACCGCAGGATGCGGCAGCGGCCGTTGTAGACCATCCAGCGGTCGAAGCCCGAGACGCAGAATTCGACATTGTCGCCGATCGAGGCAAAGCCCTGGCCTTCCTCGATCAGGTACCAGATGGCGCGGCCGCGGCCATCTGACAGGGCGACCGTGGCGCCGCAATAGCGCCGGCCGATCGGCCATTCCTCGCTGGCCGGCAAGTAGCGGTGCTGGTGGATGCGGTGGAAATCGGTGATCGCGACATCCGGCAGGTGCGGGACGTGCCGCACCTGATAGGAGAAGCGGCTGGTGATCTTGTTCAGCACCCAGGCTTCGCCGCAAATGCCGCTGTCCTCGTCAGAATAGACGGCAAGATCGGCGGCTTGCGCCGCCTGGGTGAAGCCAAGCGATGTGCCAAATGGCGTGCAGAGCGAGATCAGGGCGGCAAGGGCGGAGCGGGCGAAGCGAGTCATGGCAGCCTCTCAAGGTCGATTGCGCGCACTGTGCGGGATTCGCCGGGCGGCGGTCAAGCGATTGCATTGACAATGGTTTCCAGGGCGTGGCCGTCGGCCATCAGCCGGGGCGCGCCGCCAGCAGCAGCCCGCCGATAACGGCGATGTTGACCAGGAAGGCGGACCTCAGCGCCTGCCTTTCCGGCCCGTGATGGCGCCAGAAGGGCAGGACGAGCAGGTTCGCCGCCACCGTGAACAGGATGAGCGCGCCGGCGGCATAGGGCACCGCGGCGCCGATGGCGAGGCAGAAGCCGGCCACCAATTCCAGCGGAGCGGAGCCGGGCCGGCCGCAGACCCGCTTTAACTGTTTGTCTTGGCGCATCTGTAAGGACGCCGCTCGCAGCCTGCATCCCGCTGCTACTCCCCTGCCAGCCAGTTCAGCGTCCAGTGCGCCGGCTTTTCCAAGACCAGCAATTTGTGCAGGGCCGGCAGGAGAATGCGCAATTCACCTTCCAGCGTGAAAGGCGGGTTGGCCACGACCAGGCCGCTGCCGTCGAGGCTGGGCTCTTGCGACGCGGGCCGGATTTCGAATTCGATGTCGAGCAATTTCGGAACGCCGGTTTCCTTCAGCGCCTTGCGGAAGCCAATCACCGCCTTGCGGTCCTTGATCGGATACCACAGCGCATAGATGCCGCCCGGCCAGCGCTTGTGCGCCTTCGCCAGCCCGTCGACGAGGCGGCCGAACTCGCCCTCTTCCTCGAATGGCGGATCGATCAGCACCAGTCCGCGCTTTTCCTTCGGCGGCAGGTGTGCGCCGAGCGCCAGCCAGCCGTCGAGTTCGATCACCCTTGCCTGGAAATCGCCGGCGAATTCCGTCTTCAGCTTCGCGACATCCTTCGGGTGCAGCTCGATCGCCGATAGCCGGTCCTGCTTACGCAGAAGGTGCCGCGCGACCAGCGGCGAGCCCGGATATTTTTTCAATGGACCGTCTGCGTTGCACGCACGCACCGCGTCGAGATAGGGCGCGAGCAGCATTGCGGCCTGGGCTTCGGGCGCGGCATCGACCAGCCGGCCGATGCCGCCTTGCCATTCGCCGGTCTTCTGCGCCTCGGGCGAGGACAGATCGTAGCGGCCGATGCCTGCATGAGTGTCGATGACGCGGAACGCCTTGTCCTTCTGCTTCAGATATTCAAGCAGCCGCGTCAGCACGACGTGCTTGAGGACGTCGGCAAAATTTCCGGCGTGATAGGCGTGGCGATAGTTCATGTGGAACCCCTGCCCCAACGTGGCGGCGGTGGCTGTGAATTCGGATTTTGCGGCCGGCCGCCGGCAGAACGCAAGGACAGCAGGAAGCCGATCAAGCCGATCGCCATCAGCGCGAAGCCAACCGGTCGCGCACGGCTGTCGGTCTCGCCCACACCGGAGCGCAAGACAAGATCGACCGCGCGTATCGGGATGTCGTCGGCGTCGCCGGGACCGACGGTGAAGACATAGGGGCCGGGGCCGACGGTCCGGATCACGCCAGCCTCATCGCGGAAGATCTTGTCGGGCAGTTGCGGGCTCGCCTGACGCGGATTGTCGGAATGATTGAACTGAAGCGTCGAGGCAAGCACCGTGCGGCCGCCGGAGGCGGCTGTCAGCGTCAGCACCGTGCGCTGCTGCGAAACGATGCGCTCGGCCCTCGCGGTCAAGTCGACCAGCACCCTGACCGGCGCATCGCGCGCGGCAAGCGGCACTGTGACCTGCCTGAAGCGGCCACCCTCATAGACCCGCCAGCTGCCGATCTTGTGACCGGAGAAATTGGTCATCGCCCATGGATAGATGGCGCCGACGCCGATGCCGGCGAGCAGGATCAACAGGAACAGAAAGCGCATTCAGGGAATCACCTTGTAATCGGACGTTGCCGGACAATTAGCCTCCATTGGCGCTGTCGCGCAGGCGCTCCATTTCGTCCAATAGCATGTCGAGGCCGAGTTCGAATGTCTTGTCGAAACCGCCAGTGCCGAAATAGGTCCCGGCCGCCATGACACTGGGGAAATCCTTGGCCAGTTGCTCGTCGTCGACGGTGGTCACCGCCGACGGGCCCTTGGCGTAGCCCGCGGTCTCGTCGAGGATCGCGCCCATGAGATAATAGCTGGCGGTGCGAAACAGCCTGGCGCTGAGTTCCGGGCCGAAACCGCCAGCCTCGAACAGGCCGATGACGCCGTTCAGCATCGCAAGGCAAGGCGGCGAATTCATCCGGTAGACGACAAGGAATGGCGCAAAGGCCGGGTGCTCCCTCGCAACACGGCGAAACTCATGCATGACCATCCGAATCCTGTCGCGCCACGGCATGCTGTCGTCGGGGATAACCATCCCGCTGACCTGGCGATCGACCAACGCCTCATAGAGGTGCGCTTGCGAGGGGAAGTGATGATAAATGCTCATCGCCTCGCAGCCGAGCACGGCGGCGAGCTTGCGCATCGAAAAACCGGAAAGGCCCTCCTTCTCGATCACCTCGAAAGCGGCATTCTCGATCATCTCGCGGGACAGCCGTCCGCGTGCTCGCTTTTTTTTGATCGATGAGTCCATGGCCGCGCTTGACAACTTACAGCGTAAGGTTCATTTTTCACTTCACCTTACACAGTAAGGCTAACAAAGACCAGAGGAGGAAAACATGTCACACCATCGCATTGCCAAATTCGTGCATTCTTCCCTCCATCGTGCGTTGGCTCTAACCGCCGTGGCCTGCGTCCTCGCCGCGGCCCCTGCCTATGCCGACGACTACGATGCAACCATAAAGGACATCCAGTCGACCATGGGCGGCGTGCCGAGCTTTGTGAAGCAACTTCCCAAAGCCGGTCTGCCCGGCGCCTGGGCCGAGGTCAAGGCCATCGAACTCAGCGACAAGACGGCGCTGCCGCCAAAGGTAAAGTCATTGATCTCGCTGGCAGTGGCGGCGCAGATCCCGTGCAACTACTGCATCTGGTCGGACACGCAAAACGCCAAGCGCGCCGGCGCTACCGATGAGGAAATCCAGGAGGCGGTGGCGATGGCGGCGCTGACCCGCCATTGGAGCACCATCTTCAATGGCATGCAGGTCGATTTCGACACGTTCAAGAAGGAAATGGGCGGGCAGTGAAACGACACCCGCGGTGGTCCGCGCCTGCGGGCCACCGCAGAACTGCCCTCATCCGACAGCCATCATCTTCGCCTTCGATTGTCATCCAGCGGGAAATGCCGCATTGAAAGTGCAATCGCAAAGCATGGACGAGGCCGCAAATGGCGCCGGTCAAGGTCGACCCCGACAAGGTGCACGAATTCGAGGACGCCGAGAGCTTTTATACCTGGCTCGGTGAACATCATGACAGGGAAACCGAGGTCTGGATCAAAATCCACAAGACCGGCTCGGGACTGAAGTCGATCTCGGCAAAGGAGGCGATCGAGGTCGTGCTGTGCTGGGGCTGGATCGACGCGGTGCGCAAGGGGCTCGACGACAAGAGCTTCCTGCAGCGTTACACGCCGAGGACGAAGAAAAGCATCTGGAGCCAGATCAACATCGACAATGTCGCCCGGCTGATCGACGACGGCCGGATGACGCGGCATGGGCTCGCCGAGGTCGAAGCCGCCAAGGCCGATGGCCGCTGGGCGCGTGCCTATGCCAGCGGCAAGGACATGAAAATTCCCGATGACCTGCAGGCCGCGATCGATGCCGAGCCAGAGGCTCGGCAAATGCTCGAAAAACTCAGCGCGCAGAACCGCTTCGCGCTCGCCTTCCGTATCCACAACATGAAGACCGAAGCCGGGCGCAGGAAGAAGATCGAGACTTTTGTCGAGATGCTCAAACGCGGCGAGACGATCCATCCGCAGGGGAAGAAATAAGGCTGCTCATGTACGAGCGACAGGTTTCTTCCGGCTCGATGATCGCGACCCCACATACCAGCAGGGTAGCGATCAGCCACCGGTGACGTCCCTTAGGCTTTGCGCTCCCAGCGGCGGTCGGGCGTCTGCTGCCAATACGTCACCGCGTGGCCGGCGTCTTTCATCGTCTTCCAGTGCCCGCGGGCGGCCTCGACCTGGGCCGCATCGTGGCCGTCGAACAGGAACACGGCGCGCTCGTAGCCGCCAAGGTCCGGCGGCGCAGCGCCGTCCACCAGGAAGCGTATCTGCGCCGCGTTCGGGTTGCCTTCGCCGGTGGTCAAAAGGATCGGCTGTTCAGCGGGATGGGCTTCGCGATCAGTGGCGTGCGCGAGGAAGGAATCGTCACGGAACGTCCACAGATGCTGGTCGAGCGCGTCGCGCCGCTCCTCGGTGCCTGTCTGCACCACGGCGCGCCAGCCGCGATCGACGCTGCGCTCAAGTAGGCCGGGCAGCGCATCCTCCAGCGTCGATTCGGTCAGGTGATAAAACAGCACGTCGGCCATGGGTCCCGATCAGCTCTCGTAGTGATCGCGCACGAGCCGGTCGAGCAGCCGCACGCCAAAGCCGGAACCCCAGGACTGGTTGATTTCGTTCGACAGCGCCCCCATGGCAGTGCCTGCGATGTCGAGATGCGCCCAGGGCGTGTCCTTGACGAAGCGCTGCAAGAACTGCGCGGCGATGATGGCGCCGCCATAGCGGCCGCCGATGTTCTTCATGTCTGCATTCTTGGAATCGATCAGCTTGTCATATTCGGGACCGAGCGGCATGCGCCACAGCCGCTCCTGCGTCGACTGCCCGGCTGTCGCCAGGCGTTCCGCCAGTTCGTCATTGTTGGAGAACAGGCCGGCATAGTGCTGGCCGAGCGCGACCATGATCGCGCCGGTCAACGTCGCCAGGTTGACCATGAACTTCGGCTGGAAGCGGTCATTGCAGTACCAGAGCGCGTCGGCCAGCACCAGGCGCCCCTCCGCATCGGTGTTGAGCACCTCGATGGTCTGGCCCGACATCGAGGTAACGATGTCGCCGGGACGCTGCGCATGGCCGTCGACGGCGTTTTCCACCAGCCCGATGATGCCGACGACATTGGCCTTCGCCTTGCGGGCGGCGAGCGCATGCATCAGTCCGGTCACCGCCGCGGCGCCGCCCATGTCGCCCTTCATGTCCTCCATGCCGGATGCCGGTTTCATCGAATTGCCGCCGGTGTCGAAGGTGACGCCCTTGCCGATGAACGCGACGGGGCTGTCCTTGGCCTTGCCGCCGTTCCACTGCATGACGGCCATGCGGGCGCCGCGCGGCGAGCCCTGCGCGACTCCGAGCAGCGACCCCATGCCGAGTTTCTTCATTTCCTTCTCGGCCAGGATCTCGACCTTGACGCCGAGGGCCTCCAGTTCCTTGGCGCGGGCGGCAAACTCGACAGGTCCCAGGACGTTCGCCGGCTCGTTGACGAGGTCACGCGCCAAAAGCACGCCGTCGATCACCGCCTCGGTCTCGGCGAAGGCCTTCTTCGCGCCCGCCGGATCGGCGGTGTGGATGGTTATCTTGGCCGGCTTTTTCGGCTCGGCCTTGTCGCCTTGGCCATCGTCCTTGTCTTTCCTGGTCTTGTACTTGTCGAAGGAATAGCTGCGCAGAAGAATACCCGCGGCAAGGCTGGCCGCCTGCGCACCGCTTGACGAGGCGCCGACCACGTCGAGCACCACCGCCACGTCCGTCGCCTTGCGTAGCGACCCCGCGATGGTGCCTCCAAGCTTCGTCCAGGCGTATTCGTCGAGCCCCGACACCTTGCCGGCGCCGATCGCGACCAGCCTGTCGAGCGAGCTTGCCTGTGGCGTCAGCACTTCCACCACGCTGGCGAACTTGGCCGTGAATTCGGCCACAGGGAAGGCCCGTTCCAGCGTCTTGCCGGGATCATACGCCGCGGCGGTTTCGCTCAGGCCGCCATCATCCGCCGCCAGCACGAAGACCGTCCCCCTTCTGTTCGCGGCGGTCTGCGGCGCGGCGAATTTTGCGAAGGCGATCGAGGGTCTCTGGTTCATCATGTCCTGCTTTCGGGGAATGCGCGGCTCGCGCGAAGCGGTTGGAAGCGATCCGCGACATTTGGTCGTTTTCCGGCATTTGGCAAGACTTTGCCAAACGGGCTCCCCATATGGCACATGAATCGACGGCGATTCGTCGCGGCACGGCTCCGCTTTTTGGCCGCAACCTGTTGTTAACCATCGATGTTCGCCCTTTCTTATCCAATCCCGCCGACACTCCGGCCCAACGTGGCGCGCGATGTGGGACGGGAACCGGATCGTCTGCCTGACAGAGCCCGACGCAGCCAGTTGTGCGGGCGTCGCCGGACGGCTACCCTTATCCGGTGGCATGATGCCGTTCGAGAAAATTGAGAAAAGCCTTCATGAAGGTCGTTGAACGCTACATCATGCGCCGCGCTTTCGTGGTCTTTATTGCAGCGCTGGCCTGGACGCTGGCCATTGTCTGGACGACGCAGGTGCTGGCCAAGATCGACCTCGTCACCGACAGCGGCCAGTCGGCGCTGACCTTCTTCGAGGTTGCGGCCCTCATTCTTCCCTCGATCATTCCGATCGTGGTGCCCTTCGCGCTCGTGGTGGCGGTTGCCCAGACGCTCAGCGTCATGAATTCGGATTCGGAGCTTGCCGTCGTCAACGCAGCGGGCGCCTCGCGCTGGACCATTGTGCGGCCGATCATGATTCTCGCGGCCGCGGCCAGCGTCTTTTCCTTCGCCGTCGACAACGGCATCGACCCCTATGCGCGCCAGAAGAACCGGATGCTGGTGGCGGAGTCACGCGCGGATCTTCTGTCGCTGATCATCCAGGAGGGCACATTCCGCAAGATCGATGACGGGCTGTTCCTGCAGATAGGCGAGCGGCTTCCCGACAACCGGCTGGGCGGCATCTTCGTCGCGGATTCGCGCGAGGAAGGCGTCAACCTCGTCTACTATGCCAAGACCGGCAGCATCATCGAACGCGGCGGCGAAAAGGTGCTGATGATGAATGACGGCGTCATCCATCGAAAGACACTGACCGGCGACCTCTCGGTCATCCGCTTCACCTCCTATGCCTTCGACATGTCGGCCTTCATGGCGGCAGCGTCGGAGGTGACGCTGATGCCAAAAGACCAGACGACCCAGTACCTGCTCAACCCGAGTGCCAATGACAAGGTCTACCAGCAGCGCCCGAACGAATACCGGGCGGAGGTCGACCAGCGGTTCTCGGAATGGCTCTATTCCATGGTTTTCGCCCTGATCGCACTCGCGGTCGCCGGAGACGCACGCTCGCATCGCGAGGCGCGCGTCAATCCGCTGATCACGGCCATCGCGATATCGCTGTTCGTGCGCTGGCTGGGCTTTTTCGCCGCCAGCAAGGCCGATGAGGTTCCGCAATATGCGTATATGGTCTACGGCGTGCCCATCGTGTCGTCGGCGGTGGCAATCTGGTTCATCGCATCCAACCGGACGATGGAACTGCCAGTGGTCTGGGCAGATTGGCTGACGAATCTCGCCAGCCGGATGGCTGAAGCCTGGAATGCCGTCAAGCTGCGCCTGTCCAGGCGCAGCGCCTCGGGCCAGGGGGTCAGCTGATGGGCTGGACGCTGGGACGCTACTTCTTCTTCCGCTATGTCACGATCACCGTGTGGTTCTTCATCGGCCTGCTTGCGCTGGTGTTCCTGATCGATTTCACCGAGCTTTCCGGCCGCACGACCGGCCTGCCCGGCTTCACCTATGGAACGGCGCTGGCCATTTCCGGACTCAGGATGCCGATGATCATGCTGCAGACCGTGCCGTTTGTCGGTCTCTTCTCGGCGATGGCGACGCTGGTCTCGCTCAACCGCAGGTATGAACTGGTCATAGCGCGCTCAGCCGGCGTTTCGGCCTGGCAGTTCCTTCTGCCGTGCTGCATCGGAGCGCTGTTGTTCGGCGTCCTGTCGGTCGGTCTCATCAACCCGCTCGCAGCGCACGCCTTTTCCTGGTCCGAACAGATCGAAACCCAGTTGCGCTCGGGCAAGTCGAATACGGTGTCGGCCGACGCCGCGCCCTGGATCCGGCAGAAAACCAGCTCCGGAGACACCATCATCGGAGCGCGCGCCATCCTCAATCAGGGCCTGGAGATGGCTGACGCTGTCTTTTTCATCCTCGACCCGCAAGGCGATATCGTCGAGCGCAAGGATGCCGCGCGCGCCTACCTGCGGGACGGCTACTGGGAATTGCAGGACGTCAAGACCTTCAGGAACGGCACCATCCAGCCTGCGGCAAACGATCGCGTGCCGACCAATCTGAAGCCCGAATTCGTGCAGGAGCGGCTGGCGCGCCCGGAGACCATTCCATTCTACGATCTGCCGGGAAAAATCGAGGTTGCCCGTTCTTTCGGTCTCAAGGCAAATGCCTTTGCCATGCAGTTCGATTCGCTGGTGGCGTTGCCGTTCCTGCTCGTCGCCATGACGCTGATTGCGGCAACAGTTTCAATGCGATTTGCGAGGATGGGGCAATCGGCAACGATGATTCTGGGTGGCGTCGTTGCCGGGTTTCTGCTTTATGTCGTTTCGGTGCTGGTGAAGGCATTCGGCGTGGCGGGGTTCGTGCCGACTGTCGTAGCTGCCTGGGTGCCGGTCGTGGTAGCTATGTTCTTCGGGGTGACTTTCCTGCTATACAAGGAAGACGGCTAGTGAGGGAGGCCTTTTTGCCCAGTAACAGGCAGGCCGGTTTGGCGCGCCTTTATGCGGCGACCGCCTTGGCATGCCTGTTTGCATGCGCGGTTCCGCTGCCTGCGATCGCGCAGGATGTCGGCGACATGGCGACCAAGGTGCCGTCCGGCTCGCAGATGCTGCTGGCGGCCGATACGCTGGTCTATAACAACGACAATCAGACCGTGACCGCCGTCGGCGGCGTGCAGATCGACTATGGCGGCAACCGACTTGTCGCGCAGAAGGTCGAGTACAACCGCAACACCAAGCGCATGGTCGCAAGCGGCAATGTCGAGGTGATCAATAGCGACGGCACCAAGATCAATTCGGATCATATCGACATCACCGACGACTTCGCCGACGGTTTCGTCAACGCGCTCCGCGTCGAAACCATCGACAAGGCCTATTTCGCCGCCGAAAGCGCCGAACGCATGGGCGGCGTGCTGACCACCTTCCACAATGGCGTCTACACTGCCTGCGAACCGTGCGAGGACAAGCCCGACAAGGCGCCGACCTGGCGTGTGAAGGCCAGGAAGATCATCTGGAACGGCGAGAAGAAGACGGTCCGCTTCGAGAACGCGAATTTCGAATTCTTCGGCTTCCCGCTCGCCTACCTGCCGGCGTTCGAGATCGCCGACCCGACGGTGAAGCGCAAGAGCGGCTTCCTGATCCCCGGCATCATCTTCAAAAGCGATCTGGGCGTGGGAGTGAAGGTCCCCTATTATTTCGCGCTCTCGCCGACCTACGACCTGACCGTCACCGGCACCGGCTTTACCAAGCAGGGCTTTCTCGGTGAGGCCGAGTGGCGCCAGCGCTTCAACAATGGCGAATACAGCCTGAAGATCGCGGGGATTCAGCAACGAGACCCCGACGCCTTCATCGACGCCGCCGGCCGCAATATCGATTCGGGCAAGGCCGGCGATCCCAACAAATTCCGCGGCATGATGGGCACACAAGGCCAGTTCGCCATCAATTCGCGCTGGAATTTCGGCTGGGACGTGCTGCTGCAGACCGACAAGAACTTCTCGAATACCTACGCCATCGACAAATACAACGGGTACGTTCACCAGTCGTCGGTTTACCTGACGGGGCTCGACGGCCGTAATTATTTCGACCTGCGCGCCATGCATTTCGAGGTCCAGGAAAACACGCTCGACAGCAGCATCGCTGCGCGAAGCGGCCAGCAGCCCTGGGTGCTGCCCTCGCTCGACTATGCCTACATTCCGGATACATCGGTCGCAGGCGGCCAGCTGTCGTTCAACGTCAATTCGCGCGTCATCCGCCGCGATGACCTCGACGAGACCTATTTCACCCCCTACTTCCCCCCTTCAGGCACCCAACGTGTGCGCGGCATCGAGGGCGAATCCGGCCGGCTCACCGCCCAAGCCGAGTGGAAGCGGTCATTTGTCACCGATGACGGGTTGGTGCTGACACCCTTGCTGGCGCTGCAGGGCGACGTGGACTATGTCAACGCGTCATCAGCTTCACTCGCAGCCGTCAACCAGATGGCGACGAATTTGGGCGAGCAGGACGATATGCGCTCGTCTTTCGCCCGCTATATGGCAACCGCCGGACTCGAGATGAGCTGGCCGCTGCTGTTTTCGATGGCCAGCGGCTCCAGTCATGTGTTCGAGCCGATGGCGCAGGTCTTCCTGCGCCCGAACGAACAATATGTCGGCGGCCTTGCCGTCCCGAACGAAGATGCGCAGAGCATGGTTTTCGACGCGAGCACCTTGTTCGAGCGCGACAAGTTCTCCGGCTATGACCGCATCGAAGGCGGCTCGCGCGCCAATGTGGGCCTGCGCTATTCCGGTTCCTACATCAACGGCTGGGGCACCAACGCCATCTTCGGCCAGTCCTACCAGATCGGCGGCGAGAACTCCTTCGACGCGCCGGACCTGGTCAATGTCGGCGCCTATTCGGGCCTCGAAAACACCAAGTCGGACTATGTCGGCCTGTTTGGCGTCAGCAGCCCGAACGGGTTCGCCGCCTCGGTCAGCGGCCGTTTCGACGAGCAGAGCTTCGAGGTTCGCCGCGCCGAGGTAAAGGCCGCCTATTCCGGCCTGCCGGTGTCGCTGAGCGCCAAATACGCCTTCATCCAGGCTCAGCCGCTCTATGGTTTCACCACCGACCGCCACGAGGTCACGCTCGGCGCGTCCACGCATCTTGCCGAGAACTGGCGCGTGTTCGGGACGGGAACCTATGACCTCGAGGAAAGCCTGCTGGTCAAGGACGGGGTCGGTTTCGCCTACAATGATTCCTGCTTCACCTATCTGATGACGTACTCGCAGTCGCGCGACCTGAACACCAGGGAGGTGACGCAGAGCATCGGCTTCAACCTGTCGTTCCGCACCCTCGGCGATTTCGGATCGTCGAGCAGCGCCTTCGATACCACCCAGTAGCCCGCGACATCGTTTCGCCGCATAGGGCTGGCAGGGACTTCACAAACCCCGAAGAAGGATGAAGTTGGGCGGGACCGGGATAGAATTGGGATGTTTGCGATGAGGAAATACCTCTTTTCAGCAGGGTTGGCGCTTCTTGTGGTGGCGACATCCGTGTCGATGACCGTCATCACGCCGCCGGCTTTCGCCAGCGAGATCAAGTACGTCGTCAACGACATACCGATCACCAGCGGCGACATCGCGCATCGCGCCGCCTTCCTCAAGCTGCAGCGCAAGAAGGGCGACGCCGGCCAGGAAATGATCGATCAGACCTTGCGCATGGCCGAAGCCAGACGGCTTGGGATTCACATCAGCGACGCGCAGGTCGAGGCCGCGTACCAGCGCTTTGCCTCGAGCAACAAGATGCAGCTCAGCCAGCTCGACGGCGTCATGGAAAAGTCCGGCGTCAGCAAGGGCCATTTCAAGGAGTTCATCCGCGCCCAGATGGCCTGGAATCAGGCCTTGAGCGCGCGGTACCGTTCCGGCGAGGGCGGCAGCGTGACCGAGCAGGACGCGGTCAGGCGCATGCTCGACAAGGGCGGCTCCAAGCCGAGCGCCACTGAATACATGCTCCAGCAGGTCATCTTCGTCGTGCCGGCGGCCGAACGCAGCGCGACGCTGGGCAAGCGCAAGCGCGAAGCCGACGCCATGCGTGCCCGCTTCAATGGCTGCAACACGACGCGGCAGTTCGCCAAGGGCTTGATCGACGTCACGGTTCGCGATCTCGGCCGGGTGCTGGCGCCGCAACTGCCGCCGGACTGGGCCGAGCAGATCAAGGCCACCAAGGTTGGCGGCGCCACGCCTACCCGCCAAACGGAGCGCGGTGTCGAGTTCATCGGCATCTGTTCGTCGCGCGAGGTGTCGGACGACAAGGTCGCCCAGATGGTGTTCCAGAGCGAAGGCTCCAACGACAAGGCAGCCGACGATCTCAGCAAGAAATATGTCGACGAGCTGAAGGCAAAAGCCCGCATCGTCAAGCGCTGAGGTGGACAGGGCGATGCGCGCGCTGGCGTTGAGCGTCGGCGATCCTTCCGGCATCGGGCCGGAAATCGCGATTGCCGCGTTTCTGGCGCGTACCGCCGCGGCCCTTCCGCCCTTCTATCTCCTCGCCGATCCCGCGCTGATCGCCTCGCGGGCGCGCCGCCTCGGCGTTTCGCTGCCTATCGAGGAAACGACGCCAGCGCAGGCAAGCGAGGTCTTTGGCCACGCACTGCCGGTCGTTGCGCTGGCTGCCCGCTTCATCGACAGCCCCGGCCAGCCGGACCCGGCCAATGCGGCGGGCATCATCGAAGCGATCGATCGGGCGGTGGCCGCCAGCCTCGCCGGCGACGCCGCGGCCGTCGTCACCTGCCCGATCGCCAAGAAGCCGCTCTACGACGCCGGCTTCCGCTTTCCTGGCCACACCGAATATCTGGCGTATCTGGCGGCGCGCCACAGCGGCGTGGAAGCGATGCCGGTGATGATGCTGGCAGGCCCCGACCTGCGCACCGTTCCCGTCACCATTCACATCGCGCTGGCCGAAGTGCCGAAGGCGCTGACCACCGACCTGATCCTCGCCACGACGCGGGTCACCGCCGCCGACCTCAGGGACCGCTTTGGCATCGCCAACCCACGGCTCGCCATCGCCGGCCTCAACCCGCATGCGGGCGAGGATGGCTCCATGGGCCAGGAGGACCAGCGCATCATCAGACCGGCGATCGAGATCCTGCGAGCCGAAGGCATCGACGCGTTCGGGCCGTTGCCCGCGGATACCTT
The DNA here is from genome assembly GCF_006442685.1 of Mesorhizobium sp. B2-4-7. NCBI lineage: Bacteria > Pseudomonadati > Pseudomonadota > Alphaproteobacteria > Hyphomicrobiales > Phyllobacteriaceae > Mesorhizobium > Mesorhizobium sp. B2-4-7. Next base: position 311,664 of record NZ_VFVH01000001.1, read on the forward strand.
GTTCCATGCCCGGGCCCGGGCCGGCTACGACGTGGCGCTGTGCATGTATCACGACCAGGCGCTGATACCGGCCAAGGCGCTGGCCTTCGACGAGGCGGTCAACGTCACGCTCGGCCTGCCCTTCATCCGCACCTCGCCCGACCACGGCACCGCCTTCGATATCGCCGGCAAGGGCATTGCCCGGCCCGACAGCCTGATGGCGGCGCTGCGGCTTGCACGGCAGCTGGCCGACACCGACGCCAAATTTGTCACGCAATGAGGCTCAACTCATGAGCATGGATGGGCTGCCGCCGCTGCGCGAGGTCATCGAGCGCCACGGTTTGCAGGCAAAGAAGGCACTGGGCCAGAATTTTCTGTTCGACCTCAACCTGACTGGCAAGATAGCGCGCGCCGCCGGCAGCCTGGCGGAGACGACGGTGATCGAGGTCGGCCCGGGCCCTGGCGGGTTGACAAGGGCCCTGCTTTTCACCGGCGCGCGCAAGGTCGTCGCCATCGAGCGCGACGAACGCTGCCTGGCGGCCCTCGCCGAGATATCGGCCCATTATCCCGGCCGGCTGGAGGTCGTTTCCGGCGACGCTCTGAAGATCGACTTCCCGACGCTTGCCGCGACCGCCGGTGATGGCGGTCCGGTCAGGATCGTGGCCAACCTGCCCTACAATATCGGCACGGAACTGCTGGTCCGCTGGCTGACCGTCGCGGACTGGCCTCCCTTCTATGCCTCGATGACCCTGATGTTCCAGCGCGAGGTGGCCGAGCGGATCGTCGCCGCGCCTGGCAGCGAGGCCTATGGCAGGCTCGGCGTGCTGGCGGGGTGGCGCACGCAGGCCAGGATAGCGTTCGACGTGCCACCCCAGGCGTTCACACCGCCGCCCAAGGTGACCTCCTCCGTCGTGCATCTCGAGCCGCGCGCGAAACCGCTATACGCCGACGTGAAAAAACTCGGTCGCGTCACGGAAGCCGCCTTCGGCCAGCGCCGAAAGATGCTGCGGCAGAGCGTTAAGAGCCTCGGCGGCGAAGCCCTGCTCGAACGCGCCGGGATCGACCCGACCCGGCGCGCCGAGACGCTCGATGTCGAGGAGTTCGTGCGGCTGACCAATGCGGTGTAGCACCGCCGGCCGTGGAGGGCGGCGCAATCCGATCCTTGTCGGGCGCACGCTTCGAACTACACGCCCAACACCGCCTTAACGCGCTCGCGCGTGTAGGGCAGGTCATAGATGCGTTTTCCCGCCGCATGGCGGAAGGCGTTGGCGATCGCGCCGGCTGTCGGGCCCTGCGCTGCTTCCGCGACGCCGAGATAGGGCGTGCCGGGATTGTCGACGACATGCACTTCCACGCTGTTCGGAACGGCGCTGAAGCGCAGGATCGGATAGGCCGACCAATCCGCGCTCAGGATGCGGGTGTCGTCGAAATGGACGGCCTCGTAAAGCGTCCAGCTCAGCGACTGCAAGATACCGCCTTCGGTCTGGTTGATGATCGAATCTGGCGCCACCGCTTCGCCGCAGTCGACCGCCGAGACCACATGCGAGATGGCGATGGCGCCGCTGTCGCGATCGACCTCCGCTTCAAGCGCGACTGCGAGATAGGCGGCGTGATTCTTGTACTTGGCGAAAGCGAACCCCCGACCGCGGCCCTCCGGCATAGGATCATTGCTCCAGCCGAATTTTTGCGCCGCAACCTCGATCACCTTCCTGGCGCGCGGATCCGTCATGTGCCTCAACCGGTATTCCACCGGGTCGGCGCCGGTCGCGAGGGCCAGCTCGTCCATGAAGCTTTCGATCGAGAAGACGTTGCAGTAGGCGCCGAGGCCGCGCAGCGACGAGACGCGCACCGGCATGTCGGCGACGAAATGCCAGTTCACCCGCTGGTTCGGCACGTCGTAGAGCGGGATGGCATTGCGGTCGCCATTGCCGAGCGGCGAGATCTGCAGCTTGGCCGGATCGGGCGGGAAATTTTTCGCCATCAGCCGGCCGGCGATCAGCGAACCTGCGGTTCCCGGCCGGGTGCCGTGACTGTTGCTCCACAGGTCATAGTGCCAGTTGACGATCTTGCCGCTGGCGTCCAGCGTTGCGCTGGCGCGCGTCAGCATGCCAGGGCCATAAGGCTCCCACAAATGCTCCTGATCGCGCATCCACTGCACGCGCACCGGCGTGCCGGGTAGCGCCTGTGCGATCAGCGCGGCGTCGGCCGCCGCGTCGTCGGCGCCATTGTGGCCGTAGCAGCCTGATCCCTCGGTGTGGATGCAGCGCACCTTTTCCGGTCCGACGCCGAGCATCTCGGCGATCGCCTTGCGGTCTGGATAAACGCCTTGAGTGTGCGTCCACACCGTGATGAGACCCTTGTCCGACAGGGCAACGGCAGCCGAGGGGCCGATCGACCCGTGCATCTGGTAGGCGCGGGTGAACTGCGCCTGCAGCGTCTTTGCGCCGGCTGCCGTGTCCGCGCCGACCGAGGTCACGGTGCCGACCTCGGCGACCGAGCGTTCGAGGAAGGCGGGGATATTGTCCTGGTCCGGCAAGGCCGGCTGCTCCTGCCACTTCGCCTTGGCGGCCATGGCGCGCATGGCCTGGACCGCCTGGAATTCCTGCCTGGCCACCACCGCCAGGAAGTCGCCGTCGCGGATCACCGCCAGCACGCCCGGCATCGTCTTGATGGCGGCCTCGTCGACGCTGACGAGCTTGGCCGAATAGCTTGGTGGGCGAACGACGCGGGCATGCACCATGCCGGGAAGCCGCATGTCCTGAACATAGGCCTCGCCGCCCGTTACCTTTGCCGGAATATCGACGCGGGCAAACGGCTTGCCGATCGCGTGATAGCTGTCCGGCGATTTCAGCGCTGTGTCGGCCGATGCGTCCACATGCAGCAAATCCGCCACCACCAGTTCGCCATAGCCCACGGACTTCCCATCCGGCCCGGTGATCCTGCCGCTTGCCGCCTTGAGCTGGTCGGCCAGAACGCCGAGCTTCTCGCTGGCCTTGGCGACCAGGATCTGGCGCACCTGCGCCGAGGCGTAGCGTATGGCGGTGCCGCTGTTCTGGATCGTCTGGCTGCCGGCGGTATAGCCCTCGTTCGGCGTCAGCGCGGTGTCGGCGGTGATGAGCTTGATGGAAGCCGGCTCGACCTCCAGTTCTTCGGCGGCGATCTGGCGTAGCGACGTCCTGGTGCCTTGACCGAGTTCGGCCTTGCCAGTGAAGACGGTGATCGAACCGTCGGCATCCAACCTGATCCAGGCGTCGAGCGAGGGCGTATCGGCAAGGCTGCCCGGCAGTTTCTTGGCCGGCGCCGGCGTCGCGGGCGTCTGCGCCGTGGGCGCGGCCTCCTGAGCCTGCACGGGAATGGTGAAGGACACGACCAGCGCGCCGGTCCCGGCGAGAAAGCCGCGTCGTGTCAGGTCGGGAAAGGTTGGCGCGTTCATCATGCCCTCCCCGCGGCCGCGGCCGGCGCCAGGCCGGCCGATTTCGATTTCATCAGGTCGCGCGCGCGGCTCACTGCCCGCAGGATGCGCATATGCGTGCCACAGCGGCAGAGGTTAGGTTCCAGCGCCTGCCTGATATCGGCGTCACCGGCATCGGGTTTGGCCTCGAGCAGCGCCTGCGCCCGCATCATCATGCCGGCGATGCAATAGCCGCATTGCGCCGCCTGCTCCTCGATGAACGCTTTCTGCATCGGACCCGGGTTCTCGATCGTGCCCAAGCCCTCGACGGTCTTGACCTCGCGGCCCTCCACCAGCATCGCTGGCGTCAGGCAGGAGAAGACGGGCTTGCCGTCGACCATCACCGTGCAGGCGCCGCATTGGCCAAGGCCGCAGCCGAACTTGGCGCCGTTCAGCTTCAAATCGTTGCGCAGCACGTAAAGCAGCGGCGTCGCGGGATCGACGTCGACGTGGTGGGAGATGCCGTTGACGTTGAGATTGATCATCTGTCCTTCGCTCCTACATTGTCCGGGCCGCGCTCGATGCCGTCCGAGGGCCGGACGCTGACTTGGTATTTTCCGCTCCTGGTGTCGGCGACCCTGGCGGCCGCATCCTGCCAGGCCGGCTTGCCGGCAAAGGCATCGCGCAGGTAGGCCAGCAGGTTATTCACCTGGTCGTCCTTCAGCGTCGCTGCGAATCCCGGCATGATGGCGCTCGGGCGCCCACTCGCCGCCGGCAGGCCAAACAGCACCGTGTTGATGACGTTCTGCGGATCTGGCGCGTTGACCGCGCTCGACAGATGGAAATTGATACCGCCGAAAGGCGGCGGACGGCTGCCGTCGTGGCAGGTGGCGCATGCCGCCTGGTAGATGACGGCTCCACGCGCCGCCGGCGTATCGGCGGATGTCGGCGCCACGCCGGCGGTCGACGCCGGGTCGGCCGCGGCGCGGCCGCGGATGGCCCGCGCGGCGGCCGTCCGTTCGGCGGATGGTTCGCCCATGAGCGACATGACGTAAGTGGCCATGGCGTCGATGTCGGCATCGGGAAGCCGGCCGAGATTGCCCGTCACTTCGCCCATCGGGCCATTGGCGACGCCGTGGTCGGCATGCCAGCCTTGCCTGAGATAGGCAAACAGGCTGTCATGCGTCCACGGTATCGGCGCCGGTGAAGTGCCCTCGAGCGCAAAGGCCGTCCAGCCTTCGGCCTCGCCGCCGGCCATGTGCGACCCCTTCTCTTCCGCGCCGAACCGATTACGCGGCGTGTGGCAGGCGCCGCAATGACCGAGCCCATCGACCAGATAGGCGCCGCGGTTCCACTGCGTGCTTTGCGACGCATCGTTTTGATAGGCGCCCCTGTCGAAGAACAGCAGCTTCCAGCCGGCCAGCACCAGGCGCATATCGAGCGGGAAAGGCAACTCGTTCGGAGGCGGCGGGTTGTTCACCGGCTGGCGCGTCATCAGATAGGCGTAGAGCGCGCGGTTGTCCTCATCGGAGACACGCGTGAAATGATCGAATGGGAAGGCCGGGTAGAGATGCCTGCCCTCGCGGTCGACGCCTTCGCGCATGGCGCGGTTGAAGGCTGCCTGCGACCAGCGGCCTATGCCGGTCTGTGGATCTGGCGTGATGTTGGTCGAATAGATGGTGCCGAACGGCGTCGGCACGGCGAGCCCGCCGGCATAGGACTTTTCACCGGGCCTGGTGTGGCAGGAGGTGCAATTGCCGACCGAGGCCAGCACAGCGCCTTTCTCGATCAACGCCGGGTCGAACGACGATCGTTGAGGCGGCTCGACAGGATCGATTGCCGGCTTCCAGGCATAGGCGAAAAATCCGGCGCCGCAGACAATGACGATTGCAAGAACGCCCAGCCAGAAGCGTTTCAAGATCTGCTCTCCCTCATGGCGGTACGCTGAAACGCTGCCGCCCCGGCCGTTACCGGCGCCGCGCACGCGTTCGTGCGGGAGAAACTAGGGGCGTTGCCCTCTTCGTCAATTGTCTGATTTATGGCGCCGAAAAGCGCATCTTGCAGGACAGGCGCGGCCTGCCCGGGCACATCGTTTGGTGCTGCCGGCCTTCGGCTTGTCCGCCGGCCCATCTTCGTGGGCAAAGCAAAGTGCTAGCTCGTCTTCTCGTCCAAAAGTCCCGAGACGAAATCGAACAAGCCGGGCCGACGATCGCGCCGCAGCCGCTCGGCGACAACGATGCCGCGCACTTCGGCGAAGGCGCGATCGAGATCATCGTTGACGATGACGAAATCATACTCCTTCCAGTGCTCGATCTCGTTGCGCGCGTTCTTCAGCCGCGTCTCGATCACCGCTTCCTGGTCCTCGGCGCGGCGCTTCAGCCTTGCCTTCAACTCCTTCATCGACGGCGGCAGGATGAAGATCGAGACAATGTCGGCGCGCATCTTTTCCTTGAGCTGCTGGGCACCTTGCCAATCGATGTCGAACAGCATGTCGCGCCCTTGAGCCAGCGCAAGTTCCGCCGGCTCGCGCGGTGTCGCGTAGCAATTGCCATGCACCTCCGCCCATTCGAGCAGGGCGTCGGAATCGCGCAGCCGCTCGAACTCGCGCATGGTGCGGAAATGATAGTGAACGCCTTCGATCTCCGAGCCGCGGCGAGGCCTGGTGGTGACGGAGACCGACAATTCGAGGCTGGAATCGCTTTCCAGAAGGTTGCGCGCAATCGTCGACTTGCCCGCGCCCGACGGCGACGACAGCACGAGCATCAGGCCCCGGCGGCGAATGCGGGACCCTAAATCCCTGGCGACCATCGGCTACTCCAGATTCTGGACCTGTTCACGGAACTGATCGACCACGGCCTTCAGTTCCAGTCCAATGGCGGTGACCGCGGCAGCGTTCGACTTTGAGCACAGCGTATTCGATTCGCGGTTAAATTCCTGTGCCAGAAAATCGAGCTTGCGTCCGATGGCGCCGCCGCCGGAAAGCATTGCACGACCGGACGTCACATGCGTCTTCAAGCGGTCGATCTCCTCGCGAATATCGGCCTTGGTGGCGAGGAAGGCGGCTTCCTGGTGCAAGCGGCCGACATCGAGGTTGGCCGAAGCATCCATCAAGAGCCGCACCTGTTCGGCGAGGCGCTCGCGGATGGCCGCCGGTTCGCGCGACGGATCCGCTTCAGCGCCCAGCGTCAGCGCCTCGATGGCGTCGATGTGGCCCAGCAGAAGCGTGCGAAGTGCCGCGCCCTCACCCTGGCGGGACCGCTCCAGCCCCTCCAGCGCCACATCGAGGGCCGCCATGACGGCGTTGTCGAGCGCCGTGCGCACATCCTCGGTTTCGGTGGTCTCGGGAATATCGAGCACGCCGCGCAGCGACAACAATCCGTCGGCGGTCGCAGGAGCAACACCAAATTGTTCCTCGATCCGCTTGGCGAGCCCGGCCAGGTCCTTGAGGAAGGCCTCGTTGACAACGGACTGGGACTGCATTCCGACGGCGCGCGTGATGGTCAGCGTCGCCTGAAAATTGCCGCGCGCGAAACGTTTCTGAAGCGTCTGCCTGATGGCCGGCTCCAGCCGCTCGAAGCCCTGCGGCAGCCGCAGCCGCACCTCGACGCTCTTGCCGTTGACGGATTTGACCTCCCAGGCAATCGAGGTGCCGTCATGCTCGGCGACAGCACGCGCAAACCCGGTCATGCTCTGCAAATTCATCGTGCCTGCATACCCCCTGGCGCGTATTACGGATACTGCGTGATCCGGCCTCGCGCACCTTCAGAAAGCCGAATGCCCGCCTGCCAATCGGCTTACGAGGCGCCCCGATAAATCCAAACGCTCCTGCCTTCAACTAGCGTGGACGAGCTGGAAAAACCGTGCGCCGCTACTGGGCCGCCCCCGCGTCGCCGTCAATGGGCGCGTCGGTCTGCCCCTCCACCTTGGCATCAGCCTTGGCCGCGTCGTCGACCTGCTTCTTCTGCTGGGCTCGATAGCGCGCGACGTTTTCATTGTGCTCGTTAAGCGTGGCGGCGAAGACGTGTCCGCCAGTGCCGTCGGCAACGAAATAGAGGTCGTCGGTCTTTGATGGATTGGCTACCGCCTCCAGCGCCGCGCGGCCGGGATTGGCGATCGGCGTCGGCGGCAGGCCATTGATCACATAGGTGTTGTAGGGCGTCGGCTTCTGGATGTCCGACTGATAGATCGGCCGGTCGGCGGGTTTGCCCTTGCCGCCGAACAGGCCGTAGATGATGGTCGGATCGGATTGCAGGCGCATGCCCTTGGCCAGCCGGTTCAGGAAGACCGCGGCGACGCGCGAGCGCTCATCGCCCTTGCCTGTTTCCTTCTCGACTATCGAGGCCAGCGTGACGAACTCGTCAATGCTGGCGAGCGGCAGGTCGGCGGCGCGCCGCTGCCAGACCTCCTCGACCAGCTTCTTCTGGTCGGCCAGCAGCTTGTCGATCATCTGCTGGCGCGTGGCGCCGCGCGTGAAGCGCAGCGTATCGGTGGCGAGACTGCCCTCTGGAGGCACGGTGGCCGGCATGTCGCCGCTCAGGGCGGGCTCGCCTGCGATGCGCGCCAGCGCCTGCTCGACTGTCAGACCTTCGGGAATGGTCAGCGAGTACATGACCGACTTGCCGCTCTTCAGCAATTCCATGATGTCGCGCATGGACGCCCGGGGCTTGATCTCGTATTCGCCGGCCTTCAGCGCCGAATCATTGCCGAAGGCCCTAACGCCAAGACGGAATATGCGGGCGTCGCTGATCAGGCCGCGCCGCTCGAGCTGGTCGGCGATATCCTGGACGCCGGTGTTCGGCTTGACCAGGAAGGTGTCGCCATTGGCCGATGGGCCGGGCTCGGTGAATTCCTGCTTGCCGAAGTAAAGCGCGATACCCGCCGCCAGAACCATCAGCATCACCAAGGAGATGACGAAGTTCATGAACACGACGACCTGACTGCGCGAAGCACGCGAGCGCTTCGGCGGCGGCGTGCCGGCCTCCGGCCGCAAGGCTTCGGCGGCTGTCTTCGGTACGATCGGTCCCGATGTCGCCTGCCCTTGCCCGAACTCTCCGTTTCCGGCCGGATTTGTGTTCATTTCGCCCTACCGTTTGATCTCTCAACGAATCCCCTGCGGCAGAGTAGGGGCGAATATGGCAAAATTGACGACACGCCGAAGCGCCGTCCGGCAGGCGGACGGTCAGCCATTGTAGCGCTGGAAGACCAGTGAAGCGTTGGTGCCGCCGAAGCCGAAGGAATTGGACAACGCCACGTCGATCTGGCGGGCACGCGGCTTGTTCGGCACCAGGTCGATCGCGGTCTCACGCTCCGGATTGTCAAGGTTGATGGTCGCCGGCGCGATGTTGTCGCGGATGGCGAGGATCGAAAAGATCGCTTCGGCAGCCCCTGCCGCGCCGAGGAGATGGCCGATCGACGACTTGGTCGACGACATCGAAATCTTCGATGCGGCATTGCCGACCAGCCGCTCGACAGCGCCGAGCTCGATCGTGTCGGCCATGGTCGAAGTGCCGTGCGCGTTGATGTAATCGACATCGGCGGGCGTCAGCTTTGCCCGGTTCAACGCCGCCGTCATGCAACGGAATGCGCCGTCGCCATCTTCAGCCGGTGCGGTGATGTGATAGGCGTCGCCGGTCAGGCCGTAGCCGGTCACTTCCGCATAGATCTTCGCGCCGCGCGCCTTGGCATGCTCGAGTTCCTCAAGCACGACGACGCCGGCGCCCTCGCCCATGACGAAGCCGTCGCGATCGCGGTCATAGGGCCGCGAAGCCGTTTGCGGCGCGTCGTTGCGCTCGGTCGACAGCGCACGGCAGGCAGCGAAGCCAGCGATCGACAGTCGCGTCACCGGCGCTTCCGCGCCGCCGGCGACCATGACGTCGGCATCGCCCCAGATGATCAGCCGGGCAGCATCGCCGATTGCATGCGCGCCGGTCGAGCAAGCGGTGACGACGGCATGGTTGGGACCTTTCAGCCCATGCCGGATCGAAACCTGGCCGGAGACGAGATTGATGATCTGGCCGGGGATGAAGAAGGGGCTGATGCGGCGCGGGCCGCGCTCCTTCAGGATCATCGCGTTCTCGGCGATGCCTTCGATGCCGCCAATGCCCGAACCGATCAGAACGCCGGTGGCGCACTGCTCGGCATGGGTCTTCGGCTGCCAGCCGGAATCCTTCAGCGCCTCGTCGGCGGCTGCGATCCCGTACAGGATGAAGTCGCCGATCTTGCGCAGTTCCTTCGGCTCGAGCACCGCCTCGGGATTGAAGGTGGCGTTGCTGCCGTCACCACGCGGAACGACATGGGCGATCTTGCAGGCAAGATCCTCCACCTCGAACTCGGTGACGCGCTTGGCGGCGCTGCGGCCGGTCAGAAGTTCCTTCCAGCTGTGCTCGAAGCCCATGCCGAACGGCGACAGCAACCCAAGGCCCGTGACGACGACACGCCTCATCGCAGGTCCTCCCCGGTGATGACTGCGGAAAGCGTCAGGCCGAAGCCTTGTCGATGTACTTCACGGCATCGCCCACCGTCAGGATGGTTTCAGCCGCGTCATCGGGGATCTCGACGCCGAATTCTTCTTCAAACGCCATGACGAGTTCGACCGTGTCGAGACTGTCGGCGCCCAGATCATCGATGAAGCTCGCCTGCTCCGTCACCTTGTCGGCATCGACGCCCAGGTGCTCGATGACAATCTTCTTGACGCGCTCTGCGGTGTCACTCATTTGGGGCATCCTCGTCTTTTGGTTGTCTGTCTTCGTTAGCGGGCGGAATGCCGCTAATCAAGCTGAAAGATGGTCCCGCCGGAAACGCAATGGCCGCAGACCGGTTTTTGCCCGAACCGCCGGGTTGCGGGCCGCATTACACGAAAAATCGTGGGCGTCCAAGCCGAAATGGTCGCTTTTCACAGCCCGCCCAGGCGTTGCCTGTCGCCGTCCCAAAGCCACCGCGAATGCCCGGGCTCGGCCCGAAATGCATGCTTTGGCCGACCCGATCAGATCATCGCCATGCCGCCGTTCACATGGATGGTTTGGCCGGTGACGTAGCCGGCCTCGTTGGAGGCAAGATAAGCGACGGCGGACGCCACTTCGGCGCTGGTGCCCATGCGGCGCGTCGGGATAGCGGCCATGATCGCCTCCTTCTGCTTGTCGTTGAGCTTGTCGGTCATCGCCGATTCGATGAAGCCCGGGGCGACACAGTTGACGGTTATGCTGCGGGTGGCGATCTCCTGCGCCAGCGATTTGGAAAAGCCGATCATGCCGGCCTTGGAGGCGCAGTAGTTGGTCTGGCCGGGATTGCCGGTGACGCCGACCACCGAGGTAATGTTGATGATGCGGCCGTGGCGACGGCGCATCATCGGATGGGTCAGCTCACGCGTCAGCCTGAACACGGCCGTCAGATTGACTTCGAGCACGCTGTCCCAGTCGGCGTCCGACATGCGCACGAACAGCCCGTCCTTGGTGATGCCGGCATTGTTAACCAGGATGTCGACGCCCTCGAGATCGGCCTCCGCTTTCTGGCCGAGCGCCTTGACCTCGTCGCGGTTCGACAGGTCGGCCGGAAACAGCTTCACCCGGTCGCCCAGGTCGGCGGCCAGCGCCTCCAGTCTCTCGACGCGCGTGCCGTGCAGGCCGACGATGGCGCCTTGCGCATGCAGCACCCTGGCGATCGCCTCGCCGATGCCTCCCGACGCGCCGGTGACAAGTGCCTTGCGGCCGGTCAGTTCGAACATGTGTTTTCCTCTTTGGTTTCGGAAGCTCAGCGAGCAACCTTATCTGTATACGTCTCGCGGGTATCCGATTGCCATCACCAACGGAATATCTTCAGCGATACAAGCCGCGCCATCAAATTCACACGCGGCGCCTCACCCGAGCGCCGCCAGTGCGGTTTCGACCTCGGCTGCGGAACCGACCGATGCCGTGGCGATTTCGCGGTTGATGCGCCGGGCCAGCCCTGAAAGCACTTTTCCCGCGCCGACTTCATAGAGCGTGGTGACGCCGTTCGCGCCGAACCACTCCACCGTCTCGCGCCAGCGCACGCGGCCGATCACCTGTTCGAACAGACGGCGCGCAATGATTTCGGGATCGCTGGTCGGAGTGACCGTGACATTGGAGACGAGCGGCACGACAGGCGCGTTCTTGGTTACCCCGGCCAGCGCCTCGCGCATGATCTCGGCGGCGGGCGCCATCAGCGCCGAATGGAAGGGCGCGGAGACCTGCAGCATCAGCGCTCGCTTGGCGCCTTTTTCCGTGCACAGTTTGGCAGCCAGTTCGACCGCTGCCTTGGCGCCGGAAATCACCAGCTGGCCACCGCCATTGTCGTTGGCGATCTGGCAGACCGATCCTTTGGCAGCCTCGGCGCAGGCGGCTTCGACATCGGCCTGCTCCAGTCCGATGATCGCCGCCATGGCGCCTTCGCCGGCGGGCACCGCCGCTTGCATGGCATTGCCGCGGATGCGCAGCAGCCTGGCGGCATCGGCAACCGAGACGAAGCCGGCGGCGGCAAGCGCCGAATATTCGCCCAGCGAATGGCCAGCGACGTAGGTAATCTTGTCCTTCAGCGAGAAGCCGCGCGCTTCCAAGGCCCTGATCGCGGCCAGCGATACGGCCATCAGCGCCGGCTGCGCGTTGGCGGTGAGCGTCAGCGCCTCTTCCGGCCCTTCCCAGATCAGCTTCGACAGGTTTTCGCCGAGCGCGTCGTCGACTTCGCTAAAAACCCTACGCGCCTCGGGGAAGGCATCGGCGAGGTCCTTGCCCATGCCGACAGCCTGGCTGCCTTGTCCCGGAAAGGTGAATGCAACGGCCATGTGTGGGCTCCCAAAGCTCGGTTCTGCTTGCCTGATACACGAATTTTCCTGCCTGTGACGCAACGCGGCCTGCCAAGTCAAGCCCGGTTCGACCCGGCCCCTTGGCAGCTTTGCCGGCCGAGTGCCTGTTCCAAAAGGCTTTTTGGCGATCACTCCTGATGAAAACCGCTCACGAATCGTTTGCTGGCTCTTCTTATTTCCGCCACAGGCGCTAGCTTTGCGTGACAATTCCATGACAATCGAGTGACGGGTCTGTCGCTGGGTGGGGAAGTTAAAGTGGCTAGGATTTCGAAAGGCGCAGGCAAAGCCGCGCCACAGTTTCTGGAAGACGATCCTTCCACCGGCTACCTGCCGGGACGGAAGTGGCCGACCATACGCTATGGGCTGACCAGCCTGCTGATCGCGGCCGTCCTGGTGTTCGCCATCGAATTGATCGTGCGCGGCGACTTCGCCGGCACGGTTTCCTTCTTCCTGCAGCCGCTCAAGCCGGGCTGGACCACGATCGTGGTGTTCGCACTGGTTCTGGTCGGCCTCGATGCCGTTTTCGGCCGCAGCTATCAAAGCCTGATGATCGTCGCGCCGCTGACGCTCTCGCTGGCTTTCATCGGTCACCAGAAATCGCATTATCTCGGCGATCCCCTCTACCCGACCGATTTCCTCTACTCCCGCCAGATCGTGGCGCTGCTGCCGCTTCTGGTGCGTGACCGTCCGATGACTGCCCTTGCCATGATTGTCGGCATCGTCGCCGGCCTGTCGCTGCTCATCTATGGCTGGCGGGTCTGGCGTCGAAAAGTGCCCATACTCAGCCGCAAGGGCCGTCTCGCCCGGCTGACGCTGGCCGTGCCGCTGCTCGCCTTCTTCGTCTCGATCATGGACTATGCCACCTTCTCCTGGACCCGGGACCGGCTGCAGATCATCCCGATTATGTGGGACCAGAAGGAAAATTACGCCTCCAACGGCTTTGCGCTCGCCTTCGCGCTGAACGTGCCGATGGCGCATGTCTCGGCGCCGCCAGGCTATTCGGAAAAGGCGATCGCGGCCATCGACAGGCCGCAGGTGACCGCCTCGGTGCCCCAGGAAAAGCCCGACATCATCGTCGTCATGAGCGAATCCTTCTGGGATCCGACCAAGCTGCCCGGGGTCACCATCACGCCCGATCCGATCCCCAACGTGCGGGCGCTGCGTTCGGGCTCCATGTTCTCACCCGAATTCGGCGGCATGACCGCCAATATCGAGTTCGAGGCACTGACCGGCTTCTCCAACGCCTTCCTGCCGGCCGGCAGCATCCCCTACCAGCAATATGTGCGCACGCCGACGCCGTCGCTGGCGACCTTCCTGAAGAGGGAGGGCTACAGGGCGCGCGCCATCCATCCGGGCACCAACTGGTTCTGGAACCGCGGCGCGGTCTATGCCGATTTCGGCTTCGACGACTTCAGATCGGAAGAGACGTTGCCGCCGATGCAAAAGCGCGGGCCGCTGGCATCCGACGCGGCGATGACGGACGAGATCATCAGCGAGGCCGATGCCAGCGATGCCCCGGTGTTCTTCTTTGCCGTCAGCCTGCAGAACCACGGCCCTTACGAGCCGAACCGCTACTACAACCCGACCCACACCGTGCAGGCGCCGATCAGCCAATGGGCGCGTGAATCGCTGCTGAGTTACACCGAGGGCTCGGCCGACGCGGACCGCGGTCTCGAACGCCTGATCGAATGGGCAAAGAAACGCTCTCGCCCCACCGTCATCGCCTTCTTCGGCGACCATCTGCCGCCGCTTGGGCCGGTCTATGTAGAGACCGGGTTCATGAAGGACAATGTCGCGCCGCGCAAGGAGGCTTCCGCCGAGGCGGCGCTGGAGCATCATCAGACGCCACTGGTCATCTGGTCGAACCGCACAGGCCCTGCCAAGGACATGGGCGCCGTCAGCCCCGCCTTCCTGCCCTATCACATCCTGAAAACGGCCGGCATCACCCACCCCTACTATACCGGCTTCCTGGGCGAGATGCGCGAACGCTACCGCGTGGTCGACCGCAATCTGCTGCTGACGCCGGCGGGAGAAGCCACGCCCGATTGGGCGCGGCAAAAGCAGATCGACCCGGCGATCCGCGACTTCCGGCTGCTGCAATACGACATGATGTTCGGCAAACGCCACGCGGCGCCCGACTTCTTCCCCGAAACGGTGGACAAGGTCGTCGCCCATATGAGCTGAAATTCGCGGCATCCTTCCAGGATGCCGCCCAGCGGGGTCGAGCGTTCAATTCGTCAGTTGCAATTTCGAGAATTTGTTGGCGATCTGCTGGAACACGTTCGGCAATTTGTTTGGATCGTTGACGGCGTAGTAGTCGCTGGGATCCGAGGCGCAGGCGCTGTAAAGCGTGCGGTTGGCGGCGGTATCGGATTGCAGCACCATCGTGTAGATTTCGGCGCCCTGCTTCTTCAACTGCGTGCAGACGCTTTTGGTCCATCCGTCGACATTGCGCGCGGCGGTGGTCTGATTGTCCGATCCAAGCCGACCGGCAGCGCCATAGGTTGAGCCCGCGAGAAAACCATAGGACGTATAGTCTGACTTGGTCGTCTCGTTGCTGGCGCCGTAGACGACATTCTCGCCGTCGGTGAGCAACATGACGATCTTGCTCACCCCAGGCGTCTTCCAAGGCGTACCCTCGGCGTATGGCGCACCCGGCGACAACACCCGCTGGCCCCAGGCCAGGCCCTCGGAAACATTGGTGCCGGACCCCGCCCATGCAAGCATCTTGGCGGCCTCGTTGCGAAGTTTTGTAAAGTCTTCGGTCAAGGGGACGATTGGCGAGGGACAGGACCGGTTTGGCCCCACCGTCAATTGCAAGGCGTTTGGATCGTTTGTGACCGCGGTGGCAATGGCGGTGTTCTGCGGCGCCACATATTTGGCGACTGTTTCAAGATCACCCCGCAAAAGCCCGGCAGCACTTCCAAGCAAGCCGCTCAGGTCTATTCCGAGAATATTCAGTCCGCCATTCCGAGCAAGTTTGGCCTCATCAGGGGCGTCGTCGATAAAGGAATTGTTGTAGTGATAGGCATCGTTTGAATAGCCGCTGGAAGGTCTCGTCCCCTTTCCCGGACTGTCCGGCGCGAAATAAGGCACGAACAGAGTGTCAGGGTAACGTGGATCAGGCGGCGTATCGGCGATATTAAGGACACCAGGCCGCGCCTCGACGCAGCCTTTCCAACCCGTATCCTCCCCCTTGCCGTCCTTCCACCCCGTCAATTTGGCGGCAGAGGCCGGATCTTTCATCAACTGCCTGAACAGCGCCATATGATTGGGACGCTTGTCGTTGATGACGGGGAAATTGATTCCATTGGTGGATGACTTGCCGTCCATGTCGATCCAGGACGGGTCGAACCCGTCGCCGTTGACATTGACAGCCGTGACGAAGGGTACCAGCGCCACGCGGACCTTGCGCGTCGGTGATTGCGCCGCTTCCAGATATTTGAGCAGATTGTCCGTCGCTGTCTTGAGGGCAGCAATTTTGGCGCCGGCCATCGAGCCGGTGTTGTCCAGAACCAGCACGACTTCGAGCTGGTTGTTCGATTCGACCGCCGAGGCATCGACCACGATGTGCCTGCTCTCACCGAGCAGGAAGGCGAAGTTCAAATCGACGTCAGCCGAGGCGACGGCCTTCGTCTTGACGAAGTTGACGCCCCTGTCGACCGTCAACGTGGCCCGCGCATTTGTGAGTTCGCCATGTCCGGCTACGTTGGCCTGGAAATAGCGGTTGAAGGCGTCGGTGCGGGTGATGTCCAGATCGCCGAGATGCGAGGAGGCGAGATTTGCCGCGTCGAGCGCATTCTGCAGGTTGCTCTTGGCCCGCATGATGGTGGAGACATCGGCTGCGAAGGCCACCGCCGACAGGATGGCCGGCAAGCCGATCCCGAGCAAAAGCGCGAAGTTGCCGCTTTTCGAGCGCCAGAATTTCTTGAGAAGCATCCTTACCCCCGGAAATGCCTAGCCCGTTGCTGACAGCGGGATGCCGCTTTTTGCGCCAGACATGATGAATCGGCGGTTGATGCCGGGGCCGCAACCCCATACAACCTGTCATGGTGGTTAAGGCCTGGTTTCCGGGAACCACGGAGTCCTATCGCCGCACATGCCGGTTTTCCGGCCCTGCGACATCCGGGATTGCCGCCTGCTCTTGCCTTCCACGTGGATTGCTATATAGACGCCGCCAATCTGCCGGTCCCAGCTGGGGGCTGAACGGAGGGCCGGAGGTTTTCGAAAACCTTCGCGTGAAGCCAGAAGCGCTTCCGCCTCCCGTGTCTCCGCTCTCGACCGTCTCGTCATGCTCCTTTCTTCCCCGCTCCTGGCGGGTCAGAGAAGTTGCAGAGGCTTTTGCCGCCGGGAACCGGGAGAGAAACGAAGAAAGGCGAAAAGACATAATGGCTCTTTACGAACATGTGTTTCTTGCCCGGCAGGACCTCTCGCAGCAGCAGGTCGATGCGCTTGTCGAACAGTACAAGGGCGTCATCTCCGCCAATGGCGGGTCCGTCGGCCGGGTCGAGAACTGGGGACTGAAGTCCCTCACCTACCGGGTCAACAAGAACCGGAAGGCATACTACACGCTGATGGATCTTGACTGCCCGCCGGCAGCGCTCAACGAAATGGAGCGCCAGATGGGCCTGTCCGAGGACGTGCTGCGTTTTCTGACCATCAAGGTCGATGCGCATGAGGAAGGTCCCTCCGCCATGATGCAGAAGCGCGAAGAGCGCTCGGAACGCGGCGGCTTCGGCGACCGCGACCGCGGCGACCGTGGTCCGCGCTCGTTCGGCGACCGTGATCGCGGCGATCGTCCGCCACGCAGCTTCGGCGGCGACGCTGGTGGCGATCGTGGTCCGCGCCGTCCGCGCGAAGGCTTTGAAGGGGGTGCAGAATAATGGTCGACATTAACCAGATCCCGACCCGGCGCCCGTTCCATCGCCGCCGCAAGACCTGCCCGTTCTCGGGCGCCAACGCGCCCAAGATCGATTACAAGGACGTGCGCCTCCTGCAGCGCTACATTTCCGAGCGCGGCAAGATCGTGCCGTCGCGCATCACCGCCGTCAGCCAGAAGAAGCAGCGCGAGCTCGCCAAGGCGATCAAGCGCGCCCGCTTCCTCGGCCTGCTGCCCTACGTGGTTCGCTAATCCTTGACGCGGGCGGCTCCGCCGCCCGCTTCTCTTCCACGGCGACGGGCGCCGCTGGGTTGCGCATCAAATCCCGAGTTGAGGCCAAAAGCCTCTAACTGCCGCGACAGGCAGGACAGCGACACCGGCGGCAACGCCCTTTTGCTTCCTGACCTGTTCCAAAGAATTTCGCACCGATCCCGTGATTGGCGCCCTAACCAAAAGGAACAAAACCATGGAAGTCATTCTTCTCGAACGCGTTTCCCGCCTCGGCCAAATGGGCGACACCGTCAAGGTCAAGGACGGCTTTGCCCGCAATTTCCTGTTGCCGCAGGGTAAGGCGCTGCGCGCCAACGAAGCCAACAAGAAGAAGTTCGAAGGCCAGCGCGCGCAGCTCGAAGCCCGCAACCTCGAGCGGAAGTCCGAAGCCTCGCAGGTCGCCGAACAGCTCGACGGCAAGAGCTTCATCGCCGTTCGCTCGGCCGGCGAGACCGGCCAGCTCTACGGCTCGGTGTCGACGCGCGATATCGCCGACCTGCTGACGGCAGAGGGCTTTTCGGTCAACCGCAACCAGATCCAGCTCAACCAGCCGATCAAGACCATCGGCGTGACCAATGTGGCGATCGCGCTGCATCCGGAAGTCGAGGTCACCATCACGCTCAACATCGCCCGCACGGCCGACGAAGCCGAGCGGCAGGCCAAGGGCGAGACGCTGACCACCGCCGAGGCCATCTATGGCGAGGACATCAACGACAATGCCCGGCCGGAGAACTTCTTCGACCCGAACGCCGAGTTCGAGGGCGGCGAAGAGAACGCCTGACATCGGCGCGGCGCGCCTGCCGGCGCGCCGCATTCGGCTTCGGCCTCAATCAGTTCAATCAGACTGGCAGCTCCAATCAGACTGGCAGTTCAAGCCAGACTGGACCAATGCCCGGGTTCACCACCTGGGCATTTTTGTGCCAAAAGGAACTTTTCGAAACCCTATATATTGATGCAGAGTAGGACAGCCTGTCTGACCGAGAGGGGACATTTGGGTCATGAATATTCTGTTGAAACGCGTTCTCGACCGCCTGGTGCGCACAGGCAATCTCAAGGTGACCGGCCCACAGGGCACGACATTCGTGTTCGGTGACGGCAGCGGCGAGCCGGTGCACCTGCACATCAAGACCAGGCACGCCGAGCGCGCCATTACCTTCGATCCGATGCTGGCCGTGCCGGAAGCCTACATGGATGGCGAACTCGACATCCTCGAGGGCGGCGTTCTTGGCCTGATGCGCATCGCTTTCCAGAACATGGGCAGCGGCGGCATCGACGCGACGTGGTCGAAAGCCATCGAAGGCCTGCGCCACGCTTTCCGCCGCCTGCAGCAGATCAACACCGCGTCGCGTTCGCGCCGCAACGTGCAGCGCCACTATGATCTGTCGGGCGACCTTTACCGGCTCTTCCTCGATGAGGACATGCAGTATTCCTGCGCCTATTTCGAGCAGCCGGACATGACGCTGGACGAGGCGCAGGCAGCCAAGAAGCGCCACATCGCCGCCAAGCTCAGGCTGAAGGCCGGGCAGACGGTGCTCGACATCGGCTCCGGCTGGGGCGGGCTAGGCCTCTACCTCGCCAAGGCCTTCGACGTCGACGTACAGGGCGTGACACTGTCGACCGAGCAGCACGGTGTCGCCACCGACCGGGCGCATGCCCAAGGCCTGGAAAACCACGTTCATTTCGAGCTGAAGGATTACCGCGAACTCAACGAACGCTTCGACCGCATCGTTTCGGTCGGGATGTTCGAACATGTCGGGGTCAACCATTACCGCACCTTCTTCGACAAGAGTGCGACGTTGCTGAAGCCTGATGGCGTCATGCTCCTGCACACGATCGGCCGCTCCGGCGTGCCGTGGGCGACCAGCGCCTTCATCCGCAAATACATCTTCCCGGGCGGCTACATTCCCGCGCTTTCCGAAGTCATGCCGGCGATCGAGAAGTCAGGCCTCGTCGTCACGGACATCGAAATCCTGCGGCTCCATTATGCCGACACGTTGAAGCATTGGGGCCAGCGCTTCGCCGTCAACCGCGACAAGGCCAAGGCGATCTATGACGAACGCTTCTGCCGCATGTGGGAATTCTATCTGGCAGCCTCGGAAGCCGCCTTCCGCTGGCAGGATCTGGTCATCTTCCAGATCCAGCTTGCCAGGAAGAACGACACCCTGCCGATGGCGCGCGACTATATGGTCAAATGTGAAAAGGCGCTCGAAATGCGCGACATGGGCCATCGCGAAGCGGCTCCGGTCGAAGAGCCCGCCAAGCCCGCAAGGCGCCGCAAGGTGGCGGAGTAGGAACAGACCGCTTTGCCGCATTGGCGCTTGCCATTCCCGGCTCGTGCCCTGAAAAAGGCCTCGTGATCGTCGCGAGGCCTTTTTCATGACCTACCTCCTCTATGCAGCCGCGGCGCTCGCCGAGATCGCTGGCTGTTTTTCGGTGTGGGCGTGGTGGCGGCTGGAGAAATCGCCGCTGTGGCTGCTGCCAGGGTTCGTTTCGTTGCTTGTGTTCGCCTGGCTTCTGGCCCTGGTGGACACCGGCGCGGCCGGCCGCGCCTATGCCGCCTATGGCGGCATCTACATCGCGGCGTCACTGGCCTGGCTTTGGCTGGTGGAAAGCGTGCGTCCCGACCGGTGGGACCTTGCGGGGGCGGCGCTCTGCATACTGGGTGCCTCTGTCATCCTGCTCGCACCACGAGGGGCATGAGCCGTGGAACTGCCCGCCCCGCTTCGACAGGCCGTCGACCGTGCCCTCGAAAACGTGCCGCTGCCGGTGCTCAGGCAGGCGGCGAAAACCCTGTCGGACCGTTACCGCGCCGAGATGCGCGACGGCCGCCTGCATATGGCGCAGGATATGGCGGTCAAGGCTTATCTGGCGACGCGGCTGCCGGCGACCTATGCCGCCGTCCGCGCAAGCCTTGACGCGGTGAACGAAGCCCAGCCGGAATTCGCGCCGAAAACCCTGCTCGATGTCGGCGCCGGCCCGGGCACCGTGCTTTGGGCCACGGCGGACCTGTGGCCCGATCTTCAGCATGCCGTTTTGCTGGAGGCCAGTGCTGCGGTGCGCAAGGTCGGCGAGGCGCTTGCCGCCGATGCGATCGCTGCCCGGATCGCCTGGCAGACCGGCGATGTGACCATCGACCTTGACGGTTCGCAGCCGGCGGACCTCGTCACCTGCGCCTATGTGCTGGACGAGATCACACCGGCATCACTGCCCAAAATGGTCGATCGGCTGTGGCAGCTCACGACAGACACGCTGCTGATCGTGGAGCCGGGCACGCCGGCGGGCTGGCAGCGTGTTCTCGCGGTTCGTCGGCAACTGATGGAAGCGGGCGCGCATGTACTGGCACCTTGCCCGCACGAAGCCCCCTGCCCGCTCATCCCGCCCGACTGGTGCCACTTTTCGCGGCGCGTCGCCCGCTCGCGCCTGCACCGGCTGGCCAAGGACGCCGAAGTGCCATGGGAGGACGAGAAGTTCATCTATGTCGCGGCTTCGAGGCAGCCGGCGCCAGTCCGCGCGGCGCGGGTGATCGCGCCACCGAAAACCGGCTCGGGCAAGGCGGCGCTCAAGCTTTGCCGGCCGGACGGCAGTGCCGGAGAGACGCTTTTCAGCAAGCGTGACGGTGAACTGTTCAAGGCGGCACGGCGGTCGGACTGGGGCGATGTGCTCGATACAGCGTAGGGATTCGGGTGACGATCGTTCTTGCTTTGTTCCAAACCGTCGCGTAGAATCAGCACCTTGTCGAGTCAATCGGAATCAGGGCACGGGAATACTGTCCTGTGGACGGTTTTTTGTTTCTGTGAACAGTGGGCATCAAATCTGCTTGGGTGATAACTGTTGCAGATAAGTCAGCACTCAATTTTCCGATTCTGATATCGAGAGACCGGGATCGAAATCGGGGACATCATGGCAGAGGCAGCGCGGAAATTCGGCGTGGCGGAGCAACCGCTCTATCGCGAGGCGCCGAACAACATCGAGGCGGAACAGGCGCTGCTCGGCGCGATCCTGGTCAACAACGATGCCTTCTATCGCGTCTCCGACTTCCTGAAGGCCAGCCACTTTTACGAACCCCTGCATCGCAAGATCTTCGAGATCGCGGCAGAGCTCATTCGCATGGGCAAGGTGGCAACGCCGATCACGCTGAAGACCTTCCTGCCGGCCGACGAGAAGGTCGGCGACATGACGGTAGCACAATATGTCGTGCGCCTGGCGGTCGAAGCCGTCACGGTCGTCAACGCCGCAGATTACGGTCGCGCCATCTATGACCTTGCGACGCGTCGCGCCCTGATCACCGTCGGCGAGGACATGGTCAACATCGCCTATGACGCGCCGGTCGACATGTCGCCGTCCGAGCAGATCGAGGATGCCGAACGGCGCCTGTTCGAGCTGGCCGAAACCGGACGCTATGACGGCGGCTTCGAGAGCTTCACCGACGCGGTCAAGACCGCGGTCGACATGGCCAACGCCGCCTACATGCGCGACGGCCACCTGTCGGGGCTGGCCACCGGCATGCGCGACCTCGACCGCCGCATGGGCGGCCTGCAATCGTCCGATCTGATCGTCCTTGCCGGCCGTCCGGGCATGGGCAAGACGTCGCTCGCCACCAACATCGCTTTCAACGTCGCCGAGGCCTATGTGCCGGCGCAGCAGGCCGACGGGTCGTTCAAGGCGGCGAATGGCGGTGTCGTCGGCTTCTTCTCGCTCGAAATGTCGTCGGAACAGCTCGCGACCCGTATCATCTCCGAACAGACGGAAATCTCCTCCTCGAAGATCCGCCGCGGCGAGATTACCGAAATGGACTTCGAAAAGCTGGTCGCCTGTTCGCAGACCATGCAGAAGATTCCGCTGTTCATCGACCAGACCGGCGGCATCTCGATCGCCCAGCTCTCGGCCCGCGCCCGGCGCCTGAAGCGCCAGCGCGGCCTCGACCTCATCGTCATCGACTATATCCAGCTGATGCAGGGCTCCAGCGCCAGGGCCTCGCAGAACCGCGTGCAGGAAATCACCGAGATCACCACCGGCCTCAAGGCACTGGCCAAGGAGCTCGCGGTGCCGATCATCGCGCTGTCGCAGCTCTCGCGACAGGTTGAAAGCCGCGACGACAAGCGCCCGCAGCTCTCGGACTTGCGCGAATCCGGCTCGATCGAGCAGGACGCCGACGTCGTGATCTTCGTCTACCGCGAGGAATACTACCTCAAGAACCGCGAGCCGAAGCTCGGCACCGACGAGTACATCAAGTGGGAAAACGAGATGAACGAGATGCGCGGCAAGGCCGAGGTGATCGTGGCCAAGCAGCGTCACGGACCGACGGGCACGGTCACGCTAGCCTTCCACGGCGAATTTACCCGCTTCTCGGATCTGGCGGAGGAACATCATATCGCGGAAAGGTTTGAGTAGCTTTTTTGACTCACCGTCACGCTCCGTCAAACCCCCTCTGTCCCGCCCACCTATCCAGCATCGGCGATCCCGAAGCAGGCCTCGCTAATGGCTAAATCCCGCGTCCAGTTCATCTGCCAGAACTGCGGATCGGTGCATCAGCGCTGGGCCGGAAAATGCGACGCCTGCGGCGAATGGAACACGCTGGTCGAGGAAGGTACGTCCGGCGGCATCGGTTCCGGGCCGGCCAATACGCGCAACGCCCGCAAGGGCCGCGCGGTGGTGCTGACCACGCTTTCCGGCGATATCGAGGACGCGCCGCGCATCGTGTCGGGCATCGGTGAGCTCGACCGCGCCACGGGCGGCGGCTTCGTGCGCGGCTCGGCGCTGCTGGTCGGCGGCGATCCCGGTATCGGCAAGTCGACGCTGCTCACCCAGGCTGCTGCTGCCCTTGCCTCGAGGGGCCACCGCATCGTCTATGTCTCGGGTGAGGAGGCGGTCGCCCAGATCAGGCTGCGCGCGCAGCGCCTCGGCGTCGCTTCCACACCGGTCGAGCTTGCGGCCGAGACCAATGTCGAGGATATCCTTGCCACGATCGCCGACGGCAAGCGGCCGGACCTGGTGATCCTCGATTCGATCCAGACGCTGTGGACCGACCTCGCCGATTCGGCGCCCGGCACCGTCACCCAGGTGCGTGCGGCCGCCCAGGCGATGATCCGCTATGCGAAATCCACGGGTGCTGCGATCGTGCTCGTCGGCCATGTCACCAAGGAAGGCCAGATCGCCGGCCCGCGCGTCGTCGAGCACATGGTCGACGCCGTGCTCTATTTCGAGGGCGAAGGCGGCCATCACTACCGTATACTGCGCACCGTCAAGAACCGTTTCGGGCCGACCGACGAGATCGGCGTCTTCGAAATGTCGGACAAGGGGCTGCGCGAGGTTGCCAATCCGTCCGAGCTGTTCCTCGGCGAGCGCCACGCGAAATCGCCGGGAGCGGCGGTTTTCGCCGGCATGGAAGGCACAAGGCCGGTGCTGGTCGAAATCCAGGCGCTGGTCGCGCCCTCCTCGCTCGGCACGCCGCGCCGCGCCGTCGTTGGCTGGGACGGCGCCCGGCTGTCGATGATCCTGGCGGTGCTCGAGGCGCATTGCGGCGTGCGCTTCGGCCAACAGGACGTCTATCTGAACGTAGCCGGCGGCTACCGCATTTCCGAGCCCGCGGCCGACGTGGCGGTGGCGGCCGCACTGGTTTCCTCGCTCACCGGTCTTGCCCTTCCCGCCGATTGCGTCTATTTCGGCGAAATCAGCCTTTCTGGCGCCGTGAGGCCGGTTGCGCATGCGCAGCAGCGTCTCAAGGAGGCCGAAAAGCTGGGTTTCGCAAGCGCGGTTCTGCCCTTGGGCAGCGAGGAACTTGCCGGAGGAATCGGGGCCGGCGCTTTCCAGCCCACCGAGCTCGCCGACCTCGTGGCGCGCATAGCCGGCTCACGGCGCAGCCGCGCCAACGACGAAGAATGACGGGCTCACCTGGTGGTGAGCGACAGGGAGTGGGGCGACAAAGATGCCGATAACGCTGCTTGACGGAATTCTCGTCGGCTTCACCCTGGTCTCGGCGATGCTCGCCATGGTTCGCGGCTTTTCACGCGAGGTCCTGTCCATCGTGTCCTGGGCGGCGGCAGCCGCGGCGGCGTTCTTTTTCTACAAGCCCGTGCTGCCCTACCTGAAACCCTACATCGACAATGAAAAGATCGCCATGGCGGCCTCCGCCGGCGTCGTCTTCATCATCGCTTTGATCGTCGTCAGCGTCATCACCATGAAGCTCGCCGACTGGATCATCGATTCCCGCATCGGCGCGCTCGACCGCACGCTCGGCTTCCTCTATGGCGCCGCCCGCGGCATTCTGGTGGTTGCCGTGGCCCTGCTGTTCTTCAATTGGCTGGCCGGCGCCAAGGCACCGGCCTGGGTCACGGAGGCCAAGTCGCGGCCGCTGCTGGAACAGATCGGCGCCAAGCTTGAAAGCCTGCTGCCCGAGGATCCGGAAAACGCCATCCTCAAGAAGCTCAATCCGAATCAGCCGGCCGCCGAAACGCCCGCCGCACCGGATGCACCTTCCCCGGATGCTCCGGCGGGAGGGGACGATACCAATGCGCCGGCTCCTGACGACAGCGATGCCGGAACGCCTCCAGCGGACAACGCGCCGGCCAATCCGGCCCCGGCTGCGCCGGCGAATTGATGAGTGATCGGGCGCCGCGGAACAGGCGTCCAAGACTGACGATGATCGTGAACCATCGCCGGACGCGTTGCTTTCACGGCGCTGTCGCCTTATATGGCGACTTTAGCGGAGCTTGAGCCCCATGGCAGACGCAGACGACGTGCTTTCCGCGGAAGCTGATGATCACTTCCACGACGAATGCGGCGTATTCGGCATTTTCGGCCGGCAGGACGCGGCGGCCATCGTCACGCTCGGCCTGCACGCGCTGCAGCATCGCGGCCAGGAAGCGGCCGGCATCGTCTCCTACGACGGCACCCAGTTCCATGTCGAACGCCATGTCGGCCTGATCGGCGACACCTTCACCAAGCAGCGCGTCATCGACAGCCTGCAAGGCAATCGCGCCATCGGCCACACGCGCTACGCCACGACCGGCGGGGCCGGCATGCGCAACATCCAGCCCTTCTTCGCCGAACTGGCCGATGGCGGTTTTGCCGTGGCCCATAACGGCAATCTGACCAACGCCATGACCGTGCAGCGCGCGCTGCAGAAGCAGGGCGCGATCTTCTCCTCGACCTCCGACACCGAGACGCTTCTGCACCTCGTCGCCACCAGTAAGGAGCGCGATCTCAACTCGCGCTTCATCGATGCGGTGCGCCAGGTCGAGGGCGCCTTTTCGCTGGTGGCGATGACGGCCAAGAAGATGATCGGTTGCCGTGACCCGCTCGGCATCCGCCCGCTGGTACTGGGTGACCTCGACGGTGCCTGGATCCTGGCCTCCGAAACCTGCGCGCTGGACATCATCGGCGCGCGTTTCGTGCGCGACCTGAAGCCAGGCGAGATGGTCGTCGTTACCTCCAAGGGCATCGAGAGCCTGTTCCCGTTCGAGCCGCAGAAAACCCGCTTCTGCATCTTCGAATATGTCTATTTCGCACGCCCGGACTCTTCGGTCGAAGGCCGCAACGTCTACGAGGTGCGCAAGCGCATCGGCGCGGAACTCGCGCAGGAAAATCCCGTCGAGGCCGACATCGTCGTGCCGGTGCCGGATTCCGGCACGCCGGCGGCAATCGGCTTTTCGCAAGCCGCGGGCATCCCCTTCGAGCTCGGCATCATCCGCAACCACTATGTCGGCCGCACCTTCATCCAGCCCGGCGATTCGATCCGCCACATGGGCGTCAAGCTGAAGCACAACGCCAACCGCCGCATGATCGAGGGCAAGCGCGTCGTGCTGGTCGACGATTCCATCGTGCGCGGCACCACCAGCCAGAAGATCGTGCAGATGGTGCGAGACGCCGGCGCCAAGGAAGTGCATATGCGCATCGCCTCGCCGCCGACCAGCGCCTCCTGCTTCTACGGCGTCGATACGCCGGAAAAATCGAAGCTTTTGGCATCACGTATGTCGATCGAGGAGATGGCCGAATTCATCCGCGTCGATTCGCTCGGCTTCCTGTCGATCGACGGACTCTATCGCGCCGTCGGCGAGGCCAACCGCGACAACGAGCAGCCGCAATTCTGCGACGCCTGCTTCACCGGCCAGTATCCGACCCGCCTGCTCGACTTCGAAGGCCACGACAATGTGCGCACGCTGTCGCTGCTGGCGACGAGCGGCGCATAGGATTGCCGCACTGCCAGTTGCCATAGCCATATTTCCGGAATCTATCGCATGACCTTCGACCTTTCCGGCCGCGTTGCGGTCGTCACCGGCGCCTCGCGCGGCATCGGTTACTTCATCGCCAGGGAACTGGCTGCCGCCGGCGCCCACGTCATTGCCGCGGCGCGCACCGTGGGCGGGCTGGAAGAACTCGACGACCAGATCAAGGCCGAGCGCGCCAAAACCGGCAAGGGCGAAGCGACGCTGGTGCCGCTCGACCTTGCCGACATGGCCGGCATCGACCGCCTGGGCGGCGCCATCCATGAGCGGTGGGGCAAGCTCGACATTCTCGTCGCCAATGCGGGCGTGCTCGGCGTGATCTCGCCGATCGGCCATGTCGAGGCGAAGACCTTCGAGAAGGTGATGACCATCAACGTCACCTCGACCTGGCGGCTGATCCGCTCGGTCGACCCACTGCTGCGGCTCTCCGACGCCGGCCGGGCCATCATCCTGTCGTCCAACGCTGCTCACTCGGCGCGCGCCTTCTGGGCGCCCTACGCGGCTTCCAAGGCGGCGGTCGAGACGATGATGCGCTCCTGGGCACATGAGACGCAGAGCCTGCCCTTGCGCGTCAATGCCGCCGATCCGGGGGCCACCCGCACCGCGATGCGCGCGCAGGCCGTGCCCGGCGAGGACCCGGAAACGCTGCCGCATCCCTCCGAGATCGCCAAACGCATCGTGCCGCTGGCAAGCCCCGATCTGAAAGAGACAGGATTGATCTTCCAGGCCAAGCACAACCGTTTCGTCGCCTACCGACAGCCGGAATAGCCGCATCTTTTTTATCGGAAGAATTCGGCTCCGGGCGGCGTTCCTCGAATGTACATTCGAAGCTCAAACCCGGAGGACCGACATGCGCAGACTTATTCTCATCGCCGCCACCGCCATTGCCTCAGCCTTGGCCGCCGGCACAGCCTTGTCACAAGATGCCAAGATGAGCTTCTTCGTCACCAGCGTCGGCTCGGGCAAAGGGGCAGACCTCGGCGGCCTGAAGGGCGCCGACGCGCATTGCGCCTCGCTGGCGGAAGCAGCCGGCGTCACCGGCAAGACCTGGGCCGCATATCTGTCGACCAGCACCGAGGATGCGCGCGACCGCATCGGCAAGGGACCGTGGGTGAATGCCAAGGGCGTCAAGATAGCCGACGACGTCGCCTCGCTGCACGGCGATGCCAACGGCATCACCAAGCAGACGGCGCTCACCGAGAAAGGCGAGATGGTCAACGGCCGCGGCGACACGCCGAACCGCCACGATATGCTGACCGGCTCGAAACCCGACGGCACCAGGATCGCCGACCAGACCTGCGGTGACTGGACGATGAGCGGCACGGAAGGGGCAGCCATGATGGGCCATCACGACCGCACCGGGCTCGACGATTCAGCTGCCGCCAAATCCTGGAACTCTTCGCATGCTTCGCGCGGCGGCTGCGGCCAGGAGGCGCTGAAAGGCACCGGCGGCGACGGCCTGTTCTATTGTTTCGCAACGAATTGACCAGACCTCGCCCGCCCCGCCACATCACGCGGCTGTGATGTGGCGGCGGAAAGCTGAGTCGCGGTCATGCTTTCGTCATTTCCGCAGAGTTGATAGGATCGCATAGATTCCCACAACAAGCCCCGGCTGGGCAGAGCAAGGAAATTCCCATGGCTTCGAGCGTAGCGTTGGTCTGGTACCTGGTAATCGCCGGCCCGCAAGGCGGCATGGTCGTGTTGCCCAGCACGTTCGACAAGCGCGAACAATGCACCGCCGCCATCACCGAATACCAGAAGCAGCCGGCCCCGACCGGCTGGTCGCTGCAATGCGTGCCGAGCGCGTCACCCTTCACCGATGAGGGCGACGCGGAGGAACCGGCAGCGCAGTAAGGCGCGATGCGGCGTCAGCGCCGTGCGCTGACCGTCAGTTCCGGCTTCTGGTTGATGGTCTGGAACACCACGCAGTAGCGTTCGGTCAGCTTCAGCAAGGAATCGATGCGCTCCTGCGGCTCATCGGTGTCGAGACTGAAATTCAGCCTGATGGCGCGAAAACCGACCGGCGCATCCTTGGCAACGCCAAGCGTGCCGCGAAAATCAAGGTCGCCTTCGGCCTCGACCGTGGCGGCGCCGAGCTTGAATTCGAGCGCCGTCGCCACCGCCTTGAGCGTCACGCCGGCGCAGGCCACAAGTGCCTCCAGCAGCATGTCGCCCGAGCAAAGCTCGAGCCCCGAGCCGCCGGTTGCGGGATGCAGACCGGCAATCGCGAGAGCCCTGCCCGTCTCGACCTTGCAGGCGATCGACTGGTCATCGAGACTGCCTCTGGCCCTGAGCGTGATGAGCGCGCGCGAAGCATCATCGCGATAGGTCTCTTTCAGCGGCGCCTGCATGGCCTTCAGTGCGGTGGCGTCCATTTCGCTGCCCCTTTCGACGATCGTTTCTGGCGCTGGCATGCGTCAACCCACCGAGATTTGACCCGATCACACCGGAAAGCAAACATAATCATCGCGTTGGGACACAGGCGCGCAATCACTATCCCAAATGGACATTGACGGACGAGGTCTCAAAGACCGTCTGAGCCGTGCGAGTGCCGTCGTCCCATTTTCTGGTGACCGACTCGGGTCAACAAGGCTGGCGATGGGCAGTCGGGTGTGCCAACGGTCTCTCCTGATAGGAATTTTTTCTTGACAGGGTGAAGGCAGCTATGGTACATTTCTGGTTATGGTGCTGAGTTGCGCCACGGACCCGCCGTACAGGCGGTTTTTTTCATTCAATGCTCTCTCAATAGCGCGTCGAGAAGGCTTGCACGGAACCCGCTGACCCGGATTCGTTGCTTGATGGCGGGCGATCCGTCTTCAGCCGGACAAGCCTTTCCTTTGACTTCGATCGCATCGGCTATAGCTATGCGACAAGCGTTCTCG
This sequence comes from Mesorhizobium sp. B2-4-7, assembly GCF_006442685.1. Taxonomy (NCBI): domain Bacteria; kingdom Pseudomonadati; phylum Pseudomonadota; class Alphaproteobacteria; order Hyphomicrobiales; family Phyllobacteriaceae; genus Mesorhizobium; species Mesorhizobium sp. B2-4-7. Next base: position 341,104 of record NZ_VFVH01000001.1, read on the forward strand.
CGGAGGCGTCATGCCGTTCAAGTTGAAACTGATCTCTCTCATCCTGCTGATGCTTGCTGCCTTCGCACAGCCTGTGCTGGCTGAAACGCCGGAGAGGCCGGCGCCGACCGGCGGTGTGCTGTCGCTGCTGCCGCCGCCGCAGGTCACCAGCCATTCGATCACGGTTGCCGGACGCAAGCTGGACTATCAGGCCAAGACCGGCACGCTGTCGCTGCTTTCAGGCAAGGCCGACGTCACGGCGGAGATCTTTTATGTCGCCTATACGCTGCGGCCACCGGCCGACGCGGCAAAAACGGCACCACGCCCCATTACCTTCGTCTTCAATGGCGGCCCCGGGGCGGCTTCCGCCTATCTGCATCTCGGTGCGCTCGGTCCGCGCATCATCACGACCGGAGCCGATGGCGAATTCCTGCCGCCGCCGCAAAAGATCATCGACAATCCGGACAGCTGGCTCGACATGACCGACCTCGTCTTTGTCGATCCGGTCGGCACCGGCTACAGCCGCGAGGCTCCCGGGCAGAACACCCACGACTTCTGGGGCGTCAACCAGGACGCCAGCTCGATCGGCGCCTTCATCCGGCTCTATCTGGCCCAGAACGGCCGCAGCGGCTCGCCGCTTTTCCTGGCCGGGGAAAGCTATGGCGGGTTTCGCGCGGCGCTGCTCGCCAGGACTTTGCAGGAAGATGTCGGCCTTAGCCCGAGCGGCATCGTGCTGATCTCGCCGGCGCTGGAATTCATGCTGGTGCAACCCGACGAATTCGAGCCGCTGCACTGGGCTCTCGAACTCCCCTCGCTGGCGTCGGTGCGGCTCAGTGCCGACGGCGTTACCGGCGAGGCGCTGCGGGCGCAGTTGGCCGCGGTCGAGCGCTATGCGCTTGGCGACTACCTCACGGCGCTGGCCAGCGGGCTGGAGCAAGGCGGGCGGCTGGCGAGCCAGCGGGTGGCCGAGATCACCGGCCTGCCCCTCGACCTCGTGCAGCGGAATTTCGCGCGTATACCGACCAGCCTTTTCGCGAGGGAGTTTGCCCGCTCGAAAAGCAAGGTGCTCAGCCCCTATGACGCCATGATCGGCACGGCCGACATCGCTCCTGAAAGCGCTCGCACCGCCGGACCCGATCCTGTGCTCGACCGCAGCGTTCCAGCATTGACCTCGGCTTTTGTCGGCTATGCCCGCGACGAATTGAACTACCACACCGATGTCAGCTACCGGCTGCTCAATGGCGAGATCAGCCGCAATTGGGACTACGGCACATCGCGGCAGGGCTATGCCGGCGTGATGAACGATCTGCAGCGGGCGCGCTCGCTTAATCCCGCGCTCGGCGTCGTCATCGTCAACGGCTACACCGACCTCGTCACGCCCTATCTGGCATCTCGCTATCTGGTGAACCAGGTACCGACGCTCGCCGGTGCAAAGCCCATCCGCGTCGATGTGCTGGACGGAGGACACATGATGTATTTCAGGCCGGACGGAAGGCGGGCGCTCAAGGCAGCGGCGGCGGAGCTTTACCAAGCGACGCAGTAAGCGTCGCTTGGAAACACCGGAGTGACGGGCAGTCCGCGATACGCTGGCGGGACAGTTCGCTCCTCTGTCCTCCAGGCAAAGGAGCCGCGAAGGACATCGCAGTTCATCTTGGCCGCCGGCTGCCTTCAACCGGCCTGCGGCGCCGAAGCGATCTCACACCCGTGGCTGTGACTTCACATGGGCAATGTAGCCGCGCACGTCGCTGGCCGGGTCTGCATAGGCCTTGCCGAGCTTCTTCTCCATCGCGGCCATGTAGTCGCTGGCCCATTCGGGCAGGGCATAGTCGATGACGGCGAGAAATTCGAGTGTCGCCGCCAGGCGGATGTCGGCGATAGACGGGTTCTTGCCTCCAATGAAGGGCTTGCCGTCCCTGAAGAAGGAGTGGAACACCTCCAGCGGTTCGGAGATGGCGGCGATCGCCGCCTTCTGCGCCTCGGCCTTCCTGTCGGGATGAGCGTCGCTGTGGCCGACCTCTCCGGCGTATTGCGGGAAACCGAGCGCCGGATAGGTGGCGCGCGCCACATAGGGATAGAGCGTGCCGATCAGGTAGAACATGGCGCTGTCGATCATCGCCCGCTTGGCAGGCGCCTTGGGGTAGAATTTCTCCAGCCCGTGCTTGTTGGCGAGATACTGCATGATGGCGCAGCTTTCCCAAAGCACCCCTCGCGGCAGGCCCTTGTCCTCGATCATCGGAGTCAGATGGGCCGGGTTGCGCGCCATGAATTCGGGCGAACGCGTGCTGCCCCAGGCGTCGGCCTCGGCATGGTCCAGCCCGGCGGCGCGGGCAAACACCCGAACCGTCATGTTGTTGACGCTGGGCTTCAGCATGCTGATCATCAGGGCGGGGTTCTTCGCCGATTTCCCCTTGGTCCTGGACGCGGTTTTGCCGGCGGTTGCTGCTTTTGACGCCGCCTTGGCCGAAGGCTTTGCCGATATTTTTGGCACCGGCTTGGTTGAAGCTTTTGCTGCTGGTTTTGCCATAGCCTTTGGTGTCGCCTTGGCTGCCGGCCTCCTCGCACCCTTCGTCGCTGTCTTTGCCATCTGTTCCTCCCTTTGTTTATTCAAAATCAATATGGATTGCGCGGCGCCCTGTCGGCCGACAATGTCGCGCGCGAGCGCTCGACCAGCGCCTGGATGGCGTCGGCCAGATGCGCCTCGGCGATGTTGTAGTCGCCACGCGCGACGCGGAGCTTGTGCGCTTCCATCAGCACGTCGGCATGGCCAAAGCCGGCCGGCGGCTCGAAACGGTAGGAAGCAAGTTCGATCAGCAGCCCAAGCGGATCCTCGAAATAGATCGAATCCATGAAACCGCGGTCCTTGACGCCACTGTGCTTGATGGCGCGCTCGTCAAGCCGGGCGACCGCCTGCAGGAAGGTGACGCGCGATACGGCAAAGGCGATGTGGTGGACGCAGCCCGTGTCGGTCGGCGTGCGGCGCTTTGCCGGCGTGCGGGTCTCGTCGGTAAAGATGGTGATCAGCCGCCCGTCGCCCGGATCGAAATAGAGATGGCTTTCGGCTGCCTTGTCGAGGTTGGGTTGCTCGAAAATGAATGGCATGCCCAGCACGCCTTCCCAGAAATCGATCGACGTCTGGCGACCGGCGCCGACCAGCGTGATGTGATGGACGCCTTGCGATTGCAGTTTCTGCATTGCGTTCTCCCCCTGATGTCGGCGTTTCGATATCCGTAAGTGCCGGCTGTCAGCCCGCCGCCATGATGCGAATGGCGTCTCTTATGCGAGCGCTGGCTTCCTGATCCGCGCCGTTCCCTTGGCTCGCCGAACCTTACGCGCCGGCTTTGTGAGACGATGCTAAACCAATCAGTCGCGCCGCGCCAGAAGCCGCATCCGGGATCGGCCCTGCCCCAACGCAAGCACGGCGCTGGAGCAGCGCCATGCAAGGTTTCGCCCCTATAGCTGGCGGGAGCGGAGCCGACAGGGGCCGGAGCCGTTTTCACACAAGGCCGCTTGTCGCATGGCCGATGTCGCCATTCTCGAAACACGCGAAAGGGTTCTCGCCGGTATCCTCCTGACCGGCGCCGCCTATTTGCTTTTTTCGACGCAGGACGCTTCCATCAAGCTGCTGGTAGCCGGCATGAGCGTCTGGCAGATCCTGTTCTTCCGCAGCATCACCATACTGACCGCCTGCGCGGCGATCGGCGGACGGCATCTCTATGCGGAGACGGCGCGGTCGCCGATCGTGTGGCCGATGCTGTTGCGCAGCGTCTTCACCCTGGCGGCGTGGCTTTGTTATTACAATGCCGCGCGCAGCCTGCAGCTCGCCGAACTGACCACCGTCTATTACGCGGCCCCGATCATCGTCACCGTGCTTTCGGTGGTGATGCTTGGCGAAAAAGTGCCAATGCTGCGCTGGCTGGCGGTGGCAATCGGCTTCGCCGGCGTCTTTGTCGCCTGTGACCCTGCCCATCTCGGGCTGTCCGTGCCGGTGCTGCTGGTGCTGGCCGCCGCTTTCCTGTGGGGCATCGCCATCGTGCTGTTGCGCAAGACAGCACTTGCCGAGCGCTCGATGATCCAGCTCATGCTCAACAATTTCTATTTCCTGATATTCTCGGCGGTGCCCGCGCTGCTTTGGTGGCAGACGCCTGGCTGGAGCGAACTGCTTCTGCTTGCCAGCGTCGGCGCGCTCGGCGGCTTGGCGCAGTATCTTCTCTTCGAAGGCATGAAACGGACGCCGGCCTCGATCATCGCGCCGCTGGAATACACTTCGCTGTTGTGGGCCTTCGCGCTCGGCTTCGCCATCTGGGGCGACGTGCCGCGTCGCGAAGTGTTTTTCGGCGCTGCTCTCATCATCACCGCAGGGCTGCTGATCGTCGGCGGCGAGCATTTTCGCAAACGGCTGTGACGGTCCAGATTGCTGACACTACGATGTCAGGACAGAACCACGTAAATTGGCTTTCATGACCGATGTAGCAGCCGCCACCGACACCGCAGAACGGACACTTGGCATCATCCTGGTGTCGTCGTCGGCGGCGGTGTTCGGATTGACCGGCGTGCTGACCAAATCGATCCATGCCGATCCGCTGACCATCACCTGCTGGCGCGGTTTCGTCGGCTCGATCCTGATCAGCCTCTATGTGCTGTGGCGCCGCCACCGCTCCGGCAACCGCGAGACGCTGCGGCTCGGCTGGCGCGGCTGGCTGCTGGCGGTGGAAGGCGCGCTGGCCAGCATTGCCTTCATCTGCGCCTTCAAATTCACCTTCGTCGCCAATGTCACGGTCATCTACGCGACGTCGCCTTTCATTGCCGCGCTGCTCGCCTTCCTGCTGGTGCGCGAGCCCTTCCGTCTTCAGACGATGTTAGCCGCCGCCGTCTCGCTTTGCGGCGTTGCGGTCATGGTCTGGTCGAGCTTCGGCACAGGCAATCTGTTCGGAGACGGGCTGGCGCTGCTGATGACGATCGGCAGCGCGCTCTACATGATCATGGTGCGCGCCTTCCGCGACACGCCGGCGGTCTGGGCAGGCGCGGTCTCGGCCCTGCTGTTGTTCATACTCGGCTGGTTCGTCACCGACCCGCTTGCCGTCTCGGCAAGGGATGCCGTGCTGCTCGTCGCCTTCGGCTCGAGCTTCGCACTCTCCTCGATCCTGTGGACGGAAGGCGCGAGGCTCATCCCGGCGGCTGAATCCGGCCTGCTCGGCTCTGCCGAAGTGCCGTTCGCGATCCTGTTTGCCTTCCTTTTCCTGGCCGAGATACCGCCCATGGCCAGCATGATCGGCGGCGCAATCGTGCTTTGCGCGGTCTTTGCCCATGCCGGCCGCGACTGGCTGTCGGCAAAGCAGCAACAAGCGCCAGGGCCGTTGTGAAAGCCGAGCCCAAAAAAATTTGCGCAGTCACGGAACCATCATCCGGTTCAGGCATTGTTGAGCCGACGGACCACCCCCCGAGTCCCCCCAAACCCCTCGGTCCGTCCTACTCCAAGCCGACCGCAAGGTCGGCTTTTTCTTTGGCCCCACGCCTGAAGACAGGCAGCTGTCAGCCAAAAAGTCCTGGCACAGCCAGGCCGGCGCCGAGCAGTGCGGCCAAATCCCGCGCCGGGTTCTCGGTATCGGCGCGCAGCCGGATGGCGAATTCGGCAACGGGCACGGGCGGCAGGTCGAACGTGCGCGGTGCTTCGACGATGCCGGAATGGGCAAAGCGCGCGGTGCGCAGCGTCAGCGCAATGCCGGCCTTGACCGCCGTGCGCAGGCCGGCCAGGCTCGCGCTGCCGGCCGCAACGCGATAGCGCCGGCCGGCCGAATCGAGCGCCGAGATCGCCGCTTCGCGGAAGCCGCAATGCGGATCGAGCAGCGCAAGCGGCAATTCGTCCTGTCGCGCAGCCAGCCCTTTTTGCGAACACAGCCACATCATCGGCTCGCGCAGCAGGCCGATTTCGTCCGGCGTCGCCGCCTGCCGCATAACGATCGCCAGATCCAGGCTACCGCCCTGAAGGGCTTGCGCCAGCTCGGCGGAGCGGCCGACGCGCAGCTCGATCCTGACGCGCGGATGGCTTTCGGCGAAGGCACGCAGCAAATCGGGCAAGCCGCTGTCGGCGAAATCCTGCGTCGTACCGATCGCGATGCGTCCGTCGGCCCTTGCGCCCTTCAGGCCGAGCCAGGCTTCACGATGCGCTGCAAGGATACGCCGGGCATGGCCGACAAGCTCCTCACCGGTCGGCGTCAGGCTGCGGCCCCTGCCCTGCGGCGCCAGGAGCGGTTCGCCGACAGCCTCTTCCAGCCGCTGCATCTGCGCCGTCACAGCCGACGGTGAACGGCCGACGATAGAGGCCGCCTGCGCCAGCGAGCCGCCGTCGGCGAAGGCGAGGAATGTCCTCAAGAGGTCGGGATCGAGCGTTTTCATAATTCGATATTATCGAAGTATTCTCTGAAAACAATTCGATTTTCATGTTTCCTGGTTGGTGACAGGGTTGCATCATCGGCTGACAGAGGCCGCCAGAACCAAGGAGAAGGACAATGCCCATCATCAACGTCAGCGTCACCGGGAAGCCCGACGCCACGCTGTCCGCCAGGATCGCCAAGGAGGCGACCGAACTCACCGCCACGCACCTTCGCAAGGATCCGACCATAACGGCGGTTGCCGTCTCCTATCTCGATCCGCAGCACTGGTTCGCCGGCGGCACGTCGCTGGCCGAGCATGGGACCAATACGTTCTGGCTCGACATCAAGGTGGTCGACGGCACCAACACCAAGCTCGAGCTGGAAGCCTATCTCAAGGCGATCTTCGCCGCCTTCGGGCGCCTGCTCGGGTCCGTGCACGAAGAAAGCTACGCCTTCGTCCACGAAGTGCCGGCCGCCGCCTACGGTTATGGCGGCAAAACGCAGGAATTCCGCTTCATCAGCGGGAGACTGAAGGCGGCGTAAAGGATGCCGCTTTTGCCCTTCCCTTCGTGAGAGGCGGCAAGAGGCCCTTGCGCATTGACCTTGCCCGCACATCGTCTAGGTTCTTGCCGAAGCGGCCGCAGAGCCGAGGTGCAAGGAACGTTGGGAGAGACGCGGCATGATCCTGACACTGGCGCTGCTTGCGGGTCTGGTCGTGGCCTGGCTGCTGATCGGGGTAGTGGAAAAGTTCCGCCTCGGCCTGCGCTTTGCCCAGGCGCTGCTCTACGTGCCGTTCAAGCTCGCGTACCGGATCAGCGACAGCCGCATGGCAATCGCGCGCGATGCGGCGGCGCCAGTCATCTATGTCATCTCACATCAGTCGCACTTCGAACCGGCGCTGATGCTGTCGCTGCTGCCTGACGACACGCTGCACATCCTCGACGGAGCCTCGGCCAGGGCACCATGGCTAGAGCCGTGGCGCGAGCTTGGCCGCACCATCGCCTTCAACGCCGAACACGTCTTCGTCAGCCGCAGGCTGGTGCGCGTGCTGAAGGGCAAGGGCCGGCTTGCCGTCTACCTGCCGGACGCGGTCGAGCCCGACGTCAAGTCGTTCCGGCTGTTTCGCGCTGTCACCCGCATCGCCATGCAGGCCGACGCCCGCATCGTGCCGATCTTCGTCGGCGGCGCCCGCGACCTTCCTGTCTCGCTGACGCCGGCCAGCATCGCGCCAAGGCGCTGGTTCCCTCGCCTGTCGATCAGCGCATTGGAACCAATGACCATCGCCGAGCTGGTGGCGCGCATTCCCGACCAGGCCTCGAACACCAACGCGCTGTTCGACCGCTTCGCCGAGGCGCGCTTCGCAGCCGCCGATCTCGATCGCGGCCTGTTCCTGGCCATGCGTGATGCCGCAACCAGGGTCGGCGCATCCCATCCGATCATCGAGGACGTCGTCTCGGGCGCGCTCAGCTATCGAAAACTGTTCATCGGCGCGCGCGTGCTGGGCAGGCGTTTCGAGGCGGTGACGGCGCCCGGCGAAGCGGTCGGCCTGCTCCTGCCCAACGCCAATGGCGTGGTGCTGTCCCTGGTCGGGCTGCTCTCGGCCGGTCGGGTGGCCGCGATGATCAACTACACCGCGGGTCCGGCCAGCGTCACCGCCGCCATCCGCACGGCGGTGATCCGCACGGTCGTCTCCTCCCGCGCCTTCATCGAGAAGGCCGACCTCGGCGATATCGTGACGGCGGTCGAAAAGGGCGGCGCGAAATTTCTCTGGCTGGAGGATACACGCGCAAGCGTGACGGCGCTGGAAAAGCTTACCGCCGCCTTGCTGTGGCGCTGGCCGCTGCAGCGCCAGGACGCAGCCAAACCCGCGGTCATCCTGTTCACCTCCGGTTCGGAAGGCACGCCGAAGGCGGTGGTGCTGTCGCACAAGAACCTTTACGCCAACGCCATGCAGGCGGAAGCCCGTATCACCATCTCGCCGGCCGATATCCTGCTCAACGTATTGCCTGTGTTCCACTCCTTCGGGCTGACGGGCGGCACCATCCTGCCGCTGGTCACAGGCGTAAAGTTGTTCCTCTACCCCTCGCCTCTCCACTACAAGATCATCCCCGAGATCGCCCGTAAGGTGAAGCCGACGGTCATGTTCGGCACCGACACTTTCCTCGCCAATTACGCGCGCACCGCCAAGGACGGCGATTTTTCCAGCCTGCGCTTCGTCGTCGCCGGCGCCGAAGCGGTGAAGCCGGAAACCCGCCGCACCTATCGCGAGCGTTTCCAGGCCGAGATCATCGAAGGCTTTGGGCTGACCGAGGCCGCGCCCGTGGTTGCCGTCAACACCGCCATCCATAGCCGCGACGGCACCGTCGGGCGGCTGCTGCCGGCCATCCGCATGAAGCTCGAACCCGTCGACGGCATCGATGGCGCCGGCCGTCTGTGGCTCGACGGCCCGAATATGATGATGGGCTACATGACCGCCGACCGACCGGGCGAATTGCAGCGGCTCGAGGGCTGGCACGACACCGGCGACATCGTCTCGGTCGACCGCGAGGGCTTCATCACCATTCGCGGCCGGGCCAAGCGTTTCGCCAAGATCGCCGGCGAGATGGTGTCGCTGGGTGCGGTCGAGATGCTGGTGGAGTCGCTGTGGCCGGAAGAGCGCCATGCCGCCGTGGCGGTGCCCGACAAACGGCGCGGCGAGCGCATCGTGCTGGTGACCACCGCCGACGATGCGAGTGCCGAGGAACTGCGCCAATTCGGCAAGAAGGCCGGGGCGGCCGAACTGATGGTGCCCAACGACATCGTCAAGGTGGAAGAGATCCCGGCGCTGGGCTCGGGCAAGACCGACTACGTGTCGGCCCGCAGACTGGCCATCGATCGTCTGGGGCTGAGTGCGGCGGCGTAGGCGAAACGGCCTGAAGGGTCGTCTCGCCTAAATCGCAGGCCCGGGCGCAAAGCGTTGGCGTTCAATGCACCCTCTGTCGCCTTCAAAGAGGGATAACAGCGTTATCCTATATCCGAAGGCGGCACCTGCTCGCCTTCCAGCCTGGCGCGCTTCGAATAGGCACGCACGCTGAACGGCAGGAAGAGGAGATAACCGGCGACGGAGGCCGTCAGCGTGTACCAGGGATAGGTCATCAAGAGCAGGATGTAGAGCACGACCCCCAGGATGACCGGCAATACCTTGTCACCCGGCACCTTGACGCTCTTTCCCGAATAGACCGGCAAACGGCTGACCAGCAGGAAGGCGACCAGTATGGTGAAGCCGGTGGCGATGAAGGCGGCCGGGCGGCCGGGCTCCATTCCAAGCCGCAGGAAATACAGATAAAGCGGCAGCATCACCAGCACGGCGCCCGCCGGCGCCGGTACCCCAACGAAATATTCGGTCTGCCATGCCGGCCGCTCGGCCTTTTCCTCGTCAAGAACATTGAAGCGGGCGAGCCGCATGCCGCAGGCGATGGTGAACAAAAGGGCGGCAATCCAACCCGGCGATCCCGCGCGGTCGAGCAGGAAAGCGTAAAGCACCAGCGCGGGCGCGACGCCGAAATTGACGATGTCGGCCAGCGAATCCATCTGCGCGCCGAATTTCGACGTTGCCTTCAGCATTCGCGCCAACCGGCCGTCTATGCCGTCGAGGAACGCGGCGAGCAGCACCATGACCACCGCGGGCTCGAAGCGGTTCTCGAAAGCGAAGCGGATGCCGGACAAGCCGGCACAGATGGCGAGCACCGTAACCAGATTGGGCAGCACCATGCGCATCGGGATTTCGCGGATGCGCGGGCCGCCGCTGGCATGCGCCTCGAATTTCTTGAACGGCGCGCCCACCGGTCAGGAGATCCGCACGAGAGGCGTGGCGGCGATACCGCCGAATTCCGCCAGCACCGTTTCGCCGGCGACGGCCGTCTGGCCGACGGCCACGCGTGGTGTCGCCGCCTCCGGCAGGAAGACATCGACGCGCGAACCGAAGCGGATCAGGCCGAAACGCTCGCCGATGGCGATCGAGCCGCCGGTCTCGGCCCAGCAGACGATGCGCCGCGCCACGAGGCCGGCGATCTGCACCGCCGCGACGGTGCCGTTGGGGCTGTCGATGACCAGCCCGTTGCGCTCGTTCTCGGTGCTTGCCTTGTCGAGTTCGGCATTGAGGAATTTTCCGGGCCGATGCTCGATGCGGGAAATCTTGCCGCGCACCGGGGCGCGGTTCACGTGGCAGGAAAAGACGTTCATGAACACCGATATCCGGGTCATTTCGGTATTGCCGAGGCCAAGCTCGCGCGGCGGCACGGCCGGGCCGACCGCCGAGATGACGCCGTCGGCGGGGCTCACCACCAGACGGTCGTCGACCGGCGTCACCCGCTCGGGATCGCGGAAGAAATAGGCGCACCAGGCGGTGAGGATGAGCCCGATCCAGAACAGGATCGAGGAGAAATAGCCGAGGAAAAGCGTGCCCGCGCCAAAGGCGGCGATGAACGGATAGCCCTCGCGATGGATCGGTACGAACGCGTTCTTGACCGTATCGACAAGGCTCATGGGATGGGGCAGTCCCTGTTTCAGGTTCGGCCTCAATAACCGAAACACCCTCTGCCCGCAACGCGACAATGGGGAAGGAGGGGCGCGCAGTAGCCTTTTAGAATTGTCGGCCGCCATGTCGGCAAGCCATACGCTCGCCCGTCCTTGGCAGGACAGTGCCCCGCGACGCCTTCGGAACGGTGACGTGGGTCACGCAGCCAAGGAGCCAGCAATGTCATCCGTTGCCGAGAACGCCAAGATTATCGCCAAGGGCCTCGCTTTCGGGGAATCGCCGCGTTGGCATGAGGGACGCCTGTGGCTCTGCAACTGGGGTACCGGAGAGATCGTCGCCGTGAGCGACGAGGGCAAGAGCAGGGTGATGCTCACCGTGCCAGCGGTCCTGCCCTACTCCATCGACTGGCTGCCGGATGGCAGGTTGCTCGTGATTTCAGGCCGCGAAGGCCTGCTGCTAAGGCAGGAGGTGGATGGCAGGCTCGTCACCCATGCCGATCTGCGCGACCTTTCGAAAAGCCCCTGGAACGAGATCGTCGTCGATGGGCGCGGCAATATCTATGTCAATGGCGGCGGCCCGGCGCCGGCACCCGGCCAGCATTTCGGCCCGGGCACGATCGTGCTGATCACGCCGGACGGGACGGCCATGCAAGTGGCTGGGAATATCGCGTTTGCCAATGGCATGGCTGTGACCCCGGACAACAGGACGCTGATCATTGCCGAGTCCCACTCCAACCGGCTGACCGCCTTCGACATAGCCGCCGACGGCACTCTGGCTAATCGGCGGGTGTGGGCCGATGTCGACGGCTATCCCGATGGCATCTGCCTCGATGCCGAAGGGGCGGTCTGGTACGCGGATGTTCCCAACAAGCGCTGTGCGCAGGTACGCGAAGGCGGTGAAGTGATGCAGACCGTGACCGCCGATCGCGGCTGCTTCGCCTGCATGCTGGGCGGTGTCGACGGCAGGACGCTGTTCATCACCGCAGCCGAGTGGCGCGGCTTCGACCACATGACAAGCGACGCCCGCACTGGTCAGGTGCTGGGCGTCGCTGTTTCCTCGCCTGGCGCGGGATGGCCGTCTTACATTTCGGTCACACGCTGATTGGCGAAAGCGACGGAGATAGCCAACGCCGCTACGACAGCTCCGACGTGCGCCTGCGCACCACCACACCCAGTTCGTCGCTTTCGCGGGCGATGCGCAGACGCTCCTCGGCTTCGGTCGCCTCGCGCTGGCGGTCCCACATCGAGGCGTAAAGCCCGTGCTTGCGCATCAGATCGGCATGTGTACCGCGTTCGGCGATCTGGCCGTCCTTGAGCACGATGATTTCGTCGGCCGTGATCACCGTCGACAGCCGGTGGGCGATGACGATGGTGGTGCGGCCCCGGCTGACCAGGTCGAGCGCGGCCTGGATTTCCTGTTCGGTATGGCTGTCCAGCGCCGAAGTCGCCTCATCGAGCATCAGGATTGGCGGCGCCTTGAGGATGGTGCGGGCAATCGCCACGCGCTGCTTCTCGCCGCCGGAAAGCTTCAGCCCGCGCTCGCCGACCATCGAGCGGTAACCCTCGGGCAGCCGCTCGATGAAGGGGCCGATCTGGGCGAGTTCGGCCGCCTTGCGCACCTCCTCCTCGCTGGCGCCGATGCGGCCGTAGCGGATGTTGTAGGCGATGGTGTCGTTGAACAGCACGGTGTCCTGAGGCACCATGCCGATCGCCGCGCGCAGGCTCTCCTGCGTCACCTCCCTGACATCCTGGCCGTCGATCAGCACCTGGCCCGACTGGATGTCGTAGAAGCGGAACAGCAGCCGCGAGATGGTCGACTTGCCCGCGCCCGAAGGACCGACGATGGCGACGGTCTTGCCGGCCGGCACCTCGAAGCTGATGCCTTTCAGGATCTTGCGGTTCGGGTCGTAGGAGAAATGCACGTCACGGAATTCGACCTTGCCGGCCTCGATCGCGAGCGGCCTGGCATCAGATTTGTCGACGATCTCCTGCGGCACGTCGAGCAGGTCGAACATCTGCTCGATATCGGTGAGGCCCTGGCGAATCTCGCGGTAGATGAAGCCGATGAAATTGAGCGGCACCGAGAGCTGCATCAGCATGGCGTTGATGAAGACGAAATCACCGACGGTCTGCGTGCCACGTTGCACTTCGAGCGCGGACATGCACATCACGATGACCGTGCCCAGCCCATAGATGACGCCCTGGCCGAAATTCAGCCAGCCGAGCGACGTCCAGATTCTCGTCGCCGACATCTCGTAGCGCGCCATGGAGCGGTCGAAGCGCTCGGCCTCCATGGCCTCGTTGTTGAAATATTTGACCGTCTCGAAATTGAGCAGAGAGTCGATCGCCTTGGTGTTGGCGTCGGTGTCGCTGTCGTTCATGTCGCGGCGGATCGAAATGCGCCAGTCGCTGGCGCGAACCGTGAACCAGACATAGAGCCAGACGGTGACCGCCACCACGGCTACGTATTTCCAGCCATAGGTGTAGGCGAAGATGCCCGTGGTCAGCGCGAATTCGAGGATGGTCGGCGCCGTGTTGAGCATGATGAAGCGCACGATCGTCTCGATGCCCTTGGTGCCGCGCTCGATAATGCGCGACAAGCCGCCGGTGCGCCGTTCGAGATGGAAGCGCAGGGACAACTGGTGCATGTGGACGAAGGTGCGGAAGGCAAGCTGGCGCACCGCGTACTGGCCGACGCGGGCAAACAGCGCGTCGCGCAACTGGTTGAAGCCGAGTTGCACGAGCCGCACGACATTGTAGGCGACAACCAACATGACTGGGGCGAGCAGGAAGGCGGGCAGCGGCGGCGTCGATCTGCCGTCACCGGCCAAGGCGTCGGTCGCCCATTTGAAGAAATAGGGTCCCGCGACCAATGTCAGCTTGGCAACCACCAGCAGAATTGTCGCCCAGGTGACGCGCGCCCGCAGATCGGCACGATCCGCCGGCCACATATAGGGCCAGAGGTTAAGCAGCGTCTTGAAGGTCGGGGAATCGGCGGAGACGGTTTTTTCGGCCACTTTTCTTGCCTTTTGGGTGAGAGGGTCAGCGGCTGGTCGAGCAGGAAACGACGAGCGCGCTCAACGAAGCCGACACGCCGGCAAGCGCGGCTTGGTCCACCTCGTAGCGCGAGCGCTGGCGGTCAGGCGCGAAGCGCACCAGCCCCGCCTCGACCAGGATCTTCAGATGCTGCGAGACGGTCGACTGGGCGAGATCGAGATGGTCGACAACGTCCCGACAGCAGCAGAAACCGCTGGCGGACAGGCGTTTCAGGATCTCGATGCGCGCAGGGTGCGAGAGCGCGGCGAAGCGGGCCGCGATGGAGTGGCTGTCGGTGGTGCAAGAGGTTGGCGCGCTCGTCGCGCGGTCCGGTTCAGGCAGGGATTCGGTCATCGTTCATCGGCGATAGACGATGAACAGTGACGAGGCAAGCTGGCCGGATGGGGAGATTGCAGGCGGAGGGCTGCGAAGGATCGGCTTCGGAACGGCTTGCAGCCGCCCCGCTGACGCTTGCCTACTCCGTCTTCGCCGAATGCGTCGTCATCTGGTCACCCATCGCCTTGAGGTCGGCGGCCTCGCCTTCCTTAGACCGTGGCGGGACCTTGAACACCTGTCCCGGCCAGATGCGGTCGGGATTGCGGATCTGGTCCTGGTTGGCGAGATAGATTGTCGAGTAGCGCATGCCATAACCGTAAACGCGCCGCGAAATCCGCCACAGCGTGTCGTGACGGCGGATGATCACGGCGCCGTTGGCATGTTCGAGCTTAGGTGAAACAGTCTCGGCCACATCGGAAGGCGGCGTGGCCACTGCATCGGCCGGAGCCGGTTCCGCCGGGTTGGCGGGCGCTTCAGCGGCAGCCGACGGTTCGGCAGACTTTGCATCGGCCGCCTTGGATCCAGCAGGCGCCACGGCGGCGACCGCCTCGCCCGGTTCGCGCTCGAACGGTACGGCGGCGCGGGCCACCACCTTCACCCCGTCGGCATCGAGGCCATCGACACGGATGGTGTAACTGCCGACCGGTACGTCGCGCCTCGCCTCAACCAGGAAATGGCCATTCGGCGATGTCTGCGCTTCGCCAAGCAGGATGTCGTTGGCATAGGCGCGCACCTTGCGGCCCGGGTCGGCGAGGCCGGCGACAAAGATCTTGCTGCCGTCAATCTCGACCGCTTCGACAACGATCTTGGGTTCGGCCACGGATGGCGCGGGCGGCGTTGTCGGCGCCGCAGGAGCAGGCGTTGCTTCGATGGCGGCGGACGCGCCTGGCGCCGGAGCCGCGGCTGCAGGCGCTTCCGGTGTTGTCTGCGGCTGGGGCACGGTCAGCAGTTCGGCCGGCTTGCCCGGTTCCTCGACCATGGCCAGCACCTGGCCGCTCGCATTGGCGGGAATGGAGACGACGGCCGTCTGGGCGGAAGCGGTCGCGACATCGCCGGCGGTGGAGCGCAAGGCAATCGTATAGTCACCAGGCTTCAGCGGATCATCGAGCACGATGACGAAGGCGCCATCCGGACCGGCGACCGTCGAGCCGATCACGGTCGAACCGTTGAGGATCTCGACCTTTGAATTGGGCGCGGCATTGCCGGCGACGACGATCGAACCATCGCCTTCAACGCGCACCACGTCGAAGGTCGGGGCGATCGGACCCGCGACGGCAGGCGCGGTTGCCTCAGAGGTGGGAGCGGACGGTGCCGCAGCCTGCGGCAGCCGCGCTTCCGTGCCCGGATTGGCCGGCTTCGGCGCCACAGGCGGAGCCTGCGCCGCGACGTCCGCCGGCGGCGTGCGATTGAAATATGGGTCGAGCGCGCCCGACACATAGGCGGTTCCCGCGACCGCAACGGTCCCACCCGCCGCGAACAGAAACGCCTTCAACGGATTGATCGCCATCTACTTCCCTGCCCCTTAGCCACCTAACGCCGGTCTAGCCTGTTTTACCATCACCGACAAGAAAAAGCCCGGACTTCTCGGCCCTTAGGGCTTGACCGCGCTTTCAGACCCAATCACCAATCATCGGCATGAATACGATTCGATCCGTCTGCGTGTATTGCGGCTCGTCTCCGGGCCGTGATGAAACCTATGCCAAGGCTGGTCACCTGCTCGGGCGATCGCTTGCGCGCTCCGGCCTCAGGCTGATCTATGGCGGCGGCACCAAAGGTATCATGGGCGCCGTCGCTGAAGGCGCGCTCAAGGCCGGCGGCAAGGTCACCGGCATCATTCCCCGCTTCCTGATCAACAGGGAAGCAACCGAAACCGCGCTAGACCGGCTCGACGAGCTCGTGATCACCGAAAACATGCACGAGCGCAAACATAAGATGTTCGAGAAATCCGACGCCTTTGTGGCGCTGCCGGGCGGCATCGGCACAGTCGAGGAGATCGTCGAGGTCATGACCTGGGCGCAACTTGGCCATCACCGCAAGCCGATCGTCTTCGGCAATGTCGGCGGATTCTGGGATCCCATGCTGGCGCTTATCGACCATATGGCAACCGAAGGCTTCATTCACACCGCACAGCGGGTCAAGCCGCTGGTCGTCAATGACCCCGAGGCAATCGTCGCCGCCATCATGGTGGCAGGCTCCTCGGTCGATGCGCCGACGGAGGGCGTGCAGTCGGTGATAGATAAGATGTAGGGGAGTAAGGGAGTAAGGGAGTAGCGGAGTAAGGCAGTAGCGGAAGACAGAACCTACTGCCCTACTGCCCTACTGCCCTACTGCCCTACTGCCCTACTGCCCTACTGCCCTACTGCCCTACTCCAGCCTGCCGCAGATCAGCGATTACCGCCCGCCGATCTTGGCGCCGCCAGGCAAAATGGATCGAGACCTTGCGCTCGAACCATGGCAGGTCCCGAAACAGGATCCCGGGAGGCGCGGCGATGCGCAGGCTCGACTGGACGGTGGCAAGACCGAGGCCGGCGCTGACAAGGCCGAGCGAGGTCAACGGGTCCGCCGTCTCATAGGCGATATCGGGCAGGAAACCCGCCTTGGCGCAGGCGGCCAGGAACTGGCCGCGATTGGTGTCGTCGGGCTGGCGCACGACGGTGATCCAGACGCGGCCGTCGAGATAGTGCGGCTGGATATCGGCCACTTCGGCGAGCGGATCGTCTTCGGGCATCGCCAGCACCAGCGGCTCGTGGCGCAGCGGCGTGCTGGCGATATCGGGATCGTCCGCGGCGGGCGGCGAATAGACCAGGCCCAGATCCAACGACCGCTGCCGCAGTTCCTCGATCTGCGCCGCCGAGCGCAGGCTTCTCAACTGGAGATGAAAATCCGGCCGGTCGCGGCGGAATTGGCGCAGCATCGCGGCGACAAGCCCGGAATGCACGGCGCCTTCGACATAACCGATGGCAAGACGCCCGACAGACCCGCTGGCAAGGTTTCGACCAAGTTCCTCCAGCCGGCGCGCGTTCGACAGCAGCGCGCGGGCCTCGGCGAGAAAGGCGCGGCCCTCGGCATTGAGATGGACGCGCTGTTTTACCCGTTCGAACAGGATCACGCCAAGCTGCTGTTCAAGCTGCATGATCTGCCGGCTCAGCGGCGACTGCGAAATATGCAGCAGTTCGGCGGCGCGACCGACATTGCCGGTTTCCGCGACTGCGACGAAATATCTGATCTGGCGCAAGTCGAACATTTTTTGCTTCGCGGCATCCAGTCCCCAAAGGTCTCAACTTTAGCCTAATCGGTCTTTGACAGTCTGACCACCCAGCGCGATACCTGCTGTCATCAACCGCTGACAAACAGGAGACCGACATGCAGTTCTTTGCCCTTCTCACCCGCAACACCGAAAAGTTTACCGATGCCGATTTCGCGCCGCTGCTGCCCGGCGAGGCCGAGCAGCGGCGCACGCTCTATGCCCAGGGCGCGGTTCGCCAGGTCTGGAACCGTGGCGACATTCCCGGGAGCGGCATGATGTTCGAGGCGGCCAGCGATGCCGACGTGCGCAGTCATCTCGGCAGCTTGCCGCTGGTCAAGGCCGGCATGATGGACATTGCCGCAATCGTGCCGCTGAACCCTTATCCCGGTTTCGGTCCGAAGCGCTAAGTGTGGCAGTCGCAATGCGGTGGCGGCGAAAGGCGCCGCCGCACTGCCGCGGCCGCTCAAGAGAGTGTGATCGGCTGTCAAGGAACCGTCACACGAAACCCCGCCGCCCATGCTAGATGTTGCAATCACGCGCCGCCAAGCGGTGCGATGCTCGAAATATGCATCCGGCACTACACCATGGATACTGCTCTCGCCCCGGAAGGCGCCGACCTGTCGCCCTACCTGCCAGACGAGCATGGGCTGTTCTTCATCTATCATTTCACCGCCGACGGCCTGCGCACCAAGGATGCCGCCGGCGCGCATTGGACGTGGCGCAGCTACCAGCTTTCCGACATGCGCGCACGCCACGAGATCGCCGCCGAACAGGCCCTGCCGGCGCCAGTGCGCGAGGCCTTCCTGTCCGCCAGCCATGGCTGCCACATCGACCTCGAGGATGACTGGCTCTACGGCGACCTGCCGGACCTGCGTCACGACTATTCGGCGGAAGCCGGCGGGCTCGGCCATTTCCGTTTCGCCCTCAACGACACCATGCTGGTCGGCGCCCGCAAGCAGCCCTTGCAGTCGGTCGACAATATCCGCAAGGCGATCGAGAACGGCTCGCGCAAGTTTCGCTCGCCGGCCGAGCTGATCGAGGCGGTCGTGGGCCAGTCGTTCGACGGCATGGCGGTGGAACTCGCTGCACTTGGCGACAGTCTCGACGGCATCGAGGACCGCATCGTCTGCGACGCATGGGACAATGAGCGGCAGGCGCTCGTCGATGCGCGCCGGCACCTGGTGGTGATCCACCGGCAGATGGCGACCCTGACCAATCTGTTTCGCCATCTCGACCATTCGCACCGCAACGACCTGCCCGATTCGATCAACGACATGGCAGCACGGCTTTCGCACCGCGCGCAGACGCTGCACTATGATGGCGAGCAGTTGCAGGCACGCGCCAGGCTGTTGCAGGACGAGCTGATGGCCAAGCTGACGACGCAGTCGAACCGGCTGCTCTACGTGCTGTCGGTGATGACCGCGGTGCTGTTGCCAATGACGATCATCTCGGGCCTGTTCGGCATGAATGTCGGCGGCTTGCCGCTGGTCAACACGCCGATAGGCTTCTGGGTGGTGACCGCGGTTTCGATCCTGATCGCCGGAGCGACCTATCTCTTCGTCAGGCGGCTCGGGCAGATGTAGCCCGGCGCGCCGTCGCCAGCATCGACCAGGAATACATGGCCAGCGCCGCCCAGATCAGGGCAAAGGCGACAGCCTGGGTGGTGTCGAACGGCTCTTTGAAGATCAGCACGGCGATCAGGAACACAATGGTCGGCGCAATATATTGCATGATGCCTATGGTGGAGAGACGCAAAAGCCTGGCGCCGAATGCGAACAGCAGCAGCGGCACCGCAGTCACCGGCCCGCAACCGGCCAGCAACGCCGCATCGACGCCGTTGCCGGAAACGAAATGGTCCTGTCCGGTGGCGATCAGCCAGGCGATGTAACCCAAGGCGGGCACCGACAACAGAAGCACTTCGAGCAGAAAACCCTGGCTGGGGCCGATCGGCAGCGTCTTGCGGAAAAAACCGTAGGCGGCGAAGGAAAAGGCCAGCGCCAGCGATACCCATGGCAACTTGCCAGCCTCGATCGTCAGCACGGCGACCGCGATCGCCGCAAGCACCACGGCCGCGATCTGCAGCCGATCGAGCCGCTCACTGAGCAGCAGGGCGCCGACCACGACGCTGACCAGGGGATTGATGTAATAGCCAAGGGCGGTCTCGACGGTGCGGTCGACGGCGATCGCCCAGACGTAGACGCCCCAATTGACCGAGATCAGCGCCGCCGTCAGCGCCGCCATGGCGATCGTGCGGGGCGAACGGATTGCCGCCTTGAAATCCGCCGTGCGGCCGGCCCAGACCAGAACCGCGGCGGCGATCGGCACCGACCAGACGATGCGGTGGGCAATCACCTCGGCAAGCGGCAGGTGCGCAACCGCTTTCATGTAGAAAGGCAGCAAACCCCACAAGAAATAGGCACCCAGCGCCAGCAGGAAGCCGCGGCGGGCTTTTGAAACTGCGTCCTGGGTAATTGCTTCAGCGGCCATGGCCCAACGCTATGGCCCAGTAACCTTGGCAAGACCATCGCAAAGTTCTGATGGATCAATGGACTTTCGCTGATGGTTCAAACTTACTCCGCCGCCACCAGACCCGCCATGTCCCGGTTCTTCATCAGCTTGTAGATGATGGAATCCATCAGCGCCTGGAACGAGGCGTCGATGATGTTTTCGGAAACGCCGACCGTCCACCAGCGGGCACCTGTCGCATCATGCGATTCGATCAGAACGCGAGTGATCGCCTCGGTGCCGCCATTGAGGATACGCACCTTGAAGTCGGCGAGTTCCAGATCGGCGATTTCGCCCTGGTATTTGCCGAGATCCTTGCGCAGTGCGATGTCGAGCGCATTGACGGGGCCGTGCCCCTCGGCCACCGACATCTTCTCCTCGCCCTCGACCAGCACCTTGACCACCGCTTCCGACACCGTCTTCAACTGGCCATTGGCATCGAAGCGGCGTTCGATCATGCAACGGAACGAGGTGACGTGGAAGAACTCGGGCAAGCCGTGCAGCATCTTGCGTGCCAGGAGCTCGAAGGAGGCGTCGGCGCCCTCATAGGCATAGCCGGAGGCCTCACGCTCCTTGACCACCGATATCAATGCGTCGAGCCGGTGATCGTCCTTCGGCACATCGATGCCGCGCCGCTTCAGCTCGGCCAGGAAATTGGCCTTGCCGCCCTGGTCGGAAACCATGACGCGGCGGCGGTTGCCAACCGCTTCCGGCGGCACATGCTCGTAGGTCGCAGGTTCCTTGGCGAGCGCCGAAGCGTGGATGCCGGCCTTGGTGGCGAAGGCGGAAGCGCCGACATAGGGCGCCTGCGCCTCCGGAGCGCGGTTCAAGAGTTCGTCGAAGGCGCGCGACAAGCGCGAAATGCCGGTAAGCGCCTCGGCGGAAATCCCCGTCTCGAAACGGTCGGCGAAGGCCGGCTTCAACGCCAGCGTCGGCACGATGGAGATCAGATTGGCGTTGCCGCAGCGTTCGCCAATGCCGTTCAGCGTGCCCTGGATCTGGCGCACGCCCGCTTCGACCGCGGCCAGCGAATTCGCCACCGCCTGGCCGGTGTCATCATGGGCATGGATGCCGAGATGGTCGCCGGGAATGCCCGCGGCGACGACCCTTTCGACTGTTGCGCGTAGTTCCGAGGGCTGCGTGCCGCCATTGGTGTCGCACAGCACCACCCAGCGCGCGCCGGCATCATAAGCGGTCTTGGCGCACGCCAGCGCATAATCCGAATTGGCCTTGAACCCGTCGAAGAAATGCTCGCAATCGACCATCGCCTCCTTCCCCGCGGCAATGGCGGCTTCCACCGAGGCCTTGATGGACTCCAGATTCTCCTCATTGGTGCAGCCGAGCGCCACACGGACATGATAGTCCCAGCTCTTGGCGACAAAGCAGATGGCGTCCGACCGCGACTGGACGAGTGCGGCAAGCCCAGGATCGTTGGAAGCCGACACCCCCGCCCGCTTGGTCATGCCGAAGGCGACGAACTTTGCCTGCGCGGTGCGCTTCTCCCTAAAGAAGGCCGTGTCGGTCGGGTTGGCGCCGGGGTAACCGCCCTCGACATAGTCGAGGCCGAATTCGTCGAGCAGCTTGGCGATGGCGATCTTGTCCTCGACCGAGAAGTCGATACCGGGCGTCTGCTGGCCATCGCGAAGTGTTGTGTCGAAGAGGTAGAGGCGTTGCTTTTTCATCGTCCTGTGGGCGCTTGAACGCCCCCCTCTGTCCTACCGGACATCTCCCCCTCAAGGGGGGAGATCGGCAGTTCGAATGTCCCGCCATCACCTGCGGCGCTGAAAATTTGCGAAACCCCGGGTGATGGCCAATCTCCCCCCTTGAGGGGGAGATGGCCGGCAGGCCAGAGGGGGGTGAGCGCCGACATCAGTTTTTCCCCACAAACCCATCCGTAGCCCGGATCAGCCGGTCCAAGATACCCGGCTCGGAATAGGCATGGCCGGCACCCTCGATCAGGTGAAAATCCGCCTTCGGCCAGGCCTTGTGCAGCGCCCAGGCGTAGCGTGCCGGGCACGGCATGTCGTAGCGGCCGTGGACGATGGTGCCGGGAATGTCCTTCAACTTCCAGGCATCGCGCAGCAACTGTCCCTCCTCCAGCCAACCGGCATGGACGAAGTAGTGGTTCTCTATGCGGGCGAAGGCGACGGCGTAGTCGTCCTCACCAAACGGTCCGCTGGTCTCCGGCTCGGGCAAAAGCGTGATCGTCTCGCCTTCCCACAGGCTCCAGGCGCGGGCCGCCTCGATCTGCGCGTTTCTGTCGGACCCTACCAGCCGCTTGCGATAGGCGGCCATCATGTCGCCGCGCTCGGCCTCGGGGATCGGCGCCAGGAAGCGCTCCCACTTGTCGGGAAACATCTCGGAGACGCCGAACTGATAGTACCATTCGAGTTCGGGGCGGGTCAGCGTGTAGATGCCCCGCACGACGAGCTCACTGACGCGTTGCGGGTGCGTCTCGGCGTAGGCGAGCGCCAGCGTCGAACCCCAGGAACCGCCGAAGACCAGCCATTTGTCGAAGCCGGCCATTTCGCGCAAGCGCTCGATATCGGCGACCAGGTGCCACGTGGTGTTGGCCTCCAGCGAGGCATTCGGCGTCGACTTGCCGCAACCGCGCTGGTCGAACAGGATGACGTCGTAGAGATCGGGATCGAACAGCCGCCGATGCTTTGGCGAGATGGTGCCGCCCGGCCCGCCATGCAGGAATACCGCCGGCTTGGCGCCTTTGGTGCCGGAGCGTTCCCAATAGACCTGGTGGCCGTCGCCGACGTCGAGCATACCGCTCTCGAAAGCTTCGATCTCGGGATAAAGCGTGCGCAGTTCAGAGCTCATAGTTGCAAACCTTTGGACGGCCAGTCCGTCGTTTCATGGTCGGGATGCTGGAAGGAGATGATCTCCTCCTGCCTTGCGTAATAGTCTGGATCCTGGTGGACGGGCTGTTCGAAGATCGTCTCCACCCAAGGCAGCCGCCCGGCGTAATTGACCTGGATCTGCGGCGCCAGGTCGGAGCGATCGTCGAAGGCGCCGATGGCGATCTCCAGGCCGCCGGGCTGGCGGTAGGTCAGCGGCGTGCCGCAGCGGGCGCAGAAACCGCGATCGATGTTGACCGAGGACTGGAAATAGCTCGGCTCCTCACGGGTCCATTCGACGCCGTCCTTCGGCGCCGTCACCAGGGCGCCGAAAAGGGAACCGAACTGTTTCTGGCACATGCGACAGTGGCAGATGGACGGGCGTCCAAGCTTGCCCTTGATGCGGAAGCGCACGGCGCCGCACTGGCAGCCGCCGGTTCGAATGGTCTCGCTCATGATGTTTTCTCCGGCGGCCATTGCTCGGTGTCGTGGTCGGGATGCTGGTAGGAGACAAGCTCTGCCAGATAGGGGGCCGAACCCATGTCCGCCATCGTATCCTCGCCCGGCAATTCTGGAATGGAATCGACGTAAGGCAGCTTTGCCTCGGTGCCCCATTGGATGGTCGGCGCGATATCAGCCGGAGCGTCGAAGGCGGCAATCGCCAGCGCCATGCCGTCCGGCGCCTCGAAAGTCAGCGGCGTTCCGCATTCGGCGCAGAACCCACGCCAGGCAGCGTTCGACGAGCGGAAGCGCTTGGGCTCGCCGCGCGTCCAGTCCACCTTGGCGCCGCGCACCGAGACCAGCGGAAGGTAGAAATTGCCGCTCGCCTTCTGGCACATGCGGCAATGGCAAACCGAGGCATCGCCGAGTGCGCCCTCGACGCGAAAGCGCACGGCGCCGCACTGGCAGCCGCCGGTGTAGATCGGCCGGTTGTCGAGGCTCATGGCAGGTCACTCCGCATGATGGCAGACGGCCTCGACATTGTTGCCGTCGGGATCGAAGACGAAGGCGCCATAGTAGTCCGCATGATAGTGCGGGCGCAGGCCCGGCCCGCCATTGTCCTTGCCGCCGGCGGCGAGAGCGGCAGCATGGAAAGCATCAACCTCGGCGCGGCTGCGCGCGGTGAAGGCAACGTGCTGGCGGGCCTTTTGGCCCTCCTTGCCTTCCTGGAGCCAGAACACCGGCCGATCGCGGCCGTAGCCACCGACCTTGGCGCCGCCGGTGTATTCCAACGGCACCATATGGAGCAGCGAGGCCCCAAGCGGCGCCATCGCCTTGTCATAGAAAGCCTTCGAAGCGTCAAAGTCAGCAACGTCGATGCCGAGATGGTCGATCATGGAACGAACTCCTCCGTTGCTGGTTCCGGCATTTCCGCGCCAGCCAGGCCGGCCGCAATCACGATGTGCTGACAGACATTGTCGATATCCCGGATCACGTCATCATTCCAGAAGCGCAGGGCGGTCCAGCCGAGCGCTGTGAGCTTGGCTGTTCGCGCGGTGTCAGACGCCGAGACCTCATGAGAGGCGTGCTGAGAACCATCCAGCTCAACGATCAGCTTCCTGTTAGGGCAAGCAAAATCGACGATGTAGCCCGCTATTGGCATTTGACGTCGAAACGCCAGCCCCATGAGTCGGTGTGCGCGTATCTCATTCCAAAGCTTCAGTTCGGCGTCGGTCATAGCCTTGCGCATCTTGCGCGCATTGCCTCGATTGACAGGAGACACACGATAATGGATCACGGCGAGGCGCCCCCCTCTGTCCTGCCGGACATCTCCCCCTCAAGGGGGGAGATCGGCAGTTTCGCTGACGGTGCCCAACCTCCAACGTCAGCGATTGGCGAAAGCCTCGGTGATATCCAATCTCCCCCCTTGAGGGGGAGATGTCCGGCAGGACAGAGGGGGGTGCTTCGCGCCAACCTCTCCATTCCCGCCACAAGAACAGTCGCCCTCACCGCTTCACCTCCCACGTCGTCACACGTTCGCCGGTGACCGGGTCCTTGCCGTCCTTCAGTTGTACGCCTTGCGCCAACAACTCGTCGCGGATGCGGTCGGCTTCGGCCCAGTTCTTGGCGGCGATCAATTCCAGGCGCCTGGCGATCGCCTTGGCGAGCGCGGCTTCGTCGACCTTGGCCGCCCCGACATCGAAACCCAGGAAGGCAAGCGCACCCTTCAGCGAGGCCGCTGCGGCGTTTTCGCCATCGCCGCTGAAGTCGACCGCCTCGCCGGCCAACTGGGTCAAAACCTGGAAGGCGGCGTAGGTGGCGAGATCATCCGACAACGCCTGCACGACCTCGTCCGGCAATTGCCCGACCGCCGGCGCCAGATCGGCCGCGCGTTTCCACTTGCGCAGCGTGTTCTCCGCTTCCTCGAGCTTGCGCACGGAAAAGTCGATCGGTTCGCGATAATGGGTCATCAGCATAGCCAGCCTGAGCACCTCGCCGGGCCATTTGCGGCCGCCGAACGTTTCGGTCTCCAGCAGCTCGTTGATCGAGTAAAAATTGCCGAGGCTCTTCGACATCTTCTGCCCTTCGACCTGCAGGAAGCCGTTGTGCATCCAGATGTTGGCCATCACATCGGTGCCGTGCGCGCAGCGTGACTGGGCGATCTCGTTCTCGTGGTGCGGGAAGATCAGGTCGAGACCGCCGCCATGAATATCGAAGACCTCGCCCAGATAGGCGGCGGACATGGCCGAGCATTCGATGTGCCAGCCCGGCCGGCCCCTGCCCCATGGGCTCTGCCAGCCCGGCTCCTCCGGGGACGACAACTTCCACAGCACGAAGTCGCCAGGATTCTTCTTGTGCGCGTCGACTGCAACGCGAGCACCGGCCTGCTGCTCGTCGAGATTTCGCTTCGACAACTGGCCGTAGTCGGGCATCGAAGCGGTGTCGAACAGCACTTCGCCTGCGGCAACATAGGCATGGCCGCGTTTGATCAGGCTTTGAATCAAGGTGATCATGTCTGCCTTGCCGTCGGCACGGGGCTCGACGAACTCGGTGGCGCGCGGCTCGACTGTTGGCTCCAGGCAGCCGAGCGTCGCGACGTCCTTGTGGAATTGGCCCGCGGTCTTCTCCGTCACCCGCCTTATCGCCTCGTTAAGCGACAGTCTGCCGGCTGATATCTCGCTGCCGAAATCGCGCAGTGCGCGTGCATTGATCTTGTCGTCGACATCCGTGATGTTGCGCACATAGGTGACGTGCGTCTCGCCATAGAGATGGCGCAGCAGCCGGAACAGCACGTCGAAGACGATTACGGGCCTGGCATTGCCGATATGGGCGAAGTCGTAGACGGTCGGACCGCAGACATACATGCGCACGTTCAGCGCGTCGATCGGGACGAAATCCTGCTTCGCGCGCGTCAGCGTGTTGTAGAGGCGCAGGCCCTTCGGTGCGTCAGACATTCCATGCCTTTCCGGTTCAGAACTTTTGCCTGGATGAAGCCAGCTCCGCGCCGAGGCGCAAAACGGACTCCAGCCTGCTGGCCGGGGCGTTTGTCCAATCTAGGGGAAGATGAGGCGAAAACGTCCGGACCAGCCCGAAGCTAGCCAATAATGCAAATGCCACAAATGGCGAAAGACGTTTTCATAGGCGGCTTTATCGCCTTGGCCAGTGTTGCCGTCAAGTCGCTTATCCCGAGAAAAACGACGCCAGAACTGGCAAATGCGTCGCCCGATCACACGGAATCAGCCACTGAAACATTTTATTAAACATGTCGGCACAGTCATGAAACATACGCCGGCTAGATCAACCTGCGTCACGATTTGGTCGGATTCGGCCGCCAAACGCAGACACGGAAACGTTATCTGGGAAGAGACACATGCCTCGAAGCAAGCAGGAAGCCAACCGCGCCAAGCAACCAGCGCTGGCAAACCATTATCGCGCAATCGGCCCGGCCGCGATCGTCGCCGCCCTGCTCCACACCGCGAAGAAGAAAAAGCCGGTGCAGAAAATCGTATCGCCCCGCGCTGCCTGAAGCAGTGCGCGATCGGCCCAAGGGTCGGAACGAGGCGCCAAACCGCACCTCGAACAGAGTTCCTGCTAAAACAGCGTCATCTGACTGTCGTCCGCGCCGGGTTTCCGGCGCTTGACCTTCTCGGGCTCGGGCCCGATCTCCCCCTTCTCCTGAATCTCCGGCCCGGTGTTGGCGACCTTGTTGACGAGGTCGGAGACCGGAATCGCTTCGAAGAAGTCGCGTTGCGCCGGCCGCAACAGGTCGGCGACGTCGCGCGGCTCAAGTCCGCGGCAATCGAGCCAGCGGGTGAAGTCTTCAGGTGCGATCACCACGGGCATGCGGTCATGGATATGCGCGATGTCGGCATTGGCCTCGACCGTCAGAATGGCGCCGGTGTCCAACTCCGAGCCGCCCGGTTCCGCATAGGTTTCAACCAGCCCGGCAAAGGCGACCAACTCGCCATGCCGCGGCCTGATCCAGTAAGGCTGCCCCTTCCTGCCGCCCGCCTCTCCGGGCCGCGCCTGGCGCCATTCGTAAAAACCTGATGCCGGCACCAGCGCCCGGCGATGGCGCATGGCGGCTTTGAACGAGGCCTTTTCGATCACGCCTTCGGAGCGTGCGTTGAACAGCAGCGGAAATTCGCCGACATCCTTTACCCAGGCGGGGATCAGGCCCCAGCGCACCAGCATCGGCCGGCGGTCCGGCAGGTTGGAACCCGGCGCCCGCGGCGGGCCTGAGATCGCCATCAGCACCGGCTGCGTCGGCGCTATATTGTAGCGCGTAGGAAACTGCTCCACCTCCGCCAGCCCGAGGAAAGCGGCTGTCTGGTCCGGTGTCGCGGTCAAGGCAAAACGTCCGCACATGTCTATTGGTCCTGATGTCCGGTTTCGAAAGTGGCGATGGAACAGCTGCACTGCAACCGTTAAAGCTGTCCGGCGTCGGCCGGTCCACAACAGGCTGCCGTAAATCAGGGCGATCGGATATCCATGGACGAAGTGCGAAAAGTCATTCCCGCGGTCTCGGTCGCCGTTGTGCGCGGCGACGCCGTGCTTCTGGTCAAGCGGGCGCGACAACCCTCGCAAGGGTTCTATGCATTCCCGGGCGGCAAGGTCGAAGCCGGTGAGACGCTGGAACAGGCGGCACGGCGCGAATTGCTGGAGGAGACGCAATTGCAGGCCGAAAACTACCGACGGCTGCGCGAAATCCTCATCGACGGCACGCTCGACGGGCATCCGGTCGATTACCTGCTGACGGTATTCGGTGCGGCCCATGCCGGCGGCGAGGCCGTGGCCAGCGACGACGCCGAGACCGCCGCCTTCTACACGCTGGCCGAAATGGCTGATCTGCCGCTTGCCGGTTCGGTGCTCGCGGTCGCCGAGGAACTGCTCGGACGGCCGTCGCAAACCCCTGAGCGACCCTGAAATCCGGAATTCGCCCGGCACAATCGCCTTGCAGGCGGCAAATTGTTTGGCCAGATTGACTTATGCGTTGCCTTCCTCTCCTTCTCGCGACATGCCTTGCCGTCAGCCCTGTGGCGGCACGACCGGCGTTCAGCGCCGAGGCACCCTTCGAACCGGGGCTGATGCGGCTGGCGGAGGTTCTGGGGTCGCTGCATTTCCTGCGCAATCTGTGCGGCGAAAAGGGCGACCAGTGGCGCGGCGAGATGCAGAAGCTGCTCGAATCGGAGAACCCGGATCCGCAACGGCGCGCCCGCTTCATCGCCAGCTTCAATCGCGGCTACCGCTCATTCGGCGGCACCTACACGCAATGCACCGCGTCGGCGACCGAAGCCATCGGCCGCTACATGAAGGAAGGCGAGACCCTGTCGCGCGACATCGCCTCGCGCTACGGCAACTAGCGCATATCGCCCAAAGTGCCCTCGCAAGAGCGCATCCGGCCTTCATCAACAGATATCCGGTCCATTGGCGACGACTGCGGGCATATCCAGCTTGTGTCGAGAACTGTCATGGTGCAATCCTTTTGTTGCGCTTATGCAACAGCGTTAATGAAACGTTAGCGCGCGGATGTGGAATTAACTCAAACTGAAGGTTTTCACCCCGCAGGCACGCCTAATCGGCTAAGTTTGACCAGGATTGAATGCAGCTTCGCAAGCGCAACCGGCCTCCTGTAAAGAACGATCAAAAAAATGTCGTATTTACAAAGACTTATTTGCGGCTGCGTGTAAACGGAACAGATCAAGCCTGATCCATCGACGGATCGCTGCTTGCAAGGGTGGACATCGCTTATGGAACATGGTGTCAACGACATCGACGCGCTGGTCAGGGAAGAAAAGCGCCTGACCGCGGTGGAGAGCCACAGCGAGGCCTGGGCCGAAGGTCTTTCGGCAGGCATAGAACCCGAGATCATCGCCGAAGCGGCGCTTGAAACCGCGTTCGGCGAAATGCTGCGCGCCAACGGCGAGACATCGGCCCTTGCCCTGCTCGACCGCATGCGTGAAAAGGTCATTGCTGGCGCCTTCGAACCCGAACGGCTGCGGCACTGAACCGACGTCCGGTTCTTTGACGGCAAATGCCGCTCGGGCATCATGCCCGGAAGCAGGGAGAAACGGGCAGTGGATTTTTCGATGTCAGGCAAGCCGCGCGGCTTGGTCCTTTGCATCTGTTTCGCCGCGTGCAGTGCCGCAATTCCCTTGGTTGCGTGTCTGACAAGCAGCCCCGCTTATGCGCTGAGCGAGATCAAGCGCGAAGAATTCCCGTCGCCGGTCCAACCGATGGTGGACGACGACGTGTCGTCGCCGGGAAGCACCGTGCCGATACCCGATCCGGTCGGAACGCCATCTTCGACCAGCCAGCCAACCACTCCGGACAAGGCCGAGCCGGTCACCCCGCCGAACGGCGACGGTGCCACCAACAGGCCGCGCGTCGATCCCGACGCGCCCACGCCGGAGGTCGTCTACGACCTCGGCAAGCTGCCTGAACCGGTGCGGCGCATGCATGACCTGATCATCGAAGCCTGCGAGAGCGGCGACGTCGAAAGACTGAGGCCTTTGATCGGCAAGGGCGACGGCATGACCCAATTGTCACTGACCGACATAGATGGCGACGCCATTACCTTCCTCAAGGGGCTCTCCGGCGACCAGGATGGCCAGGAGATTCTTGCCATACTGGAGGAGGTGCTCAATGCCGGCTATGTCCATGTCGATGCCGGCACGCCACAAGAGCTCTATGTCTGGCCGTATTTCTTCGCTCTACCCCTGGACAAGCTCGACGCCAGGCAACGGGTCGAGCTGTTCAAGATCGTCACCGCGAGTGACTTCGACGACATGAAGCAGTTCGGCGCCTACATCTTCTACCGCGTCGGCATCACGCCCGCTGGGCAATGGACGTTTTTCGTCGCCGGCGACTGAAACTCGGACACGCGAGTGCCTATTCGTGCGGATCGCCTCGTCGAATGGCTGCATCGGGCCCGTTAATATTCCAGTTGCGGAGAAATCAGGAAGGAAACGAAACTTCAGCCAGTGGTCAAAAGAATGCCCTGGCCGAATTTTTCCGCCAGGTTCTGGATAAGCAGCCTTTCAGATGTTGTAAGGCGCTCTTGATCGACAAACCGCCAGTTGCGCTCGTAGATGGCGAAAGCTTCCTCGGCAGGAATTGGGCGCGTTGCATCGCGGCTCCAGACGAGTGCCTGGAGCTCCGGAAACTCAGCGGGAACAATCATTGGCGTGATATCTGTGCGCATAACCCACTCAACTTAGTGGATCGTGCCTAAGAAATCCAACGATGTGAAATGGCTATGCGGGCAACGCCTCGGAGAACTCCACTGCCCTGCCCTGGCCCGGCGTCACGATCTCGCCCTCCCACATGATGCGCTGGCCTCGAATGACAGTGCCGACCGGCCAGCCGGTGACTTCCTTGCCGTCATAAGGCGTCCAGCCGGCCTTCGAGCCGGCTTGTGCATTGGTGATGGTCTCGCGCCGCTTCATGTCGACGATTGTGAAATCGGCATCATAGCCGGCGGCGATACGGCCTTTCCTGGCCATGCCGAAGATGCGCTGCGGGCCGTGGCTTGAAAGATCGACGAAGCGCTGCAAAGTCAGCCGACCGGCATTGACATGGTCGAGCATGATAGGCACCAGCGTCTGCACGCCGGTCATGCCCGAGGGCGATGCCGGATATGGTTTTGCTTTTTCGGCCAATGTGTGCGGGGCATGGTCGGAACCGAGTACGTCGACAATGCCTTGCGCGATTCCGTGCCAGACGCCGTCGCGATGGCGCGGGGCACGGACGGGCGGGTTCATCTGGATCAGCGTGCCGAGCCGTTTGTAGTCGTCCGCCGACAGTGTCAAATGGTGCGGTGTCGCCTCGCAGGTGGCGACATCCTTGTGCTGTTCGAGGAACAATATCTCCTCGGCCGTGGAGATGTGCAGGACGTGGATGCGGGCACGGGCGGCCCGCGCGACGCGCACCAGCCGCTCGGTGCAGCGCAAGGCGGCGATCTCGTCGCGCCAGACCGGATGCGATGAAGGATCGCCCTCGATGCGCTCGCCAAGGCGTTCGCGCAGCCGGAACTCGTCTTCCGAATGGAAAGCGGCGCGGCGGCGGGTGTTCCTGAGGATCGAGGCGACGCCTTCATCGTCCTCGACCAGCAGGTCGCCGGTGGACGAGCCCATGAAAACCTTTATCCCGGCCGCGCCCGGCAGGCGCTCGAGCTCGGCGACATCGTTGGCGTTGTCGCGGGTGCCGCCGACCCAGAAGGCGAAGTCGCAGTGCATACGGCCGGTGCCGCGTCGGACCTTGTCGGCAAGCGTTTCTTCGCTGGTGGTCAATGGATTGGTGTTGGGCATTTCGAACACGGCGGTGACGCCACCGAGCACCGCCGCCCGAGATCCAGTCTCCAGATCCTCCTTGTGCTCCAGTCCCGGCTCGCGGAAATGCACCTGGCTGTCGACGACGCCCGGAAGGATATGCAGGCCCCGGCAGTCGATCGTCTCGCCGGCCGAGGCCTGGCGCAGATCGCCGATGGCGGCGATGCGCCCATTCTTCACGCCGACATCGCGTTGCCCCTCGCCGTCATGGTTGACCACCATGCCGCCTGTCAGGATGAGGTCGTAGGTGTTGGCCATGCTGATCGATCTCTTGCAGGGGAAGTGTCAGCGGCTTACGTAATGGCCATCTGTTTTGCAAGATCAGGCTTTTATCCGCCCCATGCCCTTTGCCCTGCTGAAAGACCGCGCGCTGATCTCCGTCTCCGGTCCGGATGCCGAACACTTCCTGCAGAACATCCTGACCACCGACCTCGACGCGCTCGGCGCCGGCGAGGCAAAACCGGGCGCGCTTTTGACACCGCAAGGCAAGATCCTGTTTGACTTCCTGATCTCACGGGCCGGCGAAAACGCGTTCCGCCTCGAATGCCGCGCCGACATCGCTGACGATTTCGTACGCCGGCTGATGCTGTACAAGTTGCGCGCCAAGGTCGAGATTGCCAAATCCGAACAGACGCTTGTCTCCATTGCCTGGGGAAATGAGTCAACTCCCTCACAAAAGGATTCAACCGTGCTGGCCGACCGGCGCTTTCGCGATGAAAGCGTCACCCGCTCCTATGGCAGCGCTCAAGAGACTGACGACGGTGCCGCATGGCAGGCCTTGCGCATCGCGCATGGCATTGCCGAGAGCGGCACCGACTACCAGCTCGGCGACGCCTTCCCGCATGACGTGCTGCTCGACGAGACCGGTGGCGTCGGCTTCAGGAAAGGCTGCTATGTCGGCCAGGAGGTCGTCTCGCGCATGCAGCATCGTGGCACGGCAAGGCGGCGGGTGCTGATCGTCAGGGCCGAACGGGCCTTGCCTGAAGCCGGCGCCGAATTGACCGTCGACGGGCGATCGGTGGGCACTCTCGGCTCGAATGCCGGCACGATCGGCCTCGGCATCGCCCGTATCGACAGGGTCAAGACAGCGCTCGACGCCGGCCAACCGATCCTGGCCGGAGACGTGCCGGTTACGGTTGCCATTCCACCTTTCGCCAAATTCAGCTTTCCCCAGGAAGCCGCCGGCACGGAGGAGGCCTGATGGCGGCCGACCGCATCGGTGCGCCGCCACGCGCCTGGCAGCGCATGCTGTCCGGCCGCCGGCTCGACTTGCTCGACCCCTCACCCCTCGATATCGAGATTTCGGACATCGCCCACGGGCTCGCCCGCGTCGCGCGCTGGAACGGCCAAACCCGCGGCGAGCACGCCTTCTCGGTCGCCCAGCATTCGTTGCTGGTGGAAGCGCTGTTTTGCGACCTGATGCCCGATGCGCCGGCGGACGCCCGGCTTATGGCATTGCTGCACGATGCGCCCGAATATGTCATCGGCGACATGATCTCGCCGTTCAAATCGGTGATGGGCGGCAGTTATAAGGACTGTGAACTGCGCTTGCAGCGCGCCATCCATCTGCGCTTCTCGCTACCGCCGGAACCAGGCGCCGGCCTGCGCAAGGAGATCAAGCGCGCGGACCAGATCGCCGCCTATTTCGAGGCCACGCTGCTCGCCGGCTTTTCGACCGCGGAGGCGACCGAGTTCTTCGGTCGTCCACGCGGCTTCAGTGCCGAGCGCTTCGATTTCACGCCGCGCTCGGTAACCTGGGCACAGAACGCCTTCCTGAAGCGTTTTTCCGCGATCGAGAAGTCGCGGCGCAAGGTAGCTACGGCGGTAGGATAGAAAACGCTAAATTAACCGGAACGGCTGACACTGCGGTGTTCGATCACGTCCGCAGGCGCGCCCATGCCCGTCGGTGACATCAAGGATGGTCCGGCCGTCCCGAAACGGGAGGCCGGAGGCATGGACCGCTCGCGCCGCATGGAAGACGAGCTGCGTGCGCAGAACGAACGCTTTTCAGCTGCCGTCGAGAACATGTCGCATGGTCTTTGCATGTTCGACGCCGACGAGCGCATGATCATCTGCAACGGCAACTATATCAACATCTTCTGCCTCGACGCCAACGTGGCGCAGCCGGGGATCCGTTTCATCGACATCCTGCGGCACAGCGTCGATGTCGGCATCGCCTCGCAAAGCGCCGAAGAACTTTACGCCATCCGCAAGCCCTATATCGATGGAGCGAAACCCTCGACCTATGAGGAGGCGCTCTCTGATGGACGCATTATCAGCATCTCGCACCGGCCATTGGCATCGGGCGGCTGGGTTTCGATCTACGAAGACATCACCGAACAACGGCGCGCCGAACAGGATCTCAAGGAACAGCATCGCCGCTTCGACGCGGCGCTCGCGAACATGTCGCAGGGCCTGCTGATGTATGACGCCGGCGGCAGGCTGATCGTGCGCAATCAGCGCATCCTGGAGCTTTATGGTGTGACCGAGGCGGATCTGCCGCTCGGCACGACTCACCGCGAACTCCTTGAACGGCTGGTGCGCCTTGGCGTCTATGCGCCCATAGATGTCGAGGACGAGGTTTCGAGGACCGAGGCTCGCGTGCTGGCCGGCCAGACGCGGTCGACCCCCCGCCGGCTCGCCGACGGACGAACGCTGATGGTTGCCCGCCGGCCGATGAGCGGCGGCGGCTGGGTCGCCACTTTCGATGACGTGACCGAGAGCAGGCTTGCCGAGGAGCGCATGACCCATCTTGCGCATCACGACGTGCTGACCGGGTTGCCCAATCGCTCGGTGTTTCGCGACCGGCTCGACCGGGCACTGGAGGATGCGGCCGCGGGACCGCTGGCAATCTTCTCGCTCGACCTCGACCGCTTCAAGGTCGTCAACGATACGCTGGGACATCCGGCTGGCGACCGGCTGCTGAAAGGCGTGGCCGCAAGACTGCTGCGCTGCGTGGACAACGACGCAGATATCGTCGCCCGTTTTGGCGGCGACGAGTTCGTGATCGTCCAATTCAACGTCGAGGGCCTGGCGAGCGCGGAAAAACTGGCGAAACGCATTGTCGAGGCCATCGCCAAACCATTTCATGACAAGAGCCGGGACATGCATGTTGGCGTCAGCGTTGGCATCGCGCTTTCTCGCGGCGATGGCAGGGACGCCGATACATTGCTGACAAACGCCGACATGGCGCTCTACCGGGCAAAAAGCGAAGGGCGCAACCTGTACCGTTTCTTCGAGCCCGGCATGGATGCCACGGTGCGCGCGCGCCGGGCGCTCGAAGCCGATCTCGATACGGCGCTGCCGAGCCGGGAATTCGATCTCGATTTCCAACCGATCATGGCCATAGCTTCGGGCGAGATTGTCGGCGCCGAGGCCCTGATGCGCTGGCATTCGCCGTCGCGCGGCACTGTGGCGCCGGACGAATTCATTCCGGTCGCCGAGGAAACCGGGCTGATCGTGCCGCTTGGCGAATGGGCGCTGCGAAAGGCCTGTGCGACGGCGGCAGCCTGGCCACCTGGCCTGCGCATTGCGGTCAATGTCTCCGCCGTGCAGCTCAAAAGCGGCGGCTTTGCTCGCAGCGTCATCTCCGCCCTGGCCTTTTCGGGCGTGCCGGCCAGACGACTGGAACTGGAGATCACCGAAACCGTGCTGATGGACGAGAGCAAAGCCGTCCTGAAGACGCTGCGACAGTTGCGTGAACTCGGCATCCGCATCGCGCTCGACGACTTTGGCACCGGCTATTCCTCACTCGGCTATCTCAGGCGCTTTCCCGTCGACAAGATCAAGATCGATCGTTCCTTCATCTCCGATATCGGCAATCTCGACACCGCAGCGATCGTGCGCACCATCATCGGACTGGGCGCCGAACTGGGCATCACCGTCACCGCCGAAGGCGTAGAAACCGAAGCACAGCTCGACATGCTGCGCCGAAACGGCTGCGTGGAGGCGCAAGGCTATCTGATCGGCGTGCCGTCAAAGGCGGCGGAGATTCAGCACCTGTTGAAATCGAGCGCGGTGCGCAGCCAGACCGGCTGACGCCATAAATCAGCGCAGCGTCTCGATGTATTTTTCATGGAAGCCGATATAACCCGGCTCGACAACCTTCAGATGCCGCTCGATCAGCGCATGAAACTCCGGCAACCGGTGGAAGGGCACGCCCGGATAGGCGTGATGCTCGGCATGGAAGGGCATGTTCCAGGCAAGCTTGCGCACAGCCCAGTTGGTCAGCGTCGTCCTGGTATTCTCCAGCATGTTTGCGACGAAGGGGCAGCGGCCATGCTCGGCCAGCAGATAGAGCCGCAGGAACGGCTGGCCGAGCAGCGCGGGAAAGATCCAGACATGGAGCAGCACCGTCGCCTTGAACCACAGCGCGAGCATCAGCACGACGGCGTAGAAGGCAATCATCGCGCGCGCCTCGGCGCGTACCTTCGGACGCCCCTTGGGGGGCACGTAGCTGTCCTGGCAACGTCCCACGGCATTGGCGTAGAGCGTCTTCAAATGCCCCAACCACACTGGAAGTCCGGCAACGTGGACCAGGTACTGCCGCCAGGTTTCCGGCTTCGGGAAAGCCAGCTCCGGATCGCGTTCGGGATCCTGTGTGAAACGGTGATGGGCGAAATGGAAATAGCGGAACCAGTCGGCCGGCAGCGCGATCGCCAGGCTGCAGACACGCGCGACTGCGTCGTTCAGCCATTGCCTTTCGAAAGCCGTGCGATGCACCGTCTCATGCAGCAGCGTGAACAGGAACACGATCAGTATGCCTTGCGGCAGCATCAGCAGCGGCCAGAACGGCACCTTGGCGGCGATCAACGATCCGAGGAGCAGGATCGCGCCGAGGTGGAAAGCGAGCTGAACAAGGCCGGGCCCATCCGACTTGCCGGTTAGCCGGCTGCGCTCCTCATTCGTCAGCGAGGCGATCACGTCACGATGATCCATAGGGGCATCCCGGCTGATTGAATTCATTCGGTCAGCATACCCCAGCAAGAAACCTTTCTAACAACGAGGATTTCTGCAATATAGATAAGCTGAACTTATCTTTTTGGTCACCGCCATGGTTGCAATGCCATCGTTGCGAGGTCTTCAGGCCTTCGAGGCGGCGGCGCGCACCGGCAGCTTCGCCGCGGCGGCGGAAGAGCTTTCGGTCTCGGCCGCCGCAGTCAGCCAGCTCATCCGCATGGTCGAGGAGCAAGTCGGCCGCAAGCTCTTCCACCGCGCCAACCGGCGTGTCGTCCTGAGCGAGGCTGGCGTCGAGATGCTGCCTCGATTGACCATGGCCTTCCAGGAAATCGGCAGCGTCTCGCGCCAGCTTGCAGGCGATGCGTTCCGCCCGCGGCTCGTCGTCTCGGTCCCGCCGTCCATGGCCATGGGCTGGCTTTCCGAGCGCCTTGCCGGCTTCATCGCCATCCACGGTGCCGTCGACATATCTCTCAGGGGCGATGACGACCCGGTGTCGTTCGACCGCGACCTGATCGACCTCAGGCTCTCCTACGGTCCGCACTATCGTGAGCACCCGATCGAGGACATTGTCCAGGACGCGGTCTATCCCGT
The DNA here is from genome assembly GCF_006442685.1 of Mesorhizobium sp. B2-4-7. Taxonomy (NCBI): domain Bacteria; kingdom Pseudomonadati; phylum Pseudomonadota; class Alphaproteobacteria; order Hyphomicrobiales; family Phyllobacteriaceae; genus Mesorhizobium; species Mesorhizobium sp. B2-4-7. The sequence continues at coordinate 378,260 of NZ_VFVH01000001.1, forward strand.
CTGCGCGCCAAAGCTCGCCAGCGTGCTGGAGGCGGATGGCGGTCCGCTCGCCGGGCTGCCCCTGATCCACACCGACTGGGGACCGACCGGCGCATCCTTTCCCTCATGGTGCAGTTGGTTCGAGGCGGCCGGCATAGCGCCTGGGCGCGGCATTCAGCGCGGCCTGTCGGCAAACTCCTCGCGCGCGGCGCTCGACCTCGCCATTTCGGGACTGGGCGTGGCGCTGGCGCAAGGGATCTATTGCGCCGAGGCCGTGGAGGACGGCCGGCTGGTCCGGCCTGTCGCCAAGGCGATTGCGCTGCGCCAGCCCTATTGCCTGACAATTCCGCAGCGGAGCGCAAGAAGGGACGTCGTGGCGGCGTTCCGTGACTGGCTGGTCGATGAATGCCAGCGCGTGGTGAACTCGCCGGCGCTCCGCTGAGCCAGCAAGCGGCGATGGTCAGAGGTGCCCGCTCAATGCCTCGACCATGTCCTTGTTCGCCGCCACGGGCACGATCTCGAACTCCACCAGATCCGCCCACTCGATCACCCAGCGCTGCAGCAGCGTGACGTCGTCGGTCTCCACCAGCAGGAAACAGCGGCTCATGTCCGCCGCGATCCAGCTATGGTGCACCAGAAGCTCCTCGGGCTTCAGGCGACCGTAATCGCGGAAGCGGCGGTAGATCTCCTTGCGGTCGCAGCCGCGAAAATCCTCGGTCACCAAAAACAGCATCTCTGCCCCAATCGGATAATTATCGGCCCGGCCGCTCCAAACGTTCCAGGAACCATTGCGTCAGCCGTACCCAGACCTCGTCCTTCTCGCCGGAGTCCTCCCAGCCATGATCGAGGTTGGGATTGTCGTTGACCTCGATGACGAAGACGCCGTCCTTGGTCTCCTTGAGGTCGACGCCGTAGAGGCCGTCGCCGATGCAGCGCGCCGCCTTGACTGCCGTCTCGACGACATGGGGCGGCGTCTCCTTCAGCGTGAAGGTCTTGATGCCGCCCTGGTCGGGCTTGCCGCTGGCCTTGTGGTTGACGATCTGCCAGTGCTTCTTGGCCATTAGGTAATGTACGGCAAACAGCGGTTGGCCGCCGAGCACGCCGACACGCCAGTCATATTCGGTCGGGATGAATTTCTGCGCGATCAGAAGATCGGAATCCTCCAGCCATTCGGTGGCGAGTGTCTTCAATTCCTCGAAATTGGCGCATTTCTTGACGCCGCGCGAGAAGGAGGAATCCGGGATTTTCAGCACCAGCGGAAAACCCAGCGTCTGCGCCGCCAGTTCAAGGTCGGAAGTGCCGGCTATCATCACGGTCGGCGGAACCGGCACCTTGTTGTAGGCCATCAGCTCGTTGAGATAGACCTTGTTGGTGCAGCGGATCATCGACAGCGGGTCGTCGATGACCGGCATGCCTTCCTGCTGGGCGCGGCGCGCGAAACGATAGGTATGGTTGGAGATCGAGGTGGTCTCGCGGATGAACAGCGCGTCGTAATTGGCGAGCTTGGCGAGGTCCCTCTTGGTGATCGGCTCGATTTCGACGCCCATCTTTTCGGCGATCCTGGCCCAGTAGCGCAGCGAGGAGATTTCCGAGGGCGGCAATTCCTCATGCGGATCGACCAGCGTGGCGAAAGTGTAGCGCGCCGGCGTGCGGCCCTTGGTGTCGCGCCATTCGCGATTGGTATAGGTGTCCAGGCATTGCAGGAAGAAGCTCTCCTCCTCCTCGGTCATGCGCGCAAGGGGATGAAAGCCGATCTTGCGGATCGAGGCCCACTCGGCGCTGTCCTTGATGTGGACCTCGAGCGCCGGCGCGCGGAACCAGTCGAACAGGAGCTTGGCGAATCGGTCCCACACCTTGGACGGGCCAATGCCGAAGAAGATGCAGACCTTCGCCGGAAAAGCGCCGCCAAGATCCTTGCGGCACTTGTTGAGCGCCAGCTCCAGTTCGGGCAGCGCATGTTCGTAAAGCTTGCGCTCCGACAGATCGATCATGGTTTCTACGGTCGGGATGACCTTGTGGCCGCGCGAACCCGCCAGCAGCGAGGCATAATAGCCGCGGCTCTGGTAGCCGTAATTGTTCGACAGGTTGATGACCTTGGGACGCTGGCCGCGAAACAGCGCCGGATGCGCGAGATAGTCGCGGTTGGTGATAATCTTGTGCGGTGTCGCCACCTGGTCGAGATCGCTCTGCCGGCCAGTTAAGATAACCCAGGTCATTGTTATCAGCGCTTCCCCAGAGTGATGGCGGCGCGCAGTCCGTCGCGGCCGAACTGCGCCATGTTCATAAAGATGCCGTAAGGCACGGGAATGTTGGCGGCATCAAGGATGGTCTCCTGCCTCTCGTCCTCAACCCAGGGATCGTGGATCAGGATATGGTCACCGTCGTCGCCGATGGCCAACACCCAGTGCGGCACCTTCTTGCCGAACATCAGGAAGCCGCTGATCAGCACCAGCACCAATTTTCCTTTCGCGATCGCGGCGCGAATGTCGTCGATGGTGAATGAACGGTAATTCACCGGGATGCCGTAAAGTTCCGCGCGTCGGCGAAAGTCGACCTGGGCCAGTTCCATCACCCGGCGCTTGTCCGCGCTGCGCACCGACTGGAGGAACAACGCGCCGTAGAACGACACGTAAATCTCGGCCGCAAGGCCGCTCTCATAGCCGGCGACCGCGAGGCCGAACGGCTCGCAGCCACCCGGGCCCGACATCATGAAGACGGTCGTCGCTTCGCGCCAAAGACGAATTTCCCTGACCGGGTCCGGTACGAAGTCGTGATCGAAATTGCCCATGGCCATCATCAGGCAGCAGGGACCGCAAGTGAATTCGCAGGTCTGCTGGTAGAACGGCACGCTGGTGGCGGCCGGAAGTTCGCCGCGCAAGGTCTTCTCGTAGCGCAGCGCCGTGGCGCCGTCCTCGTAGTAATCGGCTTCGCGGCCGATCTTGCGGTAGCCGGCCCGCTCGTAGATGCTGATGGCGCGGGCATTATCCTCCCGCACTTCTAGGCGCAGCATCATGCGATCGTGTTCGAAGGCCGCCTCCTCCGCCGCCACTAGCAACCGGCGGCCGATGCCGAGGGCGCCAAAAAAGGGACTGGTGGCGATCGAATAAAGGCGCGCCACGCCGCTGCCCTTGCGAAACAGCACAATCGCATAACCGGCGACGCGGCCATCTCTTTCGGCGACCAGCGTCTCGGCGGTCTCGCGCTCGATGAACTGTCGGAAGGAGCGACGGGAAATGCGGTCGCTGGAGAAAACAGCTTTCTCGATGGCGGCGAGATCATCGACGTCAGTCGCGCGGGCCGTGCGAATCTCGGCAGGCATGCGGGCTTGGAAAACCTCGATTGGGTTGTGATGAAGGCCCTATTCGAAACGTCCAGACACCAGCCCAAAACGGCAGCGCCCATCCAGCGCTATCGCACCTCGATTAGGGCCGAATTGTGACAGATTGGCGCCAGCCCGGGAGGACAAAGGCTTTGAACCAGGTCACCGTTTTCGAGTAGGCGGCGGCGCCAAAAAACGATGCTGTTCAACTCGCCAGGCCGGCCAGAAGCTGGCTGTAGGCGCTCTTGGCCACGATGGCCAATTGCTCGCGCGGCACTGAGCCGACGACAGCGCAGCCATAGCCCTTGTCCAGCCAGTAGACGGCCTGCGGGCCGGCTTGCGCCGAAGCGTAGGTCCCCCTGGCGTTCTCCACCGATTCGGCCGTTACAAAGAGCGATATGCGCTCGCCCTTGTCGTCTTCATAGAGCAGCATTGCCGCCTTGCTCTCGCCAGCCGGCAGCAACCTGCCACCGACCAGTTGGAACCCGCTGCCGGTCAAGTCCGGCGCAACCAGCTTCAATCCGACCCGGTTGGACAGCCAGGTCAGCAGATGATCCTTGTCGCTTGCCGGCACTTCCACCGCATGCCGCTTCTCGGCGGCATAGATGACATGCGCGGCGATCGCCTGCTCGGCCAACTGATCCTCGGCCTGATCTTCCCGGCCAATACCGTCGCTGCCGGCAAAGTAGCCGCCAAGCCCGCCCGCGGCCAGTAGACCGGCAGCGGCGGCGGCAAGCCACCAGCGCGAGCGTGGCATTGGCGTCCTGGCTGGCGTCTCGCCAAGCACCACCTTGCGCAACCGCACCGGCACCGGCTCGTCGATCACGCCAGCGAAGGCATCTCGCAATGCCGTCCTGTCGGCGATGAAACGGGCGCTTTTCGCCTTCATCTCGGGAGTGGCGTCGAGCCATGCGTCATAGGCGGCGCGCTCATCGGCCGGCAACTCGCCGTCGAGTGCCATGTGGATGTCGCGTTCGGAGAAATCGCGGCGGATCATTTCTAGACGATCCTTATCGAACGGCGGCGTGCCGTGTCGTCCAGCAGTCCGCGCAACTCCTCGCGCCCGCGCGCGATGCGCGACATCAGCGTTCCCGCCGGCACTCCCAGGATGTTGGCGGCCTCGGCATAGGAAAAGCCTTCGATCGCGACCATGACGAGTGCGGCACGGCGGTCGGGGCTGATCGCCTGCAATGCGTCGACGATCTCGCGCGAGGCGATGCTTTCCACCTGCTCGGCAGGCTGTGCAACCGCCTCGCCCGCTTCCAGCGACAGCATCGCGGCTTCGCCGCGCCGGTTCACTTTGCGCATCTGGTCAATGAACAAATGATGCATGATCGTAAACAGCCACCTCCTGGGGCTTTCTCCCGTCTGCCAGTTGTCGAGCCGCATGAGGGCCCGTTCGAGACAGTCCTGGACGAGATCGTCGGCGGCGTCGCGGTCGCGCAACAACGAGCGTGCGTAGCGGCGCAGGCGCGGTATTTCGCCGAGGATTGCTGCCTTCTTTTCGTCCATGACCGCTGGTTTCGGAATTGCCCTATTCATCAGATTGAACGCGCCTTCGCGGCGCGACGCAAGCAGCCAGTGCGAAGCGGTCCACCGCCCCGGTCACCCAAGCAATGATGTAACGATGGAAGCGGCGGGTTTATTCCCGCAATCAATAGGAGGCCAACTACGCCAAATCGGTCTTGAGAAAGTCATTGCCTTTAAAGAGCAACGGAACACCAAGAGCCTTGGCGCAGGCGTAGGAAAAGCAATCACCAAAATTAAGGTCAGCCGGATGACCGACCGCTTTGCCGTACCGGATGCTGGCATCAATGGCGCGCCCCCCGATATCCTCGTTGATGGCTACATTGCGAGCGTCGATCTCAACAATGAACGCATCGACCAGATCGCGCGCCGCAGACAGCATTTCGGGAGTCGGCTTTTTGGCACCGGCATTCACTCGCCCGAGGGCAAGCGTAGCTTCGAGCCGAACAAGCGCTGAAATGTACAGCTGACCGTCGACGTCGGCGATCCGCTTCAGCAATTCCTCCCAACCCGATTCCTTGGCGAGAATTGCAACGACAACCGATGCGTCGACAAACATCAGTCTTCCCACATCTCGTCCATGAATGCCTTGATGTCGAAGGTGGTGTCGGACGGCCCCAACGCCGCTGCTTGCGCTTGAAGAACGGCAATCCTCTCCCGCAGCGGTTTGCGGGCGCGGCTTCGTTCAAGTTCGTGCAAAAGCGCGGTTCGCACGGCTTCCGTTTTGCTCGGCGCATTCGTCTCGCGCTGCAATTTCGTCGCCAGAGCATCTACCTCATCGTCGCGGATATAGAGCGGCATTTGAATATCTCCCGTGGAATATTCATATATTCCATTTTGAATATTCAAACAATGCTAACCCTCAAGTCTCTTTCGCCGCCCTGGTCAAAAGCCGCTGGTAAAACAGGCCGATGCCGATCAGCACGGCGCCAAGGCCGATGAAGGACAGTGCGCGAAGCACACCCTCCAGCTCCGACATGTCGAAGAGGAACACCTTCAGTACGGCGACCGCGATCAATGCGGCCGAGGCGATGCGCAGCACCTGTGATTTCAGCCAGACGCCGGCGGTCAGCAGCGCCACGCCGATGATCAGCCAGAGTGCCGAATAGGTGTAGGTTTCCAACTGGCCAAGGCCGCTCCACAAGCCGATGAACTCGCCCTTGAACAGGCGCCGCACCGACAACGTGGCATAGGCGAAGGCAAGCAGTGCCGCCACCAGCGCCAGCATGGCGGCATACCATTTCGGCCGCTTGTTGCGGGCATAGAGCGCAAGCCCTCCGGCCGCGACCGCCGGCAGCAGATAAGCGAGGAACAACAGGTTGAAGACCGGGATCTGCCCGGTCGACTCGTCGGTGAAAAGCGGGTTCAGCACCAGGAAATGCTGCACGACGATGAAGGCGACCGAAATCACGCCCGCCGCCATGGACCCGTAGCGTAGCACGGAACTTGGCGAGCGCCTGTCGATGGCCACGAGTATGGCGCCGGCGCCGATCGCGATCAGCGTGTAGATGGCCTGTTCGGCAAGTGTGGGCGCATCGCTGTTGAGGACACCGCCATGCATGGCGTGGCGCACCAGCATGGCAAGCGTCAGCAGTGCAAACAGCGCCGCCGAAGCTTCCATGGCCAGGCGCGGCCGGCCGTCGGTCGTGCGGGCCAGTTGCCAGGCGGCGAAAGCGAAGGCGAGCGCCGGCACGCCATAGCCCGGCAGCAGCCAGTTGAAAACCGGGGTCGTCGACAGGAACCCGGCACCGACGACGGTCGGATCGAAGATGACACGTCCAAGCACCGCCGCGACCGCGCCGACCGAAATCCAGCCGAGCACCGGATAGGAACGCCAGCGTGTGGCCAGCGCCGGCACGATTGCGGCCGCACCAAGCAGGATGGTTGTCCAGCCGGAACTGAAGGCCATATGCAGCATCAGCAGGCCTGCGAGCGCGGCTCCGCCGAGCGCGAAGGATACGGCCGCCCTGCCCTGCAACGGCGGTTGCTCGCCGCGCGCGATCCACTCGCCGCCGGCAGCGAAAACCACGACCAGCAGCGCCGCCACGGCGGCGTAGGCAAGATCGCGGTCGAGATTGCCGAACGTGAACCAGAGTGCCTGCAGGACGACCAACGGCACGATGACGCCCCACGCCGCCCATGACGCAGCGCGGAAGTGGGTCGCGGCGGCAAATTTGCGGGCGGCCCAGAAACCGGCGCCGATGAAGACAAGGCCAAGCGCAACACCGATGCGCAAGGTCAGTGCGTTCGATGTCGCCAGGGGCACGGCGTCGATGCCCAAGACGTCGCCTGAAAAATCGGAAGCGATCGAAGTCGGCGGGATGATCCCGAGATAGATCAGCACCGTCACCAGTCCCGCCGCATAGAGCAGTGGCAGCGCCGGGGGGCGGTAGAGCGCGACGGCCACCATCGCGGCGAGCACGACGGCTCCCGGCAAGGCATCGCCGGCAGCGACGAAGGCCGGATCGACCGAAAGGCCCAGCGCCGAGAGGGCAACAAACAGGCCCGGCGCGACGGACGGCCAGTCGAAAGCCGTGGCTGATCCGCCTTCGTCGCTGCGGCGGCCGAGCCAGACGAAGGCGAGCACGGCCAGCGTGACGGTGTTCACGAACAGGATCACGGATAAATTCGCGCCCGGCGCATCGGTCATGTAGAGGATCGTCCAGATGCCGGTACCGACAAAGGCCGCCGTCATCAGCAACTTCCAATCGCGCATGCGGGCAATGACGCCACTGGCGGCAAGCACGATCGCCAGATAGCCGAACAGGGCCCAGGGATTGGGCGCCTGAGAGGCAATCAGCATCGGCGTCACCATGGCGCCGACGAGGCCGATACCAGCCAGCGCCTGGCCGTGGACAAGGGCGGCGGCAATCGTCGCTATGCCGATGGCGCCGAGCAGCGTGAAGGCGAGCGCCGGCCCGATAAATCCGTAGATGCCATGTGCGGCATAGACGGCGCCGAACAGGATGAAGGCGCCCGCCGCAGTCAGGATCGCCGGGATGTAGGCGCCTGCGGCGCCTTGCACGGGCACCCTGAAGCCGGTGCGGCGAATGAATTCGCCGGCTGCAATCAGCACAAGGCCGAGCAGCCCGGCCATGGTCAGCCGCACACCGGGGCCGAAAATTCCGGCTTCGATCGTGTAGCGGATGAGAAACAGGCCGCCCAGCGCCAGTGCCAAACCGCCGACCCAGACCGCCCAGCGGGTGCCGAGCGCCGTTTCGATATCGGGTTTGCCGGGCGCTTTCACCGCTGCGACAGGCTCGGCTACCTTGGGCGCCGCCTCGCCTGGTGTCCATGGTCCCGGCTTGACCTCGTCCGTCGCGGCGTCGGTTTCCAGAGCCGGCAGCGCCTGCCCGGTGGCTGCCTCGCTGGCCGTTGGCGAAACGACCACGGCCGCAGCAACAACGGCTTCGGCCGGCTGGCCCTCGGTCGCCGCCGGTTCGGACTGCTTGGCGAGAGGCGGCACGGCGCCGGAAAGGACGAGGCTCCGCAGTGCGCCTAGCTCACGCTCGATCAGTCCGATGCGGCTCTGCTGGCGCGAAATGATGACGAACAGCGCGATGATGGCGACAAGGCCGATCAGGCTTTCAAACATGGCGGCTCCCCCAAACCAGACCAGTTGCTACTGACAATCAAATGTGGCCTGCAAACGACCAACGGCGTCGGATCGGCGGCTGGAAAGATCGAGCATGTTTCGGCGTCGAAAGCCAGCGGCTTGCGCCTATTGGCCCTCGGCATCGGTTGCGAATGGCCGGTTCCCGGAACATTGCCTGCCAAACCCGCAGCCGGTGGCCTATGATACCTTGGCCGCAAAGGGTTCTCCAAGCGATGTCATGAGAATACGCATGCCGCAACGAAGCGCAGGACTGCTGATCTACCGGCGAAACGCCGGGGCCCTCCAGTTCTTGCTCGTCCATCCGGGTGGACCATTCTGGGCAAGAAAAGATGAGGGGGCATGGTCGATCCCCAAAGGGCTCGTCGACGAAGGCGAGGACGAGTTGAAAGCCGCCCGACGTGAGGCGGAAGAAGAACTCGGCGTCGCCATCAACGGCGACTTCCAGCCTGTCGGCAGTTATCGGCAGCCTGGCGGCAAGATCGTGAGTGCGTGGAGCGTCGAGGCCGACGTCGACACCGATGCCGTCAAAAGCAACATGTTCACCATGGAGTGGCCGCCACGGTCGGGATCCATGAAGGCATTTCCCGAAGTGGACCGGGCCGGTTGGTTTTCAGAGTTGGAGGCCGGTCTCAAGATACTCAAAGGCCAGCGCGCGATCCTGGACGATTTCGTGGAACGGCAAAATGCCGGATAACATCCGCTGTTATCACCGCTCGCCCAGTGCGCCTTAGGACGATTCCTATCGTGCCGCCAGATTGGAGGCCGGGAAGATCGAGCATGTCTCGGTGCCGAAAGCCAGCAGCTTGCCGCCGGCGTCCTTCAGCGTCGCTTCCGAAACGGCCAGCGTGCGGCCCTTGTGAATGACCTTGCCCTCACAGACCACCTCTCCGGTCCTGGGCGTGATCGGCCGCGTCAGGTTCACCTTGAATTCCGCCGTCGTATAGGCCTCGCCCTTTGCGAGCAGCGTCTGCACGGCGCAGGCAAGCGCCGAATCGAGCAGTGTCGCCGCCCAGCCGCCATGCACGCCCCCCAACGGGTTCAGATGGCGCTCGTTCGGCACGCCTCGGAACACGGCATGGCCTTCCGAAACTTCGGTCAGCGCGAAGCTGAGCTGGAAGGAAATCGGCGGCGCCGGATATTTGCCATCGATGATGCGCTGCAAAAGTTCCAGGCCGGTGTAGGCAAGCATGTCGGCATGCGGAATGGTGCCGAGGCCGAGCGGCGAGACCCGGCCTGGATAAAGTTCCACTTCGCTCATGTGATGATTTCTCTCGCGGCGGTTTCTCCGGACAGGCCTTTTGTCGTGTGGTGCTTGCGCAGCGCGGCAAGGAAGCCGGCGCGCGCGTCCGGCTGCTCGATGCCGCGCGGCTCGTAGACGTGACGGGTGAAGAAGAAGCCGGTGAGCCGGAAGGCATCCTGGATCGCCGCCGGATCGGCGCGCAGGCCGGAGCCACGCAGGAAGGCCGGCAGCGCCAGCATCTTGTCGCGCCAGGGCGCGCCGGCTTCCCGCGACACCGCTCGGCCCGATTTCGGCGAGACATAGGCAAGATCCTGCCGCGTGCCGGTCGCGGCGCACTGGCTGAGATCGAGACCGAAACCCAGTTCGTCGAGGATCAGGAGCTCGAAACGGGCCACCAGTTCGCCGGCCGCATCGACGTCATCGAGATGCACGATCATCACCGACAGCGCCTCGTAGAGGCCGCCATGGGCGTCGCGCTCGGGCAACAGGCGCAGATGCGCGGCCATGGTCTGCAGGCCATACACGGCGACCGCACTCTCCATCAACCTGGCCGCATTCATCTCGATCGCTTCGGCCTGGAACGTGCCGAGGTGCTCATCCAGGCGCGCCCGCCAAAGCAGGTCGACACGGTTGCCGGGCTGGAGAACAGGCTGCTGCTTGCGCGAGCGCCCGCCACGCACGAGGCCGAGATGGCGGCCATGCGCACGCGTCATCACCTCGAGGATGGCGCTGGTTTCGCCATGCTTGCGGGTGCCGAGAATGATTCCCTCGTCGCGCCATTCCATGCCTGGAGCATTTCACCGATCGGGTGGCGAAATCAAGGTACGGGCTTGGTGCCTGGGCTGGCTCTCGCAAGGGTGCATAAAAAGCCGCCCGCAGCATAGCTGCGGGCGGGTCTGGTGGGGTCAGTCGATCCGTTAGAACGAGCGCTGGAAGCGGAGGATGCCGCCGACGCTGCTCTTCTTGTCGGCCTTGGTCCAGTTGTTGAAGTCGGCGTCGTCGAATTTTCCTGCATTGAGGTAATCGACTTCAGCCGTGATCGTGTAACCGGGCACAATCGTGTATGCGACGTTGGCAGCGACGCCGAGGTTCTTCCAGTCGTCATAGGAGATCTGGGCGTTGAACGAGGTCTTGTCGTTGAACTTGTAGGTGCCGCCACCCCAGATCGCCCAGTTTCCACCCCACGGCTTGTATTGGGTGCGGCCCGTGCCGAAGTCGTTGATGTTGTCGTTGGTGCCGTAGCCGCCCATGACGAACAGCGTCAGTTCCTTGCCGACATTGACGTCCAAGCGAACCTTGCCGGCCACTTCCTCGTAATTGCTGTCATAGGCGACGACGCCGGTGACCGCACCCCAGTCGCCCTTGTACTTCAAGCCGCCGACGACATGCGGAACATAGCTGTCGATCGTGTTGACGCCGGTACCTTCTTCGAGCGAGACCACGGCCGAGAAGCCGCTGCCAGCGTCGAAATAGTACTGCACGACGTTGGTATCCTTGATACCGTACGGGATGATCGTGTCCTGGATGACGTTGCCGGCATAGCCGATAAACGAATCGTATGCCGTTTCATCCTTACCGACGCGCAGACCGCCGAGCTGAATCCAGGCGAAGTTGAGGGTCGTCGCCTTGTTGCCGGCCTGCCAGCCAGTGCCGCCAGTCTCATAGTCGCCGCTGCTGTTGCCAAATTGAAAGCGAGTCTCGGTGTAGGTCTTCAACGTACCGAGCTCGGTTTCCTGGCCGGTCCAGGTCTTCAGCGCGAAGCGCATGTTCTTGTAGTAGGTGTCGTGGCTATCGCCGTCCATGTGATCGGCAACGTTGTTGACGCCATCCAGCGTGCCGCTGTCGCCGACGCCTATGTCATAGCGGAGATAGCCGCCGATGCGCAGGCAGGTCTCGGTGCCGGGGATATAGAAGTAGCCGGCGCCGTTAGACGTCGCAGATCCTGACGTATTCAGCGGGTTCCGGCTCGGCGACGACGACAGCGTCGGCGGCGCGAGCGCCGGAGACCGCGATCAGTGCCGCGGCTGAGCCGAGAAGAAGGCTCTTGATGTTCATTTTCTGACCTCTCCAGTCAAAGTTAAAAATGGCTTCGGATTTTGGTTGGCGGATATATTTTCCCGCCTCACCACAACGAAAAAGGCCCGCACCGCGTCCCCTTTTCGCGGCGAACATACCCATCAATCTTCCGCCTTCAATGACAATTCCACAAACATTCGGGATTGATGACATAGATTAAATCCGTGTTGCAGAAATAACACTAGGAAATTCACTTCAAATTACGGAACCGCACAAGTGGAACATTGTCATATTTCCGTAATAATTCCCTGTATGCTCCAATTTTATGATGATATTCCACGGGTACCGATTGTTTGAGAAACTTCGCGTAAATAAACCCACTTCCGTGGTCGTTTCTACCTAGCCATTCCCCAGCCACGTGAACCCGAAGCCGATCCCCTCGAGGAGTCTTTTCAGCGGGTCACGGGCACGCCGCGACGGACCATGGGCCATGATGGGAAGATCAACCCGACGTCAACGGGCTCATCTGCAAGAATCCGCGCTGGCCAACTGAGAAGTCGACCCAAGCGGAGCCTCGGCGTCCCTGGTCGATAGCCGCCAGCCAACGGTTTGGGTCGTTATTACCGGCGCTTGTGGTCGGCCAGCACCGCGTCGATGACGCGCCAGGATTGTTCGATCTCGGCCGAGTTGACGTCTATCTCGCCGGCGGCGGTGATCAGCGCCTTCCATAGTGCCCAGCCGCGGCCGCGCGCCCAGGTCGCGTCGTCGACGCCGAGGCCAGCGCGGAACACTTCACGGCTTTGCCCCTCGAACAACGTCCAGGCAATCGCCAGATCGCATGAGGGATCGCCGATGCCGGAGGTGCCGAAGTCGATCACCGCGCTTAGCCTGCCGTGTTCAACCAGAAGATTGCCCCAACTGACATCGCCGTGGAACCAGACGGGTGGGCCTTGCCAAGGGGCGGCAAGAGCCGTTTCCCAGACGGCGCTTGCCGCGCCGGCGTCGATACGGGTGTCGAGCGCCGCGATCGCTTGTCTCGTCTCCCCGTCATAGACGTTCAGCGGCCCGCCGCGAAAGAAATTGTGTTGGCCCGGCCCCGGTCCGCCAGCCGGGTCGATCCGCTTCAGCGCAATCAGAAAGCCGGCCAGGTCCGCCGCGAATTCCGACAGGTTGGCGATACGCTCGCGCTTTGCAGTCTCACCTTCGATCCACCTGTAGACGGACCAATGCCACGGATAGCCTTCGGCCGGGGCTCCCATCGCCAGCGGTATAGGGATGGGCAGCGGCAACAGCGGCGCCAGGCTCGGCAGCCAGCGATGTTCCTTCTCCACTTGCAGGGAATAGGCGGCGGCACTGGGCAACCGAACGGTCATCTCGTCGCCGAGACGAAAGCTTCTGTTGTCCCATCCGCCAGGTTCAATCGGCCGAACCGCAAGATCCCTCCAGCGAGGAAACTGCGCCGCGATCAACCGGCTGACCAAAGCTGCGTCGATATTCGACTTGCTATCCATCCATCCTAGTGCGGAAACTCGAGCCCCATCTCACGGTAGCGTTCGGGATCGTCGCCCCAGTTCTCGCGCACCTTGACGAACAGGAACAGATGCACCTTTTGCTCGAGGATGCCGGCGATTTCCATACGCGCCGCCTGGCCGATGGCACGGATGGTCTCGCCCTTGTGGCCGAGCACGATCTTCTTCTGGCTGTCGCGTTCGACATAGATGACCTGCTCGATGCGCACCGAGCCGTCCTTCTTCTCTTCCCATTTCTCGGTTTCGATGTGCGAGGAATAGGGCAGTTCCTGATGCAGCCTGAGATAGAGCTTCTCGCGAGTGATCTCGGCGGCGAGCTGGCGCATCGGCAGATCGGAGATCTGGTCTTCCGGATAATACCAGGGCCCCACCGGGAGCGCCTCGGCAAGGTAATCGAGAAGGTCCTTGCAGCCGGAGCCGGTCAGCGCCGAAACCATGAAGGTGCGCTTGAACGGCACTCTTTCGTTCGCTGCTGCCGCCAGAGCCAACAACGCCTCCGGCTTGACGCGGTCGACCTTGTTGAGGATCAGCGCCATCGGCTGGCGCACATCCTTCAGGCGTTCGAGAATGGCGTCGGCATCACCTCTAATGCCACGCTCGGCATCGATCAGGAGCAGCACGATATCGGCATCCTTGGCGCCGCCCCAGGCTGTCGTCACCATTGCCGTGTCGAGACGCCGCTTTGGCTTGAAGATGCCCGGCGTATCGACGAAGACGATCTGCGCGTTGTCGTGCGTGGCGATGCCTCTGACGATGGCACGCGTCGTCTGCACCTTGTGGGTGACGATTGACACCTTGGCGCCGACAAGCTGGTTGACCAGCGTCGACTTGCCGGCATTGGGCGCACCGATCAGCGCTACGAAGCCGGAATGCGTAACGGCCGCAGGCGCGGCCGGAACCGTGTCTTCCGTGGCTGTCATGCCGCGTCTCCCTGATCGATCCAGACACCTTCACGAATCAGAAGGGCGGCGGCGGCGGCCTGCTCGGCCTCGCGTTTGGAGCGGCCGCTGCCGACAGCCGGCTGGAACCCACCAACCATGACACTGACGGTGAACAGCGGATCGTGATCCGGCCCCTCGCGGCTATCGATGCGGTAGACGGGCACGGCGCTTGCCGCCTGATGCGCCCATTCCTGCAACTCGGTCTTGGCGTCGCGTCGGCCGGCGCCCGACGCCTGCGAGCGCGGCTGCCAATATTTGTGGATGAAAGCGCGCGCCGCTTCCAGCCCTCCGTCGAGGTAGAGCACGGCGATCAGCGATTCCAGTGCGTCGGCGCGCAGATTGACGCGCTTGCGTCCCTCGAGCCCTTGAACGTCGGATCCGGCGCGGATCAGCTCCGGCAGACCAATATGTTCGGCGATCTCCGACAGCGCCTCGGCATTGACCAGCGCGTTGAAACGCAGCGACAATTCGCCTTCCGCCGCATCGGGAAACGCGGCCAGCAGCATATCGGCCACCACCAGGCCGAGAACCCGGTCGCCTAGGAACTCAAAGCGCTCATAGTCGGTGCCGGCATTGGCGCCGCGGGCGCTGGCATGGGTCAAGGCACGCTGCAGGCGCCGGCGGTCGGCAAAGGCATGGCCCGTGCGTTCCACCAGCGCTTCGGCGAGCGCGTCGGCGGTCAGCCGTCTTGTCGCCGCCATGACCCTAATTAACGAAGTGGAAGAGGCGCGAAGCACGCATAAGCGACGGCCATTTCCAAATTTCGAGCGGGCTCGCCTTGCCGGCGATCGAGAAGAAAACAAGGTTGGCCCGGCCAACCAGGTTTTCGGCCGGAACGTAGCCGACGGAGAATCGGCTGTCGGCGGAGTTGTCCCTGTTGTCGCCCATCATGAAATAGTGACCGGGCGGAACATCGAACTCGCGCGTGTTGTCGCCGATCGAGTTCGGCGACAGATCCAGCGTGTCGTAGCTGACGCCGTTGGGCAGCGTCTCGCGATAGACGTCGATCGGATAGTCCTTTTCGGTGATGTCGGGATTGTCGATCTGACCGGTCTTCACGCGCGGGACTCCGACGCCGTTGATGAACAGCTGCCCGTCCTTCACCTGAATCTTGTCGCCGGGCAGGCCCACCACACGTTTGATGTAGTCAACGGACGGGTCCGGCGGGAACTTGAACACCACCACGTCGCCGCGCTTCGGCTCGGAGCCCCAGATGCGGCCCGAGAAGATGTCCGGGCCGAAGGGCAGCGAATAACGGGAATAGCCGTAAGACCATTTGGTGACGAAGAGATAGTCGCCCTCGAGCAGCGTCGGCCGCATCGAACCCGACGGGATCGAAAAGGGTTGGAACAAGAGCGTGCGAATGACCAAGGCAAGCAAGAGCGCCTGGACGATGACGCTGACGGTTTCGCCAAGCCCGCCGGATTTCTTCTGGGGTTTTTCAGCCACGCTCATGTCGTCCTCGATTGTGCGTTGGATGGTATAGAGTCTCGGCGCGCGCTGGGCAACGTCATGCCGGTGGTCAGATGCAATCAATGTGGCGCTTGTTCGACGGGCAACGCTTCGATGATCACAAAGGCTTGAGCAAGCGGAAAATCATCCGTGATGGTGAGATGGATCATCGCCCGATGGCCCTTTGGCAGAATCGCGTTCAGCCGCGCCTCGGCGCCACCGGTCAGTGCCATGGTGGGCGCGCCGCTCGGAAGATTGACGACACCCATGTCGCGCCAGAACACGCCCTGCGCCAGGCCGGTGCCCAGTGCCTTGGCGCAGGCCTCCTTGGCTGCGAAGCGCTTGGCGTAGGAGGCCGCCCGCGCCCGACGGTTTTCGGAGCGGGCTTGCTCGACCTCGGTGTAGATTCTCTGGATAAAGCGCTGGCCATGGCGCTCCAAGGACTTTTCAATGCGTCTGATATCGATCAGATCGCTGCCGATGCCGATGATCATCGCGCGGTGGAACCGATGCTTGCGTTTGGGTGAGACGATTGCTCATGGCGGGCCGCGCGCTCTGCCAGCCGTTTGCGCCGCTGCTCGCGAAAGGCGTTCATGCCCCAGCGCGTGATGGCGTAGAACAGAACCCCAAAGGCCAGTCCAAGCGGTATCGCACCGATCAGCATCGGCTTCAGCACCGGGGCCCACAATTGCGCGAAGGAAAGGTTGTGCAGCATCTCGCCCAGATGTGCTGGCGGGCCGTGCGCCGGCAGGCGGCTGTGCAGGATCAGCTTGCCGGTCTCCCAGGAGGCGCCCCACAGCAGCGGGAACGTCAGTGGATTGCCGAAGAATACGGCGCCAAGTGCGGCCGCCACCAGATTGCCGGCTATGAGCCAGCACAGCACCGCGGCAATGGCGAAATGGAAACCCACCGGAAAGAACGAAGCAAAGACGCCAGCGGCGACGCCGGCCGCCACCGCATGCGGCGTGGCCTTCAGCCGCAGGATGCGCTTGGAGAAGTACTGCAGCGAGCGCGAAAACGACCGGCGCGGCCATAGATAGGTACGCACCCGCTCCAAGAGGCCATCAGGCTCGCGGCGTCGAAAAAGCACTCTATTCCAATTCCTGATCTACCAATACCCGCCGTCCTGCCACCCCAAGCCAGGTCACAGCAACTTATCTTGCGCTTCCGGGGCGCAGAAAGGCAACAACGACTTTGATATAGCGACAGGCTGCCTTCGGAACAACGAAACGCTGCCGCGATGGTCTGCCGCAGGGGGTAACAAGATCGCCATTGAGGCGAAACTGAGGAAAAGAAGGACGGCCGGCATGGCCACCATTCGACCAGCGCGCGACGACGAGGCGAAAGAGTTGCCCGATATCGAGCAATCCGCCGGGCTGGCGTTTCGTTCCATACCGGACCTCGCCTGGATCGCCGAAGACGGCAATATGAGCGTCGAGCGGCACCCCGCGCTGACCACGGAGGGCACATGCTGGGTCGCCACGGACAAGCGCGACCGCGCCATCGCCTTCTTGAGCGCCAGCGTTGAGGACGATGCATTGCATATCCTGGAATTCGACGTTCGTTTTGAGTGGCAAGGCTCGGGCATCGGCCGAGCCCTGCTGGAGACCGTCATCGAGGAGTCCAGGCGGCGCGGCCTTGCAATGATCACGCTGACGACAGTTCGCGATGTTGCTTGGAACGTGCCGTTCTACCGAAAGTTCGGATTCCGCGTCCTGGAGGATGCGCAGATCGATGCGCGGCTCGCCGGGTGGCTGAGACAGGAAGCCGCGCACGGCATGCCGGTGAGCCGGCGCTGCGCAATGCTGCTCGATCTCGCGCGGATTTAACGACGGCTATTCCAGATATTCACTGACCTCGATCAGATTGTCGTCGGGATCGCGGAAATAGACAGACATCATGCGGCCGCGTGCGCCGATCCGCTCTACTGGTCCAAGTTCCACCGCCACACGATCGGCTTCGAGACTGGCGAGGAGTTCGCCGAGCGGCCGATCGGTGATCAGGCAGAAATCACCGGCTCCGGGCGTCGGCGACTTCGCCTTCGGCTCGAAGGTGCGGCCGACCTCGTGGACATTGATCTTTTGGTTGCCGAAAGCCAGGGCTGTCGGGAGGCCCGGCGTATCGATGCGCTTAAAGCCCAGAACGCGCTGGTAAAAGGCGCAGGTCGCCTCGAGCGACGCCACTGTCAGCACGAAATGATCGATACTGATGATCATCCCGCCCCTCTCAGATATTGCGGCTGCCCGGCTTGATCGCCGGTATGGCGGCGAGTTCCGGCGGCAGCCGATCGGCCGGATAGGCCGGCACCTCGTACTCGGCGAGGGCGATCAGCGGCACGCCGACATCGGTCTTGCCGGCGGAGCGGTCGATGATGCAGGCCGCCGCCGTGACCTCGGCGCCAAGTTCGCGCAGGCAGTCGATGGTCTCGCGGATAGACAATCCAGTGGTGACGATGTCCTCGACAATGACGACACGCGCGCCGAGCGCGATCTCGAAGCGGCGCAGCCGGAACGCGCCCCCTTCCCGCTCGACCCAGATCGCCGGCACGCCAAGATGGCGCGAAGTCTCGTAGGCCGGGATCAGCCCGCCGATGGCCGGGCCGACGACATAGTCGATTTTACCCGGCACGGCGGCGCGGATCTTTTCGGCCAGCGCCTTGCACAGCCGCTCGGTCTTATCGGCATGCATGAACACGCGCGCCTTCTGCAGGAAGACCGGGCTGCGCAGACCCGACGTCAGGATGAAATGCCCCTCCAGGACAGCACCAGCCTGGCGAAAAATATCCAGCACTTCGTCCGTATTCATCCGTCTATCCCCGTGTAGATCAGCCGAGTTAGCCATTGACACGCCGTGCATCGCTGACGCTCGAATTGTCCTTGAGCTGCGACAGCAGCCGGTTGAGATGCTTCAGATCCCAGACTTCGAGATCGATCAGCATTTCGGTGAAATCGGGCGCGGTGCGCACCATTGACAGCGTATGGATATTGGCATCGTTCGAGGCAACGACCTGAGCGATGTCGGCGAGCGATCCCGGTGCATTGATGGCGGTGACGGAAACACGAGCGGGAAAGCGTTCCTTGGTGCGCTCGTCGATGTCCCAGCGCACGTCAATCCAGCGCTCGGGCTGGTCGTCGAAAGCCTGCAGCGCCGGCGACTGGATCGGATAGATGGTGATGCCGGTGCCCGGCTGTACGATTCCGACGATGCGGTCGCCAGGCACCGCCCCTTCCGGCGCGAAACGCACCGGCAGGTCGCCGCGCACGCCACGGATCGGCACCGCCCCGTCGCGCGGCTGGTCCTTGTCCTTGCGCGCGGCACGGCCCGGGATCTGGAACAGCATGCCGGCGGCGTTGCGAATCTTCGACCAGCCTTCCTCGCGCTGCTTGGGCGCCGCCGGCGTGACGCGCTCGTCCTTGTAATCGGGGAAGACGGCTTTCATGACGTCGGTGGACGCCAATTCGCCGCGGCCGACGGATGCCAGCACATCCTCGATGTCCTTGCGCGCCAGCCGGTGCAGGACGGGCTTCAGGCTTTCCTTGGTGAAATTCTTGCCGGCCCGCTCGAAAGCCCGTTCGAGAATGCGCGCGCCGAGACCCGAATACTGCTTGCGGATGGCGTTCTTGGTGGCGCGGCGAATGGCGGCGCGCGCCTTGCCAGTGACGACGACGGATTCCCATGCGGCCGGCGGCACCTGCGCCTTGGAGCGGATGATCTCCACCTCGTCGCCATTCTTCAGCTCCGTCATCAGCGGCATGATGCGGCCGTTGACCTTGGCGCCGACGCAGGTGTCGCCGACATCGGTGTGAACCGCATAGGCGAAGTCGATCGGCGTGGCACCTTTCGGCAGCGCGATCAGCATGCCCTTGGGGGTGAAGCAGAACACCTGGTCCTGGAACAGTTCCAGCTTGGTGTTCTCGAGGAAATCCTCGGGATTGTCGCCCTCGGCGAGCTGTTCGATCGTGCGCCTCAGCCAGGCATAGGCATTGGTTTCCTTCGAGATCGAATGGGCCGTGCCGTTCGCCTTGCCGCCGGTATCCTTGTAGATGGAATGGGCGGCGACGCCATATTCAGCGATCTTGTTCATCTCGCGGGTGCGGATCTGAAGCTCGACGCGCTGGCGCGACGGCCCGACGATGGTGGTGTGGATCGAACGGTAATCGTTCTGCTTCGGCGTCGAGATGTAGTCCTTGAAACGGCCGGGCACCATCGACCAGGCGGTGTGGATGGCGCCAAGCGCGCGATAGCAGTCCTCGACATTGTCGACGACAACGCGAAAGCCGAAAATGTCGGACAATTGCTCGAAAGAGAGCGCCTTGGCCTCCATCTTGCGGAACACCGACCACGGCTTCTTCTGCCGGCTTTTGACGCCTGCATTGATCGCGTGTTTCTCGAACAGAGCCGACAGCGCTTTCTCGATCTCCGACAGCACACCCTTGTTGCGCTCGAAAATCTCGGCGAGCCTGGCGGTGACGGCGCGATAGGCTTCCGGATTGATGTAGCGGAAGGCGATCTCCTCCAGTTCCTCGCGCATGCCCTGCATGCCCATGCGCCCGGCCAGCGGCGCATAGATATCCATCGTCTCCTCGGCGATGCGCAGGCGCTTGGCTTCCGGCACATGGTCGAGGGTGCGCATGTTGTGCAAGCGGTCGGCGAGCTTGACCAGAAGCACGCGCACATCTTCGGAGATCGCCAGCAGAAGCTTGCGCAAATTCTCGGCCTGCTCGGCCTTCTTGGAGACGAGGTCGAGCTTCTTCAACTTGGTCAGACCCTCGACCAGCTTGCCCATCTCGGGCCCGAACAGTTCGTCGATCTCGGCCCTGGTCGCCGTGGTGTCCTCGATCGTGTCATGCAGCAGGGCGACGGCGATCGTCGCCTCGTCCATGTGCATTTCGGTGAGGATGGCGGCGACTTCGAGCGGATGCGAGAAATAGGGGTCGCCGGAAGCGCGCTTCTGGTGGCCATGCTTCTGCATGGCATAGACATAGGCCTTGTTGAGCAACGCCTCGTTGACGTCAGGCTTGTAGCGCTGGACGCGCTCGACAAGCTCATACTGACGCATCATGGGCGGAATCTCTCGGCGATGAAATGAATCATGCGCCGCACTGCTGCACGGCGCATGTCATAGATAGCCACGAAACTGCCGGGACGGAAGTGCCGGAAGATTGTTCCAGGCGCCTCCGCAAAGCAGTCTTAGTAGTCGTCGCTCTTTTCCGGCGGCACCAGGCCTTCGATGCCGGCCAGCAGGTCTTCCTCGGTCATGCGATCGAAGGCGATGTTGTCCTCGGCATCATCGGTATCGGCGGCCGTGACGGCGGCGCCGGTCTGATCGGCGATCGCCTCGCCATCGGCTTCGGGCTCGTCGACCTCGACATGCTTCTGCAGCGAATGGATCAGGTCTTCCTTGAGGTCGTCCGGCGACAACGTCTCATCGGCGATCTCGCGCAGTGCGATGACCGGGTTCTTGTCATTGTCGCGCGGGACGGTGATCTGCGCGCCCTGGCTGATCTGACGAGCACGGTGGCCGGCCAGAAGCACCAGTTCGAAGCGGTTGTCGACCTTGTCGATGCAATCTTCAACGGTTACGCGGGCCATGGATTGCCCCTTTCATGCCTGGATTTAATGGAAAACAGGCGCGGTCAATAACCCGAACGCCGCGGAAATACAAGCATTATGGAATGCCGGGGCCGGAGAACGGACGATCTGTCATTGCTTTGTCGGATTTCCCCCGAAACCGGTTTCGGTCGAGCTCCGGTGCGCCCGGTACCAAGCCGGCGATCACAATTGCTTGCAGTGCGGCAACGAACCCTTGGATTGCCACAAAACTGGCGTTATTTCGAAAAGCGTAAGGTCAGCCGGTTTATTGCGAACCCTACTGATAGTCGCATTTCGTTTTGATGGCCGCTTATTTCGAAAAGGAATTTTTCCATGTTCGACCCCCGTGAAAAGATCGCCCTGTTCATCGACGGCGCCAATCTCTACGCCACGTCGCGCGCGCTCGGTTTCGACATCGATTATCGCAAGCTCCTGTCGAGCTTCCAGAAACGCGGTTACCTGCTGCGCGCCTACTATTACACCGCCCTGGTCGAGGATCAGGAATATTCCTCGATCCGGCCGCTGATCGACTGGCTCGACTATAACGGCTTCAAGGTCGTCACCAAGCCGGCCAAGGAATTCACCGACTCGACCGGCCGCCGCAAGATCAAGGGCAACATGGACATCGAATTGACCGTCGATGCGCTGGAACTGGCCGATGTCGTCGACCACTATGTCATCTTCTCCGGGGACGGCGATTTCCGCACGCTGGTCGAGGCGCTGCAGCGGCGCGGGCGCAAGGTGTCGATCGTCTCGACCATGGCCTCGCAGCCGCCGATGATCTCTGACGATCTGCGTCGCCAGGCCGACCATTTCATCGACCTGATGACGTTGAAGAACGAGGTGGGCCGCGATCCCTCCGAAAGGCCGGTGCGCCGACCCGAACCGGCCGAGACGGAAGAGGACGAGTACTGAGGGCGGCTGCGTTGGCCGCACATCTGGCCGCCTCCCCGGAACCCGATCGCGATTGCCCGCTCTGTCCGCGGCTGCACGGTTTCATTGCCGAGTGGCGGCAACGCGAGCCATCGTGGTTCAACGCGCCGGTTCCGACCTTCCTGCCGCCCGAAGGCGACGATTCGGTCCGGCTGCTGATCGTCGGGCTTGCGCCCGGCCTGCGCGGAGCGAACCGCACGGGCCGGCCTTTCACGGGCGACTATGCCGGCGACCTGCTCTACGGCACGTTGATCGCGCACGGCTTGGCGCGCGGCGAGTTCAAGGCACGGCCTGACGATGGGTTGGAGCTCGTTGGAACGGCAATCACCAACGCCGTCCGCTGCGTGCCTCCCGAGAACAAGCCTGTGGGCGCCGAGATCGCCACCTGCCGGACTTTCCTTGTGCCGACGATCGCACGGTTTCCCAATTTGCGGGCCGTGCTGACACTTGGTTCGATCGCGCACCAGTCGACCGTGCGGGCACTGGGCCAGCGCGTCGCCGCCTATCCCTTCAAGCATGGCGGGCGGCAGGAGGCCGATGGCATTACGCTGTTTTCCAGCTATCACTGCTCGCGCTACAACACCAACACCGGCGTGCTGACCGAAGCGATGTTCGTCAGCGTTTTCAGGGAAATTGCGGCGTTCCTGGATTCGTAGGGTCTGGAATTGCCTTACAACGCCGGCGCGAACAACGCGGCCAGCGTCTCCTGACCGCCTTGCAGGACGTTCAGGTCGACGTCACCGACGATGCCCTCGACGCGGCCCCTGTTGTGGTACTGCCAGTAGACCCAATCGTCGCGACCCGGCTCGAGCAGCAGTGAGCGAAGCCAGAGCGGACGGGCGGCGATCTGTCCTGCATAGGCCGTTGCTGCATCGTCGGTCAGATAGATGATGGCCTTCTTGCCAAAGGCGGCTTCAACGGGACCGAGGAAGGCCTGGAGTTCGGCATCGAGTTGTTCGGGCGAAGGGCGCTGCGGGCAATTGCCGCCGAACTCGATGTCGACGACCGGGGGCAGCAAAGGCTGGTCGTGCGGCACCACGGCGATGAAATTCTTTGCCTGGTCGGCGCCCGGCCGGCAGAAGGTGAAAAAGTGATAGGCGCCGACAGCGAGCCCGGCAGCACGAGCCTCGCGCAGATTGATGGCAAAGGCATCGTCGACATGATCGCCGCCCTCGGTCGCCTTGATGACCGCAAAGGCGACATCGGCGGCGGCAACGCGTCGCCAGTCGATCCGGCCCTGATGATGCGAAACGTCGATGCCCCTGACAGGATATTTGCCGCGATCCGGAGAAAACGCATGGAAATAGAAGAAGCCGCCAGCGACCATGAGCATTGCAAAAACCAGGCTGACCGATCCCCAGAGGATGATCCGGTTCTTCAAGACTGTCCCCTCCGGTATTCTGCCTCCTTGGCTAGAACCCTGAAAGCCAAACACTTATCCGCTTGGCTACCGCCTGGTGGCGGTCACCCGCGCTCTTTCAAGAGCCTGCCCTTCTCACGCGACCAGTCGCGCTGCTTTTCCGTCTCGCGCTTGTCATGCAGCTTCTTGCCGCGACCTACGGCGAGCAGCAGCTTGGCCCGGCCCTGGTCGTTGAAATAGATCTTCAGCGGCACCAGGGTCATGCCTTCGCGGTCGACGCTCTGCGACAGCCTGGCCATCTCGCGCTTGTTGAGCAGCAGTTTGCGGCGCCGGCGCGGCTCGTGGTTGAAGCGGTTGGCCTGCAGATATTCCGGTAGATAGGAGTTGATCAGCCAAATCTCGCCGCCCTCGACCGAGGCATAGCTGTCCTGGATGTTGGCCTGGCCCTGGCGCAGCGACTTGACCTCGGTGCCGGTCAGCACCAGGCCGGCCTCGATCGTGTCGAGCACCTCATAGGAAAACCGCGCCTTGCGGTTTTCCGCAACGGTCTTGTTGTTGGGATCGGCTTTTCTGACTTGATTCATAATGCGGAGAGGTGGCGCCTCATCCCTAATTTATCAAGCCGGCGTGCTTCATCGCCGCGTCGATCTTTTCGGCCGTCGACTGTTCGACCGTGACCAGCGGCGAACGCAGCACGTTCTCGACCTTGCCGAGCTTCGAAAGCGCATATTTGGCGCCGGATACGCCGGGTTCGATAAAGATCGCCTTGTGCAGCGGCAGCAAGCGATCCTGCAATTCCAGCGCCTTGGCGCTGTCGCCGGACAGCGTCGCCTCCTGGAATTCAGCACAAAGCCGCGGCGCGACGTTGGCCGTCACCGAGATACAGCCGACACCGCCATGCGCGTTGAAGCCGAGCGCGGATGCATCTTCGCCGGAAAGCTGGATGAAATCCTTGCCGCAGGTCATACGCTGCTCGGAAACCCGTTCGACCTTGCCGGTCGCGTCCTTGACGCCGACGATATTCTTGAAGTCGTGCGCCAGCCGGCCCATCGTCTCCGGCATCATGTCGATGACCGAGCGCGGCGGGATGTTGTAGATGATGATCGGCAGCTTGGTTGCCCTGGCGACGGCGGCGAAGTGCTCATAGAGGCCGCGCTGCGTCGGCTTGTTGTAGTAGGGAGTGACGACAAGTGCAGCATCGGCGCCTGCCTGTTCGGCATATTGGACCAGGCCGATCGCTTCCGCGGTGTTGTTGGAGCCAGCGCCGGCGACGACCGGGGCGCGGCCCCTGGCCGCCTCGATGCAGACCTTGACCACCTGACGATGCTCGTCATGCGACAGCGTCGGCGACTCGCCGGTGGTGCCAACGGGAACAAGGGCTGTCGTGCCCTCCGCAAGTTGCCAGTCGACAAAGGCGCGAAAGGCTTTCTCGTCGAAACGCCCGCTCTTTTCGAACGGTGTCACGAGCGCGGTCAGCGAGCCTCTCAGCATGTTCGTCCAACTCCTTGGGACTTCTTGTTCACGCATATCGTTATCCCAAAACCGGTAGCCACTTTTGGGCGATAGGCATGGGTGTTTTCGTCTCTGGTCTTAATGTCGCGCCTTCTAACCGAAAGCGAGGCGGCGCACCATAGTCTCGACATGGTTGCGCGGCAAGCATTGCCATGCTGCCAGCAAACGCAATTCGAACGGCCTCGATAACCTTTTGTTAACTGGCCCTTCATGACCTAAGTTTACGGTCTGGTCCAGGTCGCGAAGCTTCCGCGCCTGCTGGTGATGTGTAAAGGCTGAACGATGCCGACTAGGCGGCCTCATCTTTTCGCGCTCCTGGGCGCGGTCGTCGCGCTGATGCCCGAGATGGCGATCGGCGGCAGCGTCGACGTGCAGTTGACATCGGCCATTCCGATGCCCGGCATGCAAAGCTCGCAAGATGCGGGTCCACGCGATACGGCCCCCTCTGCCAGCATCGTGCAGTTGAAGAGCGGTCTGGACGCACTGGCGGCGGGCGACATTCCCGGTGCCCGCGCCGCGCGTGATGCCCTTTCCGCCGGTTCGCTCGACCAGCACATCCTTGCCTGGGCAATCGCGCTGTATGGCGGCGACAAGATGCCGAGCGGCGACATTGCGGCCGCAGCGAAGATGTTGCCCAACTGGCCGGGGACAACCGCGCTGCGCAAGAACAGCGAACGCGCACTCTATCGCGAGAACCCCGCCCCCGACATCGTTGTGCAGGCGTTCGACGGCAGCCAGCCGCAGACATTCGAAGGCGTGATGCTTCTTGCCCGCGCCTATGTGGCCCTGGGCAAGGCAGAGGCGGCGCGTTCGGTGCTGGTGCCGTTCTGGCGCACCGCGATCCTGGAGGCCAAGGACGAGACAGCGCTGATCAAGGAGTTCGGCGGGCTGATCCCGGCCGCCGATCACCGATTCCGCATGGAGCGCATGTTCTACGCCGACCGGGTCGGCGCGGCGCAGCGCGTCGCCGGCCCGGCGCAAGCGGAGCAACTGGCCACCGCCTGGGCGGCGGCCGACAAGGGCGACAAGAACACCCCCAAGCTGCTCAAGGCGGTGCCGGCTTCACAGCGTTCTGCCGGCTATTTCTTCGCGCAAGCCGAATATCTTCGCAAGCAAGACAATATTGCCGACGCCGCCGCCATCGTGATGAAGGCGCCGACGGATCGCGAAGCGCTGGTCGACCCGGATGCCTGGTGGGTGGAGCGCCGGGTACTGTCGCGCGAGCTGGTCGACAAGGGTGACATGAAAGCCGCCTACAGGATCGTCGCCATGCATGCGGCCGAAAGCACAGCGAACGCCGCCGAAGCCGAATTCCATGCCGGCTGGTACGCGCTGCGCGGTCTGAACGATCCCAGGCTTGCCGCAACACATTTCGCGCGCATCGCCGACCTTGCGCAGGGGCCGATGACATTGTCGCGCGCCTATTACTGGCTCGGCCGCGCCGCCGAAGTTGGTGGTCCAGGTAACGCAAAGGACTATTTTGCGCGCGCGGCGGCCTATGGCACGACATTCTACGGCCAGCTCGCCGCCGAGCGCATTGGTCGCCCGGCGCTGAACATCGTCTATCCCACACCGAGTGCCGCCGACCGCCAGAGTTTTGCCGGTCGCGAAGCCGTCGCTGCCATCAAGCGGCTGCAGGAGGCGGGCTACGACCGTTATGCCGAAACGCTCTATCGTGACCTTGCAGGACAGTTGACCAGCCCGGGCGAACTGGCGCTCCTGGCCGTGCTGGCGGAAAAGCAGGGCAACCACTTCATGTCGCTCAAGATCGGCAAGATCGCCGGCGCGCGTGGCATCGATGTCGGCGCGCTGTCGCATCCTTTGGGGGTCATCCCCGATAGCGCCGATATTTCAGGTTCGGGCAAGGCGCTGGCCTATGCCATCGCCCGCCAGGAAAGCGAATTCAACATCGGCGCCATATCGAGCGCCGGCGCGCGCGGGCTGCTGCAGCTGATGCCGGCAACCGCCAAGCAACTGGCGAAGACGGCCGGGCTGCAATTCTCTCAGGCACGCCTGACCACCGATGCCGGCTACAATGCAACGCTGGGCTCGGCCTTCCTCGGCCAGCAGCTCGACCGCTTCAACGGCTCCTATGTGCTGACCTTCGCCGGCTACAATGCCGGCCCCAGCCGCGCTGCCCAATGGGTGGCGAAATACGGCGATCCGCGCGGCAAGGACATCGACGCTGTCGTCGACTGGATCGAACGGATTCCTTACACGGAAACAAGAAGTTACGTACAGCGCGTGATGGAGAACTATGAGGTCTACAAGATGCGCATTTCCGGCAAGTATGACATTGTGGGAGATCTTGTGAACGGGCGGAGTTGACGGCTTTCATTCCTCCCTACGAGAGGAGTTGGCCTCGCGCGGATCCGCCCGCCTTGGCTGAGTGAAGGGCCTAGCCACCTTCGGCCCGCAAGAGGAGAAGTAACTGCCCCATTTGACCATCCCTTCCCTCGCCTGTAGCAGACGGACCATCCGGCGAGAGCAAGGGCAGCATTCCAATGGCGAGCGAAGGTTTCTCCGATTTCTTCTACGCGGGACCCGATGGGCTGAAGCTCCATGCCCGGATCTATGGCGACGCAAATTCGCGACATTGGCCAGTCGTCTGTCTGCCCGGGCTCACCCGCAATGCACGCGACTTCCACGAACTCGCGCTCTATTTGGCCGGCAAAGCGGGAAGCCCGCGCAAGGTCGTCGCCTTTGACTATCGCGGCCGCGGGCAGTCCGATTATGATCCCGATGTCAGCCGCTACAATGTCGGCGTCGAAGCCGGCGACATTCTTGCCGGACTGGCGGCATTGGGAATCGAGGAAGCCGCCTTCGTCGGCACCTCGCGCGGCGGCCTGGTCATTCACGTCCTGGGTGCGCTGCGGCCGGCCATATTGAAAGCGATCGTGCTGAACGATATCGGACCGGTGATCGAGCCGGCCGGCCTTGCCTATATCCAGTCGTATCTCGAACGCAAACCGAAGCCGAAGACCTTCGCCGAAGCAGTGGCAGCCCAACGCCGCGTTCATGGCCGGGATTTTTCAGCGCTCGCCGATGCGGACTGGGAGCGCATGGTGCTGGCGCTCTACCGCGAAACGGATCAGGGCCTGCTGCCGGATTTCGACCCGAAGCTGGTCGACACTGTTGCAAATCTCGACCTGACGCAGCCGCTGCCGGCGCTGTGGCCGCAATTCGACGCGCTGTCGGCCCTTCCCATGCTCGCCATACGCGGCGCCAATTCGAGTTTGCTGTCGGTGGACACACAGCGGCAGATGCGGGAGCGCCATCCGGCAATGCAGACGATCACCGTCGAAGGCCAGGGTCACGCCCCTTTTCTCGAAACCGGAACCTTGCCGGGCGACATCGCCGCTTTCCTCGACAGAGCCGAGCGGCTGCCGACCCGCCTTTAAAAACCGTTGCCGGCGAGGCAAACGGACCGCAGGCGACCAAGGTAGGCGCCGAAGCCGGGATGGCATGCCTCGAATAACCCGCAGATCGGGGGATCCACGGGATTGATTGTCCACAGCCTCTTCAAAGGGTGAACTTATCGGGACTTTGCGGCCTTCTTCATCGCCTTAGCCGTGGTCTTTACGGCACCCGGCTCGTCTGCCGCACCGCGCGCCGCGGCGCGCGGGGACGGTTCGGGCGCTGCCTTCACGCTGTCGGCGCCGCCAGACCGGGGTACTTCCAGCACGGTGACGCAGCCGTCGAGGTCATTGGTGGCCAGATGCGCATAGCGCATCGTCATCGACAGGGTCTGGTGGCCGAGCCACATCTGCACGCGCCTGATGTCGATACCGCCCTGAACAAGACGCGAGGCGCAGGTATGGCGCAGAATGTGCGGCACCACCTGGTCGTCGGCGGCCAGACCGACTTCGGCCTTCGCATCGTTCCAGATGGCACGGTATTGAGCCTGGCTGAATGTGGTGAACGGGCCTTTCGGCCGACGGCCTTCGCCGGGAGGCAGCTTGATCACTTCCTTGACACGCTCGGTCATCGGAATGGTGCGGCTTCGGCCGGACTTGGTGATCCAGAAGGAGACGCGATGCTCCTGGATGTCGTTCCAGATCAGCCCGAGCGCCTCGCCAAGGCGGCAGCCAGTGTCGACCAGGAAGACGGAAAGCCGGTAGGCATCCTCGCTGCGGCTCCTGATGGCAGCAAACAGCCTGGCCTCCTCGTCCCTTTCAAGGAAACGAATCCGTCCCGACCGCTCCTTCTGGCGGCGGAACTCGGGCAGGCTGTGGATATCTCCCATCTTGTAGGCCTTGCGCAGCAGTTTGCTGAGGGCAGCCATCTTCCGATTGATGGTTGCGTTGCTGTTGCCGCGCTGGCGCAAGGTGCCGATAAGGTTGTCCAGGGTACTCTGGTCAAAGGCGCTGAAACGCTCCCCGAGCAGAATCTCGTCTATCTCGCCGATGAACGAGCTGACATTGTATTTATGTCGCCCATCATCCCACAATATATCTCGATATGCTGAAAAAAGATCTCCAACCCTATGCGATTTTACTTCTCGTATCCTATTGTAGGTATAGTTAAACTTTGAGTTCTGAGAAGAAAACATCGAAAAATGATCGGAGGGCTCGCCCTCTTGAATCGCTTCGGTCGTCATCATTTGCCACACCCCCGAGTGGGATAGATTCAGCCCTATCCGCTTGGGAGCGTCCTTTCAAGAGATTTGAATCACGCAGTTGTGATTTCATCCGCCATCAGCGGATCCCACGAAACCATCCCACGGACTCTATTCAGCTACCGTTACCCCCTGTTCCTTCTGTTTGCCTTGATCCAGTCACGAAACAAAAACAGCCCGGGCGTTGATGCGCCCGGGCTGGATTTCACCTGTATGGAACCAGCCCTTAGAACGAGCGCTGGAAGCGGAGGATACCGCCGATGCTGCTCTTCTTGTCGGCGCCGGTCCAGTTGGAGAAGTCGGCGTCGTCGAACCTGCCTGCATTGAGGTAGTCGACTTCGGCCGTGACCGTGAAGCCCGGGACGACGTCGTAGGCGATGTTCGCCGCGATGCCCAGGTTCTTCCAATCGTCATACGACACCTGCGCGTTGAACGAGGTCTTCTCGTTGAACTTGTAGGTACCGCCGCCCCAGACAGCCCAGTTGCCGCCCCACTGCTTGTAGAAACCGCGACCATGGGCGTCGACAAAATTGCCGGCGTCGTCGTTGAGGTTGTCATCGGTGCCGTAACCGCCCATGACCCACAGCGACAGTGCGTCGTTGACGTTCACGTCCAAGCGAACCTTGCCGGCAACTTCTTCGTAGTTGCTGTCATAAGCGACGACACCGCTGATGGCGCCCCAGCCCTGCGTCCACTTCACACCGCCGACGACATGCGGAACGTAGCTGTCGATCGTGCCGACAACGCCCGCGCCTTCTTCGAGCGAGACCACGGCCGAGAAGCCGTTGCCAGCGTCGAAGTAGTACTGGACGACGTTGGTGTCGAAATCGCCGTAAGGAACCAGCGTATCCTGGATGACGTTGCCGGCGTAGCCGACGAACGTATCGAAGGCCGATTCGTCCTTACCAACGCGGAGACCACCGAGCTGGATCCAGGCGAAGTTCAGCGAGACGTCCTTGTTATGGGCGGTGTTGAACGGCTCGATTGCGTTGTCGTTGCCGAAGTTGAAGCGGGTCTCGGTGTAGGTCTTCAAGGTGCCGAGTTCGGTTTCCTGGCCGGTCCAGGTCTTCAGCGTGAAGCGGGCATTTTTGTGCCAGGCATCATTTACCGAGCCGTCCTGGTGGTCCGCAGTCTTCGAACCGTTGAACGTGCCGACGTCGCCGCCGCCGATGTCATAACGGATGTAGCCGCCGATGCGCAGGCAGGTCTCGGTGCCGGGGATGTAGAAGTAGCCAGCGCCGTAGACGTCGCAAATCTTGACGTATTCAGCGGGCTCCGGCTCGGCGACGACGACGGCGTCGGCGGCGCGCGCACCGGAAACTGCGATCAGGGCCGCAGCGGAGCCGAGAAGAAGGCTCTTGATGTTCATTTTCTGACCTCCAGTCAAAAGTTAAAAAACGGGTCTGGGTATTCTTTGCTGAAGGACAGCGTTCCCTGCCCCATCCCCACTACCGAAAAAGATGCGCACCGCGCCGCTCCTTCGAAATCGACATTACCCATGAGCAGACGGGGTTCAACCACGATCGTACCGGCGAAAGGGCTGTGCGGCTGCTATCCCCCATCGTTGTTGCACAAATGACACGATTTGGCCTCACTCAGAAAGCTCTCATTAACCTTCGGCCCGCCCCAGCCCCTTGTTTACGGGCGAATCCGGCGATCGGCTGACGGAATCATGGCGAGGCCTTGAGCCACCAGCCAGGGAATCGCCGCAGAACCGCCGCATCGCGGAAGGCCGCAGGCCGGTGCGTTCTTATTTTTCCGTATAATGGCTTCTTTTTCCGAGATATTGGCTGGGGCTTGTTGATTGTGCCGGCGCTTTTCTTTATCCAGCGGCGCAACGGAGAGGTGGCCGAGTGGTCGAAGGCGCTCCCCTGCTAAGGGAGTAGAGGTCAAAAGCTTCTCGTGGGTTCGAATCCCATCCTCTCCGCCATCCTGCTTCGCTCTTCGAGCTTCGCAGGACAAGCCCAGACCAGACCTCAGCGCGAAGCAGGATGCCCTCCGAAGCCTCGGCGAAGGAGGGCCGGTCGTGTGGTATGCATACCTGCTGGAAAGTAAGACTGCCGACGGTGAGCGTTATGTCGGCATCACGTCCGACCTGAAGCGACGGCTTGCCGAGCACAATGACGGAAAATCCAGTCATACATCCAAGTTCCTGCCATGGCAGATCGTCACCTATGTGGCGTTCTCGAATCAAGCCAAGGCGACTTCATTTGAGCGTTATCTCAAATCCGGTTCCGGGCACGCCTTCGCCAGCAAACGTCTGTGGTGAATGCCCCTTCCTTTGTGAAAAATCCAGGGATTCCCGGAAAAACGCAGCAATACCAATTGTTTGCTGCAAAAACACGCACCACCAAAACGGTTGTTTCGTTCGATTCTGACTGGAGGTCAGAAAATGAACATCAAGAGCCTTCTTCTCGGCTCCGCTGCGGCCCTGATCGCAGTTTCCGGTGCGCGCGCCGCCGACGCCGTCGTCGTCGCCGAGCCGGAGCCCGCTGAATACGTCAAGATTTGCGACGTCTACGGCGCTGGCTACTTCTACATCCCCGGCACCGAGACCTGCCTGCGCATCGGCGGCTATGTCCGTTACGACATCGGCGTGGGCGACACCGGCTCGTTCGACGGTGCGAAGGCTGCCGATCACCAGGACGGTGACGACCACAACACCTACTACAAGAACACGCGCTTCACGCTTAAGACCTGGACCGGCCAGGAAACCGAGCTCGGCACGTTGAAGACCTACACCGAGACCCGCTTCAACTTCGGCGACGACAATGCCTTCGACGAGCCGATCAACGCCGCCCACAACCGGGACGTCTCGCTGAACTTCGCCTGGATCCAGCTCGGTGGCCTGCGCGTCGGTAAGGACGAATCGGCCTTCGATACGTTCGTCGGCTACGCCGGCAACGTCATCCAGGATACGCTGGTTCCTTACGGCGATTTCGACACCAACGTCGTCCAGTACTACTTCGACGCCGGCAACGGCTTCTCGGCCGTGGTTTCGCTCGAAGAAGGCACCGGTACCGACACGATCGACAGCTATGTTCCGCACGTCGTCGGCGGCGTGAAGTATACGCAGGGTTGGGGCGCCATCACCGGCGTCGTCGCTTATGACAGCAATTACGAGGAAGTTGCCGGCAAGGTTCGCTTGGACGTCAATGTCAGCGACGCACTGTCGCTGTTCATCATGGGCGGCTACGGCACTGATGACAACCTCAACGACGATGCCGGCAATTTTGTCGAAGCCCATGGTCGCGGCTTCTACAAGGCGTGGGGCGGCAACTGGGCAGTCTGGGGCGGCGGCACCTACAAGTTCAACGAGAAGACCTCGTTCAACCTTCAGGTGTCTGCTGACGACTGGAAGAACGTCGGCGTTGCGGCGAACGTTGCTTATGACGTCGTTCCCGGCTTCACCGTCACGGCCGAAGTCGACTACCTCCATGCCGGTCGGTTTGACGATGCTGGCTTCGTCAACCCATCGTTTACGCCTGCCGACAAGAAGAACAGCGTCGGCGGCATGCTCCGCTTCCAGCGCTCGTTCTAACAGCTATCGCTTCGAATATAGAAACCCGGCGGGCAACCGCCGGGTTTTTCATTGGGGGTTTCGACTGCGCGATTCCGCAGCGGACGATGATTGCTCTGGGATGCATCAGGTGTTTGGATCAGGCGGGCGGCAACGATTGCTCATTGCGCGCAACTTGCACCCGCCTACTGACCGCGCTAGCAAGAAGCCCCTTCCCTCACGCGAGCTTTTGCCATGCGTCTGCGCCCTCCCCTTATGCCGCTCGTTGCAGCGCTTCCGTCGACCGTGCCGTTTGTCGGCCCCGAAGCGCAGGAGCGCGAGCGCGGGCGTGCATTCCGCGCCCGCATCGGCGCCAATGAGAGCAGCTTCGGACCCTCGCCGCGCGTCATCGCCCGGATGGCCGAGATCGCGCGCGACATGTGGATGTATTGCGATCCGGACAATCACGACCTGAAGGTGGCCGCGGCCGCGCATCATAATCTGAAGGTCGAGAACGTCGTGGTCGGCGAAGGCATCGATGGCCTGCTTGGTCTGGTGGCGCGCATGTATGTGGCGCCTGGCGATGCGGTGGTCACCTCGCTCGGCGCCTATCCCACCTTCAACTTCCACATTGCCGGTGTCGGCGGACGGCTTGTCACCGTGCCCTATGCGAACGACCACGAGGATTTGGAAGGGCTGCTGGCTGCGGCCGCCAGAGAGAAAGCGCCGCTGGTCTATCTGTCCAATCCGGACAACCCCATGGGGAGCTGGTGGGAAGCGGCCGAGCTGACGCGCTTCATCGAAGCGCTGCCGGAAACCACCATGCTCGTGCTCGATGAAGCCTATGGAGAATTGGGGCCGGCCTCCGCACTGCCGCCCATCGACGTCTCGCGGCCGAACGTCATCCGCATGCGCACCTTTTCGAAAGCTTACGGGCTTGCCGGCATACGCTGCGGCTATGCGGTCGCCGAGGCCCAGGTGATCAGCGATTTCGAGAAGATCCGCAACCACTACGGCGTCAGCCGCATGGCGCAGGTGGCGGGCGTCGAGGCGCTCGCCGACCAGGATTATCTGGATTCAGTGGTGGCGCGGGTGGCGGCAGGGCGCCGGCGCATCGCGCAGATAGCCGAACAGAACGGGCTGACGCCGCTGCCGTCGGCGACCAATTTCGTCACCATCGATTGCGGCCGCGACGGTGCTTTCGCGCTGAAGATCCTGCAAGGCTTGTTGTCGCGCGACGTCTTCATCCGCAAGCCGATGGCGCCGGGGCTCGATCGTTGCATCCGCGTCAGCGTCGGACTGGACCACGAGCTCGACATTTTTGCTGAGGAACTGCCCGGCGCACTGGCCGCCGCCCGTGGAAACTGAACGAGCGTTGCCATAGCGGCGACACTTGCCGGCCCGTTAGAGATCGAGCTCCCAGTTCTGGCCGGTGAGTTCCTTGCCGAAACTGTGATGGCGCTCCTGTGAGACCAGTCTGAACCCGGCGCGCTCATAAATCGCGCGGGCGGCGACCAGAATGTCATTCGTCCACAGAACGAGCTTGATGTAGCCGCAGGCGCGCGCCTGGTTCACGCATTCCGCAACCAGGCGCTTGCCGATGCCCAACCCGCGCGCCGCAGCCTCGACATGCAGCAGCCGCAGTTTCGCGACCTCGTCGTCCTGGTGAACCAGAAACACTGCGCCAAGCGGGAGGCCGGCGCGTTCGGCGATCCAGCAGAAATCGCGCCCTGGCTTGAAATTGCGGATGAAGTCGGCCCCGATTTCGGCAACCAAGGCTTCGAACTCGATGTTCCAGCCATATTCCTCGGCGTAGAGCTGGGCCTGACGCTGCACCACCCAGCCAATGTCGCCGACGCGATGCCGACGCAACGTCACCACAGGGGCAGCCGCCTCGCCTTCAGCCGCCGGATCGCCCAGCAGCTCCGCTGCCTTGCGCAAGGCGTCGCCGAGTTCGGCCAAGCGGTGGTCGGGCAGGTTCTCGATAAGCCGGGAAGTGTCGCGGTCCGCCGCGGCCTGCAGACCGGCAAGGGCGTCCCGCCCCCTTGCCGTCAGCGACAGGATACGCCTTCGCCGGTCGACCGGATCGGTCCGGGTCTCGGTCAGGCCTTCGCCGGCGAATTTTCGCAGGATCCGCGTCAGATAGGCCGCGTCGAGACGCAGTTGCCTGGCGATGTCGGAGGCGGCCGGGCCGACATCGATGTCGAATGTCTCCGAAAGGAAGCCTCGCTCGCCGGCGATTTCCGCCGCCGCCGGGCGATCCCGATGACCAAGCTCGAACAGGACGCGCGCCTCGGTGAGCGTGAACGGGCTCTGCGTCAAGGTCTCGTCGAGAAGGCCGACAGTGCGGGTGTAGAAACGGTTGAAGTGCCTGATATCGGCCACCAAAGCACTGCGTTGGTCCAGCATCTGCGTTCAGCCCTTGGATGATGATAGCCACAGTGTTAGAAATTTAGTGGACTGAGTCAATTAAATTCGAGTTCGACTCGGGCCCCCTCCATCCTCGTTCGACCGGCCTGTTGCATTCCCCGTCGCCTGCGCCAGATTCCAGCAGACGAGCCTCGGGAGAGACGCAATGGCTGACGATCGCAAGGCAGTGCGTGTGCGGGCCCACGGCAAGGTGCAAGGCGTCGGCTACAGGATCTGGGTCCGAAGCCAGGCCGCCAGCCTTGGGCTTGCGGGCTGGGTGCGCAATGAAGCGGATGGCTCGGTGACCGCTGAGATTGCCGGCACAGGCGAAGCCGTCTCGACCATGATCGGCCGGCTTTGGAAAGGACCGCCGGGAACGTCCGTTTCCGGGGTTGACGTCGAGGATGCGGTATCCAGCAATCCTGTTACCGGCTTCCGGATCGATGCCTGATGCGGCTTCGGCATACCTCTTGAATTAATTGAACGTTCGTTTTATTAATTCGCAACAAGGGAGGCTCTTTTGGCGCGCACGACAGGATCCGATGGCGGGAAGACCGAGGCGGCAGCCCGCGAGGCGGCGGTCAACCTGATCGCGCGGCTCGGCTATGAGGCGATGTCGATGCGCCAGCTGGCATCCGAAGTAGGCGTGCAGGCAGCCGCGCTTTATCGCTATTTCCCGACCAAGGAGGATTTGCTGTTCACGCTGATGCGCGAGCATATGGAAGAGCTGATCGCAGCCTGGAACGCCGCACGGCCCGCCGATGCCGATCCGGCAAGCCGGCTTTCGGCCTATGTCGAGAACCACATCGCCTTCCACATCGCCCGTCGCCATGCGACGCATGTTTCGAACATGGAGCTGCGCAGCCTGTCGCCCGAAAGACTGACCCAGATACTGCGGATGCGCACGGCCTATGAGAAGGAACTGCGCGCCATTCTGCGTGACGGCGCCGAGGCAGGCGTGTTCGTCGTCGAAGACACCGGCCTCACCGCCATGGCGCTGATCCAGATGATGACCGGTGTCATCGTCTGGTTCCGGCCGGGCGAGCGGCTGTCGATCGCAGAAGTCACAGCGACATATCTTTCGATGACGATGCGGCTCGTCGGCGCGACGATCGACACCTACAGCGCCGCACATCCGTTTGGACGCGCAAACGACGCCGTGGGATTTTAGTTTCGCGCATGATCTTTTCCGAAAATCCAAGTCGATTTTCGGGGGTCATGCGGCAGGAGGAACCGGATGTACACGAACACGCTCAGCTTCGGGCATGACGAGGATGTCGAGGCATTGCGCGAGCTGGTGCGGCGCTTCGCCCAGGACAGGATCGCGCCGATCGCGGCGGAAATCGACCGCTCGAACGAATTCCCGGCGCATCTGTGGGCGGAACTCGGCAATCTCGGCCTCCTCGGCATCACCGCCGATCCGGAGTTCGGCGGCAGTGGCATGGGCTATCTCGCGCACGTGATCGCCGTTGAGGAGATATCAAGGGCCTCGGCCTCGGTCGGCCTGTCCTACGGCGCCCACTCCAATCTCTGCGTCAACCAGATCAACCGCTGGGCAACGCCGGCGCAGAAGGAGAAATTCCTGCCGCCGCTTTGCTCGGGCGAGCGCGTCGGCGCGCTGGCCATGTCGGAGCCCGGCGCCGGCTCCGACGTCGTCTCGCTCAGGCTGCGCGCCGAAAAGCGCAACGACCGGTACGTGCTCAACGGCACCAAGATGTGGATCACCAACGGCCCGGACGCCGAGACGCTGGTGGTCTATGCCAAGACCGATCCGGAGCGCCATGCCCGCGGTATCACCGCCTTCATCGTCGAAAAGGCCTTTGCCGGATTTTCGGTCGCGCAAAAGCTCGACAAGCTCGGCATGCGCGGCTCCAACACCGGCGAACTGGTTTTCGATAATGTGGAGGTGCCGTTCGACAACGTGCTGCACGAGGAAGGGTGTGGCGTCGAGGTGCTGATGTCTGGTCTCGACTATGAGCGCACGGTGCTGGCCGGTGGCCCGATCGGCCTGATGGCCGCGTGTCTCGACGTCGCGGTGCCCTATGTGCATGAGCGCAAGCAGTTCGGCCAGGCGATCGGGGAATTCCAGTTGGTGCAAGGCAAGCTCGCCGACATGTACACGACGATGAACGCCGCGCGCGCCTATGTCTACGCGGTCGCCGCCGCCTGCGACCGCGGCCAGACCACCCGCAAGGACGCCGCAGGCTGCATTCTGTTTGCCGCCGAAAAAGCAACGCAGATGACGCTTGACGCACTCCAGCTTCTGGGTGGCAACGGCTACATCAACGACTATCCGACCGGCCGGCTGCTACGCGACGCCAAGCTCTACGAAATCGGTGCCGGCACCAGCGAAATCCGGCGATGGCTGATCGGCCGCGAGATCATGGCGGAGGGGGTATAGCATGGCCGTCCTCCGGACCCAGATCTCCCCTTCCTCCGATACCTTCCACACCAATGCCGAACGCATGCGGGCGCTGGTCGGCGATATCGCCGAAAAGGCCGCGAGCGTCGAGCGCGGTGGCTCGGAAGAGGCGCGCGAGCGACACGTCGCGCGCGGCAAGCTGCTGCCGCGCGAGCGGCTGGCGCAATTGCTCGACACCGGGTCGCCCTTTCTCGAGATCGGCCAGTTCGCCGCATGGTCGATGTATGGCGAGGACATTCCCTCCGCCGGCATCATCGCCGGTATCGGGCGCGTCGAAGGCACGGAAGTGATGGTCGTCGTCAATGACGCCACGGTGAAGGGCGGCACCTATTACCCGCTGACGGTGAAGAAGCATCTGCGCGCGCAGGAGATCGCGCTGCAGAACAATCTGCCTTGCGTCTACCTGGTCGACAGCGGCGGCGCCAACCTGCCCAACCAGGACGAGGTGTTTCCCGACCGCGAGCATTTCGGGCGCATATTCTACAACCAGGCCAACATGTCCGCCTCAGGCATCCCGCAGATCGCCTGCGTCATGGGTTCGTGCACGGCGGGCGGCGCCTATGTGCCGGCAATGTCGGACGAGACGATCATGGTGCGCAACCAGGCGACCATCTTCCTCGGCGGTCCCCCGCTGGTGAAGGCCGCCACCGGCGAGGACGTCAGCGCCGAGGATCTCGGCGGCGCCGACGTCCATACACGGCTCTCCGGCGTCGCCGACCACTACGCGCTCGACGACGAGCATGCGCTGGCCATCTGCCGGCGCATCATAAAAAACCTCAATCGGAACAAGACCGTAAGCCTTGCCGTCCAGAAACCGATTCCGCCGCTTCATCCGGCAGATGAGATCTACGGCATCGTGCCGACGGATCTGCGCCAGCCCTATGACGTGCGCGAGGTGATCGCGCGCCTCGTCGACGGTTCGGAGTTCGACGAGTTCAAGCAGTATTACGGCACCACGCTCGTCACCGGCTTTGCCCATCTTCACGGCATGCCGGTCGGCATCATCGCCAACAATGGCGTGCTGTTTTCCGAAAGCGCGCTGAAGGGCGCGCATTTCATCGAGCTGTGCTGCCAACGCAAGATTCCACTGGTGTTCCTGCAGAACATCACCGGCTTCATGGTGGGGCGCAAATATGAGGTAGGCGGCATCGCCAAGGACGGCGCCAAGCTGGTGATGGCAGTCGCCACCGCCCGCGTGCCCAAGGTCACCGTGATCATCGGCGGCTCGTTCGGCGCCGGCAATTACGGCATGTGCGGGCGCGCCTACTCGCCCCGCTTCCTGTGGATGTGGCCGAACGCCCGCATTTCGGTGATGGGCGGCGAGCAGGCGGCGACGGTGCTGGCCATGGTCAAGCGCGAGGGCATCGAGCGCAAGGGCGGCGAATGGAGCGCCGAGGAAGAAGCGAAGTTCAGGAAGCCGATCCTGATGAAATACGAGCATGAAGGCCACCCGCTTTATTCCTCCGCAAGGCTATGGGACGACGGCATCATCGATCCGGCCAGGACGCGCGAGGTCCTGGCGCTCAGCCTCTCGGCGGCGCTCAACGCGGAGAGCGAGGAAACGCGCTTCGGCGTGTTCAGGATGTGAGATGGGCGAGGTGCAAGGCAGGATCCGCATTCACTTCGGCGACATCACCAAGCTGGATGTCGACGTCATCGTCAACGCGGCCAATTCCTCGCTGCTCGGCGGCGGCGGGGTCGACGGCGCCATTCACCGGGCGGCGGGGCCGGACCTCCTCGCCGAATGCCGCACGCTCAACGGCTGCAAGACCGGGGATGCGAAGCTGACCAGGGGCTATCGGCTGCCGGCCCGCTACGTCATCCATACGGTCGGTCCGATCTGGCAGGGCGGCGGCAAGGGCGAGGCGGAGTTGCTCGCCTCCTGCTATCGGCGTTCGCTCGAAATCGCCGCCGAGAAGGAATGCCGCTCGGTCGCCTTTCCGGCGATCTCGACGGGCATCTACCGCTATCCGAGGGATGAGGCGGCAGCAATTGCAGTCGGCGCCGTAAATAGCTTCTTGAGCCGAAATACGACGCCGCAGACCGTCATCTTCTGCTGCTTCGACGAACAAATGGCCGAACTATACCGTGAGGCCGTTGCTTCCTCGAGGCGAACGCAGTCTACGGAGGTTTCATGTTCACAAAGATCCTGATCGCCAACCGAGGCGAGATCGCATGCCGGGTGATCCGCACGGCGCGCAGGATGGGGGTGCGCACGGTTGCCGTCTATTCCGATGCCGATGCGAAATCCCTGCATGTCGAGATGGCCGACGAGGCGGTACATATCGGTGCTTCGCCTGTCAGCGACAGCTATCTGCGCGGCGACAAGATCGTCGCGGCCGCCTTGGCGACAGGCTCGCAAGCCGTTCATCCCGGCTATGGCTTCCTGTCGGAAAATCCTGATTTCGTCGACCAGGTGGCGGCCGCGGGGCTCACCTTCATCGGCCCGTCGGCGGCCTCTATCCGCGCCATGGGGCTGAAGGATGCCGCCAAACGGCTGATGGAAAAGGCCGGCGTGCCCGTCGTGCCGGGCTACCATGGCGAGGCACAGGAGATCGTGGTCCTGGCCTCCAAGGCACGCGAAATCGGCTACCCCGTGCTGATCAAGGCGCGGGCCGGCGGCGGTGGCAAGGGCATGCGCCGGGTCGAGCACCCCGACGAGTTTTCCGAAGCGCTGTCGAGCGCACGACGCGAGGCGAAATCCGCTTTTGGCGACGACCGTGTACTGGTGGAAAAATATATCGACAAACCGCGCCACATCGAGGTGCAGGTTTTCGGCGACAATTTCGGCAATGCCGTCCATCTGTTCGAACGCGACTGCTCGGTGCAGCGACGCCACCAGAAGGTTATCGAGGAAGCCCCCGCCCCCGGCATGACGGAGGCGTTGCGCAAGGCGATGACCGAGGCGGCGGTGAAGGCCGCCAAGGCGATCAGCTACTCCGGCGCCGGTACCATCGAATTCATCGTCGATGCCTCGCAAGGCCTGAAGCCTGACCGCTTCTGGTTCATGGAGATGAACACGAGGCTGCAGGTCGAGCACCCGGTCACCGAGATGGTCACCGGCACCGATCTGGTCGAGTGGCAGTTGCGCGTGGCATCAGGCGAGAAGCTGCCGAAAACGCAAGGCGAGATAAAGCTAGCCGGCCACGCCTTCGAGGCGCGCCTCTATGCCGAGGATGCCGCAAGGGAGTTTCTGCCTGCGACCGGCACGCTGCATCATCTGAAATTTCCCGACACGGTTCCCCAAGGGGCCGCCATGCGTGTCGAAACCGGGGTGCGGGCCGGCGACGCCATTTCTCCCTATTATGATCCGATGATCGCCAAGCTGGTGGTGCATGGCGGGGACAGGCCGGCTGCGCTGGAGGCACTCGGCGCGGCGCTTGCGCGAACCGAAGTCGCCGGTTCGATCGTCAATACCGCCTTCCTCGCCGCGCTGGTGACCGATCCGGACTTTTCGGCGGGCGACGTCGATACCGGCCTGATAGGCCGCCACCAGCAGGCGCTGACCGAGATTGCGCCGCCGAGCGGCGAAACGGTCGCGGCCGCGGCCATAGCGGCCTCCGGGGCGGGCGCGCTGCCGGCATCGGATGATCCATGGTCGTCACTTGCCGGCTACACGCATTTCCATGGCATGGCACGACAGATCCGGCTGAAGTTTGGCGAGGACGATATTCTGGCAAGGGTTTCGGTACGACCAGACCGGCGTTCCCAGGTGACGCTCCATGCACCCTATGACAGCGCCAATTCGCATGACCTTCGCGCCGTTCCTCGCCTCGCCCGCTGGCCAGGCCACATCACGATATTCGAAGGCGCGGCCGGCTATACGTTCGCGGTGCCGGACCCGTTGGCCAGAGGCGATGATGCGGCGGCGGCGTCAGGCAGTTTGCGCGCGCCGATGCCGGGACTGGTCAAGCTTGTGCGGGCGACAAAGGGCGATACGGTGATGAAGGGGCAACCGCTGCTTATTCTCGAGGCGATGAAGATGGAGCACACCATCGCCGCGCCCCATGATGGCGTGATCGCCGAGATCGCCACCGAGGGCGCGCAGGTTACCGACGGCACTGTGCTGGTGCGGTTCGAGGATATGCAAGGCTGACAGCCTCGCTGCCGGACGCCAAGCGTCCCTGTCCTGCCGGACAGAGAGAGGCGCCGTAGAATGTCGACCGCCGTTATATGTCCATGGCAAGACACACAGGCAGAAATGAAATGGCCGGGACGAGCCCGGCCATTTCATCGATATAGGCAGCGATTACGGCTGGATCGGCGCATACTTGCCGTCGTGCCACTGGTTGATGTCGTAGCTGGCGTTCTTGAGGTCGCCCTTCTCGTCGAAGGTGACATTGCCGACAACCGTGCTGATTGGCTGCCCGTTCTTCAGCGCCTCGGCGACCTTGGCCGGATCATCGCTGCCGGCACGCTTGATGCCTTCCGCAAAGGCCTGGATCGTGGCGTAGGAGAATAGCGTGAAGCCTTCCGGCACGAAACCGCCGGCTTTGATCTTCTCGACGGCTGCCTTGGCTTCCGGCTTTGCCTGAGGATCCGACGGGAAGACGAACATGGTCCCTTCGCCGGCCGGGCCGGCAACCTGCCAGAATTCCGGCGAGGCTATCGAATCCGGCATGATCAGCTGGAACTTGATGCCCTGTTCCGCCGACTGGCGCAGGATCAGGCCAGCCTCCGGGTGGTAACCGCCGAAATAGACAACGTCGGCCTTGAGCTCCTTGAGCTTGGTGACGAGCGCCGAATAGTCCTTTTCGCCGGCATTGATGCCTTCATAGTCCACTTCCTTCAGGCCGCCGGCATTCATCGTGGCCTTGACCGCATCGGCAACGCCCTGACCGTAGGCACTCTTGTCATGCAGGATGACGACGTTCTTGCCGGCATACTTCTTCGCGATCCAGGGGCCGATGAAGGCACCCTGCGCATCGTCACGCGTATAGAGGCGCATGATCGTCGGCCAGCCGGCCTTCGCTGCGGCGTCGGTCAGCACCGGGTTCGAGGAGGCCGGGCTCATCATCAGGGCACCGGCTTCGGCATAGACGGCGGAAGCCGGAATGCTCGAACCCGAGCAAGCGTGGCCGTCGATGAACTTGACGCCATTGGCGACGATACGGTTGGCGACCGAAACCGCCTGCTTCGGGTCGCACTGGTCATCCTCGATATCGAGCTTGATCTGGCGACCGTCGACACCGCCGGCAGCATTGATCGCGTCGGCGGCAGCCTGCGCGCCCTGCTTGAACTGATCGCCAATGGTGGCGAGCTGTCCGGTCATCGGACCGACCACCGAAAAGGTGATGTCGTCGGCATAGGCGACCGGCGCGCTCATCATCAGGCCGAAAATGGCCGCGTTCAAAATACTTAATTTTTTCATTGCGGTATGACTCCTCCACTCACGCGCGGCCGCCCCGGCCACGCTTCTTCCAGAGAGGCCGGACAATTTCATCCT
This sequence comes from Mesorhizobium sp. B2-4-7, assembly GCF_006442685.1. NCBI lineage: Bacteria > Pseudomonadati > Pseudomonadota > Alphaproteobacteria > Hyphomicrobiales > Phyllobacteriaceae > Mesorhizobium > Mesorhizobium sp. B2-4-7. The sequence goes on from NZ_VFVH01000001.1 coordinate 421,670, forward strand.
TCGTGTGGCCTGTCTAGGCGCATTGGCGGCGCTCGATTAGGCCTGCGGAGCATCTCTGGAGCAAAAAGGCAAAAGCCGCGCCGGCCTTGTTCCGGCCGGTCGCGGCTTTGCCTGTCGAGCTGTTTCTCAAGCGCCCCCGCACTCGAACCCAACTCGCCTTCCCTGTCTTCCTGCTGGCCCTGATCTTTCCGAAACCGGATCATGGCCGCCGCGCCGCTGGCCCTGTCGGGCGTGCCGCGTTCTTGGTTTTGTCACGTGGCCGTCTTACCGCGGCCTTGTCCTTGCCTGGCGGACCAGAAGGCCGCCCTGCCTTATCTCTAAATTCAGTGCATCGTCATCCATTCGCGGGCTTCGCGCAGCGCCTTGGCGATCTCGACCTTCGACATCGCAGCCGACAGTTCCGAACGCAATTCCGCAGCGCGGGCCGAACCCTTGATCGCGGCGATGTTGAACCATTTGTGGGCGGCGACGACATCGGTCTCGCAATCGCGGCCCGTCGCATACATCATCCCCAGTTCGAAAAGAATGTCGGCCTGGGCAGTTGCCCCCATGGCGCCGAAGCCTGCTTCAAGCATTTCAAAACGTGCCATTTTTCAATCCTCTCTTCCGGCCCTGTCTGGCTCCCGAGAGCTGCCTCCGTTTGTCTGTCCGGGCCGCTCTTTCGATGCTTTCGAGAATGCCGCGCAGGCTTGAATCCGTCGTTAAATGGCGTGCTTAATTTGAGGAAAACAAAGCTAAAACAATAGGTAAACGTGGAAATTCGTTAAGGATACAAAGCCAGCGATTCAGCCGGATAGCGCCAAATTTGACGAAAATTTTCGCCAGCGGAATCAACACTCCGCTAACCACGCGAAACAAACGCCGCGCATGCATGCATTCATTTCCCTGCCGATATTGCTTCCGTCGGCGCTTCTGAATTGCCAAAGCTTCCGCTGCGGCACCGCTTTTGTTTTGCAGGGAGCTGGATTAGCTTACGTTTGCGTAAGCGGCAGACCGGCGAGGCGGAGCCTCCTGCCGGGTATCCAAGGGAGGAAAGATGTTTCGAAAAGCAAGCCTGGCCCTGGCGGCCACTTTGATCCTGACCGGTGTGGCCTGGGCCGATCCGATCGAGGGAAACTGGAAGACGCAGGCCGGCGATACCGCGGCCATCGGGGGCTCGGGTTCATTTTCCATCACGCTGAAGTCTGGCAAATATGCCGGCAAGACCATCGGTTCGCTCAAGGCGTCCGGCGACAACAAATACACCGGCAGCATAACCGACCCGGCAAACGACAAGACCTACTCCGGCAAGGCGACACTGTCGGGCACCTCGCTGAAAATGAGCGGTTGCGTGCTCGGCGGGCTGATCTGCAAGAGCCAGACCTGGCACAAGCTCTGATCGACCCCATCCTTGCGACATGAAAACGGGGCCGGCAGGCCCCGTTTTCGTTTCATGATCCTGGCATGCTGTGCCGGCAGCCATGCTCCTTATGGCCAGCGCCGCCTCAAAATCCATCAACCGATTTGAACGGCAGATGAACGTCGGCATCAGAGCCGGTTCAGTCGTGCCCGGGCATTCTCCTGCGTATTGAAGGAGACACGACCAATGCTCGCCCGCCGCTTCACCATCGTCTGCCTGCTGGTGAGCCTGTTTGGAATGTTCTTCGCCATCCTCGTCGCCGAAGCGGGCCGTTCGGCCCGTTCCTGGGACGAGGCCAGTTCCAGAACCTGCCGCCTCGCCTGCCCGACCACCCTTCGCCCCTGAGACAGAAACCAAAGACCTGACCAACCACAAGACCTCGAAAGAAAAGCAAAGACCATGAACCGCATCGCCGCCAATCTCTTCAAAACCGTTCGGCTTCTGCCGCGGGCGGCGCTCATCCTGGCGTTTCTTGCCGCACCGGTCCTGGCCGTGCCGATGATGCGTACCGATGCCGGGTCCACGATCGACGCGCCAGCACTGAAGAAATCCGGCGTCGGTTTCGTGCTGCTGGTCAGCCTGCAGCGCGGATAAATTGCGCCTTCGATCGGGACACCCCTCCCAACCGCCTATCCAAATCTCTATATTGAGCCATGGAAAAGCGAATCTACCCCCAAGCCATCGAATCTGTCGTCATGCCCGAGCCTTTTGGCCGGCAAAGCTTCGACACCGCCGAAAAGGCGGTCGCGGCGCTGCAAGCCCTTTATGACCGCAATACCAAGTTCCTGCGCGACTCCTTCGCGGCGCTTGCCGCCGGCGGGGACAGCAGCAAGCGCTACCGCGCCTTCTACCCGGAGATCGGCGTCACGACCAACTCGTTCACCCAGATCGATTCACGCCAAGCCTATGGCCACATGCCGACGCCGGGGCATTTTTCCACCACCATCACCCAGCCGAGCCTGTTCGAAAGCTATCTGGTCGAGCAATTGCGTCTGATCATGCGCAACCACGGGGTCGCGGTCACGGTCTCGGAATCGACAACGCCGATCCCGCTGCATTTCGCCTTTCTCGAAGGCACCCATGTCGACGGAACGGCGGCCGAGCGTATCCAGCGGCCGATCCGAGACCTGTTCGACGTGCCAGATCTCGACGGTACAGATGACCAGATCGCCAACGGCACGTTCGAAGTGGCGTTCGGAGAACCAAGGCCGCTGGCGCCCTTCACCGCGCAGCGGATCGACTATTCGCTCCACCGCCTGTCGCACTATACCGCGACCACGCCGCAGCATTTCCAGAATTTCGTGCTGTTCACCAACTATCAGTTCTATATCGACGAGTTCGTGGCGCGCGCCCGTGACCTGATGGAGAGTGGCGGCGGCGGATATGCCGAATTCATCGAACCGGGCAACGTGGTCACCAAAGCCGGGCAGAGCGCCCCGAGCGAAGGGATGGCGCCGCAGCGCCTGCCGCAGATGCCGGCCTACCACTTGAAGAAGCCGAACCATGGCGGCATTACCATGGTCAATATCGGTGTCGGACCCTCCAACGCCAAGACGATCACCGATCATATCGCTGTGCTGAGGCCTCATGCCTGGGTGATGCTCGGCCACTGCGCGGGTCTGCGCAATACGCAGGCGCTGGGCGATTATGTGCTGGCGCATGCCTACGTGCGCGAGGATCACGTGCTGGACGACGACCTGCCGGTCTGGGTGCCGATCCCGCCATTGGCCGAAATCCAGGTGGCATTGCAGGAAGCGGTTGCAGAAGTCACCGGCCTGTCTGGGTACGATCTCAAGCGCATCATGCGCACCGGCACTGTCGCCACCATCGACAACCGCAACTGGGAACTGCGCGACCAGCGCGGACCGGTGCAGCGGCTTTCGCAGTCGAGGGCGATCGCGCTTGACATGGAATCGGCAACGATCGCGGCCAATGGCTTCCGCTTCCGCGTGCCTTACGGCACGCTCTTGTGTGTCTCCGACAAGCCGCTGCATGGCGAGTTGAAGCTGCCCGGCATGGCGACCGAGTTCTACAAGCGGCAGGTGGCGCAGCACCTGACCATCGGCATCCGGGCGATGGAAAAGCTTTCGGAAATGCCGATGGAGCGGCTGCATTCGCGCAAGCTCAGAAGTTTTTCGGAAACGGCCTTCCAGTAGCCGATCTGCGCGCCGCCAGAGCTATTCGCCGTCTTGCCGGCGATTCGCCATCTTGCCCGCAATTCGCTATCTTGATTGAGCCGCATTTTTGCCGATAACCGGGCGAGGACCATCGCTGGCAACTCATGCAGATCTGATCCGATGAAACGCAGTCGAGACATGGCGGCCTCACTGGTATTCATCGTGATGATGACGCTCTCGGTCGCGCTGGTGGCCGGCTTCTTCGGCGCCTTGCACCCGGCGCTCGATTCCTTTTCGCATTTCCGCATCCACCTCGCCGTGCTGATGGCGGTTTGCGCGCTGCCGCTGCTGGCGACATCGTTTCGCCTGCAAGCGGCCGCGGCTCTGGTTTTTGCCGTGGCCGCTCTTGCGACCGCTTCGGCCGCCTTGCCTCGGCCGTGGCCGGTTCAGGCGGTCGCCAAATCCACCGACCAGACCGACCAGGTAGTCTACAGCCTGCTGCAGATGAATTTGCGCTACGACAACCCAACGCCGAAGAAAGTGCTGTCACTGATCGGCCGGACCAATCCCGACGTCATCACCCTGGACGAGGTGTCGGCGATGTGGGCGACGGAGCTTGGCTACATCGCCAGCGCCTATCCATACCGGATCCTCTGTCCTTATCCCAACGGCGTATTCGGCGTCGCGCTGCTCTCGCGGCGACCCTTTGTCGCCGGAACCGCGCCACATTGCGAGCGCCGGGGCGCAATGGCCGTTGCGACCATCGATTTCGGCGGCAGGAGCGCCGACGTCGCCGCCATCCACCTCAGCTGGCCGTGGCCCCGGGAGCAGTATTGGCAGATCGGTGAACTCTCGGAGCAGCTTTCATCGCTCGGCCAAACCGCCATCATGGCCGGCGATTGCAACGCGGTGCCATGGAGCGCCGCGGTGCGGCGCGTCGCCGCTCTCGGCGGACTGACGGTCATGCCGTCGGCTGGGTCGACCTGGATTCACCGGAAGCTGCCCGACTTCCTGCGCCGCTATGCAGGCCTCCCGATCGACCAGGCGTTCAGCAAGGGCGGCGTGACCATTCTGTCGTCAACGCGACTGGAAGATACCGGCTCCGACCATCTTCCCGTACTCGTGGAGTTCTCGCTTCGCCCCGACGACAGGCTGCCCCATGACGAGCATGAGAGCGCGCTCGCGGCGAGCGACCTTGAAAACAATCCGCGCGGTTGATGCTTCGGCATTCTCAGGGTTTGGTCAACGCTTCGACAAGGTGCTCGACAGGCCCGCCGCCGCGATGCTCGCGCGCATCGAAAGCGTTCTGCCTGGCTTCGTATTCGACATAGATGGCCTTGATCCGGCGCCGCGCCTCGAGATGCGTGCCGGTGCAGAACCAGTTGTCCGGGCGCCGCAGGCCGGCAAGCGCGGCCTCGGTGGCCCGCATCATACGCCTCGCGATACCGCCATGCGTCTGCTCGTGCTTGCGAACGCCGATCATGAAACGGTCCCAACGTTCGCGCAGGACAGGGCTTGCCGACGAGAGCCGCGGGAAAGTGTAGGTCAGGTTGAGCGTCCCGTTGGCCTGCCGCAGATGGCAGGCTCCATCCTCCCGGACAATATCGAGATCCCAATGCACGGCGTAACCGGTTTCGGCGATGGCGCGCGTCATATAGCCGTGCTTGGGTCCCAGCCGGTCCATCGCCTCGACAAGGGCGGCTCCGGTATTTCCAGCGACATCGTAGGTGCGGATGTGAACGGTGAGCTTTGTGCCCGCCGACGCGGCTGATGCGCAAAGCAGCATGAAGGCCATGGCGAGCATCGTGGGGCTGGTCAGGCGCATGTCCGCCTCCTTTGTCGGAGCCGAGCAGACCACACTCGGCGGAAGGCTTCAACGGGCTTGATCGAGGCAGGCGGTCGACGGCGACAGACAAGTCCGCCGCTGCTCGCATGTTCTTCGTGACGGCTTGGCCCGGCACGGCTCACATGTTCTGATAGACCGGGCCTTCGCCACCTTGCGGCGGCACCCAGTCGATATTCTGGTTCGGATCCTTGATGTCGCAGGTCTTGCAGTGGACGCAGTTCTGCGCGTTGATGACGAAGCGCACGTCCTTGGCCGCCGGATCGGCAGCGGCATTGCCGTCCTTGTCGACCCATTCGTAGACGCCTGCAGGGCAGTAGCGCGTCGAAGGTCCGGCAAAGACGTCATGCTCGGAACGCTTCTGCAGCTCCATGTCCGCCACCAGCAGATGCACCGGCTCGTTTTCCTCGTGGTTGGTGTTGGACAGGAACACCGAGGACAAGCGGTCGAAGGTCAGCACGCCATCGGCCTTGGGATAGTTTATTTTCTTGTGCTTCGCGGCGGGCTCTAGCGTGGCGTAGTCGGCCTTGCCATGCTTCAGCGTGCCGAAGGGCGAGAAGCCGAACAAAGTGTTCAGCCACATGTCCAGGCCGCCGATGGCGACGCCGGCGATGGTGCCGAAGCGCGACCACAGCGGCTTGACGTTGCGCACCTTCTTCAGATCCTTGCCGATGTCTGTCGCCCGCCACGCGGCTTCGTAAGCGGAGAGCTCGTCATTGGCGCGGCCGGCGGCGATTGCCTCGGCGACATGCTCGGCCGCCAGCATTCCCGACAACACGGCATTGTGCGAGCCCTTGATGCGCGGGACGTTTACGAGCCCGGCGGCGCAGCCCATCAACGCGCCACCCGGGAAGCACAGTTTCGGCACCGACTGCCAACCGCCTTCGGTAATCGCGCGCGCGCCATAGCCCAACCGCCTGGCGCCCTCGAAAGTACCGCTGATCGCCGGGTGGGTCTTGAAGCGCTGGAACTCCTCGAACGGCGACAGCCAGGGGTTCTTGTAATTGAGGTGGACGACGAAGCCCACCGCCACCTGATTGTCGTCCAGATGATAGAGGAAAGAGCCGCCGCCGGTCTTGAGATCGAGCGGCCAGCCGAAGGAGTGCTGGACGAGACCCGGCCTGTGCTTCTCCGGCTTGACCTGCCACAGTTCCTTGAGGCCGATGCCGTATTTGCCCGGCTCGCGGCCCTCGGAAAGCCTGAACCTGGCGATCAACTGCTTGGCGAGCGAGCCGCGCGCGCCCTCTCCGATCAGCACATATTTGCCCATCAGCGCCATGCCCGGCGCGAAACCCGGGCCGTGTGTGCCATCCTTTTCGACGCCCATGTCGCCGGTGACAACACCGGTGACGGCGCCTTCCTCGTTATAGAGCAGGCCGGCCGCGGCGAACCCCGGATAGATTTCCACGCCGAGCGCCTCGGCCTTGGCGGCCAGCCAGCGGCAGACATTGCCAAGCGAGACGATGTAGTTGCCGTGATTGTTCATCAGAGGCGGCATCATCATGTTGGGCAGGCGGAAAGAGCCGGCGGGGCCAAGCACCAGGAAATGGTCCGCCGTGACCGGCGTTTTGAATGGATGGTCTTGTTCGTCGCGCCAGCCCGGCAGCAACCGGTCGATGCCGATTGGATCGACGACGGCTCCTGACAAGATGTGGGCGCCAACCTCACCGCCCTTTTCCAGCACGACCACGGAAAGCTCGGGATTGACTTGCTTCAGGCGGATGGCGGCGGCGAGGCCGGCCGGGCCCGCACCGACGATCACCACGTCGAATTCCATGCTTTCGCGTTCGATATCGCTCATCAACCCCTCCGCACTGGCTTGTCGCTATTGCGCGTATCTTGCTGGCTCATGCGCTGCATAGCGCATCAAGTCGCGACAGGAAACCGGCGCGTCTGTGACAACGCGGATTTGGCCAAAAAGTCGCGCATCGTGCCGAAGGACACCCGTTTTGCGCCGGCCTGCCCGCAACGCGTACGTTTTTAATTGTTCGACGGCTTGCTTATCGGCCATACTTCGCACCATGCGCATTCCTGGGCCAGCCGGCTTCTCATCAACGCGCTTCCCATCGACGCCCGGCAGGGCCTGCCGGGCGTTCCTTTCGGCCCTCCCCCTGCTGGCGCCGGTCCATGCCTTTGCAGACGAGGTGAAGGTCTGGGCCACCGGTGCCTACTCCTTCTCCGACGAGCTTGGCGGGTTCGAAATCACCGGCGCTTCCGGCACCGGCACCAAGGACGATCCGCTCGTCATCACCGAAGAGCTGAATTCAGCGACGCCGGTGACGTTGACCATCCGTGCAACCAAGCCGATCCAGGCGTTCGGCAAGGCGGGCGAGTTCGCCAACGGCATCATGTATTTGCGCTTGGACGTGCTCAACAACAGCGGCCAGGCCTGGATCGAATTCCAGTTCGAGCTTCAGGAGGTCCTGAATCAGCCGAGCGTCTTCGGCGACGGGCTTTCGTTCGACCAGCGCAACAAGACGCCTGACAATATCTGGTCGAGCAATTTTGCCGATTTCGACCGCGATTTTGAACCGTATGACCGTCTGCTGTTCAAGAACGGCAAGGTCGACCCGCTAAAGACCGCCAGGTTCGAATTCCTGATCACCGACTATACGCCGCGCTGGACCTTTTATCTGGTGCAGGACCCGCGCATACCGACGGGTTAGGTTGCGGTGAGCGTATGACGCTGCCACAGACAGGCCGTCATTGCCCGGTTGTGCCAATGTCCCCAATCACCAACTTGCAATATGCGACCAGTCGAACGATGGTGGCGCCATGACTGCCGCTTCCCCAAACAGCCGACCTGATATCGCCGAGCTGCTCGCCTTCTATGCCAGCGCGGGCGTCGACGAGGCGTTGGAGGACGCGCCGGTGAACCGCTTCGCGGAAGCCGCGCCCAAGCCGGCGGAGCGGATGCCGGCTGCCGCGCCGAGCGATAGCAGAGCACCGGAGCGGCCCGCCCAACCGCGTCTCGATGCGAGCGCCGTGCCTAACGCTCCGCCGGCGCGCCCGCCCATTTCGGCGGTACCCGACGAGGCGCAGGCGGCGCTGGCGCGCGAATTGGCCTCGGCTGCCTCGACGCTGGACGAGCTTCGCCAGCACATGTCGACTTTTGACGGCTGCAACCTGAAGTTCACCGCCAAGAACCTGGTCTTTGCCGACGGCAACCCGGATGCATCGGTGATGCTGGTCGGCGAGGCGCCCGGCCGTGACGAGGATATAGAAGGCCTGCCCTTCGTCGGCCGCTCCGGCCGGCTGCTCGACCGCATGTTGGCCGCGATCGGGCTCGACCGGACATCCGTCTATATCGCCAATGTCATCCCCTGGCGGCCGCCGGGCAACCGCACGCCGACGCCGCACGAAACCGAGATCTGCCGGCCGTTCATCGAAAGGCAGATCGAACTGGTCAAGCCGAAGGTGCTGGTCAATCTCGGCGGGCCCTCGGCCAAGACCCTTCTGAATACGAGCGAAGGCATCTTGCGGCTGCGCGGCAACTGGCGCGCCCACACGACAGCGTCCGGCATCGTTATTCCGGCGATGCCGACGCTGCACCCGGCCTATCTATTGAGGACGCCCGCGCACAAGAAGCTGGCCTGGCGGGATTTTCTCGAGGTGAAGGCGAAGCTAAGAGCGCTCACCGCCCCATGACCTCGCGGGTAATTGAAATGCGCCTGCCGTCGCCCTAACCATGCCCTCATGATATCTCCTCAAACCTCCGCCGGCAGCCTCATCCGTGAATGGCGCACGCGACGCCGGATGAGCCAGCTCGACCTCGCCACGGAAGCCGATATCTCGCAGCGGCATCTGAGCTTCGTCGAGAGCGGGCGGGCCGCGCCGTCGCGCGACATGGTGCTACACCTGGCCGAGCAGCTTTCGATCCCGCTTCGCCAGCGCAACCAGCTCTTGCTGGCGGCGGGCTTTGCGCCGAGCTTCAGCGAAAGGCCGCTGACCGACATTTCGCTGGCACCGGCCATGGCGGCGGTCGAGACGGTGCTTCGAGGGCACGAGCCGTTCCCGGCGCTTGCGGTGGACCGGCACTGGAACCTCGTTTCGGCAAACACTGCCATTGGGCCGTTCCTGGCCGACGTTTCCGAGCCCTCGCTGCTCAAGCCGCCAGTCAACGTGCTGCGGCTCAGCCTGCACCCTGGAGGTGTCGCGCCGCGCATCGTCAATCTCGCGGAGTGGCGGGCGCACCTGCTGGAACGCCTGGAGCACCAGAACGACGCGTCAGGCGATCCGGTGCTGATCGAACTGGAGCGTGAGTTGCGCGGTTATCCCTCCGGCCTGAAGAGTGGGCGGCCGGCGCGGGTCGAGCCGAGCGGCATCGTGCATCCGCTGCGGCTTGCCCATGGGGATCAGGTGCTGTCGTTCATCAGCACCATCACCGTGTTCGGCACGCCGCTGGACGTGACGCTGTCGGAGCTGGCGATCGAGTCCTTCTTTCCGGCCGACGAGCAGACGCGGACGGCGCTGGTAAGATTGGCGAAAGAGCGGGCCTAACGGTGCTGATCACCCCTGCGGCGGGGCGGCCTTGCGCGTGCGGGTGCGTTCCAGGCCGAGTTGACGTTCGCGCCAGATGATGAAGATGCCGGCGGCAACGACGATCAGACCGCCGGTCAGCGTGTTCAGCGTGGCGACATCGCCGAAGACGAGATAGCCGACCAAGACGCCGAGGATCATCGAGGTGTATTCGAACGGCGCCACCACCGATGCCTCGGCATGGCGGTAAGCCGAGGTCATCAGGATCTGGCCAAGGCCGCCGCAGAAGCCGGCGGCGACAAGAAGGACCGCCTGCCCCGGCGTCAGCGCCTGCCACCCAAACGGCAGCGACAGCAGCGCCATGACGCTCGCGGTGACCGAAAACCAAAGCACGATCGTGGCGGTGCGCTCGCTTTGCACGAGATTGCGCACGAGCAGCATGGCGACGGCCGAAATCGCCGCCGCTATCAATGCGGCGATGACGCCGAGCACCTCCTGGTCATCGAGCGCCTCGCCGGAACTCAGGAGCGTCAGCTCCGGCCAGGAGATGATCAGCACGCCGACGAGGCCGACGGCGACCGCGCTCCAGCGATAGACACGAATGGCTTCGCCGAGGAAAATCGAGCTGAACACCACCACCAACAGTGGCTGGGCGTAATTCAGCGTGATTGCTTCCGGCAGCGGCAACCGCGTCAGCGCGAAGAAGCCGAGCCCCATGGCGCAGACGCCGACGACGCCGCGCGCGATGTGGTTGAACGGACGGCTTGTACTGAAAGCCGTGCCGAGATTTCCCTTGAAAGCCAGAAAGGCAATGATCGGAAAGATAGCGAAGAAGGAGCGGAAGAAGACGATCTGTCCCGCCGGCACAGTGCCCGCCGCCTTAATGCAGGTCGACATGCCGACGAAGACCGCCACCGAGACGATCTTCAGCATAATGCCAGTGAGCGTGTTGTGCCCTACGGTATTGTCACTGTTGCCGGGGCCTGCTGTCACGCTCCCGCCGCTTCCCGCATGGTTGCCCAGGTACGCGCCGGCGTTGCCGGTTTCTCGATATGCCTGACGTCGTAGACGGCGGCCATGACTGCCTCGCGATGCTGGAAAGGAGGGTCTGAATAGACCTTGTCGCAGTTTTGTCGAGGCGCCGGTTCGTGTAAAGAGCGCGGACTTCAAATTTTTGGACGGGCAGGACAGGCCCGGAAAGACAGGAATCACGGAATGCGCACCGACACTGGCCAGGTCTTCAAACTCGAAGACTATCGCCCCAGCGACTATCTCATTCCGGAAACGAGCCTTGAATTCCGTCTTTCGCCAGGGGCGACGATCGTCACGGCAATTTTGACCGTCGAGCGCCGCGATGGCGTCGCGGCCTCTGCGCCGCTTGTGCTGGAGGGCGACGGGCTGACGCTCAGGCGCGTTGAGATCGACGGCAGGAAAGCCAAGCCGACGGATTTTGCCGTGGCGCCCGACCGACTGACCATCCTCAAGCCCCCGGCGGCGCGTCGCTTTCGGCTGTCGATCGAGACCGAGCTGGCGCCGTCGGGCAATGAAGCGCTGATGGGCCTCTACCGCTCAAGCAACGTCTATTGCACGCAATGCGAAGCAGAGGGCTTCCGCCGCATCACCTATTTCCTCGACCGCCCCGACATCCTTTCCGTCTACACCGTGCGGATCGAAGCCCGCCGCGACGAGGCGCCGCTGCTTCTGTCCAACGGAAACCGGGTCGACAAGGGCGATCTCGGCGATGGCTGGCACTATGCCATTTGGCACGATCCCTTCCCCAAGCCATCGTATCTGTTCGCGCTGGTCGCCGGCAATCTCGGCCGGGTCGCCGACAGTTTCGTCACCATGTCCGGCCGCACGGTCGAGCTCGGCATCTATGTCGAGCCCGGCAAGGAGAAGCTCGCCGGCTACGCCATGGATGCCTTGAAGCGATCGATGCAATGGGACGAGGAGGCATTCGGCCGCGAATACGACCTCGATGTCTTCAACATCGTCGCCGTGTCCGACTTCAACATGGGGGCGATGGAGAACAAGGGCCTCAACGTCTTCAACGACAAATATGTGCTGGCCGACCGGGAGACCGCGACGGACGCCGATTTCGCCAATATCGAGGCGATCATCGCGCATGAGTATTTCCACAATTGGACAGGCAACAGAATCACTTGCCGCGACTGGTTCCAGCTTTGCCTGAAGGAAGGGCTGACCGTTTATCGCGACCACGAATTCTCCGCCGACCAACGTTCGCGTGCGGTCAAGCGCATCGCCGAGGTACGCACGCTGCGCGCGCATCAATTCCCCGAGGACCAGGGGCCGCTGGCGCATCCGGTCAGGCCGCGCCGCTATCGCGAGATCAATAATTTCTACACGGCGACCGTCTACGAAAAAGGCTCGGAGGTGGTGCGCATGATCCGTACCATCCTCGGGCTTGATAGCTTTCGCGCCGGCATGGACCTCTATTTCGAGCGGCACGACGGCACGGCGGCCACGATCGAGGATTTCCTGACAGTGTTCGAGGAGGTGTCCGGCCGCGACTTGTCGCAATTCGCGCTCTGGTACCATCAGGCCGGCACCCCTAACCTGGCGGTGAGCTCGACCTATAACCGGGCGGAGCGGGAATTCACTCTGGAAATCGAGCAATCGGTGCCGCCGACCCCGTCGGAAAGCCGCAAACGACTGATGCACATACCGCTCGCCTTCGGTCTGATTGGCGCCGGCGGCGAGCCGGTCGCCTATGACGCGGTCGACGGCGCCAGCGTCGAGGACGGCATCATCCACATCCGCAAGCGCCGGCATGTGGTGCGCTTCTCAGGCGTCGCCGAGCGTCCGGCGATTTCGCTGAACCGCGGCTTCTCGGCGCCGATAACGCTTGCCGTCGAGCAGAAGACCGACGACCAGTTCTTCCTTGCCGGCCACGACAGCGACAGCTTCTCGCGCTGGCAGACCTTCAACACGCTGCTTACGGATGCATTGATCTTGGCCTTCCGCCAGATTCTCGACGGCGCCGAGCCTGGCTTCACCGCGCGGCTGACCGAGCTTGCCGGCAGGATCGCGAGCGACGAGACGCTGGAGCCGGCCTACCGGGCGCTGGCGCTTTCGCTTCCGGGCGAGACCGACATAGCGCGCGACATCGGCAAGAACATCGAACCCAACGCCATCTTCGCTGCGCGCGAGGCGCTGGCGCTGGCAATCGCCAGGGCTAACCGCGACGCGTTCGCCGGCCTCTACGAGCGGCTTGCCGACGCCGGCCCGTTCAGCCCGGACGCAGCTTCCGCCGGACGGCGGGCGCTGCGCAACGTCATGCTCGATTATCTCTCGCTGCTGTCAGATGGCGCCGGGCTTGCGGCGGAGCACTTCCGGTCGGCCACCAATATGACTGACCGCGCGGCGGCACTGACCGTGCTCGCGCACCGCCACCATGGTTCGCCGGAGGCAAACAAGGCACTGGCGGCTTTCGAAGCGACATATGCGTCCGACCCGCTTGTGATGGACAAATGGTTCCAGATTCAGGCCAGCGTACCCGGTCCGCAGGCGGTGGAGACGGTTCGCGCCCTGACCACGCATCCGGCCTTCTCGATGGCCAATCCGAACCGGGTGCGCTCGTTGATCGGCACATTCTCCAGTGCCAACCAGACCGGATTCCACCGCGCCGACGGCGAAGGCTACCGATTCTTCACGCAGACCGTGCTCGAGGTCGAAAAACGCAATCCGCAGGTGGCGGCAAGATTGGCAACGGCGCTCCGGTCGTGGCGTTCGCTCGAACCTGGCAGGCAGGCCAAGGCCAGGGAAGCGCTGCTTTCGATTGCCAATGCCGAAAACCTGTCGGCGGATTTAAGCGATATTGTCGAGCGTACGCTGGCGTGAGCCAGACCCAAGCGGCCACCATGGTGGTCGGCGGCAATGCCAAGGCAACGCCACCGGCCCGTCAGGCTGTGCTTCTGCTGCTCGAACGGATTCCCGCCTCCCTACCCGGGTATCAACATGGCGATGCGATGCACGCCGACCTCGGCGCTCGTATTCGTCGCCTCGTCGGTCTTGCCCTTGGCGCAAGTGTATATGTCGCCTTCCTTGAGCTTGAACTCCTTGTCGGCCTTCTTGATCGTGAATTCGCCCGCAGTGATGGTGCATACCATGTCGTTGTCCATCACCATCGCCGGCGCATGTGTGCCGGGCTGAAACACGACATCGACGATTGAGATGCTTTTGTAGGCAGGAATGTCTGAGTTTCCCGTGCCTACCTCCACCACTCTGATGCCGGGCGCAATCTCCTTGCCCTCCTTCGGGCCGTATGTCCTCGTTTTTGCCGACGCCGCCAGGGCGAACAAAGGCGTTACCGCTGCCGCTGACACGCCGAGAGCAATTGCAGATCTGCGATTCATGCTTTCCTCCCAATGTGCAATCCCGCACGGAATATGCGTGATTTCTAATATTATTCCCTTTCCACGGTAATCGCCATCGCATGCCTTTGCTCGGTTGGCGGAAAAGCCGCTATTTTAGTCGATTTTTAATCTTTTTTCGCCGGACCACTGGACAAGGCGAATCACCTTTGATTCTTTAATGGCGATTCGGAAGTGCGGCGTTTGCCGGATCATCAAGCATAGGCAAATCGGGGAGTGCCATTTATGGCGAAGGCGGACGCATGGGGCGCGCCCGGAGGGATAGCTTTTGCGCGTCGCGAGACGCCGCGAGGCGACGGCCTTGCCGGGAATACGCGGCTCATCGCCGAACCGGCCTACAAGCGGCTTCTGGCGGCGGAGCCATTGCTGCGCCGATCGATACCGGCTCTCATCGTCATCTTCCTGATCGCGATCGCGGCGCTGCGCGTCCTGTCGCTGATGAACGAACGCGACGATATCGAGCGCAACGCCAAGGCGATCCTGATGCTGGCGTCCGGTCAACTGGCGAGTTCGCTGGCCACCACGTCCGACACCGCGCCGGGCGCCATCCAGGACCTGTTGGAAACGACCAGCCGCCAGGGCGCGATGAGCCGCGGCCACGTTCTTGTCATCACCGACAGCGCCTTCAAGATCACCGCGGTGACGCCGCGCTCGATGTCCTGGCAAGGCCGTTCGCTGGATAGCCTCGCCCAGGGCGGCCAGCCTCTGTTCATGTTCGGCGACCGCGCCGGAGTGATGGAGGTCGATATTGGCGGGCAGGACTGGTATGCAGCGGTCAGCCTGACGAACGGTCGCAAAGGCGCGGCAGCGGCGCTGGTGCCGCAGGACGCGGTTTTCGACGCCTGGCGCAAGACAGTCTCGCTGAATGTGACGCTGTTCGTACTGACGGCCGGCGTGCTGATCATCATCCTCTATGCCTATTTCGGCCAGGCGGCGCGCGCGCAGGCGGCCGACCGCATCTATCTCGAAGCGCATCAACGCATCGACATGGCGCTGGTACGCGGCCGCTGCGGCTTGTGGGACTGGGACATGGTGCGCGGCAAGATGTATTGGTCGCGCTCGATGTACGACATGCTGGGCTACGAGCCATGCGACACGATGCTGTCCTTCGGCGAGGTCGACGAGATCATCCATCCCAATGATGGCGACTTGTTCCAGCTCGCCAACAAGATCGTCGCGCGCGAGATCGATCATATCGATCAGGTGTTCCGGATGCGGCATGCCGACGGGCAGTGGGTATGGATGCGCGCAAGGGCGCAGGTCATGGATCCGGAAGCACCCGAAATCCAGTTGATCGGCATCGCCGTCGACGTCACCGAGCAGCGTCACCTGGCGCTTCGTTCCGAGGCAGCCGATTTGCGCCTGAGGACGGCGATCGAGAACATCAACGAGTCCTTCGTGCTGTGGGATGCCGCCGAGCGGCTGATCATGTGCAATTCCAAATACCAGAAGGACAATGGCCTTTCGGACCGTGACGTGATGCCAGGCGCCGTGCGCGCCACGTTGGAAGAGCGCATGCTCGCTTTCGCTTCCGATCGGCGGCTTGCCAACAGCAATGGACCGCAGGGCGGCGCGACGTTCGAACGGCAGCTGGCCGACGGCCGCTGGTTGCAGGTCAACGAACTCAGAACCCGCGACGGCGGCATTGTCTCGGTCGGATCCGACATCACCCAGATCAAGCTGCATCAAGAAAAGCTGGTCGACAGCGAGCGCCGGCTGATGGCGACCATACACGATCTCAGCCTCGCCCGCCGGGCCGAAGAGGAGCGCGCGCGCGAACTGGTCGAGCTCAACCGCAAATACATGAAGGAAACCGAGCGCGCCGAAGCGGCGAACCGGGCCAAGTCCGAATTCCTGGCCAACATGTCGCATGAACTGCGCACGCCCTTGAACGCCATCATCGGCTTCTCCGAGCTGATGGAACAGGGGCTGTTCGGCCCGCTGGGATCGGAGCGCTACGAGGAATACGCCACCGACATCAACAGCAGTGGCAAATATCTCCTGGGCGTCATCAACGACATTCTCGACATGTCGAAAATCGAGGCCGGCCAATTCTCGCTCGACCGCGAAGAGATCGATCTCGGCCCGCTGATCAGCGAGACGGTCAGGGTCGTCTCGCTGCAGGCCGCACAGAAGGCGATCACCGTGGAGACCCGCATCGCCGACGCGCTGACGCTGTTTGCCGACCGCCGAGCGATCAAGCAGATCGTCATCAACCTTTTGTCCAACGCAGTGAAATTCACCGGCCAAGGCGGCCACATATCGGTCAGGGCCCGCAATACCTCAGGGGCGCTGGTGCTGACGATCGAGGATAATGGCTGCGGCATCCCGAAGGAGGCGCTCGGCAAGCTCGGACGGCCCTTCGAACAGGTGCAGAACCAGTTCTCCAAGAGCCATGCCGGGTCCGGCCTCGGCCTCGCCATCTCGCGCTCTCTGGCCGAACTGCAAGGCGGTGCCCTGAAAATCCGCTCAACCGAAGGTGTCGGCACGATCGTGTCGGTGCGCATTCCGGTGAAGAAGGCGACGCCCGTGGTCAAGGTCGCGGCTTAAGCAACGGGCTCCGGCGATGTCGCCGAAGCCCGTGCCGGAAGGCGTTATTGCATGCTGCCGTCGTCGCCTTCGTCATCCCACTGACGGTGTAAGCCAAAGCGGCCGCCCTTTGGCAGTTCGCCCTTCTTGATCTTTCCGTCGTTGTTCTTGTCGAGCAGGGCAAAGAGCTTCTTGTCGCGACTGGCGATGTCGTCCGTCGTCAGCGTACCGTCGCCCTTGTTGTCGTAACGCGCGATGATGCGCCTGGCCATGTGCTCGAAGCGGTCCTTTTCCAGCGCTGCGGCGAGCTGCTCCACCGTGAGCTTGCCACCATTGTCGGCGACCAGCTTCTTCAACCGCGAATCCATGACGCTTGAGAACTGGTCGAAGCTGATGGTGCCGTCATTGTCCTTCATCGCCTTGTTGAGGCGCATCATCGTGCGCTCACGCATGTTTGCGCTGTCGATGTTCTCGGCATAGGCCGCAGTGCCGACGGCTCCTGCCAACGCGATGAAGGCGAACGCGAGCTTGGTTGTCTTTCTCATGGTCTTCTCCTGTTGCATCGTCACCCCCGATGCGATCCGCACGGCCGTTGATCACGGCCGCCCGGCACGAAGCAGAAGGTTGAAATCCTTCCTGACCTTCCGCGACGTCTCCTTGAGATGTGCTTCCAGCACACCGAAATCCGGCAAGTCGGTGACCGCCAGAAGCAGATCCGAAAGCCCCGGCGGCACATCGTCCCGCTCGAACTGGCCGGTGAGGCAAAGCCTGATCATCTGGGTCAGCGCCAGATAGAGGCGGTAGGCCTCGCCAAGCTCCTCCCTGACATCGGCGGCTGCGAATTGTGGCGCAAGGCGCGACAATACCTCCGCGGTTGCCGTGACCCTGCGGCCGGACTCGACATTGCCCGTGACGACGGCCACCTGGGCGATGAATTCGAGATCGATCAGGCCGCCGGCAATGAGTTTGATGTCCCAGAGGTCGCGCGGCGGCTTTTCCTTTTCGATCATGGCGCGCATGTCGGACGCTTCCGCTTTCACCTTTGCTGCGTCGCGCAATTGCCCGAGCACCGCCGCAACGTCGGCTTCGACCTCGGCACAGAGCCTGGCATCTCCGGCAATGGCGCGCGCCCGCGACAGCGCCATGTGCTCCCAGGTCCAGGCCTCCTGGCGCTGGTATTTCTTGAAGGCGTCGACGTGGGTGGCCACCGGCCCCTTGTTGCCGGACGGCCGCAGCCGCAGGTCGAGTTCATAGAGCACGCCTTCCGCGGTCGGCGCGGAAACGGCCGAGATGAGGCGCTGCGTCATCCTGGTGTAGTAATGCGAGGGCGCCAGCGGTTTTTCACCGTCGGATTCCTCGGCGTCCGCATCGTGATCGTAGAGCAGGATGAGGTCGACATCCGACCCCGCCGTCAATTCACGGCTGCCGAGCTTACCCATGCCGAGCAGCGAAACCACGCCGCCGGCGATTGTGCCATGGCGCGCCTCGAATTCGGCCATAACCGCGCGCAACGCGGCCTCAATGGTGAGGTCGGCCAGGTCAGAAAAGGCGCGGCCTGCGCGGGCCGGATCGATCGAGCCGGCGAGCAGCCGCACGCCGATCAGGAATTTCTGCTCGGAGGCAAAGATGCGCAAACGATCGAGAACGTCCTCATAGGCGCGGTCGCCTTCGAGGAAAGCGGTAAGCCGTGCCGATAGATAGCCACGATCCGGCAATTCGGTGAGAAGAGCGGGATCGAGCAGGCCATCGAACACATGTGGCCGGCGCGTGATGATCGCGGCCAGTCGTGGCGCGGCGCCCATGATCGTCGCCATAAGCTTCAGCAACGCCGGATTGGACTGGAGCAGCGAGAAGAGCTGGATGCCTGCAGGCAGGCCGGCGAGGAACTCGTCGAAACGGATCAACGCCTCATCGGCCCGACGCGTCTGGCCGAAAGCCTTGAGCAGCGCCGGCGTCAGTTCCGTCAGTCGCTCGCGCGCCTCAGCCGACTGGGTGACGCGGTAGCGACCGAAATGCCAGCCACGGATCACGCGGCAGATGTCGCTCGTTCGCTGGAAGCCGAGACCGTGCAACGTCTGCAGTGTATCGGGGTCGTCGACGTCGCCGGTGAAGACCAGATTGCCGATGCCTGCCGAAAGCTCCGGTGCGGTTTCGAACAGCGCCGCGTAGTGACGTTCGACCTGCTGCAGCGAGGCGCGGAAGCCCAGGGAAAAAGCAGCCGCATCGGCAAAGCCCAGCATGCGCGCGATTCGATCGAGCCCTTCATCATCCTCCGGCAGGGTGTGCGTCTGCTCGTCGGCCACCATCTGGATGGCATGCTCGACCCTGCGCAGGAACCAATATTGCCGGGCCAGTGCGTCGCGTGCCTCGGCGGTGATCCAGCCGCGCGCGGCCAGCTGGCCGAGCATCGGCACGGTCTCGCGGCCACGCAGTTCCGGGAAGCGGCCGCCGGCGATGAGCTGCTGCGTCTGGACGAAGAACTCGATCTCGCGGATGCCGCCGCGCCCGAGCTTGACGTTGTGGCCCTTGACCGCGATTTCGCCATGCCCCTTGTGGGCGTGGATCTGGCGTTTGATCGAATGGACGTCGGCGATCGCGGCATAGTCCATGTATTTGCGCCAGATGTAAGGCTGGAGCTCCTTGAGGAAAGCGGTGCCGGCGTCCAGATCGCCGGCCACAGGACGCGCCTTGATCATGGCAGCGCGCTCCCAGTTCTGGCCGCGCGCCTCGTAGTAGCGCAGCGCCGCCTCGACCGGGATCGCCAGCGGGGTCGAACCGGGATCGGGACGCAGCCTGAGGTCGGTGCGGAAGACATAACCATGTTCGGTGCGGTCCTGCAGGATGCGCACCAGACGGCGCGTCAGCCGCGAAAACAGCTCCGTCGCATCGAGCGGATCGACGACGGCCGACGCTTCCGGGTCGAAGAAGACCACGAGGTCGATATCGGAGGAAAAATTGAGCTCATGCGCGCCAAGCTTGCCCATGCCGAGCAGGATCCAGCCCGACCGGTTCGAGGGATTGGCGGGATCCGGCAACTTCAGCTTGCCCTGGCCATGCGCGTCGCGCAGCAGAAAATCGACGGCGGCGCGCGTGCACGCATCGGCAAGGTCGCTCAACCGCCGCACCGTAAGCGAGGTCTCGGCCTCGGCGGCCAGATCGGCCAGCGCGATCAGGAAATGCGCATCGGCCTTCCATTGCCGCAGTTCCATCATCAATCTGGATTCGGAGATCGTCTCGGAGAACGATGCCCGGTCGATCGCCACGATGATCGCCTTCAGCCGGGCCTCGACCGGCTGGTCGAAAAGCCCATCCAATATCTGCGGCCGGCGACGCGCCATGTCACGCAGGAACGGCGACAGGTCGAAGACAGCGGCCAGGAAGTCCTGCGCCTCACCCGTTCCAGCCAGGAATTTCGCCAGCCGTGTCAATCCTTCTTCGCGTGCCAAGGTGGCGATCTCGGCCAGCTCCTGCCGGGCCCGGCTGTCGTCCAGAGGAGCAAGCCTTGCCGCGGGCTTCAACAGCCAGTCCTTCGCCGTCCGCTTTGCAGCCGCCGTCATCAATGATCCTCCCGCGCGGGAAAACTCATGACCACGGATAATCCGGGATTACCAGGCAACAGATCAAGCCGGCCATAGTGGAATGTCATGACCGCCTTTGCGAGGCTGAGGCCAAGCCCGGAACCTGGCTGGGAACGGCTCTTCTCGAGCCGCACGAACCGTTCGGTCGCCCGGGCGCGATCGGCATCGTCCGGAATGCCCTGGCCATTGTCGGCGACGACAAGCCTGATTTCGCCATGCGTGCGTTCGAGCGTCACGCGGACAGCCGGCTTGGAGGTGGAATCGGTCGAGTACTTGATCGCATTGTCGACGATGTTGGACAGCGCCTGACCGATCAGCTCGCGGTTGCCGTCGACAAGGAATGCGCCATTGACCGCGGCTTCGAGCGAAACGCCAGCCTCTTCCGCCACCGGCTCGTAGAGTTCGACCACATCGCGCACGGCTGCGGCCAGATCGACGCGACTGGTGTTTTCGGAGGAATAACCCGCCTCCAGCCGGGAGATCATCAGGATGGCGTTGAAGGTCTTTATGAGCTGGTCGGACTCGGCGATGGTGCTTTCCAGCGCCTGGCGGTAGTCCGATGTCTTGTGCTTGCCCGAAAGCGTCGCCTCGGCGCGGTTGCGCAGCCGGGTCAGCGGCGTCTTCAGATCATGCGCGATGTTGTCGGAAACCTGCTTCAGTCCCTCGTTAAGCATGGCGATCCTGGCCAGCATGGCGTTGAGGTTCTCGGAAAGCCGGTCGAATTCGTCACCGGCGCCGGTCACCGGCAGCCGGCCCGAAAGATCGCCGCCCATGATGCGGCGGCTGGCTTCCGAAACGCCATCGATGCGCTTCAGCGCGGCGCGGCCGACGAAGAACCAGATCAACAGCCCGCCCAGCCCCATCATGCCGAGCGCCAGCATCAGGGAGCGGCGGATGACGGCGCGGAACCGCTCAGGTTCGCCGAGATCGCGGCCGACCAGCATGATCATCTGGTTCGGCAGGCGCAGCACCAGGGCGATCGCATTGTGGCCCTTCTCGCCTTCGGATCGGACTGCCGTATCGCCGGCCTGCGGCGTGGCCTGATCGGAAGGTGTGCTGCGCTGCCGGTCGAGTCCGCCTTCGCCGAAACGACGGTAGGAGAACGGCTCGGTCGTCCAGCCTTCGGTTTCGATGACCCCCGGCTCCAGGCTCTGGACATTGCCGGTCAGGATCTGGCCGTTGGCGTCGGCGATCAAATAGAGATTGGCGCCGGGCTGGCGCGAGCGCTGCTCCACCACGCGCACCAGGACAGGCAGGCCGCCGCGCTGGTAGGCGCGGGCAAGGCCGAGCACTTCGTCGTTGATGGTCTCCTGCGTCTGCGCGGTCAGCATGCGCGCCGAAAGCGAGGTCATGTAGAGGACAAGCAGTACGGCGCAGAGCGCGAAGAGCAAGAGATAGAGCGCCGAGAGCCGCGCAGCCGTCGTCTTCATGATGGCAGGCACGGAAAGGGCCATGCCGCCGCCTAACCGGCCCTAAGCATGTAACCGGCGCCGCGAATCGTATGCAGGATGGGCTTGTCGAAGCCTTTTTCGATCTTGCCGCGCAGTCGCGAGACATGGACGTCGATGACGTTGGTCTGCGGATCGAAATGATAATCCCAGACATTTTCGAGCAGCATGGTGCGCGTCACCACCTGACCGGCATGGCGCATCAGATATTCAAGCAGGCGGAACTCGCGTGGCTGCAGCGTGATCTCGCGTCCGGCGCGCCTGACCGAATGCGAAAGCCGGTCAAGTTCGAGATCGCCGACGCGGTAGACGGTTTCGGCTTCCTTGGCGCTGGCCCGGCGGTTCAGCACCTCGACGCGGGCGAGCAGCTCGGAAAAGGCATAGGGCTTGGTCAGATAATCGTCGCCGCCGGCGCGTAGGCCGGTGACCCGATCGTCGACCTCGCCCAGCGCCGACAGGATCAGCACCGGCGTGGCGTTGCCCCTGGAGCGCAGGCCGGCGATGACCGACAGGCCGTCGCGGCGCGGCATCATCCGGTCGATGACCATCACGTCGTAGTCGCCGGCATCGGCGAGCGCGAAGCCGGTCTCGCCGTCACCCGCGACATGCGCGGTGTGCCCGGCCTCGGTAAAGGCTTTCTGCAGATAATCCGCAGCCTCGCGATCGTCTTCTATGACGAGAATCTTCATAGGACCGTTATACGCGATTTCGCTGGAAGATTGAGTAGCCGGCATCTGCATTTTAGCCTTCGCCAAAGCGCATCGCGATCAAGATGATCCAGGCCGCGCGCGATAAAGTCTTGGTTCTCTGGTGTTACTGTCCCAGCATGCTGCCGGCATGCCGTTGCCACCAAAGCGCTCCGCTTGTTCGCTCAGCCTGAGCGCATGGTCTGCGGGTGAGTGCGGCAGCGGGCGATGGGAAGCCCGCTGCCGCCGGAGGGGAGCACGATGACTGACTAACGTGCTCGGCTCCATACTTCCCGTGCGGCGGCTCGGGGGTGTTTGAAACCACCGCACTGGAAAAGTGGTTGTCAGCCCTTGGCGACGGGCAGCGCCACGAAGCGGTTGTTGTCGTCGCGGGTAATCTGCATCAGGACGGCCTTGCGCCCGGATTTCACCGCTTCGTCCATGGCCTTGGTGACGTCGTCGGTGCCGTTGACTTCCATCGAATTGACCGCGGTGATGATGTCGCCCGGCTGGATGCCACGGTCGGCGGCATCGCTGTCGGGATCGACATCGGTCACCACCAAACCCTTGCCGTTCTCGGATTTGGTGACGGTCAGACCGAGATCGGCGAGCGTATCGGCCTTGGCCGGAGCCGCAGGCTTATCGTCGGCCGAGGCCTGCTTGTCGCTTGAAGGCAGCTTGCCGAGCTCGACCTTGACGCTCTGGCTCTTGCCGTCGCGCCAGACCGTGACGTCAACCGACTTGCCCGGCGAATAGGCGCCAATCAGGCGGGCGAGTTCCTTCGGCGAAGCAACATCCTTGCCGTCGACCTGGGTGATCACGTCACCGGCGGTGATGCCGCTCTTCTTGCCGGGGCCGTCGTCCTGAGCGCTGGATACCAATGCGCCGTTGTTGGACTTCAGGCCGAGCGATTCAGCGATGTCTGATGTGACCGGCTGGATCTCGACGCCGAGCCAGCCGCGCTGCACGGCACCGCTCTTCATCAGATCCTCGACGACCTGCTTGGCGGTCGAGGCAGGAATGTCGAAGGCGATGCCGACGCTGCCGCCGGAAGGCGAGAAGATGGCGGTGTTGATGCCGACCACCTGACCGCTGAGATTGAAGGTCGGGCCGCCAGAATTGCCGCGGTTGACGGACGCGTCGATCTGGATGAAATCGTCATAGGGACCGGCGCCGATGTCACGGCCGCGCGCCGAGACGATGCCGGCGGTGACGGTGCCGCCGAGACCGAACGGGTTGCCGACGGCCACGACCCAATCGCCGACCCGAACCTTGGAGTCATCGGCGAAGTCGACATAGGTAAACTTGCCGCCACCCTCGACCTTGAGCACCGCGAGGTCGGTGCGTGGGTCGGTACCGACCAGCTTGGCGTCGAGTTCCTTGCCGTCATTGGTTACCACGGTGAAGGCGGTGCCCTCTTCGACGACATGGTTATTGGTGACGAGATAGCCATCCTCGGAAATGAAGAAGCCCGACCCTTGAGCCACCGGGCGCGGCTCGCCATTACCGCGGTCACGATGCCCGAACCGGCGGTGGCCATCGTCGTTCTGGCCGCCCTGATCGCCAAAGCCGCGGAATTCCTTGAAAAAGCGGCGCAGCTGCGGATTGTTGGGCAAATTGTCGAAACCGTCCTGGTCGTCGGAGCCGTCATCGGCGGTGGGCTGGACCTTGGCCTTGACCTTGACGCTGACAACGGCGGGCGAAACGCGCTCGACGACATCGGCGAAGCTGGGGACCTGCGGCGCCTCGACGCGCACGGCATCGGCCAGAACGGGGCTGGTTCCGCTGGTCAACGCGCCAACGCCGATCGCGCCGGCAACGGCGACGGAAGCGACGGCAGCCAGGAGACGCTTGCGGGTGCGGGAATATGAATTGGGGGCAATATTCATGGGGTCTCGTATCCTCTTTTTCGAAGGGACGCGCCTTGTCGGCATCCTGAGGAAGAGAATTAGAGCGGCGTACATTACGACGCCATTTCCGACGCATGAAACTTTGGTAATGTTGGCGAACGATCGCCGCCTGCGCTCAATCGCGGCGCAGGATCGCCTCCAGTGCCGCCCGCTCGTCGGCGGAGAGGGATTTTGTCGCCAGTGTCCGGCGCGATCTCGCGCTGAGCACGACGAACAGGCCGCCGGCCAAAAGCAGGATCACCGGCGTGCCCCAAAGCAGAGCGTTGCGCAGGTCGAAGCGCGGCTTCAGCAGCACGAACTCGCCGTAGCGCGAAACCACATAGTCCATCACCTGCTTGTCGGTATCGCCAGCGACCAGGCGCTGGCGCACCAGAACGCGCAGGTCACGGGCAAGGTCGGCATCGGATTCGTCGATCGACTGGTTCTGGCAGACCATGCAGCGCAGCCCTTCCGACAGCGCTCGCGCTCTCGCTTCCAGCGTCGGATCGGCAAGCATCTCGTCGGGCTTCACCGCCAGCGCCGTGCCGGCAAAGGACAGCGCCAGCACTATCACGAGCGACGCGATGGACAACTTCGCCTTCATGGCAGGCCCGCGGGGCTCATGGCGCCGGCCTGCTTGCGGCGGCGCGAGGGTGCGCCGACGCGCAGGCGCCTGTCCATCAGCGACATGGCCGCACCAACCATCATGACCAGGCCGCCGCCCCAGATCAGCGTCACCAGCGGTTTCCACCACAGGCGCACCACGACCGATCCGTCATTGCCCTCGTCGCCGAGCGAAATGTAAAGCTGCGAAAGGCCCATCGTCCTGATGCCTGATTCCGTCGTCGTCGTCTGGCGTACCGGATAGAAGCGCTTGGCCGAGCTGATTTCGCCAACCGGACTGCCGCCGACGCCGATCAGTTGGAAGCGACCGCGATCCTCGCTGTAATTCGGTCCCTGCGCCGGATGGAGCCCGACGAAACGCAGAGTGTGGCCGGACAATTCGACGGTTTGCCCGGCATGCATCGACAGGATCTTCTCGGTGCCGAAGCAAAGCGTGCCGACGATGCCAAGCGTGGTCAGGCCAAGACCGAGGTGGGCAAGCGCTGTGCCGAAGACCGAGCGCGGCAGGCCGAGCAGGCGCCTGACCATGACCCTCGCAGCCACATTGCCGAACCCCGCCTTGACAGCGAGGTCGGTGAGAGCGCCGAGGATCAGCCAGACGGCAAGACCCACGCCAAGGGCTGCGAATACCGAAGCGCCGTTGATGAACAGGGCGGTGACCAGCGTTGCCAGAAGCGCCGCCGCGAAAGCTGCCATCAGGCGCTGCGCGACGGCGAAGACGTCGCCGCGCTTCCAGGCCAGCAGCGGCCCGAACGGAACCATGGCCAGCAACGGCACCATGAGCGGTCCGAAGGTGAGGTCGAAGAACGGCGCGCCGACCGAAATCTTGTCGGCCGAAAGGGCCTCGACGGCCAACGGATAGAGCGTACCGACGAGTACGGTGGCGGTGGCCGTGGTCAGGAACAAATTATTCAGCACCAGCGCGCCTTCGCGCGAAACCGGATGAAAGAGGCCGCCGGCCGTCAGCCTCGAGGCACGCAGTGCAAACAGCGTCAATGATCCACCGATGAACAACGTCAGTATGCACAGGATGAAGATGCCGCGCGTCGGATCGGTGGCGAAGGCATGCACCGAGGTCAGGACGCCCGAACGCACCAGGAAGGTGCCGAGCAACGACAGTGAAAAGGTCAGGATGGCGAGCAGCAGCGTCCAGATCTTCAGTGCCGAACGCTTTTCCATGACGATGGCCGAATGGAGCAGCGCGGTGCCCGCCAGCCACGGCATGAAGGAGGCGTTCTCGACCGGATCCCAGAACCAGAAGCCGCCCCAGCCGAGCTCGTAATAAGCCCAGTACGAGCCCATGGCGATGCCGCCGGTCAGGAACATCCAGGCCACCAGGGTCCACGGCCGTACCCATCGCGCCCAGGACGCATCGATGCGTCCGTCGATGAGCGCGGCTACCGAGAACGAGAAACAGATCGAGAAGCCGACATAGCCGAGATAGAGCAGTGGCGGGTGCACTGCGAGGCCGAGATCCTGCAAAATGGGATTGAGATCGCGCCCTTCGATGGGCGCCGGCGAAAGCCTGGCGAAGGGATTGGACGTTGCCAGGATAAACAGGAAGAATGTCGCGCCGATCGCACCCTGCACGGCAAGCACGTTGGCGCGTAGCGTCGCCGGCAGGTTGGAGCCGAAGGCGGCGACCAGCGCACCGAAGAAGGTCAGGATCAACACCCAGAGCAGCATCGAGCCTTCGTGATTGCCCCAGGTTCCAGTGATCTTATAGATCATCGGCTGCAGCGAATGGGAATTTTCCCAGACGCTGGCGACCGAGAAATCGGAGCTCGCATAGGCGCTGACCAGTGCGGCGAAGGACAGCGCCGTCAGGGCAAAGCCGGTGATCGCGACGGGAGCGCCGACCGCCATCAGGCGCTGATTGTTGGTGCGGGCGCCAAACAGCGGCACCACCGTCTGCACCAGCGCCAGCGCGAAGGCCAGGACCAGCGCGAAATGTCCGGTCTCAACCATGATCGCCAACCCGGCTATATCGAGCCTGCCTATTCACTCTTGCTCTCCTGCCAAACGCCCTTGGCCTTCAGCCCATCGGCCACTTCCTTGGGCATGTAGCGCTCGTCGTGCTTGGCCAGAACGCTGTCGGCCACAAAAACGCCATCCGGGCCGAACGTGCCCTCGGTGATGACCCCCTGCTCCTCGCGAAATAGGTCAGGCAGGATGCCTGTATAGGTGACCTTGACCGATTTATGGGTGTCGGTCACCGAAAACGCCACTGTCGCCCCCTGCCCGCGCTGGATCGTGCCTTTTTCCACCAGGCCGCCCAGCCTGATGCGCTGGCCCGGCTGCACCGTCGCCGTGGCCAGATCGGCGGGCATGTAGAAATAGGACGCCTTCTGGCCGAGCGCGTAGAATGTCAGGCCGGTGGCGGCGCCGAGGAAGGCCAGGCCGCCCGCGATCACCGACAATCGTTTCTGTTTGCGCGTCATTGTCCGGTCCAGCCCTATTGCGTCGCCGTCAGGCCGAGCGAAGCGGCAAAAGCGGTGAATTTCCTGGCTTCGTCACTGTCGGCTCCAAAGACGGCAATAGCTCGGCTCAGCGCCTCGCGCGCCTGATCGGCCTTGCCCAGCACGATGTAGGAACGAACGAGCCGCATCCATCCTTCCGGGTCGCGCGGATTCTGCCGCAGCTTCTCGTCGAGCCCGGCGACCATGGTGTTGATCATGGCTTCCCTGTCCTGCGGCGACATCGATGAAGCGGCATCGATATCGCCCGCGGTCGGTCCGTTTGCCGGCTCGCTCGAAGCGACGCCTGCATTGCCGGCGCCGGAACTATCGGACTTGGCCAGCGCCTGCTCGATCGCGCCGCGCCATGGCGAATCCTTCGGCAGCGTGCCCAGCATCGCCTGCCAGGCCGCGGCCGCCTCCTTGCTGCGACCCTCCTGGGCCAAGGCCATGGCAAGGTAGAAGCCGGCTTTGGCATTGGCCGGGTCAAGCTTCAGGGCCGCTTCGAAAGCCTCCTGGGCATCCGCCGAAACGATGCCGCCGGCGGCGCTGGCGATCGCCTCGCCGAGACCGGCCCGGCGAACGGCGCTGTCGCCGTCGAGGCGAATGGCGTTGCGATAGGCGGCGACCGCGTCGGAAAAGCGCTGCATGCGCAGATAGACCGGCGCCAGCACGTCCCATCCCCTGCCGTCGGACGGATTGGCGGCAAGATGGGCTTCGGCGCGAGCCACAAGTTCGTCGACCGAGCTGTCGGCCGGATTCTTGGCCAGCCGCTCGCTGAGCGGCTGCGAGGGCAGATCGGGCGAGCCTATGTTGATGTAGAGGCCCCAACTGACCAGCGGCACCGCCAGCACGGCCGCGGTGGCGACAAGCCGCGTCGCGACGGATGTACGTCCGACGGATGCGCTGCCGGTCTGGTCCGCATTGTCGAGACGAAGGATGCGCCGGGCGATCTCGGCGCGCGCCTCATCGGCTTCGGCAGGCTTGATCAGGCCACGGGCGGCGTCGCGGTCGAGTTCGGACAGTTGGTCGCGATAAACTTCCAGATCGTGCTCGCCGCTCGAAGACGCGCTTCTGGCGCCACCGGCCAGCGGCAGCAGCACCGCCAGGCTGGCGCCCAGCGTTAGGATTGCGGCTATGACCCAGAACAGCATGGTTCTTCCAATAACGGCAGAGCCTTGCCCTGCCAACACAAGCATACTGCGACGCTTTGACGGCGGGCGCGCCGCATATCCTTCATCGACATCAACCGGCCGGGTCCGAAATGGACCGGCTAGCCTGTCAGGTGAGCGGCGTCCAACTGCCATCGGCGTTGCGGCAAGCCGTTCCACGCGCCGTGACCCCTGCCCCGCCGGTAAAGACGGTCTGCGTGTACTGGCGGCAGTCCTGTGAGCCGACGCGGTAGGGCTGAGCCGGAACCACTTCGCCATAGCGGGACGCCTGGGTGCCCTTCCACGTCACCTTCTGGCCGCTCGTGGTGTATTCGAGCGCCTTGTATTCAGCCTCCAGCGCGCTGCGCTTCTCGGCTTCGCTAAGGCCGCTGCCGACCGACCCGCCGATGAGGCCGCCGCCCATCGCCGAAATGATCGTCGTGGCGACTTTGCCGCTGCTGGGTGGCGTGGAGGCCGGCGTCGCAGCGATGGTGGGAGCCTTGCCGCCCAAGGTGGTGCAGCCGGAAACGGCCATCAATGCGGAAACAAGCGCGACGCGAATCTTCATGCCAACAACCGGTTTTCTTGAGCTGGAGCCTGTCATGGATGAGCCGGGGGCCGCGTCATCGGAGAAGTCGGCGAGCCTATAATGTTGATATTTGTCGGAAATTTGGCCGTTGGGCCGGCTACGGAGCCAATCGGTGCGCCGCCATAACATGCCCAGTCCGTCAATGTCGATCGGCCGGGGAAAGGCATCACTGAAGGCTCCGCAATCGCACTACCGCCTTCAATCCGCCCATGCCGGACCGTTCGAGCAGCAGTATGCCTCCATACTCGTTGACGAGGTCGGCGACAATGGCCAAGCCGAGACCCGTGCCCGGCTTGGTCTCGTCCAGGCGTCGTCCGCGTTTCAACGCTTCGCGCGCTTTTTCCTCGGGTATGCCCGGTCCGTCGTCTTCGATGGCGATCTCGAACATGTTGTCGTCCTTGTCGCCCACGGGAACGACGGAAACCGAAACCGCGCTCTTCGCCCATTTCATCGCGTTTTCGAGCAGATTGCCGAGCAACTCCTCGAGGTCCTCGCGCTCGCCGGCAAAGACGATCTCGATCGGCGGCAGCGACAACGACAGGTTGGTCCGCGGATTGAGCTTCTGCAAGACCCTGACCATGCGCTGCACCAACGGCGCTATCGGCGTGCGGTAGACGACGCTGTCGCGCTGCGCCGCGACGCGGGCGCGCTGGAGATAGTGATCGACCTGCTTCTGCATGGAAGCGGCCTGTTCGGCGATCAGTTGCCCCTTGGCGCCACCAAGCGCCCGCCCCTCGTTGAGCAGCACCGCCAGCGGCGTCTTCAGGGAATGGGCGAGATTGCCGACCTGAGTCCGCGAGCGCTCGACGATACGCCGGTTGTTCTCGATCAAGGCATTGGTTTCGTTGGCAAGCGGTTCAATCTCGGCTGGAAACTGGCCGTCAAGTCTTTGCGCGGTGCCTTCGCGCACCATGGCGAGCGCGTCCCTGACCCTTCGCAGCGGTTGCAGGCCGAGCAGGATGGCGATGGCGTTGATGGCGATCATGCCGACGCCGAACAGGGAAAGGTAGGTCAGGAGGCGGCGCTGGAAGGTGGCGATCTCCTGTTCCAGTTCGGTCTTGTTGCCCATGACGCGAAAGCGGGCGGCGCGGTTCTTGGCATCGAGAACGAATTCGCTCTCGAACACGACCAACTCCTCGCCATCGATGCCTTGCGCCGCGTAGCTGCGCTGGAAATTGGCGTTGAAGGGAACGTCCGCCACATCGGGCGACGGGATCGTCCTGGTCATCGACGATGAGTGGAGATTGCCGTGCACGCCTTCCGAAGCGGGTTCGACGGACCAGTACCAGCCCGAATTCGGTTCCGAGAAGCGGAGGTCGCCGAGATCCGGAGCGCCGGTGAGCGCGCCGGTATCGGAAATGCCGATGGAGCCGATCAGGTTGAACAGATGCGCAGAAAGCAGGCTGTCGAAACCGCGCTCGCTGGCCTGGCGGTACAGCGTGGTAATGAGGGTGAAAATGACGATGAGGGTCAGGATCGCCCAGACCGTGGAAAAGGCGATGACGCGGAACGTCAGCGAGCGCGGCCACAAGCGCAGCGAGAGCCGCTTGCTCACGGTTGGGTTGGTAGGGAGCGGTTCCGCCTTACGCCTCCGGCTCACGCATGCGATAACCCATGCCGCGCACGGTTTCGATCATGTCGATGCCCATTTTCTTGCGGAGCCGTCCGACAAACACCTCGATCGTGTTGGAATCGCGGTCGAAATCCTGGTCGTAGAGATGCTCTACCAGTTCGGTCCGCGAGACGACCTCGCCCATGTGATGCATCAGGTAGGCAAGCAGGCGGAACTCATGCGATGTCAGCTTCAACGGCACGCCGGCGACATCGGCCTTCGAGGCCTTGGTGTCGAGGCGTAGCGGCCCGCAGGTCAGTTCGGATGAGGCGTGGCCGGCGGCGCGGCGGATCAGCGCCCTGACCCGCGCCAGGACCTCCTCGATGTGGAACGGCTTGGTGACATAGTCGTCCGCGCCGGCGTCGATGCCGGAGACCTTGTCGCTCCAGCGGTCGCGGGCGGTCAGGATCAGCACCGGCATCTTGCGGCCGCCGCGCCGCCAGCGCTCGACCACGCTGATGCCGTCCATCTGCGGCAGGCCGATGTCGAGCACGACCGCGTCGTAGGGCTCGGTGTCACCGAGAAAATGGCCCTCCTCGCCGTCATATGCCCGGTCGACGACATAGCCGGCGTCGACCAGCGCATCCGATATCTGCCGGTTGAGATCCTTGTCATCCTCGACGACCAGTACGCGCATGCGAAGACCACTGCCTGTTGACCGATTGCTTCAGCTATAGGCCGATTCCGCCGGCCTGGGAAACGACGGGGGGTCAGTTCTGCGGGACGACGATCTCGGAGCGGCGCGGACGCTGCCCGTTCTTGCCCGGAACGAGCACGACGATGACGCAGACCGGCTGCCCGCCTCGCGTCGACTGCGAGGCCTTGGCAAGCGTCCCGCCATTCTGCTCGGCCACCTGCTGGCCGATCGCGTAGCAGTCGGCCGCCGCCACGACAATCGATTCATCCTGCGCGGCTGCCGGCGCAACGCTTGCCGGCACCGCAAGCAGCCCCGCGCAGAGCGCCAGGGTCGCGGTTCGGAAATGGGAGCGAAGCGTTCTCATGGCCAGCGTTGTAACGCATCGGCGCTGAACGTGAAATGAACGGTGATCGCCGCTGAAACCATGCTCGCCACCCCTGCAATGCGAGACAAACAAATTGAGATTTCACCGCCCAACCCGATGAAACCCATGAAGTTCCAGTCTAGACTCCGTTTCGTTCATATTGAAAGCGCGCGTCAGGCGTTTTCCTGGGTCAGCGCCCGAAAACGCAGCAGGCCGTGATGGACAAGCAGTTCCTCGTCATACCGCGCCTCGCTGAATTCGAGCGACAGGCGTGTCTGGCCGCGAGCGCCGACCTCCAGCACCGCGTCGGCAAGGCGCGCCTCGATGGCATCCATGATGGCCCGCGTTTCGGCTTCGCCATGGGCCTTCGACCAGACATGCAGCGTAATAAGTTGATCGTCGCGGTTCTCGGCCCCGGTGTCCCAGTCAAAGGCGCAGGTCTGGCCGCATGTCACATAGGGAAAGGCGACGTTGTCGGTTGGTTGTTCGCGCAGTCCGGCGCCGCCCAGCAGAGCCGACAGGGACGGATCGCTTTTTAGCCTCAGAAACAGTGCCTGTTGCAAATCGCCGGGCGCCGTCATCGTTTCTCCCTCACCCGGTGCGCTATCGACCCTGCTCGCCAGAAGCTCTTCCGCACTCCAGACGCTTTGCCATATATAGCCATTTACCGAACGAACACGATTGCCGATTCGTTGTCACGATGATGAATCTCGATGATCTCGAAAATACGACTTCCCGACAATCTCGTCAGCGAATAGCGGGTACCCTTTGCGAACCGCAAGCATCAGCAACGCCCGGCAGCGCCGCATTTCCTAATTTCAGGAGCTGATCATGCTCGATCCAGAAAAGGCCAGGGCCGCGTCGCGCCTCCTGGTAGGCCATTGGGACAAGGGCACCCGCCTCGACGCCATACCCGAGGAATTGCGGCCGAAGACGCGGGCCGAAGGCTACGCCATCCAGTCGCACGTCATGGATCGCTCAGTGGCTCCGCTCTTCGGCTGGAAGATCGCGGCAACCAGCCTGGCCGGCCAGCGGCATATCAACGTCGACCGCCCGATGGCCGGGCGCCTCCTCGCCGAGAAGGCGGTCGAGGTTGGAGGCTCCGTTTCCCTGGCGACAAGCAAGATGCGTGTCGCCGAGATCGAATTCGCGTTCCGGTTCGGCCGTCAGTTGCCGCCTCGCCCGGCGCCTTATGAAATCGGTGATGTAATGGACGCCGTGGCGAGTTTGCATCCGGCGATCGAAATACCGGACTCCCGCTATGACGATTTCTGCGCTGTCAGCGCGCCGCAGCTCATCGCCGACAATGCTTGTGCCAATCTGTTCGTCATCGGCGAGGCGGTGGAAGACGATTGGCGCGACGTAGATCTCGCGAAGCACCCGGTGGCCGCTTTTGTCCCCGGAAAATCGCAGCATAACGGATCAGGAGCAGCCGTGTTGGGCGATCCTCGTATTGCGCTGACCTGGATCGTCAACGAATTGTCGGGCCTGGGCATAGCGCTCCAGCCGGGGCAGATCGTGATCACCGGCACTTGCGTGACGCCGATCAGCGTCGAGGCGGGCGACGAAGTCATCGGCGATTTGGGCAGGTTCGGCCGGGTCTCGGTGCGCTTCTGCTAGCAGTTTTACCCCTGTGACAATCCCCTGAGGCAGACAGGCCCCCGGTCATTGTCCTCCACGCAGCCGCACCACAACGCTGCGCACTGCAAGCACCAGCACGGTGATGACGATCAGGATCACTGAAAGTGCCGCGATCGCCGGGTCGATATTGTCGCGCAGACCCATCCACATCAACCTGGGCAGCGTGATGGCGTTGACCGAGGTGATGAACAGCGTGACGCCGATTTCCTCCCAGGAGAGCACGAAGGACAGCAGTGCCGCGGTGACGATGCCGAATTTGATGTTGGGCATGATGATGCGCGTGGCGCGCTCCCAGACGCTGGCGCCAAGGCCACGCGCTGCGAGGTCGATACGGCGGTCAAGCTGGCTGAGGGAGACCAGGATCAGCACCGTGGCGAAGGGCACCGTCATCACCGAATGCGCCATGGCCACACCCAGCCAGGTGTCGTAGCCGAAAAAGGAACTGACGCCGGAGATCGAGGTGAGCAGGAAATAGAGCGTCACCGCCGAGACCACCGGCGGCACCACCATCGGCAACAGCACGAAGCCGACCAGAGCCGCGGTGAAGCGCGGCTTGAACATCCACACGCCAAGGCTGAAGCACAGTGCCAGCACCGTCGAGATGACACTGCTGACGATGCCGATCCTGATCGAGAGCAGGATGGACTGGAGCCAGCGCGGATCCTCGACCAGCGAGCGGTAGTGGCGCAGCGACAACTCGCCCGTCGGCATCGCCAGCATGCGGCTGGGCGTCAGCGAGACCGGGATCACGGCCAGCAGCGGCAGGAGCAGGAACAGCGCCACCAGGACGGCGAGGGCCAGCGAGACGGGACCGGGGCGATAGGTCGGCATAGGCTACACCAATTGCTTCGGTCTGACGTTGCGGAAGAGCAGCGCCATCAGGATGCCGACGAACAACACCAGCACCACGCTGATGGCAGCACCCAGCCCCCAGTCCGGGCTCTGGAAGATGCGCAGATAGATCAGTTCGGCGATCATGACGCTGCGGCCACCGCCAAGGATCGCCGGCGTGACGAAGAAGCCGAGCGAGAAGACGAAGACGATCAGCGCGGAGCCGATGATGCCGGAGCGCGTCATCGGCACGAACACCGTCCAGAAGGTGCGCATGCGGCTGGAACCCAGCCCGCGCGCGGCGAGCAGCACACGCTCGTCGAGGCTGCGCATGGAAGACGCCAGCGGAAAGACGGCGAAAGGAATGAGGAAGTGCGTCATGCCGACGATGACGCCGAATTCGTTGCGCACCAGCGTCAGCGGTTCGCCAATGAAGCCGATCGACTGCAGCCAGGTGTTGATCAGGCCGCGGTTGGAGAGAAGCGCCACCCAGCCGAAGGCGCGCGTCAGCACCGATATCCAGAACGGCACCAGGATGCAGAATTCGGCCAGCACCCGCTGCGCCGGGCTGCCGCGCACCCAGACCACGGTGATGGCGTAGGCAGCGGCAACCGATACAACGGTGACGATCGCCGCGATGCGCAGCGTGCGGACGAACACCGACTGTACCAGCGGGTCGGTTATCAGCGCGCCGTACTGGCCAAGCCCCGGCGTCGGCAGCGTGAAGCTCCACTTCACCACGCCGAGGAACGGCCAGGCATAGGCGAGGCCAAGGAACAGGAGCAGCGGCGCCATCAGCAGCGCCGCGCCCATCCTATCCGAGAGAACGCCTCTCATGTCAGCCCAGCGCCGGTCAGGCGGAGATGATCTTGGTATATTCGTCCAGCGCCGCCCCGTAATTCTTGGCGTACCAGTCCATGTCGAGCGGGATCTGCTTCTTCATGTTCTCGGGATCGACCGGGTTGATGCGCTTCTTGTCGGCGGGAACCAGAGCGTCGGCAGCCGGGTTGGCCGGGCCCTGACCGAGCTTGTCGAACATGACAAGCTGCTTTGCAGGGTCCTGCGCGCTGGCGATGAACTTCATCGCCGCGTCCTTGCCGCCGGGGTTGTTCTTCAACACGGCCAGTGCGCCGGGCGAAATCAGGCCCTGGTCCCAGATGAACTTGATCTGACCGCCCGAATCCTGCTCGATCAGCGAGGCTCGCGTCGACCAGACGATCGCCATCGAGGCTTCGCCGTTGAGCAACACGCTCTGGCTTTCCGCGCCGCCGCCCCAATAGGCGACGACGTTCTCCTTGAACGCGGCGATCTTGTCATGCGCGCGCTTGAGGTCGAGCGGATAGAGCGACGCCGGCGCGATGCCGTCGGCGAGAAGAGCCGCCTCCCAGCTCGACACGCCCCATTTGTAGAGGGAGCGCTTGCCGGGGAATTTCTTCACGTCGAAGAAATCGGCCATGCCGGTCGGGGCATTGCTGCCGTATTTCTGCGAATCGTAGGCGATCACATAGGAGAAGAAATAGGTCGAGGCGGCGTAATCCCAGCCGAAACCCGGCCGCATCTTCTTCTTGTCGACTATTGTGTAGTCGATCGGCTCGAGCATGCCTTGCGCGCCAAGCGTGATGGCCGAGAACGGGTCGACGTCGACAAGATCCCAGGTCGGCGCACCGCTTTTAAATTGTGCCGCGATGGCCCCTTCGGTCGGGCCGGAGCCATCCATCTTGACGGTGATGCCGGTGTCCTTGGTGAAAGCCTGGCCATAGGCGGCGTCGTAAGCCGTGATGGCGTCGCCGCCCCAGTTGACCAGCACCAGTTCCTTCGCGGCGGCAAAGGACTTGGTCGAGCGCAGCAGCAGCGGCGTGCCGGCAAGCACGAGGCCTGCAAGTTGCGTGAATTGCCGGCGCGAGATCTCACCGCGCCTTGTCCTTTCGGAGAGCGTTTCGATGGCCTGTTTCTTGGTATCGTTCATGTTAGTTCCCCTTGTTTTCGTTGATCGAATCCGGAATCCGGTGCGGCGAATTCAGGCCGCGCCGGTGCTCATTGCCCTCCGTCCGGAAGGAGGAAACCCTTTTCCGCCGGCCAGGTCAGCCAGACGGAATTGCCTTTGCTGAGTGCCGCGGCCGCGACCTCGTTCGGCACCGAAACGGTCACTTTCGCACCTTGGCGTGTCGTAAGGTCGAGTTTGGTCGCCGCGCCCAGATAGGTCGATCCGATCGCGGTGGCAGCAATGCCGTTCTCGCCTGCCGCCGCCTCGCGCGCTATCGACATATGTTCTGGCCGGATCGCCAGGATGGCATTGCCACCCACTGCTTCGGCGTTGCCGCGCAGCTTGATTGCCCGGTCTTCGCAGAGCGCGGTCGCGCCATGGTCGGCGACGCGCACGCCCTTCAGCGGCAGCATATTGATCTCGCCCAGGAACTCGGCGACGAAGCGGTTGGCGGGCCGGTCATAGACCTCGTCAGGCGCTCCGACCTGCAACAATTTGCCATGGTTGAAGATGGCGACACGCGAGGACAGCGCCAGCGCCTCGCTCTGGTCGTGGGTGACGAAGACGAAGGTGGTGCCGGTCTCCTGGTGCAGGCGCTTCATCTCGGCCTGCATCTGGCCGCGCAGGCTCTTGTCGAGCGCCGAGAACGGCTCGTCGAGCAAAAGCACGCCCGGCTCGAACACCAGCGCGCGGGCCAGCGCCACGCGTTGTTGCTGGCCGCCGGAAAGCTGCGCCGGCAGCTTCTTCTCGTGGCCGAGCAGACCGACGCGCTCTATCATCTCGCCGACGCTACGCTTGATCTCGGCGGCAGATTTCTTGCGCACCTTGAGGGGAAAGGCGATGTTTTGCTCGACGCTCATATGCGGGAAGAGCGCATAGCCCTGGAACACCATGCCGGCGGCGCGCTGCTCGGCCG
Organism: Mesorhizobium sp. B2-4-7; assembly: GCF_006442685.1. Lineage (NCBI taxonomy): Bacteria > Pseudomonadati > Pseudomonadota > Alphaproteobacteria > Hyphomicrobiales > Phyllobacteriaceae > Mesorhizobium > Mesorhizobium sp. B2-4-7. The sequence goes on from NZ_VFVH01000001.1 coordinate 458,837, forward strand.
GCCGGTCGGTAATGTCGACGCCGTCGCTGAACAGGCGGCCCTCGCTGGGCTGCAGGAAGCCGGCCAGGATCATCAGGAAGGTGGTCTTGCCGGAGCCGGAGGGGCCGAGCAGCGTCAAAAACTCGCCGCGGCCGATATTGAGCGTCAGATTGTCCAGCGCACGGAACGAGCCGAAGCTCTTGCCGATCCCGTTCGCCTTGATCTCTGCGGCCCGGCCGGGTTGCTGCATCCTGCCTCTTCTTTGGTGGCTGGGGGAAATCGTAGGCAGCGCGAAGGCTCACCGCAACCGAATAGTTTTCGCCTGATCGGCAAATTTGATTCATCTATGGCGAATGCCGGCGACGCTGGAGCCGCGAAATTCACCTCTCCTGGGGGAGATCAGTTGATCTCAATATGTCCGCAACCTGTTCTCCGATAGCTTCGACCTCAACCATCCCCCAAACGCCTCCAGCACAGGGTGACCCGCCTTGGCGTGCTCGGAAACCAGGAAATAGGAACGCGGCGACGGGATCGAGGTCTCGAACGGCTTGACCAGCCGGCCCTCACTCAGCGCCCGGCGGCTGGTCAGCTCGTCCCCCATGGCGATGCCCTGGCCGGCAATCGCCGCCGAGAAAACGAGGTTCATGTCGGAAAAGAAGATGCCGCCCTCGGTGTCGGGGTTCTCGACCTTGGCCAGCGCGAGCCAGCGCGCCCAGTCCTCCGTATCGCCAAGATGCAGCAGGTTGGCGCGCAGGACGTCGGCGGGCTTGGAAAAGCCGCCCACTTTGTTGAGTAGCGTCGGGCTGCAGAGCGGCGTGAACGAGATATCGCACAGCAGTTCCACCACGCGGTTCGGCCAGTTGCCGACGCCAAAGGCAATGAAGGCGTCGGCGTCCGGATTGCTGACGTCGTCGAGCCGCCGGGGCGTCAGTATGCTCAGCGCCACGTCCGGATACATCTGCCGGAACTCGCCGATATGGGTGCACAAGAACAGCGAGGCGAAGCCTGGTGTGCATGAGACTGCGAAGGAGCCGCCGACCCCGGTGCCGGCGTTTTGCGCCACCGCGTCGCCGAGCACGGTCAGCGCCTTGCGCACGTCCGCGGCATAGCGCTGGCCGCGCGGCGTCAGCGCCACGCCCTTGCCGATGCGCTCCAGCAGATCGAAGCCGAGGTCGCGTTCGAGCAAGCGCAATTGATGGCTGACCGCACTGCGGGTGAGGTGCAATTCGTCGGCGGCGCGCCAGACGCTGCCATGACGGGCGAAACTGTCGAGGGCGCGCAGCGCCTGCGTCGATGGAATTCTCAAGAGGTGAACCGAATTTGCACGAACCGGGAAAACATATCACTTTTTGGCAAGCCGCTTCACTGCTTTCTTTGGCGCATGGAAAAACCGGTGACGACATCGGCGCAAGAAACCGCTCTTGCCTGCCTCGACGGCATCCAGCCGCTGCTGTCGGCCTGGACGCGCACCATCTTCGACTTCGGCGAGACCGCCTGGCGCGAGTACCAGTCGGCAGATTGGTATGTCGATCGGCTGAAGCGCGAGGGGTTTGCGGTCGAGGAAGGCTCCGCGGGCATGCCGACGGCCTTCTGCGCCCACTGGACCAATGGAGACGGTCCGACCATCGGCATGTATGCCGAATATGACGCCGTGCCCGGCAACTGCCAGAACGCTGCCACGGTGAAGCGGCCCCGCCCAGGGCTCGGCTCCGAAGCCGGCGGCCATACCGATCCGCACTCGGGCCTGGGCATGGCCAGCCTGGGCGGTCTGCTCGCCACAAAGGCCGCCATGCAGCGCCACGGCATTGCAGGCACGCTGCGCTTCACCGGCGAGCCGGCGGAGAAGGTGCGCGGCTCGAAACCGATCCATGCAGCCAAAGGCTATTATGACGGCCTTGCCGGCATGATCTCCTTCCATCCCTTCTACATGCTGCCGCTCTGCAACACTGCGCGCTGGGACACCCATTGCGGCGCTGCCTACGCGATGATCTATCGCTTCATCTGCGATGAGCCCGAGAATTGGGCACGCGCCGCCGGCGACGGCGCCCCGATCCCGCAGGCACATTCGGCGGTTCGCGCGCCCGGCGCCAACGACGCGCTGATGACGATGTACATAGCCTCCAAGGCGCTGCGCGATTCCATGCTGCCGCACCAGGGCGGCTGGTCGATCAGCGAGGCGATCCTGACGGCGGGCCAGGCCACCGCCGACAATCTGCCGGCAGGCCTTGCCGAGATCCAGTACATGATCCGTGTTCCGACCATCGCCATGGCCGAGCAGGTCACCGCCGTGCTCGACCGAAACGCCTCGGCCGCCGCCGCGATCAGCGGCTGCCGCTACGAACGGCACTGGGTTTCGAAGTCGCGGCCGGGGCTGGCCAATCATGCCATGGCCGGGATCGCCTATGAGGCGTTGGCGAGCGTCGGCCCGCCCCGCTGGGACGAGGCGGCGAAGAAGATCGCCCGCGAGATCCAGGTCAATGCCGGTGGGGTGGCGAGCGAAAACCCCTTCATCGACGAGCTGGAGCGGCTGATTGCACCACAGGAGGCAGAGGCGATCCTGCGCCGCGACCTGCCGCCGTCGCAGGTGAACTCGACCTCGGACGACTACACCGATATGAGCTGGCACGCGCCGACGGCGCGTTTCTATGTCGCCCGCCCTGCCCTGCGTTCGGCAAACGGTCATGTTTTTCCAGCTTGGGCGATGAACGCGCTGGGTGGCATCCCGGCGACCATCGACCCGATGGTCATCTGCGCGGCGAAGACCGTCGCGCTATCCGCCCTTCGCCTGCTGGAAGACAAGGCCGCGCGCGACATGGCGATGGACGAGTTCGTCACCCGAACCGGCGGCGGCATTGGCGGTTCGACCTGGATCGCCCCGCTCTGCGACTACGATCCGCCCATCAACTTCCGCTGGCCGGAATATGTCACCACGCCGCGCGGCCGCGACTGGTGGATACCAAGCAAGCAATGACCGCAAACGCCCATACGAGGAGAACCGCATGACCGTTCATGACCGCATCATCGCCGAGCCGTTTTCGCTGCAGCGCCGCAACCCGGCCGGCGGCACCAAGCCGCTGACATCATGGGGTTTCGCCAACGAGACCGACGTCTTGACCGACGTGCTGCTCGGCTCGCCCAATTTCCTGCGCCATCTCTCGACCAGCTCCCTGTCGCGCAAGCACCTGCGCGAGGCGCCCTGCAACATCCAGATCGCGCAGGCACAACACAAGGATCTGGTCGCGGCCTATGAGCATTTCGGCGTCAACATCCACTGGCACGAGCCGACGCCGGAGCTGCCGATGCAGGTCTACTCCCGCGATTCCAGCGTAATGACGCCGTACGGCGCCATCATCACCGCCATGGCCAATTGGTGGCGGCGCGGCGAGAATTACGCCGCCATCCGCACCTATGAAAAACTCGGCATCCCGATCTACGACATGGTCACCGCAGGCACCTTCGAGGGCGGCGATTTCAACGTCATCGAGGATGGCGTGGTGCTGATCGGCTGCGGCGGCGCCCGCACGCAGGAAGAAGGCGCCCGGCAGGTGCAGGCCTGGTTCGAAAAAGAGGGTTGGGAAACACGAATCGCCTTCATCGACGAGTACTATGTCCATATCGACCTGATGGTGGTGCCGATCGCGGAAAAGCTCACCGCCGTCTGCCTCGCCTGCACCGAGCCGGGGATCGTCGACTGGCTGAGGGGCAAAGGGCACGAGATCATCGACGTGCCGTTCCAGGACACGATGGCGCTCGGCTGCAACTTCATGTCGCTGGGCAAGGACAGGGTGATCGCGCCGACATCCAGCCAGTCGCTGATCGGTCAACTCAAGGCGCGCGGCTTCGAAGTGGCGGCCGTCGACATGAGCGAGATCTCCAAGACCGGCGGCGGCATCCACTGCATGGCGCAGGCGTTGAAGCGCGAGGCGGCCTGAGCCCGGAACGGCAACCCCATCTTCGCCCGCCTGATCAGCGTCAGGCGGGTGAATGGCGGTTTGTACCGCCCCCATCAACAAACCCTGCAGGTGTGTCCTCGCCACCCTTGTGGGCGTCCGCAAATGGATGAATAGTCAGGGCGGCGTCGCCCTGAAACTGCCCGCTTGGTTTTCAGGCCGCGCCATAGCCGTCCGGGTTTTTGAATGGTCAGTCCTGAACCACGCAAGAGAAGAGGTGCGATCGCCGCCCGGCTGCTGGCGCTCGACGCATGGATCGATTCTTCTCTCTACGAGATCGGGTTCAAGGCGCGCCAGTTCTGGGAGGGCGCGACGATTTTCTCCCGGCGTTTCCGCGTCAACGGCTGGCGCCGTGGCATCGTCGAGCTTTTGAGCGAAGGTTTCACGCTTGGCGCCGGCGGCATCGTCGTCATGCTGGCGCTGGCTATTCCCGCCTTCCAGGACACGGCCGGCGACTGGCGCGCCCAGGGCGACTTCGCCGTTACCTTCCTCGACCGTTATGGCGACGAGATCGGCCAGCGCGGCATCATCCAGCGCGATTCCGTGCCGGTCGACGAAATGCCGGACCACGTCATCAAGGCGGTGCTTGCCACCGAGGACCGGCGCTTCTTCGACCATTACGGCATCGACGTTCTCGGCCTGTCGCGCGCAATCTTCGAAAATGTGCGGGCAAACTCGGTCGTCCAGGGCGGCTCCAGCATCACGCAGCAGCTGGCCAAGAACCTGTTCCTGACCAATGAGCGCACCTTCGAGCGCAAGATCAAGGAAGCCTTCCTGTCGCTGTGGCTCGAAGCCAATCTGTCGAAGAAGGAAATCTTGCAGCTCTATCTCGACCGCGCCTATATGGGCGGCGGCACGTTCGGCATCGAGGCGGCGGCGGACTTCTATTTCGGCAAGAGCGTCAAGGACCTCAATCTCGCCGAGGCGGCGATGCTTGCAGGCCTGTTCAAGGCGCCGACCAAATACGCGCCGCACATCAACCTGCCGGCGGCGCGCGCGCGCGCCAATGTGGTGCTGTCCAATCTCGTCGATTCCGGCTTCATGACCGAGGGCCAGGTGCTGCAGGCAAGGCTGCATCCGGCCGATGTCGTCGACCGCGGCGAACAGAAGAGCCCCGATTATTTCCTCGACTGGGCCTTCGACGAGGTCAAGAAGATCGCCAAGCCCGGGCAGCACTCGCTGGTGGCGCACACCACCTTCGACGCCAACATCCAGAAGGCGGCAGAAGAGTCGGTGGAGTTCCACCTGCGCCAGTTCGGCAAGGAGTACAACGTCACCGAAGGCGCCGTGGTGGTCATCGAGACCAACGGCGCGGTGCGCGCGATCGTCGGCGGCCGCGACTATGGCGCCAGCCAGTTCAACCGCGCCACCAAGGCACTGCGCCAGACCGGCTCCTCCTTTAAGCCCTACGTCTATGCAACGGCGATGGAGCACGGCTTTACGCCGAATTCGATCGTATCAGGCGGGCCGATCAGCTGGGGCAACTGGTCGCCGCACAATTACGGTGGCGAGTCGGCGGGCAAGGTCCCGCTGATCGTGGCCATGGCCAAGTCGATCAACACGGTGCCCGTGCGGCTTGCCAAGGACTATCTCGGCATCGGGCCGATCAAGGCGATGGCGGAATCATTCGGCGTGGAATCGCCGCTCGAAGCGCACAAGACCATGGTGCTCGGCACCTCGGGCATGACCGTGATGGACCAGGCGACGGGCTACAGCGTGTTCGCGCAGAACGGCTTCGTCGGCTCCAGGCATGGCATCACGCAGCTCGTCACCCGCACCGGCGAGGTGGTCTACGATTTCGCCAAGGATGCGCCGCCGCCGCACCGCGTGCTGTCCGAGCAGGCGCTGAAATCGATGAACACCATGCTTGTCGCGGTACCGGCGATGGGTACCGCCAGGCGCGCGCAGATCCCCAACATCGTCGTCGCCGGCAAGACCGGCACGACGCAATCCTACCGCGATGCCTGGTTCGTCGGCTTCACCGGCAACTACACGGCGGCCGTCTGGCTGGGCAATGACGATTTCACCCCGACCAAGAACATGACAGGCGGCTCGCTGCCGGCGATGGTGTGGCAGCGGCTCATGGTCTATGCGCATCAGAACATCGACCTCAAGCCTATCCCCGGCATCGACAAGCCCTTCGTCGACGAGGAGATCGCGGCCAAGGCCGCGGAAGCGCAGAAGAAGAGCGAGGAACAGGCAGCGGCCGATGCCGCCGCCGAACGGCCGCCGGTGCTGTCCAGCCGGACGACACAGACGCTCAGGGACATGACCCACCTGTTCGAAACGGCGCGCAGGCTCGGTGCATCGGCTCCGCCCGAAACGCTGTCGGCGCTGTGATCGCGGCGCCTCTTCCCTTCTGCCTTCGGGAAGATGGAAAAGCCACACCTTGCGAATCCGCGTCCTGCGGCTTGCCACACGACCCCGCGCCGCGATATCCCCGAGCGGCAATTCTTCATGCGCCCGGCCTTTCATGCTCAAGAACGCCTTCCTGACGCTGCTTTCGCTTGCCATAGCCATCGGCGGCGGCGGCGCCAGCGTCTGGTATGCGCTGAAAATGCAGGACGGCGTCGGGGCGATCAGGATCGGCCAGTGGACCGCCTTTCCCGATATCGGCACACCCGCAGCCGACCCCTATTCCAAGGCCCGCGTGGCGCGCGAGGGCGTGCTCGCGCTCGGCCGCGCCGAAGGGCTGTCCTTTGTCGCCGAGGACGACGCAGCTGGCGGAGAACTCAGGCGCGAATGTACCTACACGATCGAAGGCGGATTTCCGACCGCCCGATTCTGGACCCTCTATGCCGCCGACCAATCGCTCAGCGTGGTCGAGACCGGCAAATCGCGGGTTGCCGCGCTTCAATCCTATGGCGTGCTGCGCCAATCCGACAATTCGGTGCTCATTTCCGTCGGCCATCACCCGATGCCCGGCAATTGGCTGCTGACCGACGGTTCCGGCAGGATGTATTTCGTTTTGACATTCTACGACACGCCGATCGCCAGCAGCACCGGCCTGTCGGATGTGTCGCTGCCCAAGATCACCAAGGTCAGCTGCGATGCGTAGTGTCTATGCCGCGACGCGCAGACTTCTACATGCCGTCCTGCTCGGCCTCGTCGGCGCCGGCATCGTGCATATCGTCGTGCTGCTTCTGGTGCCTGAATTCTCGGAACGCGATGCCTGGTCACGGCTGTCGATGGCGTCGGATCTCTACCGGATGACCCGGCTCGATGCCGAGGCGGGCGGCGCGCCGGTGGTGAAATCGGTCGACCCGCTGTTTTATGCGACGGCTTGCCGGTTCGACCTCGATGAGGGAATGGTGAGGATCAGGGCGCCGGGCAATGTGCCCTTCTGGTCGGTGTCTGTCTATGACCGCAACGGCCACAACATCTATTCATTCAACGACCACACGGCGACCGGGGGCAAGCTGGATGCCGTGGTGCTGACGCCGGCGCAGATGATCGACATGCGCAGGGACCTTCCCGAAGAGCTTCAGGGAGCGATCTTCGTCGAAGCGCCGATCGACGAGGGCATATTCGTCATCCGCAGCTTCGTGCCGGACGACAGCTGGAAGTCGATCGTGTCGCGCTTTCTGGAGCAGAGTTCGTGCGAGCTGCAGGACTTTTAGACCGCGGCCCGGACAATCCGCATCAGAACAATCAAGGGCGGTGCCGCAGGGATGATTCCCGCCTCGGCCTCAAGAACGTTCAGTGGTGCGGCACTGGCGTGCGTGGCGTTCCCGGCTTGTCAGGGCCGGCAGGCCGCGCTTCCCCTGCGGTGGACCGCTCATAGCGGATACCGGGAAAGATGATCACCGCCGCCGGTATTTCGGTGGTTTGCTTTGCTCGATTGGTTGGTGCCGTTCTCGGCACGAAAGACAGTACCATGCCCATGGTTCGCGTATTCCTCTCGGTTGCCCCGGAGCACAACGCAACGCCTCCAAATATCATTAAGGCCGGCAGAGGGTTAACGGAGCGCTAACGGATCCCAGCTAAATTGATCTTTGTTCTTGGCAATCGCGAAACCGACATGGTTCCGGTCGAGCATGGTCAGGCGTGTATAGAGTATCGGGCGTATCCCTCGTGTCATCTTCGGACTTCAGGCAAATCGCGGTAGGGACGGAATCGGGAAAGGCCGAAAGGCTGTTCCGCGCAGCGGTGTCTGCGTTCTGCTCGCTTACGCGGCCGTCCCGCCGGGAGATCGGCCAGCTCGAAGATCTGACGCTGCCGCTGTTCGACAACGTGTCCGTCGAATCGCGCCGCTACGTGGCGGCGGCCCTCTCTGAATGCGAATATGCTCCGGCCGGGCTGGTGCGGCGCCTGTGCGAGGAGCCGGTAGACATCGCCGCCCCCTTGCTCATCCGCTCGCGCGCAGTCAGTGACATCGACCTCATTGCGCTGATCGGCCGGCACGGGCTGCCGCATGCGCGCGCGATCGCGCGCCGCAAGAACCTTAATCCGACCATCGCCGATCTGATCAGGGCGCTGGAAAGGCCGACGCTGGTGCGGGTACGCGATCCGGAAGCGGAAGCCTCCCCGGCACAAACCGCTCCCTTGAAGGCGCCGGCCGCCGACAGCGCGACAAGGCAGCAGACGCCGGGCGTTGGTGCCGAAAATGCGCGGCACAGGCTGCGCTCCATGATGCGGGCCGGCGAGGAGGCGCAGGCGGCGCAGGTCGATCCGTTCACCGGAGCCGATACCTATGCCAAATTGCGCGAGACGGCGCTGACCGGAAACGCCGCCTTCTTCCAGACCGCGCTCGCCGATGCGCTCGATATCGATTTCTCGACGGCCAGGTTGCTGACGGCGAACCAGAATTACATGCCGCTGCTGACGGCGCTGCGCTCGCTCGACCTCAGCGAGGACCGGGCATTCCTGATCACGGTTGCCGTCTACTCCCGCGAGTTTCCGCATCCGCAGGCGATCCGCACCTTCCTCGATCGCTACCGGCTCCTGCACCGCGACGCGGCGCTGGACAAGGTGCGGGAATGGAAGGCCGTGACCCTGTCCGATGTGGTTCGCGACGCCGCCCCCACCAACAGCGCCAGCCGCGAGGCGTCGAACAGTGACGATGCAGCGGCCTTCCCTGGCCTCAGGACATCTTCACGGAAATAAGCTCCTCGACAGGAACAGCGCCGGCCTCGATCTCAACCACCCAGATGTCGGGATCGAATTTCTTCTCGCGTTCCAGTCTGGCGTCCAGCACCGAAGCATCGGCGGCGGTGGCGAGAAGGCTAAAGAAACGGTCGTCGGGCTTGGCCGAATCGTAGCTCGTCTGTGGCGCCGGCCCATAGAGAGCGATTTCACCAAGCCGGCTCCGCGTTAGAACGAACACGGCGCCGGCTTCGGTCGCGCCGCGCTTGACCACGGCGGCAAACCCGCCCGCGCCGAAAACCCGACGCAACAGGGCCGATACCCAGAGATCCGTGGTCACGCGCATGAGAAAAGTCCGGACAGCATGCGGGCTATCTATCGGTATTTACACCGCTGGGCGAGCCGTTGTTTGCGCCGTCAGTTGGTCAGGCCGATCTCGCGCATCTTGACATAGACCAGTTCGTCGGGCTCGCCGGTCTGCGGCAGGCCGAACAGCGACTGGAATTCCTTGATGGCCGCCTTGGTACGGGCGCCGACGACGCCGTCGAGCTGCATGTCGTCATTGCCGAAGGCCTTGAGCCCGGCCTGTATCTTGACAATGCGAGGATCCGGCGCTTGGGAAGCCGTATCGGTCTGCAGCGACACTGGAACCGCCTGCGACACTTCGGGACGCGGTTGCGGTTTCGGCACGGCGGCGGTTTTCGGGGTCGCGCCCAGCTGATCGAGCAGCAGCGCGTCGATCTCGCCGGACGTGTTGAGCCCAACCTTCTGCTGATAGGCCTGGATCGCCTTGCGCGTGTTGGGTCCGGAAATGCCGTCGACCGTGCCGGCGTAGAAATCGAGATCCTTCAATATGCCCTGCACCTGCTCCACCACCGGATCGCCCTTGACCGGCGCCGGCGCGGTACCTGGCCGCACGATGTTGAAGGTGGTCTCCGGCTCATCAGCGGCCGCGTGCGGAACGCCCTGCATGCTGCGGGTCGCGAAGAAGGCGCCGGCATGCGGAAAAGGCTGGTACCACAGCGCATTCGCCGAAACGTAGAACAGCGTCACCAGGAATGCCGTCGACCCTCCCACCAGGACGGGATTGCGCGAAATCATGCCGCCGATGGCGACGGCTCCGTCCTGGAAGGCGTTGCTGCGGCGCTTGGCCGCCTTAGGCTGTTTTGCGGAGCGCGCCATTTCCGTCCCCTTTCGCCCTGGCCAGCGGCATCGTCAGCACCCCGGCCTTGTCCGCCGGCCGCCCTTTCGGCCCCTTCACCGGCAGGCTGATGGTGACCGTGGTACCCTCGCCCGGCATGCTTTCGATCGACATGGTGCCTTCGTGCAGCGCCACCAGTCCCTTGACCAGCGACAGGCCAAGGCCGGTCCCCTCGAAACGACGGGTATAGTCGTTCTGGATCTGCATGAACGGCTTGCCGAGATTGGCGAAATCTTCCTCGGCGATGCCGATGCCGGTGTCCCGCACCCAGAAATGCAGGCGCGAACCGATCCGCTTGGCGCCGACGACGACATCGCCGCCATCGGGCGTGAACTTGATCGCATTCGAGACGAGATTGATGAGGATCTGCTGCACGGCGCGCCGGTCGGCGTTGATTTCGCCGGCGTCCGGCGCGATCTGCGCCTTGAGATCGATGTTCTTGGCCTGCGCCTGGAGCCGCATCATCTGCTGACACATGTCGACGGCTTCCATGAAGCGGAATGGCTCCGGTTCGGTCGCATAGACGCCCGATTCGATCCGCGATACGTCGAGAATGGAGGTTACGACGGCAAGCAGATGCTGGCCGGAATCGCGCACCAGACCGACATATTCCTTCTGCCGTGGATCCTTGAAGGCGCCGAACATCTCGTGCAGCAGCATGTCGGAGAATCCGATGATGGCATTGAGCGGCGTGCGCAGTTCGTGGCTCACCACCGCCAGGAAGCGCCCTTTCGCCACTTCGGCGGCGGCGGCCGCGTCATTGGCGGCGCCGAGGTCTTCGCGCAACCGGGCGACCTCGTCGTTCTCGCGCAGCACAAGCGTGAAAACGTCGCCCTGCTCCTGAGCGCGCATCAGTTCGAGCGAAAACGGCCGATAGTTGTCTGCCGGGCCATTGCCATTCTGTCCATTGCCGTCCTGCGGCAGCCTGACGCGCAACTCCAGCCTCCGCGACAGCGCCCCGTCTCGCATGTCGGCCAAGGCACTGAGATAGGAGACGCGATCCGAGAGATGCACGCGATCGAAAAGCCCGGTTCCGCAAAGCAGTTGCGGGGGCAGTTTCAACAGCGTACGCGCCTTTGCCGAGGCATCGATAACCTCGCCATGGCGGGCGACGCGCAGGACCACCGCGTCGATCATGTCTTCCAGACGATCGCCGGTGTCCCCTACGTCGGCCGCAGCCGCCGTGTTGCGAACCGCCGATATACGCGGCACCAGCGTCAGCGCCCAGGCCAATGGCAGCAGCCAGTGCCACGCGGCGATCGGCACCGCGGCATGCGGGAGGACGGTTGCCGTCACAGGCTGCAACAGAATGGCGACGACGGCGCAGACGGCTCCCCACAGCGCCGCGCGGCGCGAGGCGCCGATCCACCAGGCTTCGAACGGCAGCGCCACGAAAAGCATCGCGACCGGAGAGCTCAGCCCGCCGGCAGCGGCAACAAGACCGGCGAGCGCAAGTCCCGCGATCGCCAGCGCGGCCCGGCCGGCCAGATCCATCCTGCCGGTCGCGGCCACCAGCAAGGCGATGAACCAGCAAAGACCAAAGGCCGCGAAGATGGCGGCCACGGTGACGGCTGCGCCCATGCCTGACGTGACGAGCGTGACGGCGGCACCGGCGGCAAAGAACGGAGCGGCCAGCATGGCGCCGATAAAGCGACGCTGACGCTCGCGGTCGTCCAGCCCAAGAATGGAGGGATGGACCATACGTTCACAACCGGCGGCCATTGCCCCAGGCAATTCAACGTATCTGGCCTTGATCGGCATCAACTCAACGCACCCGCACTCGTCGTGAACAGCTCTGCTTTTGCAGATCGTTTTGATTGACTCTGAAACTCGCACCCAGCCTTTAAAGAATGGATAAGGCAGGGCCGACCCAAGGCCCGGCCCACGGCGAATATCGGGATGGGAGCGCCCGAAAAGGCGGGCAAATGCCACCATAGTAAACGGAGGGTTATCCGCAGGGGCCGCCCGCAGCGTGGCCAGCCGCAGCGCACCGACCGCCTGATTTTGTGGAAAACGCAACAGAAACAAAGGAATATATGGCTGATGGATGATAAGAAAAATGGTTCCAATCTGAGACAAATCGACAGCAAAACGCTTCGTTTCGAATTTGCCTCAAATTTGAAGAAAATTCTCGGCTAACCCGCAAGCCGTCCTTTGCGCCTGTGTGCCAATATCCCGCCCACAAAAGAGGTCATGCTCATGGCTGCATGATCCGGTCACGACAAGAGGCGAGCATGTTCTTCCTGATGAGAATGGCTTTCTGGTTTTCGCTGGTGCTGCTGGCACTGCCGCTGGGCGTCGGTCCCGGCGAGCCGGGCCAGGAAAGCGTAGGACCGATCCAGGCCCTGTTCGCAGCCCGCGACGCGGTCGGCGACATCGCCGGTATTTGCGAACGCAAGCCCGATGTCTGTGAGACCGGCAAGTCGGCAATGCACACCATCACCGCAAGGGCCAAGGAGACAGCCAAGATCGCGGCCGCCATGCTGGACGACAAGTCCGCAGGCCCCGACATCTCCACAATGACCGGCAGCGTTCCCGAAGAAGTCGTCTTGCCCGAGACAGTCAACCTGCCGGTAAAGAATTAAGCCGTTTCGACGGCGCACCGCGGGCAGTCTGCCTCTCGACGCCCGCGGTGTTTTTGTTTTTCCGTGACGCGGCGACGGTGGATGACTATATCCCTGTCATGACGACCACGATCCAGACGATCCGCGACGACTTCTCATTCCTTGACGAATGGGAGGACCGCTATCGTTATGTCATCGAACTCGGCGAGGCGCTGCCGCCATTCCCGGATGAGGAACGCACCGCCGCCAACAAGGTGCCGGGCTGCGTCAGCCAGGTCTGGCTGACCACCGAACGGGGACCGGGCGGCGATCCGGTCATCACCTTCAGGGGCGATTCGGACGCCCATATCGTACGCGGGCTGGTGGCGATCATGCTGGCGCTGTTCTCCGGCAAGACCGCCAGCGAGATCCAGAAAATCGATGCGGAAGCGACGCTGAAGGCGCTCGGCCTGGACGAGCACCTGTCGCCGCAGCGCGCCAACGGCCTTCGTTCGATGGTCAAGCGCATCAGGCGCGACGCAGAGGCCGCACTCGAGCAGACGGCCTGATATCGCCTCCGCGATCAGCCGATCGCATCATACCGCGCACTGGTACCAGCGCTGTCCGGCCCGGCCGGCAAAGTAAAACGGCGCCCGAAGGCGCCGATGTCGATCGTTGAACCTTCCGTCCGGCTCTATCTATCGTTTGAGCCGCATTCTGCGATACCAAGTGTACTCACCTGGCAGCAAATGCTTAGCGGGCCTTGCGCTTGCGGCCGAGCCCCATCTTCTTGGCGAGCTGGGAGCGGGCGGCCGCGTAGTTCGGGGCAACCATCGGGTAGCTCGGGTCGAGGTTCCACTTTTCGCGATACTGATCCGGCGTCAGATCATAATGAGTCATCAGGTGACGCTTGAGCGACTTGAACTTTTTGCCGTCTTCAAGGCAAACGATGTAGTCGTCATGAACCGAGCGCTTCGGGTTCACTGCCGGCTTCTGCTTGTCGGCGGGCGGCTGTTCGGCGGTTCCGCCCACACGCCCGAGAGCAGCATGGACATCGGAGATGAGGTTCGGCAGTTCGCCGACCGGCACGGGATTGTTGCTGACATAGGCGGCCACCACGTCGGCGGTCAGCTCGATCAGCGCGTCGCTGTTTCTGGAAGGTGTTTCGACAATATCCATGGTCTTCAGGCCCCAACGAGAGTTAGTTTAGTGCGCCCTTTTTTACAGGCAAGGCATTGCACGAATTTTGTGCAGACAGAGCTTCTGCGATTCGTGTCGCGGGGGCATCAATGAACCTACCTAGCAAGTAAGTCAATTCGATCCTTGCACTATATTGAACGATGTTGATCAAATATTTTCGGATCAGCTTCAATCTTTCGTGCACGATGTAATTTTTCGATATTTCCCAGGCGAAACCAGCGACCGGTGACGCAGCGTTAGCTAACCGTTACATTCGCGCTAACTCACAAAGCATCTCCGAGTGCTTCGCTTTGCTTGGCGATCGCGCCGGCAATCTTGGTTGCTCACCCCCTTTCACAAAACCATAGGTTGCCCCACCTCGGCCATTGCCGGCCCTCACGCGTCGTGCAGCCGACCAGCTCGGATCACTCAATACGGGGCGATGTATTTGCCATAGGCCCACCCGGTGACAAAACCGCCGTTCTTCGCCGGATCATGCCAGACTTCGCACCAGCGATAGCGAACCGCCTGCTGCTGCTTCCATGCCGGCTGATTGGCGATGTCGAGCAGGTTCGTCCCGCCAGTGCATCGTCCGGTCATCTGCAAAACGGTGCCGTTCGGATATGCGGCCTGTTTCTGGGACGTGCCCGAGGGATATTTGCGCACGTTGAGCGTGTCGCCGAACGGCACGTTGGCCACTTGCCAAGCGGCGAATACGGTCGCATGAGATTGGCCGGCGATGGCCATAGTTGCGGAAACGACGGCGAGAGCCGCGACGGTGCGAGCATAGATATACATTATTTCTCCTCCCGGCCCGCTTTCTGGAGCCCGGCGCAGCAATAAGACCCGGCTCTTGAACCCGCGCTGATCGGCGTGTTCATTGGCCATTCAGGACATTTCCAAAGCGAGACGCAATGACCAAAACTTCTGCATTCCCGGATGTCACCCCGCCAACGCCCGAGAAGCGGCCGGTTTTCGACACGCATCACGGTATCACGCGAACGGACGACTATTCCTGGCTGCGGGCCGACAATTGGCAGGAGATGTTCAGGGACCCCGCATTGCTCGATGCGGGCATCCGCGCCCATCTCGAAGCCGAGAACGCCTACCAGTCGAAACTGATGGCCGACACGGCCGATTTGCGGAAGCGGCTGTTCAAGGAGATGAAGGGTCGCATCAAGGAGGACGATTCTTCCGTGCCGATGAAGGACGGACCCTACGCGTATGGCTCCTCCTTCAAACTCGGCGGCGAGCAGCCGCGCTATTTCCGCATGCCGCGGGACGGCGGCGCGCAGCATATCCTGCTCGACGGCGATGCCGAGGCCGAAGGCAAGGCCTATTTCCGGCTTGGCGGCGTCGATCATTCGGCCGACCATGGCAAGCTTTTATGGGCGTTCGACGACAAGGGCTCCGAATTCTATACGCTTCGGGTGCGCGACCTCTCCGACGGCAAGGAACTCGCGGACACGGTTCCAGACACCGGCGGTTCGGGGGTGTGGAACGCCGCCAATGACGGGTTTTTCTACACCCGGCTCGACCCCAACCACCGTCCCTCCAAGGTGCTGTTCCATGCGCTTGGGCAGGATCCGGCAAGCGACCGGCTGATCTATGAGGAAAATGATCCCGGCTTCTTCATGAATGTCGGCGGCACGCGCTCCAATGAATGGATCATGGTTGCCATCAACGACCACGAGACATCGGAATACCGGCTGCTGAGCGCGGGCGAGCCGTTTGGCGAGCCGAAGCTGGTGGCGGCGCGCGAGACCGGTCTTCAATACGAGATGGAGGAAGGCGGCGACATTTTCTTCATCCTGACCAACGCCGATGGGGCCAAGGACTTCAAGATCATGACGGCGCCGGCGAGCGATCCGATCCGCGCCAACTGGCAGGAACTGGTTCCGCACGAGGCCGGCCGGCTGATCCTGTCGGTGATCGGCTTCAAGAACCATATGGTCAGGCTGGAGCGCAAGGAGGGCCTGCCGCGCATCGTCGTGCGCGACCGTGCAACCGGCGAGGAACACCTGATCTCCTTCGACGAGGAGGCGTTTTCGCTCGGCCTGTCGGGATCCCTGGAATACGACACCGAGATCATGCGCTTCACCTATTCATCGATGACGACGCCGGCGCAGGTCTTCGACTACAACATGCGCACCCGCGAGCGCGTGTTGCTCAAGACCCAGGAGGTGCCGTCCGGCCACGACCCGGAGCGCTATGTCACGCGTCGGCTGATGGCGCCCGCGGCTGATGGCGAATTGGTGCCGGTCTCGCTCTTGTACCGCCGCGATACCCCGCTGGACGGCTCCGCGCCTTGCCTGCTTTACGGCTACGGTTCCTATGGCATCACGGTGCCGGCGGCCTTCAACACCAACTGGTTCTCGCTGGTCGACCGCGGCTTTGTCTTTGCAATCGCCCACGTCCGCGGCGGCAAGGACAAGGGCTATGGCTGGTACGATGACGGCAAGCGGGCGCACAAGATGAACACTTTCACCGATTTCATCGCCTGTGCACGCCATCTGGTCGCCGAACGCTACACTGTGCATGACCGCATCGTCGCGCAAGGTGGATCCGCCGGCGGCATGCTGATGGGCGCGGTCGCCAACATGGCGCCGGACTGTTTCGGCGGCATCGTTGCCGAGGTGCCTTTCGTCGACGTGCTCACCACCATGCTCGACGCCAGCCTGCCGCTGACCCCGCCGGAGTGGCCTGAATGGGGCAATCCGATCGCGTCGGCGGACGATTACCGGACGATCGCCGCCTACTCGCCCTATGACAATGTCGCCGCGCTCGGCTATCCACCGATCCTGGCGCTAGCCGGTCTCACTGACCCGCGCGTCACCTATTGGGAACCGGCCAAATGGGTGGCGCGGCTGCGCGAGCGCAAGACGGGCGACAATCCGGTCCTGTTCAAGATCAACATGGAATCGGGCCATGCCGGCGCGTCCGGCCGGTTTTCCCGGCTGGAGGAGATCGCCTACACATATTCATTCGCCTTGAGAGTGACAGGCAAGGCAACAGGGCCGCAGGGCTGAAGCGGTCATTGCCCTTCGGCCCCTGGCGTGACTTGATCGGCGACGAACGCCGAGGAGGATGCGAGCAATGATCGACCTGGCCACATTGACCACCTATGTCGCCGTGGTGCTCGGTTTTGTGTTTATTCCCGGCCCCGCCACGCTGCTGACGGTCGCGCGGGCAACGAGTTCGGGAACCAAAGCCGGCATCGCAACCGGCGCAGGGATCGCGGCCGGCGACGTGTTTCACACCTTCACGGCCATGGTCGGCATCTCGGCGATCGTCGCCGCATCGGCGGTGTTGTTCAGCGCCGTGAAGTATCTCGGTGCGGCATATCTCGTTTATCTCGGCATTCGCGCGATCATGGAAAAGACGCCGGCCGATCTCGCCGCCGGCAGGTTCCCAATCTCAGCGGGCAAGGCGTTTCGGCAAGCCATACTGACTGAGATGCTCAACCCCAAGACGGCGCTTTTCTTCCTCGCGTTCCTGCCACAGTTCGTCCGGCCCGAAAACGGATCGGTCATGCTCCAGCTGGCGGTATTGGGGATCATCTTTGTTCTGCTGGGCCTCTTCAGCACAGTGGTTTTCGCGGTGAGCGCAGGCGGGCTTGGCACTTTCCTGCGTCGAAATCCCACGGTGTTAAAATGGCAGGGCAAGATTGTCGGCGGCATCTATTGCGGCCTGGGCGTGCGGCTGGCGCTTCAGCAGCGCTGACGCGAAACGGTGACCGGCGCGGCCTTCTCGGCGAGCCGGGCAATCATTGGTTTTTGAATTCCGTGTTGCTGGTTTTCGCTCGCAATTGCGATGCCCGCGCGCTACCCAAGGCGCGTTTTGTCCCGGGCCATGACAGCCCACAATCGCACAAGGGCCTGCCATGCTGCTCGTCGACGTCTATCTCGACAAATCCCCCATCCAGGGCATTGGTGTCTTTGCCAAGAATCCCATTTCCCGCGGCACGATGATCTGGAAGCTGGATCCGAGATTCGACCGGCTCATCGAGGTCGAGACCTATGAGAGCCAGACAGGACCGGTGAAGAGCTATCTCGATCGCTATGCCTATCCGGACAGGCGAGATCCGAACTACATCGTCTTCGAGGCCGACGATGCACGCTACATGAACCACGCCGACGAGCCGAATTGCGACGTATCCTCGCCGGAGGAAAGCTTTGCGTTGCGCGACATCGCGGCCGGCGAGGAACTGACCTGCAACTACAATCATTTCTTCGCGGCGGGCTTCGACTTCCTGGGCGATCGCCACCCGTAGTCAGCTCGCCGGTTTTTTGCGCGCCGGATAGCCGTTCGGATGCGGCGGAACCGCCTTGAGATAGGCCGCGATCGCCGCGCGGTCCTCGGGCGCCAGTTCGGCCATGTTCCTCTGCACGTCGACCATGGCCCCGCCAACGGAATCGAAATCGGGCGTGAAGCCGGTTTCGAGATAGTTGGCGATATCGGCCTGCGACCAGTCGCCGATGCCGCCCTCCCCGGAGGTGATATTGGGGACGATGCCGCTGCCTTCGGCGGCTGTGGCTCCAGCCAGCCACTCGCTCTTCTTTGTCCCCCCCGCAAGGTCACGCGGTGTGTGACATTCGCCGCAATGACCCGGTCCCTCGACCAGGTAGCGACCGGCAATCACAGGACCAGGCGCGCCTTCGGGCAGGGACACAACAGGCTGCTCGCTGAGATAGAGCCGTTTCCACAAGCCGATGCCGCGACGGATGTTGAACGGAAAACTCAACGAATTGGCCGGCGCTCGGCCGGCAACCGCCGGCAGCGTCTTCAGGAAGGCATAGAGATCGGCAATGTCGGCGGGCTTCATGCGCGCGTAGGACGTATAGGGAAATGCCGGATAGAAATGCTCGCCCGACGGCGAGACACCCTTCAGCATGGCATTGGCGAGATCCTCGGCCGACCACGCGCCGATGCCGTCCTTGGGGTCTTGCGAAATGTTGGGCGGCACAAACGTGCCAAACGGAGTCTTGAGTTCAAGGCCGCCGACCAGTTCGAGCCGCTCATCGCCTTTCGAACCGGGTTTTGCATGGCAGGAGGTGCAGCCGCCGGCATAAAAAATGCGCTTGCCCCTGGCCGCGTCACCAGGCGCGAGCTTGGCCAGGGTTTCCGCATCGAGCTTCACCGGCGCCGAAAGCGTCCACGCGGCAACCGCGCCGACGCCGCCGAGCACGAGTGCGGCGCCGACAAACTTCCTCAGCCATGCCATGGCCGGCGATTAGCCTTTCTTGACCCTGTAGCCCTTGTGGCAGGTGCCGCAGTCGGAGCCGATGACGCCGATTTGCGTCTTCAGGGAATCCACGTCGGCTGGGGCGGCGGCGACCGCGGCCTTGACGTCGGCAAGATACTTGTCTTCTGTCGCCTTGAAACCGGCCATGTCTTGCCAGATCTTCGGCGCCGCCGTGGTGTCGCCCGTGTCGCTGCCCGCCGGGAACAGGACGTCGGCGTCGAATTTTTCCGCGTTCGCCTGGAGCGCCTGCAGCGCAGTCAGTACGGCGGCGGCATCAAAGGGCTCCTCACCCTTGACCACTTTCGACAGGCCGCCGACGATCTTCCCGCGTTCCTTCATCAGGGCCTGGCGGTCGAGGATCGGGTCGGCAAAGGCCGCCGAACCGGCGAACGCGAGCATAGAGATGGCGACGACAAGCTTTCTCATTCAATTAGCTCCATGATGAGGGCATTTCGGGACAGGACGTTAACGGACGTGGCGGGAGGAATATTCCCTTCCCCCGACGATTTTGCAGACCTTTGCTGTGGGATCTCGGCACAGAAAAAGAAAAGCCCCGGGAGTGCCGGGGCTTTCTGAATCTCAATCAAGCTTTCGCTTTTTCGTAGAGTTCGAGAACATGATCCCAGTTGATCAGGCTGTCGACGAAGGCCTCGAGATATTTCGGCCGGGCGTTGCGATAGTCGATGTAATAGGAGTGCTCCCAGACATCGACGCCGAGAATCGGCGCCGCGCCATGGACGAGGGGATTCTCGCCGTTCGGCGTCTTCGAGATCGCCAGCTTGCCATCCTTGACCGAAACCCAGGCCCAGCCGGAACCGAACTGGGTCGTGCCGGCGGCGATGAAGTCGGCCTTGAATTTGTCGTAGCCGCCCAGATCGCTGTCGAAAGCCTCCTGCAACGCGCCCGGCAGCTTGTTGCCGCCGCCGCCCTTTTTCATCCACTTCCAGAAATGGATGTGATTGTAGTGCTGGGCGGCATTGTTGAAGAGGCCGGCATTCTTGCCGAACGACTGCTTGACCACCTCTTCTACCGACAGATCGCCAAGGCCGGCTTCGGCTGCAAGCTTGTTGCCGTTGTCGACATAGGCCTTGTGGTGCTTGTCGTGGTGATATTCCAGCGTCTCTTTCGACATGTAGGGCTGCAAGGCCTCATAGTCGTAAGGCAGAGCGGGCAATTCAAAAGCCATGGAAGGTACTCCCTCAAGGAAAATCCGGTGTCGATACCGGACTAAGATAGGTCTGGATTGGGTTCGGACAACTCCGAAAAGTGAAGCGCCGGGTGCTCTTTCTAAGCGGGTTCCGGAGAACTGTCACACAGTTTCCGGAAACCGGGCGCATTGCGACGAAAAGCCTGGACGGATCAGCCCGCCGACGTCGAATGCGCCCAATCCCAATAGAGCTCCCGCGCCTTCTTGGCCACCGGCCCGGGCTGCAGGCTGCGGTCCTCGATGCGCGTGATCGGAATGACCTTGGAATGGTTGCCGGTCGAAAAAATCTCATCCGCCTCGAGGAATTCACGCACCGACAGCGCCTTTTCGGTGGTCTTGAACCCGTACTCGCCAAGCAACGTCATCGTGCGCGAGCGGGTGATGCCGGACAGGAAGGTGCCGTTCGGCGCCGGCGTCAGGACGTGGCCGTCCTTGACCAGGAAGATGTTCGAGGTTCCGGTCTCGGCGACGTTGCCCAGCATGTCGAGCACCAGGGCGTTGTCGAAGCCGCGCATCTTGGCTTCGAGGATGGCACGGCCATTGTTGGGATAGAGGCAGCCGGCCTTGGCGTTGGTCGGCATGGTTTCGATAGTCGGGCGCCGGAACGGCGAAACCGTCACGGAAAAGCCGGTCGGCGAGATCATCGGCGATTCGTAGAGGCACAGGCAGAAACGGGTCGAGGCGGGATCGGCCGGCACGCCCATATAGCCGCCGTGCTCGGCCCAATACATCGGCCTGATATAGACAGCCGTCTTGCCATCGAATTTCTTCAATCCGTCCCAGGTCAGTCCGACGATCTTCTCGGCCGCCATCGAAGGCTTGAGACCGAGCGCGATCGCCGAGGCATTCACGCGCGCGGCATGAAGCTCAAGATCGGGAGCGACGCCCTCGAACCAGCGGGCGCCGTCGAACACGCTGGTGCCGAGCCACATTGCGTGGCTGCGCGGGCCCAAAACGGCGACATTGCCCTCGTACCAGTCGCCGTCGACGAAAGTCCATGTCGCGGAAAGTGCGGCAGCCGCCAGTGTCATTGCTTTGTCCCGTTCCGATCAATCTCGTGTTGCAGCATTGGATGACGCTTTGGCCGGCGTCGTCAACCAGCATCGGGGAGTTTTGTTGAGGCCACGGACGGCGCGCTGCAATCAAGACTTGCACCTTGCCCCGCCTCGCCTCAAAACTGTTGCCATGCAATACGCCGCTTATGTTTTCGACGCCTACGGCACACTGTTCGATGTTCATGCCGCCGTGCGCCGCCACGCCGACGCCATCGGACCGGACGGCCAGTTGCTGTCCGAGATCTGGCGCGCCAAGCAACTCGAATATTCCTGGGTGCGTACGTTGATGGGCGCCTATGCCGATTTTTGGCAACTCACCGAGCAGGCACTTGATTTCGCGTTGCACAAGGTGCCCTCTGCCGATCCCGGCCTCAAGGCGGTATTGCTGGATGCCTATTGGCGGCTGGACTGCTATGCGGAAGTGCCCGCCGTGCTGAAGGCGCTGAAGGCGTCCGGCGCCAAGCTGGCAATCCTGTCCAACGGTTCACCGGAAATGCTGGAGGCAGCCGTTAAATCCGCGGCGCTCGATCAGGTGCTGGACGATATCTATTCCGTCGATGCGGTACGGCGCTTCAAGACCGATCCGTCGGTCTACGACATGGTCACGACAGGCTGGCGCCTCTATCCGGGTGCGGTCTCCTTCCAGTCGTCCAACCGCTGGGACATTGCCGGCGCGACCAAGTTCGGCTTCCGCACCGTGTGGATCAACCGCTCCAACCAGCCGGAGGAGTATCGGGATTTTCCACCGGCCCTGATCCTGCCGTCGCTCGATGCCCTTGTCACAGGTGGCTAACGCATGCGGCCCAAAAGTAATCCTGGTTTTCGCTCCTGTGACCGTAGCGCCACAGTGGCGACGCGGTCACAGCTTCGCCTTTGTTTGTCCACCTTGAGGCCAGATTCGGAACCGCCTATCGCGCCCAAGTGTTGATCAGGCACCCTCGCAACGGTCGGCATATTCATGCTTTGTTGCGATTTCAGACTTAAAGAAGGCAACCATGTTCCCAGCCGAAATCGAATCCTATCGCCTGAGCCGTCGCGGCTTTCTCAATGCCGCAGCCCTGGGCGCCGCCTCGATCGCGGTTTCCGCATGCGCCACCACCGGGTCCGGGCCAGTCGAGCCACCGCCACCGGCCTATGTCGAGCCGCCGCTCGCCGACTACGTGACGATGTACGCCGCCGTCAGCGATGGCGGTTTCGAAGTGCCGGCCATTCCCGTCGACAGGATCGATCCGCAATTCCTGCGCCAGATCGTGCCCGACCCGACCGGCCAGAAGCCGGGAACCATCGTCGTCGATACGACCGGCCACTTCCTCTATCTGGTTCGTCCGGGCGGCCAGGCGATCCGCTACGGCGTCGGCCTCGGCCGCGCCGGCTTCGAATGGTCGGGCGATGCCGTCGTCCAGTGGAAACAGAAGTGGCCGAAATGGACGCCGCCGGACGAGATGATCGCCCGGCAGCCGGAACTGAGGCAATACAGCGCTGACAATGGCGGTATGCCGGGCGGGCTGAAAAACCCGCTCGGTGCACGTGCGCTCTATCTCTTCCAGGGCAACGTCGACACGCTCTACCGGCTGCACGGCTCGCCGGAATGGCGTTCGATCGGCAAGTCGGTGTCGTCGGGCTGCGTGCGCCTGATGAACCAGGACATTATAGACCTATATGATCGCGTGCCTTCGAAGACCCCGGTCATCGTGACCAGCGACGCCAGCCAGCCCCTGGTGGCGACCGCGAATCACAAAGCCATCCCGATCGATGCCGGCGTGCCGGACGGATCGGTGCTGCTTGGCCCGGTGAAAGCGGTGACCGACGCGATTTTCTGATCGAGCGAGGGTGAATGCGGCGACTCGCCGCCTTCACCCTCCACATCAACCTGTCCCTGCGTGACCGTTGCGCGATCGCGCTCCCTATCTGCCCCTCGACAGACTTCCGAGTATCCCGCGCACGATGGCGCGGCCGACCGACGAGCCGACAGAGCGCACCACCGACTTGATCGCGGCTTCCGTCACCGTCTGGCGGTTGGATGGGCGCGGTTGAGGCGAGCGTCTGCCGCCGGACTGCGGCGGCGGAGCATCATTGCCGAAGCCCGGAATGGTCCAGCGTGAACGGCCTGCGTCGGCCTGCTGTGCCTCGGCATCCGCCGCGTCCTTGGCCTTTTTCTGCAGCATCTCGAAAGCCGATTCGCGATCGACACCCTCATCGTACTGACCGATCACCGGGCTTTCCTGGATCAGCTTCCGCCGCTCGGCTGGGGTTATGGGCCCAAGTCGTGACGATGGCGGACGGATCAGCGTGCGCTGGACCATGGACGGGATGCCCTTGGCTTCCAGCACTGAAACCAGCGCTTCGCCGGTGCCCAGTTGCGTGATCACGGTCGCGCAATCGAAATCCGGATTCGGCCGGAACGTCTCAGCCGCGGTCCTTACCGCCTGCTGCTCGCGCGGCGTGTAGGCGCGCAGCGCATGCTGGACGCGGTTGCCGAGCTGGGCCAGGACCTTCTCAGGAATATCCAAAGGGTTCTGCGTGACGAAATAGACACCGACGCCCTTCGAGCGGATCAGGCGCACCACCTGCTCGACGCGGTCGATCAGCACCTTCGGCGCGTCGTCGAAAAGCAGATGTGCCTCGTCGAAGAAGAAGACCAGCTTCGGCTGGTCGGGGTCGCCCACTTCGGGCAGCTCCTCGAACAGTTCCGACATCAGCCAAAGCAGGAACGTCGCGTAGAGTCGCGGATTCATCATCAGCTTGTCGGCGGCCAGCACGCTGATGGCGCCGCGGCCGTCGCGGGTGGTGCGCATGATGTCGGCGATGCGCAATGCCGGCTCGCCGAAGAAGTTCGCCGCCCCCTGCTGTTCCAGCACCAGCAGCGTGCGCTGGATGGCCCCGACCGAGGGTTTCGTCACATTGCCGTAGCGGGCGCTGATCTCTTCGGCGCGCCCGGCGATATTGGCGAGCAGCGCCTGCAGGTCCTTGAGGTCGAGCAGCAGCAGGCCTTCCTCATCGGCGATGCGGAAGGCGATGTTCATGATGCCTTCCTGGGCTTCGGACAGATTCATCAACCGCGACAAGAGCAGCGGGCCCATCTCGGAGATGGTGGCGCGGATGGGGTGGCCCTGTTCGCCGAACAGATCCCAGAAGATGACGGGGAATTCCTGAAAGTCATAGGGGTCGAGCTTGACCTGCTCGGCGCGCTTGACCAGGAAATCCTGCGCCGTGCCGATCATGGCTATACCGGAGAGATCGCCCTTGATGTCGGCGCAGAACACCGGCACGCCGGCATTGGAGAATCCCTCGGCCAATATTTGCAAGGTGACCGTCTTGCCGGTGCCGGTGGCACCGGTCACCAGGCCGTGACGGTTGCCATAGTGCAAAAGCAGGTTTTCGGGACGCTGATAGCTGTCGTCGGGCTTGCGGCTGGCGCCTATGAAAATGGTGTCGTCAGCCATATGTCCGGTCTCCGCAAACTGCTGTGTATAAAACCAGCCCCTTGCCCGAAGGTATAGTGGGGCCCTTGCACAGCGACAATGGCGATCAGCGAAAATGGCCTTTTTTGGAGCTTGCGGATTTTGCCCATGTTTGGCAATCGTTCATGCTTCGTGCTCGAAGGCTGGTGTACGCTCGAGGGATCGAATTCGAGTCTTGGAAGCGCATTGCATTGCGGTATCGCACCGGGACCCGTAGACTGAAGTGCTCCAGGCTGATGCGGCCGCATAGTGACGAGGACAGTGGATGAGCGCCGGAGCCTTGACCAGGGATAACGAAGTTCCGAATGCCGACCGGCAGCGATGGCTGGCCCTGGCTGAAAAGGCGCTCGCCGGCGCATCTTTCGAGGAAAAACTGGTCTCGCACACCGATGACGGCATCCGCGTGGAACCGCTTTATGAGCGCGCGGCGGCGGCCGAGCCGATCGTGCGCGCCAACCCCGGATCGCCGTGGATCGTCAGCCAGCGCATCGACGATCCCGACATTGGTCGCGCCAAAGCCCAGGCGCTGGAGGACGTCGCGCAGGGCGCGACGGGATTGTCGCTCGTCTTCGAAGGTGCCCCGAACGCCTTCGGCTACGGCCTGCCGAGAACGGCGGAGGCGCTGGAGACGGTTCTGGACGGCATCCCGTTAAACCGCGTCCAGATCCGGATCGACGCCCACCCATGGAGCCGCCCCATGGCCGACTGGCTGGTGGCGTTCCTTGGCAAGCGCCGCTCCGATCCGGCAAAGCTCAACCTCTCCTTCGGCATCGATCCGGCGGCGATCCTGGCCGGAACCGGCCGGTTGCGCATGTCGATCGAGGCGCTGCAGGAATCCATGCCGCAATCGCTGGCACATTTCTTTTCAATGGGCGTGCCCGGCGTGCTGCTCGAGGCGGATGGGCGGGTGTTCCACAATGCCGGCGCCACGGAGGCGCAGGAGCTTGGCATCATGCTCGCTTCGGCCGTCTCCTATCTCAGGATGTTCGAGAAAGCGCGGCAACCGCTCGTCTACGCAGCGCCCCATATCGGTTTTGCGCTGAGCGCCGACCAGGATCAGTTCCTGTCGATCGCCAAGGTCAGGGCCTTGCGCAGGCTGTGGGCTCGCGTCCAGGAGGCCTGCTCGATCCCGACTTCGACGGCCAATATTCACGCCGAGACGTCGTTTCGGATGATGACGGCATTGGACCCGGAGACCAACATCCTGCGCACGACGATCGCCTGCTTCGCCGCGGCGGCGGGCGGAGCCGATTCGATCGCTATCCTGCCGCACACCGTCGCGCATGGCCTGCCGGCGCCTTTCGCACGCCGCGTGGCCCGTAACGCGCAGTTGATCATGGCCAATGAAAGCCACATCGATCAGGTCGCCGATCCCGCCTGCGGCTCCGGTGGCGTCGAAGCGCTCACCGCTGGCCTCTGCGAAGCGGCCTGGTCCGAGTTGCAGGCGATCGAGGCCGAGGGCGGCGTGCTGTCCAGCCTTCAGGACGGACGCATACAGGAACGTGTTCGCACCGCCGCCGCCCAGCGTGCTGCCGCCTTCCGATCCCGCGAGCGCGCCATCGTCGGCGCCACGCTCTATCCGCAGAAAACCGAGCGCGCGGTCGAGACGCTGGCCGCGGAGCGGCGATCTGCCTTCACGGAAGGCATCGTCATGTGCGAGCCGCTGTTTCCGGTCCGCATCGATCAAGCGATCGGAGCCGCTTCTTGATTCCGGATTTCAGCCAGGTCGGCTGGGCGCCGCCTCGGCGGGCGCCGGTCGAGATCAAGGGCCAGCGGATGACGCCGGAAGGCCTTGCCGTCAAACATCTGTACAATCAGGGCGATCTCAAGGGGCTGCCGCATCTCGACACCTATCCGGGCATGCCGCCCTTCGTGCGCGGACCCTATCCGACCATGTATGTCCAGCAGCCGTGGACGATCCGGCAATATGCCGGTTTCTCGACGGCGGAAGAGTCAAACGCCTTCTACAGGCGCAATCTTGCCGCCGGCCAGAAAGGTCTGTCGGTCGCCTTCGATCTCGCCACGCACCGCGGCTATGACAGCGATCATCCGCGGGTGGCCGGCGATGTCGGAATGGCGGGCGTGGCCATCGATTCCATCCTCGACATGCGCCAGCTCTTCGACGGCATTCCGCTCGGCGAGATGACGGTGTCGATGACCATGAACGGCGCGGTGCTGCCGATCATGGCGCTCTACATCGTGGCGGCCGAGGAACAAGGGGTTGCGCAGAAGGATCTCGCAGGGACCATTCAGAACGACATTCTGAAGGAGTTCATGGTCCGCAACACCTATATCTATCCGCCGAAGCCCTCGATGCGGATCGTGTCGGACATCTTCTCCTACACATCCAGGCACATGCCGAAATTCAACTCGATCTCGATCTCCGGCTACCATATGCAGGAGGCCGGCGCGACGGCGGACCTGGAGCTCGCCTATACGATTGCCGACGGAATCGAATATGCCCGCGCCGGCGTCGCGGCCGGGCTCGACATCGACCGCTTCGCCCCGCGCCTGTCCTTCTTCTGGGCTGTTGGCATGAACTTCTTCATGGAAGTCGCCAAGCTCAGGGCGGCGCGGCTGCTGTGGTCAAGCCTGATGATGAAGAATTTTTCGCCGAAGGACGAGCGTTCGCTGTCCTTGCGCACCCACTGCCAGACTTCTGGCTGGTCGCTGACGGCGCAGGATCCCTACAACAACATCATCCGCACGATGATCGAGGCGATGGCCGCCACACAGGGCCATACACAATCGCTGCACACCAATTCCTTCGACGAGGCCATGGCGCTGCCGACGGATCATTCGGCCCGTATCGCCCGCAACACGCAGCTGATCCTGCAAAAGGAATCCGGCACCACGCGCATCATCGATCCGTGGGGCGGTTCGGCTTATCTCGAGAGGCTGACGCATGATCTGGCAGCGCGTGCGCTTGCCCATATCGAGGAGGTCGAGGCGCTCGGCGGCATGGCCGCGGCCACCGAGAAGGGCATTCCCAAGCTGCGTATCGAAGAGGCGGCCGCCCGCACCCAGGCGCGCATCGATTCAGGCGAGCAGGTGCTGGTCGGCGTCAACGCGCACCGGCCCGGTGCGGATATCGAAGTCGACGTCTTGAAGATCGACAATGCCGAGGTAAGAGCCCGGCAGCTATCGAAGCTGCAGCGGCTGAAGGGCACGCGCGACGTCGCGGTGCTCGAGAATGCGCTCGCAGCGCTCTCCCGCGCGGCCGAGAGCGGCGAGAACCTGCTCGAATTCGCCATCCACGCCGCGCGCGCCAATGCGACGGTCGGGGAGATTTCGCTGGCGCTGGAAAAGGTCTTTGGCCGCCACATCGCGTCGGTGCAGACGATTTCCGGCGTCTACCGCCAGGCGCTCGGCGACAATCCGGCCGTCGACCGGCTGCAGGAGAAGATCGGCGCGTTCGAAAAGAAGACCGGCGGCAAGCCGCGCATCCTGGTCGCCAAAATGGGACAGGACGGACATGACCGCGGCCAGAAGGTGATCGCCACAGCCTTTGCCGACCTCGGCTTCGACGTCACCGTCGGCGCCATGTTCCAGACGCCGGAGGAGATCGCGAAGCTGGCGGTGGAGCACGACGTTCATGTCGTCGGTGCCTCATCGTTGGCAGCAGGACACCTCACGCTCATCCCCGAACTCAGGGATGCGCTGAAGAGGCTCGGCCACAGCGACATGCTGATCGTTGCCGGCGGCGTGATCCCTCCGCAGGACTATGATGCCGTGCTGCAAGCGGGTGCGGCGGAAATCTTCCCGCCCGGTACCGTGATCCCGCAAGCAGCGGAGCGGCTGATCGACCGGCTGCTGGCGTCCTGAGTTATCGGCAACGAGTGTGTCCGAGCCTTCCTCCCATTCGTAAGTTATAATTTCTGTTGCAACAACACAGCGATCGAGTTATAATCGGCGTTGCAACAGGGCTGATCCAGCATGAACACCACCATTCGCAAGATCGGCAATTCCGAAGGTGTGATCCTGCCCAAGGAGCTACTCGACCGCCTGAATCTCAAAGCCGGTGATCAGCTTCAGGTTCTCGAAACGGACAAGGACATCGTCCTCAAACCGGTCGACGATAGTTTCGAGCGGCAGATGGAAGCTGCTCGCAAGGTCATGGACAAGTACAAGGTCGCGCTCCAGAAGCTCGCCGAATGAACTGGGAGTTCCTGTCGCGCCGCGCGGCGGAGGCGATGCATGCCGAACAATTGCGCCGGCATGGCGGCGCACAAGGTTTGCGGGATGAAAATGCACTTGAATCGGCACTGGCCCGGGCCGAGAACAAGGCTAATTACGGCACTCCGTCGATTGCAGATCTTGCAGCAGCCTATGTCTTCGGCATTGCCAGAAATCATGCCTTTGTCGACGGCAACAAACGCACGGCTATTGTCGCCGCCGGCGCCTTCCTGATCGTCAACGGTCACGTCCTGACGGCGGACAACGGCACGCTTTATGAATTCGTGATGGCTGTCGCCGCCGGCGAGATCGATGAAGCGGGTGCCGCCGCATTTTTTCGCGACCACATCGTGAAGACCGAGGACTGATGTTGGGGTTCAGCCGCCCGCGCTCAGCTTGACGATTTCCCATTCCTTGCCATTGACGGTGGCGACATCGCCGACCTTCTTGCCAAACAAAGCAATCGCCATTGGCGATACATGGGAAATGCTGCCTTTCGATGGGTCAGCCTCGTCCTCGCCGACGATCTTCCAGTGCACCTTTTTGCCGTCGTCGGCTTCGAGCGTGGCGCCCATGCCGAAGCGGATGACGTCGCTCCCGGGCTCGGGCACCGAAAGCTCGGCACTTTCGCGCCGCGCGGTCCAATAGCGCAGGTCGCGAGATACCAGTGCGATGCGCTCGCGGTCTCCCCGCCGCTCGGCTTTGGCCAATATGTCGCGCAGATCGGCCAGATTCTCGTCGATCATTGCCAGGCCACGCTCCGTCACCAGGTTGCGGTGTTGACTGATCGGCCGTTCGCCGACGCCTGCGATGGCGTTTTCGCTGTCTTCCTCGCGGGTAAAGGCTCTGCTCATTCCTTGAACTTATGCCCGCCCTCACGACTTCACAAGTCATTGCCCTCGCCGGGGACGCAGGTGCCTGACTGGCACGAATCCTGCCACTAGACGGGCAAAAGCCAGGACCTGTGCCGATGTTGAACAGACGCAAGCTGCTTGTCCGGACAGCCGGTTTTGCCGTGTTCGGGCTTTCGCTGGGCAAGGCAGCCGCCGCGAGCTTGCCCAGCGTCGAGAAAGCCTCGATGCACGGATCGATCAACGCCACCGAGCTTGGCGTGCAACCCGGCACCTTTGACGATCAGAGCAAGGCTTTCGCCAAGCTGCTGCGCGAGGCCAGCGATCGCGACATGCCGGTTTTCCTGCAGCCCGGCACCTATGTCGTGTCCAACCTGACGCTGCCCGGCCGGGTGCGCCTTACCGGCGTGCCTGGCGCAACGCGCATCGTCTATGGTGGCGACGGCCACCTGTTCATGGCCGAACAAGCCGATCACATCGAGCTCAGCGGCCTGGTCCTCGACGGCTCAAACCGCTCGATGGGCGACTACGCGCAAGGACTGCTCGATCTGCGCCGCGTGGCGCATCTCATCGTCGATAATTGCCAGATAACCGGCAGCGGCAAGAACGGGCTGGCGCTCGAGCACGCGGCGGGCCGGGTCGAGCGCACGGAAATATCCGGAGCGGCGGACGCCGGCATCTATTCGGTCGAGGCCGCAGGGCTGGCGATCACAGGCAACACCGTCTCCGACTGCGCCAATGGCGGCATCCTCGTGCACCGCTGGCAGGCGGCGGAGGACGGCACTATCGTCACCGGCAACCGGGTCGAACGCATCGCGGCGCGCGGCGGCGGCACTGGCCAGAACGGCAATGGCATCAATGCCTTCCGCGCCGCCAACGTGATCGTCTCCGGCAACATCGTTTCGGACTGCGCATTCTCCGCCATCCGCGCCAACAGCGCCAGCAATCTGCAAGTATCGAGCAACACTTGCATGCGTTCCGGCGAAACGGCGGTCTATTCCGAATTCTCGTTCGAGGGCGCCGTTATCAGCAACAACATCGTCGATGGTGCCGCCAACGGCATCTCGATCGTCAATTTCAACGAAGGCGGACGCATGGGTGTTTGCTCGGGCAACATCGTGCGCAACCTGTCGACATCAGGCCCCTACCCCGCCGACCCGCCGGGATTCGGCGTCGGCATCGGCGTCGAGGCCGACACCACCGTGTCCAACAACGTCATCGAGAACGTGCCGCTCTACGGCATGTCGATCGGCTGGGGACCGTATCTGCGCAACGTCGTGGCCACCGGCAACATCATCCGCAAAGCGGGCACCGGCATCGTCGTCAGCGTGGTCGACGGTGCCGGAACCGCCATCATCTCCGACAATGTCATCGACGGCGCACGCAATGGCGCCATTGTCGGGCAGCGCTGGGCCGATCCGGCCACGGGCGATCTCGCCGCGTCAGCCGATACCGGCTTTCCGCATCTGACCGTCGAGCGCAATCACGTCAGTTGAGAAACGTCTGTCTCAGGCCAGTGCCGCCGTCGGCCTGAGCGCACCGACCGTGGCGCCTATCCGGCTTTCGATGGGTGCATTCGCCATTTCGAGCAGCTTCGCCGCCAAAACCTCGTCCGCGCGCAGCAGTCGGGCGATGATTACGGCCACCATGGATTCGGCGGCCCGGCCGGCACCATCATCGCATTTGAGTGCGATGCCGAGGCCAAGCTCGGGAAGCGCCGCGCAATGGACCCCTTCGGCGCCGCCCTTCGCAAATATTCGGCCAGGCGCCGCCTGCATCAGCGCGAGATCGGCGCGGCCTGTGCCGGCGACGAAGAACGGCTCGGCCATGCAAGCCGACAACAATCGCTTTGCCGCCCTGGCGCGCCCGGGCGCGAAGCCCCTGCCGGTCACCATGCGGGCAAAGCCAAGCGCAAAACTCCTGAGCGGCACCGCGTAGGTCGGGATCGAACAGCCATCGGTTGCGCGTTCGTCGGCGCCGTGGCGAGCTCCTGTCACCGCCTGCATGGCGTCGCGCACCATTTCCTGCAAGGCGTGATCCGCCCTGACATAGCCTTGAGGCTCGATGCCTGAATGGACGCAGGTGCAAAGAAAGCCGGAATGCTTGCCGGAGCAATTGTTGTGCAAGGCGTTCGGGGAACCGCCTGCGCGGGCGAGTGCGATCGTCGCGTCGTGGCTCGACGGCCAATGCGCGCCGCATTCAAGCGCCGACCCGTCCAGCCCGGCCCTGGCGAGCATCGACCGCGCCAGTTCGACGTGGGCCGGTTCGCCCGAATGAGAGGCGCAGGCCAGCGCCAGTTCGCGGTTACCGAAGCCGTAGGCATCGGCAGCACCGCTTTCGACCAGCGGCAGCGCCTGGATCGCCTTGACCGCGGAGCGCGGAAACACCGGCCTCGATGTGTCGCCGATCTCGAGAACCGGCCTGCCATCGGCGTCGAAAACCGCGACCGCGCCTCGGTGCGCGCTCTCGACGATGGCGCCACGCAGAACTTCGATCAGAACCGGATTTGTCATGTTGCCCCCGCGGATGCGGGTCGCTTTTACCGAATCCGATCGAGAATGGAAACGTAGTTGGCGACCGCCGCGCCGCCCATGTTGAAGATGCCGCCAAGCTTGGCGTTGGGCACCTGGATGCCGCCGGCCTCACCGACGAGCTGCATGGCGCTCAGCACATGCATCGACACGCCGGTGGCGCCGATCGGATGACCCTTCGCCTTCAGGCCGCCGGACGGGTTGACCGGCAGCCGCCCGTCCTTTGCGGTCGTGCCGTCCAGCGCCAGCCTCGCGCCCTCCCCAGGCTTCGCCAGGCCCATGGCTTCATATTCGATCAATTCGGCGATGGTGAAGCAGTCATGCGTCTCGACGAAGGAGAGATCATCAAGCGTCACGCCGGCATTCCTGAGCGCCCGGCTCCAGGCCTGCTCGCAGCCTTCGAAGGTCAGGATGTCGCGCTTCGACATCGGCAGGAAATCCTGCACGTGCTCATTGGCGCGGAAGGTGACGGCGCGGCGCATCTTCAGTGCCGTCGCTGTGTCGGTGAGGACGATAGCAGCGGCACCGTCGGAGACAAGCGAGCAGTCGGTGCGCTTCAGTGGGCCAGCGACGAAGGGGTTCTTCTCGCTCTCCTGGCGGCAGAATTCGTAGCCGAAATCCTTGCGCATCTGCGCATAGGGATTGTCGACGCCGTTCTTGTGATTCTTGGAGGCGATCATGGCAAGCGCATCCGACTGGTCGCCGTAGCGCTGGAAATAGGCTTGTGCGATCTTGCCGAAGACGCCGGCAAAGCCGGCCGGTGTGTCGCCATCCTCGGGCAAATAGGAGGCTTTCAGCAGGTTCCTGCCGATCTCGGGGCCGGGCGTCGTCGTCATCTGCTCGGCGCCGACCACCAGCACGATGCGGGCGGCATTGGCATCTATGGCGCGGACGCCTTGCCGGACAGCGGCCGAACCGGTGGCGCAGGCGTTCTCGACGCGCGTCGCCGGCTTGAAGCGCAGCCGGTCGTCGGCCTGGAGGACAAGGCTGGCGGTGAAATCCTGTGCGGAAAAGCCGGCGTTGAAATGTCCGAGCACAATCTCGTCGACGTCGTCCGGGCCAATGCCGGCATGGTCGAGCGCCTCGGTTGCCACTTTGACGATCAGGCTCTCCAATGTTTCGCCTTCAAGCTTGCCGAAGCGCGAATGCGCCCAGCCAACGATGCATGCGGTCATGGCAACCTCCATTTGCCGCGGATCCTAACACGTCATATCGCGGCCTGAGCACTCAATATTGTTCAATAATGAACCGTTTTCCAGTCCGCGGGATGAGCCAGAGCCGACAATCGGTTGTTGTTTGGGCTGAATTTTTGTTGATTGACCCGTCAATAAAAAATAATCTTCACCGAAACAATGGGAACAGCATGCCGAAAGTCGGAATGGAGCCACTGCGCCGCAAAGCGCTCATCGACGCGACGATCTCGGCGATCGGCGAGCGCGGCTCGCTTGACGTGACGATGTCGGAGATCGCCGGGCGCGCCGGCGTGTCGTCGGCGCTGGCCCATCACTATTTCGGCGTCAAGGATGAGCTGCTGTTCGCGACGATGCGGCATATCCTGGCCGAACTGACCACGGACATGCGGCGCGCGCTTCAATCCACCGGTTCCCCACGCGAACGCGTCTCGGCGGTCGTGGCCGTCAACTTCTCCGAGATCCAGTTCCGTGCCGAAACGATCGCCGCCTGGCTCGCCTTCTATGTCGAGGCGCAGAAATCGGCTGCGCTGCGCCGGCTGCTCAGAATTTATGCGCGGCGGCTGCATTCGAACCTGATGAGCGGGCTGGCCGGCATCCTGTCCCGAGCCGAGGCCGACCGCGTCGCCGAAGCGACGGCGGCGATGATCGACGGGCTCTATATCAGGCGCGCGCTCAAGGACGGCGTGCCCGATGCCGCGACCGCGATCGCATTGGTCGAGGACTATCTCGAAACGAAACTCAGCGGACGGCAGACGCAGTGACACGCAAGCACCCTAACTTCCTGATCGTCATGGTCGATCAGCTCAACGGAACTTTCTTTCCGGACGGGCCGGCTGACTTCCTGCACGCGCCGCATCTGAAGGCGTTGGCCGCCCGCTCGGCGCGCTTCCGCAACAATTACACCGGCTCGCCGCTCTGTGCGCCGGGCCGTGCCTCGTTCATGAGCGGCCAGTTGCCGTCGCGCACCGGAGTCTATGACAACGCCGCCGAGTTCGCCTCGTCGATCCCGACCTTCGCTCATCATCTGCGCGCCGCCGGCTACCATACTTGCCTGTCGGGCAAGATGCACTTCGTCGGGCCGGACCAGTTGCACGGCTTCGAGGAACGGCTGACCACGGACATCTACCCCGCCGATTTCGGTTGGACGCCGGATTATCGTAAGCCCGGCGAGCGCATCGACTGGTGGTATCACAATCTGGGTTCGGTGACCGGGGCCGGTATCGCCGAAACCACCAACCAGATGGAATATGACGACGAGGTCGTGTTCCTCGCCACGCAGAAGCTCTACCAGCTTTCGCGGGAGCAGGATGATGAGGAGCGCCGGCCCTGGTGCCTGGCCGTTTCGCTGTCACATCCGCACGACCCCTATGTCGCGCGCAAGCAGTACTGGGATCTCTACGAAAATTGCCAGGCGCTCGACCCGGAAACCAATTTCATTGCGTATGACGAACAGGATACGCATTCGCAGCGGCTGTATGTCGCCAGCGATTATCCGTCGTTCCAGATCACCCCTGAGCAGGTGCGCCGTTCGCGGCGTGGCTATTTCGCCAATATTTCCTATGTCGACGACAAGCTCGGCGAGCTCCTGGACGTCCTCAAGCGAACGCGCATGCTTGACGACACCACCATCCTGTTCTGCTCCGACCATGGCGACATGCTCGGCGAGCGCGGCCTATGGTTCAAGATGAGCTTCTTCGAGGGCTCGGCGCGGGTGCCGCTGATGATTGCCGGCAGGGGCGTTGCGGCCGGGCTGATCGAAGCGCCGGTTTCCAATCTCGACGTGACGCCGACGCTTTGCGACCTCGCCGGCATCGACATCGATGCCGTCGCGCCATGGACCGATGGCCAATCGCTGCTGCCTCTGATCGACGGTGAGCGGCGCAGCGCGCCTGTGCTGATGGAATATGCGGCTGAGGGTTCATACGCGCCTCTGGTGGCTATCCGCGAGGGCCGATACAAGTTCGTCCATTGCGAGCTCGATGCGCCGCAACTGTTCGATCTCCAATCCGATCCGCTGGAGCGGGAAAACCTCGCGGCAGATCCGGCCAACGAACCGCTGGTCGCGGCGTTCATGGACAAGGTGCGGGCGCGCTGGAACATGGCCGCCTTCGACGCTGCGGTGCGCGAAAGCCAGGCGCGCCGCTGGGTCGTCTATCGGGCGCTGCGCAACGGCGCCTACTACCCTTGGGATTTCCAGCCGCTGCAGAAAGCGTCCGAGCGCTACATGCGCAACCACATGAACCTCGACAATCTCGAAGAGAGCAAGCGGTATCCGCGAGGCGAATGATGACTACGCTTGTCCCCTCACTCGACCACCTGAAGCAAGCCTATGCGGTCACCGCCAAGGCGACGCAGATCACGCCGCTGCTGGAATCGGCGGCGCTCGCCAGGGAAACCGGCGCCGCTCGCGTCTTCGTCAAGGCGGAATCGCTGCAATGGGCGGGATCGTTCAAGGTTCGGGGCGCCTATTGGCGGCTGAAGCGGCTGTCGCCCGACGAAGCCAAGAAGGGCGTCGTCGCTTATTCTTCCGGCAATTTTGCGCAAGGACTGGCGGCTGCGGGCCAGGCGCTCGGCATCCCCGTTACCATCGTCATGCCGATCGACGCGCCGGCCGCCAAGCGCGACGCCACAGCGGGCTACGGCGCGCGCGTGGTGCTTACCGATCACGGCGAGCGCGCGCGTGAGGAAGTCGCCGCCGCCAAGGCGCGCGAGATCGCCGAGACCGAAGGGCTGACATTGCTGCATCCCTTCGACGATCCGGAAATCGTCGCCGGCCAGGCAGGTGCCGGGCTGGAGGCGCTGGAGCAGCTTTCTGCCAAGGGCGCGAAGGCGGACGTGCTGTTCTGCTCGGTCGGCGGCGGCGGCCTGATCGGCGGCGTTTCGCTCGCTTTCCACTACCTGTCGCCGGCCACAGAAATCATCGGCGTCGAGCCCGAAGGTTTCAACGGCATGGGCGCCTCGCTGGCGCATGGCAGCATCGAGACCATGCCGCTCGCCCCGAATTCGATCTGTGACGGGCTGATGTCGCGGCGGCCCGGCGACGCGCCGTTCGCGGCGGTCAGAACCGCCGGCGTTCGCGGCATCACTGTCGACGACGCCTTGGTGCGGCGGGCAATGAAAATCGCCTTCGAGCGGATGAAGCTGGTGCTTGAGCCGTCCGGAGCTGCCTCGCTGGCGGCACTGCTCGGCGGCAAGGTGGATGTGGCCGGCAAGACCGTCCTTGTGGTGGCTACCGGCGGCAATGTCTCGCTCGCCGATTTCATCACGCATATGAACGATGGGCGCATATGAACAATGCTTGAAGCGGATTTCGTCATCATCGGCTCCGGCTCCGCCGGCTCGGCCATGGCCTATCGCCTGTCGGAGGATGGCAAGCACTCGGTCATCGTTATCGAATTCGGCGGCTCCGATATCGGGCCGCTGATCCAGATGCCATCGGCGCTGTCGATCCCGCTCAATATGAGCCTCTACGACTGGGGTTTTGCCAGCGAGCCCGAGCCGCATCTCGGCGGCCGCGTGCTGGCGACGCCGCGCGGCAAGGTGATCGGAGGCTCGTCCTCGATCAACGGCATGGTCTATGTGCGCGGCCACGCCCGCGACTTCGACCACTGGGCCGAACAGGGAGCCGCCGGCTGGGGTTTCGCCGACGTGCTTCCCTATTTCAAGCGCATGGAAGATGCGGAGGGCGGCGAGGACGGCTGGCGGGGCCGTGGTGGGCCGCTGCACGTGCGGCGCGGCACGCGGAAAAATCCGCTCTATGGCGCCTTCGTCGAAGCGGGCCGCCAGGCCGGCTTCGAACTGACCGACGACTATAACGGCTCCAGGCAAGAGGGGTTCGGCCCGATGGAGCAGACCATTTTCGGCGGCCGCCGCTGGTCGGCGGCATCAGCCTATCTGAGGCCGGCGCTCAGGCGCAAAAACGTAAGCCTGGTCAAGGGCTTTGCGCGACGGGTGATCATCGAGAATCAACGCGCCATCGGGGTCGAAATCGAAGCTCGCAAACAGATTCAAGTCGTTAAGGCGCGACGTGAGGTGATCGTCGCGGCATCGTCGATCAACTCGCCGAAAATCCTGATGCTGTCGGGCATCGGGCCTGCGGAACATCTCAGGGAAAACGGCATCGCGGTGGTGGCCGATAGACCCGGCGTCGGCCGCAACCTGCAGGACCATCTGGAACTTTATATCCAGCAGGAATCGACAAAGCCGATCACGCTGAATTCGGTGCTCAACCCGTTTTCCAAGGCGATGATCGGGGCGCAGTGGCTGTTCTTCAAGACCGGCCTTGGCGCCACCAATCATTTCGAGGCGGCGGCCTTCGTGCGCTCGCGCGCCGGGGTCGACTATCCTGATATCCAGTACCACTTCATCCCGGCGGCGGTGCGCTATGACGGCAAGGCGGCGGCGAAGTCGCATGGTTTTCAGGCGCATGTCGGGCCAATGCGCTCGAAGTCGCGCGGCTCGGTGACGCTGCGCTCGCCGGATCCCAATTCGAAACCGGTGATCCACTTCAACTACATGTCGCATCCCGACGACTGGAGCGAGTTCCGCCACTGCATCAGGCTGACGCGCGAGATTTTCGGCCAGAAGGCCTTCGACGGCTTCCGCGGCCAGGAAATTTCGCCCGGCAGCCACGTGCAATCGGACGACGACCTCGACATCTTCATCAGGGATCACGCCGAAAGCGCCTATCATCCCTGCGGCACCTGCCGGATGGGCCGCGCCGACGAGGTCACGAGCGTCGTCGATCCGGAATGCCGCGTGATCGGCGTCGAGGGCCTGCGGGTAGCCGATTCCTCTATCTTCCCGCGCGTCACCAACGGCAACCTCAACGCGCCGTCGATCATGACTGGCGAGAAGGCTTCCGACCACATTCTCGGCCGCACGCCGCTGGCGCCTTCCAACCAGGAACCATGGATCAATCCCCGCTGGCAGGCGTCCGACAGATAGAGCATGATCGTGCAACCGCACGATCGGCATGCCGCTAAGACGATTTGGAGAAGCCCATGCGCGCCCAGCCAACGGCATCGCACTATGTCAACGGACGCTACATAGACGACGAGCAAGGCGCGCCACTGCCGGTCATCTATCCGGCAACCGGCGAGACCATCGCCCTGCTGCGCTCGGCGACGCCGAACGTGCTGGAACTCGCCATCGAGGCTGCGCGTGCCGCGCAACCGGCTTGGGCGCGGCTGAAGCCGGTGGAGCGCGGCCGCATCCTGCGCCGCGCCGCCGACATCTTGCGCGCCCGCAACGCCGATCTTGCCCGCCTCGAGACGCTCGACACCGGTAAGGCGATTCAGGAAACGCTGGTGGCGGATGCGCCATCGGCCGCGGATTGCCTGGAATATTTCGGCGGCGCGGTTGCAGCTTACAATGGCGAGGCTGTCGATTTGGGCGGGGCCTTCGCCTACACGCGGCGCGAGGCGCTCGGCGTTTGCGTCGGCATAGGCGCCTGGAACTATCCAATCCAGATCGCCGGCTGGAAATCCGCGCCCGCGCTCGCCATGGGCAACGCCATGGTGTTCAAACCATCGGAAAACACGCCATTGTCGGCATTGGCCCTGGCCGAGATCTACAGCGAGGCAGGCCTGCCCGACGGGCTGTTCAACGTCGTGCAAGGCTATGGCGATGTCGGCGCCAGCCTAGTCAGCCACGATGTCGTGGCCAAGGTGTCGGTGACCGGCTCGGTGCCGACCGGCCGCAAGGTGCTGTCGCTCGCCGGCTCGAAGATGAAGCACGCGACGATGGAACTCGGCGGCAAGTCGCCGCTGATCGTCTTCGACGACGCCGATCTCGAGAATGCCGTCGGCGGCGCCATGCTCGGCAATTTCTATTCGACGGGGCAGATCTGCTCCAACGGCACGCGCGTCTTCGTCCAGAAGGGCATCCATGACCGCTTCGTCGACCGGCTCGTCGAGCGAACCAAGAAGATCCGCATCGGCGACCCACTCGATGCCGAAACCCAGATGGGCCCGCTGGTCAGCAAGGCACAGCAGGAGAAGGTCGTCTCCTACATCGCGGCGGGCAAGCAAGAAGGCGCCACGCTCGCCTGCGGCGGCAACGTGCCTTCGCTGCAAGGTTTTGAAGGCGGCTTCTTCGTCGAGCCGACGGTGTTCACCGGGGTGAGCGACAGCATGCGCATCGCGCGCGAAGAAATCTTTGGGCCTGTCATGAGCGTGCTGAAATTCGACGGCGAGGACGAGGTGGTCGAGCGCGCCAACGACACTGAGTTCGGTCTCGCGGCCGGCGTGTTCACGCGCGACCTGTCGCGCGCCCACCGCGTCATCGCCGAGCTGCGGGCCGGCACGTGCTGGATCAACACCTACAACCTGACCCCGGTCGAAATCCCCTTCGGCGGTGTCAAGCAATCCGGCATTGGGCGAGAAAATTCACTGGCCGCGCTGGCGCTCTATTCGCAGATGAAGGCGGTTTATGTCGAGACCGGGGATGTGGTCAGCCCTTATTGAGCAAAATGTCGTCGGGACAGCGCCTCTTTCTCAGCCGCCCTTCTCGGCAGTCCCATCCAGATACTGCGTGAGCGCGCACACGAGATGATAAAAAATGCTGGCCGGCACATCTGATGCCCGCGAGCGGCCGCGCTCGTCGACGCGGTCGATCCACAGACCCAGCGGCGCCGGGTCGATGTGCCAGCGGAACAGCCGGCCTACGCGTTCCTCGATCTCCGGCTTGAGATCGGGTCCGCCAGAACCGTCCAACGCAATCGCCGCCTTGACCGCTTCGGCCTGTGGCCAACTACGCGAGACCAGGTCCAGCGGCAGACCCTGCCGGGAGACGGCGCCATACGCAAGGCCTGTGGCGCGGTTGAGGCCATTGGCGATGGCCGAGGCATAGAGTTTCCTGGCGAAGCCACTCAGTTCGGCCTGGCCGCTAAGAGCGGCGAAATCGACAAGCAGCGCGGCCCATTCGAAATGATGGCCGGGCTCGGTCCAGGTACCCTTCTCGCCCGCCACGGGCCTCCAGCCGGCGTCGAAATATTCACCCAGCGTCCAGCTTTCGGGATCGAAGAAGTGGTTGCGGAACAGGTCGATGATGCGTGCCGCGCGGCGCAGATAAGCGCGCTCGCCTGTCGCCTCGTGCCAGGCGAGGAAGGCTTCCAAAAAATGCATATGCGGATTGGAGCGCCGCTCGCCCTGCCCGTCCGAGGTTTCGAGAAAGCCGGTCATGCGGCTATCCTCGAGATGGGCATCGAGGAAGGCGAAGGTCTCTTCGCCGAGCCGCAGCGCATCCGGATGGCCCGACATGTGGGCATGCGCCAGCGCCAGAAGCACGCAGGAATGATCGTAGGCGTCCTCGACCGGGTCGGCGACCGAACCGTCGATGTCGAGGGTACGCACCCAGCCGCCCCTTGCCGTTCGGCCGCTTCCGGCCATGAAGTCGATGCCGTGGGCGATGAGCCGGTCGGCCGGGCCGTCCCAGCCGCGTTGCTTGGCGACCGCAAAGGCGTAGACCTGGCGGGCCTGCGTGCGCATGCGCTTGGGCTTCATCAGCGGCGTGGCGTCGAAGCCAAGAGCCTCGTGGAATCCGCCATAGCGTTCGTCGACGCCTGATGTCGACCACAGCGGAAGCGTCTCCTGAAACAGCCAGTGATGGACGCGGCGACGCCAAGCGCCGCTTTCGATGACCCGGTCGTGGGCAGGCGTGAAGCGGGTTTCCAACCGGCCGGATTTTTCGAGCTGCTCGACGATCTTCTTGACGTGCTGGCTATGGCTGACCGGGGCGACGAAGGTAGCGTCCGATGTCGAGACGATGGCGACATCTCTCATGCCGATGGCCGACAGCAGCCGGCCATCGCTGCGAATGTAGGAATTCTCGCAATCGATGGCGACGACGTCGCCGGCGATGACATTGCCTTGGCTATCGGCAGGCCCGACATCGAGCAGCGACTGCCAGGAGCCGAGATCGTTCCAGCGAAAGCTGGCCGGCACCATGGCGATGTCCTTTGCCCGCTCCATGATGGCATAGTCGATCGAGACCGAAGGAATGGCGCCGTAGAGGTCCAGCGGCATGTAGAAGCCGGAAAGGTCCGATGTCGCAGCCTTGTAGGCAGCTTCGGTCGCCTGCCAGATCTTCGGCTCGAAAGCTGCGAAAGCATCACGCATGGCGCCGGCGCGAAACAGGAAGATGCCGGTGTTCCAGTGGAAATTGCCGGCTTCGAGATAGGCCTGGGCGGTGGCAAGGTCCGGCTTTTCGACGAAGCGCGAGACATCGAACACGCCTGCTCTTTCGGCGGCGACTTCGATGTAGCCATAGCCGGTCTCCGGCTGTGT
This sequence comes from Mesorhizobium sp. B2-4-7, assembly GCF_006442685.1. Classification (NCBI taxonomy): domain Bacteria; kingdom Pseudomonadati; phylum Pseudomonadota; class Alphaproteobacteria; order Hyphomicrobiales; family Phyllobacteriaceae; genus Mesorhizobium; species Mesorhizobium sp. B2-4-7. The sequence goes on from NZ_VFVH01000001.1 coordinate 500,781, forward strand.
CGGCTTGAGGCCGAACACCACCAGCCGCCCGGCGCTGGCAGCGGCGGTGCCCGCCTCGACGCTCTGCCAGAATTGCCGCGCGGTCGAAATCTCGTGATCGGACGGCACCACCAGCACCAGTTCGTCACCGAATTCGGCGAGCGTGCGCAGGCTTGCCAGCGCCACCGCCGCGGCGGTGTTGCGGCCGGTAGGTTCGAACAGCGGCCCACCGCCGGCAAGGTTTATGCCGGCGAGATCGGCATGGACGCGCTCGGCATGGCGTTCGGAAGCGATCATGAAGATGGGCGTATCGCCGCTGGGCCGTGACGCCAGCCGGCGCAAGGTCTTTGCCAGCATCGAGCCGTCGCCCGAAAGGTCGTGGAACTGCTTGGGATTGTCCTCGCGCGACAGCGGCCAGAGCCGCGAGCCGACGCCGCCGCTCATGACGAAACTGACGATGCGCTGGCTCATGATGCCCTTGTCAAAAGATCTGGTTGTAGGCGCCGACTTCCGGACTACGGCGCAGCACCGCGTCGAACGTCTGCCGGCGCCGCTGCCACGATACCGGGCTCTCCACCACCACGACAAGCTCCGGCAATCCGAAACTGTTGGGCCGTGCTTCGCCAACGATCCTGAGGGTCAAGACTGGAAATCTCCGGGCGGCTGGAAACACAAATCGCGCAAACGTTTGCCGAGGAGTGCCCTACCACGGAAGCCTTTAAGCGGCGTTTATTCGAGGCGCTGAAACAGGCTCGCGAAGAAAGCTGGCGAAATGCGACAGAAGTGCTGCCATTGACGCTTGCAGGAACCAGATGCGGCGGCTATAAGCCCGCGTCTGGTCACGGAGTGTAGCGCAGCCTGGTAGCGCACCTCGTTCGGGACGAGGGGGTCGCAGGTTCAAATCCTGCCACTCCGACCAGAAAAAACAGGTACTTACGCGTTTACTGCTCCCGACACCCCACAGATTTCCCCACAGATTGGCATTGTTTTTATCGCCGGTGAGGCTCGACAGTGGCCGGTCGAAGACGACGAAGCTGAGATGCATTAGCGTCGCGGCATCACCGCCGCTCCTCCTTCCACACTGGAACGGTCTGGATCTTGAGCGCCTTCAAGCGGCGGATCACCAGGCCCACGGCTTCCCTGCCAGTTGGGGCGAAGGCTTCGACATGCGGATGGCCGTGGGCTGGATCGTTCTCGCACCTCATGCGCCAGCTCAGAGAGTCGACGTCGACATCACCGAAGATGCGGATCAGATCGTCCGGATAGTAGCAGTGCTGGCGCTTGCAGTAACCGCAGCGCACGCGCACCAGGCGCAGGCCATCGTTGAGGTTCGATAGCGGGTAGTCTTTCCGCTTTGGCGCATAGGTCTCTGGCATGAGAACAGAAAAGGAACAATTTCCTGTTTCGTCAAGGCCGATGGCGCGCGCCTTTTATGATTCCTCGCGAAAATCCTGCAACGAAGCGTGCCGCAGATCCTCCTCGCCGCGCAGGTGCTTCACACGCCCGATAATCCCGGACTTGACCCATTGCGTCGCCGGCCGCTTCATCCCCTTGGGCGCCGGCCCGGCATGCTCCTGGACCCGTTTCCACAGCCGCTCGCGGATCGCCCGGCTGGAATTGATGAAGGCAGAACCGACATACCGACCGGTCTTCCGATCGGCCATCAGCGCAAAGGCGGGCTTGCCGGCCTCACGCTCAACGCCGAGCAGGTCGAACTCGCTGACGGCATAGGCCTTGATCTTCAGCCATGCGGTCGACGTGCCGCTGCGGTATTTGCTGTCACGCCGCTTCGAAACCATGCCCTCCAGGCCGGCTTTGTCGACCAGGTGGAAGATCGCCTTGGCATCGCCGGGCAGCGCCTGGCTGAACTGGATGTGCTGTCCTTCGGGGATCAACTCGGCAAGGATCTCGCGCCGGTCCTCCAGCGGCATGTCGCGCAGATCATGGCCGTTGAGGTGTAGCAAATCGAAGGCGACGAAATAGAGGTCCTGCTGGCGGCTGGTGATTGCCTTGCGCAGCGCGCCGAAATCTGAAAGCCCGTCATCGTTCAGCACGATGATCTCTCCATCGATGATGGCGCTTTCCACATCGAGCCCGGCGGCGGTCCTGGCGAGGTCGCGGTATTTGGCCGTCCAGTCCAGCCCCCGGCGGGTGAAGATGCGAACGCCGGTTTCATCCTTGATGATCTGGGAGCGGTAGCCGTCGAACTTCACCTCGTGAATCCAGTCATCGCCCTCGGGAGGCTTCTCAACCAGGGTAGGCATCAGCGGCTCGATGAACTTCAAACGCATGCACAGGACTCGCGAACGGCGATTCAATCAGCTTTAGCTAAAATGGTTCCGGAACTTTTACCGCAGCGACGTGTTCGTTGCCTCATGAAGAACGATCCTGAGGAACGAGCCGCGTTGCAATTGATCAGGCGCACGATCGAGGAGCACTGTCCGCCCGGCGTGCTGCCCAGCGAAGAGATGGTCAACGGGCTCTATAGCCCGACATTGATGGGCGAGGCCGAGGCGATCGCCGCCGCAATTGTCGCCACGGTCGAGAGATTGCAATTGCAGACGACTGTGAAGCCGCTGGCGCCGAACATCAAGGCGTAGCCAGAAACGCGAAAAGCCCGCCCCGGCGAACCGAGGCGGGCCTAATTGGACGAATGAACCTGGTTAGGCGGCCGGCTCTGCCTTGGGAACCGGCGTGAAATCGACATAGTAGCTCTGGCCGATCACGATCTGCTCTGCCGCTTTCGGGTTGTCGATCTGGAATTCCGCATGGCCGGACGGTGTCGCCTTCTGGAAGGACACGTCCTCCGCGACCTTCTGGTCATACTCGCATCTGAAGATGGCCTTGGCGCCACCCCACGCTTGTGCGAACACGTTTTCAAGCTTCATTTTTGCACGAATGCCCATCTCTTCATCTCCATGAGTTGGGGTTACCCGGAACCGCCGGGCGCGGATCACTTCGCCCGCGCGATCTCCTTGGCGAGATCGCCGACGTCGCGGCGCAGGTCACCGACCTCGTCGACGAAGCGGTTGCCGACCTCGATCAGCCGGTACAGGGCCGCGCGCTGCTTTTCATCGTCTGCGCGCCCTTCGATCAGTTCTTTCGTGTAGGACTCGATCGCCTCCGCCAGCTCCTTGACGGCGGAGTTGTCGACCAGCGCGCCGGCGACTTCGACCTGGCGCTCGGCCGGTGTCGCGTTCTTGCGTCCATAGCCCAGGCCGAAGGCGGCGAGCACGCCAAGCATGCCGAGGCCGATGAAGTTGGCGAAGGGCACGAGCTGTTCCGCCGGTATGCCGAAGATCATCAATGCCTCCGATGGCCAGCACCGACATCAGCCCATGCTCGAAAGAGGTTCCACATTTCGATCGCCATGAAGGTGGAATAGGCGATCACGCCTGTGCCGCCGCCGTCGACGGTCAGCCAGGCCATGAGAACACCAAGGGCGATCTGCCCCCAGAACACGCAGGATGCGATCGAGGCGCCGGCCCGCAGATGCGGCGAGAAACGGAATTGCCGGAAGGTGCCATTGACCGTCAGGGCGCCGAGGCGCAACAGGGCGGCGAACAGACATATATTCGCCCATGTCGCCTCGCTGCCGTAGCTCGCGATCACCGTGAACGACCTCGCCGAAGAGAAGGTCGAGGGATCGGCGGCGAGCACCGCCGACCAGCCGAACAGCGCCGCGGTCATGATCCATTCCGTGACGCGCATGCCGAAGTGCTGGCGGATGCCGCCGGCTATTCGCAGGATGATCATGCTTTCAGCTCGGCCCGCCGCGCGGCACTGGCCCTGCTATGTCGGTCGCACTCGGCCGGCGTGTAGAACTTCACGGCGCAGCCGGGCGCCATGGTGCGGTCGATCTTGTTCTGGTCCTCGACCGTCTTGCCCTGCGCGCCCGCCAGGCTGTTACCGACGGCCGAGCGTAGCGCGGGAACACCGCTGACGCCGGAAGTCCCACACCCCGCCAGCAGCAATGCAGTCGTCAAAAGACCGGCTGGCCTCAATGCCTTTGTTGATCGCATCCTGGTTCTCCTGTCGGATCTGGTCGCGCACTTCCTGCGCGCCCCAATGCTTGATGAGTTCGTAGCCGCCCCAGAGCGTCCCGGAGACGGCCGCCAGAGCGGCTACGATGGCGATGATGTTGGCGACGGCCGGCGAGACGCCGAGCAGGCGCGCAACGAGGGTGATGAGCCAGGTCATGCGCGCTCCCCCACGAAGCTCGCGCGAGCCGCTCCCTCAAGACGATCGGCAATCTCAACCATGTCGACGCCGGCGATCCGGGCATAAGCCTGGAATGCGAGCACGGCGGCCTCCTCCGCTCGCCAGTGCCGCCAGAATCTTTCGTCGGCGACACCGCGCAAGGTCGGGCTTTCCGGCAGGCCGAGGAGGCATGCCAGCACGGAATGGCCGATTTCATGATCGCGGCTCATGGCCGCCGTGTCGTCGCCATAGCCGAGCTCGCGGGCACGGGCGCGATAGTCTTCGGTAGCCTGCGGGACGGCCGGTATTTCCTTGCCGTCCATCAGGTGCGTCACCGTCAGGCCATTCTCATGCATGGCCACGACGGCGGCGCCGAGGTGCAGCGTCCGCATCACGCAAGCACCGGATCGGGAGCAGCGGCATCGCCCACCGTCTCGATGTCGCCCTCGTCGGTCTTGCGGCTCTTCAGCCAGCCGAATATTGCATAGGCAGCAAGGCCAAGGCCGATCGCCCCGGATCCTGCCAGCAGTATGTTGGCGACCGTCTGCGCCGTGTCTGCTTCGATGCCGGTGAGGTAGCCAGCAGTTTCGGCGATCTGGTCGCGCGCCGCCACGACAAGGACCATCAGGCCGCCGGCCTTGGTCGCGTCCTTGACCTCCGGCACCTGGCTGACAAGCTGCTGTCCAGGCTGCTCGGCCGGGCTCTGTTTCCACGCCTCGAGGCGCCGGAATGTCTCGGGGCCGGCAACGCCGTCCGCGGTGATCTTCTGTGCGCGTTGGAAATCCTTCACCGCATCACGCGTCGAGGGACCGTAGTCGCCGTCGACCTTGACCGCGTAGCCGGCGCGCAGCAGCAGAGTCTGCAGGTCCCTTACCCTGGCGCCTGCCGAGCCCATGCGCAACATACCGGTGGTAGCGGAGACCGGCGCCGCCCCGCTGAGCCGCTTGTAGGCCGCCGCCATTTTCAGGCGGTAGCCCATCTTGCGGAAACCGCTGCCGTTGTAGCCGCGAGCAAACCCGGTGAAGTCGAGCCGTTGCAGCTCGTCGTCCAGCCCAAACTTGTCGATGAAGCGGGCCATGAGTCTTCACCAGGGCAAAGACCTGGCCGGCGCTCTCGACTTCGGCGACGGCCTGTAGCGCGAAAGGTGAGCATTTCAGATGTGCGGCGAGATCGCCGATCGCGGCGATGGTCGATGCATCGAACATGGCAAGTCCTTTCCACCCTCGCGGGCAGTTGTTCGGTTTCGAATTTTGGCTATGGTCGGCGCCGGGAGGGGCCGATGGGGGATATCAAGGTCAGGTACACGGTCGAGACGATGCGCGGCGGCAAAGCCGTGGCACGCACCGACGTTCAGGCCGGCAGCATGGATGCGGCGGCGGAAACGCTTGGGCCGGTCAAATCCGGACTTGGCCGGGAGCCGGAAACAGGGGATTGGATACGGGTGACGGAGTTCGTCAGCGGTCGGACGAACTGGTTTCGTGCTGGAGATTAGAGCAATTGCTGAGGGCGGGGTTTTCGGGTATCAAATGCCCATGAAGCTTTTGGATAAATTGCTGGATCGGCATGAATGGCACGTAGTTGAACGCCCTTGGGGGCGTGTCACGCTTGTTGACGGTACCGAATCCACTGAGACCTATGTTTGGGGCCGCAAGATCAACGGCGTCTGGAGCTATCGCGACCTGACGAACGACGAATACAATCTCCACATTGCGGAAATTTCGATCTAGAGTTCGGCGCTTGCCGTCCAGTGGCCTTGGACGATGTATGCGGACTTTGCTGCGGCGCCGACGACAGTCAGGTTCACGTCGAAACCCTCTTGTGAGACTGTCGTGGCAACGGCCGTGGCACTGCTGTCCTGGTAAGACGAAACGCCATCGTACCACTGCCACCTGCCATTGGTGCCAGTGACGCCGCCCCCGGGCTTGTAAAACGTCAAAGTCGGAGCAACACGCATCGTCGTGCTGAAAGGCATGAACCCGACACCAATGGCGGTGGTTGACCAGCCAAAGCCCGGCTTCCAATGAGCGAGCACACCCTCTGCGGGCGCAGTAGCATAGGGGAAGCTCTTCTGAAAAAAGGCCTTGCACAGGTTGAGTTCGGTCTCCCATGGCCTGCGCTCGAAAGGTGTGCCAACCGCGCCGATCTCCAACTGCACATCGGTCACGGCCCATGGGTCACCTGTGGTTGCCGCCGCTGGATCGTCACACCAGATGAAGACAGCCAAATTCTTGGTGCTGGCAGTGTCGAGTGTGGCCGCCACAGAGAACCTTGTGAAAGCCGCAGCATTGGCAGCGACCGCGACTGGCGCGACGTTATTTTCCAAGGTCCAATTTGCTGCAAACGTCGGGATCGTACCGTCCGCGTTCCATGCTGAGATCGGATTCGTCGGCGCGTCCGCCGTTCCTGTCCAAGCCAGGACAGCCGCCTTATAGCCGGCGAGGTTTGCTCCCTGCGAAGCTTCGAAGGAAAGCGTCACCGTTTTCCCCAATAGCCCAATGAGATTTTTCTGCTCAATGATTTGCAGGAAGCCAAATTTCTTGGCGGCGGTGGCTGTCAGCACTAGCAGCGAATTCAGACCATTGGTGGGAATGACAGACGTCGACTGGCTGACATTGGCAATATTATTCCCGTCCGAAAGCAGCTTCCAGCGATCGAGCGTGTAGTTGCCGCTATTGTTCAGCGAGCCTGTCGACGTGTACGACGTGCCTCGCTGGGATACCATCATCGCACCGTTGATCAGCACATTGCGGAAGCCTGCCAGCGGGCCGGTGTTCTGTGATGTCAGGCCAGTGAGTCCGCCAACGCCATCGAAGGTAATGCCGCCAATGAACGATTTCGTCGTGCCTTCGGAGTAGAAAGCCCAGTTGTTGGTGCCATTCGAAAGCTGCTTGACGTAGTGCCCATAGTTGTTGACTACCGTGCCGCCGAGTTTGGTTATATCCCAGATGCTGGAGCCGAACCGGTTAGTGATCGTGCCTGCCGTGATGGCTGGCAGATCGACGTGGCCATACATGTTGGCTAGCGTGCCCGTCGAGCCGTAAGTCGTCCGCCATTGCAACCCGGCGAAGTGGTTATAATCCTGTGTGCCACCCACTGCTACCGTGGCGTCAAACGAGGCAGCAGCAGTCCCCCCAGCAGTCGGAACGTTGTACGTGGAGTCGTCAGAGAACGGATGATACCCACCAGTTCTGTCCGCTGTTACCGCTTGGGCAGCAAGGAACGTGATGCCTGTGGTGGCCGGCGCTCCGGGGCCGGCGTGGACGCCAAAAACTTCAGCACCAGGGGCACTGGTTGAGCCGAGCCGAAGAACGCCGGTATCGGAGAGGTGCGAGGTAGATGCCTGCGTCTGCTTGCCGGTGGTGCCGTCGAACCTTGCCAGGGCGTTATCCGCAGCAGCATCCGGACCCGCGATAAATGCGTCCGTATCTACGGTTTCCCAATCTGTTTCGCCATCGGCGTCACTTGATTTGCGCAGGAACTGCCCAGTAACCCCTCCCGGTGGCAGGCCGTATCCGCCCACGCCCAGCCCAGGAGCGCCCCGCGGTCCCTGATCGCCTTTGAGTTCAAACGGCCCTTCCCACGCCGTGCCGGTCCATCGATAGAAGGCAAAGGCCACGCCGATCTCGGCATGCAGGAACAGGAAGCCTTCATCGCTGGTCGAGAGGGTGATTGCATTACGCTCAGCGATCGTGCCGGATGCGTTCGGGTGGATGCCTGCCAGCGAGAGCGTCACCAGGACGCGTGAGAGCTTGTCGTAGAGGTCGACGACACTGGCGGCATCGGAACTCTCGCGCACGATGGCATAGTTGTATGTGCCATCGGCGCCGGTCCACTTCACGGCGCCGGTCAGATGGGTGTCGTCGGTCACGACGTCGATCGGCATCGGATTGCCAGGCGCTTCGACATAGAGCGTCCCGCCCTTGACGAGCGAAACGGCCCAACCTGTATCCGTGCCGACAACCGCAGCGCTGCCATTCGTCACGGTGACCGTGCCGGTATCGTATATCGATGTCATGGATGGTTCCTAAAGGCTCTGGGGGATGCCGAAAATGTAGTAGCGGATGCCCTTAAGCTGCGAGTTGTAGAAGGCAGCGCCAGGTTGGATGGTCCACGGATTGTTGTTTGCGGCGAAGAGGTCGACGCTGGTGGTTGAGAGCATGTTGGCCCATGTCGAATAACCGGAGGCTTGCCCCGCCCAGCTCGGGTTGTTTACGAAGACGCTGTGCTCGCCCCAGACCGCGGATGGCTCGTCGAATACCGTTGCAACCGCGGGAAGGTTGTAGACCGCTCCCACCTTCGGAAAGAGCAGCAGCCCGTCAGGGTTTGTGACGGTGACATTCGCCTTGCGGACGCCCTTGAACAGGTCGGACCCGGACAGCACCGTTGGAAAGTCGCTTGTCCAGTTGAGGAAGCCTTCCGCGAGGATGGGCAGATAGACAAGTCGAGTATCGATCATGATGTCGTTAAGATTCGACGCCACGTCCGATGATCCAGGCCGCTTCACCTGGATATAGTCGCCATGGCCATCATTACTCTTGAGAAGGATCTTGCTTCCGCCTGTCGTTGGCACTTCGCCGGAGTCCGCGTAGACCACATAGATGATGTCGATCGAGAAATTGCACGTGCTCGTGATGGACAAGGTGGTGCCCGACATCGTGTAGGTGAAACTGTTGGCATTGGCCGTGAAGCTGCCGATGAACGGCGGATGCCAGAAGGCCGGTTCGCTCGTCTTCTTGCAGATAAAATCCATATACGTCAGCGCGGTCATCGGCAGGCGTGTGGTGATGTTTACGGTGGCATTGGCCGCCACCGTCACCGTCCCGGCAGCCATGATCTTGGCCGGGATCCGATCTTCGTGCAGGACATAGTGGAGTGGGTTTGTGTCGGCTACCGTCCTGCCTGGAAGAGCTACCCTGGCAATGCCAGGCGCGATCTTGACGACATCCTGACCAGACACTGGCGTCGTGGCGTTGTTCGGGATCGACTCCGAATGTATGGGCAGATCGAAGACGGTCATGAGACAGCGCTTGACCGCGGGATTGCCGACAGGGTCCGAAACATAAGCGGAGATTGCCGGTCTATTTCGCCCCGAAGGGCCAGACTGCCCGGAGTCGCGAGCAAGAACGGTTCTGCTCTTCGAACCTATGTACGAAAATATCTGACCGTTGCTGCCGTCGTTGCCCGAGATGTCGACATAAGGCCCTTGAAATTGATTGGTGCTGAAGTTGATCGTTGGCCGGTACTCAACCAGCGGGAAAAATGTGAATCCGTATCGCGCGTTGAAATACTCGTAGAAGAAGTACCATTGCTGCACGGGGCCACCTGCGCCGCCTCTATAGCTGTCAATTCGGATCTGGCACGTGTTCTTGTCCGACCCTGGCGGGTCGTAATAGTGATTTGGCGATAATGCCGTGCCGCCGGACGAAGGATATGTTGCGTCGTCGATCTCGACCGCAAAGATATCCTTGACGTAGCCGACATTCTGGATCTCCGAGTTGAAGCAGAACTTCCCGGTGTCGGTGTTCGGCACCGTCAATGGATCATCGAGATTGCTCTTCATGATCTTGACGAAGGGGATACTGCCGCGGCGGCCTTGAACAAGGTTCGGCATCACGGCACCGAGATAGAGAAGAAGGCGTTGTTCAGGTCGAGCTTGACCGATCCGTCGGGGCTTTGGAGCAGGCCAGCCGTCACCGTCCCGAGATTGGCGATCAGCGATTTCAGGACACCGCCCTGGAACGTCAGAGGTGTTCCGGTGGTGGTGCCATCGGTGACAATGAACTCATTCGTGTTGAGCACGATTCTGGAGAACGGCAGCGCCGGGTTTCCACCAGTGAACCCCGCCTCGATATAGATTCCGGAAGAGATCCATACGGCGCCGACAGATGCCCTGACTTCGAAGGTCATGCGCGACACGACATCGCCGCTGCCGGCCTCCGCCCTGATCCGGAACAGGCCGCCGGCAGACACGTCCCCGACCGATGCTTGGACGCCAAGGATCGCCGTCGCCTGCGCCAACAGTTCTCCGTTGATCTCGTCGACGCTGGCGTCAAGCTCGAGGAAAGCCGCCGCACTGGCGTCGCGGAACCGACGCGCTACCGCATTGTCATGAACGGCCCGCCCCGCTGCTTCCAACGTGGCCGCCGCCAATTGGGCAAGCTTGTCGCGATCCGCTTGCAGGCTCGCCGACATGCTGGTCAGGAAGGCGATCGTGTCGGCCTGGAGCTGCGCCAGTCCGACCGAGACGTCGATCACCTCCGCCGGCGTCGAGACCTGCGACCACGTGGTAAAGAACGTGGCGCGCGGCGGGTTGGTGATGATGCGACGCCGGTACTCATAGGTCTTGTTGGGCAGCACGCCTTCCGAGACCGTCAGCACCTGCACCGGCACCTCGGCGCGCTTGACGATGCTGTCGACATAGCCGCTGTGGATGCCGGACTGCGAACCCGTGGTGACGATCGCGGCGCCGCCCGGCGTCAGCGACGCGGTGAAAGTGCCGGAAGTCAGCACCGTCTTGACATAGAGCGGACTGTCGGGCGTCAGGCCGGTGGGCAGCGCACCGGTCGTGGCGAGATAAAACAGATCATTGGCCGACAGGCTGTGGCTCGGCCAGGTGATGACGGCTGGGTCCGCAATGGACACCCCGACGCCAGCCGCTTCAGGCCGGTATTCGACGTCGACGGCCGACACTGTGACATCGTCGAACGCATCCCACTGGAAGCGGATGCCGGTCTTGCGGTCGGCCGACCCCTCGACCTTGATCTGAATGCCGACGGCCACGAAATTGGTGGCCGATACCGCATAGTCCGGCGCGCCGGGGACCACCGGCACCGTCGGCACGGTAACATATTCGCTCGGATCGAATATATCGGCGTCGACTTCCTGCAACGATAGATAGATGTTGCGGGCCGCCTTCTCGCCGAGCGGGCCAAGGCGCTTCTCCAGGAGCTGAAAGGTGAACGTGCCGTATTCGGCTGATGTCCACCGCGCCCAGCGGCCGACCTTGGCGTCGGCCAGGAATTTCGGATGGATGCAGATTTCGCCATTGGCCTGGTAGCGGCTGGCCTTGAAGGCGATATCGGCCAGACGGTCGGCAACCTCGGAACGGTTGACGGCGCCGTAAGGCACGGAAACGGCCAGACGCTCGCCATCCTCGGCCAACGCAGACGGATTGATGCGGATCGCCATAGGCGTCGACTGGTAGAAATTGTCCGGCTCAAGATAGGTGCCGGCCATGGTGTTGATCAGTCCCGACTTGGTGCGCTTCCGCGAAAAGCGGAAGCTCTCGTCGACCATGATGTCGTCGTCGGTGAAGGTCATCACGACCGACTGTGCGGCGCCGGCGATCGGGAACTCGCCCGAGGCATCCTCGACCCAGGTGGCAGCGCCAGCCTCAAGCAATGGCTGAAGGTTCTGGTCGTGCGTGACGCCAGCGCCGGCGGCAGCGATCACGCCAGCCGTATACCGCTTGCCGGTGCCGACCGTCTCGTCGCTGATGTTCGCAGCGAGGGTCCACATGTCGAGCGGCAGGCGAGACGCCGGAGCGCCCTTGCCGACCATCATCTCGGCGCCGTTGAAGATGCCGCGCTCCAGCGCATAGGCCATCAGGAAATTGTTTTCGGTGAATTCCCAGGTGTCCTGGTCATTCCAGCGATGCGAGCCTGAGCCGCCGACGGAGCTGTCCTTGCGCCAGTCGTAGAGCGGCGCGCCCTCGATCTCGAAAAACGCCTCCCAGGGCTGTTGCAGCTTTTCACGATCCAGGATGGAGGTGACGACGGCATAGGCAACGCCGGCGCCGCGGTGATCCGACGTCCAGCGGCCGGGTGGATTGGCTTCTTCAATCAGGTTCGGATCGGCCGCCTGATCCATCGTGCCCTTGTAGAGCTTGACATAGATCTCGGCATCGATGTCCTGAATGCGGAAGCCCCTTTCCGCGTCCTCGGGGCCGCCGAGCGTCTTCCATTCGCCCTCGTAACGAACGCGCTTGATGCCGGTGATGCGGAAATGCGACAGGACACGGACATCCTGGACACGCCGGTTTCCAGAACTGTAGGCATTGCGGTAGACCAACTGGCCGGCGATGCCGACTGTGCCCATTGCGACCGTGCGCGCCAGGTCCTCGCCGTAGGTCGTGTCGAGCTGCGCGGCCTGTGCCTGCTGCTCCTGGCCGCCGAAGGCGGAGCCCAGCGCGTACCTGGCCGCGAGACCGAGCCCGAAGCGCGCCAATCCGGCGAGGATGGTCGAGCCGCCAAGCCATGACGCGACACCGCCAAGGCCGAGCGCGCTGGCGACGGTCGTGAAGAGCGGGACAAGGAACCCCACGAGGCTAGCCGACCTTGAACGCGGTCTTGACGGCGGTTTGCGGCAGGATCAGCCGGCCGGCTTCGGTGCGGACCAAAAACCCCAGGTCGCACATGAAGCCGGCGCACAGCACGCCGGCCTGCTCCACCACGCCGACATCGCCGCGCTGCGCCATCAGCCGGCCGATCTCGGGCAGGCCGAAATAATCGCGGAACACGTCCTCGACGGTTCGGCAGCCTTCCCTGCGCATCAGCCGTGCGGCGCCGGCCTCGCTTTTGTAGCGGCCGCGCCAAGGCTCCATGATGTCGACGCCGGTGACAGCCTCGACGCCGGCAGCGGCGGTCAGCAGGCAGTCGGACTGCCCCCACACGCCGGGCGTGGTGGCGATCTCCGGGACCAGGCGCGCAAGGCGGCGGTCCCAGTCTGGCAACCGGGTTAGGGTAAGCATTGAAATTCCTGGAGTTAAGCTTCAGTCGAATTTGATGTCGAAGGTCTCGTGCTTCACCTTCGAGGCGTACTGAAAGAACATGTCGCCGGGTGAAACGAGCTGCTGGTCTTCATGGCTGGCCGTGCGATAGCCATCGCGGAAATTGGCGATGGCGCCGGAGCGGACGTTAACGACCAGCTTCTTCTCTCCGCCGTCGCGGGCATGGTCGATCGTGTCGATGAAGCCGTACGCGCCAGGCTCGGCATGCAGGAACGACCTGTCGTCGGGATCGAAGTAGAAGTCGAACACCGTCAGCGGCGCGTCCTTGTAGCCCTCGCTCTCGACCAACAGCAGCTTGTCGGGGGTCAGGCCGGAATCGCGCTTGGCCGGCAATTCCACGGTGAAGGTGGAGGCTGCCGTGCCAAGGCCATAGACCGGCTCGGACACAGTGATCAGCGAGTTCGGCCAGTAGATCTGCCCGTCTACCGTGATGTCGCCCTTGCCGTTCCAGAAGCCGTAGGTGCCTGTCGTGCATGCGACCTTGATGCCGGAGCGGATGACCGCCCGGCCTTCGGAAAGCACCTCCTGCAAGCGCGTCGGGAAACTCATTTAGGAATCTCCACCAGGGTGAATGTGGCGACGGGTTTCAGCTCGTCCGTAATCGAAAACGAGCCTGGCATGACACGCATATTGGCGACAGGATCCTTGAAGCGGATCACAGCCGCCGCGGTAATGTAGGAAGGCACGGTAGGCTCGACCGTGAGGGTGATCGTGCCCCCTGCCGCCACCCCGCCGGTCTGAATTCGAAACAAGGAATTATAGTCGCCAACCGTCGCCGAGATCAGGTCGCCCGGCCCGAGCGTCAGGCCGTCGTCAACGCTGTTGACGACAAGCTGGTTGCCGGTGATCGAGACCAGGCTGCCGTTGTTGGCCAGCGCTGCGGCACCGGCGTTGCCCCAATAGGCCCGCGGCAGCGACATGTGCTTGGGCTTGTAGAGCACCGTCTGCAAACCTGCGCGACAGGCATCCTTGAAGGCCTCGACAAGCAGCCGATCCGAAGCTTCCAGCGGCAGCGTCCGCATCTGGATCGTCCAATAGGCATCCGCATACTCGACGAACGCCATCGCGCGCGAGCCGGACCGGGAAACAGATACACTTTCCGTCAGTTGCGGATAGGAGACCTGGAAATGGACGGTAGGAAGGTCGATGGCCGTCATTTCAGAAGCCCCAGCGGTTTTGCCTGCTGAATGGCCTTCACGGTGCGCGGCATGAATTCCTTGTCGAGGAACTTGCGCAGCTGGTCGAGAACCGCGGGCACGTCTTCCTTTTTGTCCATGCTGAGCTGCGGCGCGAATGTGAAGCCGAAGCTCTGCGACGCGCCGGCTGGCGCTCCGGCGAAGCGGTCCATGTCAGGCACTTTCGGAATGATGACGCCGCTTCGGTCCGGCACGAACAGCTCGGGACGCTTCTCGCCGACGATGTAGGGCTGCCCGGCCGTGACCGGGCCGCCGCCGGCCCTGAATGTGTCCTCGGACCAGGGGATGCCGCCGCCTCCGGTACCGCCCCCGAACAGTTTGCCGACACCGCCGAGGATGGTGCCGAGCAATCCACCACCGCCGCCCCCGGCCGCGCTGTTGGCCTGCATGATGGCATCGATCAGATCGTTCTCGATCTTGTCGACGATCTTGTCCAAGGCATTCATGGCGATGTCGCCAAGATCCTGCCAGTCCAGCTTGCCATCCTGGAGCGCCGAACGGAGATCGCCGAAGGCGCCCTGCAACAGGTCGCGCTGAAGCTGCTGCGTCTGGCTTGCCGTGCGCAGATGGTCGGCCTGCTCGGCATAGGCTTCCGAAACGGCATTGATGTCGGCGACCTGCTTCGCCGACAGCTGGGCATTCTGCCAGTCCTGGTCGCCCTTGCGGCGAGCTTCCTCGCGAACATCCTTCAGCGCCTGCTGCTCGAGGTCGAGCGCGATCTTGCGCTGCTGCTGCTCCTTGAAGGAAAGGCCGAGCGCCTGCTGCTCCTGCAACAGTGCGGCGGTACGGTCTTTCACCGCCTGAATTTCTTGCTGGACACGATCATCGGCAGTCGGGCGGTTTGACTTCGAACCGCCAGATTTCGGCGCTGGCGGAATGACAGTTTCAGCGGCCTTTTGGTTGCCCGAGAACCTCGAATTAAACGCATCGTCGGATAGCGATTGGTAGAGCCGGCCACCTTTGGCCGCAGCGTTCGGGTCAGAGTTCCCCGCTAGACTGCCCACGAGATCGCCTGCTCTGGCAGCCGGATTGGCTGATGCCCCAGGCGTCATGAAAATACCGCCAATCCAGGCTGGCGCCGGGATCTTGCTGAATTGCTCCCATTTCGCGAGCAACCTACCCGCCGCCGTGACATTTTCGTCAATCCAGTCAGCAGTTCCTACCAGCGCTTCTTTGAACTTGGTCTCGACGGTGTTGGCAACCGCGTCAAACTTCTTGTCAAGCTCATCAGCCTTGGCGATTGCCTCGCTTGAGAGGACCTGCCCCAGGTTCTCGGCCTGCCGCGACATGCTTTCCAAGGCATCAGAGCCGCCGCGAAGCATATTCACCAGGTCGCCACCACGATCACCGAAGGCGAGAGTTGTCAGCCGCAGCTTGTCCTGTTCGTCGCGCGCATTCTTCACCAGATTGGCGTAGTCCCCGAGAACTGCGGTATTGCTGCGAAGGCGTCCTTCCTGGTCGCGCAGCTGCACATTGTTGGCCTTCAGCACGCGCGAAAGATCATTTTCCGTTCCCGAGGCGACCTCGGCAAGGCGCTTGGAAAAGCCGGCCATGGCCTGGTCGAGCGTATCGGCCGACGCGCCAGTCTGCTCGGCGGCATAGCGCAGCTCCTGCAGCGCGTCTGTCGTCACCCCGACCTTGTCGGCAACGTCGCCGATGCTGGCCACTTCCTTGAGCATGTTCCTGACGCCATCCAGCGAAAGTCCGACGCCGATCGTCGCCAGCGAGGCGACGACCCCGCGCGACATGGCAGCGATCTTCGAGCTGAGCGCGTTGAAATCAGAGGATGCACCGCGCGCCGTCTGTTGGGTCAGTCGGCGAATTTCCGCCATGGCCTTTTCAAAGCCACTGGCATTCGCCGAAATGAACGCTTCTACGTCAGGACGCGGCATGGTTCTTCCGTCTCTTTTCCTGCTTGGCGCGGAATTGCGCTTCGAGGCCGGCGTTATCGGCCCTGCTCACTGGTTTCGGCTTGCTGGCGGGAAACTTGCCTTCGAGAGCCACGACGAGTTCAGCCAAAGTCGAGGACCAGAACGTCGACGGCGTCCAGCCGAGCGGCCCGGTCGCGACCTGCTGCCACATCTCGACAAAGCCCCTGACGGTCAGGGGCTTTGCACTTTTCCCTGGTCTTGTTCCTTCCCGCGCGCATCGGCCTTCACCAGATGCGCGGCGATGGCTTCGGTGAAGGCTTTGCGCCAGGCAATGGAATCGCCGGCGGTGAGACTGTCCTTGGCCGCCGCAGCGTCGCCATCGATAACGAAACAGTCGAGCGCCGCCTTTGCATGGCGCGGGCTGAACGAAATGAGCGATTGCAGAGCCGCCGACATCTCGTCGATACCGGTCATGCCGCTGAAGGCGGCGAGCCGATCGAACTCGATGCCGACGACGACATCGACAATGCCGATCTTCAGCGATGCCTCGCCGCGCAATGGGTTGGGCAGCTTGGTCATCACGCTTCAGCCGTAAACGCTTCGGTCGACCCATCGGCCAGCGAGAAGTTGGCATCGTAGGTCATGTCGCCCTCGAGCTCGCCGGCCAGCGTGATCGAGACATTATACTTGCCGGAGAAGTCGCCCCAGCCCGGCACCGAGATCAGGTAGTACCAGTCGCGCGCCTGGCGGGCGTCTTCCAGCATGCCCTTGCCGGCGGTGTTGTTGATCTGGAGGCCGGAGATCTGGAAGGTGCGGTTCTGGATGCCGGAGCCTTCGGCCTTGACCAGCGGCGCGCCGGGGTTGAGCAGATCAGGGATGGTGCGGTCGAACCGGTTGGCGCTCATGTCGAACGAGCGGCTGCGACCGCCGCAGACGAAATCATATTCGGCCGGATCGGTGGCGGCGGTTGGCATGTTGGTGGTGTGGCGGGCGATGGTGAGTGTTCTGCCGAGTTCCATTTGCCGTCTCCTTCAGAGCGGGGTTTCAGGGTTGGCGGAGCTGGCGACATAGGTCGCCAGGAAGCGGAGGAAGCCGAAGCCGAGCGGCTTCGCGGTCTGCGGGTCGATGGCGAACTCCGTGCCGGCGAGCGTCGTGTTGCGGGCAAGACCGGCCTGCCGGGGATCGGCAAGGATTGCCGTCTCGACCGGCACGCACAGGGCGTTGAAGGCGGTGCGCAGCGCGCCCGCGGCGAGATGGATGACGATGACGAATTCCACCTGGTGGCGGTAGGCGACATCGGTGCCGGAGATCTGCTGGTCGACGGTTGAGGTCGCGCGCGCCGAAAAGACGGTCGCGGCCGGCAGCCGTTCTTCCGGAATGTCGCGGGTGCGCGGGCCCGACGTGTCGGCAAAATCAGGGATAGAAGCCAGCAGCGTGTCGAAGCGCAACGCGATCTGTTCGCGGACATGCATCGGATCGGTCCCTTGTTCAAGCGGCGGCGAGCAGGACGCGCGTCATGGCGCGGCCATCGCGATGCACGCCGGCGGCGATGAAGGCCTCCCCGGCCGAGAGACCGACCGGAACGACCAGGATCGGCATCTCCTGCTCGACGCCCGGATCCGCTTCGGCGTCGATCGCCAGCGTGTGCGTCACACCCTCGACCGACGCGCCCTGCTCCTCGGCAAAGCCGCCGGAGCGGAATTCGCGGAAGATGCACGGCACGCGCCTGACGTCGCCGGCGGCGATGGTGACCAGCGCTTCATGGTCGCCGCCGAAGGCCGAGACGAAGGCCTCGCCCATGCCGGCGAACAGAGAAGGACGGATCGCCATCAGGCGGCAGCAAGCGCGCGTTCGGCCTCAGCGCGTTCGGCCTCGTCCATGGCCTGTTGCGCCTCGGCGATAGCGGCGGCGTCGCCGCGCTGTTGCGCCGCCTCAAGCGCCTCCCTGGCCTCCGCCACGGCGTTTTCCAGAGCCGCCCGGTCAGTCAGCAGGTCGGGCTGCTTGCCGCCCTTGGGCTTGCGCGGCGTGACGGCGCGCACCGGCGTGATGACGACCTTGTGCACATCGCGATAGGTCGCGATCTGCTCCTCGGTCAGCGGCAGGATGTCCGCCTCGATCGAGCCGTTCGACGGCACCTCGACGGTGCCGCCATGGGTGCGCAGCACCTTGCCGCGGTTGCTGGAATTGACGGCCTTTACGCGGATGGTTTCGACTGCGGTGTCCATGATGGTGCCTCCTTTGTAAGGCTGAACTGGGAGCTTGCGGGATCAGGGCGCGGCTATGCTGATCGCGCCAGAATGGCGATCTGGTATTTTGCCGTTCCACCGGCGCCGTTGGCGACGCGGATCTTGTCGCCGGTCGCGGCTGTCACCGTCGCAAGGCCGGCAGCGCCGGGAGAGAACGCGGCGAACATGCCGCCCGGTTCGATGGGAACGATTGCCGCCGAAAAGCCCGGAACCGGATTTGTCGCGCCGCCGAGCGTCAGGCTGGAGAGATTCCTCGCCGCCGCCCGGTCCTTGGGTTCGTTGACCACGATGATCCCGACCAGCTCGGCGGCAGCGACGGCAGCTCCGAGCGCATCGGTCAAAACACCGGCCAGGTCGATGTCATCGTTTGCCGAAGCGGCGACTGACCGTTCCGCCATGTAAAGAATGTCGATCTGCTTGGCGGCGACGCCGGAGCCCAGCGCGGCAGCGAACGAAATCGCGCCGTTCCAGAACGGTCCGCCGCCGAATGTATCCGCGCCTTGCTGCCCGCCGGAAACAGTCATCGCGATTGACGCTTTTGCGGTCATTGCCGGTAATCCTTCCTTGCAATCGTCGGCAGCCGGGCGTTGTTGCCCGGCTGCGAGACTGGTTCGCTGTTACTGGTTGACGCCCTTCTGCAAGACGTCGGGGCGAGCGCACAGATAGAGCGGGTAGGAGTAGAGCTCGCCCTTGGTCCAGGCCTGGCGATCCTTGTCGACGACGTTGATCACATAGGTGTCCTGGCCGCGCGTGTTGACGAAGGGGCCGAACTCGGCCGGCGCCATCGCCTTGATGAACACGCCGGGCGCATTGACCGGGAAGAACTTCACCTGGCCGGTCGGAACGGCGACGGTCGCGTTGTCATCCGTGCCGCGGTAGTTGTGCCAGACGATGCCGCCGAACTCGAAGCTCTCGAAAGCCTCGGTTTCGCGCAAAGCCTGCGCAGCCTGCCACTGCAGATAGAACTTCTCGACGTTCGGATGCGAGACGAAAGCGTCGTAGAAGTCGTCGCCGGCGATGGCATGGACCCGCGACGCCATGGTGAAGGCGCCCTTGGCGGCGCGGATGACGGCGCGTTTCACCTGCTGGCAGATGGCCCAGACATTGGTCGTATCGACATTGAGGTGAAAATTGACGGCATCGGGCTCGGCGATGCCGAACTCGGTGAAGTAGTTGTAGATGACGGTGGTACCGTCGGCGTCAAGCAGCTTGCCCTGCAAGGCGCCAAGGCGATGATACTCGTGCGTCAGCTCCATGTTGCTGCGCACCTTGCCCATCCGCCCCGCATACTCGACCTGGAGAGATTCGAATTCGCTTTCGGTGCCAAAAGCGCGGATGCCTTCGATCTCGTAGGCGTACATGGTGAAGGAATCGGCCAGGCGGGTGGTACGGAAGTCCCTGATGTCGCGGCCGTCGCGATCGGTCTCGCGCGGCGCGGCACCCAGCGGCGAGGTCGGGATCAGGGCCAGGGTCTGGCCTTTCTTCTCGACCGCGATGGTGCGGGTGTAGACCGGCACTGGTTCGAAGATATTCAGGGAGCCGAGCAGGTTTGGCACATAGTCAACCTTGTTGATAGCCGCCGTGAGGCTGACCATCGAGAAGGCCTTGTCGTTGAATGCGTCCATGGACAGCATGGCGGTTTCTCCATCGGCGGCGACATGCCGCGTTGTTGTGTTGGGAACCGGCTCGCGCCGGATGTGGATGGCGGGGCGCCAGGCGCTACCGGAGCGCCGGGCGCGGGATCAGCGGACGACGATGCCGCGCGCGTCGAGGGCGGCCTTGGTCTTGGCTTTCTGCGCGTCGTCGGCGCCGGCGGCGTAGATCAGCTTCGACGACTTCACCGCCGCCGCGCGGGAGATCACGGTGCGTTCATCCTCGACGGCGCCGATCGCTTCGAACAGGATCGCCGCCTCGACCTGGCTGCCGTCGACGGCGGCCGGGTCGTGGCGCTTGAACTTGTTGGAGCCGGCCGCGACGGTGATGTTGAAGCCGTCGCCGGCCACCATCGGCGTGGCGCCTGCGGTGATGGTGAAGCCGAGATCGTCGGCATAGGCGACGCCGGTCGTGCCGGACTTGATCCGGAACCCGTCGGGATCGGTCACGTCGAACTTGGTCGCGGCGGTGAAGTCGACCGAATAGACGCCGACTTTCGCGCCGGGGCCACGGGTCACGGCCGAGATGGTCGCATTGCCGGTATTGCCGCCCTTGGCGGCGGCGGTTGCGGCGCCGAGCGCTACCTTGCCGAGCACGGTGCCCGCCTCGAGTGCTCCACCCGTCGCGTCGATGGTCCCGACATCGCGAGAGCGGAAATGTTCCGCTTCGGAGATCAGGAATTCGGCGGTGCGCGGGCCTTCCACGAAGGTCGTCATGTCACTTTCCTTTCCTTTTCTGACGCCGGGCGCTTTTTCCCGAAGGCATGTCGGCGAGCCGGCGTCGTCGAGCGGGGAATGTCATGGCCGCCGCGACTGGTCGCGACGGCAGGTTTTCTCAGAGGTGGCTACTTGCCCTTGACCTTGACGCCGGCGGCTGCCAGCGGACCGTCCCAGGCTGCGCCGGCATCCTTGCTGCGCGGCTTCTCGCCGCCGCGGCCGAGCTGCGAGGCGCGGCTGCCCATGCGGGAGGCGAGATTGGTGGCCGACGCCGCCGGGCCGGCGGCCTTCAGCGCCGCAATCGCCTTCGCGGCGCGGTCGTTGGTGGCGAAGGCCAGATGCGCGGCGAGCGTCGGGTTGGCTTGCGCAGCCTTCGAGCCGAGGATCGCGCCGATGCGCTTGCGTTCGGCCTTGCGGCCCTTGGCGAAGGTGGCGCGATCGGCGGCCGACATGTCCTTGTCGTCCTTGTCGTCTTCCGCGTCGGGCTCGTCCTTCTCATCCTCGGCGTCGGGCTCGTCGTCATCCGTCTCGTCTTCGTCGTCGCCGTCCGTGGTGTCGACGGCCTCCGCCTTGTCTTCGTCGGTCTCGGCGGGCTTGTCGTCCTCGAGGCGCGGCTTGCCGCCCGTCGCGCGACGGATTGCATTCATCAGGCTGCTCATTGTGCTGTTCTCCAGTTTGGCGGGCTTCAGCCGGCCATCTCGGTTACAAAGGCCCGGAAGGCCTCCGTCGGGTTTGCCACCGCATCGGCCAGGCCGGCGTCGACCGCCGCCTGTCCAACGTAGGTTTCGGCCTCGGTGGCGAGGGCCTTGGCCTTCGGCAGCCGGTCGCCGCGATAGCGACCGACCGCTTCCGCGAAGAGGTCGCGAAGCGCTTCCATCTCGGTGCGGAACTTTTCCGCCGTGGCATCGGGCAGCGGCGCATAGGGCGAGCCGTCCGCCTTGTTCTTGCCGGCCGCCAGGATGGTGACCGTGAGGCCTGCCTCGTCGAGCGCGCGCGACATGTCGACATGCATGGAGATGACGCCGATCGATCCGACCATGCCTGTGCGCGGCACGATGATGGAGCGCGCGGCGGACGCCAGCAGAAAGCCGGCCGAGCAGGCATGATCGGTCAGGATGGCAATCACCGGCTTCTCGGCCGCGAGCGCTGCGATCTGGTCGGCGCAATCGAAGACGCCGGCCACTTCACCGCCGAAGCTGTCGACCTCCAGCACGACGGCACTGACGCCGGCATCGGCACGCAGATCCGAGACCTGCGCGTTGATGCCCTCATAGGAGGTCATGCCGGAATAGGCGCCGGTCCATTTGCCCTTGGCGACGAGCGTGCCCTCGATTTCCAGCACCGCGACATTGCCGACGCGGCGCACGCTCTGAAGGGAACTGTTCTCCTCGCCGGTGAACCAATCATAATTGGTGTCGTCGCGGATCGGCTCGCCGAGCACGCCGGCCTGCGGCGCGCGGATTTCGAACTGTGCACCGAGAACGCGACGGCCGACGGCGCGGCAGATGATCTCCGCCTTGCCGGGATGGACGAGCAGCGGCGTGTTGAACATGCGCGACGCCTGGAGGGGATAGGTGCGCATCATGCCGCCTCCTCGCGTTCGCGCTTGTCGCGCTGGTCGTTCGATTCCGTGTCGACAGTCGATTCGGTCTGAATTCTCGCCTCGACGCGGCCTGCATCGGGATCAAGGCCTTCGGCGATCATCATGCGGCGGATGCGCCCGCGCTTGCGCGTCACCTGCTTCCAGTCGAGGCCCTGCTCGGCGCATTCGCGATCGAGATCGGAAATGCCGAGCGACAAGCGCATGCCGGCGGCTTCGGCTTCCTTTTGCGGATCGACCCAACCGCGAGCCGGGCCGATCCAGTCGGCGCGGGCCCATGCCGCCGACATCGCCTCGAATGACGGCGCCTTGGCGGGCAGCTTGATCAGGCGGCGGTCAAAATACTCCTCGAGCCAGGCGCGATAGATCTGGCCCATGAACTGGGCCGCGAACATGTCCTTGCGGGCCGTCAGGCCGCGCCAGATCTCCAGCAGCGCGGCGCGGGCGCTGGAATAGTTCACCTGGCTCCAGTCCATGGTCAGCTGCTCGTAGGTCAACCCGACCGTCGAGGCGACGTTGCGCAGGCCGGCCCGGAAGAAGGCCTCGAAACCGGAATTCGGGTGCCCGGGCTGGGTCAGCGTCACCTGGTCGCCGGGATAGAGGAAATGCGCGGTGCCGCCCGGCATGCGCGGCGGCGCTTCCTGGTAGGATTTGAGCCGGTCGAGATTGAGCGCGCCGATGTCCTTTGCCGTCATCGCCTCGGCAAGATCGTCGTGATTGCCGGGCGAGGTGATGAAGGCGGCGAGCACCGCGTTGACCATGGCGGCCTGAAGCTCGGCCTCGTCATATTTGACCATCTGCTTCAGCTTGCGCAGGATCGGCGCCATTGGCGGCACGCCGCGGAACTGCCCGGCGCGGTCGGCCTCGAAGGCGTGCACCATCACCGGCCGGCCCCACTCCGTTTCGCGCTCGACGAAGGTCCATTCCGGCAAACCGGCGCCCCACACCGCATCATCGTCGGGATGGTGCGTGCGGATATGATAGCCGATCGCGGCGCCGTGCTCGTCCAGCTGCACGCCGGCACGCCGGTCCGACGTGTCGAAGGTCGCATTCGGGTTCGACAGGCGATCGGGATCGACCATCTTGACGAAGGTGGCGAACGATCCGCCGCGCGTTTCATCCCAGCAGATTTCGGCCAAAGCCTCGCCGTCGCCGACACGCTGGCGGTAGGCAAGACCGAGAACGGCGGCCATCGGCCCCTGGCGGGACGCATTGCACCAGAAGCCGGGATCCTCGGCGTAGGAGGTCCACGCCTCCTCGATCTGGTCGGCGATCTCGTCGGCTTCGTCGGGCTCGAGGTTGAGCAGCTTCGCCGGCAGGTCGACGGACAGGCGCCAGCCGGAGCCGACGACGAGATCGAGCGAGCGCGACATCGACGCTGACGCCCAACCATCGTTGCGGGCGATATCCTGCACGCGGTCGCTGATCAGATCGCGCTCGGTGGTCAGCGCCGATTGCCCGGAGACCGAGCGCGGCAGCCATCCCGCCATGTCCTGATGCGAATAGCTCGCGGCCTCGTAGGCGGAGCGGCCAAAGGGCTCGCCGCGCTGGATGATGGCCTGCGTTTTCATCGGCGCGCCGAAGCGATCGAGAATGGCGCTCATGCGTGGATGCCCCGTCGATACGGATTGCAGCCGAGGCCGAGCTGCGATTTCAGGTCGGCGATGTAGCGGCGCAGCTTCGCCTCGTCCGTCTGGCTGAACGTCGCGCTCTCGCCGTCATAGGACAGCGACACCGTCGCCTTGCCGACCATCAGGCTGTGCAGCGCCGCCTCGGCGGACGCCAGGCGTGCCGTCAGCACCGCCCTTTCGTCGTCGGTCAAAGCCATCGCGCTTACCTGTTCAACTGTTTCATCAGATCGGCCACGGAGAGGCCGGTCGGCTTCGCTGGCGCCGGAATGGCCGCCGGCTCGAAGAGCGGCAGCGGCGTAAATTCCTCGAGGTCGAGCTGCGCCTCTTTCGGCGGCACCTCGATCGCCGCGGCGAGCGTCTCCCACTCGTCGTCGGTGCGCTGCCGGACACCGAGCCGGATCGCCGCGCCCTCTGCGATATTCATCGTGTCGAGCACTTCGTTGCGCAGCCCGTCCGGCAGCAGCCAGCGCCAGGACACGATGCCGGAACGGCTCTTCTCCTGGAGGCGTCGTTCCGAAACGAGCTGCCGGAAGAAGTCATCCGGCATCCCCTTCGGCAGATGGACGTAGCCGACCTCGTCCGGGTCCTGCTTCTTCAGGCCGCGATAGAGGCCCATCTTCAGGATAGACACAGCGAGGTTGAAGAACTTGCGCGAGTACTTGACGACGCGGCCCTTCGAATCCCGCTCCTTCTTGACCATCGCCAGCAGCGAGGCGGTCTCGTTCGGCACGCCGCGGGTCATGATCACGCGCGACAGCGGGTGTCGCTTGGCCCATTCCCAGACGTCCGCCGTCCAGGCGTTGCCGTCGATGGCCAGAAGATCGGCCGCGCGGCGGTTGCCGAGAAAATCCGGCCATTCGCGCTTGAGCAGATTGTCGAGCGCGGTGCGGATTTCCGGTTCGGAGATGTGACCCGAATGCGGCTTGCCTCCCAGCGGCACCGTCTGGGCGTCGAACACGCCATAGTCGATGGTCCAGCGCTGCCGGCGAGCGCCCCAGCCGACCAGGTGCCATTCGACACGGTCGCCCTGCACGTCGACGCCGATCGTCAGCGTCAGGGCGCCTTTCGGGATAACACCCTTGCGGTGGCCGATCTCTTCCGCGCGGTCGCGCAGATCCTCCCAGGGCAGCGTCTCGCCGGTCGCTTCGTAGGCGAGACCCAGCCAGTCGTTCCAGAAGACCTGCTCGGCCTCCTGGTCACGCTTCTGCTCGTCCGATCCACCGGCGCGGACATTGAGGTAGGCGCGGGCCAGCGCCTCCCAGCTCTCCAGCGGCGAGTACGGCACCCACAGGAAGAACGACCGGTGATGGCGCTTGCGCTCCGGATATTTCGCGATCCACCGGGCCTTGCCGCCGAGATGCACCGGCCGGCAGATTTCCGCCCGGTGATGCTCCTCGATCAAGCCGCCGCACCCTTCGGCGACGCACAGGAACGCGGCCTTCTCCGGATGGGCCGGATCGATATGGTCCCGCATCGCTTCCCATTCGAGCGATTGCAGGTGACCACAGTGCGGGCAAGGAACGTGGTACCGCTCCTGGCTGCCGGCCTCGTAGTTCGCTGTGATCCGGCAGCCGGGAGAAACCAGCGGCGTCGAGATCTTGAGCACCTTGCGGGCAAGGAACGCCTTCGATCGGGAATCGGCCTGCGCTTCCGGGTCGCCGGCCTGGTTGTTCTCCCACTTCGCCAGATCGTCCTGGACCTGCCGCTTCGGCGACACCATCGACAGGTTCGACGGCGAGTTGGCGCCGGCGGCCGAGATCGCGCCGCGTCCATCCTTCCGCTCCTTGTAGAGCTTCGAGTTGGAGCCTTCGCGGCTGGTCATCGGAAACAGCGGCGCGAGGCAGGTCGTTTCCTTCAGAAGCGGAACCAGCTTCTGGTTCGACCATTTGATCGCGTTGCTGTCCGTCGGGTGGACGTACAGCAGGTCGCACGGGTCCATGTCCATGGTGCCGAGCGTGAAGATGTTCGCCGCGACCGTGCCGCCGACCTGCGCCGATTTCTGCAAGGTGACGATCTGGCAGGGATCGTCCGGGCCGAGCGCCGTCAGGATCTCCGAGAAGAACGGGAACGTCTCCTCGCTGTAGGGACCCGGCCGCGCGGTGATGCGTTCGGAGAAGACGATGTTGCGCTTTGCCCAGCGCAGATAATCGACGGGCGGCGGCGGCGCGAAGATGCTGCCAAGCACCTGGTACAGCGAGGCCTCGGCATTGGCGAGGTGCCGATCGTGAAAGCTCATGCTGCTGACCTCGCCACCGGACTAGTCCTGATCGTCCTCCTCTTCATCTTCGTGTACGTCCGCCTCGGCCTTCGCGATCGCTGCCGCCTTCTCGGCGAAAGCACGCGTGGCGGCCTCGCGGACGGCGCGGAACGACTTGTTCAGCGTGTGCAACACGTCGCGCCGCGGGATGCCGAACTCCGCCGCGAGCGCATCGGCCATGCCGTTGAAGCCGCTCTCGACCGTGGTCAGCACCATTGAGGCCGTGCGGGCGATCTGCGCCTCGGCGTCCTCGCGAACCATGTAGCGGCCATCGGCAAGAGCCTCTTCGCGCTCCGCCCTTCGCGTCTGGATCTTGGCGAGCGCCAGGCGTTCCTTCGCGATCTGCTCGGCGGTGTCGTCGGGCCGGGCAGGTTCGGGCTGGCCGGGCGGCGTTTCGGGCGACGGCACGCCCGACAAGGACGGCGGCGGTCCGCTGTTGAGCTTCGTGCCGAGCCCGTTGAGGCCGATCGACTGCGAAATGTCGAGATTCCGCTTCAGGTCCGCCAGCGCATCGGCGATGACGATCTTGGCGGAGCGCCCCTCGCCCGACAGCGATGTCGGCTTGATCTTGCCCGCCGCGATCCATTGCGACACGCGGCCCGGGCTGACATTGCAGCGCGCGGCAAACTCGGTCTTGGTCTCGGTCGACATCTGCAATATCCGCCGACTTTACCGCTCTTTAGGCCTGACTTTAGCGCCAATTTTAGGCTTCAAAAATCGACGCTGACTACCGACCCCACGCGGTCCCAAATACCCGCGGTCGGGAGCCTGCGGGAAGGACCCAAAAGCCGGTCTTGTGGGGTTACGGCCCCCTTGCGGGGTCGTCGGTCGACTGTTGTGGTCTACCGCTTGGCCGACGCCATCGCCTGACCGAAGGACTTCGTCCACAGTTCGGGGAAGTTGCGTTCAGCACTCTCGCGAACGATGGCGTAATAGTCGAGGCGAGGAGCGTAGGTCTGCTCCTGCACGAACAGGATCATCGGACGGATCGAGCCCTTGCCATCCCTGATCCAGACACCGGGCTTGAGGTGCGAGCCAGGTGCGGGGACGAAGAAGCGCTGACGCTTGTAGCTCTTGTTGCGAACGACAGAGCGCTTGCTGCGGTTGGCCGTTGCGTCGAACTGGAGCTTCAGGTCAGACAGCATCTGCACGATCTGGCCAGCGGTGATGTTGCCCGCCGCATTGATCTTGGCGCCGGCAGCCGGCACGGTCACCCATCCGGACGGCAGCAGCCCTGCCCTGCTCAAGGCCCGCTCGAACGACTTCTGACCGCGCTTGCCGCCGAACACCTGCGGATAGAGGTAGGCGCCGACCGGCAGCTTGCCAGGCGAATAACCGCTCAGCAGCACGGTGGCGCTCAGCCGATCCTTGCGGGCCGGCTCGATCGTGACGCCGCGCAAGGTGTAGGCGATCGGGCGGTCGAAGACCTTGCCCATGGCCGCCCGCATATCCTTCTGCGCCGCCTGCGCCGTCCAGGTCAGCGCCCGCGCGGTGGCGAAGGGCAACTGCTTGCGCTCGATGTCATCGGCCCGCAGGAAGAGGCGGTCGAAGTCGAACACCATCGAGACGGCAGGTCCGCCAGCCGAATATCCGACGCCACCGGCGCGGGCATTGGTGAAGCTCAAGCCAGCCATGTCGCGGGACCAATGAAAAACCCGCCTCGGCTGGCCGGGCGGGCTGTGATCTGATTTACCGTGTTCAGGTGTATGTCAAGTTTCGGTCGCACGTCAACAAGCAGCGGCTGTTTTTTTCGCGGGCCGCTCAGCCGCCCTTTTCGACGATGGCCACGCCAGGCCTGTCCCGGTCCAGCCATGGCGTCATCGACCTGTCGCCGGCAACCAACCGATGGGCAACCAGTTGCGTTGCGATTTCCGCTTCGAGCCTGCGAAGCGCCGCGACCCATATCTGATAATCGAGGCGCCCAAGGATGTCGCCCGTCGGATCGGTCGAGAACTCGTACTTGCGATATGCTCCAGGCATTGGCCGGCGAGACCGAAGGTTGAAGCCATTGACCTCGATATCGTAGGTCTGCCCATTCTCGTCGGTGACGCGCTTCATGACAAACCAAGCGGGCGCGCCAGCCCGCTCGACCATCCTGACCTTGCTCGGCTCCGCACCATAATCCGGCTCGCGGCCGAGGATGGCTGTGCCGACGACGAGGCTGACGATGCCGGCGGCGCGACGGCGCGGCGTCCTGACCATGTAGCGATCGACCGCGCGCTTTACCGCGGCATCGGCCATGCCTTCCGTGTCCGGCCAGTCGGCCAAGGCATGCCAGTTCGCCGGGATGGCGACATCGCACCGCGCCAGCCCTGCCACGGCGCGCCCGACCGCAACCGCATCGTCATGCGGCTCGCCCTGTTCGATGAAGTAGTTGTTGCCGCCGCCGCCCGTGTCGATCAGCGCGCCCAATTCGGCAAAGCTGGTGATCTTGCCCCATGACGAGGCCTCCAGCATGCGCCAAGCCGAATTGGCGTTGTCCAGACCATCCACGCCACCGCCCTTCGGCAATTCATGGACAAAGGCCCAGGTCAGCAGCTCTTCAATGGTCACGGTTTTCATCGATCTCAATTCCCTTGCGATAGTTTTCGAGAGTTTTGCGAGAGTTTAGCGATAGTTGCAGAGAGCCACTTATCGAACGTTTTCAATTCGTTGCGGAGGATGTGCGGGAGTAGCGACAGTTTCGAGGATGCATAGACACAAGATTGCCGTTCCCCCCGGACCCCTCTTCACACCTATAGACCCCGGAAAACTGGTGCAAACTATCGCAAGCAATTGATTTCATTGCCTTATTTCCGCCGTTGCAAGTGTCGCATGGTGTCGCGAACTGTCGCAACTGTCGCGGCGGAAAACCGAATGAAATCAATGCACACACCAGTTTGCAGGCGGGTTTACGCGTTGTCGGCAGGGGTGCGGGGATCATCGCAAATGACCCTCGAAATCGTTGGAGCTGGAGCCGAGACTGCCCTGTTTCGAGGCGGGCACGTCGACGAGGCGGACACCGCGATAGATGACGATGCGGCCGTCGATCTTGTCGTATTTCTTCTTCATGATCAGACCGAACATGGTCAGCGAGATCGGCTTGCCGCCCTCGTCGACGGTGAAGTCGACATAGGCCTGGTAGAACTCCTTGGCGGTCAGCTCGGCCGTGCTGTCGGGCACGACGCAGCGGGCGCAGAAGGCCGATGTCCGGTCCATCTCATCCCGGTATTCCTGCGTCTTCAGGCGCACCGCGTCGGGGATCACCAGCCCCTCGCGTAGGAAGATCTTCACGCCCTCGATCAGCCAGTTGAGGATGCCCGGATATTCGGGCACGAACTCGGCCACCACCTCCTCGAATTCGCGCTGGTCGGCCTCGGCGATGATCTTCGACCAGTGCACCACGGCCATTCGTCGCCAGATGCCGTTGTCGGTGCCCGAGATCTTGGGATAGCCGTTACCGGACATGTGGCCAATGAACACCGGCTTGAAATCGAAATAGCCCTCGAACAGGTCGCGCACCGTGAAGTGCTCGCCGCCGGTCAGGTCCTTGACCAGGTTCTCGCGCAGATCCTCGCCCTCGGGCAGTTCCTTGACGCGCAGGAAGCGGCGGCCATAGAGCCGGGCCATATCGGGATTGGCCGCACCGCCGGCCTTGCCCTCGCCGATGAACGATTCGGACGGCAGTGTGACCGCCACCTCGCCCAGCAGCCGGCAGAGCGTCTCCATGTAGACCGACTTGCCGTTGGCGCCCTTGCCGTAGTGGAAGAACAGCTTCTGCACCGTTAGCCCGACCAGGCCGAGGCCTGACGCCACCTGCACCATGCGCCTGACGTCGTCGATCGGCAGCTTGTCGCGCAGGAACTCGTCCCATTTCGGGCATTGGGCCTTCGGGTCGTAATCGACCGGCACGCGCTGCGTGATCATGTCCTGCCGGCGATGGCCGGTCACCACCTTCAGCTCGGCGTCGGCGACCTGGATGAACTCCGGCACGTCCTCGCGGCTGTCCTGTTCTTCGAAATCCGGGGGATCGTCGAAAGCCGGGTTGCGGACACGCTTCAGCACGCGCCTGAAGCACAGCGTATGGTTGGCGAGCGCGACCTTCAGCGGGTCGGCGTTGAATTCGTCAGGCCCGCGCTGGATGTGCGGCGCGGCGCAAGCCAGCATCGCCTCCAGGCGACCCTTGTTCTTCGACGACACGGCATGGTTCATGCGCCGGCTGAGACGCGCGGCGAGATTGGCATTGGCCTTTTCGGCCAACGCGGCGATCTTCTTTTCGCCAGGCGAACGCTCAGCCTCCGGCTTCTTCATCGCCTCGAGCCCGCGCTCGATCGCCTGCTTTTCGGCGGGGGTGAAATCGAGGTATTCGATCTCGAGCGCAATGCGGCCGCCGACATTCTGCGCCACAGCCAAAGCCCGAGGCTCGCCGGTGTCGATATCCCAGTGCGTGCCGGTCCAGACCGCATAGGCGGCCTTGCGCGCCTTCGACTGGGCCCGCACCAGAAGATCCTCGCCGAAATGGGCCAGCAGCCGCTCGGCATTGTCGGTGTCGGAATGGTCGAGACCGGCACAGGCCTTGACCACTTCGAGATCGACCTTGCTGCCGCGCCGCGGGCCAGTGCCGGGCTCGCCATCATCCAGTTCCGCGACACCCGCATCGAGATCGAGGGGGGTGCGGGGTAAACCCGCCGCCTCCGCCTGCCGCGTCGCTTCCTCCAGAATGGTGGCCACCTCTTCAGGCATGCCAGTTTTTTTCTTGCCCACTATTCCCCCGCCTCGACAGCCATGCGTGAAAAATCATATCCGGCGCGCGGCCAGACGATCGGTATGAGGCGGCGCGGCTGGCCTTCAGGACGCTGATGCCGCGCTCTCGCCCTGGCCATCGCGGCGGCCGTCATCACCGGCTCGGAATCGCCGTCAGCAAGCAGCACCAGCTCGTCGACCTGGTCGCCGATCCACATTGCGTCGTCGGCCTGCTGGTCGCGTTTCGGCTTCGGGCCGGCGATCATCACGGCGCGGGCTATGCCCTTGGCGTCCGGCTTCTTCAGCATCGGATGCGCGAAGCGCGAGGACGGCTCGGCCGGACCGCTGAGATTGCCGAGATCGCCGGCTGCGAAATAGAACGTGTCCTGGCGCCAACCCTCCCAGAGGCCGAAGGCCACGCCGTTCTCGATCCCCTCGCCGCCGACCCATCGTCGAGCCTCCGGATGGCCGCCGATCGGTATCAGCCCGCCTTTCTTGGAGCCGCGCATCTTCTTGGCCGGCAGCGGTTCATAAAGCCCGTCGGCGACATCGACATCCGGGGGCGGTGCGTCGCCAAAGGCCCACTCGACCAGCCCGGCCGCGATGCCGTCCTTGGTCAGGCCGAAGAGCTTCGGGCGGAATTTTGGCGGTTCGTTCAGGTCGATCCAGGTGATGTGGCAGCCGATCTCGACCAGGCCGGGACCGATGAACGGTGCGACCATCGCCGGGCCAGAGAACAACTCCAGGGGCGCGCCGCGCTCGTCCTGGCCGTGCCAATAGGGGACGTTGGCGCCGACACGCAGCCAGGACGCATCGGGAAAGCCGTTGCAGCGATACCGAAGGTAGTACCGGCCCTGCGGCGGGGCGGCATCGACCAGCACGCTCGATGCCTTGATGATGCCGCGCGCCTTGGCGCGCTCTTTCTCGCGGAAATCGGCCTGGCTATCGGCACGCGCGGCCGCGTCCGCCTCGTTCTGCTGGCGGCGCTCTTCCAACCGTTGCAGGCGGGCTGCGCGATCCTGGTCGCTCTCGCGCTCGCCCTCGTCCGGAATGTCCCGGTCGAGCACGATCGAACAGGCCTCGAGCAGGCCGTCGCGGCGCCTGACGTCGAGATCGGCGCAATGCGCGGCCATGCCGATCCCGTCATTGCCGCCGATGCCGCCGGCGCGGCAGTTCCATTTTTCCTTTTTGGTGTTGAATGCAAAGGTGTCGGTGCCGCCGCAGTTCGGGCATGGCTGTGGATGCTCGTGTCCCCTGGCGCTGAATTTCAGATTGAGGATCTTCGCGGTGTCCTCGATCGACACGGCACGGGCGTCTTCGACGAAGAGTTTGATGACGTCGTCGCTCATGTCGCCAACCCAAGGCTGCGCATCAGATTGCGGCTATCGGCCCAGCTGGCATGGCCGGTCCAGGCGGCGAGGAATTTGTTCAGCCGCTCATGGTCGCCAGCGGCGCGATAGGCCCTGATCTTGCGTTTGGCGCGGGTAACACTGTCGCGGCGCAACAGCTTGTGCGTCGACCAGATGCGGTAGCC
Source organism: Mesorhizobium sp. B2-4-7 (assembly GCF_006442685.1). Lineage (NCBI taxonomy): Bacteria > Pseudomonadati > Pseudomonadota > Alphaproteobacteria > Hyphomicrobiales > Phyllobacteriaceae > Mesorhizobium > Mesorhizobium sp. B2-4-7. The sequence continues at coordinate 533,174 of NZ_VFVH01000001.1, forward strand.
GACGAAGTTGACACCCCTCGCCGCCGGCTGGATGCTCCATTTCGAGAAGCGCAGGCCGAGCCTTTCGCGCGACAAGGCCTCGATCGACGCCTTGACGGCGCGCAGATGATCCGACGATCGGCCGAGCACCACCATATCGTCCATGTAGCGATACCAGTGCCGCTCACCGATCTCCTGCTGTAGATGCCTGTCGACGATGCCGCCGTAGATGTTGGCGAATATCTGCGAGACCAGGCTGCCGATCGGCAGCCCGATTCCGTTGCGCGGCACCATCGCCTCGATCAGGCCGAGCGTCGCGCGGCAGCTGATCTTCGCCTCGATCAGCCGCCACAGCACGGCGCGGTCGATGGAGGCGAAATAGCGCGAAAAATCGGTTTTCAGGACGAACAGCGGCGCCCCGTCGCGGCTCAGGCGCCTAATATCGCCCTGCACAAGGATGGCGGTTGCATGGGTGCCTCCGCCGACGCGGCAGGCGAATGTGCGCGGCAAGAGCGTGGCATCGAAAATCGGCGCGATGACCTGGCAGAGCGCATGCTGGGCAATGCGGTCGCGGAACGGCAGCGCCGTGATCGTACGCGGTTTCGGGTCGAAGATGTTGAACTGGTGTGGCTCGCCCGGGGCATAGACGCCATCGCGCATGTCGGCTGCCAGCCGTTCGAGATTGAGGATGGAGAATTCCTTGAACTCCAACCGCGCCGGCGTCAGGTGTTTGCCGCGGCTGGTCAGCCGCAGCGCTTCCATCATGGTTGCGTCTGCCGTGATCCGATCGATGAGATTCCGGTATTTCCTGCCCATACGTCTTTGCCTCGCTGAGAATGCCGGTCGCGGGTTTCGACAGGCGTTGCCCGCTACTCCCCGCTGTACCGGACCGTGCAATGTGTTCGCCGAAGCCGGATGACCGGGCTGACCACCCTGATACGCCTGGGAAGGCGCACCATAAGCAGAGGGCCGGCGCGGCCGTGACCGCCGCCGAGCAGGATATGGGTCGTCACTGCGGCCCCGCGCGGAGATGTTCTCGTTCGAGTTCTCCGGCCAGTCGTAGTCCAGGTTCGCGTAGCGGGAGCCGGCGTTCCTGCCGTTGATCCACGATCCGCCGAAAAGGGCCTGCATCATTACCCCGTTCATCCGTTGCCCTTCGTGCCCCTGATCCAGGCGCCAAGCATCCCACCCACCTCTGCCAGAAGGCGCAGCGCCGTCCGGTGTTGGCCTGGGCTGATGAGCTTGAGCTTTGGATTGGACGCAAAGCGCAACCAGAAACGCAGCGTCGCCAGATTGGCGTCCGCCGCGTAAAGTCTGGAAGGCTGCCGCGATTTCGCCGCCTGGTAGAAGAGGCCGACCTGATCGAACAACGCATCCATGATCGCGTCACGGGCCTTGCCGTGGGCGCGTGGGAACCGTTGCAGGATCGGATAGAGATAGGTCACGACTTCCTCGTATTTGTCGATGATCGCTAGGCCTTGTGGCCCGGCACGCTCGTCGCGGATGATCGTCACGGCAGCCTTCCGGTGAAGGCCCGCGCTTTCGCGCGGGCTTATGCAGGGCTCAGGTGGTCACTGCGGCCCCGCGCGGAGAAGTCCCCGACCGAGTGCCCCGGCCAGTCGTAGACCAGGTCCGCGCAGTGGGAGCCGGCGCTCCTGCCGCTGAACCACGACCCGCCGAAAAGGGCTGGGCGGGGATTGTCCGGATCGCCGTCCGTTCCCCACTGCCACATCGTTCCGGTCGCATCGAGGATCCCCGCCCGGCTGACGAATTTTTTGCCGTCGCCGGAGACATCGCCGGTCTCGGTCGGCTCGGCGTCGCGCGACTGCCGCTCGGTGACACCATAGGCGGCGGCGAAGAACTCTTCCGCTCCGAGCAGCTGTTTGCCGTGATGGGCGTAGATCGCGACGGCCGTGGCATAATCGAGCTTCTTCGTGCGGCCCTTGCCATCGACCTGTTGCGGCAGATCGCGGCCGTCGGCGATCAGCGCGCCGCAATGGCTGGTGCCATCGTCGAGATGATTGGTGCCAAGCAGGTAGATGTCGACCCAGACCTTGCCGTCTACCAAGGCCATGCCACGCGGATCGGGGCAGGCGGGCCGAAAACCGACATCCCAGCACGAGAGCGGGTTGATCGCGGGCGCGGCATCGCCGCCGGCACGCGCGTCCGCATTGCCGCTTGGCGCGTAATGGAAGCCGCCGAAGGTCGCGGTGTCCGACCCGCAATCAGGCCCGGCCGGCGCCGCGACCGGCGTTCCTTCGGCGCCGAGGCGCACGGCGTAATCCTGTCCGGGCACTAGGCTGGCGATCTCGATTGGGCCATCCTGTTCGAATGTCGTCTTGACGCCATCGATCGTCAGGATGGTGCCGGCCTTGACCGCGATGGCATCCGCGCCGGTGACGGCGAAGATCGGGGCGGAAAGGTCGGCGCGGTCTATTGTTATGAACTTGTGGGCTGCGGTCGTCATGTCAAACTTTCTCCTTCGGGTTAAGGTTTCACTTTCACTTGGGTAAACTCAGTTCCGCACGCACCAGGTGCAGATCGGGGCCATGCTCGCGGCCGCGCGAAGCGTGGAGCAGCCGGCAGACGTCAGCCTCGGAGGGCGGGAAGAACTCAGACTGCGGCATGCCCCCCCCCAGCGCTTGCGCAATCTGCAGCGTGTCGAACCGGCCGGATCGCCAAAGCGTGACGGCAGCGGCCGCCTGAAGAACAGTCATCATTCCGCCGCCTCCAGGAACGCTTGCCAATCCGGCAATTCCTTGAGCCACTTTATCAACACCCATGCGAGATCGCGCACCGCCCGCGAGGTGATCGGGCCGCCCTTCGCTGTCGAATGGTCGCGGCAATCCGGCGACAGCCACAGGAAGGCGAACAAATTGTCGCCAAGCAGTTCCCGCATCGAAACTTGCCACACGTTATGTGGCAGGTGAATCGTGTTCGGATGATTGGCCTTGTGCATGATGATGGCGGCTTCATCATGGTTGATGGCGAAGGTCGGCCCGATCGGATGGCCCATGGGCAGCAGGTTAAACATTTCCAGGTGCTGAAATGCCTTCTCAATGCCGTTTGACGCCCCGCCACCGCCAGCGAAGCCGTCGGCAGCCATGATCTTCCTTTCACCCTTGGCGGGCGGAATGACCGGAGGTGGCACCCTTTTAGCCGGCATGAAGCCGGGCACAGGCAGGCAACGCCATTTCTCCTTCGCTGTGGGCTGCGTGGTGAGAGTGAACTCGGCCTGACTGTGCAGCATCACACGCCCTCCGCCACGACATTAACATCGCCGCCGCGCCGAAACGGGGGCAGGTCGACCTGCAACAGCTGCTCGACCGCTTTGCGCGACAGGCCGATGCGCGCCCGCACCTGGTCCATCGTCTGGCCCATCTCGAAGAGCAGCCGCACACCTTCCGCCTGCATCGGCAGCGGCAGCTTGAAGAGCTTCACCGGGTCGACGCTGGCGGGCGTGCCGAAGCCGGGTCCTTGGCGTGGCGCCTTGATCAAGGGGGTCATTCTGCCGGCTCCCAGCATGGTTTGTGATAGGACTGGACGGTGATCAGCCCGGCGACGCCGAACATGAAATCGGCGCGTTTGCGGATCAGGCGGCCGCCCTTGCCGTCATCGACCGTGTCCAGCCGCGAGCCGTTGACGACGCCGTGCTGGCGCAGCTCACGGTCGAGATCGGCGGTGGACGCGAAAGGACATTCGAAGACGACGGCGAAGGCCTTGGATTGCGGGCCGAACCCGTTCACCAGCTGGACCCAGTAGACGTAGCCCTGTCGATTGGGGCGAGGTTCAAGCATCGGCTGCCCCCGCTGTTTCAGTGCTCTTCCCGTGAAACACTCATTGCGGCACCGGCCTCAAGTCGAAGTCGTGATCAGGCCCCCATTCGGCATCAGCCCGCAGGTTGATCAGATACCCCTTGGCCAACTCGTGACGCGCGATGTGCAAGGCTTCGTCAGTCGACCTGATGAAGCGAGCCAGGTGATCGCAACTGCCTTCTCCGCCCCAGATATCGACAACGACCGGCGCTTGGCTCATTCCGCCACCTCCTCTTTCGCAAGCTGTGCTTCGGAGGACAGGTCGTCCGTTTCAGCCGCTGCTGCCGTTTCCTCGGCCTCGGCCTCGATCAGGTCGAACATGGCCGGCCCGATGTCGCCGGCTGCGGCGATCTGGGCATAGGTGACGCCATCGGCGAAATAGTCGGGATTGAGCTCGACGCCGATCGCCTTGCGGCCCATGCGCAGCGCGCAATAGGGCACGGTCATGATGCCGCCGAACGGGTCGAACACCGTCTCGCCCGGCATCGAATAATCCTCGATCGCGCGGTCGACGATGTCGAACTGCAGCGGGCACAGATGCATCTCCCGGCCCTTCTGCTTTTGCAGCATGTTGAGCGTGCGCATGCGCGCCACGTCGGTGCGGATGCCGGGATGGTCCATATGCGGCGGCGCGATCATGAAGGTCGGCGGCAGGCGCCCGGCCGCGTCGAGCTGCTCGCAGAATTCGACATGCAGCGCGTGGTCGTAGACGTTGTCGCGGCAGAACGCCTTCCAGCCCCGGTAGATGGCCTTGCCGGATAATGACAGCAGGCTGGCCAGCTCGTCGGGCAGCAGCGGCCGGTTGCCGCTGGAACGCCACAGGCCGTGCGCGTCGAGTTGCCAGCGGCCCCTGGAGTAGCCGGTGCCGGGGATGGCGCGCACGCGCTTGCCGTCATAGTCGTCGTCGCCGGGCTCGACCGGGCGATGGTCGATGATGGAGACGAAGTCCGGTTTCGCCTTCACGACCGGCTCGTCGGCATAGCCGCGCGAGCGGTCGGTCTGGACTTTTCGGAATTCGAGCAGGTATTCCGGCATGCCGTGGCCCATGCGCGTGCCGTCCTTGCATTGCTCGGTCCAGCCCAGCCGGTAGGTCTGGTTGTTCTCGCGCACCACGTCGGTGCCGATCGTCACCCGCGACAGGAAGGCGAAGCCGTGCCGGCGGAAATGCGCGCAGCAATCGTCGGAGAACGGGCTGACCGTCTGAAAACCAAGGCCGTTGATGCCGCCCGGTACGATCCTGTCCTTGACGTGGATGACCGCGCGCCGCCCGGGCTTCAGCACACGCAGCAGCTCGGGCGTCAGGAAATCCATCTGCGCCCAGAAGTGCGTGTCGTCGTCGGTGTGGCCGAAATCGTTGAAGGACGGCGTGTATTCGTACTGCGTCGAGAACGGGATCGAGGTGACGATCAGGTCGACGCTGTCGGACGCCATCGACATGGTCTCTTCCACCGTATCGTTGTGCACGACCAGGAAGTTTTCCCCGCGAACCTCGCGCCGCTCTACCCCCATGGAGCGCTTCATCGCGCCGTCAAGCGCCTGTTCGGCCAGTCCGTGCTTGCGGATGATGGCCGACATCTTGGCTGCCTGCGCTTCGAACTCGCGCCATTTGCGCTCAAGCTCGCGCCGGGTGCCGCGCTCGGCCTCCGTGTAGATCAGGTCGGCGCGGACCCGGTGCTGCTGGCCATAGCGCTGGGTGCGGAACAGCGACTGGAAGAAGTCGTGGAACTTGAAGCCGATGCCGAGATAGATGTTCCACCAGCAATGTTCCTGGAAATTGCAGCCGGAACCGCTGATCACCGGCTTGGTCGCCAGCTCCTGGAATTCACCGCGGGCGAAACCGATGATGCGCTTTTCCTTGGGCTCGGGATCGAGCGTGCCCCACACCGACTTGACGGTCGGGATCGCCGCCTCGATCGCCTGGCGCTCCGCCTCGAGGTCGTGCCAGATGATGCGATGCGCGGCGGGATCCTCGGCGCGGATTTCCATCATCTTGTCGACGCGGGCGTCGAGCGAGCGCTTCTTCTCTCTGGCAGCGTCGACGACGCCATGCGCGGCATCGGCGAACATGCGCGCCTGGCCGTTCTTCTCGGTGCCGGCGGCACCATGGTCGGACGCGATCTCGTGCCAGCGCACATCGATCTCCGGCAGGTCGTAGCCCTCGTCGCAAAAGCCGAGGTCGGACGGCATCTGCACGAACAAGGCCCAGCTCGCGACCCACAGCCAGAACTCGTCCTCCTTGTGCGGATGCAAGGTCAGCTTGTCGGCCTTGGTGCTGTCACGCTTGAAGAACCGGGTCTTGGCCTCGCCGACATCCATCACGCCGAGGAAGGCCGCGTAGGCGAGCAGCTCGATATAGTCGTTCGGATCGGGGATGGCGGTGGCGACGAAGCGATAGCGCACGCCAGCATGCTTGAGGCCGTTCTTGCGATCGTCGCCGGCGAAGGTCGCCATGAATTCGCGGAAGGTCTTGGTGCCGCCGAAGCCGCGCAGGCAGGCAGCCTCGTCGAGCGAAGCGGCGGTGAACCGGCAGGGGTCGAGCTTGCCGTCCCGGATCGTCTCGTAGTTGGTCAGGTGGATGAGCTTGGTGCCGGCGCCTGTCCTGTTCGGCTCTTCCATCTGCTCGGGGCGGTTGATGAACTTCAGCTCGATGTCCGGGTGGCGCTTGGCCTGCTCGAGGAAGAACTCGTGGCGGACACCGAGCGGCGTCACCTGCAGGGCGTGACCGCCGGCATGCATCATCGACTGCCGCAGGATCTCGAGCTGCGTCGACGTCTTGTGCAGCCCGAAGCGCATGAACAGCGCGCGCCGGCCGCCGCGGCAGGCCCATGGCACGATCGCCTGCGTCATCGGCTTCAGGTCTGGATTGACTGTCGCCGGATCGACCGCGAAGCCGAGCGACGGAGCCAGCCGCACCTTGGCCTTGAGGAATTCGGCATAGTCGGGATGCGCCGTCATGGCCGGAACCTCGCCGGCAGCGCATCCTTCGGGAGGTAGAGCGGGTGCTTGGGATGACCGTCCTTGGTCAGACCAAGCGAGAACCGCTGCCGGCTACCCACCCAGCCCAGTGCTGTTTCGTCCTGGCCGAGATACGCGCCATGCACGCCCCAAGCGCATATGATGGTGCCAACCGGGTAACCCGTTAACAGCACCTCATTGAAAGCTCGCCGGTTATGCTCGCCGACGGGATCATCATTGTGATTGAGTGCCAGCAGTGCCTGCGGATCGGTCGCCCGATAGGCGAATAGGTTCAACACGTCGAGTCGGTCGTAGCCCCATGCCCGGGCGAAGCCGACGCACCGCCTGATCGTTGGATCGTCCTCGTCACCATCCGCTGTCGACGGATTGAGCATGACGAAGACGCAGGCCTTCGGCTCTCCAAGCTGTTCGCCGGCACCGTCGACCACCGGCTTGCCGCGCTCGTTGGTCCACATGTCCCACTGAGCCGGTGCGGGATGCAGCCGCCATTCGCGCCACAGGCGATAACGATACGTGCCGCAACCGGAGATGTCCGCGCCCTTCGCGATGTATTGGGATGAGGCAGACATCACGCATCGCCCTCCGGTTCGCAGGGCGCGTGCTTGCCGCCGCCGAAGACGTATTCGCGCCAGGGTGTCCAGCACCAGTTGCCGTCACGGTTGCGGAGGAAACCCCATTTGCGGGTCGACCGACCCTGCCAAACGATGGTGACGATCTTGCCCGCCTTGAACAGCGGCGCCGCGCGCCTGGCGCCGAAGACGAAAGCCCCCATGGCCGCTTCCATCGTGGCCGCTTCGTCATAGCGGCCGAGAACGCGATGCGTGTATTCGGCAGGGCGATAGGACCAGCGGAACGCCGGCACGATCTTCCGGGCCATGGTCACGACAATGGCGCGCGACGCCCATGGATCGTATTCGCCGACAGGCTCCAGCCCATGTGTCGCCACCTCTTCGACATAAGGCGTCAGCGGAAAGGTCCAGAAATCCCAGGGATGATCGTGCGGATCAGGGTCGGCATCGCCGCGGTGGAAGATGTGCAGGTGCAGCCGGCCGATGCGCAGCCGCGTCAGGAACGGCGTCTCGTGCTCGCCCTCGACGCCATAGATGGTCTCGAAGCCGATCGCGCTCATGCCGGCACCGCCCGGAACGAACTCGCCAGGTGTTTTCGGCAATACGGTTTCAGACCTGAAAGCAACGAGCGCTCGGCGCCGCACACCGCCATGTCGGGGCCGTCGGCCGCGAACGGGTCGCCGACATAGTGCAGGCAGCGCTTGCGGTTCATCGCCTCGAGGAACGTGATCGGCAGCGCCGCCGGCAGGTTCGCGACCGGGACGACCGGCGGCGCCTCGGCCAGGATCTGGCGCGCCGGGCTGGCGTGGATGATCTTCGGCTTCACCGGCGGCCTTGGCGCCCGCCGCAGCTTCGGCGGCGCGTCGCGTCGAGGGCTTCGCAAATCATTCGTTGGCTGGCCGGCCAGCTTGCCGAACCGGCCCTTGCCGCGATCGAGCTTCGAGATGATGGAGTTGCGGCTGCGGCCCGGCATCTGCGCGGATATCTTCCCGGCCGAAAGCCCTTCGCCCGCAAGCCTGCGCAGCAGTTCGGTTTCGGCCAGCGTCCAGCCGCTCATGCCGCACCGCCCATCTTCCGCTCGAGGCGGCGCAACACGGTGACGTTCTCGCTGATCTCGGTGCGAACCACCCGGCGCTGCGCGCCATCGAGCTTGCCGTCACCCGAAAGGCCCGCGGCCAGCGCGCCGACGACATCGGCGGCTTCCTTGCTGACCGCGGCGATGTCGGCGATGCCGGGATCGCCCCCCTCGCATGGCTCCAGAGGCACCAGCTTGAAGCCGAGCTGGCGCGCCATCTCCTCGATCAGCACCGGCGCGCCGATGTCGCGGCACAGGTCGACAACGATGTCGATGGGCATGAACTTGTCCGGCTCGGACGGGCTGCCGTAGTTGGACAGGGCCGGCGTGTCGACGCGGGTGATCAGCGCGAACTTCGCCGGCCGCGCCATATCAAGCGCCTGCCGCGTCGCCGCCTTCAGATCGAGGCGGTCGGCTTCGGATGTCGGTCGCGGCAGTTTCATCATCAGCTCCGCAGGGGCAAGGCGAAGCCGTCAAGGAAACAGTTGGGAAATCTGTTTCCGTGCGGCGGTCGGTCGGTTGGTGTTCAACTCGCGGGCATGGAAACCCGCAATCACATCACCCTGTCAGGGCGGCCCCCGAGAGAGCTGCCAATGGCCAGCTCTCTCGGGTCCTCTTCGCTCTCGGGGGGTATTGGTTGCAGGGGCAGGACTCGAACCTGCGATCTCCTGGGTATGAACCAGGCGGGATGCCGCTTCCCTACCCTGCCGGAAAAGACCGTCACGCATCGCCGGCCTCCATCGGGGACCAGCGCAGCACGCGCTTTGCCTCGTTGCGCAGCAGCCGGGACAAGAGGTCGACCGGGTGCCGGCCGGCATATGCCGACAACAGCTTCAGCAGAAGCATCGTCTGCGCCGGCAATTTGCGCGAAGGCTCGGCCGGCGGCTGGAGCAAGGTCAACGAGAGGGAACAGCGGACGGCGGTCATTCGGCCACCGCGCAGGAATGATGGCCGGCCCCGGCTTGGGAGGCATCAAGGCCGGCAGGCCGCTTCACCCTGCGCGCAAGCGCTGCGGCGGCGGCAAGGACTTCGTAGGACACATTGTCGAGGCTGCGACCCGCTGCCTTGGCAACCACGTCTTCCCAATATTCGCCAGGAATGGAATTACGCCGGCGCATCGCCTTGGCGGCGTCATAGCTCACGCCAAGATCGTCGGCGAAATCACCCAAGCTAGGCCATCTGTTGATGATGTCGGCGTGGTTCATCCTTTCGGGGTACATATCATTCCCCCAATTGTCAATAGGAGGGGTAACACATTGTTCCCCCTAATTGGGGTACGTTACGTTCCATGAATACGAATTATCAGGAACGTCGCGAGATTGAGGAGCGTGCCGAACGTCTGAAATGGGCACGTCAGCGCGCTGGCTACAAAGGACCACGCGGCGTGGCCGCGGCGCTCGGCATCAACGAGGGCACCTACAAGGCGCACGAGCGCGGCCGCAATGGCTTCGGCGTCGCCGACGCGCGCCGCTATGCCCGACTTTTCAACGTCTCGCTGACGTGGCTGAATTTCAACATCGGCTCGCCCGATGACAGCGAGCCACTCAGCAATGCAGATCGGCTGCGAGAGATATTCGCCCGGGCCGCTGAAGCGCCGGAGCCTATTCAGGAACAGATCATCAGCTTTGCCGAGTTCCAGCTCGATCGTTACGAAAAATCCCTGGAAACCGCCACCAGCCCTGCGGCGTGATCGACGTGCACCGACCAGGTGCCGCCATGCACTGCCCGCATTGAAGAGGCCAGATCCGCCGCGCTCTGTTTGATTAGCTCAAACGGATCCTGTTTCTGTTCTCCAGGCGGTGGCCCGATCGCGGCCGCCGCAAACAATCCCGATACCACTGCCCGCCTGCTTACGGCCGTCGCCGCGCAGGCATCCTCTGCCGTTGCCACTCCCGATACCTAACCCCTGTTGCCTCGTTGTTTGTTGCCTTTGAGAACATAATAGGAACATTTTCCTCGTCGGCGGTCAATCTCTTTCCTGACCTCCCAATGTCCCATTTTGGTACGCATACAACCCTTGGTATGCGATTAACAGCATCGATCAACGTTTAGATATGGCCTGTGAATAGCGGGGATATGTGGCACATTTTTGCCGATAGAATCGACGATTCTGACACCATTTCGAAGCGCAACGGATTCGGCCATAAGTCGGGCATGCCGCAAGCCGAACGTCCGAGATTTAATCTGAGGTTGACGCCCGAACTGAAGGTCGAGCTTACGAAGGCCAGACGTCAGAGCGGACGCAGCATGAACGCTGAAATCCTCGCCCAACTCAAGTTGGTTTTCGAACCTGACCCCACCTTGCAGCTTGCCCAAAATCTTCGCCCCCTGTTCGACAAGCTGGAGGAAGCCGATCGCGACACTCTGCTTGAGCACATTGCCGGCGCCGTCGCCATCCTGGCCAAGGGCATCCGATCCAAATAGGCCAGCCGAATTAGTCCGCAAACCGCTCCTTGCCGACGGGATGTCACAGGGCATGATTCGCCCCCTTACTTCCTAGAGGGAACAAATCATTCCTTTTTGACTTGACGCCAGAAGGAACATAATGTACCTCCTACGCCCATCGCACATCGATGGAGCGTCTCGTGCCCCCTTCAATTGCTAATCAGCAAGCCAGGCACCTTTGTGCCAGCCGGTCCAAAGAAGTATCGTCCTTTGGCGCAACGCCCTTCCTCAGACAGACCCCGGAACTGGAGCCCGTACTCGGCGGCCCGCATGTCGAGGAAGTCACGAAGAGGCGTGCCCTTTTTGAATTCCGGACCGGCGTTCCCTTCGACGAACCCGTTCTTGGCCAAATAGGCGACCAGACCGGCTTCGGAGGGTTTGAGGGCGTCGCACAGACCATCGAGCGCCATCGCCTCGGCGATCGGATCGATGATCGCCTCGGCCACGTCACTTGCACGCGCCTGCCCGGCGCAAGTCGCTATGACCGCCGCCGCGAACATCAGTCTTCGCATGTCCAAGCCCCCCGCAATCTCGGCGTCATCGAAGGTGAGCGCCTGAGCCGGGCGCGAGGCTATCACGAGCACTGTAGCCTCGCCAAGAATCTCGCTTCGTTCTTGGCGGTGGCGTCAATCCTGTTCTGCGCCGCCATCATGCTGAGGGCTGTCTGATGAATGTCGGCGAGTTCCCCGCAGGCATGTCGGCCGAGCGCCGCGACTTGATCGAGACGCTAGAAGCGCTCGGCTACGATACTTGGTGCATCCAGAAGGGCTGGCGGGAGGATCTGTCCGACAACCAGCTTCGGTCGACCATCGACAACATCGACCAGATCATCGGCGAAAAGGAAGCGCTCCAAAGCATTACGGCTGAAGTCCTCTCCGCAGCAGCCCGACACACGCCGTACGAAGCCGCCGACGATGTCGAATTTCCCGACGTCGGCGAGCTGGTCGAGGCCATGCAGGAAATGGTCGACGCCTCCGATGCCTATGACGCAGCCGACACGCCGGCGAACGAACAGCGCGTCTTTGCTGCGCTCGACCGGCAGAAGCAACTTCTCACCGAGATCGACAAAGCCACCCCCGGAAGCCAAGTGGAGGCCGCCCATGCTTGACCATCATCGCCCGTCCGCACAGACGCGTGCGGTTCGTCCGGACCTGCCGGAAGGCGAGACGCACCCGCGCTGCCTGGAGATGGCCGAGACCCTGCGCGACCTGTTCGCGGCCGGAGGCGGGGTCCGCCCCAAGGACCTGGTCGGCGCCGGCTTCACCTGGGCTGAGATCCTCGAGTTCAAGGACGAGGCTTCCAGGCTCGCCACCGAAAGCAGCACAAGGCAGGTCTCGATCCGCCCCGACCTGATGGCCGACATTGTCGAGAAGGCGCGGCAAGCCGTGCCCAATCGCCTGCCGCTGCCGCGCGACACCACGCAGACGCAGGCGCTGACCGTGGCCTGGGGCAAGTATTGCGCGGCCCGCGGTGCGCTGCTGGTCGACCCCTGGCCCGGCCAGCGCGAACGCTGCATCGTCGTGCTGTCGGCCTATCTCGACCGCCTGCCGATCTTTCCGACGATCCGCAAGGCGGTGCTGGCGGCCGTGGAAGAAACCTTGCCGCGGGTGGCCCAGTGAACCAGGCCATCCGCATCCCCAAGCGCCACGAACCGACGCCGGCAGCCATCCTGCCGGCCTTCCGCCCGGATGGGTCGGCCTTCGACCTGATGAACCCGACGGCCGCCGACATCAATTTCGCCGACATGGCCAATGCGCTGTCGAAGATCGCCCGCTTCAACGGCATCTATCGCTGCCAGGCCTATGTGGTGGCGCAGCACTCGGTGATGGGCGCCGACGCGCTGTTCCGCGAGACCGGCGACAGCGTGCTCGCCGGCTATTTCCTGATCCACGACGGCCACGAATATCCGTTCGGCGACATCACCCGCCCGGCCGTCGACATCATCCAGTACTGGGTGGCGAAGCTCGCGGCGTCGGCCAATCTCGACCGACCCGATTTCATCGACAAGCTCGTCCATCGTGCGGTCGGGGAGGTCAAGCGGTGTCTCGACCTGGCCATCTACGAGGCGGCGCAACTGCCCGACATCCAGCGCATGCCGCTCTACGTGCGGCAGGTCCGCGAAATGGACGAACGCATGCTGGTCGCCGAGGCGCTGGCGCTGTTCGGGCCGACGGCCGACAGGCGGTGCCTGCCCAAGCTCGACCTCCCGCCGCCGCGCCTGACGGGTGCGATCGAGCCCTGGGGCGCGATGAAGGCCGAGATCGCCTTCCTCGATCGCCTGAAGCGCTATCTCGGCATCGTCGCGAGGCCGTCGTGAGCGAAGCCGTCATCCGGCAGTACCACGATACCGCCGAGCGCCTGCGCAGCGGCGAACCGCTGCGCGTCCTGATCGGCGAGCGGCTCTACAGCTCCAGCGAGATCATCCTGGCGGCGGCGTTCAGCGCCAGCCTGCGCAATGATCTGATTGCCGACATCGAGGCGCAGATCGCCAGCCTCACCCCTGACCACACCGACGAAGCCCGGCCGTCCGCAGCGAGCGGCGAACTGGGGCGGACAAGCGAAGGACAGAACTAATGGCCGGCAGCGTCAACAAGGTCATCCTTATCGGCCATCTCGGCGCCGACCCGGAAATCCGCCGCCTCAACAGCGGCGACATGGTGGTCAATTTCCGCATCGCCACGTCCGAAAGCTGGCGCGACAAAAACAGCGGCGAGCGCAAGGAAAAGACCGAGTGGCATACGATCGTCGTCTTCAATGAGAACCTCGCCAAGCTGGCCGAGCAGTATCTCAAGAAGGGCATGAAGGTCTATGTCGAGGGCCAGCTCTCGACCCGCAAATGGGAAGATCAATCAGGCCAGGCCCGCTACAGCACCGAAGTGGTGCTGCAAAAATTCCGCGGCGAAATCCAGATGCTCGACAAGCTGGGTCAGGCCGACCATCCGGCCCGCGACCCCGGCGACTACGGCACCCAGCGCAGCGGCTCGTCTCGCCCAGAGCACGGCCCCGCCGACCAGCAGCAATCCAGTTCACGCGAACTGGATGACGAAATCCCGTTTTAGGAGAGAGCCATGGCCGCCAACCCAGCGCCGAGCGCACGTGCGCCAAACTATCCCTTCTAGCCCGCGACTGCGGGCCGGCGATCGTTCGCCGCCCCGTCCGGAGGCCAGCGCCCGGGCGCTTCCGGATCGGACAAGCTCAAGGCGGGCGCGGAACGGCCGCGAGGACATGAAAAAGATCAGAGACGCACAAACCATCATCGGCATGCTGGAGGGCGGCGAACTCGCCCAGGCCTTGTCCGGCGACATCACCGAGACGCTGACCAAGCTCAAGGACCTGTCCGACACCATGGGCCGCAAGGCCAAGGTCAAGGGCAAGGTCACCCTGACGCTCGACTTCGAGGTCGAGGCCGGCTCGGTGAACGTACAAGCCGGCATCGACACCAAGGTGCCGAAGGCGCCGCGCGGATCTTCCTTCTACTGGATCACCGACGACGGCTCGCTGTCGACGGAGCATCCCCAGCAAACCGACATGTTCAGCGGCCCGCGATCGGCCGCCGAACGCCAGTAGCAGTCCGACCTTCACCCGAACCTCGAGAGGACCTTTTCCATGACAGACAAGAAAACCGACGCTTTTGGCGACGCCCTGCGCGCCGACCTCGACATCATGGCCGCGCTTGGCGTCAAGGCGGAGGGCGTCGAGATCGCCCCGCTGGTCAATGGCACAAATTTGCCCGGCTTGCCGGAATCCGTGCCGGTGCTGCTCAAGCGCGGCACCAATCCGGGGATCGAAGATATCAGCCGGCTGTTCGAGCCCTACCGCCAGTTCCCCGCCCGCAAGGTGGGTCAGGCGGTGGCGCAGACCTTCGCTTCGTTCTGCGACCTGACCAACCGCCACAAGACCGACGACAGCGTCATCTTCGCCGACGCCGACTGGCGCAACCCCTCGCTGACGGCGGTCATCGACTATCACCAGAACGCGCCGGCGGGCGAGGCCGCCTTCGGCAAGCACCGCGTCCACTACGCCTTTCCGCTGTCGGAGGAATGGAAGAAGTGGATCGAGATGGACGGCGAGGCGATGAAGCAGGCCGAGTTCGCCTACTTCCTCGAGGACCGCGTGGCCGAGCTTTCCTCGCCGACCGATCAGGAGCGGACAGCCTACGAGCAACAATTCCAGACCAAGATCGCAATGCCGTCGCAGGTGGTCGAACTGTCGCGCGGCCTCAAGGTCAACATCGACACCAAGGTCAAGACAGCCACGACGCTGCAGACCGGCGAAGGCCAGATCGCCTGGGAAGAGGTGCACAACGACGCCGACGGCAAGCCGCTGAAGGTGCCCGGCATGTTCATGCTCAACATCGCGCCCTTCTTCATGGGCGACAAGGTGCGCATCCCGGTGCGCCTGCGCTACCGGCCGGTCGGCGCGATGATCATGTGGTCGTATCAGATCTACCGCCCCGACCAGGCGATCAACGAGCACGTCCGCGACACGCTGGCCGAAGCCCGCGACAAGACCAACCTGCCGACCTTCGAAGGCACGCCGGAGATGTCGGGCGGTTAGTTTTCGCTCACGGGCCGCACCGCCGCCTGCCGGCGGCTGGCCCTGCGCGGGCGCGGCGAACGGTCGCCGGCCCGCCGTCGCGGGCTTACACAGAAGCAAGGAAACGTGCCGAATGGCTACTCCAACCAACACCATCATCCTGGCGCGGGAGGCATTGCTTCCCGCGCTCGCGCTCGTCATCAAGGCCGTCGAACGGCGCAGCACCATTCCCGTGCTGCAGAACATCCTGATGGCCGTGGACGCCTCGGCCGGCACGCTGACCCTGACCGGCACCGATCTCGATTGCGAGCTGCGCACCAGCCTCCCCTGCCAGGCCGGCCGGGATGACAGCTTCACCCTGCCGGCGACATTGCTCCACGACGCCGTGCGCAAGATGGCCGACGGCGCCGAGATCGCGATAGCGGCGGAAAAGGATTTCGCCACGGTCAGCGCCGGGCGCGCCCGCTTCAAGATACAGGTTCTGCCGGCGGCCGATTTCCCGGCCATGAGCGAGGCCGGCTATGCCAACACATTCGAGCTCGATGCCGGCGCGCTGCGCGCCATGCTCGCCACGGTGTCGTTCGCCATCTCCAGCGAGGAGACGCGCTATTATCTCAACGGCATCCACTGGCATGTCGACGAGCATCTGCACGCCGTCGCGACGGACGGCCACCGCCTGGCCAAGTTCACGGCGCAGGCGCCGGAGGGCGCGGCCGGCATGCCTGATATCATCATCCCGCGCCACACGGTCGACCTGATCGGCAAGATCCTCGAGGACAAGAGACCGGTCAAAGTCGAGGTGTCGGACACCCGCATTCGGCTGACGAGCGGCAGCGTGTCGCTGGTCTCGAAGCTGATCGACGGCACCTTCCCGGATTACCGGCGTGTCATCCCGGCGGGGAATGCCAATCATTTCACCGTCGCCAAGGACGCGCTGGTTCATGCGGTCGATCGCGTCATGACCGTTGCGAGCGGCAAGGGCAGCGCCGTCAAGTTCACCTTCGCCGGCGAGACGTTGACGCTCACCACGAACAATCCCGAGGCGGGCAGCGCCGATGACGAGATTGCGATCGATGTCGCCGAAGGCGAAGCGGTCGAGATCGGCTTCAACGGCCGCTACTGCCTCGACCTGTTCGGCGCCACGGAAGGCAAGCGGCTGACCTTCAGCCTGGACACTGCCGGCTCGCCGACCCTGATCCGCCCCGAGGACGGCGACCCGTCATCGAAGCCGCTGTTTGTTTTGATGCCGATGAGGGTGACGTGATGTCTGAAGAACTTTACACAAGAAAGAACCTTCACCTCAAAGTGCCATACACGAATTGGCGCGGCGAGACCTCGGTCCGGGCGATCACCCCCGAGAAGGTCTACTACGGCTCGACCGAGTGGCACCCGGAATCGCAATGGCTCCTGTCCGCCTATGACCATGACAAGCAGGCCATTCGCGATTTTGCGCTGAAGGACATCGGCCTCTCTCCCAAGCGCGAGCGCGAACTGCTCGAAGCCAACAACCGCTACCAGCAGGACGCGCGGGATGCTCGCGCCGCGCTGAAGGGCGGTTTTCAGGATCGTGTCCGGTCGTTCATCGTCGCCTGCTTCGGCGAAGAGATCGCCGCAGACGGGGTCGAGCGCAACCACAGATTCCTCGAGGAAGCGCTCGAGCTGGTCCAGTCGCTCGGCTGCACCGCCAGCGAGGCCCACCAGCTCGTCGACTATGTCTTCGGCCGCCCGGTCGGTGAGCCCAACCAGGAGGCCGGCGGCGTCGCCGTGACGTTCGCCGCACTCTGCAACGCACACGGCATCAACGGCGCGGTCGCTGCCGAGACGGAGCTGACCCGCTGCTGGGGCAAGATCGACAAGATCCGCGCCAAGCAAGCGGCGAAACCGAAGCATGGGCCGTTGCCGGAGCTTGCAAACGCCGCGAAGCCTATTGCCGAATGGCACGAGGATGAGGGCTATGCCGTTTGGTGGACGTGGCGCGACGGCGACTGGTTGGGCGAACCATCCTACATAGGCGCGCCCCTTTGCGACGACTGGCCGGGATATCATACCCATTGGACGCCGCACCCCACCTTCCCGTCGGCTCCCGTTTCACCGATGGAGGCGGCAAATGCTTGATCTCTCCTCCTTCCGCTCGACCCGCCGCTGGTGGCCTTCCGCCCTGTTCGATGAACAGATGCCGCCCGGCCGCGCCCAGCCGCAGGACTGGCTGAAGCCGGACCTCTCCGGCATCACCATCATCCGCGACGAGGATGATCCGGAAGCCGGCATTCTGGCGACGATGCTGCCCGGCGAGATCGCCGAATTCGTCTGGCACGAAAGGCGCGGCTCGGTTGAGATCCTGCTGATGCTCGACGGCACCTGGTCGCTTGCCGATCCCCGCGACGACAGGACGATCGACATGTTTCGTCCGGAACCCGAAACCCCCGCCGAGCCCACCGAGCTTCCTCCATCGGCCCGCATCGCGGCCGCGAACTGGTTCGCCTGGGAGGAAGACTACGAGACCATGGCCGACACCATGGACGGGTTCGCCCAGGCCTTCGCCTACATGGACCCACCCGACGCCGAAGGATCGCGCATAACCGTCGACATGGGCTATTGGTGCGACGGCGTGAAATTCCGCGTCTCGGCCGATGGCAAGTCGCTGGAGCCGATCGATGGCTGAGCATTCCTCGATCGAGTGGACCGACGCCACCTGGAACCCGATCACCGGCTGTTCCGTCGTCTCGCCCGGCTGCACCAATTGCTACGCCATGAAGCTTGCCGGCACGCGGCTGAAGCACATCGACAGCCGCAAAGGCCTGACCCGCGACACTAAGGTCGGCCCGGTCTGGACCGGCGAGGTGCGGCTCAACCGCCAGTGGCTTTACCAGCCGCTCGACTGGAAGAAGCCGCGGCGCATCTTCGTCTGCGCCCACGGCGACCTGTTCGCCGAGAACGTGCCGGACGAATGGATCCTCGACGTCTTCACCGTCATGGCCGCCGCCGACCATCACACCTACCAGGTGCTGACCAAGCGCGCCGATCGCATGCGCGAGTTCCTGTCGCGACGTGATCTCCTCGAGGACATCTACGCCAACTGGTCTACGTTCAGCGGCAAACCGGCGGAGGTCTATTCCTGGCCGCTTCACAACGTGTGGTGCGGCGTCTCGGCCGAGGATCAGAAGCGCGCCGACGAGCGCGTGCCAGACCTGATCGCCACGCCCGCGAAGATTCGCTTCGTGTCGGCCGAGCCGCTGCTCGGGTCGCTTGATATTGCATGGGCGCTATCGCCGAATCGTCTCGACATCGGGGCTGGTTTCCTAGCGCGCGGCCGCTTCTCTCCCGGCTTGGAAACCCTGCATCCGCTCGACTGGATCATAGTCGGCGGCGAGAGCGGCCGGGACGCCCGGCCGATGCATCCGGCCTGGGCAAGGTCGATCCGCGATCAATGCGCGGCGGCCGACGTGCCGTTCTTCTTCAAGCAATGGGGCGAGTGGCTAGACGCCGACCAGCTGCTGGATAGGATCGAAGCCGGTTCAGCGTTCATCGCCAAGGCCGGCGAGCGCTGGCAACCGGCGCGCCCACTCAATTTTGCCGACGCGGCTTTCCTCGCCGATCTGACCGGCAACCGGTTCGACCACCAAAGCGATGGACGAACGATCCTGCCGCTCGGCAAAAACCGCGCCGGCCGGCGGCTCGACGGCGTCGAGCACAACGAATTTCCACAGGTGCCGGAATGAGCAAGAACCAAGGCGTTTGCGGCGTGGTGACGGCACCAGATGGACACGTCGTCGCTACACATGCGGATTTCGAGCGGCAGGGCTACGGCGGCTTCAGCCTCGAAGAGGCGCAGACTATTCGCGTCAAGGAAGGTCTCAAGCGTGCCTTCCTGCGGGCATTCCTGTTCGAAGGCCTCACGAGCAAGACTAGCGGGTATTTCTGCGAGCAATTCTGGGAAAATGCCCGTGAGCACGGCTACCGGATGGAGACCTTCCCCATCGGCTATAGCGAGATGGCACCATGAAAGCGCTGACCATTTGGCAGCCCTGGGCGACGCTAATCATGGCAGGCGTCAAGCCCTATGAGTTTCGCGTCTGGCCCGCGCCAAGGGCGCTGCGTGGCACCCGAATCGCCATCCACGCCGGCGCCCGGCCGGTCAGAAAGGCCGAGCTGAAGGATCTGATCATCCGCCTCCGGTCTTCTGACGCATGGTCGACAGCGCTGAAGCCGGAGGCGCTGGCCATGCTCGAGCGCTGGCATTCCAACCCCGCCGCCCTGCCGATGGCCTCCATCCTCGGCACGGCCGTGCTCGGCGAACCGAAGCGCGCCTTCGACATCGTGGCCGAGTTCGGCGCCACCCGGTTGAACGATAGCGACCGCGACGAGCACGCCAACTGGGCATGGCCGCTGACCGACATCGAGCCGCTGCAGCCGATCCAGCCAGCCAAGGGCTTGCAGGGCTTCTGGAACTGGAGGCCGGCTTGATGTCGCTGCGTGAACACATCGTCGCGGCAGCGGTACGGCAATACGGCCTGACCGTCTCGCTGCCGGCGCCCGCACGCCACGGCGATATCCTCAAACCGCTACACATCGCGAGCGGCGTCTTGGTTCAGCCCGACGATCAGGGCTTTCTGACCAGCACGGGTCGCTTCGTCGGACGGATTGAAGCCGTCGATATAGCCAGGGCGGCTGGCCAGATCATCAAGCCCCAATGGCCTCCGAGCCTCTATTCGGAGGATCTGTGGTGATCGCGGCCCTGCCCTACCTCTATCGCTGGGATCGCCATGGGCGCAAAGGTCAGCCCTGCGCTGTCACCGCGCGCAGCAAGCCTGCGCCGGCTTTCTTCGCTCTGCTTGGCTTCGGCAGTCCGGCTCCCGCCCGCTTCAACTCCATCCGGGTCGAATTCGCCGACGGCCAGGCGATGGTCACCAGCGGCAATGCCATCCGGAAGGTGCGGCCGTGAATGTGCCGGAACAATACACAGCTACCACGCCGCTGCGACTGGACATCGCCGCCAGGATCGCCTTTCCTGATGGCACCATGGGCGCGCCGGGGCTGCGCAAGGAGCGCGACGCCGGCCGCCTGGTGACCGAAATGATCGCCGGCAAGGAGTATGTGACCCTCGCCGACATCGAACTGATGAGGGAAAAATGTCGCGGACTTCGAAAGGCGCGCGTCTCGTCTGGCGCGACGAAAGCCGCAAGGCCGACGGATCCTTGCGCAACCGGGCAGGATGGTTCATCCGCGACGGACAGAAATTCACCAGCGGTTGCGGCGGCACTGGCGACCGCGAACGCGCTGAAAAAGCGCTTGCCGCCTACATCACCGCAAAATACCAGCCGACGCGAGAGCGCGGCCGTGATCCAGATTCCGTCCCGATAGCCGATGCGGTCAACGTCTACCTGACGGATGTCGCGCCGGCGCATGCCGACCCGGGTGAAACTGCCGACCGCCTTGTGACAGTCCTGAAATGGTTTGGCGAACGGACATTCGGTGACGTCAACGGCAAGCTATGCCGCGACTACGCCAAGGCTCATGGGAATGGCGCCGCTGCCCGCCGCCAGCTGGAAGATCTGCGCTCGGCTGTCAATCACTATCATCGCGAAGGGTATGTCACGTCCGCGCCCGCGATCGTGCTGCCGGACAAGTCCAATCCTCGCCAACGCTGGCTGACGCGTGACGAAGCCGCGGCATTGCTACACGCCGCATGGCGTATGCGCCAGACATGGAAGGGCAAGCCCAGCGACCGGCAGGTAGCGCGTCATGTCGCTCGCTTTATCCTGGTCGCGCTCTACACCGGAACGCGCTCGGGCGCGATCTGCGGCGCAGCGGTCAGGCCGATGGAAGGTGCGGGCCACATCGACCTCGATCGCGGCATCTTCTATCGCCGCGCGCGCGGCCAGCGTGAGACCAAAAAGCGACAGCCTCCGGTCAGATTGCCGGACAGACTGCTTGCGCATATCAGGCGATGGACAGTCACTCCCCTCGATATCAAGACCAAGGGACGCGGCAAGAGCGCCAACATCGGCCGCATGATCGCGCAAGATTACGTCGTCGAGTGGAACGGCAAGCCCGTCCAGTCGATCAAGAAGGCCTTCCGATCGGTGGTCGAAGCGGCCGGCCTCGGCTGGTATGAAGACGTGCCCGCCGACGATGGCAGCACTCGGCGTGCATTCAAGACCGACATTACCCCGCACGTCTTCCGCCACACCGCGGCGACATGGCTGATGCAGCGGGGCGCCGACCCGTGGGCGGCCGCAGGATTCCTTGGCATGACCGTCGAGATGCTGATCCAGACCTATGGTCATCACCATCCCGATTTCCAGGCCGACGCCGCCGAGGCGATCACGTCCAAGGCGCGGTCGCGCCGGCTGCCGCACAACGTGGTGCCGATCGCCGCGAAACCAAGCGGGAACAAAGCCGCCGCTCCCCACAGTTTCCCCACAGAAACCCCGGAAACAAACGTGAACAAGCGCCACAGCGGCGCCTGAAAAAGCGCGGAAATCCACGCCTTTGCTGGCCATCCCGCCCGTTCGGGACGAGGGGGTCGCAGGTTCAAATCCTGCCACTCCGACCAGAAAAACAAAGCGATACGCGTGTTTGTTGTTCCCGCTGCAGCGGCTCGATGTTTGATCGTCGCCTGCTCCAATTCATCGCTTTACGCAATTCCGGCTCCAATTCATCGCTTTACGCAATTCCGGACGGAAAAACCGCTGCGCAGTTTTCCTGGAATTGGTTTAGCTGACGCGTTCTATGAGTTCGATTGCCGCTTTGGTGACGTCGGCGGCGTCAAGCCGTTGAACGCAATAAACGCCCCCTGCATTGCCCACCTTGCAGAGGCCCGGCGCTATGCACTTGCATGGCATCGGAGGCTGCAGCGTACGGTTAGGAACGCCAAGAGGCCCCCAGATGTCAGGTTGGGTCAGACCGAACAGGCCAACGACGGGCGTTTTCATGGCCGCGGCCAGGTGCATGGGTCCGCTTTCGTTGCCCAGGAAGATCAGGGCCTCGCCCAGCAGGGGCAAAAGGGTGGTCAGGGGTGCCTGGCCAACGAGATTCACGATCGGCGATGTTGCCGCATCCAACACCTTGCCTGCGATACCTGCCTCGTCCGGGCCGCCAACGATGACCGCCCGGAGACCCTTTCGACGGTAAATCTCTCCCAGGACCGATGCGAAACGGTCAGGCTGCCAGCAACGGCCTGGGAAACTGGCGCCGGCATGGACGGCGACAAACGACTTCGTTTCCAATTCGTGTCGGGCAAGCAGCTGCTTTGCCTGACGCGAACCGGATTCGGTTGGCTTGAGGGACGGAATAGGATCGGTCACAGGAATGCCAAGGGCAAACAGCGGCGACAGGTACCGATGCAGATAATGCTCGCCGCCATGGCCGTATGTGGCGGCAAAGATGTTGGCGCTTTGGCGCTCCCAGAATTTCAGGGGCTGCTCCGATGGAACATAGCCTACGCGAAAAGGCGCCTTGACGAAGCGCATCACAAGCCGTGATGTCTTGGAGTCGGACAGATCGATGATAAGATCATAATCCGACTTCCTCAGATCGTGCAGGAGCCTGGTCATTCCGGACATGCGCTCGAAAGGGGAGCCGCGCATTTTGCCGCGATCGAGCGAAACCACGCTGTCGGCGATGCCTTGCTCCAGAACGAATTTCGCCAGCGCCGCCTGGCATAGCATGGTGATCGTCGCGTTCGGAAACTCTGCCCGCAGATGCCTGACCAGAACCGAAGTTAGAACAACATCCCCGATAAACTTCGTCTGATTTATGAGTATTGATTGTACGTTGCCAGCCTTCGGCAGCGCCTTTGCCGGCTCTTTTGAATTCTTGATCCAACTTTTCATGGAATGACTATTCCATTTCAGCCAAAAAGAATCCAAAATTTTCGACAAACGATCGATGTAGGCAATAGCCGCGCAATGACAAGCTCGTTCTGTCCGCTGATATAGGATATCGCCTCAGCCATCAACCAACCAGGAATATTTGTCAACGCAGATGGGGCTCGCAGGCTCTCTTTCAAGGGTTCCGCCGAGGTCGAACTCGTGTCCGTCGTGAATGTGAATGACCCCGGTTCGTTTCGGCGTACGCACGCATGCGGACATATCGGAGGGTGGCCATGGTCGCTTACGCTGGAGTAAGGTCGTGGACATGAAATTGCATTCGACCCCCAGCAGGCCGTTCATCCCCGTGCTCCTCCTCGCCCTTGTCGGAGGCTGCGCGTCGACCAGCGGATCGATCGATCCGGCGAATTACGACAAGATGACATGCGCCGAACTGAACAGCGCCATAGGCGAAGCCGCCAAAGGCATCTCGCAGACAGCCATCACGCGGGGCAAGGTCGCCAGCACCAGTGTTCCGAGATGGCTGCTGGGCGGCTCAAGCGTCAAGGCCGCCGTCGCCAATCGCGAAACGACCAGGATCGATCGGCTGAAGCAGCAGCAAGCGGCCATGGCCGCCGCCAGGGCGCGCAAATGCCCAGGGCTGGCGAGTTGAGCTGAGGCGCCGCCGCCCCGGCTCGCCTCACGCACTCAAGCGAAACCGCGTGACATCGATTGCGGCGCTCATCAGCGTCTGCGTGTAGCCGGCCTGCGGATTGCTGAAAATGTCTTCCGTCGGCCCTTCCTCGACGATCTTGCCCTGCTTCATGACGATGATGTAGTCGGCCATGGCGCGCACCACGGCCAGATCGTGGCTGATGAAGAGGTAAGACAGCTCATGGTCGGCCTGCAGCTTGCGCAGCAACTCCACGATCTGCTTCTGCACCGAGCGGTCGAGGGCGGAGGTCGGCTCGTCCAGCACCACCAGCTTGGGCTTGAGAATCATGGCCCGGGCGATTGCGATGCGCTGGCGCTGGCCGCCTGAGAATTCGTGCGGATAGCGATTGCGCGAATTGGGATCGAGGCCGACTTCACGCAGCGCCTCGACGGCGCGCTGGTCGCGCTGCTTGCCCGAGAGGTTCGGTTCATGCACCAGCAACCCTTCGGTAATGACCTGGCCGATGGTCATGCGCGGCGACAGCGAACCGAACGGATCCTGGAAGACCAGCTGCAATTGGCGCCGCAGCGGCCGCATCGTCTGGCGGTCGGCGGTCGAGATATCGCGGTCGCCGAAGCGGATCACGCCATCGCTCGGCAACAGCCGCAGCAAAGCGCGGCCAAGCGTCGATTTTCCAGAGCCTGATTCGCCGACGATGCCGATCGTCTGATTGCGCCTCAGCCTGATCGAGATATGGTCGACGGCGCGCAGCATCAGCGGTTCGCCGGCCAGAAAGCCGCCGCCGATGCGGAAGGTGACCTCGACGTTTCTGCCTTCGAGCAGGACGGGCGCATTGGCCGGCGGCGGCGCCTTGGTCCCGGTCGGCTCGGCCGCCAGCAGCATCTTGGTGTAGGCATGCTGAGGACTGGCGAAGATGGCTTGCGCGTCCCCCTCCTCCACCACCTCGCCGGAGCGCATGACATAGACCCGGTCGGCAAAGCGCCGCACGATGCCGAGATCGTGGGTGATGAAGACGATCGCCATGCCGAGCTTGCGCTGCAGCTCGGCAAGTAGCATGAGGATCTGCGCCTGGATGGTGACGTCGAGCGCCGTCGTTGGTTCGTCGGCAATCAGGATATCGGGATCGTTTGCCAAAGCCATGGCGATCATGACGCGCTGGCGCTGGCCACCCGACATTTCGTGCGGATAGGATTTCATGCGCCGTTCGGGATCGGGAATATGCACCAGCCTGAGCAGGTTGAGCGCCTCCTCGCGCGCTTGCGCCGCATTCAAGCCCCGATGCCGGCGAATCGGTTCGATCAGCTGGTTGCCGATCGAATAGAGCGGATCGAGCGAGGTCATCGGCTCCTGGAAGATCATGCTGATCTTGCGGCCGCGGACCTTGTTCAACTCGGATTTGCTTAGCGTCAGAAGATTGCGGCCGCGATAATCGACACTGCCGGTGGCTTCTCCATTGGAGGCCAGCAGGCTCATCGCCGCCATCATCGTTTGGCTCTTGCCGGAGCCGGATTCGCCGACCACGGCGACGGTTTCGCCCGCCTTGACGTGGATGTTGATGCCTTTCACCGCCTCGACCGCGCCGTCGAGGGTGCGGAAGCGCACGCGAAGATCCTTTACGCTGAGAATGGTCTCTGCTGCGTCCATCTTAGCGGTCCTTGGGGTCGAGCGCATCGCGCAGGCCGTCGCCGACGAAGTTCAGGGCGAACAAGGTGGAGACCAGGAAGAAGGCAGGGAACAGAAGCAGCCAGTTTGCAGTGCCGATATTCTTGGCGCCGACCGAGATCAGCACGCCCCAGCTGGTCATCGGCTCCTGGATGCCGAGCCCGAGGAATGACAGAAAGCTCTCCAGGATAATGACCTGCGGCACCAGCAGCGTCATGTAGATCACCACCGGCCCGAGCAGGTTGGGAATGACGTGGCGCAAAAGGATGCCGCGCTGGCCGACGCCCATGGCCTCGGCCGCCTGGACATATTCCTGGCGGCGGATGGACAGCGCCTGGCCGCGCACGATGCGGGCCATGTCGAGCCACAGCACGGCGCCGACCGCCAGGAACATCAGCACGAAGTTGCGGCCGAAGAACACCACCAGCATGATGACGAAGAAGATGAAGGGCAGCGAATAAAGCACGTCGACGATGCGCATCATCACCTCGTCGACCCTGCCTCCGGCAAAACCGGCAGTGGCGCCATAGAGCACGCCGATGGCCACGGCCACGACGCCGGCGAGCAGACCGATGGCCAGCGAAACGCGCCCGGCCATCAGCGTCCGCGACAACAGATCGCGGCCGGTGTTGTCGGTGCCGAAAAGAAAATATTGCTGCTTGACCGAGGCGCTCATCGTCGCTTCGAGGCCGTCAGGCGACTTGCTTTCGATCCTGGTGTCGTCGAAGGCGTCGGACCGGTCGAGATAGCGGATGTTGCGGTCGTCGATCGCCTTGCTGGAGGTGACGGTGACGAAGACGCGATTGCCGTCCTGGCGCCAGTCCTTGATGTCGACACGCATGCGCTTGATCGCCTCATTAAGCGCGGTCTCGATCATGTCCGGCTTCGGATAGGCCGACAGGCTCGGCGGCGTACGCACATAATCACCATAGATGGTGGTGTATTGGTGCGGCACGAACCAGGGCCCGAACACGCTGATCACAGCGATCAGGATCAGGTAGTAGAGGCTGAACATGGCGGCGCGGTTGGCCTTGAGACGCGCCCAGGCATCGCCCCACAGCGAACGGCCGACGACCGGTGCGGCGATCGCGATATCAGTCATAGCGCACCCTCGGATCGACGACGGCATACATGACGTCGACGATCAGGTTGAAGACGATGGTGAAGATGGCGATGACCACCACCGTCCCCATCACCAGCGTGTAGTCGCGGTTGAGCGCGGCATCGACGAAGTAGCGCCCGACGCCGGGAATGGAGAAGATCGTCTCGACGATGATCGAGCCGGTGAGCAGGGCGGCGGCAGCCGGACCGGTGAAGGAGACGATCGGCAGGACGGCGCCGCGCAGCGCGTGCTTGACCACCACCGACCAGTCGGACAGGCCGAGCGCGCGCGCCGTGCGGATGTGATGCGAGCGCAGCGATTCGATCATCGAGCCGCGCATCAGGCGGGCGACGATGGCGATCTGCGGCAGGGCAAGCGTCAGCACGGGACCGATCTTGTTGATAAGCGCGCCATCGCCCCAGCCGCCGATCGGCAATAGCTTCCAGGTCAATCCGAACACGAGCTGGATAATCGGCGCGATGACGAAGGTCGGGATGGTGCTGCCCGCGGTTGCCAGCGCAATCACCGTGTAGTCGCCAAGTTTGTTCTGGTTGAGCGCCGCAATGGTACCGAGCACGCTGCCGAGCAGCAGCGCCAAGATCAGCGCGGAGGCGCCGAGCTGAATGGAAATAGGCAAGCCCTTCGCGAAAAGCTCGGTGACGGTAAAGTCCGGCATATTGTAGCTCGGGCCGAAATTGCCGCGCAGGAGATTGCCGAGATAGTGGACATATTGCAGCCAGAGCGGGTCGGCGAGCCCGAACTGGGCTTCAAGATTGGCCCTGATCTCGGGGCTCAGGCCCCGCTCCTGATTGAACGGGCCGCCCGGTGCGACGCGCATCAGGAAGAACGCCAAGGTCACGATGACGAATAGCGTTGGAATGGCGGTCAGAAGCCGCCTGAAAATGTAGCGTAGCATCGGCGGTGCCCTGCTTCGGCCAGGGTGATGGGCATCCAACCGGACGCCCGCAGCGCTCTGGCACCTCTCATCTTCGCACCATGGCCTGCGAAAATCGATTTCGACTTTCGGGCCCCATGCGACGACAGCTCGAACCGCCGTCCTGAACGGGCGGCGGGTCGATCAAGGTTTTCAATCCTTGGAGATGAAGCGGGACGGATGCACGTCCATGACGTTGTCGACGAAGCCATGGAGCTTCGGGGAAACGATATCGTGGTAGCTATAGTAGAGAAGCGGGATCTGGCCGACGTCGTCGACGAGGATACGCTCGGCGGCGGCGAGTTCCTTCATGCGCTCTTCCGGCTTGCCGCCGGCGGCGGCCGCCTTGTCCATGGCCGCCTCATATTGCGGGCTGTCATAGACCGAATAGTTGTTGCCGCTGGCCTTGCGCGAGATGCCCAGGAAGGTTTCGGGATCCTTGTAGTCGGCAATCCAGGCGGCGCGCGCAACGTCATAGTCGCCCCTCTGCTCGAGGAAGGAGTAGTGGGTCTTGGTGTCGGTGTTGAGCAGCGTGACGTCGACGCCGAGCGGCTTCAGCTGTTCCTGGATGGCGACCGCAGTATTCTTGTGGTTCTCCGAGGTGTTGTATCGGATCTCCATCTTCAGCGGATGCTCCGGCGTGTAACCGAGTTTCTCGAGTATCTTCTTGGCTGCGTCCTCGCGGTCGATCTGCGACATGTCGGCATATTTGGCCATCGCCGGCGTGTAGCCCTCGATGCCCGGAGGGACCATCGAATAGCCTGGCAGCATTGAGTTCTGCCAGACCTTCTCGGCAATGAAATCGCGGTCGATGGCCATCGAGATGGCATTGCGCAGCTCGACATTGTCCCAGGGCTTCTTGTCGGTCTTGATCGCGTAGTAATAGGTGCCGAGATACGGCCCCACCTTGATCTGATCACCGAACTTGGCCTTGAGGTCGGCGAGCTGCTCGGTCGGTAGATCGTCGTAGCTGTCGAGTTCGCCGGCCTCGAAGCGCTTCATCGCCGAGGAGCGATCCTCTGTCGGGATGTAGTTGACGACGTCGATCTTGACGCTTCCGGCATCCCAGAATTTCGGATTCTTGACCAGTTTCATATGATCGTTGGGAACCCACTCGGCCAGCGTATAGGGGCCGTTGGAAACGAGATTGCCCGGCTTGATCCAGTCGGCGCCGAGCTTGTCCATGGACGTCTTGTTGACCGGATAGGTCGCCTGGTGGGTCAGCATTTCGAGGAAATATGGCGTCGGTGCCTTCAGCGTCACTTCAAGGGTGGTCGCGTCGATCGCCTTGACGCCCATGTCCTCGAACTTGCCCTTCTTGGTGTTGACTTCCTCGGCGTTCTTGACGGGATAGAGCATCGAGGCATATTCGGCGGCCGTGGCCGGGTCTTCGAGGCGGCGGAAAGCGAAGACGAAGTCTTCGGCCGTCACCGGGCTGCCGTCGGACCACTGGCCGTCCTTCCTGAGCTTGAAGGTGTAAACGGTGCCGTCATCCGACACCGTCCAGCTCTCGGCGGCGCCGGGGATGACGTTGGCCTTCTCGTCCTGCATCACCAGCCCTTGGAACAGGTCGCGCAAGACGTTGGCTTCATAGACCGTCGAGGTCTTATGCGGATCAACCGACTCGGATTCGGCAGCAGTGCCTCTGTTGTAGACGACCTCGGCAAAGGCCGGCGTGTAGAATGTTCCGGCGGCCAGCGCCATGGTTGTGGCGAATGCCGTCGCCTTCAGCATGTTTTTCAGCATGAAGTTTCTCCCTGTCGGCGCTGCCAACGGCGCGCCTTTGCGTGTTGACGCCCCGGGACCGATGTCTGGCCCCTTTGAGCGCGCCGCCGG
This sequence comes from Mesorhizobium sp. B2-4-7, assembly GCF_006442685.1. Classification (NCBI taxonomy): domain Bacteria; kingdom Pseudomonadati; phylum Pseudomonadota; class Alphaproteobacteria; order Hyphomicrobiales; family Phyllobacteriaceae; genus Mesorhizobium; species Mesorhizobium sp. B2-4-7. The sequence continues at coordinate 562,590 of NZ_VFVH01000001.1, forward strand.
TTCCCTCCGTCGGCTGGTGGCAGGAGACTAGACAGGCGGCAAGCTCTTTTCAACCGAGTACTGATTGACCCTAAGTCAATAGCCAGGAATCAAAGAAGCCGCGGCTAAATTAGCGTAGCTTTTCAATCATACACACTTCCAGGTTGCGCCTAGAGTTTTCGCTTTTTGCATGCGAACTTTGGCATGCTCGGCGGCATGGTTCAGAACGTCATTCGCCGGGTCCAGGGGCGCCGATTCCAGACAGACACTTCGGCAACTTCGGCGGTTGAGTTCGCTCTGCTTTCACCGATATTCATCCTTCTCCTGCTCGGAATGGTTGCATACGGTGTCTATTTCGGCGCGGCCAATTCAATACAGCAGATCGCGGCGGACGCCGCCCGGACGGCCATCTCGGGGCTGAACCAGACCGAGCGGCAGACGCTCGTGGCCTCGTTTCTCGCCAATAATGCCGGTGGATATCCCTTCGTCGACGCCAGCAAGCTGACTTATCAGGCCAATGACAGCACGGCGGACGGCAATCAGTTCGTGGTGTCGATCCAGTACGATGCCCGAAACCTGCCGATCTGGAATCTCTTTCCGGGCATAGCCATGCCGGGTACAACGATCAAACGCCAATCAACGATCAGGGTCGGGGGCATCTGAATGCTGCTCTGCGCGCACTTGAAGGTCGGCAGGCTTGCACGCCTGATGCTTGGTGACCGGCGAGCGAATTTCACGGTGATGACGGCGTTGAGCGCGCCGGTCGCGCTGGCGCTGGCGGCGGTGGCGATCGACGAGGCCTCCATTTACACCGAGCGCCGAGAAGCACAGGCGATGGTCGACCTGGCAGCGATCACCGCGGCTTCGAACATCAACAACGTCCAGACCGCGGTCTTGACCACGCTCACCGACAACGGGATGCCAGGTGTCGTCGTTCAGGGCTCGGGTCAAACCATTCCCGCGGCGGTGGGCAAAACCGTCGTGACGGTCACGCGGGGCCGATATGCAGGGGCATCCTCGGTCAATGTGGATCAACGCTTCCAAGCAGGCGTAACCCCTTACAACGCGGTTCATGTGACCCTGCGCAAGATCCCCAACCGCTATTTCGCAAGCTCGCTGATCCAAACGCCCATCATTGGCACCGAAGCCACCGCCAGCATGACGCCACAGGCCACTTTCTCGGTCGGATCGAGGTTGCTCAGCGTCAATACCAGCAACAGCCCCATCCTCAACGCGCTTCTCGGCGGCCTTCTAGGCGGCAACATCTCGCTCAGCGTCATGGACTACAACGGATTGATCTCCGCCGATGTCAGCGTGCTTTCCTTCGTCGATGCCCTGGCGGTGCAATTGAACCTGACGGGCGTGACCTATTCGGACGTTCTGGCCTCAAAGGCTGCAGTCGGCCAGATCGCCACCGCCATGGCCAATGTTCCCGGGCTCGGCAACACGGCCAAGGTCGCCTTGCAAACCATGGCAAGCAAATCGACTAACACGGTCAAGATTCCGCTCAGCCATCTCATCGACCTCGGCCCCCTCGGCAGACTTGGCCTCGGGCAGAGGCCAGCCGGCCTTGGCGTTGACGCCAGCGCGATGGGAATGCTGATGGCCGCCGCCGAACTGGCAAACGGTTCGAAGCAGATCGACCTCGGTCTCAGCACCGGCATACCGGGGGTGCTGTCGAGCACGCTCGCCATCGCCTTCGGCGAACCGCCGCAATCCTCGCCATGGCTGAAGGTTGGCGAAGTCGGCACCATTGTGCGGACGGCCCAGACCCGTATCAAGCTGGTGGTGAAGATCGGAGCCGGCAACAGCAATGTCGGAGGCGGTATCACCCTGGTGTCGTTCAGTCTGCCTCTGCATGTCGAAGTCGCCTATGCCGAGGCCAAGCTCACCGACATAAGTTGTCCGACAGGCCCCAGCAGCATCAAGGTGACCATCGCCACCCGTCCCGGTATCGTCGAAGGGCATCTCGGCGACAGCAGCAGCGCCGGCTTTGCCGATTTCACCAACAAGGAGACGTTTTCCAACACGGAAATCGCGAGCGTGAAACTTCTGATCATCCCGGTGCTGTCGGTGGTGGGCTCAGCGGCGTTCGACATGGCCAACAACACGCTAACGACGTTGACTTTCAACAAGGCCGATATCGATGCCAAGACGATAAGGACCGCTTACACCCAAAATTTTACCCAGTCGTTGACTACGTCGCTGGTCAGCGATTTGTCGCTGACGGCGAATTTACTCGGTCTGCCGCTGCTGAATCTGAACACGCTGATCGCAACCGTAAGCCCGCCAGTGGTGGCACTTCTGAACAGCGTAACAGCTCCGGTCGACACGTTGCTTACCAATCTGCTCGGAGCTCTTGGCGTGCGTCTCGGTGAAGCCGACGTCCGGGTCACCGGCGCAACGTGCGGACGTGCCGTGCTTGTCCAGTAAGATGGCCGGCACGCGCTGATCTAGGCAAGGTGTCCAAGAAAGCATCCGAGTGTCGGCAGCAAAAGCACGGCTTCTCCGGCGAGCGAGGCATCGCCGCCAAGTTTCGCAACCGCTCCTAAGTCTTGCGGCAGCGGCCAATTGGCCGGTTCCCCGGCGAAATTGAAGGCACAAAGCAGCCTCTCATCGCCATGCTCGCGGACAAAGGCCAGCACGTCGCCTTCGGCGTCGAGAAAGCGGATCGAACCGCCGACCAGCGCCGGATGCCGCTTGCGCAAAGCGAGTGCCGAACGGTAGGCGGAAAGTACCGATTGCTCATCGCCGCTCTGTACATCGACCGCGCGAGCGCGATGGCTTTCCGGCACCGGCAGCCAGGGTTTACCGGTGGAGAAGCCCGCATTATCGGCGCCGGACTCCCAGACCATGGGCGTGCGGCAGCCATCCCTTCCCTTCACACCGGGCCAGAAGCGGATGCCTACCGGATCGCGCAGGTCCTCATAGGCAAGTTCCGCCTCCGGCAAACCGAGTTCCTCGCCCTGGTAGAGGCAGATCGAGCCACGCAGGCAAGAGAGCAGCATGATCGAGAATTTGGCCACCACGTCAGGATCGCCGCCCGGCCGCGTCCAGCGGCTGACATGACGCATGACGTCATGGTTGGAAAACGCCCAGCAGACCCAGCCATCTACGACAGCGTTTTCGAAAGCCTCGACACAGCCGCGCACATGCGCCGCCGAAAATTGCGGGCCAAGCAGATCGAAGGTGTAGCACATCTGCAGCTTGTCGCCGCCGGAGGTGTAGGCGGCCAGCGTCTGTAGGGAGCGCCCCTCATCACCGATTTCGCCGACGGCGGCGCGATCCCCGTACTCGTCGAGCAGCGCCCGAAAGCGCCGCAGGAACGCTAGATTTTCCGGCTGCGTCTTGTCGAACAGGTGCTCCTGGTAGAGGTAGGTGTTGGTCTCGGTGTTGGTGCCTGCAACGCTCGACGCCAAGGGCGGGTTGCTGCGCAGCCAGCGGTCGTGGACGTAGTAGTTGACGGTGTCCAGCCGGAAGCCGTCGACGCCGCGCTCCAACCAGAACCGCACTGTATCCAGAAGCGCGTCCTGGACCTCCGGGTTGTGAAAGTTGAGATCCGGCTGCGAAGCGAGGAAATTGTGCAGATAGTACTGCCGGCGGGTCGCATCCCATTCCCACGAGGGGCCGCCGAAGACCGACAGCCAGTTGTTGGGCACACCACCATCCGGTCTGGCGTCGGCCCACACGTACCAATCGGCCTTTGGATTGTCGCGGCTGGCGCGGCTTTCGACGAACCATTCGTGCCTGTCGGAGGAGTGCGACAGCACCTGGTCGATGATGATTTTCAGGCCAAGCCGGTGCGCTTCGGCAACCAGTGTATCGAAATCCTCCAACGTGCCGAACATCGGATCGACGTCGCAATAATCCGACACGTCGTAGCCCATATCGGCCATCGGCGACTTGAAGAAAGGCGACAGCCAGACGGCATCGGCGCCGAGCGAGGCAATGTGGGCGAGCCTTGATGTGATGCCGGCGAGATCGCCGCTGCCGTCGCCGGTCGTGTCCTGGAAGGAACGCGGGTAGACCTGGTAAATGACGCAACCGCGCCACCAGTCGGCCGCTCGCTCGGCATTGTCGTCAGTCATCACGACCCTTTCCCTGTCTGGGCCCTTCCGTCCTGCGCTCGATCATGAAATTCACGCTGCGGCCCGGCAGCGCGCGAGAAAGATCAACTGCTTGCGCTTCGATGGCGGGATGCCATCGGAATCCGTCTCGCGCGGGCAATGTGAAGATGCATTGGCGGCGATCGCCATTGACCATGACGGCAAGCCGGCCATCCACGCCGCCGAGCAGCATGACGAGGCGATGCCGGGCGGGATCGTTCCACTCCGCCTCGCCGAGCAGCGCCCCCGTCTCGGTGAGCCAGGCGACGTCGGCAGTGTCCGACCCGGCCAGCGGCTGGCCGGTGAGGAAATCTGTATTAGAGAGCGCCGGCACCGCGCGGCGCAAGGCGGCCAGTGCACGCGCGTAGCCTTCCAGCGCCTGGTCACGCCCCTTCCAGTCGAGCCAGGTGATGTTGTTGTCCTGCGCATAAGCGTTGTTATTGCCTTGCTGGCTGCGGCTGAATTCGTCGCCGGCCGTCAGCATGATCGTGCCGCGCGAGGCGAACAGCGTGGCGAGCAGCGCACACTGGTCGCTGAAGCGCGCCTTCGCGATTGCCGCGTCGTCCGTCGCGCCCTCGACGCCGTTGTTCCAGGACAGGTTCTCGTTGTGGCCATCGCGATTTTGCTCACCATTGGCCTCGTTATGCTTCTCCTCATAAGCAACGATGTCGGCCAGCGTCATGCCGTCATGGGCCGCGATGAAATTCACCGTGCGGCTGGCGGGCTGGCCGCCCCTGCCGAAAATATCGGACGAACCGGCAAGTCGTGTCGCCAGCGTACCAACCATGCCGGCATCGCCGCGCCAGAAGCGCCTGGCATCGTCGCGATAACGATCGTTCCATTCCAGGAAGCGGGAGGGGAAGTTGCCGAGCTGATAGCCATCGAGACCGATGTCCCAGGGCTCGGCGATCAACACACGGCCGGCCAACAGCGCATCCTCGCGCATCGCCTCCAGCAACGGCGCTTGCGCTTCGAATGTGCCGTTGACGCGCCCCAGCACCGGTGCCAGGTCGAAACGAAAACCGTCGACGCCGGCATGGCGGACAAAATGGCGAAGCGTGTCGAGCACCATTTCCTGCACCGCCGGGTGATCGCAGGCAATCGTGTTGCCGGTACCGGTGTCATTGACCAGCCTGCCATCCGGCTGATGCCGGTAATAAGCCTGATTGTCTAGGCCGCGCAGCGACAATGTCGGACCGAGCCTGTCACTTTCGCCCGTGTGGTTGAAGACGAGGTCGAGAATGGTGCCGATGCCGGCCGCACGCAGCGCGGCAACGGTAACGCGCAATTCGGCTAGGCCGCCAGGGGCCAGGCGCGGGTCTAGTGCCATGAAGGTGACAGGGTTATAACCCCAGGCGTTGCTCAACCCGAGCGGCGGCAGATGCCGCTCGTCGATCGATGCGGTCACCGGCATCAGCTCGACGGCGGAGACGCCGAGCCTTCGCAGGTGCTCGACGATAGCCGGATGAGCAAGCGCGGCGGTCGTGCCGCGCTGTTTTTCCGGCACATCCGGATGCAGCTTGGTGAAGGCGCGCACCGGCACTTCGTAGATCAGGCCGCCGGGACGGAACAGCGGCGGCAGCACAGGCACAGCCGTGGACAAGGCTTTCACCACGGCCTTCGGCATCAGCGGCGCGGTATCGGAACCCTCGTTGCGGCGCGCGGCGAGGCGCCAGTGACAGGCATAGGGCCGGTCGATTTCGGCGGCGTAGGGATCGGTCAGCAGCTTGTCCGGATCGAACCAAAATCCGCGTTCGGGCGCGTAGTCGCCATCGGCGCGGAAACCGTAGCGGGTGCCCTCGGCAAGGCCGGAGACGAAGAGTGCATGCACCCCCTCTCCTTCCGGTTTCAGCTCCAGCCGGTCGAGTTCGCGGTTTCCCTGTTCGTCGAAGATCGAGACCCAAAGGCGACGGGCCGACGACGACCAGGCGGCAAAGCGGATGCCGTCCTGGGTGATGGTGGCGCCTAGTGAGGTCATCGGCGCGTCCTCCACCCTCCCCCTTGTGGGAAGGGTCGCGAACGAAGTGAGCGGGGTGGGGGGTGACGCCGGCAAAGCCCTCTACGAGCACCCCCACCCCGACCCGCTACGCGGATCGACCCTCCCCACAAGTGGGAGGGTGAAGCCACCGCCACGCTCAAGTAATCACGCTCGGCTTGTCACGGCCGGTATGGCTCCTGATTCCCGCGATGTCATCCGCTGCTGCGATCAGATCGGCGAGCGCCTTCTGCGTATCGAGATCGTGCCTGGCCTTGTCCGGCTCGTAGCGCTCGATGTAGACGCGCAAGGTGGCGCCCGAGGTGCCCGTGCCGGAAAGCCGGAAGACGACGCGCGAGCCGCCTTCGAACAGCACCCTGATGCCTTGATGCTCGCTCACCGAACCGTCGACCGGATCGTGATAGGTGAAGTCGTCGGCATTGGCGATCTTCAGGCCGCGCACGCTGGTGCCCGGCAGCGAGCCAAGCTTTGCGCGCAGTTCATCGACCAGCGCATTGGCGCGCCCGCTCTCGACTTCCTCGTAATCATGGCGCGAATAATAGTTTCGGCCGTAGGTCGCCCAGTGCTCGGTGACGATCTGCTTACAGCTCTCGCCGCGCGCGGCGAGGATGTTGAGCCACAAAAGCACGGCCCACAGGCCGTCCTTCTCGCGCACATGGTTGGAGCCGGTGCCCGCACTTTCCTCGCCGCAGATCGTCGCCATGCCGGCGTCGAGCAAATTGCCGAAGAATTTCCAGCCGGTCGGCGTCTCATACATGCCAATGCCGAGTTTTTCGGCGACGCGGTCGGCGGCCCCACTGGTCGGCATCGAGCGCGCAATGCCCTTCAGGCCTTCCTTGTAGCCCGGCGCCAGGCGGGCGTTGGCGGCGAGCATGGCGACAGAATCCGACGGGGTGACGAAAATGCCCTTGCCGATGATCAAATTGCGGTCGCCGTCACCGTCGGAAGCGGCACCGAAATCCGGGGCGTCCGGTCCCATCATCTCGTCATAGAGATGTTTGGCATGGACCAGGTTCGGATCCGGATGGTGGCCGCCGAAATCCGGCAGCGGCTTGAAGTTGCGGCAGGTGCCGTCGGGCGCGCCAAGCCGGTGTTCGAGGATCTCCTTGGCGTAGGGGCCGGTCACCGCGTGCATGGCGTCGAAGCGCATGCGAAAGCCCGACTTGAACAGTTTGCGCAGCGCGTCGAAATCGAACAGGCTTTCCATCAGCTCGGCATAGTCGACGACCGGATCGATGATCTCGACCGTCATGCCGGCGGCCTTGACGGTACCGATCGCGTCGATGTCGATCGGATCGATGTCGACGGTCTTGAAGCTGGAGATCGCCTTGGTCCTGGCGAAGATCGCATCGGTCAGCTTTTCCGGCGCCGGGCCGCCATTGCCGGCATTGTACTTGATGCCGAAATCCTCGTGCGGGCCGCCCGGATTGTGGCTGGCTGACAGGATGATGCCGCCGAACGTCTTGTACTTGCGGATGACATGCGAAGCGGCCGGCGTCGACAAGATGCCGCCCTGCCCGACCATCACCTTGCCGAATCCGTTGGCGGCGGCCATGGCGATGGCCTTCTGGATGACCTCGCGATTGTAGAAGCGGCCGTCGCCGCCGATCACCAGAGTCTTGCCCTTGAACCCGTCCAGCGCGTCGAAGATCGACTGGATGAAGTTCTCGGCATAGTGCTCCTGCTGGAACACAGGCACCTTCTTGCGCAGCCCCGAAGTGCCGGGCTTCTGGTCGGAATAGGGTTTGGTGGGAACGGTGCGTATCATGCTTCAAGCAACCCTTTTCGAAAGCAGCAGGCGATAGAGTTCAACGTATTTGTCAGCGCTTCGGTCCCAGGACAGGTCGGTCTTCATGCCCTGGCGCTGGATGGCCTCGAAGATCGCGGGGCTGGCATGGGCCTCGGCCAGGCGGCGGATGGCATGAAGCAGCGCGCCGCCGTCGCTGGGCGCGAACTGGAACCCGGTCGCCACGCCGGCGGCAATCGCCGCCTCGTTGGCGTCGATGATGGTGTCGGCGAGCCCCCCGGTGCGGGCGACCACCGGCACGCAGCCATAGCGCAGGCCATAAAGCTGCGTCAGTCCACAAGGCTCGAAGCGCGACGGGATAACGATGGCGTCGCAGCCGCCCTGCATGACGTGAGACAGGCCTTCGTCATACCCCACGACGACGCCTATACGGCCGCGGTGGCGTGCGGCGGCGGCGAGCAGCGCGCCTTCGAGGCCGGCATCGCCCGAACCCAGAATAGCCAACCGCGCGCCCGTTGCAACGATGCCGTCGACCGCCGTCGCCAGTATGTCCATGCCCTTCTGCCAGGTCAGGCGGCTGACGACGCAGACGATCGGGCTACCGTCGCGATCGAGGCCGAAACGGCCCTCGACAGCGGCCCTGTTGGGCGCGCGCGCCTTGAGCGAGGCGGCTGTATAGTTCGACACCAGATGCTTGTCGGTCTCCGGGTTCCAGATGGCGGTGTCGATGCCGTTGACGATGCCATAGAGATCGCTGGAGCGCATGTTGATCAGGCCGTCGAGACCCATGCCGAATTCCGGCGAGCGGATTTCTTGCGCATAGGTCGGGCTGACGGTGGTGATTGCCCAGGCAGCCTGCAGGCCGGCCTTGAGGAAGCCGACGCCGCCATAATATTCCACGCCGTCAAGCGCCATCGCCGCCGTCGGCAGTCCGAGTTCGCCGAAGATGCCGGCGCCGAACTGCCCCTGGAAGGCGAGGTTGTGGACAGTCATCATCGACGGCGTGCCGACCGCTTTGCCATAGCGCATATAGGCCAGCGTCATCGCCGACTGCCAGTCATGGGCATGCACGATATCGGGCATGTAACCGGAGATGGCACCGCCGGCGATGTCGGCGCCGGCCTGGCTGAGCGCTGCGAAACGGCGCCAATTGTCCGGCCAATCGGCACCCGCGGCATTGCCATAAGGACCGCCGGGACGATCGAACAGATGCGGCGCATCGAGCACGAAAAGATCGAGCCCGGCAAGCTGGACAGAATGGACCGAAGCCTTGCCGCCCTGCAGCAGCGGATACTTGTAGACAGACTTTTTTTTCTTGAAGGCGTCCATCACCATGGGAAAACCGGGAATAAGCGTGCGCATGGTCACGCCTTTGGCGGCCAGCGCGACGGGCAGCGCGCCGGTCACATCGGCAAGCCCGCCGGTCTTGATCAGCGGAAAGATCTCGGGCGTGACCGACAGAACCTGCATGCGCTTACCGAACCGCTCCTGGTGCATGTAGCCCAAACCGTGCAGCGGTTCTGGGGCAAGGGCATGCACAAACCACCCTAAAGTGACAGCTTGTTGATCAACCCGATCGGATTGACAACTTGTTGATCAAACTGATCAGGTTGACAACTTGTTGATCATGTCCTGCGTGATCAGGCAGATGCCCTTTTCCGAAACGCGGAAGCGCTTGGCGTCGAGCACGGGATCCTCACCGACCACCAGCCCTTCCGGTATCCTTACACCGTGGTCGATGACGACGCGCTTCAACGTTGCGTTCCGGCCGACATGAACGTCGGGCAGCATGACGACCTCTTCCAGCGTCGAGTAGGAATTGATGCGCGCGCCGGTGAAGATCAGGCTTTTCCTGAGCGTCGCGCCCGAGACGATGCAGTCGCCCGACACAAGCGAGGACACGGCCGAACCGCGCCGTCCATCCTCGTCATGCACGAACTTCGCCGGCGGCTTCAACTCGGCATAGGTCCAGATCGGCCAGTCGCGATCGTAGAGGTCGAGTTCGGGCGTCACGTCGGTCAGGTCGATATTGGCTTCCCAATAGGCATCGACGGTGCCGACATCGCGCCAGTAGGCCTCATTTTCCGCGGTCGAGCGCACGCAGGACTTGGCGAAGCGGTGGGCGATCGCCTTACCGTGCTCGACGATATAGGGGATGATGTCCTTGCCGAAGTCGCGGCTCGAACCGGGCTCGGCCGCATCGCGGCGCAGCTGCTCCATCAGGAACTTGGTCTTGAACACGTAGATGCCCATCGAGGCCAGGGCAAACTCCGGTTTGTCTGGAATGCCGGGAGGGTCGGCCGGCTTTTCGACGAAGGCGATGATGTTGTCCTTGGCATCGACATGCATGACGCCGAAGCCCGTGGCCTCCATGCGCGGCACTTCGAGGCAGCCGACGGTGACATCGGCGCCGGCGTCGACATGCTGGCGCAGCATCAGCTCGTAGTCCATCTTGTAGATGTGATCGCCGGCGAGGATGACCATGTATTCGGGGCCATAGGCCTCGATGATGTCGATGTTCTGGTAAACCGCGTCGGCCGTGCCTTCATACCACTGGGTTTCCGACACGCGCTGGCTGGCCGGCAGGATATCGAAGCTTTCGTTTCGTTCGGGCCGCAGGAAGTTCCAGCCTCGCTGCAAATGGCGGATCAGCGAATGCGCCTTGTATTGGGTTGCAACCCCAAGGCGGCGGATGCCGGAGTTGAGGGCGTTGGAGAGCGCGAAATCGATGATGCGCGTCTTGCCGCCGAAATAGACTGCCGGCTTGGCGCGCCGGTCGGTCAGTTCCTTGAGGCGGCTGCCGCGCCCGCCGGCCAGCACATAGGCCATGGCGTCGCGGGCCAGCGGCTGGGTTCGTTTCGAGTTTGCCATTTTCTACCCTCCCAAGTTACCCGGTCTCGACATGGCTTGTTCCGCGACCAGTTCAAGCATGATCGTCGACAGCGGCGGCAAGAGCATCGTTGCGGAGATGCCCCCTTCCTCCGCCCGCGCTTCGACGGCGCCGCCATTGCCCTTGCCGGATCCGCCATATTCGGAAGCGTCCGTGTTGATGATCTCGCGCCATGTGCCGGCTTTCGGCAGCGGCACGCGGTAGTTGTCGCGCGGCACCGGCGTGAAATTGGAGATGATCGCGACCGGATTGCCTCCCGGCGCGCTGCGCAGCCAGGCGAAGACGGAATTCTGGCTGTCGTCGACGATCAGCCAGGAAAAGCCCTCCGGCTCGCAGTCGCGGCCGTGCAGGGCCGGTCGCGAGCGGTAGAGATAGTTGAGGTCGCGCACCACCTGCCAGACACCGCGATGCGAGCGGAAATCGAGAAGATTCCAGTCGAGCGCGCGCGCCTCGCTCCATTCGCGGCGCTGCGCGAACTCCTGGCCCATGAACAGCAGCTTCTTGCCGGGGTAGCCCCACATGAAAGCGTAGTAGGCGCGCAATGTCGCGAATTTCTGCCAGTCGTCGCCGGCCATCTTGCCAAGCAGCGTGCCTTTGCCGTGCACGACCTCGTCATGCGAGAGCGGCAGCACGAAATTCTCCGAGAAGGCATAGACCAGGCCGAAGGTAAGGTCGTTGTGGTGGTGTTTGCGGAAGATCGGCTCCCTGGAAAAATACTCCAGCGTGTCGTGCATGAAGCCCATGTTCCACTTGAAGCCGAAGCCCAGCCCGCCTTCATGGACCGGCGCCGAGACCTTCGGCCACGAGGTCGATTCCTCGGCGATGGTCATGACGCCCGGATGGTGGCCGTAGAGCTCCTTGTTCATCTTCTGCAGGAAGCTGACCGCCTCGAGGTTCTCGCGGCCGCCCTTCTCGTTAGGAATCCATTCGCCTGCCTTGCGCGAATAATCGAGGTAGAGCATCGAGGCGACCGCGTCGACGCGCAGGCCGTCGACATGATATTTTTCGGCCCAGAACAGTGCGTTGTTGACCAGGAAAGACACCACTTCGCGGCGACCGAAATTATAGATCGCCGTGTTCCAGTCGGGATGAAAACCCTGGCGCGGATCGGCATGCTCGTAGAGCGCGGTGCCGTCGAAATGGACAAGGCCGTGCTCGTCGACCGGAAAATGCGCCGGCACCCAGTCGAGGATGACGCCGACGCCGGCACGGTGGGCGCCGTCGACAAAGCGGGCAAAGCCGGCCGGGTCGCCAAAGCGCGCCGATGGCGCATAGAGGCCTGTCGTCTGGTAGCCCCAGGAGGGATCATAGGGATGTTCGGAGATCGGCATGAACTCGATGTGGGTGAAGCCGGTCTCGACGACATAGGGGATCAGCCGGTCGGCCAGTTCATCCCATGACAGAAACGTTCCATCGTCGCGAAGCTGCCAGGAGCCGGCATGGACCTCGTAGATGGAGATGGCCTCGCGCCGGGGATCGGCATTGCGCCAGAAACTGCGATGCGCCTCGTCGCCCCATTGATGGGCGGGCGACGCAGCGGTCACCGACGCGGTCGCCGGGCGCAGTTCGGACTTGAAGGCAAACGGATCGGCCTTCAGCGGCAATCTCACGCCATCGGGGCCGATGATCTCGTACTTGTAGGGCCTGCCGGCGCCGATATCGGGGATGAATACCTCCCAGATGCCGGTGTCGCGGCGGTCGCGCATCGAATGGCGGCGGCCGTCCCAGTCGTTGAAATCGCCGACCACCGAGACGCGCCTTGCATTGGGGGCCCAAACGGCGAAATGCACTCCGGTGGCGCCTTCGTGCTCGATGACATGCGCGCCGAGCTTGTCGAACAGCCTCAGATGCGAGCCCTCGGCAATGTAGTAATCGTCCATCGGACCGAGCACCGGGCCAAAAGAATAGGGATCCGTCAACCACCAGTCGCCCCCGGCATTCCTGGCGTGATAGCGCAATGGCTGGCGCTTCTTGATCGACAGCTTGCCTTCGAAAAAGCCGCCATCGTCACGCCTGGACAGTTCACCAGCAATCATGCCGGTCAGCGTATAGGCGGTGACGAACTCCGCATGCGGAACGAAACAGCGGGCAAACAGGTTCTTGCCCACCTCATGGACGCCGAGGACCGCAAACGGATTGCCGTGCGTGCCGGCGACAATCGCCGCGACATCGCTGGCCGGGGCCGATCCGTCCGGCCCGCTTGTCGCAGCGGTCGCGCGCGGTTTCCTCATCGGGCAGTGTCCCTCCCCGGGCACCAAATGTTTGTTTTAAGGTATAAATTCGGCGTTTGAACTCACACCCCGGACTACATCGTTCGTGGCCTCATGCAATCACATCAGGCAGGTACGTTCCAGATGTCTTTCGCGTATTGGCGGATCGTGCGATCGGAAGAGAACCAGCCGACGCGCGCGACGTTGCGGATTGCCCTGGCGTACCAGTCCGGACTGTTGCGCCAGACGGCGTCGACGTCTCGCTGGCAAGTGGCATAGGCGTCGAAATCCGCCGCGACCATGAACCAGTCGCTGTCGTATAGACCATTGATGAGATCGCGGTAGCGGTTGGGATCATCGGGCGAAAAGACGCCCGATGAAACGGCCGCGAGCGCCTGCGACAGTTCGGGCGATGCCTCGATGACGCCACGCGGATCGTAGCCATTGTTGCGGCGCTCGGCGACCTCCGCCGTGGTCAGGCCGAAGATGAAGATGTTGTCGTCGCCGACGCACTCCTTGATTTCGACATTGGCGCCGTCGAGCGTGCCAATGGTCAGCGCGCCGTTCAGCGCGAACTTCATGTTGCCGGTGCCCGAAGCCTCCATGCCGGCGGTCGATATCTGCTCAGAGAGGTCGGCGGCCGGCATCATGATCTCGGCGAGGCTGACATTGTAGTTCGGCACGAACACCACCTTGAGCAAGCCGCGAACGGCCGGATCGCGGTTGATGACCCTGGCAACGTCGTTGGCCAGTTTGATGATCAGCTTGGCATTGTGGTAGCTGGGCGCCGCCTTGCCGCCGAAGAATTTCACGCGCGGCATCCAGTCGCGCTCCGGGTGCGAGCGGATCTGGTCGTAGAGCGCGACCGCCTCGAGGATGTTCAGGAGTTGGCGCTTGTATTCGTGGATGCGCTTGACCTGGATGTCGAACAGCGCCGAGGGATCAAGCCTGATACCGAGCCGGTCGGCGACGAGATTGGCCAACTTCACCTTGTTCTGCCGCTTCACGCCGGCGAATTTTTCGCGGAAAGCGGTATCGTCGGCAAAGGCATCGAGCCCCTTGATGGCCTCGATGTCATCCAGGAAGCGGTCGCCGATCGCCTCGCGGGCGAGTGCGGCCAGACCTGGGTTGCACTGGATCAGCCAGCGCCGCGGCGTGATGCCGTTGGTCTTGTTGTTGATGCGGTCGGGATAAAGCGTGTGCAGGTCGGCGAACACCGTTTCCTTCATCAGCTCGGTATGCAGCGCCGAGACGCCGTTGATCGAATGCGAGCCGACGAAGGCGAGATTGCCCATGCGCACGCGACGGTCGCCATTCTCCTGGATCAGCGAGATGCGGCTGATCTGCTCGCCGGAGAACTGATTGGTGGCGCGCGCCTCGAGCAGCACCTGCGCATTGATGGCGTAGACGATCTGCATATGGCGCGGCAAAAGCCGCTCGAACAGCGGCACCGGCCAGCTTTCCAACGCCTCCGGCAGCAGCGTGTGGTTGGTATAGCCGAAGGTGCGTTTGGTGGTGTCCCAGGCCTGGTCGAAATCCATGCCGTGGACGTCCATCAGGAGGCGCATCAGCTCCGGCACGGCGATCGCCGGATGGGTGTCATTGAGGTGGATTGCCGCCTTGTCGGGCAGCGACTTCAGGTCGCCATATTGACTGAGATGCCGCTGCACGATGTCCTGCAAAGAGGCGGTGGAGAAAAAATATTCCTGCCGCAGCCTGAGTTCCTGCCCTGCCATGTGGGAATCGGCGGGATAGAGCACGCGCGACAACGCGTCGGCCTTGTTGCTTTCGGCGAGTGCGCCGATGTGGTCGCCAGCATTGAACTTGTCGAGCAGGATCGGATCGACCGGCATGCCCGACCAAAGCCGCAAGGTGTTGACGCGGTTCCCCCGCCAGCCGACGACGGGTGTGTCGTAGGCGACGGCCAGCACATGCTCGGTCGGCTTCCAGACATGGCGTTCCAGCCGGCCATCCCTGGTGGTGACCGATTCCACCGAGCCGCCGAACCCGACCTCTAACGACCGTTCGCGGCGTTCGAACTCCCAGGGATTGCCGTGATCGAGCCAGGTCTCGGGCAATTCCACCTGCCAGCCGTCATGGATCTCCTGGCGGAACATGCCGTTGGCGTAGCGGATACCGTAGCCATGCGCGGGAATATCGACGGTGGCCATGCTTTCCATGAAGCAGGCGGCGAGCCGGCCGAGGCCGCCATTGCCAAGTGCTGCATCCGGCTCAAGCGTGGCGATGAGGTCGAGTTCCACACCTAGCGACGACAACGCCTCGCGCATGTTCTCCATCAGGCCGAGATTGGAGAAGGCGTCACGCATCAGGCGGCCGATGAGGAACTCCAGCGAGAGGTAATAGACGCGCTTTTCCTGCTGGGCGTAGGCCTCTTTCGTCGCCTGCATCCAGCGATCGACGATGCGGTCGCGCACGACCTTGATCGAGGCGGTCAGCCAATCGTACTGGGTGGCGACGGTGGTGTCCTTGCCGACCCTGTATTTGAGGGCCATCAAGACTTCCCTTGCGAGCGTCTTGGGGTCGGGATTTTCAAGCAGTGGCGGGAGGGGGGCGGATGTCATCGTGCGCGTCATGCTGCCTCTCGTGCGTTTGCCACGATCATACCGGCTTTCATCATTCATCCCAGCCCATGCTACCGCATTGCAGCAACGTTCAATCGATTTAAGTAAGCCGGAGGCGACTTACCCAGCGGCAATTTGGCAGTTCAGGCCGCCAGCGCCGCCTCCGGCGGCGTCTTTGCCCCGGTCATGAATGCGACGGCATCGGACATTGTATTTTGTTTGGGATCGATGACGCACAGCCGACGACCCAGCCGATGGATGTGGATGCGGTCTGCCACTTCGAAGACATGCGGCATGTTGTGCGAGATCAGCACGATCGGCAGGCCCCGCTTCTTCACGTCGAGGATGAGTTCCAGCACGCGGCGGCTTTCCTTGACGCCAAGTGCTGCCGTCGGCTCGTCCATGATAACCATCTTGGAGCCGAAAGCGGCGGCGCGCGCCACTGCCACGCCCTGGCGCTGGCCGCCGGATAGCGTCTCCACCGCCTGGCTGATGTTCTGGATGGTCATCAGGCCGAGTTCAGTCAGCTTGTCGCGGGCGCGCTTTTCCATCGCCGGACGGTCGAGCATGCGAAGCCATTGGCCGACAAAGCCGGGCTTGCGGATCTCGCGGCCGAGAAACATGTTGTCGGCGATCGACAGCGCCGGCGACAGCGCCAGGTTCTGGTAGACGGTCTCGATGCCGGCTTCGCGGGCCTCCATGGGCGATTTGAAGGCGACCGGTTTGCCCTCAAGCCGGATTTCGCCTTCATCGGGCACGACAGCGCCTGAAATCGCCTTGATGAGCGACGACTTGCCGGCGCCGTTGTCGCCGATAACAGCGAGGATTTCGCCGGGGTAGAGGTCGAAATCGGCATTGTCCAAGGCGGTGACGCGGCCGTAG
The DNA here is from genome assembly GCF_006442685.1 of Mesorhizobium sp. B2-4-7. NCBI lineage: Bacteria > Pseudomonadati > Pseudomonadota > Alphaproteobacteria > Hyphomicrobiales > Phyllobacteriaceae > Mesorhizobium > Mesorhizobium sp. B2-4-7. The sequence goes on from NZ_VFVH01000001.1 coordinate 578,982, forward strand.
CGCTTGACCAGTCCGCGAGCGGTGAGGATAGGGTCCTGGGTCATGCCGAAACCTTTCTGATCCATTGATCGACCGCCACGGCGCCGATGATCAGCACGCCGGTGAGCAGCACCTTCCATTGCGGATCGGCGCCCAGCATGTTGAGGCCCATGGAGACGACACCGACGATCATCGCGCCGAACAGCGTGCCGAGGATCGAGCCGCGGCCGCCGAAAAGAGAAATACCGCCGATCACCGTGGCGGTAATCGCCTGCAGATTGTAGTCAGTCACGGCGGCCGACGGCGAGATCGACCCATTGCGACCGATGGAGACCCAGGCGGCGAAAGCGGCGATCAGCCCGGCCAGGGTATAGACCGTCATGAGCACCTTCTTGGTCTGGATACCCGACAGTTTCGCCGCCTCCTGGTCGTCGCCGACGGCGTAGACATGGCGGCCCCATGCCGTGTGATTGAGCACGTACCAAAGGAGCAGCACGAGCGCGACCATCGCAATCACGCCGGCCGTCAGCACAGCGGTGCCGACCTTGAAGCTGAGCGCGAACAGATGCAGCAGCGGCGCCTGAACGTCGACGTCGGTGTCGCGGATCGTCTCATTGGCCGAATAAATAAAGTTCGTCGCCATGACGATGTTCCAGGTGCCGAGTGTCACGATGAATGGCGGCAGTTTCATGTAGGCGACAAGCACCCCGTTGAGCAGCCCGCAGGCAGCACCCGCGGCAAGTCCGATCGCTACGGCAAGGACGCTCGGCAGGCCGTAGCTGACGGCGCAATTGCCCATGATCACGGCCGAAATCACCATGATGACGCCAATCGAAAGGTCGATGCCGGCGGTGAGGATGACCAGGGTCTGGGCGGCACCCAGAATGCCGACGATGGCGATCTGCTGCAGGATCAGCGTCAGCGTGTAGGACGAGAAGAAACGCCCGCCAATGGTGAGGCCGAACACGATGATCGCCAGGACCAGAACGATCAGCGGCACCGCGGCTGGCGTCGAATGCAGAAAATGCTGGATGCGTCTGACCGCCGATTTATGCTCGTCAAACGCGGCAACGCTCGTGTCGCTGCCTGAGAGAACCTTCTCGAATTCCTGAGCTTGAGACATGTTTCCTCCCCGTAGGGTATCCGCCACGCGGCGACACCCGTCCACGCTTTTCCGGTCTCCTGCCGGGATTGTTCGCGGTCACGCGACCATCGTCCACCCGAAGCGGCCGGGGATCAAGTCCGGCCGCTCCGTTTTTAGTTGCCAGTCAGACCGGCATCAGCCCCAGCACTTGGCGAGGCCTTCCTTGGTGTCGATGGACTTCACGCCATTGGCCGGCTTGTCGGTCACCAGATTGACGCCGGTGTCGAAGAAGTTCTTGCCTTCGGTCGGCTTCGGCTTGGTGCCGTCCTTGGCAAAATTGGCGATGGCCTCGATGCCGAGCGCCGCCATCTGCAGCGGATATTGCTGCGATGTCGCGCCGATGACGCCTTCGGCCACCGACTTCACGCCGGGGCAGCCGCCATCGACGGAGACGATCAGCACCTGGCTTTCCAGGCCGACGGCCTTGAGCGCCTGATAGGCGCCGACCGCGGCCGGCTCGTTGATGGTGTGGATGACGTTGATGGTGTTGTCCTTCTGCAGAAGGTTCTCCATCGCCTTGCGGCCGCCCTCCTCATTGCCGTTGGTGACGTCATGGCCGACGATGCGCGCGTCATCCTCGTCGCCGATCTTGTTGGGATCCTTCACGTCGATGCCGTAGCCCATCATGAAGCCCTGGTCGCGCAGCACGTCCACGGTCGGCTGCGAGGGGGTCAGGTCGAGGAAGCCGATCTTGGCGTCCTTGGCCTTGTCGCCGAGCGTCGCGGCGGCCCAGGCGCCGATCAGTTTGCCGGCCTCCAAATTGTCGGTAGCAAAGGTCGCGTCGGCGGCGTCGATCGGATCGAGCGGCGTGTCGAGCGCGATCACCAGCAGGCCGGCATCACGCGCCTTCTTCACCGTCGGCACGATGCCCTTGGTGTCGGACGCGGTGATGAGGATGCCCTTGGCGCCGTCGGCAATGCAGCTCTCGATCGCCGCGACCTGGCTTTCGCTGTCGCCGTCGATCTTGCCGGCATAAGTCTTGAGGTCGACACCAAGCTCCTTGGCCTTGGCGGTCGCACCCTCCTTCATCTTGACGAAGAAGGGATTGGTGTCGGTCTTGGTGATCAAGCAGGCGCCGACACCGGCCGCGGATGCGGACGAGGCGAATGCCATCAGGCCCAGAGCAGCCGCCGCAAAAACGGTGGATTTCAACAGTTTTGTATTGGTCACGATTTCCTCCCAGTGGAACATTTCAGATGCCGGCCAACCGGCACCCCTCCGGCATCCAAGCAACCTCTCCCGGTACGGATGCCTGCCTCAAATGACACCAGACCAATCTCTCTGTCAATAATTAAATCACTCTTATTTATTATTGACAGCCTTGCGCCGTTCGCACATTCTGCCCCAAAAGCATCGAGGGGTAATAACGGGAGGAACAGGGTGGAGACGGCCATTGCCAGGCATGGTTCGCCCGAGGCGAATGAGAGCCTTATTCACCGCGGCACCAACCAGAGCGGCATGCGGGACCACAATGAGCGGCTGGTGCTGTCGCTGGTGCGCCAGCATGGCAGCCTGGCGAAGTCCGACATCGCCCGCATGACCGGACTGTCGGCGCAAACCGTCTCCGTCATCATGCGCGAGCTCGAGGAGGAAAGCCTGCTGCTGCGGCAGGCGCCGCTGCGCGGCAAGATCGGACAGCCCTCCATCCCCATGGCGCTCAATCCCGAGGGCGCGTTCTTCATCGGCCTGAAGATCGGCCGCCGCAGCGCCGAACTCGTGCTGATCGATTTCCTCGGCAATGTACGTTCGATGCTGCAGCATTCCTACCGCTACCCTGCCCCGCGCGAGACGGTGGAATTCGTCACATCAGGCATGAAGAAGATGCGTGGCGAACTTTCGCCCGCGCAGGACAAGCGCATAGCGGGGCTCGGCATCGCCATGCCGTTCGAGCTCTGGAACTGGGCCGATACCGCCGGCGCGCCGCGTGACGTCATGGACGAATGGCGCCATCGCGATATCCGCGCGGAGATCCAGGCGCAATGCGATTTTCCGGTCTATCTGCAGAACGACGCCACTTCGGCCTGCGGCGCGGAGCTGGTCTTCGGCCAGGCAGGCGCCCCGCGTGATTTCGTCTATTTCTATATCGGCGCCTTTGCCGGCGGCGGCATCGTCCTCAACGGACGGCTCTTTGGCGGCCCGACCGGCAACGCCGGCGCGCTGGGCTCCATGCCGGTGCCCGGACCGGAGGGAAAGCCGACCCAATTGATCGACGTGGCTTCGATCGCCATGCTCGAAAAAGCGCTCAATGCACGTGGCGTCGAGGCTTCGCATCTGTGGACGTCGCCCGAGGACTGGGGCGAGATCGGCGCCGAGCTCGACGACTGGATTACAAACGCCTCGCGGGCGCTCGCCTATGCCATCGTCGCGGCATCGTCCGTCATCGACTTCGAGGCGGCGGTGATCGACGGCTGGATGCCGACGCAGGTGCGCCGCAGGCTGGTCGACGCCGTCATCGCAACCATCGACACGGTCGATGCCGAGGGATTGAAACTGCCAAACGTCCGCGAAGGCACCGTCGGTATTCACGCGCGCGCTCTCGGGGGCGCCAGCCTGCCACTATCCGAGCGCTTCCTGATCGGTTCGACCACGATTTCCAGGAGCATCTGAATGCTGATCGGAATTCCGGCGCTGCTCGGTCCGGAGCTTCTGGCGATCCTGCGTGCGATGGGGCATGGCGACGAAATCGCCCTGGTCGATGGAAACTACCCGGCCGAAGAGCAGGCAAAGCGGCTGGTGCGGGCCGACGGCCACCATCTCATTCCGGTGCTGGACGCCATATTGAGCGTGCTGCCCGTCGATGACGTCGTGCCGGAGGCGCTGTTTCGCGCCTCGGCCAAGGGCGACCCCTCGCTCGCCGATCCCGTGCATCATGAAATCGAAGTGCTGTGTGCAAAACGCGCGCCCGGGCGCAAGGTGGTTGCGCTGGCCGGTGCCGACTTCTATGCACGCGTCAGGGCCGCGCACGCCATCGTCGCGACCAGCGAACCCAGGCTCTACGCCAACATCATCATCCGCAAGGGCGTGATCCATCCGCCGGAGACGACAAGACAATGATCCTTTGCTGCGGCGAGGCCCTGATCGATATGCTGCCGCGCACGACGACGGAGGGAGAACGGGCCTTCGCACCCTATGTCGGCGGCGCGGTGTTCAACACCGCCATTGCGCTCGGCCGGCTGGGCGCTCCTGCCAGCTTCTTCTCGGGCCTGTCGTCGGACCTGTTCGGCGGCCAGCTCCGCGAAGCGCTCGGGGCGAGCAAGGTCAGTTCCACCTATGCGCACACTTCGCCCCGGCCGACGACGCTCGCCTTCGTGCGGCTGAACGATGGCCAGGCAACCTACACTTTCTACGACGAGAACACCGCCGGGCGCATGCTGACCGGCGAGGATCTGCCGCAACTTGGTCCGGAGATCGAGGCCATGCTGTTCGGCGCCATCAGCCTTATTTCGGACCCGGCGGGGGCCGCCTACGAGGAATTGATGAAGCGCGAGCATGGTCGTCGCGTCATGATGCTCGACCCCAACATCCGGCCGAACTTCATCCCGGACAAGGCAAAGCATCTGAAGCGTATCCGCGAGATGATGGCGATGGCCGATATCGTGAAACTCTCGGATGAAGATCTTCACTGGTTCGACGAAGCCGGCTCGCACGAGGACGTCGTGCGCAACTGGCTCGACCGCGGACCCAAGCTGATCGTCGTCACCCATGGCAGCGAAGGCGCCGTCGGCTACACCAGGGACCACACGGTCAGCGTAACGCCGCGAAAAGTCGAGGTGGTCGATACGGTCGGCGCCGGTGATACGTTCAATGCCGGCATCCTCGCCTCGCTGCATGAGCAGGGCCGGCTAACGAAAGCGGCGATTTCAGGCCTTTCCGAGGACGCCATCCGTGCGGCCCTGACACTCGGCGCCAAAGCGGCGGCGGTGACGGTATCGCGGGCCGGCGCCAATCCGCCCTGGCGCCATGAGATCGCCTGAGTGGCGCGCCAGAGGAAACGAATCCAAATTAACAGGTTCCTTGGAACCTTCGCCGGCGCGCTGTTGATGAGGCAGTAAAGAAAACCCGCCTGTGCGGCGGGTCCTTGGCGCAACTCAGCACCATAGGTAGATATGTAGCATAGTTGCCTTCACCCCGTCAAGAAAAAATTCCTATCTTCGGATAGTTGCCGCACTGCGGACTGGCCGTTCTCAGGCCTTGGCTGACCCAAGTTCGGGCCGTGGTAAGGCCCAACATGGATTGAGCCGGCCGATCACTTTATGTTTAGCAGGGTCGACTCTGGGGTTATAAGGCCGTAATTGCGCCGCACGAATCCCGGATTTCCGGCGTCCGGCTGACCGACACCGAAAAATGCGGTAACAGACTGCCACGACCGGGCAATTTGTCGCTCCGCGCGCCCGGCTTTCTCGGCAGGCGCAATTCTGATACCAGCGGGTCGAGGCCAGACCGCCCGGTTAAAATCGTTTGAGGACGACATGCAGTTCATCGATCTTGGCGCACAGCGCGAACGAATCCGCGACCGGCTGAAGGCCGCGATCGACCATGTCGTCGAGGACGGCCGCTATATCCTCGGTCCCCAGGTAGCCGAATTCGAGAAAAAGCTCGCCGCCTATGTCGGCGTCAAGCACGTCGTGGCCTGCGCCAACGGCACCGACGCACTGCTTTTGCCGCTGTTCGCCGCCGGGATCGGCCCGGGCGATGCCGTGTTCGTTCCGAGCTTCACCTTTGCCGCCACGGCGGAAGTGGTGGCGCTGGCCAAGGCCGAGCCGGTTTTCGTCGACGTCGATCCCAAGACCTACAACATCGACATCGCCAGCCTCGAGGCGGCGATCACGATGATCAAGAAAGAAGGCCGGCTGAAGCCCAGGGCGATCATTCCGGTCGACCTCTTCGGCCTTGCCGCCGACTACGATGCCATCATGGCGATCGCCCACCGAGAAGGCCTGATGGTGATCGAGGATGCCGCCCAATCGATGGGCGGTTCGGCGGACGGCAAGATGTGCGGGTCGTTAGGCACGGTCGGCTCGACCAGTTTCTATCCGGCGAAGCCGCTCGGCTGCTACGGCGACGGCGGAGCGATGTTCACCAACGACGACGCCTTGGCCGACAAGCTGCGCTCCTTCGCCTTCCACGGCAAGGGCGAGACGCAATATGACAACATCCGGGTCGGCATCAATTCACGGCTCGACACGCTGCAGGCCGCGATCCTGATCGAAAAGCTCGCCATTCTCGAGGACGAGATGGTTGCCCGGCAAATGGTGGCGAACCGTTATGCCGAAGGGCTTGCTGATGTCGTCACGGCAGCCCGCAACCTGGACGGCAGCCGCTCGGCCTGGGCGCAATACGCCATCGAGACGCCCAAGCGCGACGGGCTGAAGGCGCATCTCGGCGAAAAAGGCATTCCGTCGGTCATCTACTATGTGAAGCCGCTGCACGAGCAGACCGCCTATCGCGACTATCCGAGAACGCCGACCGGCCTTGCCGTATCCGAGCAATTGCCCAAGCGCATCCTGTGCCTGCCGATGCATCCCTATCTCAGCGAAGCCGATCAGGACCGGATCATCGAGACGATCCGCAACTATATCGGATCGAACTCGGCGCAGGCCGCGGCCGAGTAACCAGCCGGCTTCAGGCGGAGCTTGCCCCTGCCCTGCCGCTGGCGATGAAATGCGGATTGGCAAAATCCGCATCGCCGCCCTGGTCTCGCTTGCCATACATCAAGGGCTGTCCATCCAACGTGCGCGTGATGCCGCCCGCGGCGCGCAGCACGGCATCGCCGGCTGCGGTATCCCACTCCATGGTACGACCGAAGCGCGGATAAATGTCCGCCTCGCCATTGGCGACCAGACAGAATTTCAGCGACGAGCCGACAGAGACGATCTCGGCGATGCCTAGGTCACGAATATAGGCTTCGGTTTCGGGCGTGTTGTGGGAGCGGCTCGCAACCACCGCCAGCGGCGTCGCAGCCGCCCTCACCGAAATCGGCCGGCGAGAGACGATGCGGAAGTCGCCATCTATTTCGAGGAATTCCGCCTTGCCCGGCAGCCCGGAAAAGAACCGGCCCGTGCAGGGCGCGAAAACGACGCCGACTTCCGGCACGCCGTGGCGGACAAGCGCGATGTTGACGGTGAAATCGGTGCGGCGATTGACGAATTCCTTGGTGCCGTCCAGCGGATCGATCAGGAAGAAAGCCCCGTCCAGGTCCGGCGGCACGATGCCGGCGGATGCTTCCTCCTCGGCCACGCAGGGAATGTCGGGAAAGGCCGTACGCAATCCGGCCAGAATGATCTTCTCGCTCTCGCGGTCCGCCTCGGTCACCGGCGAGGAATCTGATTTCTGGTCGACCGCGCAGCCGGCGTGGAACACACGCATGACCTCGCGGCCGGCCGCCAAAGCGAGCCCCTCGAAAATTTCGAGCATCGACCTGTCGTCAGATGCCGCCGCCATTGTCGTATTGGTCTTCGGCAATGTCACGCTCGTTCAGCCAGTGTTCCAGGGCATCTACCATCTCCTCGGCCGATTTGCCGAGCGTCTTCAGATGGATTTCCGGTTTTTCCGGCGCTTCGTAAGGCGAGTCGACACCGGTGAAATTCTTGATCTCGCCATTGAGCGCGCGGGCGTAGAGGCCTTTCGGGTCACGCCTGGCGCATTCCTCGAACGGCGTGTCGACGAACACTTCGACGAACTCGCCTTCGGCCATCAATTCGCGGGCCATGCGCCGCTCGGCGCTGAAAGGCGAAATGAAGGAAACGATGACGATCAGCCCTGCATCGGCCATGAGGCGGGCCACTTCGGCGACGCGGCGGATGTTTTCGACGCGGTCGGCGTCGGTAAAGCCGAGATCCCGGTTGAGGCCGTGGCGGACATTGTCGCCGTCGAGAATGTAGGTATGGCGCCCGGAGGCAAACAGCTTCTTCTCGAACAGGTTGGCGATGGTCGATTTGCCCGAGCCCGACAGCCCGGTGAACCAGAACACGGCGGGCCGCTGGTTCTTGATGTCGGCACGTACCCGCTTGCCGACATCGAGCGATTGCCAATGGATGTTCTCGGCACGGCGCAGCGAATGCAGGATCATGCCGGCGCCGACCGTGGCGTTGCTGATGCGGTCGATCAGGATGAACGCGCCGGTTGTACGGTTCTCGGCGAAGGTGTCGAAAGCGATCGGCGTGCGCGTCGAGATGTTGCAGATGCCCACTTCGTTCATCTCGAGCGACTTGGCAGCTTCACGGGCAAAGTCATTGACATTGACCCGATATTTCAAATCGGTGACGGTAGCGCTGGTCTGGTCGGTCTCGGTGCGCAGGATATAGGAGCGGCCCGGCAGCAGCGCATGTTCATCGAACCAGACGATGTTGGCGGCGAACTGGTCGGCGACCTGCGGGCGTGCCGCAGGCGCCACCAGCATGTTGCCCCGGGAAATCTCGACCTCGTCATCGAGGACAAGCGTGATGGCCTGGCCGGCAACCGCCTGGGCGAGGTCGCCACCCTGCGCGACGATGCGCCTGACGCGGGAGGATTTGCCCGATTTGGCGACGACGACCTCGTCGCCTTGCGAGATCGCGCCCGAGGCGATCGTTCCGGCGAAGCCGCGAAAATCGAGATTGGGGCGGTTGACGTACTGCACCGGAAAACGGAACGGCAGCTCGGCCGCGGCCTCGTCGACCGAAACGGTTTCGAGATGTTCGATCAGCGTCGGGCCGGAATACCATTCCATCCTGTCGGAGCGGCCGGTGACGTTGTCGCCGTAGCGCGCCGACATCGGGATCGGCACGATGGTCTCAAAGCCGAGATCGCGCGAAAACTGCTGATAGTCCTGCGTGATCCGGTCGAAGACCGCCCGATCGAAATCGACGAGATCGATCTTGTTGACGGCCAGCACGATATGGCGGATGCCGAGCAGCGAGGCGATGATCGAGTGGCGCCTGGTCTGGCGCAGCACGCCTTGCCGCGCATCGATCAGCACGATTGCCAGGTCGGCGGTGGACGCGCCGGTCGCCATGTTACGCGTGTACTGCTCGTGGCCGGGCGTGTCGGCGACAATGAATTTGCGCTTTGGCGTGGCGAAGAAGCGATAGGCGACGTCGATGGTGATGCCTTGCTCGCGCTCGGCTTCGAGACCGTCGACCAGCAGTGCGAAATCGATGTCGTCGCCGGTCGTGCCGTGCTTGCGCGAATCGCGTTCGAGCGCGGCAAGCTGGTCCTCGAAAATCTGCTTGGTGTCGGAGAGCAGACGGCCGATCAGCGTCGACTTGCCATCGTCGACGGAGCCGCAGGTGAGGAAGCGCAGCAGCGACTTCTTCTCCTGCGCCGCCAGATAATCGCGGACGCCGTCGGTAGGTGCGAGGCTCTTTGCCATGATGTGGCGCATGGTCAGAAATACCCCTCGCGCTTCTTCTTTTCCATCGAGCCGGCTTCGTCCCGGTCGATCAGGCGGCCCTGCCGTTCGGAGGTGCGCGCGGTCAGCATCTCGCCGACGATAGCTTCCAGCGTGTCTGCTTCCGATTCGATGGCGCCGGTCAGCGGGTAGCAGCCGAGCGTGCGGAAGCGCACCAGCCGATTCTCGATCGCCTCACCGGGGCGCAATTTCATGCGATCGTCGTCCTTGAGGATGAGCATGCCATCGCGTTCCACGACCGGCCGCTGCTTGGCGAAATAGAGCGGCACGATCGGGATGTTCTCCTGCAGGATGTACTGCCAGATGTCGAGCTCGGTCCAGTTGGACAGCGGAAAGACGCGGATCGATTCACCCGTGGCGATGCGGGTGTTGAAGATCTTCCACATTTCGGGGCGCTGATTCTTCGGATCCCAGACGTGCTGGGCGTTGCGGAAGGAAAAGATGCGCTCCTTGGCGCGCGATTTTTCCTCGTCGCGGCGGGCGCCGCCAAAGGCGGCATCGAAACCGTATTTGTCGAGCGCCTGGCGCAGCGCCACGGTCTTCATCACATGGGTGTGCGTGTTCGAGCCATGATCGAAGGGATTGATGTTGTCGCGCACGCCATCCTGGTTGACGTGAACCAGGAGATCGAAACCGAGTTTTTGCGCCATCTGATCGCGAAAGGCGATCATCTCGCGAAATTTCCAGGTTGTGTCGACATGAAGGAACGGAAAGGGCGGCTTGGCGGGATAGAACGCCTTCATCGCCAGGTGCATCAGCACGGACGAATCCTTGCCTACGGAATAGAGCATGACCGGCTTGGCGAAGGCGGCCGCGACTTCACGGAATATGTGGATTGACTCGGCCTCAAGCCGCTGCAGGTGCGTAAGCGCTGTTGTCATGGCCTGTCTAGCGTTCTCTCGTGCCTTCCGACAGAAGACCTGGCATCAAATCATCGGGCTTCCCGCCCGGTTCAAGCTTGCTTCTGGACAATGTTATTCTTGCGGGCGTTCTAGCAGATCGCCGCTGCCCAGAACAATGCAAGACGCGCCTGGCAAGGAGTGGTTCGGGAATGAATTTTCCATCCATGCGTCAAAATGCGGAAATTCCTGCTTGTCACGCCGGCGGCTGAGAAAATGCGGGGGAAAAAATTGCTTGATGAAAAGCACGCAGTCTTCGCCGCGCCCAAATCCGATCGTCTGCCAGCGACTACCGATTTTCGGTGGCAATCGGCCTTGATGCACTTTCAGAAAAAGACCCAAGCCGCTATACCGGCCCCTGAAAGCGGGCAGATGCACGATGCGACACGGGCAATTTCGGCAGGGCTATGTTTGCCGCCGTCAGACAATCCGCCGTGTGAAGCGTCCGAGAATGGTGAGCCGCCCTTGAGCCAGCTTTCATCGATAAGACGGCAGTTCTCGCCCGCGCGGATCAATATCTATTTTTCCATCGCTTGCTTCTTTTTTCCACCGGTCCTGGGGTCTGTGGTGAGCTTCGTGTTCAACGGCGGCGGCCTGTGGTCGGTTCTTTTGATCGCCTCGAAAAAGAGGCGCTTCAACATCGACCGGGCGATGATGGCGCTCACGATCGCGATCTATGCCTATTGCGCGGCAAATCTCCTGGCTTCGCTCGCCAATAACGCAATTGTCAGGGATGCGCCGCATCTGATCCCGCTCGTCACCTTCCTGTTTTTCCCCCTCTCCTATTCAACCTGGAGCATTACGCAGAAAACAACCCTTGTCCGGATCATAATCCTCAGCAGCATGGCCGCCTGTTTCGTCGCGCTGCTGTTGGCGATCATCCAGCAATATTGGATCGGGATGAGGGCGGAGGGCGGAGCGGGAAATGCGATAGTGTTCGCCACGGTCGTCTGCCTTGCAGTGATGGCCTGCGTGGCCGGTGCCCTGTCGGGCATCGAAAGGCACAAGAGTGCGCTGATCTGCGCAGCGCTCGGCGGAACGATCGCCATCATCTATTCCGGCACGCGCATCATCTGGCTGGCGCTGCTGATTTCCGGCATTGCCGTGCTGTTGATCAACCAGCATTGGCTGAAAGGGAAGAATGCCGTCCGTCTGCTGCTTCTGCTGGCGGCGATCGGCGTCGCGGTCGCCGCTATCGGCTTCCATACAATATCCGACAGATTTGATTTTCTGCGCTCTGATTGGGACGCGCTTGGGGCGCACGGCAATTCCGACACCTCGCTTGGAATACGTGTTGCCCTCTGGGACATCGGCCTGAAGGCATTCCGCGACATGCCCTTGTTCGGACACGGAGTGGGCGCCAACCAGCTCTTGATCAGGCAGGGCTTCCAAGACCTGTTCGCGAAAACGGCAGGTTTCAATCATTTCCACAATGGCTTCCTGACGGCATTGGTACAGGCGGGCATCCTGGGCGCCGTGACTTTGGCGGCGATCTTTGTCGTCGCCGGCAGAAACGCCGCCCTGGTCCTGCGCAACAGCGCCGACCCGATCGAGCGCTTTGGCGCCACCATGGTCGTCGTCATGGTGATCATCTACCTGACGGCTGGGATGACAGGCATCCTGATCGGCCAAGACATCCTGGATTCGGTGTTCATGGTCTTCCTGGTATCCGGGACCTATCTTGCGTCGGGACGTCAGGCCCCGTTGCCGGAAGAGATGCCGCTTCCGCCAGTCACGCAATAGCGGCTCCGGGCAAGGCAATGAAGGTCTTGGTCACAGGCGCATCGGGCTTCATCGGACGTCTCGTCGTGCAAAGGCTTCGCGAGGCAGGCGTGGAGGTTCGCCTCGCCTCGCGCTATCCCGAAAGCCTCGCTTCGGGCAGCGACATCGTCGCCTTGCCGCGTTTCGATGCGCCGGCCAAGGCCTTCCTTGCCGTCACCCGCGATGTCACGGACGTCGTTCATTGCGCCGGCCTGAACAATGATCACGGCGGTGCCACCGAAGCCGACTACCGAGCCGCCAACGCGGAACTGAGCGCGCGGCTGGCGCATGCGGCCGCCATGCAGGCAAGCGGACGCTTCATCCAACTGTCATCGGTCCGGGCCGTGATCGGCGCCCGCGTCAGCGCAACGATCGACGAGCATACGGTCCCCGATCCGCAATGCGCCTACGGGCGCTCGAAACGCGAGGGCGAGATCAGGGTCCTGGACGCCTATGCATCGCACGGCCGCGCCGACGCCGCCGTGCTGCGCCTGCCGGCGGCCTACGCAAGCGGCATGAAGGGCAATCTGGCAATGCTGATGCGCCTGGCCGATACGGGCCTGCCGCTGCCGACAGGTATTCTGACAGGAACCCGCTCGCTGGTGTCGGCCGACGCAGCGGCGCAAGCCGTGCGGCATTTGTTGGCTCATCCGGGGCCGCTTAGCCCTGCCTATATAGCCAGCGATGTGCCTCCGGTGTCGGTGGCAGCCGTCGTAAGCGCCTTCCGTAAGGGACTTGGGCGGCCGGTGCGCCTGGCTGCCGTACCGGCCAGCCTGATGCGGATGGCCGCGGTCGCGCTAGGCAAGCGGGCGTTTTGGGAAAGCATGACGGCGACACAGATATGCGACCCTTCCCTGCTCGTCTCGCAGGGCTGGCTGCCGGAAACAGCGACGCTTGATCGTCTAAGCGAAATCGCGGCGCGCAGCAGGCAAGCTCAACCTGGATAAATCGTCGCGAGCAGGATGCGAAGATCAAGGCCGATCGAGGCGACCTTGAGATAGTCGGCATCGGTTTCGGCCAATAGGGCCGGGTCCGACATATCGATGCCCTTGACCTGAGCCAGGCCGGTGATGCCGGGAAGCGCCGATGAAACGCCCAGCCGTCGGCGGCACTCGATCAGCTCGGTTTGCGTCGGCAGACAGGGACGCGGTCCGACCAAGCTCATCTCGCCCTTCAGAACATTCCAGAACTGCGGCAGCTCATCGAGCTTGAACTTCCGCAGGGTCTTTCCGGCCGGCGTCACGGCATTCGCCGGCGCCTCGTGCGAAGGCAAGGATGGCGTGCCGACATACATCGTGCGCAATTTGTGACAGCGAAAGAGCACGCCATCGCGGCCAACCCGCGTTTGAGAAAAGATGGCCGGACCGGGCGACGATATACGAACAGCCAGGACAGCGAGCGCCAGGACGGGTGAAGTGACCAGGAGCAGCAGCGCCGCGCCGGCAAGATCGAAGATTTGCTTGGCTGTCTTCATGAACCGCCGATAGTGCTCGTTGCCAAAACCAAAGACGAAATACGAATCCGCTCGACGTAGCATGAGGCTATCGCTCGACCAAGCTCGACCCCTCGCCTGCTCGGATGCGCCAGCAGAGGAATGCCAGCCAGCGCCCCAGGGTCCCGAAGGTCCGCCGATAAATGCCGCTCTTGCGCAGATTGCTCAAGCGCCGAAGAAGGCCAGGGTCTTTTGAAGCATCAGTTCGCCTGCCCGGCCGCTTTCGGGATCACGGCCTCAGGCACGTCCCCTCTTACCTTCTTGGTATGGTCAAGACCCGCAAGCACCGCGAGCGAGGATGCCTTGTCCTGGCTCTTCACGGATTGCTGCAGGGCCGCAAGCGCCGCCTGGACATCGGACCATTCCGCGACATCGGTGCTCAGGCCAAAAATCTTGGAAATGCCGAGTTCGACCAGCTCCTCATCCTCACCATGCAACGTTTCATGGAGTTTTTCACCGGGCCGGATTCCGGTGAAGCGAATGGGGATGTCCGTGTATGGGCTTTTTCCGGACATGCGGATCATCGTCTCGGCAACTTCGAGGATCGGCACCGGTTTGCCCATGTCGAGCATGTAGACGGCGTAGTCGTCGCCGGCTTTCCGCGAGGCGGCATCGGCCGCCGACATGATGACGAGGTCGACGGCTTCGGCCACGGTCATGAAATAGCGCGTCATGCGCCGGTCGGTTATGGTGACCGGACCTCCGGCCTCGATCTGCGCCTGGAATATGGTTGCGACCGAGCCATTGCTGCCAAAGACATTGCCGAACCGAACGGCTATGAACTTGGTGGCGGGGCGCCGGGCGCCGGGCTCGCCGGCGGGCGTTTCATGCAAGGCGCTGACGATCTGTTCGGCCGCCCGCTTCGTCAGGCCCAGCACGGATGTCGGGTCCACGGCCTTGTCGCTCGAAACAAGCACGAATTGCTTGACGCCGCATTTGGCGGCAACCTCGGCACAGACAAGCGTTCCGAAGACATTGGTCTGGATGGCCGAATCCCAGTTTTCCTCGAGCAAAGGCACATGCTTCAGTGCCGCGGCGTGGAAAACGATGTCCGGCTTGAACTCGGTGACGACACGCGTCATCTGGCGCCGGTCGGCGACATCGACAATGCGGACCTTGAGGCGGTCATGGTCCTTCTCTTCGACGTATTGGCTCAACTGGAAAATGCCGAACTCGGAATTGTCGGCAACCAGCACCGCCTCCGCGCCCAGTTCCAGTGACCTCTTGACCAGGGTGCGGCCGATGGAACCGGCGCCGCCGGTGACCAGGACGCGCTTGCCGCCGACGAAGGCCCCGATGCGTTCGATGTCGGACGGAACCGTGGGGCGGCGCAGGATCGTTTCCATCTCGACCTCGTCGAGAACGAGCTTTCCCTCCTGGCCGAGCTGCGAAAGCCCCGAGAACTGCACCACCGCTATGTCGCCTTGCCGGGCAACACGGACGAGCTCCGAATACTCCTCGATCTCATGTTCGGCGCCGCTGCCGAAAATCAGCAGGTCCAGGCTTGTCGTACCCTTGGCGTATTCTTCCAGCACCTCGATCAGGCGGGGGCGGGTGGCCACGACGGGAACGCCCTGGATCCGAGTGCCCTGCGGAACACCGTGCTCAATCGCCATAATCCCTGCAATTGAATACTCTACAGGCTGCGTCGTGCGCGTGAAACGGATGATTACGTCGGCCTCGCTCAGCTTGCCGACAAACACCGCTCTCTTGGTCGAAGCCTTGCCGCGACTCAGAATGCGCCAGCTCGCGCCGTCGCGAAAGAACCGGTAGAAAATCCGGGGCGCCGAGATGATCGTGAAAGAAACCAGGAAGAAGACGATGAACTGGCGCTCATTGAGGCCCGCCACCGGCTGAAAGGAACGAACAAAAAGCGAAACACAGTAAAGGACGATGGTCAGTATTGCGCAGCCCTTCAGGATGTTGAAGAAATCCGGCGTCGAGGCGAAGCGCCACACAGTATTGTAGAGGCCGCAATATCTGAATAACAGATGACTAAGAATAATGATGCTCGCCCAGCAAGCGAAACCCGCTGGAGAGAACGCTTCGAACGACAGCCTCGACTGCGATAAAGTCAGGCTAAGCGCCACCGCCACCAAAACCATGGCGATGTCTTGAATCATGATGATGGCGCGACGCATTGTGGGCCGGAGTCCGGGTACAGCTTCTACATAGGATTTCATCGGACGGTACTGAACTCCAGGCGCGAAGACTTCAATACTAAAGTGGCTCTAGAGCGAATACCATCCGTCACCGGCGGCTTCTTTTTAGTACCAAATCTTCGGCCCCCGCCGCGTGTATCGCATAGCGTGGACTTGAAATCATCGCCAGAGATTTTTTCATAGGTTGGCGGGTGAAGAGAAAGTCCGTTTGATCAAGATCTTGCACATCAACTGCAAAGAGCCCTAGAGTCCGACAGCAACTCAGGATAGAGAGGGGGGTCGGCCGTAGAGGTCAATCCTTGACTACTCTTTGCCCTGGTGCGGTCTGCTCTCGACCTATGGCCTATGGTTCCGCAGATATCAAGCGGTTCGAGAATGCCGGCAGCGCGATCGTGAGGCCATCGCTCGGTCCTTGACGCCAGACGGCTCTCACCCTGTCGACGCGGCTGGGAATGCAGTGTGGATAGCTGGAAGGAAAGGTGAACCGCCCGAAGCGATTTTGCGGTTGACAGCCAAGTCTGCTGCAATATGACGGTCTTCCCTTTACCAGCCAAAGCGAAGTGATGAAGTTTGGATCAAGTGGCCTGCGAGGGTTGGCTTCAGAATTAGTCGGGAAACCCAGCGGCCTTTATACGGAGGCTTTCGCTTGGCGTCTCGTTGCCGATGGGGTCCGATCGAAGGCCAAGGTGTTCGTTGGTCGCGACTTGCGCGATAGCAGTCCGACGATCGCCGCCAACTGCATGGCTGCCTTGGCGGCAAGTGGGTTTCAACCGATCGATTGCGGTGCCATTCCAACGCCAGCCTTGGCGTTGTATGCCGGGCAGCATGACGCAGCGGCGCTCATGGTTACGGGTTCGCACATCCCTGCGGACCGCAATGGCATCAAGTTCTATAGCCCGCGGGGCGAGATCACCAAGGCCGATGAAGCCGCTATGGCACACTATGCTGCCGAACGGCTAGACGCCTATTGCCCCCCGCCGCCAATAGGTACGGCTTTGCCGGGGCATCACGACAATGCGATCGCCGCCTATCGCGCGCGCGCTGATGACATCTTGGAGCCAGGGTCCCTTTCGGGCCTGAGGCTCGGCGTCTATCAGCACAGTTCGGTCGCGGCGGATCTTCTGGTGGAGGTTCTCCGATCCTTTGGCGCAGATGTGACACCTGTCGGGAAATCGGAGACCTTCGTACCCGTCGATACCGAAGCCGTTGACGAAACCACAATTGCAAAGTTCAAGGGTTGGGCGCGAGAATTCCACCTCGACGCCATCGTGTCGACCGATGCCGATGCTGATCGGCCACTGATTGCCGACGAGAATGGTGACCTGTTTCGCGGCGACCTGATCGGCCTCGCCACGGCTCTGTTCCTGCGGGCTGACATCGTGGTGACGCCCGTGACTTCCAATTCAGGTATTTCGAAAGCCTTCGGTTTTACGGTTCTGAGAACGAAGGTCGGATCTCCTTTCGTCGTCGAAGCCATGGAAGCCTCACACCACCCCGGGAAAATCGTTGTGGGCTTTGAAGCCAATGGTGGCGTTCTCTTGGGGTCGGACTGTTCGCTACACGGCAAGACATTGACGGCATTGCCGACACGGGATTCACTGCTCCCCATCCTGGCTGTCCTCGGGATGGTCGCATCGACAAGAAAATCGCTGTCAGGTCTGCGCGCGTTGTGGAATCTTCCGGCCTGTGCAAGCGAACGCCTTGAGAATTTTCCAGTGGAGAGTTCGCGCAGCTTGATGCGTCGGCTCGCGGATCGGCCTGCACTGCAGCGGTTTCTGGCCCCGTTCGGGACTGTTGCTGAAGTTGACGAGACCGACGGCCTAAGGACACAAATGCTGACTGGCGAGATCATCCATCTGCGGCCGTCCGGCAACGCGCCTGAACTTCGCTGTTATTCGGAGGCAGCAGACCCAGGCAGAGCGAGAGCGATTGTGGCGCTGACGCTCGACAGGGCGCTGGCGATCGCATCCACAAACGAAGCAGAGGTCATTTCATGAAAGTGGTTCCCGTCATAATCAGCGGTGGAGCCGGATCGCGACTATGGCCTGCCTCAAGGCAATCGCACCCCAAGCCTTTTCTTAAAGTGGCGGACGGGCATTCGCTTATTCAGCACACAGTGCTGCGCGCCGCGTCGATTGAGGGAGTGGTGGAACTCGTGGCTGTAACGTCCGGGGACCACCTTTTCCTCACGAAGGACGACTTCGACGAACTGGATTCGGTTGTGTTGCCACGTACGTTTCTGCTCGAGCCGGAAGGCCGGGATACGGCCGCTGCCGTGGCGGCAGCCACTGTCCATGCCAAGGCAACGCAGGGCCCTGATGCGATTCTATGCGTCTTCCCAGCCGATCACATGATTGGCAACCTGCCCGCATTTCTAGACGTCATGGGCCGCGCCATCGAATACGCAAAACTGGGGCGGATTGCCACACTGGGCATCAGCCCGACCAGGCCGGACACGGCGTTCGGCTATATCGAAGCCGATGGTGAGAAAGTCGTCCGTTTCGTTGAAAAACCGGATCTCGACACAGCCAAAGCCTATGTCGAATCCAAACGCTTCTTCTGGAACGCGGGGATATTCTGCTTCAGCGCGCAACGCATGCTCGACGAGATGGCTTTGCATTGCCCCGAAGTGATCCAGGCGGTTTCCGACAGTTATGAGAACGGCCGATTCAGTCAAGGCGAAGGCTTTGCCAAAATCGAACTCGCGCCCGAGCATTTTGGCTCCGCTCCGCGTATCTCTCTCGATCATGCGGTTATGGAGAAGGCAAACAATCTTGCCGTGGTTCCTTGCGACATGGATTGGAACGACATCGGATCTTGGAACGCAATGGCCGATTTGATCACTCCTGACGAAAGCGGCAACAGGCTACGCGGCGATGTTCATATGGTGGACACCACCGGCAGCTATATAAGTTCCGACAAACGCGTCATCGGCACGGTCGGGGTCAGCGATCTGGTGATCGTCGATTCTCCCGACGCATTGCTTGTCGCCTCCCGCGATCGCGTTCAGGACGTCAAGAAGTTGTTCGAGGGCCTCAAGGCTTCCGGGCATGAGGCACATTTGGTCCACAGCACCGTACATAGGCCGTGGGGCACCTATACGGTTCTGGAGGAAGGCGAGCGCTTCAAAATCAAACGCATCGAGGTGAAACCCGGCAGACGTTTGAGCCTGCAGATGCACTACCATCGTTCCGAGCACTGGGTCGTGGTCAGCGGCTCCGCGAAAATAGTCAATGGCGACCAGGAGCTGTTCCTGGCGACCAACGAGTCAACCTACATCCCCTGCGGTCATAAACACAGGCTGGAAAACCCTGGCCGGATTGACCTGGTGATCATTGAAGTGCAAAGCGGCGATTATCTCGGCGAGGACGATATCGTGCGTTTTGACGACGTATACGGCCGCGCCTGACAATCCATTGGCTCACGGTGCTGGGGGCGGCAAAGCCTTAGGGGCTGGGCGGACACAAATCGGATACATCGAGAACATTGATGAAAAAAAAAGCACTGATAACCGGCATCACCGGGCAGGACGGCGCCTATCTGGCGGCATTCCTGCTGGAAAAGGGTTATTCCGTTCACGGCGTAAGGCGCCGCACATCCCTTTTTAATACGGATCGCATCGATCATTTGTATCATGATCCACATGAAAAGGGTGTAGATCTGACGTTGCATCATGGCGATCTGACTGACTCATCAAGTCTGATGCGGATCATTCAGCTCGTTCAGCCGGATGAGATTTACAATCTGGCGGCACAGAGTCACGTAGCCGTTTCATTTGAGGAACCTGAATACACCGCCAACTCCGACGCTCTAGGGGCGTTGAGAATTTTGGAAGCCATCCGAATTCTCGGCTTGGAGAAGAAGGTCCGTTTCTATCAGGCGTCTACGTCTGAGCTGTACGGGCTCGTGCAAGAGACGCCGCAAAAGGAAACCACGCCATTCTACCCACGGTCTCCTTATGCCGTGGCCAAATTGTATGCATACTGGATTACGATCAATTATCGCGAAGCATACGGCATCTATGCGTGTAACGGCATTCTGTTCAATCACGAGTCCCCAATGCGAGGTGAGACGTTTGTGACGCGTAAGATTACGCGAGCGCTGGCACGGATCAAGCTAGGCATGCAAGAGAAGCTTTACCTGGGTAATCTAGATTCACTGCGCGACTGGGGGCATGCCAAAGACTATGTTGAGATGCAATGGCTTATGTTGCAACAGGAGGCGCCTGAGGATTACGTTATCGCAACTGGCGAGCAGCATTCCGTGCGCGAATTTGTGACCCTGGCGGCTGCGGAACTGGATATTGACGTAAGATGGGAGGGAAAAGGCGTCGACGAGAAAGGGTACGATAACAAAAGCGGTCAATGTATAGTGGCTGTCGATGCGGCTTACTTTCGGCCGACAGAAGTCGAAACGCTTCTTGGCGACGCCAGTAAAGCTCGAAAGAACCTTGGCTGGGAACCTAGAATTAAATTCACCGAGCTGGTCCAAGAAATGATTCGCGAGGACTTTAAGGGTGCCGAGCAGGAAAAGCTGCTTACAACGCATGGCTATCAACGCTTCACTCGCGCAGAATAACCATGGCACGAATTCCAGTATATGAGCCATACCTCAGCGGAAACGTATCGGCGTATGTCAACGAGTGCTTGACTACGGGTTGGATTTCCTCACGTGGAGCCTTCATATCCCGATTTGAAAAGGCTTTTGCGGAGTATGTAGGCGCGAAAGAGGCGACAAGCGTGGCAAACGGTACCGTAGCCATCCACCTTGTGTTGGATGCATTGGGCATCGGTGCCGGCGACGAGGTCATCGTTCCAAGCTTCACATACATAGCGTCGGTCAACACCATTTTGCAGACCGGCGCGACGCCGGTCTACGTCGATTCGTTGGAAGACACGCTGCAGGTGGATCCGCAGGCAATACGTGACGCTATAACCCCGAGAACCCGCGCGGTCATGGCGGTGCATTTGTATGGCCATCCGTGTGATATGGATGCGATCTCGGGCCTTTGCCGCGATCACGATCTTTTGCTCATCGAGGACTGCGCGGAGGGCTTCGGGACCCGGTGGAAAGGCCGGCATGTCGGCACGTTTGGTGATGTTGCCACCTTCAGTTTCTTCGGGAACAAGACAATCACAACTGGCGAAGGCGGAATGGTTCTGGCGCGATCGGCTGAGGTGATGGATAAGTGTCGGCGCCTGAAAAGCCAAGGTGTTTCGCCGACCCGCGAATACTGGCACGACATGCTTGCCTACAATTATCGGATGACCAATATCCAGGCGGCGATCGGGCTTGCCCAGCTCGAGATGGCTGAAGAGATCATCAAACGCAAACAGCAGGTCGCAGAGATATACCGGACCCGACTGTCCGGACTTCCCTTGAGGACCCATGATCCCGTGGGCGACGTTAATCATTCGCACTGGATGTGTTCGATCGTCGTTGACCAAGTTGAGGATCGAGATCGGTTGCGTGCGCGTCTTGCCGACGACGAAATCGAGACACGCCCGTTTTTCCCCTTAGCCAGCCACATGCCGCACTGTTATTCTGACCGGGCCTTTCCGAATGGCGATAGCGTAAGCAAGCGTGGCATCAATCTGCCGAGCTACCCCGGACTGACCGAGGAACAGCTGAACCGCATATGTTCTTCGATCATCGGTTATTTCGAGGATCGACCGCGGTGACTTTGCGTTAAGGAAATGGCCTGTGAACGAGTATCTTAGGGGCATTTGGGCCGCGCGATATTTTTGGATGCATCTCGCGATGTCCGATCTGCGCGGTCGCTGGAGAAGGTCCTTCTTCGGTGTCCTGTGGTCGATTATCCAGCCTCTGGGCCTAACGATCCTTATCTCCATCGTGTTCAGTCGTATCTTCGACGCCGCGATCTCGGAATATGCGCCCTACATTCTCTCCGGGGTCATCATCTGGGAGTACATCGTCTTCAATGTAAGTGGAGGCGCATTGGCTTTCGTCCAAGCCGACGCGTACATCAAGCAGACACGTCACCCGTTAGCGATATATACGCTTCGAAACGTTATTTCCGGGCTTATAGTGCTTGCCCTGGCCAGCATCAGCCTCATCGGTTGGGTGCTTGTCGTGATGCCGCAGAATTTCGGCTGGTCTTGGCTTGCCGCCCTCACGATTTTCCCGATCATCGGTCTGATTGTCTGGCCGTGGGCGACGATAATGGCATATTTTTCTGCCCGTTTTCGCGATCTGCCGCATGCGCTTGGCCTGATATTGCAAGCCGTATGGTTTGTCTCACCAATCTATTTCGAGACGTCGGTGTTCCGCAAAGGCAATTTGCATGTCCTGCTGGACTACAATCCGATCTATCACCTCCTCCAGATCGTACGCGCTCCACTCCTGCATGGTGAATGGCCCGTCGCTGCCAACTATCTATGGTGCGTCGGAACTATAGCGGTGCTCGCCATGATCGCAGCACTCGTGGGCAGGTCCGCCGAAAAGAGGGTGATCTTCTACCTATGACAAATCGGATTCACCTCGAATCGGTAAACCTCCATTATGCATCCGTGGGCTTCAGCGAACGGTCGTTGAAATCCATGCTGGCGTCGCTGGCGACGTTGAACGGAGGAGGCAAGAAGATCGTCGACATCCACGCATTGAAGGATGTTAGCCTGAACATTGGTCCCGGCGAACGTGTTGGCCTTCTAGGACACAATGGGGCCGGCAAAAGCACGTTCCTCAAGATGGTGGCAGGATTATACCCGATATCTTCCGGAAAGCGCGTGGTCGAGGGAACCGTCCGGTCTTTGTTTGACCTGAGTTTGGGTTTCGAGCCTGATGCCACCGGCCGAGAGAACATCCTGTATCGCGGACTTCTCCTCGGTCTCTCGCCCAAATTCATGCGCTCGATAGAAGACGAAGTTGTCGCCTTTGCCGATATTGGGGAGTTCATCGACTATCCGATCAAAACCTATTCCGCTGGCATGCAGGTGCGCCTCGCCTTCGCGATTTCGACAGCGGTCGGCGGTGACATTCTCCTCCTCGACGAGGTGATCGGTGCCGGTGATGCGAATTTTATGGGAAAAGCGCGCAAACGCATCCTGGATCTTGTCGAGCAGGCGGAGATTCTGTTGCTCGCTTCACATGACTTTGGCACGCTGAGCTCAATTTGTGAGCGAGGTGTTGTTTTTCATCATGGAGTCGTCGCGTTTGACGGCGCAATAGGGCCCGCGATCAAGGCATACAAAAAAGTGAATGGATTGGCGCAGTGATGTCGATGCCCATTCAATCTGCCTTGATCGGCGTTCATCTTCGGGGTCCGGTAGCATGAGATTGGATAGCACGCCTCGAGTCATGTGGATTCTAAATCACACTTCCGCACGAGCCTTCGAAGTGCCCATGTTAAAGCGTATAGGGTTCCAAGAAATCTTTCTTCCGAAGCTATTTCCGCAGGACCATAATTTTCGCTCGGCCAGCATTGACTATTCTGAAGATGCGAATCTTTCGATACCTTCCGATGATCTTGAAAAGCTCAATGGTGTTAACTGGTACAAACCGGTTGCAAAGGAATATTGGGCGATTGCAAATCGACATTTCGATGTCTTGTTCTTTATCGCGCACGATCTAGACGCTGTGGCAAATGCCGCACGAAACTTTTCCGGCGCATTGATATGGCGCGCATATGGGCTTGACAAAAGCCTGAGCTATTCGCAGTTGCTGGCCTCATCAGAGGAAGCTTTCCTGGCGCTACAGCGGCCGGAGGGACCCTTTTTTCTGGGCCATGCATACCGAGGAATAGAAAAGAACGAATCCAATTTCTTAGCCAGTAAGGCCATTTATCTTCCGCTTGGTTTAAACAACGCTGTTGTCAATGATACGTGGACCGGGAGCGACCCACGGATCCTTTTCGTTTGTCCAGAAATTGGCTTTAACCCCTACTACAAAGCCATTTATGAGAAATTCAAGAAAGACTTTGAAGGCCTGCCTTATGTGATCGGTGGGGCGCAGCCGATAACCGTCGACGATCCGAGCGTTCTGGGCTTTGTCACCAACGAACAGCATGCAGAGAATATGAAAACCCTGCGTGTAATGTTCTACCATTCGCAAGAACCGCGCCATGTCCATTATCATCCATTTGAGGCGATCCGAACCGGAATGCCCCTAGTATTCATGGCTGGTGGCCTTCTCGATGAGCTAGGTGGGATAGGGCAGCCGGGCCGAGCACAGACCGCGTCAGAAGCTCGCGCCAAAATTGAGCGTATCCTGAGAGGCGATACCAAGTTCGCCGAAAATATAAGGACATCGCAAAAGAAAATGCTGGCTGCGATGACAGCAGAACGCTGCGAGCCGTACTGGCGAGAATCCTTTTCTGTCATTCGAGAAAAACTGACGCAGCGCCGAAACCTTCCACCAGCTTCCAATCCCCGAAAAAAGAGAATAGCCGTAATTGTTCCGGTAGAGTACCGTGGAGGTAGCCTTCGCGCTGCAAAGCTTCTGGCAACAGCTTTATGCCTCGGAAGTCAACATGCCGAGGACGAGGCCGAGGTCATTTTTGGCCATGTAAGATCTGATATCTACACCAAGGACGACTTCAAGGACCTCCCGGATAAGGTTCAAGTCAGGCCATTCGATATTTCTCACATCGATCGATATACAGCCGAGCGAGCGATGAAATTGCGTGGCTTCCAGGATTGGTCCGCCACTTCTGGAACATACATTGCGTTTGACGACGAGATCAAGTTGTTCCTGGATTCTGATCTGATCGTGGTCATATCGGACCGAATACTCCATCCAATTTTACCGCTTATTCCCGTTGTTCACGTCATTTATGACTATATTCAACGTTATTCTACCTTCGCGACTCGGGAACTTGAGATAGCGTTCCTAAATGCCGCCCATCGAGCAAATAAAGTTGTGGTAACCACGGAATTCACGCGGCAGGATGCGATCAATTTTGCTGGAGTCCCCGCGCACAAGGTCATAAAACTTCCTATGCTTTCGCCCAATTTTTCTAAAACGAAAAGAGTCGAACTTGACGAGAGGGACCAGTCGTTCATATGGACCACCAACGCCAATCCTCACAAGAACCATAGAATGGCGCTGGAGGCGCTTGCCATCTATTACGAGGAGCTAGACGGGAGGCTTAAATGCAATATTACAGGGGTCAGAACTGAGAAGCTTCTAAGTGGCGCAGTCAGTCATTTGAAGGATGCTCAAGATATTCTTCGTAGATCACCAAAACTTAGAAAGAACATTTCCTCGCTTGGCGACATGCCTGACAGTAACTACCAGAAGCTTCTGTCTCGAAGCCAATTTCTTTGGCACCCTGGGTTAGTCGATAACGGGACATTCAGCGTTGTTGAGGCTGCAAGCGTGGGGGTTCCATCCCTCTCGAGTGATTATCCAGCAATGCGCGAGATGGATACGCAATTCTCGCTCGGCCTCACGTTTATGGATCCCAATGATGCCTTCGACATGGCAAAGAAATTAAAACTAATGGAAGAGAATACGGAAGCAATGGCAGCGCGACTGCCGACATCAACGACACTCGCGTTGCAGTCCATCGACGAACTTGCATTCGGCTATTGGAAGGCAGTTTCGGAATGGCTATAAGGCGGTACGGTATTTTCCTTGCTTACCCTCCAACTGTAAACCTGAAATCGGAGGGGCTCGGGAGATATTTAGCGTCATTTGTCAAGGCCGCAACGGATGATCCTGATAAGAAAATGGTTATCGCATCACCAAGCTGGCTGAGATCACAACTCACGCAGTTGTTCAATGACGCTGGGGTCGCTGAAAAATCATATTCGTTTATTGGGCCGACTCAGTCTCCATTACTGTTGAGACTCTATCTTCGGTCGAGGAGATCTAAGCGCCCGCGTTTGTCTCGCTCAAGACGATGGTTTAAGACCTTGAGCCCAATCATCTTGGTACACCTACGCTGGGCTTTGTTTGGATTTTCAAGTACCAGCAATCCCATAAGTTTTTTAATGTTCAGCGCTTATTTGGCCGTCTTGTCGATTTTAGCCATCTCTTTTCTTGCAGTCTTTTACGCCTTTAAATCCATATCTCTGGCACGGCTCCTCTTTCGAAGAGCAGGCGGCCGGTTCTTTTTTCGCCACAAAAGAAGTATCGACCGGCTTAATAGGGCGATTGAATTGGCGAAATCTCGATTGCCTCAAAAATCGATCAGGAGTTTGCTTTTTTCCGGCATGCACACCGCCGAAATGAGAAAGATGGTAGCACTCATCAACCGGAAGCATTCAGATATCGCGTGGTACTCACCAACGGCTTTTTGGCCCAGCTTCAATGACATCAAAGCGCCCCGCCTAATGTGCGTTCCTGACATGGTCCTGTACGAGTTTCCCATCCCATTTGCCAACTTTGGGGAGCCGATTGCCAGAGCCCGCAATGAAATTCTGACAGCGATAGAGGGTGGGGCCAATTTGGTCACCTACAGCGATCATATCAAGTGGGGAACCCTAGTTAAAATGATCGATGTAGACCCCTCAAAAATTTGGGTGGTGCGACACGCGCCAAGCACGCTTTCCCGATACACGGAAATTGCAGGGTTTTCAGATAATGCCGCCGCTTCATTGAGCTTAAACCGCGCGATTGCTTTGGGCGCTTTGGGAAAGGCAACCGGCCCATCTTATATGCCTCCGCTGAAATCTTTCGAATTCAAATTTCTGTTTTATGCAAGTCAGTTTCGACCGTCCAAGAATGTGATTACATTGTTGCGGGCCTATGAATATCTGCTCCGGAAGAGATATGTAAAACACAAACTTATTCTCACCGGTTTCGGCGATTACCCATCTGTAAGAAGGTTCATAGCGGAGAACAATCTAAACAATGATGTTCTGTGCCTGTCCGGATTGACTGAAGCTGAGCTTGCCGCCCTCTACAAGTGCGCTGACCTTGCGGTAAATCCATCGCTTTCCGAAGGTGGAATGCCATTCACGATTACAGAGGCGTTGTCAGTAGGAACTCCCGTTGTCATGGGCGACATTGAAGTGACCAGGGAGATTGTTGTCGATCCGGCGCTGCGGGAATCCACCTTGTTCGACCCATATGATTGGAAGGCAATGGCCGACAAGATCGAATGGGCACTTCAAAACCGGGATGCCCTCTACGCTCAGCAGCGCCAATTTTTTGATGTTCTCGCGAAACGTACGTGGAAGGACGTTGTTAAGGAACATATCCGCATCCTTGATGTCATAGCAGAGCAGAAAGGCATGACGCCGTCACTATGAGCAAAGGCCTTTTCATTCTGGGCTTTGGCGGCCATGCGCGTAGCGTAGGGGATATAGCGCTGTCGTCAGGGTTCGATGATTTGATTTTCATCGATGACCAGGCGAAGGCCGGTGAGGAATTTGCGGGCTTTCCTGCTGTCGCTGTTCTTCCCAGCAATGCCGCCGGCGCCGGTTGGCTCATGTTTCCGGGCTCGGGTGACAATGCGCGGCGACGCGCGCAATGCGGGAGCGCGCTTGTTCCTCTTGCGATGCTCGTCGCACCGACTGCCTCTGTCGGGAGGCAATGTGAGATCGGGCAAGGCTCACTGGTCGCTCATCAGGCCCATATCGGACCGCTTACAGAGGTTGGCCGGGGCGTCATCATCAATAGCGGCGCAGTCGTTGACCACGAATGCGTGATCGGCGATTTTTCGCACATATCCGTCAATGCGACCGTTGCAGGCCGTTGCCGAATAGGCACACAGGTTCTGGTTGGCGCAGGTGCGACCGTGATTGATCGGCTCAGCATATGCGACAATGTCATCATCGGCGCTGGCGCAACGGTCGTCCGAGACATTGAAGTGCCCGGCGTGTATACAGGCACGCCGGCCCGTCGAGCCCACGGCTAGACAGCGCCAGCCGCTTTCCTTTCAGGCTCGAACAGAAAAACGGCCCGATTCATGAAAATCGGCATTGATGCCCGCAACCTTGTCCACAATCTCACAGGCATCGGCCGCTATGTGCTGGAGATGTGCCGTGGGTTGGCGGAAGCCGGTCACGAAATCTTTCTGTATCTCCCGGAGCGACCGGTGTCGGATCTGTCTCGTCTATCGGGCGGAACGTTTCGGATATCTGGTCATGCAGGTAATTTCAGGCGCATGGTTTGGGGTCAAACCCTGTTACCCAAACAGGCAGCCCGCGACAAAATCGACATCTTTTGGGGCCCTGCCCACAGATTGCCCTTTAGCTTGGATCCGGATATTCCCCGCGTTGTGACCATTCACGATCTCGTATGGCACCATGCGGCATCGACAATGCGTTTGCAGGGCTGGCTCGGCGATCGCTTCCTCATGCGACCTGCAATATTTTCATCGGATGAGATCGTCGCAGTCTCGCGCTCTACGGCCGATGCCATTCGAATGCTGTATCCACAGGTCTCCAAGAAACTGCACGTGGTGTACCCTGGACTAACGCGCCTGGAGGATGGCGGGACCAACAGCGTGCTTGCGGACAAAGGCATCGACCGCGATTACGCCCTTTTTGTCGGCACACTTGAACCACGCAAGAACTTGCCAAATCTCCTGGAAGCATATGCGCTGCTTCCGGAGTCTGTCAGGAAAAATCTGCTGCTCGTCATAGCGGGGGGTCAGGGGTGGCGTCTCGGCGACCTGCGCGAGCGCATGGTGCGCCTCGAAATCGAATCGGATGTGCGACTTACGGGATATGTCACGGACAGCGATCTCGCTGTCCTCTATCGCCGAGCGAAGTTTCTTGTCATGCCGTCATTATACGAAGGTTTTGGATTTCCAATTATCGAAGCAAATGCGGTTGGGGTGCCTGTCGTAACTTCAAACATGTCTTCCATGCCCGAGGTGGCTGGCGAAGCTGCCCTTCTTGTTGACCCGACCAACGTCCAGGATATCTCCGCCGCGATGGGCCGGATGGCGCTCGACAATGCATTGCGCTCGCGACTGGCTGAGAAAGCGCCCCTGAACGCGCTCCGATTCGACTGGAGAAAAAGCGCCTTGGACCTGGCCGCAGTGTTCGAATTGGCCATAACCGCAAGAAGGCGCTGACGTGGAAGGTATGCTTCAGATTTTTGAACTGGCCATCGAGCGAAGACGGAAGACCAACATTTGAAAGTGCTGCATTTCTTCAAGACGTACTGGCCCGATACCTTTGGCGGGGTGGAGCGGACGATACATGCCATCGCTCAAAGCACCGCCAGCCGCGGCATTGAAACCGAAGTGCTCTCGTTGAGCCGTGCTCCGAACGAGAACACGCAGCATCTCGACGGGCACATGGCCCGAAAAGCCAGGCTGGATTTCGAACTGGCGTCGACCGGGTTTTCGCTCGAGGTCTTTCGGAAGTTCGGGGCGCTCGCCGGGAAAGCCGACCTCATACACTACCATTTCCCATGGCCATTCATGGACATGGTGCATTTTCAATCCCGTCATGGCAAACCGACCGTCGTCACCTACCATTCCGACATCGTCAAACAGCGGCTTTTGCTGCCTCTTTATCGGCCGCTGATGCTGCGCTTCCTCAGGGATGTGGACGCTATCGTCGCGACATCTCCGGACTATTTGAAATCGAGCCCCGTTCTCAGAGCCTTGGAGGGCAAATCGGCGATCATCCCAATCGGCATCAATGAAACCGATTATCCCACGCCGACCGAAGCCGACAACAGATGGTGCCAAGCGGCGGTGACGGAGCCTTTCGTGCTCTTCGTCGGCGTCTTGCGCTACTACAAGGGGCTGGACGTGCTGATTCAGGCGGCCGACAAAGTCAGGTGCAAGATCGTTATTGCCGGATCAGGGCCTATCGAAGAGCGCCTGAAGCTTCAGGCCAAGACGTTGCGTCGCAACAATGTGATATTCCTCGGCGAGGTGGCCGAGCGGCACAAGATGGCGCTCCTCCACAACTGCCTGGGGTTCGTTTTTCCGTCAAACCAGAGGTCGGAAGCCTACGGGCTTTCTCTCGTCGAGGCTGCGATGTGCGGTAAACCGATGATCTCCTGCGAGATCGGAACGGGAACAAGTTATGTGAACAAAGCCGGCGAGACCGGGTTGGTCGTACCGCCTTCCGATCCAGCACGCCTTGCCGAAGCCATCAACCAGGTCGTCGATTCGCCGGTCGAGGCAGCGAACTGGGGGCGAGCTGCTCGCGATCGCTACGTTCGCCTCTTTACAGCTGACAGGATGGGAAAAACATACGCCGATCTCTATCACCAACTCGATAACCGCCGACGCTGAATACGGTTTCGCACTGTGGCAGCCGGTGAATCCCCGCGATTTGTTGGTTGTTGATGCAGTCAAATCCCCGTCAGGTCACCTGCTCAGGAGACGACGGACCACCTCTCGCGCCGATTTCTGCAGTACCGGCGCACTCCATCCAAACACGGAGGCAAACTTCGCGCTCGACAGCCGGGAATTGACGGGGCGGCGCGCCTTGGTCGGATAGTCCGTCGCAGCAATATCGCGCACCCGCGCGGAGGGGCCACCGAGCCCACCGCTTATGTCCAGGATATGGCGGGCGAAGCCGCTCCAGTTGGTCTCGCCCGTGCCGGCCAGATGATAGATGCCCCACGCGGCGAAATCCTCGTTGCGGTGCAGCCGTGCTGCCGCATGCAGGATCGCGTCAGCGATATCAAGCGCGGAAGTGGGATTTCCCCATTGGTCGGCCACAACCGGTATCTCGTCGCGGTCGCTGGCCAGCCTCAGCATGGTTTTGGCGAAATTCTTGCCGAACGGGCTGTAGACCCACGCCGTGCGCAAGATCAGGTGGCGCAAATTGGCTGATGCCACCGCCTGTTCGCCGGCAAGCTTGGAGGCGCCGTAGACGCCAATCGGCGCGGTCGCGTCGGTTTCCAGATAGGGACCGTCCTTGGTGCCGTCGAAGACATAGTCGGTCGACAGATGGATGACGGGCACGCCGAGCCGAGCCGCCGCCTGCGCCACCTCGCCGGCGCCGGCGGCGTTCACCGCAAAGGCGAGCTCGGGTTCGTCCTCGGCCTGGTCCACCGCCGTGTAGGCGGCGGCCGACACGACGATATCGGGCTTAGCGGCGGTGATGGCCTCGATCACAGTCCCGCGCCGCGCGAGGTCGAGTTGCGGCCGGCCGATGGCGATGACCTTGACGTCTTCGCGCCCAGCCTCCAGAAGGCTTGCCGCAACCTGGCCCTCGCGTCCGGTGACAACGAGCCTCACACCGCCTCCTTGCGCGCTTCGCCCAGTCTTTCGCCGGCATAGCGCTGTTCGCGGATCGGTCCCCACCACCATTTGTTGTCCAGGTACCAGTCGACCGTCCTTGCCAGGCCGCTGTCGAAATTCTCCCTCGGCGTCCAGCCGAGCTCGCGGCCGATCTTGGACGCGTCGATGGCGTAGCGGCGATCATGGCCGGGACGGTCGGTGACGAAAGAGATCAGGTCGCGATAGCTTTTGCCGGCGGCCCGGGGGCGCCTGGCGTCGAGCAGATCGCAGATCGTCTCGACGACACCCAGATTGGTGCGTTCCGAATTGCCGCCGACATTGTAGCTCTCGCCCGGCTGCCCCTTGGTGGCGATCAGTTCCAGCGCGCGCGCATGGTCCTCGACGAACAGCCAGTCACGCACATTGGCGCCGGCGCCGTAGACCGGCAGCGGCTTCTCGTCGAGCGCGTTGAGGATGACCAGCGGGATCAGCTTTTCGGGAAAATGGTAGGGCCCGTAATTGTTCGAACAATTGGACAGCACCACCGGCAGGCCATAGGTCTCGTGCCAGGCGCGCACCAGATGGTCGGAGGCCGCCTTGGAGGCGGAATAGGGCGAGGACGGCGCGTAAGGCGTCTCTTCCACGAACATGCCGCCATCGAAGGGCAGGTCACCGAACACCTCGTCGGTCGAGACGTGATGGAAGCGGAAACGGCCCTTCCTGTCGTCGGAAAGGCCGCGCCAGTATTCCAGCGCTGCATTGAGGATCCGGTAGGTGCCGACGATGTTGGTCTCGATGAAGGCGCCCGGCCCATCGATCGAGCGGTCGACATGGCTCTCGGCGGCGAGGTTCATGACGATGTCGATATCGCCGCGGCGCAATATGTCGAGCACCGCCCGCTCGTCGCAGATGTCGGCCTGGGCGAAGCTGTAATTTCGTGCATTTTCGATCGGCCGCAGCGAGGCCAGATTGCCGGCATAGGTCAGCTTGTCGAGATTGGTCACCCGGTAGGCCGGGTTGGCGCACAGATGCCGGCACACCGCCGAACCGATGAAGCCGGCCCCGCCCGTCACCAGAAAATTCATGCCGCTATCCCCGCGCATCTGGCAATGTTCATCAGGCAAACACCTCGGCGGCGGCGAGCAGCGGCGCCTTGAGGTCCTTGTCAGAAAGCTGAA
Source organism: Mesorhizobium sp. B2-4-7 (assembly GCF_006442685.1). Lineage (NCBI taxonomy): Bacteria > Pseudomonadati > Pseudomonadota > Alphaproteobacteria > Hyphomicrobiales > Phyllobacteriaceae > Mesorhizobium > Mesorhizobium sp. B2-4-7. Next base: position 611,092 of record NZ_VFVH01000001.1, read on the forward strand.
ACCCGCCGGCCGGCGGCGGCCATTCGATGCCGATGGCCGGATCATCGAAACGGATCGAGCGGTCGTGTTCGGGCGAATAGGTGTCGGTCACCTTGTACAGCACCTCGGTATCGGGCACGAGCGTCATGAAGCCGTGGGCGAAGCCCTTGGGCACCAGGATCTGGTTGCCCTTCTCGGCCGAGACCTCGAGGGCAACCCATTTTCCGAATGTCGGCAAGGAGCGGCGGATATCGACCGCGACATCAAGGACACTGCCTCTGACAACGCGCAGCAGCTTGTCCTGGGCGCGTGGCGGCAACTGATAGTGCAGCCCCCTGACGACACCGGCCGCGGCGGAATAGGAGTGATTGTCCTGGACGAAGGCGAGTTCGAGGCCGGCCTCGGCGAAGCGTGCGGCGTTCCAGGTTTCGGTGAAGTAGCCACGGGCATCGCCGTGCCGCTTCGGAATGATTTCGAGCAGACCTTCGATGCCAAGGGGTCTCACCTCCAGCATCTAGTCCTCCGACAACTCGACCACCCGGCGGCGCAGATAGGCGGCATATTCATTTTTTCCCAATCGGGTTGCGCGCTGCAACACTTCGTCAGCCCGCAGCCAGCCCTGTTCGAAGGCGATTTCCTCCGGACAGGCGACCTTGATGCCTTGGCGACGTTCGATTGTACGCACGAACGAAGAAGCATCGTCCAGGCTGTCATGAGTGCCGGTATCGAGCCAGGCATAACCGCGCCCCAACCTATGCACCTGCAACTGGCCACGCTCGAGGTAGGCATTGTTGACCGCCGTGATTTCGAGCTCGCCTCGAGCCGAGGGCCGAATCCTTGAGGCGATATCGACAACCTGGTTGTCGTAGAAATAAAGGCCGGTGACGGCCCAGTTGGATTTCGGCTTCTGTGGTTTTTCCTCAATCGTGAGCGCGGTTCCAGTGGTCTTGTCGAAGGACACCACGCCATAGCGCTCCGGATCCTCGACATGGTAGGCGAACACCGAAGCGCCGCTTTCGCGCGATGCCGCGGTGCGGCAAAGCTTGGACAATCCGTCGCCAAAATAGATGTTGTCGCCCAGTATCATCGAAACGCTGTCCGCGCCGATGAAATCGCGGCCGATAATGAACGCTTCCGCAAGCCCGTTGGGCTGCGGCTGCTCGGCGTAGGACAACTCAAGCCCGAATTCCGATCCATCGCCCAACAGCTCGCGGAAAACCGGCAGGTCCCGCGGCGTGGATATGACCAGAATCTCTCGAATCCCCGCAAGCATCAAAACGCTCAGCGGGTAATAGATCATCGGTTTGTCGTATACCGGGAGGATTTGCTTGGAGACCGCCAACGTTAGCGGATAAAGGCGCGTTCCACTGCCCCCAGCAAGGATAATTCCTTTCAAGAAACTCTCCTTGACATGCCTAAGTCCCCTCCCCTGACACAAGCCGCCCGTGCTTAGGTTTCATGCCGTGGCTTGTCAATCTGGTGCCCGACGAAGGGGCCGAGCGAGTGTCCCCGGCCCCCGCCAACCGCCCTTGCCTTGCCGGGCCCGAGGTCCTGGCCGGGACAAGCAGATCGTCTTCATCGTGATGGCCTATCTCGCCCATCTCGCGCCTTTGGTTCAGCCGCTCGGCAAAACCCTTGTGAAAGACGATCGCATTCAAATAGGCAAACGTCATCGCGAGTGCTGCGGTTCGCAAGGGATAGTCGACAAGAGAGTGAACGAGCAAAAACGACACCGACAGAAATGCAGCCTTCTGTAACGGCTCCCGGCGAATCCGGACCGACGAGGCGAAAAGCAATATGGCATACACAATCATTAACAAAACGACCGGTATGCCGCCCTCAAGTGCCAATTCGAGGTCATGAACGACTTCGAGGGTTAGCCAATCGTAAGGAGAAAGCAACTACAAGGCGGAGCAGCGCTCTGCCGCTCTCCTCGACGCTCATTGTTTTGGAAGACTCACAACTACCCAGTCAATGTCACAAACCGCGGATCGACAAATACCCCTTTGGTCGGGATGACCTTTTCGCCATCGAATGGTAGCAGCAACTCTAGCTGATCCTTGTCCTTCCGCCGAACGGAAGCCGTCAGTTTCCTTTCAGGGATGGGCAGCGGTGGGAGTTTTGGCATACGTCCAGAAAGCATGTCAGCGATTGTCGCGATCTGGATTCTAGGCAGTCGACCATGAGCAGAGCGCATCACAAAACCAGCGTCTGCCGCTTCGCGGATCATTGGTTGAGTTGCTTCAGCAAGAGAGACGAGAATGCCCATCTCTGCTTCTTCTCGCTCAATCACGCCGCGTAGATCGCGCACCATTTGCGCGCCAACGTGCTCGCCGCCTTTAACTGATACGATGATGCGACCGTCACCGTACGGGCCATTTTTGTAAAGTATGTTTCCATCAATACCGCGATCCGCCCCTCGCTTTTCTTCCCGATAGGTTTGCGCACCGACACGCCACGCCGCCCACCATTGGAACTGATGCTTGTCCCGCCGAGCGAGGTCACGTGCGCTCGCGAGATCAACCGGCCGACCATGCACTGAGAATGATACTTTGGGATGATTTGCCTTCAATCGAGCTTCGATGAGAGTTATTGCATAGTGCGTTACATCAATGCCGATCCACTGGCGCCCGATCCGTTCCGCCGCTTCTACCGTGGTTCCGCAACCACAGAAGGGATCAAGCACAACGTCGCCAGGATCTGAGGATGCCTGAATGATGCGCTCGAGGAGGCTCAAGGGTTTTTGTGTTGGGTATCCCAACGCCTCCTTGCCAGAGGCCGCCCTTATATCTGACCAATCGTTCTGAAGGGCTACTCCGGGCATTTCGTCAAGATAGCGCTTCTGTGCTGGGACGGTGCCAGGTTTGGTCTGAACGACCCGCCCTTGAGAAATTAGTAGGTCCATCTTCTCTCGGCTGAACCTCCAGTGCCTCTTAATCCCCAGCACTTCATAGAATGGATTGCCTTTGGCGGCCCCGCCAGGCCCAGTAAGATCGCTCAACCGATATGCTCGGCCTGTTCCTGGCTCTCTGTACTTATAGAAATCACGGACGTACTCCGGATCATAGGGAGTATACTGGGTATTCCATTTCCACTTGTCAGATTTTGTATAGAATAGTATTGTGTCTCGTACGTTTCCGTATTGTTTGCGCCCTTGTTTGGCATCGTTGTGTGCCGACTGGCGCCTCCAACTTATCTCGGTCCGGAAACTCGAAGGACCAAACAACGCATCTAGGATGATTTTCAAGTAGTGGCTGGCGTTAGGATCACAATGCAAATAGAGTGATCCAGTGGGCTTCAGGACATCGCGTAACTCTAGGAGCCGCACTGCCATCATAGCCAAGTAGGCCATCATTGCATTTTGGCCTATCCAGGCTCGCATTCCTCTTAGAGCCAGAGCCACATCACCAGACGCACGCATAACGTCTTCGTATGCTTCAGCTGCTTGCTCGCCCCACTCCCAAGTATCCCTGAACGCTTCAGCTTGCGCTTCGGTCGGAGCACCACTATCCTCCCGAAAAAGCACATTATAGTTCGCATTCGAATTGAACGGCGGGTCGAGATAGACGAGATCAACAGATTCCGGCTTAATTCTCTCGCGAAGAACGTGAAGATTGTCCCCAAAGAATAATTTGTTCATCGCCGCGCCCCTACCTACGCGAATTACAGTCTCCTATAGATATTAAATTAGCATTGGGGAAAGGTTACGATATTCCTAACATACGGGCTCGCTTCGCCGCCAAACACACAGGCTCCAGCTCAATTAAAAGTGGCGAGAGCGTTTGGATGAAAGCGTCGCAAACAGAATAGTGACGATCTTATGCTTTGAGTCTTCAGGTGCACCATCATAATTGTAAGCCAACCAACTAGAGAGTCCGATTGTCATGCCGGTAACGAAAGGTTCTGGGAATCCGAAATGGACGCGCGACGAGTCCCTACTAGCCTTGGATTTGCTCTATCGTCACGGCAAGCCGCTCGACCGGCAGCATGTTGACACATTGGAATTGTCTACCCTTCTGCGTAGAGCGCATATCTATCCCGCAGCGGGGCGGAAAGAGAATTTTCGCAATGTGGATGGCGTCGCATTGAAGATGCAAAATTTGCTCTCTGCAATTGATCCAAATCGAGGGCTGAGCTTTTCAAAGACTGACACCGCAATCGTGGCCGAGTTCCCGAACGGCCGAAAGAACGAACTGGCCAAACTGGCAACGGCTATTCGGGTAGCTCTTTGGGAGGAACCGACAGCGGAAGTCGATGGCGATGACGACTTAGAGTTTCCAGAGGGCAAGGTATTGACCGCACGGCATCGACAGCGAGACAAGCGGTTACGCAAGAAGTTAATTGAGGCACGGAAATCATCGGGACTTAAGTGCGAAGTGTGTAGTTTCAGCTTTGGTATAGGTTCTCCCAGATCGACAGACAGCTTCTTTGAGGGGCATCACACTGTCCCCCTCGCCGCGGCCGAGGGAGAGCAGAAAACCCGCCTTTCGGACATGTCTCTGCTGTGCGCCTGCTGTCACCGGTTCATCCATCGGTTAATCGCAGATAACAAGCGCTGGATCAGCGTCAGAGAAGCTGCTGAGATGCGCCGGGACGTGGCAATCTACTCCGGCTAATCGCGCCAAGATTTACTGAAATCAGGGAGTCAGGCGCAACATGCTCCGCTGTCGAAACTTTTCGACATCCATTCTTCGATGTGGCAATGTCATCGTACAATTGGGAGGGTGGAATGAAAAGATTGCTCATGGCAATGGTGTTGGCCATTGCGCCTACTTCATTGCAGGCCGCTTGTTTCGGAAGCCATGCTTTCAAGACATGCACCGATGAAAACGGCAATTCTTATAACATTCAGCACTACGGCAATACCACCAACATGACCGGCTACAACGCAAACACGGGGTCGACTTGGTCTCAAAACAGCAACACGTTCGGCAACACCACTATCACAAATGGAACGGCCGCTGACGGGGGCGCCTGGCATATGCAGCAACAGCGGATTGGCAACTCGACCTTCTATTCTGGCACCGACTCCGATGGGAACGCCTTCAGCGGTTCTTGTGGTGCTTTCGGCTGCAATTAGGCCCGTTGACATTGTTCTCGTTCCGCGGTGATCCAGGCGACGTAAAAGTGGCTCGGCAATGTTCAGACGTTGTGCCGTCGCACGTCCCCTAGCGTCTTGCGCGGTGTGGTGTCGTGAGCGTGTCAAGCCGATCCTGCAGATGACCATTTAGAACGATCATTTCTTTAAGCGCCTTTACCGGGTCGCCTTTGTGTTGGGCAATGAATTTGTCGGCGATTGCCTGGAGGGCGGCTTCTTGGCGACTATCCAGCGATACCATATGGTCCATGGGACTGCTCCAAAGGGTGTTGCGTCCTAGTGAACAAAAAGGGAACAAAATTGTCAAGCCCGAATTGACTCCGTGAGGAATATCTTCTTATTTTTTTGCATGCCAGAACAGAGCAGACGACCACGCCGCCTTGTGCAGACCCTGTGCCGAGCGCATGAGGTGGGACAACTAATCCGTATCCGTTGCATTAATTGCAACATCACCCGCCATTATCTGCCGGGAGATCTCGCCAAGCTCGTCGGAGACATCCCATTTTGGGAAATTGACCGGCATATGCGTTGCGAGCGGTGCAAACGTCGCGATCTTGACGTCGATATCTTGCTGCCTAGCGCGTCGGAGGGCATGAAGATACGTGTTAGGCGGCTAATTGAGGTCCGCATGGTACGGCGCGTGATCTGGAAAGATAACTAAGTCCGACCTAGAATAACGAGCCCTGAGCTGGCGGTGCCTGCTGAGGGAACTTGACCTGCGTAGCTGGCTTTTCCACAATCACCAATGCATCGTCCGGCGCGGTGCGCTGTAGCCGTTTGGCTTGCGACCAAGGCGCGGTAAGCCAAGTCTCTGTTTCCTCTTGTGTGGTCAAAATGACCGGCATGGCCTTTGCGTGTATTGGTTTGATGATGGCGTTGGGCGCAGTCGTCATGAAACCGTAAAGCTCAAAATCGGCGGGCCCATCCTTGACCTTGCGCACCCCATGCCAACGCGTCCAGAGCCCGGCAAAGAAGAACAGAGGGCGGTCCTCATTGAGCGCGAACCAATAGTTTCGCTGGATTCCCGTCTCGGGGTCCTTGTCGCCGGATGTCGGGCTAGGCTCCGCAAAGCTCGTCACGGGGACCACACAACGGTTCTCGACGCCAACGTACTGCTGCCAATGGCCGTACTGTGGATTGCGTATATTGGTGGTGCCGTAGTCGGCCTTGCCCTTCATTCGCTCAACGGGTGTCGGCATGCCCCATAAAAGATTAGCAAGCTCGCGCTCGCCGTCCGCCGCATTGCGGACGACAGGGCCCGGCCGGTTGGGATAGATGTCAATAGACGGCTCAAGGTTGCCCAAGATGTCTCGTAAAGTCCGAGTCCATTGGCGAATGGCCTCTTGCGACGTGGTGATGTTGTAGAGATTACACATCTCCACAATTTGCCGCGAGAGCGCTCCGCCGCCTAGTCAAAAATTGCACCCAGGGGGCGCGCAAAGGCGTGATGCCCTATCCCCGCCCAAAATACGCCAGGTACCATTCAACGAACCGGCCGACGCCCTCCGTCACGGACGTGCCGGGGCGATAGCCGACCGCCGCTTGCAGCGCCGTAGTATCGGCAAAAGTGTTAGGCACGTCGCCGGCCTGCAGCGGCAAGAGTTCCACGATGGCCTTGCGGCCAAGCGCGTTTTCAAGCGCCTCGACATAGGCGGTCAGCTTCACCGGGTTGTTGTTGCCGATGTTGAAAATGCGCCAAGGCGCGCTGCTCGTCGCAGGATCCGGATTATCGGAATCCCAGGCGGGGTTAGCCGCGGCGGGGCTGTCGCTGGCGCGGATCACGCCTTCGGCGATATCTTCGACATAGGTGAAGTCGCGTGTGTGATTGCCGTTGTTGAACAGCTTGATCGGCTCGCCGGCCAGGATGTTCCTGGTGAACAGGAACAGCGCCATGTCGGGACGACCCCAAGGGCCGTACACGGTGAAGAAACGCAAGCCGGTCGTCGGCAGCCCGAACAGGTGGCTGTAGCTGTGCGCCATCAACTCGTTGGCGCGCTTGGTTGCGGCGTAGAACTGCAGCGGATGGTCGGCCGGGCGATGCTCGGAAAACGGCATGTCGGTATTGGCGCCGTAGACGCTCGACGTGCTGGCATAGGTCAGGTGGCCGACACGGCTGTTGCGGCAGGCCTCCAGCATGTTGGCGTAGGCGATAATGTTGCTCTCGACATAGGCGTGCGGGTTTTCAAGGCTGTAGCGGACGCCGGCCTGGGCGGCGAGATGGATCACCCTGTCGAAGGCGTGATCGGCAAAGCAGCCGTCCACCACGTTTCGCTCTGCGAGATTACCGTGGATGAAATGGTAGCCCGCATTGGTGTTGCGGCTGGCTTCGGCCAAAAGCCGCAGCCGCGCCTGCTTGATCTGCGGATCATAGTAGTCGTTGATGCTGTCTATACCGACGACCTCGTCGCCGCGTTCGAGCAGCCGCCTGGCGACGTGGTAACCTATGAAGCCGGCAGCGCCGGTGACCAGGACCTTCATCAGAACCGCCCGTCCCCAGAATAGACCTCTGACCTCCGCTCAGGCCGAGTTGCCTCTCAGTTGCGCTTCAGCAGCGACCAGACGGCGGGCACCAGGCTTGCGGCCAGAGCAACCTTGATCAGATCACCGACGATGAACGGCACGACGCCGAACTGCCAGGATTTTTCCGGACCGATGAGCATCGCCAGCCAGGCAAAGCCCATGGCCATCATGACGAACTCGGCAACCAGCATCGCGTTGAAAAGCTTGATCGGATGGCGATCCCAGCCGCGATCGGCGGCCCAGCCGGCGATCGCCGCCATGACCACGAAGCCGGCGAGATAGCCGCCGGTCGAGCCGAGCATGTAGGCAATGCCGATTCCCTTTTCCGGCGTGCTCTGGAAGACCGGGAAGCCCATCGCGCCCTCGGCCATATAGAGCAGCAGGGTGGCGACGCCGAGCCGCAGGCCGAAAGCGGCCCCGATCAGCAGGACGGCGAGCGTCTGCATCGAAATATCGACTGGCCCCAGAACCACCTTGGTCTTGGCCGACAGGGTCAGGAGCAATGTCCCGGCTATCGCCAGGAAAAACTGCGTTGCCAGCCGCGCCGCGCCATCTTGCGGCAGAGCCAGAGAAACAAGCGGGCGCATCGTCGTTGCAGTTGCCATGGTCTTCCCCATCCGAGTGCCGCCATCCGATGATCGCGGTCTTGCGTTTTCCTATATTGGCTTGCGTGCTATGCGGCAATCGGTTTTGCCATTCCCGCAACAGGCATCGACACCGTCATGGCCCTCGAATTCGATACCAGCTTCGATCCCTGCTACGGCGGGGGCGTCAGCGTCGCGCCCGACGTGCAGCGCGTCACGGCCCGAAATCCAAGTCCCTTCACCTTTCACGGCACCAACAGCTACATCGTCGGACGCGATACGCTGGCAGTGATCGATCCGGGGCCGGATGACGAAGCTCACCTTCGCACCTTGCTCGACGTCATCGCCGGCAGGCCGGTCAGCCACATCTTCGTCAGCCACACGCATCGCGACCATTCCCCGCTGGCGGCACGGCTGAAGCAGGAGACCGGAGCCCAGGTGATGGCGGAAGGGCCGCACCGGCCGGCAAGGCCATTGCATATTGGCGAGATCAACGCGCTCGATGCCAGCGCCGATACCGCTTTCGTTCCCGATCTCGCGCTGCCGGACGGCGCGCTGGTCGCCGGCGACGGCTGGGCAATCCGCACGGTCCTGACCCCCGGCCATACCGCCAACCACGCGGCATTCGCGCTGGAGGGCACCGGCATCCTGTTTTCGGCCGACCACGTCATGGCGTGGGCGACCTCCATCGTCGCGCCGCCGGACGGGGCGATGGCGGACTACATGGCCTCGCTGGACCGGCTGATCGAACGCGGCGACCGCCTGCTGCTGCCCGGCCACGGCGGGCCGGTGACGGCACCGCGAGGCTTCATGCGCGGATTGAAGACCCATCGCAAAATGCGCGAACGGGCCATATTGGAGCGGATCCGCGCGGGCGACCGCACGATCGCAGACATGGTCAAGGCGATCTACAGGGATACCGACCCGCGGCTGCATGGCGCCGCCGGGTTGTCGGTGCTTGCCCATCTGGAGGATCTGGTGGCGCGCGGCCTGGTCGCGACAGACGCCGCGCCGGCCATAGACGGCATTTTTAGGCCAGCCCCTTAGGCCCGAGCATCTATTCGGCCGGAGCCGCGCCGACCTGGCCGGCGACTTCCTGGTCCAACTCCGCCAGAAAGTCGGTGATGCGCGCAGCGTTGTCGCCGAGGTCGTAGCGGCCGTAGCGGGAAGCCGACCGCATGTCGACGAGAACCGTATCCCCGTCGTCCGTGATGCGAATTGCCACATCTGCGGGGAGGCCCAACACGAAGCTCCTGGCGACAGCGGTAATCGTCACGTCGCTTTGCCCGGCGAGTTCGGGATAGGGTCCGGTAAGATCCCAATTGCGGCGGTCGAGCACGGTTTCAACGGCAGTGACGACGGTCTCGAACGGCAGGTCGTAGCTGCGCGCGGTGACAAGCGGATAGCTGTCGGTCTGCAACCGCTGCTCGCCGGGCGTCGGCGGCGAGAGCACGTTCATGTCCTTCGTGCGACCGGTGACGTCGAGTGCCGGCGGTTCGTCGAAATCGGTCGAAATATCCCTGAGCGGCGGAAAGATTGTCGCCCAATAGGCGGCGATGCCATAGGGGGTCAGCACCAGCACTGCCAGCAAGACGCCGACCGTGATGTCGCGGCCGCCATAGTCGCCAAAATTCCACACCCTCGAGAAGGCAAATCCGGCGAACAGCAGCGCCAGCGCCCCCAACAGCGCGACGATAGCCAACACCCACAGGAACACCGGCGTTTCAACGAGGTTGAAATAATGGCCGACGAACACGGTCAGCAAAAGCACCGCCGAAAAAGCAGCGGTGCGCCGCGACCATCCGGCAGCCTTCGACGTTTGCCGTTCGGAAATGCTGACCATGTTTCTCTGCGTCATCCCAAGCCGAAGAAGACTTAGCGCATGGCCACCAAAATCGGAATCGATTTTCGAGGAGGATCGTGCGCCAGTTGGAAATGCTATCGTGCCCTGCCGGAAAGGTGCACGGCGCTGCACTGTCCTTTTACGACCGCATCAGGCCGAGACACGCAATATCGCGTCAATCCGTCGGCAAGCGGTAGTCCCTGAATTGCTGGCGCAAGGTGATCTTCTGGATCTTGCCGGTGGCGGTGTGCGGAATTTCGCCGACGAAAGCGACGTCGTCGGGCATCCACCATTTGGCCACCTTACCGTCGAGAAAACCAAGGATATCGGTTTTGGTCGGTTCCTTGCCCGGCTTGCGGACAACCACCAGCAAAGGCCGCTCGCCCCATTTCGAATGAGGGACGCCAATGGCGGCTGCCTCGGCGACATCGGGATGGCCGACGGCCAGATTCTCCAGGTCGATGGTCGAAATCCATTCGCCGCCGGACTTGATGACGTCCTTGGCGCGATCGGTGATCTGCATATAGCCGCCAGCGTCGATGTGGGCGACATCCCCGGTATCGAACCAGCCGTCCTCGTCGAACTGCTCCGAGCCGGCGCCGCCGTAGTAGGCGCTGGCCACCGCGGGGCCGCGCACCTTCAGCCGCCCGAATGTCTTGCCGTCCCAAGGCAGCGCGTTGCCGTCGTCGTCCGTCACCTTCATCTCGACGCCGAAGGGCGGGTAACCCTGCTTGCCCTGGACATCGAGCCGGGCGTCACCCTTAAGTCCTGCATAGTCCGGCTTCAGCGTGCACAGTGTGCCGAGCGGCGACATTTCGGTCATGCCCCAGGCGTGGACGACCTGGACATCGTAATTGTCCTGGAATTTCTTGGTGATGATGCGTGGGCATGACGAGCCGCCGATGACAACCTTGTTGAGGTAGGGCAGCTTCCTGCCGGTCTCCTCCAGATATTGCAGCAGCATCATCCACACGGTCGGCACGGCGGCACTGAAGGTTACTTTCTCGGTGTCGAGCAATTCATAGATGGAGGCGCCGTCCATCTTGCAGCCCGGCATGACAAGCTTGGCGCCGATCATCGGTGCGCTCTGGCCAAGGCCCCAGGCATTGGCGTGGAACATCGGAACCACCGGCAGGATCGTGTCGCGCGAAGACAGGCCCATCGCGTCGGGCATGGCGGCGATCATGGCGTGCAGGACATTCGAGCGGTGACTGTAGACGACGCCCTTTGGATCGCCAGTGGTTCCAGACGTATAGCACATGCCGGCGGCGGTGCCTTCGTCGAAGCTCTTCCAGGCGAAATCGCCATCGGCCTCGTCGAGCCATTCCTCGTAGGCGACGACGTTGGGCAGCATGGTCTGCGGCAGATGCGCCCTGTCGGCCAGCACGATCACCTGTTTCAGGGACTTGACCGCGCCGGCGATCTTCTCGAGCAAAGGGAGGAAAGTCAGGTCGACAAAGACCGCCTTGTCTTCGGCATGGTTCATGATCCAGACGATCTGCTCGGGAAACAGCCGCGGGTTGAGCGTGTGATAGATCGCGCCGATGCCCATGATGCCATACCAGGCCTCGATGTGGCGCGCCGTGTTCCAGGCCAGCGTCGCAATGCGGTCGCCCAGCCGATAGCCGTCACGCTCCAGGCGCTGGGAGACCTTCAGGGCGCGACGATGGATGCTGGCGTAGGTTGTGCGCACGATCGGACCTTCGATCGAGCGCGATACGATCTCTCGCGCGCCATGCTGCCGCTCTGCGTTGTCGATAAGCTTATGGCAAAGAAGCGGCCATTCCTGCATCAGCCCCAGCATTCGTTCCTCCCTTACGCTCCTCGCTTTTGTTGCCATTGTGAAGCGAACCGGTGGATTGTCCAGCCACCGCCGGTGGCGAACGAAATCCGAATGCCGGTCGCGCAGGCAAGCGATCGAGTCGTGTCTTTTCTTGGAGGTCCGAATGCCTGGCGCTCATGTCATAGGACCGGCGGCCTTGAAATCCATTATATCAGAGAAGTCTAAATTACTCGACCGAGAGGAGAATCCGCCACAATCCGGCCATCGTCGGCATTAAGTTTCGTTAATGGGCAAAGGGGTGCGATTGGCGACTGAAAGAGGTTCGCATGGACACGCAGCTCGACGATAAGGCACTGGAAAGTACGCTTGCCGAAAGCCTGGGCGATCTGGTGCCGGACACAAAGACTGTTTCCGAAGATGAATTTGTTGAAGTTGTCGGCGGTGCGCTCGAAGCGGTCGGCGGCACGCTGCTGTTCAAGATGTGCGTTCAGAGCGAAGGGGAAGGCGAGCACGTCGCCGCGGCGTCCGTGGGCGATGGCGGCAATCGTCAATTCCTGCTGCTCACTCTGCCGACCGGCGGCGGCCACTTGAAAGTCGAGACCGCATCCAGGAGCAGCAATCCCGTGGCCGGTATCGCGGCCGCCTATGCCGGGTTGATGGACGCGTTCAGAACCGCCGCCTGAGCCTCGCCGGACAAGGTCTTCGCTAAAAATGCCGTCGGTAGCGCCTACGGCTGGAGACCGATTGCGGATTGCCGGCGACAGTCGCCCTTGCGCAAACCACCTCGTCGACACACTTAAAGTTGAGACGAGGAGAAACAGCATGGACAAGATCGCCAACCCGGCACCCGGCTTCCAGCGCAATCCCGATAAGGTCATCACCGTCGAACCGTATAAGGGCACCGTCACCGTGCGTGCAGGCGACACTGTTATCGCCTCCTCGACGAACGCCAAGGTGCTGACGGAAGCGCCCTATCCGGCCGCCTTTTACATCCCGTTCGCAGACATCGATTTCAACAAGCTGAGCGGCACGCAATCCTCCACCCATTGTCCCTACAAGGGCGACGCAAGCTACTGGAGCGTGCTGCCTGCCGGCGAGGCAGGCAAGGATGCGATGTGGGCCTATGAGCAGCCTTTCGACGAAATGGCTGAAATCCGCAACCACGGCGCGTTCTACGCAAGCAAGGTCAGCATCGAAGCCAAGCCAGGCTGAACGGACGAACGAGGAGGCCGGACCTGCCGTCCTGCCGGTCAGTCGGTGGTGCCGTTATTGCCGAAGCCTTCGGCATCGTCGAGCCGCACGAAGGTCAGACCCTTCTGCTTGAGCGCCAGCAGGCCCTGCACGACGCCCTCCCCGGCGGCATGGGTCGGCTGGTTGATATGGGCGATGATGACGTCGCCATCCTTGGCCGCTTCTATGCGCCTTGTGGTTTCCCTGGCGCCGAGCAGCGAACCGCCGTCGCCATTGATCGAGAAGCCGGCGATCTTGAAGCCCAGCTTGCGGATCATGGCGATCGCCGACGGACTATACTCCGCGGTCGCGCCACGAAACCATTTCGGCGCCGGCTCGCCAGTCCCGGCCAAGGCGACGGCGCCCGACTCGACCTCGGCCAGAACCGCTTCCGGACTGCCGGCGCTGCGTATGCCATAGATCTTCTGCGGCGTGTCGACGGCCGGGATGTGATGGCCGCCGTGGTTTTCCAGTTCGAACAGGTCGGGATGCGCCCGCATGATCTCGACGGCGGCGGCGTTCCGCTTCAGCCAGATGCCGGTGACGAAGATGGTCGCAGGTATCCTGTTTTCCACCAGCGCCGAGAGGATGCGGTTGTCGGTCCGTCCGCCGCAGGCATCGAGGGTCAAGGCAACGCGCCCGGCTCCGCCTGTATCGCGCTTGATGTGCAGGATCGGTTCGATCAGGGATGCGGCATGGCCGCTGGACACCACGGCCAAAGACATGACGACAATGCAGAGATTTTTTTGCAGCAGGCGCATCAAATCCAATTCCAATCGGGCGTTTAACGCAGGCATCCCAAGACCCGCATGAAGGCGAAAATCGGGAGCTGGATAGCAGAAAAGCACCAGACGCGACAATCTCACCGTCTTGCGGCAGTTCCTCGTTCCGATCGGCGGCAGGCGCTCAGCCGCGGCCCGCCTTTGCCACCTGAACGGCCGCCTGCGCGGCCGCCAACCTGGCGATCGGCACGCGATAGGGCGAACAGGACACATAGTCCAGTCCGACCTCCTCGCAGAAGCGGATCGAGGCCGGATCGCCGCCATGCTCACCACAAATGCCGAGCTTGATCCCTGGCCGTGTCGCCCTGCCCTTCTCGGCGGCCATGCGCACCAGTTCGCCGACGCCATGGATGTCCAGCGATACGAACGGATCCTGTTCGATGATGCCTTTCTGGCGATAGGTCTCCAGGAACGAGGCCGCGTCGTCGCGCGAGATGCCGAATGTCGTCTGGGTCAGGTCGTTGGTGCCGAAAGAGAAGAACTCGGCCGATTCAGCGATGACATGGGCGCGGATCGCCGCGCGGGGGAGCTCGATCATGGTTCCAGTCAGGTAGTCGATCTTGACGCCGCTCTCGTCCATGACGCTCTTGGCCACCGCATCGATGCGCGCCTTGACGTAGTCGAGTTCCTTCACAAGCCCGACCAGCGGCACCATGATCTCGGGTACCACCAGCGCGCCGGCCTTGCGGCCAGCCTCGACGGCGGCTTCGAAAATGGCGCGCGCCTGCATCTCGGCGATCTCGGGATAGGACACAGCAAGCCGGCAGCCGCGATGGCCGAGCATCGGGTTGAATTCGTGCAGCGCCTCGGTGCGCTGCCTGAGCTTGTCCGGCGCAACATTCATCGCCGCCGCGACTTCGGCTATCTCGGCCTCGGTCTTGGGCAGGAATTCGTGCAACGGCGGATCGAGCAGGCGGATGGTCACCGGCAGACCGGCCATGATCTCGAACAGCTCCAGGAAATCCGCTCGCTGCATCGGCAGCAGCTTGGCAAGCGCGGCGCGCCGGTCCTTTTCGGTGTCGGCCAGGATCATCTCGCGCATGGCGATAATGCGGGCGCCATCGAAGAACATGTGTTCGGTGCGGCACAAGCCGATGCCTTCGGCACCGAAGGAGCGCGCCATGCGCGCATCGAGCGGGGTTTCGGCGTTGGTGCGCACTTTCATGCGCCGCACCGCATCCGCCCATTCCATGATGGCGGCGAAATCGCCGGAAAGCTCGGGCTGGAGCATCGCTACGGCGCCCTTGAGCACCTGCCCGTTGCCGCCGTCGATGGTGATGATGTCGCCCTTGCGGAAGGTCTGCCCCATCGACATCAGCGTAGCTGCCTTATAGTCGACGCGCAGCGAACCGGCGCCCGAAACGCACGGCTTGCCCATGCCGCGCGCCACGACGGCAGCATGGCTGGTCATGCCGCCGCGCGTGGTCAGGATGCCTTCCGCCGCATGCATGCCGTGGATGTCCTCGGGGCTGGTCTCCACACGCACCAGAATAGCCTTGCGCCCTTGCGCCTTGAGATCCTCGGCGTCCGCGGAGGAAAAGACGATCTCGCCGGTAGCGGCGCCTGGAGACGCCGGCAGGCCGACACCGATGACGTCGCGTGCGGCCTTCGGATCGATGGTGGGGTGCAGGAGCTGGTCGAGCGAGGCGGGATCGATGCGGGCGACCGCTTCCTCTTTCGAGATCAAGCCGTCCCTGGCCATCTCGACGGCGATCCTGAGCGCCGCCTTGGCGGTGCGCTTGCCGGACCTCGTCTGCAACATCCACAATTTGCCGCGCTCGATGGTGAATTCGAGGTCCTGCATGTCGCGGTAGTGCTTTTCCAGCCTGTCCGAGATGGTGACGAAGGACTGGAAGGCGTCCGGCATCAGTTTCTGCAATGACGGCTTGTCGGAGCCGGCGGCGATGCGGGCCGCCTCGGTGATGTTCTGCGGCGTGCGGATGCCGGCGACGACGTCCTCACCCTGCGCATTCACCAGGAACTCGCCATAGAGCTGCTTTTCGCCGGTCGACGGATTGCGAGTGAAGGCGACCCCGGTGGCCGAAGTTTCACCCATGTTGCCGAACACCATGGCCTGGACATTGACCGCCGTGCCCCAGCTTTCGGGAATATCGTGCAGGCGCCTGTAAGTGATGGCGCGGTTGTTCATCCAACTCGAGAACACGGCACCGATCGCCCCCCAGAGCTGTTCGTGCGGATCCTGCGGGAACGGCCTGCCGAGCTCCTCTTCGACCTTGGCCTTGTAGAGCGCGATGACGCCTTGCCACTCGATAGCTGTCAGTTCCGTGTCGAGTTCATGGCCGAGGCTGGCCTTCTGATCCTCGAGGATCTCCTCGAACACCTCGTGGTCGAGCCCCATGACGACATCGGAATACATCTGGATGAAGCGCCGGTAGCTGTCATAGGCAAAGCGCGCATCGCCGGAATCGGCGGCCAGCGCCTCGACGGTTTCGTCGTTGAGGCCGAGATTGAGCACGGTGTCCATCATGCCAGGCATCGAGGCGCGGGCGCCGGAGCGCACCGACACAAGCAGCAGTTTCGACGGATCGCCGAAACGGCGGCCGGTGAGCCGGCCGATATGGTCCAGCGCCACGGCGACGTCCGCTTCAAGCCCTGCCGGATAGGCGCGGCCGTTGGCATAGTAGGCGTTGCAGACCTCCGACGTGATGGTGAAGCCCGGCGGCACCGGCAGGCCAAGGCTACACATCTCGGCCAGATTGGCACCCTTGCCGCCCAACAGATTCTTGTCGCCAGCCCGGCCTTCGGCCGCACCATCGCCAAAGGTGAAAACCCACTTGGTCATGCTTTGCTCTCCGGTTGCAGGAGATTGGAAAGATTGACGAAACAGAAAGCCCCGCCATATCCCGACTTTGGACGGATATGATGCTGCAATGCGAAAGGCAAGGCGTCGGCAAAGCCGTTTGGCCGCTACAATCGATTAAGCAAAAGCTGCGGCAAAAGGACTTGCCAGTGCAACGGTCCAAGACTAGAACATACAGGGAACGAAGAGGTGCATCATGAAGCTCACCGGAAAACTCGACTATCTGGAACTGCCGGCAACCGGCGCGACGCTGGACAGTGTGAAAGCCTTCTACAGCGCCGCCTTCGCCTGGTCGTTCACCGACTATGGACCGACTTATTCGGCCTTTAGCGAGGGACTGGACGGCGGTTTCCAGGCCGACAGCGGCGACGCCACCGCCAAGCCGTTGCCGGTGCTCTACTCCCAGGATCTGGAAGAGACGCTGGCAGCCGTCGAGAATGCCGGCGGCACGATCATCAAACCGATCTTTTCGTTTCCGGGCGGCAGGCGGTTCCACTTTGCCGACCCGGCTGGAAACGAGATGGCGGTGTGGGGAGAATAGGCGGCGCGACCGGCGCATGAGGCGACCGTCGCCAATAGAGTGGTGGATCAGCAGGAAAGTCGCAATCTCCAGGCATTGAGCTTTCCACCGGCACAGCCTATAAGGCCGCGCGCAGTCGACGCATGTCAGCTGCTGGGGCGTCGCCAAGTGGTAAGGCATCGGTTTTTGGTACCGACATTCCCAGGTTCGAATCCTGGCGCCCCAGCCAAGCGCGCAAGGTCCGTTCCGGACACATAGGTTACGGTTTATACCGGAGACATGTTGTTGGAGCAGAATGAGAATCTATTCCGTCGCCGAGCGGATTGCCTTTGTCGTCACGCTCCTGGCCGTCCTCGTTCTCGCGCTGCTGCCGGCACATCGCCTCAAGCAATTCGGAATCGATATCGGCTTCCATTATGACAAGCTCAATCACGCCAGCGCATTCGCCGTGCTGGCTTTCCTGGGCAGCCTCGGCTGGCCGCGGCACAAGCCGGCGCTGATCGTCTTCCTCGCCTTTGTCGGCGCTGCCATAGAAGTTCTCCAGGGCACCACGGCGATAGGCCGCGATTTCGACGTGCTCGACTGGGTTGCCGATTGCATTGGCATTGCATGCGGTCTGCTGGCCGCGATCTGGGCGACCTGGATCGTGCAACGCGCAAGGTGAGAAGAAGCCGAACCGACTGCCTTACCGCGAAAGACAACGCTCAAAATCAGGCTTCAGCACGGCACGTTGAAGGTGAAGTCAGCTTGCCTCGCGCATGGCTTCGGCTGCCTGCAGATCGACCGAAACGAGCTGGCTGACGCCCTGCTCGGCCATGGTCACCCCGAACAGCCGGTCCATGCGCGCCATGGTGATGGGATTATGGGTGATGATGACGAAGCGCGTCTCGGTGGTCTTGGCCATCTCGTCCATCAGATTGCAGAAGCGTTCGACATTGTGATCGTCGAGCGGCGCATCGACTTCGTCGAGCACGCAGATCGGCGCCGGGTTGGTGAGGAACACGGCG
Source organism: Mesorhizobium sp. B2-4-7 (assembly GCF_006442685.1). Taxonomy (NCBI): domain Bacteria; kingdom Pseudomonadati; phylum Pseudomonadota; class Alphaproteobacteria; order Hyphomicrobiales; family Phyllobacteriaceae; genus Mesorhizobium; species Mesorhizobium sp. B2-4-7. The sequence continues at coordinate 629,259 of NZ_VFVH01000001.1, forward strand.
AAGATCAGCGACATCGCCGTCAGCGCCTGCTCGCCACCGGACAGCAGCGTCATGGTCTGCGGCTTCTTGCCGGGCGGACGGGCAAGGATTTCAAGTCCTGCCTCGAGCGGATCCTCGGATTCGATCAGCTGCAATTCCGCCGTGCCGCCGCCGAAGAGATGCGAGAATAGCCGCTGGAAATGACCGTTGACCACGTCGAAAGCGGCGAGAAGCCGCTCGCGGCCTTCGCGGTTGAGGCTCTGGATCGCTTGCCTGAGCTTGCGGATCGCCTCGATGATGTCCTCGCGCTCCGAGACGATGGTCTCCAGCCGGTCCGAAAGCTCCTTCTGCTCCTCCTCGGCGCGCAAATTGACGGCGCCGAGCCGCTCGCGCTCGATCTTCAGCCTGTCGAGCTGGCGCTCGATCTCGGCCATTTCGGGCATCGGATCGTCGGCCTCCAGCCCGGTATGGCGGATGACCAGATGTGGCGGCGTGTTCAGCGTCTCCTGGATGCGCGCCTCGACCTCCAGCCGGCGCTCGTCGGCCGCGGTCAAGCGCTCCTCGGCGCGGACACGGGTCTCGCGCGCCTCGGCCAGCGACTGGATGGCGCTGGTGGCCGCCTTGTCCAGTTCGGCCTGCCTGTTCTCCGCTTCCTGCAGACGGTCGGCCGCCGCCTTGCGCAAGGTCTCGGCCTCGGTGAGCTGTGACAGCAAGGCGCGCCGCTTGGCATCGATCTCGTCGGGTGCGTCGGCCAATCTCTCGCGTTCGGCCTCGGCCTCTGCCTTGCGTTCGCCCAGCGAGGCGATCTGCGTCGAAGCGTTCTCGGCGCGCTCCAGCCAGTTGCTGCGCTCGGCGCCGATCGCATCGAGCCGGCGCGACCGCGCCTCGGCCTCCCGCCGCAACCCTTCATGGACGGCACGCGCATCGGCGAGCGTGGCGCGGTCGCGGGCGACATTGGCCGAGGATTGCTCGAGCTGTATCTGCAGGTCGCCGAGATCGGGCGCGTCCTGCAGCAGCATTTCCGCCTCAGCAAAGGCGGCCGAAGTTTCTTCATGACTGTCGACAATACGGGCGCGGGCCTCGTCCAGGGCGGCGCGCCGGCTCGCCAACTCGCCGCCGGCCTTTTCGGCTTCGGCCAGCGCGTTGCGGGCGGCGTCCAGCCCGTGCTGGGCGTCGCGTCCGGCCTGACGCGCGGCGCGCTCGGCCTCGCTGGCCTCGCGAAGCGACTGTTCGGCCTGTGCGAGCACCGCCTCGGCCTCGCGCAGCACAAGCGTCGCCTGCACCGCTTCGGCATCGAGCTCGGCCAGCCGGTTCTTTTGCGCCAGGCGTTGCGCGGCCGCGGTCGGCGCGTCGGCGCTGGCGGTCAGCCCGTCCCACCGCCACAGCGCGCCCTCAGGGCTGACCAGCCTCTGGCCGGGCGCGAGCAGCCCTTGCAGGCGGCGGCCGTCGGCGGCTTCGACAATGCCGATCTGCGCCAGCCGGCGGGCAAGCTGCGCCGGGGCACGTACCACGCTGGCCAGGCTCTTGATGCCTTCGGGAAGCGCGGCGTCATCGGCCTGGATCGCGCTCTCGCCCCAATGCACCGGGGCGCTGCGGTCGAGCGGCACGTCAAGGTCCTCGCCGAGGGCGGCGCCCAAGGCCGTCTCATAGCCGCGCTCGACGCTGATCTGTTCCAGCACGGACGGGAAGAGATCGCCGCTGGCTGCGTTCAGGATCTTGGCCAGCGTGCGGGCTTCGGTTTCGATGCGCGCCAGTTCGGCCCTGGCGTCCTGTAATGGCGGGCGGGCGGCATTTTCGGCGGCGCGCGCCTCGGCGACCGCCTGTTCGGCGGCAATCGCGCCGGCCTCGCTCTCTTCGAGCCGCGCCAGCGCGTCCTCGACCAGAAGTCGCTTCTCGGCCGGGTCGGGCAGGCCCGCGACTTTGGAGAGTATTTCCGACAATTCGCGGTCGACATCGGCGAGTTGGCGGGCGAAACGGTCCCGACGCTCGGCGGTCTCGCGCAGCGTCCGCTCGACCTGATTGCGCGAAGCGGCGGCCTCGGCCCGCTCGGCGGTAAGTGCTGCAAGCCTGGCTTCGCTCTGCGAGAGCGTCGCGGCTGCCTGTTCGAAGGCGGCGCGGGTGGTTGCTTCACGCTCGGCCGCGCCGGCATTTTCGGAGTTGAGCGCTGCTTCCTCGGCGCGCAGGCGTTCGAGGATATCCGCATTGTCGCGCACCATGCGCTCCTCGCGGGCGATGTCACCGTCGAGCTGCTGGAGCCGGCGCTCGAGTTCCGCCTGACGGGCGCGGATGCGGCCGGCTTCTTCCTCGATCTGCGATCTGGCGATCGACAGGCGCTGGAAGGCCGCGGCCGCCGCAGCTTCGGCGTCACGCAAATCGGGCAGCCGATGCGCGCCGATACCTTGCTCCCTGGCGGCCGCCATCTGGGCGGCGGCGCGGTCGCCAACCAGGGCGGTGGCGACGGCCAGCGCCGAACGTGCCTCGCCTTCCTGGGCCTTGGCCAGCGTCCAGCGCAGATGGAGCAGCGTCGCCTCGGCCTTGCGGATGTCGGCCGACAGGTTCTTGAAGCGGGAGGCCTGGCGTGCCTGGCGCTTCAGGCTTTCGATCTGGCTTTCCAGCTCGCCAACGACGTCATCCAGGCGCTCGAGGTTCTGCTCGGCGGCCTTGAGCCTGAGTTCGGCCTCGTGGCGGCGCGTATGCAGGCCGGAAATGCCGGCCGCTTCTTCCAGCAGGGCGCGGCGCGCCTGGGGCTTGGCCTGGATCAGCTCGCCGATGCGACCCTGGCCAACCATCGAGGGCGAACGCGCGCCGGTCGACTGGTCGGCGAACAGAAGCTGCACGTCCTTGGCGCGCGCTTCCTTGCCGTTGATACGGTAGAGCGAGCCCGCCTCACGCTCGATGCGGCGCGAGACCTGCAATTCGTCGGCGTCGTTGAAGGCTGCCGGCGCCGAGCGATCGCTGTTGTCGAGGAACAACGTGACCTCGGCGGTATTGCGTGCCGGGCGCGTGCCCGAGCCGGAAAAGATCACGTCGTCCATGCCGGACGCGCGCATGTTCTTGTAGGAGCTTTCGCCCATCACCCAGCGCAGCGCCTCGACAAGGTTAGACTTGCCGCAGCCATTCGGCCCGACAATGCCCGTCAGGCCGCGTTCGATCACGAACTCGCCTGGTTCGACGAAGGATTTGAAACCGAGGAGGCGAAGGCGCGAAAACTTCATTCACGCCGCCCTGAAAGCGACTTTTGCGAAAACGCGCCGCGGGTTTGCGGCGGCGCGCAGCACGGCCAAAGGCCACGCATGCCGAAGCGCTGCCGCTTCGGCATCGCCAAGACGTCAGAGCTGAGGGTCGATGATGGCCGACATTTCCTCAATCGACATCGCCCCTTTGTAGGTCTTTCCGTTGATGAAGAAGGTCGGCGTCGAGTCGACCTTGAATTCGTCGGCGCCGCGTTTCTGGACCGCCCTCACATCGTCCAGAAGTTTCTGGTCCGTCAAGCAGGCTTCGAAGGACTCCTGTGTAAAACCGGCGAGCTTGGAGATTTGCAGCAGCGCATCCTTGGTGTTGGACACGCCCACCCAGTTCGCCTGCTGCTTGAACAGGACATCCACCATCGGGAAGTAGTTGTCCTTGGCGCAGCGCGCCAGCATGAAACCGGCCTCGGCGCTCGGATCGAACGGGAATTCGCGCAGAATATAGCGCGCCTTGCCGGTATCGATGTATTTCTTCTTCAATTCCGGAAAGGTGGTTTCGGCAAAATGCGCGCAATGCGGGCAGGTCATCGAGGCGTATTCGACGATCGTGACCTTGGCGTCGTCCTTGCCGAGTTGCTTGTCGGGCAATGCGCCGGGCTTAAGCAGTTCGGCCATGTCGACGGTGCCTTGAGCCTCCGGCGCCTTGACGGCGGCCGGCGTGGCCGATGTCGCGGGTGCGGCGGGAGCGGCAGGCTTCACATCGGCCGCCTTGGCTTCCTCACCAGAGTCGCTGCATGCCGCAAGCACGGCCACCACCGGAATGGCGGCCAGCGAAGACAGCAGGTTTCTGCGGGACAAGCTTTTGCCGAACGGAGGACGGTTCATACGAATCACCTGACAGGGGTTGGATTTTGCAACGCAAAGGCACGAAAAGGCGAGAGTTGGCGCGAATTAAGGCATCGCCGTCCCCAATCCAATCGTGAAACTTGAAGCTTATAATCACGAAATCGCGAGATTGGCGACGGTGCTATGACTTTCTTTGTCCCAGAATAGTGGCGCCGAGCCGCTCCAGAGAGGCACGCAGGCCATCGTCTTCTATCTTGCCGACGATGTGCGACAGTCTTGATTTTTCCGCCTCATTGAGAGGCCTGACGGGTGGTTTCGGCCGCGCCTTTTCACTTAGAACCGGCTTCTGCACTATCCTGATGCGGCCGATGGCCGTGAAGCCGAGAAATGCATTGACGCGATTGATGATCTCGCCGGCCTCATGCTGCAGATGGAGCGCCGCCATGCCCTCGCAGGCGATCACCAGCACGGCCGGCTCGAACGGGTCGTCTTCGTGCAGCCGCCGAGGCCACTGGATCTTTTCAGGGCGCGAATGGCCGGCCAGGCGCGAACCGGCAATCTCTTCCCACGACTGGACCAGGCTGACCGAAATGCCCGCCCGCTTGCGCAGCACCGGGTCGAGGATCGCGGTGGCGAGATCGCTCACCGGAACGGGATTGCCGAAGGGCCTTTTCCCTGCCATGTGCGTTCTCCAGCCACCACCTCCACTCTTCCCGGCCGAGGCCGATACGAGATCAATGGCACCGCACGAGCAGACCCGCAAGGCCATATCAGAGGACAGCAGCAGCAAAGCTGCGTCTAGTGACAGCAGCAAAGCTGCGTCTAGTGACAGCAGCAGAGCTGCGTCCGGGGACAGCAGCAAAGCTGGCGATACCGCATCCCGCCTGCTCGCATGGTACGACGTGCATCATCGCGAGTTGCCGTGGCGCGTGACCCCGCGCGACAATGCCCGTGGCGTGCGGCCCGATCCTTACCGGATCTGGCTGTCGGAGGTCATGCTGCAGCAGACCACGGTTGAAGCCGTGAAGGCCTATTTTCGCGCCTTTGTCGAGAAATGGCCTGATGTCGCGGCGCTGGCGGCGGCGCCCGTCGAGGACGTGATGAAAGCCTGGGCAGGGCTCGGCTACTATTCCCGTGCCCGCAACCTCAAGGCCTGCGCCGATCTGGTGGCCGGGCGCGACGGCCGGTTTCCGGATACGGAAGCCGGCTTGAAGGAATTGCCGGGCATCGGCGCCTATACTTCGGCGGCGATCGCGGCGATCGCTTTCGACCGGCCGGCTGCCGTCGTCGATGGCAATGTCGAACGTGTCGTGACCCGCCTGTTCTCCATTGCCACGCCGCTCAGCGAAGCCAAGGCCGACATTCGCGCCCGTGTCGAGCGCATGGTTCCCACGACGAGGCCCGGCGATTTCGCCCAGGCGATGATGGACCTCGGCGCCACGATCTGTACCCCGCGCCGACCGCGCTGCATGCTTTGCCCGCTGCGCGAGGGCTGCAGCGCGGTCGTTTCAGGCGATCCTGAACAATATCCCGTGCGCCTGCCCAAGGCCGACAAACCGCTGCGGCGCGGCGCAGCCTTCGTCGCCGTGCGAAGCGACGGTGCCATTCTTCTGCGCAAACGCGCCGACAAAGGGCTGCTCGGCGGCATGACCGAGGTGCCGACGACCGGCTGGACGGCGCGGCTGGACGGCGCGACCACAGCGGCGGCCGCACCCTTTCCCGGCGACTGGCGACAAGCCGGCCGGATCGCGCATGTCTTCACCCATTTTGCGCTCGAGCTCGAAATCTTCCTCGCCCGAAGCACCGGCGAGACGCCCGCCGGGCATTTCTGGTCGCTGCCATCGGACATTTCGGGTGAAGCGCTGCCCACTGTCATGAAAAAGGCAATCGAGGCTGCGATACCCGGCGCGACGAAAAAGCCGTCACCGAACAGTGCAGAGAGGCCCCATGACTGAAATCCGCCACATCGTGTTCGACATCGGCAAAGTGCTGATCCACTACGACCCGAACATCCCGTTCAGCCGGCTTATTCCCGATGCCGAGGAGAGAAAGTGGTTCTTCGACAATGTCTGCACGCATGACTGGAACATCGAGCAGGACCGCGGCCGGACATGGGAAGAGGCGGAAACGCTGCTGATCGCGGACCACCCGGATCACGCGGATAACATCCGCAATTTTCGCCGCCACTGGCACGACATGGTGCCGCATGCCTATGACGACAGCGTCGCCATCATGGTCGGCCTGATCGACAGCGGCCACGATGTCACCATGCTGACCAACTTCGCCGCCGATACGCTGGCCGAAGCGCGCAAACGCTTCGATTTTCTCAATCGTCCGCGCGGTGTCACCATTTCGGGTGAGATCGGCAAGATCAAGCCGGATCGCGACATCTACGACCATCACGTCGCCGCGTTCGAGCTCGAACCGTCCGCGACGCTGTTCATCGACGACAGCCAGAAGAATGTCGACGGCGCCAAAGCGGCCGGCTGGCAAGCAGTGCTGTTCACCGATGCCAAGACACTTCAAGCAGACCTTGAGCGGCTCGGAATCAAGGCGTGATTTGAATCGCTTCCAGTACTTCGTTGAGACTTTGAACCAACGCCAAAGCCGCGGCAATCGGCAGGGTCAGCCCCCTGCCCTTTCCATGCCGAGACGCGCGATGCGACGCAGTTCGTCGATCGGGGTCAGGCCGCCGCTGCGTTCATAGTGCCAGAAGGTCCAGCCGTTGCAGGCATCCAGGCCCTGAACTTCGGCGCCGATTTTGTGGATCGATCCGGCACTGTCGCCGATCGCCACCGTGCCATCGGCGCGAACCTTGGCCGCCCAGCGCTTCTTGGCGTCGTAGAGCGTAGCACCGGGCGTCACCAGCCCGGTGTCGATCAGGCTGACGAAGGCGACGCGAGGCTCGGCGCGCTTGCCAGGGAGCACGGTCAGGTCCGCGCCGTCGAGCGGCCGCACCGCGTCGATGCGTTCATTGGCGGCGTCGATATAGGCCTGCTCGCGCTCCATGCCGACAAAATGCCTGCCAAGGCGCTTGGCCACCGCGCCTGTCGTGCCGGAGCCGAAGAAGGGATCGAGCACGACGTCGCCCGGCTTGGTCGAGGCCATCATGATGCGGGCGAGCAGCGCCTCCGGCTTCTGCGTCGGGTGCAGTTTATCGCCATTGTCGTTCTTCAGCCGCTCGCCACCGGTGCAGATCGGGAACAGCCAGTCGGAACGCATCTGTATGTCGTCGTTCGACGCCTTCAACGCTTCGTAGTTGAAGGTATAGCCCTTGCCCTTCTGGTCGCGGGAGGCCCAGATCATCGTCTCATGCGCGTTCTGGAAGCGGCGACCGCGAAAATTCGGCATCGGATTGGTCTTGCGCCAGACGACGTCGTTGAGGATCCAGAAGCCGAGATCCTGCATCTTGGCGCCGACCCGGAAGATGTTGTGATAGGAGCCGATGACCCAGATGGTGCCGTTGGGCTTCAACACCCGGCGCGCGGCCAGCAGCCAGGCGCGCGTGAAGGCATCGTAGGCCTCGAAGCTCTCGAACCGGTCCCAGTCGTCGTCCACCGCATCGACCTTGGATTGGTCGGGCCGGTGCAGGTCGCCGTCGAGCTGCAGATTGTAGGGTGGATCGGCGAAGATGACGTCGACGCATTTTTCGGGCAGCCGGTCGAGCGCCGCGACGCAGTCGCCCTTCAGGATCGTGTCCAGCCATTCGGATTGCTGGGGAGCATGGGAAAGCTCGTCGACAAGACGCACGGCTGACATTTTTACACCCAAGGCACGCGTTACTGTTTACTCCCGGTTATGGTTACCGATCAGCGTAAATATTCGGTGAAGGGCAGCGATCGGACGCCGCCGGTTTGCGCCGACGTGCCCGTTGGTGTATGCCGCGCCGCCTGAAGCCTGCCCGTTCTCATTGCCCGGATCACCATGCCCCAGCCAGACCTTGTCATCTTCGATTGCGACGGCGTGCTCGTCGATTCCGAAATCATCGCCGCGCGCGTCGAGGCCGAGCTCCTGACCTTGTCCGGATACGAAATCTCGGCCGAGGAGATTGCCGAGACTTATGCGGGGCTGACGTTCAAGGACATTCTGATGCGGGTTGAGGAGAAGTCCAACATCCCGTTCCAGGTTTCGCTGATCGATCGCGCCGAAGAGCTGGTCGACCGGAAACTGCGCAGCGACGTTCGTGCCATCGAGGGCGTGCGCGAAGCGGTCGCCTCGGTGACGGCGCAACGTTGCATCTGCTCCAACTCACGCTCGGAGCGGATAGAATTCATGCTGGAGAAGGTGCATCTGCTGCCATTCTTTGCCGGGCGCATCTTCTCCGCGATGGAGACGCCGACCGGAAAAACCAAACCGGCTCCGGACGTGTTCCTGTTCGCCGCCGAAAAGCTCGGCGCCCATCCGGCAAACACTTTCGTCATCGAGGATTCCGTGCACGGCGTGACCGGCGCAAGGTCGGCAGGAATGCGTGTCATCGGGTTCACGGGCGCCGCCCATAGCTATCCCGGCCATGCCGATGCGCTGACGGAGGCGGGCGCCGAGACGGTGATCCGCCGCTGGGCGGATCTGAGCGGCACGCTGGCCGCCCTATCAGAATGGTCGGCGGACGTGTGAGCGTCCGCTAGGCCCCGACGAGCACCCCTGCGGATTTAGTTGGTCGCGGCGGCTTTCTTCCTGTTTTTCTTCGATTTGTCGGTCGCGGCCTTCGGCGCGTTTTCATCATAGCCGGCATAGGCCTGATAGTCCTGCGCCGTCGGCGCCGGCACGACGATGTTGGAATCGGTGAAGACGAACTGCGTGGCGACCGAGGGGTCGGTAACCTGGACCTGATATTGGTGGATCTGCGAATAAAGCACCTCGGTGCCATGCATCACCGCGGTGCGGATCGGCATGGTGATGGTGCCGGGCGTGAATTTCGGCCCTGGCACGATTTTGCCCGCGACGGCGATCTTCATCGTCAGCTGTCCGTCGGCGCGGCTGCAATCGCGGGTCACGTCGCTGATCGAGGCCTGATAAATGACCCTCGCCGAATCGTCCGGCGGAGTAGCAGCGGCAGCATCGGCCGCAGCCTGGGCCGCGGCATCCTGCGCGGCGTCGCCGGTCTTCTTGAGCTTGGGCCTGGGCTTCCGGGCTTCGTTGGCGTAGGTGTTGAAGAATGCCGTGCCGTCGCGAAGCATCACCCTCGGGCAATAGGCATTCAACTGGCTGGCCAGAATCTTGGGGTCCTGCGGCGGCGGTGGCGCGGTCGGGTCCTTCTTGCCAAAACCCAGGTTCAGCATACCGTTGTCGCCTGATTGGCAGCCGGCGGCGGCAAGCATAAAGCCGGTGAGCGCAAGACCCGCGAAAAAGCGACCGCTGAATGTATGAAACGCCATGAAACTGCACTTCCCTCTCGCAAAGCTGGTGACGTATATCAACCGCGCGGCAAAAATGCGACTGAGCCAGCGTAGAAATTAACCACCTTGCGTGGGTCGAAAACCCAAGGCAGTAACGGAATTGTGACGATGCAATATGTGAGTACCCGCGGCGAGGCGCCCGCGCTTGGGTTTTGCGATGCCGTCCTGACAGGCCTGGCACGCGACGGCGGGCTCTATGTGCCGCGCCAGTGGCCGCAATTCTCGATGGCCGAGATCCGCGCCATGCGCGGCCTGGCCTATTCCGAGCTGGCCATCCGCGTGCTGTCGCCGTTTCTTGGCGACGAAATCCCGGCTCCCGTGTTCGAGCGTCTGGTGCGGGAGGCCTATGCCACCTTCCGCCACGAGGCTGTCTGCCCGCTGGTCCAGACCGGCCCCAACGCTTTTATCCTCGAACTCTTCCATGGACCTACGCTCGCCTTCAAGGACGTCGCGATGCAGTTGCTCGCCCGGCTGATGGACCATGTGCTCGCCGAACGCAACCAGCATGCCACCATCGTCGGAGCCACATCGGGCGACACCGGCGGAGCAGCGATAGACGCCTTCGCCGGGCGCAGCCGCACCGACATCTTCATTCTCTTCCCGCATGGCCGCGTGTCGCCGGTGCAGCAACGGCAGATGACGACATCGAAGGCTGAGAACGTGCATGCCCTGGCGATCGAAGGCAATTTCGACGATTGCCAGGGCATGCTCAAGGACATGTTCAACGATCACGGCTTTCGCGACCGTGTCTCGCTGTCGGGGGTGAATTCAATCAACTGGGCCCGCATCATGGCCCAGATCGTCTATTATTTCTCCTCGGCCCTGTCGCTCGGCGCGCCCGATCGCCCCGTCTCCTTCACCGTGCCCACAGGGAATTTCGGCGATATCTTTGCCGGTTACGCCGCCAAAAAAATGGGCCTGCCGATCGATCGGCTGGTCATCGCCACCAACGACAACGACATACTGGCACGCACTTTCGCGACCGGCGAATACCGCACCAAGGGCGTGTTCGCGACCACCTCGCCTTCCATGGACATTCAGGTGTCGTCGAATTTCGAGCGCCTGCTGTTCGAGGCGTCGGGCCGCGACCCGGCGACTGTGCGGCGCTACATGGCCGGGCTCAAACAATCCGGCGCCTTCACCATAGAAGCCACGGAAATCGCAGGGATGCGAGCCGAATTCGATGCCGGCCGCGCAGATATGGACGAGGTCGCCGCGACGATCCGCTCGACGCTCGCGGCCAGCAACTACCTGCTTGATCCGCATACCGCGGCAGCCGTGCATGTCGCGGCCGGCAAGGCTTCGAATGCCGTGCCGATGGTGGTGCTGGGCACTGCGCACCCAGCAAAATTCCCGGCCGCCGTCGAGGCCGCCAGCGGCGTGTCACCCGCGCTGCCCGCATGGCTAGGTGGGTTGATGACATCGGAGGAAAAATACACGGTACTTCCATCCGACCTGAAAATGGTGGAAGATTACGTCAGCCGCCGTGCGCGAGCGGCGCGTTAAGGAGTACGAACCATATGGGTGTTGAGGTAAGCCGTCTGTCGAACGGCCTGACAGTCGCCACCGAAACCCTTCCAAGCATCGAATCGGTTGCCCTGGGTGCCTGGGTCAAGTCGGGTGCCCGCAATGAACGTGACGAAGAGCATGGCATGGCCCATCTGCTCGAGCACATGGCGTTCAAGGGCACAAAGCGGCGAACAGCCTTCGAGATCGCCTCGGAAATCGAGGACGTCGGCGGCGAGATCAACGCCGCCACCAGCGTCGAGACCACATCCTACTATGCCAGGGTGCTCTCCGACGACGTGCCGCTGGCCGTCGACATTCTTGCCGACATCCTGCAGGAATCGGAATTCGATCCGCAGGAGCTCGAACGCGAGCAGCACGTGATCCTGCAGGAAATCGGCGCCGCGCACGACACGCCCGATGACATCGTGTTCGACCGGTTCACCGAGACCGCCTTTCGCCACCAGACCATCGGCCGCTCGATTCTGGGCACGCCGGAAACCGTCAAATCCTTTACATCGAAGCAATTGCACGATTTCATCGAGCGCCAATACGGCGCCGAGCGCATGGTGATCGTGGCTGCCGGCGACATCAAGCACGACAATTTCGTGCGCGAAGTGGAAAAGCAGCTCGGCGGCTTCCGCACCAAGGCCGACAACACCATCCCGCAATATGCGCAATATGTTGGCGGCGATTTCCGCGAGGACCGCGACCTGATGGACGCGCAGATCGTGCTGGGCTTCGAAGGCCGCGCCTACCATGTGCGCGATTTCTACGCCTCGCAGGTGCTGTCGATGATCCTCGGCGGCGGCATGTCGTCCAGGCTGTTCCAGGAAGTCCGCGAAAAGCGTGGCCTGTGCTATTCGGTCTATGCCTTCCACTGGGGCTTTTCCGATACCGGCATATTCGGCGTCCATGCCGCGACCGGGCAGAGCGACATCGCCGAACTGGTGCCCGTCATCATCGAGGAATTGCAGAAGGCCGGCGAGAACATCCTGCAGGAAGAGCTGGACCGGGCGCGCGCACAATACCGCGCAGGTCTGATCATGTCGGCGGAAAGTCCGGCCAGCCGCGCCTCGCAGATCGCGCGACAGCTGCTCTTGTTCGGCCGGCCGATCGCCAAGGAGGAACTGATGGAGCGGCTCTCGGCGCTGACGGTCGATCGTTTGACCGACCTGTCGTCACGGCTGTTCTCGACCAAACCGACGCTTACCGCTGTAGGGCCCGTGGGTACGCTGGCGCCATACGAAGCGATCCTCGATTCGCTTCCGGGCACGCCCACCACGGCCCGCAAGCTCGCCGTCTAAGCCCGCACAAGCGCCGTGTTCGCGCTCCCTTTCTTTCGCCGCGACCTGCCGGCACTGAAGGGCGACCGCGTGTCGCTGCGCGTGCCGTTCACCAATGACTACCGGGAGTGGTCGACTGTGCGCGGCGAGAGCCGGGCATTCCTCGAACCATGGGAGCCGCGCTGGGCGCCGGACGAGCTTGACCGGGCGGCATGGCGACTGCGCATCAGCCGCTACCGCGAGGACTATGCGCAGGGAACCGCGATCGCCTTCTTCATATTCGAGAAGTCGAGCGGCAGGTTGGCTGGCGGAATTACGCTCGGCAACATACGCCACGGGGTCTCGCAGAGCGGGCATGTCGGCTACTGGATCGGCGAGCGCTTCGGCGGTCGTGGCCTGATGACCGACGCCGTCAAGGTCGTGACCCGCTTCGCCTTCGATACGCTGAGGTTGCACCGGATCGAAGCGGCCTGTATTCCCGACAATATCAGGTCGATCCGTGTGCTTGAAAAAGCCGGATTCCGGCGCGAAGGACTTCTGCGATCCTACCTCAGGATCAATGGCATCTGGCAGGACCACTACCTCTACGCCCGGATCGCGGACGATCCGCCAGGCGCTGGAACGAAGGACTGATTTTTGACGAAATTCCTGCGCAACGGGCCGCTGTTCGCCTTTGTCCTCGCGACGATCCTGACGCTGTGGGCGGCGTCCTCGGCCTTTGCCGTCGAACCGATCAAGATCGCTCGCGACGATGTCGCGCTCGATCTGTCCGGCGCCGTGGAAATCTACCGCAACCAGGGCGAAAACTTCCAGGTTTCGACCGCGCCCGGACCCGACGGCATCGTGCGACGCATCGAGGTCGAGGCCAATGACGCCCGTTCCACCGGCGACTGGGCCGTGTTCGCGCTTGCCAACACCACCGACCAGCAGCTCGACCGGCTGATCGTGGCGCCGCATTTCCGACTGGTCAATTCCGGCATCTTCTGGCCGGATCTCGGCTCGACCCGTATCGCCGCGATCACGCCCAGCGAAGGCTTTGCGCTCGACCGCCAGAGCAGCCCGGACGCCGACGTCTTCCGGGTGACGCTGAACCCGGGAACGGTGATCACCTTCATCGCCGAACTCGCCTCGCCCAAGCTGCCGCAGGTCTATCTCTGGGACCCGGAATCCTACAAGGACTCAGTCAATTCCTACACGCTGTTCCGCGGCATCGTCATCGGCATCGCCGGGCTTCTCGCGCTGTTCCTGACCATCCTGTTCGTGGTCAAGGGAACCTCCATGTTCCCCGCGACCGCGGCACTCGCCTGGGCCGTGCTTGCCTATATCTGCGTCGATTTCGGCTTCCTCAACAAGATCATCGAGATATCGCCCGGCAACGAGCAGATGTGGCGGGCGGGAACGGAGGTGGCCCTGGCGGCGACCTTCGTGGTGTTCCTGTTCGCCTATCTCAACCTCAACCGATGGCACGGCCATTTCAGCTATGGGGCGCTGGTCTGGATCCTCGGGCTGCTCTTGATCGCCGGCGTCGCCATCGTCGACCCGGCGGTCGCCGCGGGCATCGCCAGGCTGTCCTTCGCCGCCACCGCGCTGACCGGGCTCGGCCTGATCATCTTCCTCGGCATACGCGGCTATGACCGTGCCATCATGCTGGTGCCCAGTTGGGTGATGGTGCTGTTGTGGCTATGCGGATCGTGGATGGCGATAACCGGCATGCTCGACAACGACATCGCCCAGCCGGCGCTTGGCGGCGGTCTGATCCTCATCATCCTGCTGATCGGCTTCACCGTCATGCAGCATGCCTTTGCCGGCGGCGCGCTGCACCAGGGTCTGTTCTCCGACCTCGAGCGGCAGGCGCTGGCGGTGGCCGGCTCGGGCGACACGGTGTGGGACTGGGACGTGCTGCGCGACCGCGTCGTCACCAAGCCCGACGTCAGCATCCAGCTCGGCCTCGCCCCCAACAGCCTGGGGGGTGCAGCCCGCAACTGGCTGCCGGTGCTGCATGTCGATGACCGCGACACGTTCCGCACCACGCTCGACGTGGTGCTCGAGCACCGTCGCGGCAAGGTGGCGCAGAACTTCCGGTTGCGCGGCGCCGACGGCCACTATCACTGGTTTGCGCTGCGCGCGCGCCCGGTTATCGGATCGGACGGTGAGGTCATCCGCTGTGTCGGCACCATGGTTGACGTCACCGAGCAGAAAAAATCCGAGGAGAGGCTGCTGCACGACGCGGTGCACGACAACCTCACCGGCCTGCCCAATCGCGAATTGTTCATGAACCGGCTCGAGGCGATCATCTCGATCGCACGGACCGAAGAGAAGGTGCGCCCGACCGTCTTCGTCATCGACATCGACCGCTTCAAGCAGGTCAATGACGGGCTCGGCATCTCGGCCGGCGACACCATCCTGCTCACCATCGCGCGACGCCTGCACCGGCTCTTGAAGCCGAAGGACTCGCTGTCACGCTTCGCCGGCGACCAGTTCGCCTTGATGCTGCTTTCCGAGCAGGACCCGGCCCGCATCGCGGCGGTGGCGGACGCCATCAAGCATGCCATCAACGCCCCGATCACCTTTGCCAAGCGCGAGATCGTGCTGACCGCCTCGATCGGGCTGATCACCTGGACCTCGGCGCAGACCTCGGCCGAGGACATGGTCAAGGACGCCGAGCTTGCCATGCATCAGGCCAAGCGCTTCGGCGGCGACAGGATCGAACCGTTCCGCCCGGCCTTCCGCACCGTCGGCACCGATCGGCTGCAGTTCGAATCCGACCTGCGCCGTGCCATCGAACGGCGCGAATTCACGCTTGCCTACCAGCCGATCGTTCGGCTGGAAGATGGCAGCGTCGCCGGCTTCGAGGCATTGCTGCGCTGGGACCATCCGCGCCGCGGCATGATCCCGCCGGCGGATTTCATTCCGGTCGCCGAAAGCTGCGGGCTGATCGTACAGCTTGGGTTGTTCGCCATGCAGCAGGCCGCCGAGGATCTGGCGGCATGGCAAAAGCAGATCGGCGACGCGCCGCTGTCGGTTTCGGTCAACCTTTCCAGCCGCCAGCTCATCCGCCGCGACCTGGTCAGCGACGTCCGCTCCGTGATTGCGCGGGCCAATCTGAAGCCGCGCTGCTTCCGGCTCGAGCTCACGGAATCGCTGGTTATGGACAATCCCGAGCAGACTGCCCATGTGCTGACCAAGCTGAAGCAGCTCGGCATCGGCCTGTCGCTGGACGATTTCGGTACCGGCTATTCTTCGCTCGCCTATCTGACGCGCTTTCCCTTCGACACGATCAAGATCGACAAGAGTTTCGTGGACGACAGCACGCCCAAACGCGCCGTGCTGCTCAAATCCATGGTCAGCATGGCGCATGAGCTCGGCCTGTCGGTGGTCGCCGAAGGCATTTCGGACGAGCGCGACGCGCTGGAGCTGCGCCAGATGGGCTGCGAATATGTGCAGAGCTTCATGTTCGGCGCCCCGATGCCCGGGGATCAGGTGCTGAAGACGCTGAAGGAACAGTATCCGCTGACGCAGGCGTAGTTGGCTTTCACGCCGCTGGAGCTCAGGCGTGGCCGGCCGCTACACTCAAATGCGCGAGGTCGATGCCGATCGAGGCGAGAATCCGGTCGTATTTGCGCTCGATGTCGGTATCGAACAGAAGCTCCGGAGTGGCCGGACAGGTCAGCCAGCCGTTTTCGGCTATCTCGGTTTCCAACTGGCCGGCGCCCCAACCCGAATAGCCCAGCGCCATCAGCGCGTGACGGGGTCCCCGGCCCGACGATATGGCGCGCAATATGTCGACGGTCGCGGTCAGGCAGACATCGTCGGAAACGGTCAGCGAAGACTCCACCCGGTAATCGCCCGTATGCAGCACGAAGCCGCGGCTGCGGTCGACGGGCCCACCATTGCGAACGACGAAATCACGGGTACGGGCGGGCAACCGGATCGCCTCGTGCTCGTTCATGATGCCAAGTTGCACCAAAAGGTCCGGAAACAGCATCTGCTGCGTCTGGTTGATGATCAGGCCCATCGCGCCCTCATCGCTGTGGGCGCAGATGTAGATGACCGAGCGCGTGAAACGGTCGTCCTTCATGCCGGGCATGGCAATGAGGAACTGATCGTCGAGAAAGCCGCTGCCGGCGGCCGTCTTCTTGTGGCGCAACAAGTCCATGATCAGAGGGTAACGCGTTTCCCGGGCGCCGAAAAGATGTACCGCGCCGGTTTTCGACCAAGCCCGTGCCGCCGGCCGATCATTACCTGCGGCAAAGGTCACGCAAATATGATACCGGCAAGACCATGAAATCATTGCACGGCCATGAACGGACGATCAAATCATCACCATGCAAAGCTTGAAAATCCTGTTGCTCGGCGCCGTTATCGGATCGGCAATCACACTCCCAGCCGCCGCCTCTTCGTCCGCCTGGTACAACAGCGAAGGCGGCAAGGTACGGCTGGTGACGAGCGGCAAGCCCGACGATGCCGGCCGCATCCGGGGCGTTCTCGACATAGCGCTCAAGCCTGGCTGGAAGACTTATTGGCGCGACCCGGGCGACGCGGGCGTGCCGCCGCAACTCGATATCTCGGCCAGCACCAACATTTCCGATGCCAGCCTTTCCTTCCCGGCGCCGAAGCGTCATGACGACGGCTACGGCAAATGGGCGGGCTACGACTATCCGGTCTCGCTGCCGGTGACGTTCACGCTGTCGGCCGCGAAGGATCCGTCCGTCATCGACGCCGACATTTTCCTTGGCATTTGCGAGACGATATGCATCCCTGTGCAGACGCGGCTGACCGTCGACCCCGGCTCCGACCCGGACAATGCCGAGGACGCGGAGCTGGTCAAGGCGAGCTTCGCCGCCTTGCCCGCGCCGGCAAGATCCGACTTCGGCATCAACGTGCTGCCGGGCGACCATGAAACGCTGGTTGTGGAGGCGAGCTTTCCCGGCGATCCGGAAGCGGCGGACTTCTTCGTCGCAGGAGACCGCGACTACATGTTCGGTTCGCCGGCCCGTAGCCAGAAGGACGGCAAGCTGGTCTTCACTGTGCCGATCCTCGACCGGCCATCGACGACACCCACGGATGGCGGACTTCACTATACGCTGACGAGTTCGGCAGGCGCGGTCGAAGGGCTCTTGCCTTTCCCTTGATCCAGCCCCTCCGCGATGGTTGCGGGAAACCGCATAGTTCGCTACCCAAGGCTACGTCCTTCCCCATTCTCCCAAGCGAGGAACTCATGACCATTTCCGCTGGCGACAGACTGCCCGATACGACGTTCAAGACGATGACTGCCGACGGTCCCAAGCCGATCACGACGGCCGAGATTTTTGCGGGAAAGAAGGTCGTGCTGTTTGCTGTGCCTGGCGCCTTCACGCCGACCTGCAGCAACAATCATTTGCCGGGCTACCTGGAGAACCGCGACGCCATCCTGGCGCGCGGTGTCGATACGGTCGCCGTGGTTTCGGTCAACGACGTCCATGTCATGGGCGCCTGGGCACGCTTCACCGGCGGTGAAGGCAAGATCCTGTTCCTCGCCGACGGCAATGGCGACTTCGCCAAGGCGATCGGCCTCGACGCCGACTTCTCCGGCGGAGGCATGGGTCTTCGGTCGAGGCGGTTTTCAATGATCGTCGATGACGGCAAGGTCACCGCCCTCAATGTCGAGACCAAGCCCGGCGTCGATGAATCCGGCGCCGCCAAGATCCTCGAACTGCTCTGACCATGACGTTCGACATCGTCTGGCGTAGCGTGGCGATCGGCGTCGGCGCCACGCTGCTGATGGATATCTGGGCCTTTCTTCTCTACAAGATGTTCGGTCAAGCACGGCCGAACTGGGCCCCCGTTGGCCGCTGGGTCTGGCATTTACGGGAAAAAGTCTTTCACGACGATATTGGCGATGCGACGCCCTATGTACACGAATCGGCTTTGGGCTGGGCCTTTCACTATTTTGTCGGCATCGTCTACGGCATCATCCTTGTCGTGGTGGCCGGAGCGGGCTGGCTTGTCGCGCCGACTTTCCTGCCGGCTTTCATCCTCGGCATGGTCACGGTCGGCGCCGGCTGGTTCCTGCTGGCGCCCGGCATGGGCGCGGGCTGGGCAGCGTCGAAGCGGCCCAACCCGATGAAGGTACGGGCGCTGAATCTGGTGTCACACACAGTGTTCGCTTTCGGACTCTACGGTACGGCGCTGCTGATCCGCTGAGGATCTGCGGCTGTGCCGGCCTGCCGATCGGCCGCCACCCGTGGACAATTCGGCGCGCGTCGTCCCATTCCGGCACCGGAATCTTGGCGTCCACCTGAACCTGGGGATGCGTCACATAGTGCAGGCCCGGCATGACAGAGATCCCAGCCTGGGGATGGTGCCGCCCCGGAATTCAATAGCTTTGGGTCGAACGCCGCGCCTTTGCCACCGCCGGCTGCTTGGACTGCGAGACCGGCTTGGGTGGGGTAGAAACAAGCCTGACCGGGCCCTTCTTGAACGGCGCCATGCCCTCACGAGCGAGTTCGTCGGCGCGTTCGTTCTCGGTATGGCCGGCATGGCCCTTGACCCAGATCCAGGTGACCTTGTGACGCCGATTGGCTTCATCCAGCGCCTGCCAGAGTTCGCCGTTCTTGACGGGCTTCTTGTCGGCGGTCTTCCAGCCGTTCTTCTTCCAGCCATGGATCCACTTTGAAATGCCGTCCATGACATATTTGCTGTCGGTGTGAAGATCGACGGTGCAAGGCTCCTTGAGCGCATTCAGCGCCGAGATGGCGGCAAGCAATTCCATGCGGTTGTTGGTCGTCTCGGCCTCGCCACCCGATAGTTCCTTGGTGGCGCCGTTGAAGCGCAGGATCGCGCCCCAGCCGCCCGGGCCGGGATTGCCCGAACAGGCGCCATCGGTGAAGATCTCAACGTGTTTGCTCATGCCAGCCCATATTCCGAAGCAGATTTGATCGTCCGATGAAACCGCATTCTTCTGATGTATTCGGTCGGATCGCGTTTCATTACCAGCCCGCCATCGGGAACGGTCAGCCAGTCATACAGCCGGGTCAGCATGAAACGCAGCGCCGAGCCCCGTGCCAGCATCGGAAGTGCCGCCTTTTCCTGATTGCTCAGAGGCCGCACACCTTGGTAGCCGGCAAGCAGCGCCTTGCCCTTGGTGAGATTGAAGGAAAAATCCTTCTCGAAACACCAGGCGTTCAGGCATGTGGCGACGTCATAGGCGTAGAGGTCGTTGCAAGCGAAATAAAAATCAATCAAGCCGGAGAGCTTCTCGCCGAGAAAGAACACATTGTCCGGGAAAAGATCGGCGTGGATGATGCCTTCCGGGAGACCCTTCGGCCAATTCCGCTCGAAGTCGGCGAAGTCGGCGTCGACTTCGGCCGCAAGGCCCGGCTCGACCTCATCGGCACGGTCGCGAGCTGCCGACCAGAGCTTGCGCCAGCCGTCGATTGCGAGCGCATTGGGGCGGATCATCGGAAAGTCGGCACCGGCCAGGTGCAGGGAGGCCAGCGCCTTGCCGACCTCGGCGCAATGGATGGATGTCGGTCGCCGGAGCGAGAGACCCTCGAGGAAAGTGATGATGACGGCCGGCCGGCCCGCCAGCGTGCCGATGACGCTGCCGTCGTGCGCGGTTACCGGCAGCGGGCAGGACACGCCCTTTTTGGCGAGATGACCCATCAACCCGAGGAAAAACGGCAGATCCGCCTTTTCGACCCGTCTTTCATAGAGCGTCAGGATGTAGGAGCCGCTGGAGGTGTGCAGCAAAAAATTCGAGTTCTCGGTGCCCTCCGCGATGCCCTTGTAGGACAGGAGATCGCCGACTGGGTAGTGCTTCAGGAATGCGCCGAGTTCGCCTTCCGCAACGTCGGTGTAGACCGCCATGTGCCTTACGGCGCCCCGTTGACGAAAGCCATGTCGGCCGCCGTCAGTTCGACATCGCGCAGTACCCGCATGACGGGAAAATCCTCCGTTTCGGTGGCCGTGATGGCCAGGTCGATCGTGACATCGAAGCGCTGGCGGAACGCATCGATGATCTCGTCGACGATGATCTCCGGGGCGGATGCCCCCGCCGACAGACCGAGCGTCGAGATGTCGCCGATGTCATCCCACGGAATCTCGGCGGCGCGCTGCACGAGAAGCGACATCGCAGCCCCCGCACGCTCAGCCACTTCGACAAGACGCCGCGAATTGGAGGAATTGGGCGCGCCGACGATCAGGTAGAGATCGGCGCCCGCGGCTGTATCCTTGACCGCTTCCTGACGGTTCGTGGTGGCATAGCAGATCGATTCCGCCGCCGGCGCCTTCAGGTCGGGAAAGCGGTCCTGCAGCGCGCGGATGATGCCGGCCGTGTCCTCGACCGATAGCGTGGTCTGGGTGACGAAGCCGAGCGCCTTCGGGTCCGCCGGCGCAAGCCTCGCGGCATCGGCTTCGGTCTCGATCAGCGTTACCGCACCCTCCGGCAATTGTCCCATCGTGCCGATCACCTCGGGATGTCCGGCATGGCCGATCAGGAGCACGTGGCGGCCGAGCCGCTGGTGGCGCATCGCTTGCTTGTGGACCTTGGAGACCAGCGGACAGGTGGCGTCGAGATAGAACAAATTGCGCGCCTGGGCATCCGCCGGTACCGACTTCGGCACGCCATGCGCGGAAAAGACGACCGGCGACTGCCGATGTTCGGCCGGGATCTCGGAAAGTTCCTCGATAAAGACGGCGCCAAGGCTTTGCAGACCCTCGACGACATAGCGGTTGTGCACGATCTCATGGCGGACATAGACCGGCGCGCCATATTTCTTCAGCGCCAGCACGACGATCTGGATAGCACGGTCGACGCCGGCGCAAAAACCGCGCGGCTGGCAGAGGCGGATCGTCAGAGAAGGCTTTGTCGTGGTCTGAAGCATGAATCCGGGCCGTTTGATCAGAGCCGAAATGAGGTGCCTACCCCCGTCCTGTCAAGGGCGATGGCCCTTCAAGCGGGTCGGTCGCGCTCATTCCTCTTTCGCTGGCCTGCGAAGCCGCAGGATGAGAACGGCGGCAAGTGCCGCGGCAAGCCCATACCAGGTCACGGCATATTGCAGATGGCTGTTCGGCAGGTCGATGATGGTGACACCGCCGATGGGCAAACCGCCCGGATTCGGCGTCTTGTCGGCGTCGATGAAGATTGGCACCAGCTTGGCGCTCGCCGGCAAGCCAGCGCTCGCCGCCATCACGTCACGGTCCTTCCAGTAAAAGATGTTCTTCGCCACGTCGTTGTCGGGAAGCATCATCGACGGCTTTGCCGGCAGCGGATTGCGAGCGAGGCCGGTGACCGTGACCTTGCCCGCGACCTGTCCCTTGGCGCGCTTGGCGGCATCCTTCAGATCGTATGGCACGAAACCGCGATTGATCAGGACGAAGCGGCCATCGTCGAGGGCCAGCGGCGTGTAGACGTTGAAGCCGGCTTCGCCTTCCCATGTTGCGTAGAAATGCCGCTCGCCGGAATGCAGGAACGTGCCGGTCACCGTCACCGGCGCGTAGTCGACGTCCCCAGTCGAGGCGAATTGTTTCTCCACCTCGGCCAGCGGGAGCGGCGGCGAGTGGGTGCGCTGGTCGATGGTCTGGATAAGACCTTCCTTCCAGTGCAGGCGCTGGACCTGCCAGGTGCCGAGCGCCAGCAGGATCAGGAGCAGGACGAGGCCAATGCCAAGCAGCAATACCGATCCTGGCCGCGAACGACCGCCCTTGGCGGACATGTCGGTCATTCGCCGCGATCCAGCCGGCCCTCGGCCGCCTTGTTGCGGTACTGCAGCGTAAGCAGCACCCCCTTGATCAGCCGGAGCGCCGTCAGGCACAGCACCAGCGCCAGCGGGATCCAGACCAGCAGATGCAGCCAGAGCGGCGGGCTCAGCGTCACTTCGACCCAGAGCGCCAGGCCGACGATGATGAAGCCGATGATCAGGATGACGAAAACCGCGGGCCCGTCGCCGGCATCGGCATAGGAATAATCAAGACCGCAATTGGTGCAGCGTTTGCCTACGGTGAGAAAGCCGGAAAACAGCCGCCCCTCGCCGCAGCGCGGGCAGCGTCCATGCAAGCCCGCGGAAATAGGGTCGATCGGAGGCCAGATCGCCTTGTCGTCGCTCATTGCTTACCGCTCAATCCTGATGGGTGTTCCATCGATCACCACCGCCCAGACTTCGTCCATGCCGGAGTCCGTAACGGCAATGCCGCCGTCGGTCCAGCCGACCAATTGAAGCAGCCGCCGAATCCGTTCGGCTGGCCGTGGATCATGATCATACCGCCGGCATCGACACTGTGCGCCCTCGCAACCGCCCGGATCGCATCGGACCGAAAAGAAGAAGGGCGGCCACGTTGCCGCAGCCGCCCCTTCAAAGTCATCAGACCGGTATCAGTGGGCTTCGATTACCGCGCCGACCGATCCCCAGACATAGATCGAGGCGAACAGGAACAACCAGACCACGTCGACGAAATGCCAGTACCATGCGGCAGCCTCGAAACCGAAATGCTGCTTGGGCGTGAAATCGCCCTTCATGGCCCGGATCAGGCAGACGGCCAAGAAGATGGTGCCGATGATGACATGGAAGCCGTGGAAGCCGGTCGCCATGAAGAAGGTGGCGCCGTAGATGGAATCCTTGAAGGCGAACGGAGCATGCATGTACTCGTAGGCCTGCACCATGGTGAACAGCATGCCGAGGCCGACGGTCAGCACCAGCCCGTTGATCAGCCCCTTGCGATCGCCGTGGATAAGGGAGTGGTGCGCCCAGGTGACCGTGGTGCCCGACAACAGCAGGATCACGGTGTTATAGAGCGGCAGGTGGAAAGGATCGAGAACCTCCATGCCCTTCGGCGGCCAGACACCGCCGGTGAACGCGGTGCGGGCATATTGGTGGGCTTCGCTCGGAAACAGGCTGGCATCGAAATAGGCCCAGAACCAAGCGACGAAGAACATCACCTCGGAGGCGATGAACATGATCATGCCATAGCGCAGATGCAACGACACGACCCGCGTGTGATGGCCCTCATGCGCTTCCTTGATCGTGTCCGACCACCAGGCGAACATGGTGTAGAGGACGATCGCGAGGCCGATGAAGAACAGCCACGGATTGGCGATGTTGAAGCCGAAGATCGGGAACGAGCCGCCCTTCAGGTATTCCATGAGGCAAACGCCGCCAAAGGCGGTGACGAGCGCCCCTATCGATCCCAGGAAAGGCCACGGGCTCGGGTCGACGAGATGATAGTCGTGATGTTTTGCGTGCGCGTCTGCCATATCAACCCCCGAGATTTCCTTCGGTATTTGAAATTGTCTTGCTGTTGCCCTGGACCGGCTCTGACGATGCGACCGGCTTGTTCTTCTCGACCGGAAACATCGTGTAGGACAGGGTGATCGTCTTCACGTCCTTCAGTTCCGGCACGTTGACGATATCGGGGTCCACGTAGAATAGGACCGGCATGTCAAGCGTTTCGCCGGGCTTCAGCGTGGTGTCGGTGAAGCAGAAGCATTCGACCTTGTTGAAATAGGGACCCGCCAGTTCAGGCTGGACATTGAAGGTGGCGCGGCCGGTGATGGGGCGATCGAACTTGTTGGTCGCCTGATAGTGCGCCTGCACCGTCTCGCCGATCTTCATGGTCATCGAGCGCTGGACCGGCTGGAAATCCCACGGCACGCCGGCGATATTGGCGTCAAAGCGGACGGTGATCTCGCGATCGAGCACGCGGCCGGCATACTGCTTCTCGACGCGTTGCGTCGTGCCGCCATAGCCTGTCGCCTGGCAGAACATCTTGTACAGCGGCACCGCGGCATAGGCCATGCCGATCATGCCGGTGAAGAAGGCAAGGCAGATGGCCGCAACAAGGCGGTTGCTGTTGTGCCCGGCCGGTTTGGCACTCGTGTCGACACCCATCTCCCGCCTCACATCGTGCCAGAGAGGTTATGACCGAACTTCACGATCGTCGCGATATAGAAGATAACGACCAGCACGGCCAAGGCTACGCCGATGGCGACCGAGCGGTTGCGCCGGGCCTTCCGCTGGCGTTCGGTCAAGGTGACCGTTTCGAGCTTGTCTTCGATCATGCTCATGCTCCACCCACCGCAAGTGCACGTTCGACGACGCTGTCGGCGAGATAGACGGCGAAGATGGCGAAGAGATAGAGCAGCGAATAGCCGAACAACGCCTTGGCTGGCTTCATCGCGCGATCGTCGTCGGACATGCCAAGCACTTTCCACGCATACCAGACAAAGCCGAGCCCGAGCAGCAGGGCAGCCACGCCATAGAACGGCGTGGTGTAGCCAAGCAGCCACGGCAGCACACCGACCGGGGCCAGCACCAGAGCATAGGCGAAGATCTGACGGCGGGTCGACGCCGGGCCGGCGACATTGGGCATCATCGGGATGCCGGCGCGTTCATAATCCTGCGACTTGAACAGCGCCAGCGCCCAGAAATGCGGCGGCGTCCACAGGAAGATGATGAGGAACAGGACGACGCTCTCCAGGCTGACCGTGCCGGTCACCGCGGCCCAGCCGATCACGGGCGGGATGGCGCCGGCAGCACCGCCAATGACGATGTTCTGCGGCGTCCAGCGCTTCAGCCACATCGTGTAGACGACGGCATAGAAGAAGATGGTGAAGGCCAGCAGCGCCGCCGACAGCCAGTTGACCAGCACGCCGAGCGTCATCACCGACAAAACCGAAAGCACCAACCCAAAGCTCAACGCCTCGTGGGGTTGGATGCGGCCGGCCGGCACCGGGCGGGTCGCAGTGCGTGTCATCACCGCGTCGATATCGGCATCGTACCACATGTTGAGAGCGCCGGAGGCACCAGCCCCGATGGCAATAGCCAGGATCGCGATCACCGCCAGCAGCGGGTTGATGGTCACCGGCGCCGCGACCAGTCCGACAAAGGCGGTGAACACCACCAGCGACATGACGCGTGGCTTCAGGAGGGCGAAGAAATCACCCGCCGTCGCTTCCGACATGCGGAAGCCCGCTTCGTCAATGCTGGTTTCGTCGACAAGGGCCATGCGTACTCAAATCCATATTCCGTTTGGCCGAAACCGCCGGCGAACCGGCGGTTTCGATTCCGGGCTGCCGCCTTATTTGATCTTCGGCAGCTGCTCCCACTGGTGGAACGGCGGCGGTGAAGGCAGCTGCCATTCCAGCGTCGTTGCGCCCTCGCCCCATGGATTGGCGCCAGCGATCCGCTTCTTCTGGAAGGCTTCGAACACGCCATAGAGGAAGATCACCACGCCGACGGCCGAAATGTACGAACCGTAGGACGACACCATGTTCCAGCCCGCAAACGCGTCCGGATAGTCGATGGTGCGGCGCGGCATGCCAGCAAGGCCGAGGAAGTGCTGCGGGAAGAAGACAAGGTTGACGCCGACGAACATGACCCAGAAATGGGTGTTGGCGATGACGGGCGAATACATGTAGCCGGTCATCTTCGGGAACCAGTAGTACCAGCCGGCGAAGATGGCGAACACCGCCCCCAGCGACAGCACGTAATGGAAGTGCGCGATCACGAAATAGGTGTCGTGCAGCGACCGGTCGAGACCGGCATTGGCCAGCTGAACCCCGGTAACACCACCGATCGTGAACAGGAAGATGAAGCCCAGCGCCCACAGCATCGGCGGCTTGAACGATATCGATCCGCCCCACATCGTCGCGATCCAGGAGAAGATCTTCACGCCCGTCGGCACCGCGATGACCATGGTGGCGAAGACGAAGTAGCGCTGCGTGTCGAGCGACAGGCCGGTCGTGTACATATGGTGCGCCCAGACGATGAAGCCGACCGCGCCGATCGCGACCATGGCGTAGGCCATGCCGAGGTAGCCGAACACCGGCTTGCGCGAGAAGGTGGAGACGATATGGCTGATGATGCCGAAGCCCGGCAGGATCAGGATATACACTTCCGGATGGCCGAAGAACCAGAACAGGTGCTGGAACAGCAGCGGATCGCCGCCGCCATCGGGAGCGAAAAAGGTCGTGCCGAAATTGCGGTCGGTAAGCAGCATGGTGATGCCGCCGGCAAGGACCGGAAGCGACAACAGCAGCAGGAATGCGGTGACCAGCACCGACCAGGCAAACAGCGGCATCTTGTGCAGCGTCATGCCTGGCGCGCGCATGTTGAAGATGGTGGTGATGAAGTTGATGGCACCCAGGATCGAGGACGCGCCGGCGATGTGGATCGACAGGATCGCCAGATCCATGGCCGGACCGGGCTGACCGGAGGTCGAAAGCGGCGGATAGAGCGTCCAGCCGCCGCCGACGCCGTAGGCGCCAGGCGCGCTCGGCACGAACATCGAGATAAGCAGCAGGATGAAAGCCGGCGGCAGCAGCCAGAACGAGATGTTGTTCATGCGCGGGAACGCCATATCCGGGGCGCCGATCATGATCGGCACCATCCAGTTGGCAAAACCGCCGATCAGGGCCGGCATGACCATGAAGAAGATCATGATCAGCGCGTGCGCCGTGGCGAAGGCGTTGTACATGCTCTTGCCGCCATCGATCGCGGCGTCACCGTTCATGCCGTAGACCATCTGCGCCAGGCCGCTGAAGATCTGGATGCCAGGCTCCTGCAACTCCATGCGGATGGCGACCGACAGCGCGCCGCCGATGATGCCGGCCATGATCGCGAAGATCAGGTAGAGCGTACCGATGTCCTTGTGGTTGGTCGAATAAACCCAGCGCACCCAACCATGATAAGGCTTGTGGTCGTGCCCGTCGTGAGCTGCAGCGTCTGCCATGTTCCGCTCCGTTCCCTAAATCTTGCTAACCCGCGGCATCAGTTGCCGGCGGCCGCTACCTTGTTCTGGCCATCGACCTCGGCCATCAGCGTCTTGTTGGCGCCGGGCAGATCGGTCTTGGCCGCAGCCAGCCAGGTCTTGAACTGCGCGTCGGAGACGACGCGGATGGCGATCGGCATGAAGGCATGGTCCTTGCCGCAGAGCTGCGAGCACTGGCCGTAGTAGAGGCCTTCCTTCTCCGCCTTGAACCAGGTCTCGTTGGTGCGGCCGGGAATGGCATCGATCTTGATGCCGAAGGACGGCATGGCGAAGGAATGGATCACGTCGGTCGCGGTGACGAGCACCCGGGTCATCGTGTGGACGGGCACCACCATCTCGTTGTCGACGGCAAGCAGGCGCGGATAGACCTTGCGATCTTCCTTGCCGGCGGCGGCACGGTCGCCATCCTGGAGGATCGCCGAGTTGAACGAGAGCGTGTTGTCGGTCTGGTATTCGTAATCCCAGTTCCACTGGTTGCCCGTCGCCTTGACGGTGAGCTTGGCTTCTTCCGGCGGCGTGTACTGCGCGGTCAAGAGCTGGAACGAGGGGATGGCGAGGCAGAGCAGGACGACGACGGGGCCGACAGTCCAGATCACCTCGATCAGCGTGTTGTGGCTGGTCTTGGACGGAACCGGGTTGGCGCTCGCGCGGAATTTCACGATGCAGTAGATCAGAAGGACCAATACCAGGGCGGTGATCGGGATGATGAACCACATCGTGTAGTTTCCGAACCACTCGATCTGGCGCATCATGTCGGTTGCCGGCGCCTGGAAGGTCGTCTCCCACTCGACGGGCTGATCGGCATGGGCGGCCGTGCCGGCGAAAAACGTGGTAACGGCACAAGCGCTTAGAAACTTGGCACTTGCTGGAAGCTTGGCGTTTGCCAGGAAATTTCTCATCGCCCTCTTCGTCTCCCAGTTCCTCGCGGCTGTGTCCACGAGAATAACGAACAATGCCGGGACGGGAATCCCGACTGTCTCAAGCTGGTTCAAACCATACTCTTTTTCCCTCCGCAAGAAAGGAGCGGAGGAAACCGTGCGGCATTTTTGCGCGCAAGCCGGAATGCATCTTTGAAGGCGGCGGCCGCCATGGCGAATCGGCTATGTTCAACGGATCGGCTGCTTCCTGCCGGCCGGCGCGCCTGGCGTCGTAATTCGGGCGAAATTGGCTAGGAAAAGCGCCGCATTGGCATTTTCGTGGCGGCTCGGCCGCTGTCTCGTCCTTTACTTGGCTTTGGCGCGGCTTAAAGTGCCGTGATTCGCAATGGAGCCGTCATGAACTCTTGGCTGTCGGGATTTGGGCTTTCGAGCCCCTTGGCGAAGGTCATCTTTCTCGCCGCCTTGTCCGTCGCCGGCTTGTCGGCCGCCGGCCAGGCCAACGCGGCCCAGCCGAGCGGCACGGTGCGCTCGACCCATGGCGCGTGGTCGATCATCTGCGACACGCCGGCCGGCGCCACGTCCGAACAATGCGTGATGATGCAGAACGTCGTCGCCGAGGACCGCCCAGAGATGGGGCTGTCGGTCGTGGTGCTGCGCACCGCCGACAACAAGGCGGAGATCCTGCGCGTGCTGGCGCCGCTCGGCGTGCTCTTGCCCAACGGGCTCGGCCTCAATGTCGACGGCAAGGATATCGGCCGCGCTTATTTCGTGCGCTGCTTCCAGGACGGCTGCTACGCTGAGGTCATTCTCGAGAAGCCGCTGCTCGATACGCTGAAGACCGGCACGTCGGCCACGTTCATCGTCTTCCAGACGCCAGAAGAAGGCATCGGCATCCCGGTGGACCTCAAGGGTTTTGCTGACGGATTTGCGGCCCTGCCGTAGACTCCCGCGCCTCGACCCGGGAGCTGCCGATCAACGATAGGTTTTCCGGACCTGGGATAGATCCGGGACGCCGCCGCCCTGCATTTGAATGACGATTGGCGATTGTCTGGGCGCGGCTTCGCGCCTACATCCCGGATATAACCATTCATCCACGGACATACGCCATGAACAGCCTTATCGGCCAATTCGATATTTCCGACGATCGCGTCAAGGAGATCGTCGCAGAGACCATCAACGGCGCCGACGATGGCGAGTTGTTCGTCGAATACAGCGAGAGCGAAGCGCTGATGTTCGACAACGGTCGGCTGAAGACGGCCAATTTCAACACCGACCAGGGTTTCGGCCTACGCGCGGTTGCCGGCGAAGCCAGCGGCTATGCCCACTCCAGCGACCTGTCCGAGGCTTCGCTGCGACGCGCGGCTGACGCCGTCTCGACCGTCAAGGGCGGTTATTCCGGAACGCTTGCCGCCGCGCCCGCCCGCACCAACCGCCATCTCTATGGCGATGAGAACCCGATCCCCTCCCCTTCCTTCGAGGCCAAGGCGAAGCTGTTGCAGGAAGTCGACGCATGGCTGCGCGCCGAGGATCCGCGCGTGCGCCAGGTCTCGGCATCGCTGACCTCGTCCTGGCAGCATGTCGAGATCGTGCGCGCCGACGGCCAGGTGGTGCGCGACATCCGGCCGCTGGTCAGGGTGAACGTGTCGGTGGTGGTCGGCGACGGCGACCGCCAGGAAAGCGGCTCCTACGGCATGGGCGGACGCAAGGCGTTCGGCGACTTCCTCGTCGAGGACAGCTGGAAGCACGCCGCCAAGGAGGCGCTGCGTCAGGCGCTGGTCAATCTCGAAGCCGTACCGGCGCCGGCCGGCACTTTCGACATCGTGCTCTCCAGCGGCTGGCCCGGCGTCATGCTGCACGAGGCCGTCGGCCACGGGCTGGAAGGCGACTTCAACCGCAAGAAGACATCCGCTTTCGCCGGCCTGATGGGCCAGCAGGTGGCGGCAAAGGGCGTCACCGTCGTCGATGACGGCACGATCGCGGAACGACGCGGGTCGCTCACCGTCGACGATGAAGGCACGCCTTCGGCGCGCAACGTGCTGATCGAGGACGGCAAGCTGGTCGGTTACATGCAGGACCGCCAGAACGCCCGGCTGATGGGCATGCGGGCCACCGGCAACGGAAGGCGCGAGGGCTACGCGCACCAGCCGATGCCGCGCATGACCAACACCTACATGACATCGGGCGACATGGAGCCGGACGAGATCATCGCCTCGGTCAGGAACGGCATCTATGCCGTCTCCTTCGGCGGCGGCCAGGTCGACATCACCTCCGGAAAGTTCGTGTTCGGCTGCACCGAAGCCTACATGATCGAGAACGGCAAGGTGACGCAACCGATCAAGGGCGCAATGCTGATCGGTAACGGGCCCGACGCCATGCACCGCGTTTCGATGATCGGCAATGACATGAAGCTCGACAACGGCATCGGCATGTGCGGCAAGGCTGGACAGGGCGTGCCGGTCGGCGTCGGCCAGCCGCACCTCAGAATGGACCAGATGACGGTCGGCGGCACAAGGGTTTGAAGCCGCCTCGTGGCCAGTCTGCTAGGTCTTGCTCACAGACCGGCGCGACGTGGCATACAGGATCAGGAAGCCGATAACGCCGCCGATCGCGTACTGGGTCCATGCACTCAGGTAGTCGACGGTCCCATCATGGCCCGAGACATAGAGCGCAGCGCCGACAAACGTCATGACCGCGACGCCAAGCGCATAGGATGGCACCAGCCCCACACGCGTGAATTTTCTCAAGATCCAAGCGAGCACCGCACCGGTGAGCGCCATGATGACAGCCGAACCAAAAATCTCGGCAACAAAACCTGGTGAAATCATCTTCTCCCCCTTATCCCAACTTGGATTATGCCTTTTTCGAGGGCAGATTCAACTGCAGTGGCGATGATCCACAACTTTAGCGATAAATCTGGCTGGGATTTCGGGGCAGACTGCATGACGCGACCAGTCTCGCTGAGCAGGGCTAAGCGCCTAACGTCTTTTCCGCGGCTTCTCCAGCAAGGCAACAGCCTCGACATGGGGCGACCACAGAAACTGATCGATCGGCGTCACGCTTTTCACCGCGTAGCCGCCGTCGATGAGGATGCGCAAATCCCGCGCGAGCGTCACCGGGTTGCAGGAGACCGCGGCAACGAATGGAACATCCGAGCGGGCGATCTGCTTCGACTGATCCTCCGCGCCCGCGCGGGGCGGATCGAAGACAACGCCATCAAAGGCGTTTAACTCCTTGAACGTCAGCGGACGGCGGAACAGGTCTCGGCGCTCGCCGGTCACGCGTTTCAGGCCGGTGGCGAAGCGTGAACCCCGATCGAGCGCCGAAAGTGCGGCCGCATCGCCCTCCACCGCATGCACTTCCGATCTCGCGGCCAACCGCAGGGCGAAGCTGCCGCAGCCGGCGAAGAGATCGGCAATTTTTTTGGCACGTTTCAGATGTCCGCCGACGATATCGGCCATGGTCCGTTCGGCTGCCTCCGTCGCCTGCAGGAAGGCGCCCGGCGGCACCGCGACGGCAACGCTGCCGAACATGACGACAGGCTTCTTCGGCTCGATGATGATCTCGTCATCGATGGACAGTCTGGCAAAGCCCTGCGCAATGACAAAATTGGCGGCGATGCGGCGCTGGTTTTCGCCGAGCTTGCCCGATTCATGCACCGCCACGTCGAGGCCGGAACCCGTCACTGTGACTGCCATGCGAAACGATTTCGGGGTGGCGCAGATCAATTCGGCGAGTGCCCTCAAGCTGTCGAGCGCGTTGACGATCCCAGGCAGCGAGATCGGGCATTCGGAGATGGAAATGATTTCCGGCGACAGATGGCGATTGAAGCCGAGCAGCATGCCTGTTTCGGTGCGCCTGGCGGCGAGCACGACGCGGCGGCGCGTGTGCGGCGCGCAGGCGACCAGACCGCCTATTTCGCAATCGATGCCTCTCAGCGCATGCACGACCTTCTCGCGCTTCCACTGCTGATAGGCTTGCGCCTCCAAATGCTGGAGGGCGCAGCCGCCGCACTCGCCGAAATGGCGGCAGGCGGGTTCGATGCGCAGGGGCGAGGCCTCGATCAGCGCCATCAGCGTGGCGCGATCCCTTTCACGCGCCGCGGTGACGACCTCGCCTGGCAGCGTGAAAGGAATGAACAGATCGCCGCTTTCGGTGTCGGCGATGCCATCTCCCTGGGCGCCAAGCTTTTTGATGGTGAAGCGTGCGCTCATCGGTCCTTGACCCCACCAAGCAGGAATTCGCGATTGCCGTCACCGCCCTCGATCGGCGACAGATGCAAGCCGAGCGAGCGCCAGCCGGGCACGGCATCCAGCCAATCCTGCAACAAGCCAGCGACACGGGCGGCATGATAGGGGTCTTTCAGCAGGCCGCCCTTGCCGATCGCCTCGCGACCCGCCTCGAACTGCGGCTTGACCAGAAACATCGCTGCGGCACCGGGCTTGGCGATGGCAAGCGCAGGCGGCAGGGCCAGTTTCAGTGAAATGAAACTGACGTCGGAGACTATGAAGTCCGGACTGCGGCCGCCAAGATCGGCGGTTGAGAGATCGCGGGCGTTCAGCCCCTCGATGACCGTCACGCGCGCGTCCTTGCCGATATCAGCATGCATCTGTCCGTGACCGACATCGATCGCCGTGACATGGGTCGCGCCGCGTTCGAGCAGGACCTGGGTGAATCCGCCGGTCGAGGCGCCGATGTCGAGCGCCTCACAGCCGGCCGGATCGAGGCCGAAATGGTCGAGCCCGGCGATCAGCTTCAGCGCCGCGCGTGAGACATAGCCTTGGGCCGGGTCATCAACGGCGATGACGCATTCCGGTTGCACGGCCTGACCCGGCTTGCGGCCAATGACGCCATCAACCGTTACCGTACCACGTTCGATCGCGTCACGTGCACGCGAGCGGCTGGAAAACAGCCCACGCGCTACGAGCAGATCGTCGAGCCGCTGGCGCGTGCTGGCTGGCCGGGGAAAATTCATCGGTCTTCCTTGGCGAAAGCCGGCGGCGAAGGCAAGGAGATTGGAGCAGGAGAAGCAACATCGCCGCAGGGCAGCGACCGCAGAGAGCCGCTCGCGGCCAGTCGCATATCGCATCAGGTCGGCCACGATGATAAGGAAGAAACGCCGTTTTGCTGCCGAAGGCGAAGGAGGACGGATGCTTACGGGAACCTGCCATTGCGGTGCGGCCCACTGGACCTTGAAGGGCGATCCCGGGCCGATCACCGCTTGCAACTGCACGCTGTGCCGACGTTACGGCACGCTCTGGGCCTACGACTTTGTCGATGAACGTATCCGCGTCGTGGGGCCGATAAAAAGCTATAAACGTGCCGGCAAGGCCGAACCCACGCTCGAGATCCTGTTCTGCCCGACATGTGCGTGCGTGCTTGCCTGGCGCGGTTTGCGCCCAGCCGAGTCCGGCTGCACGCGGATCGCCGTCAATGTAAGGCTTGCGCCGCCGGAAGCCGTGGCCGACCTGCCGATCGACCATTTCGACGGTCTCGAGACCTACGACGATCTGCCGCGCGATGGCCGCTGCGTGCGCGACATGTGGTTTTGATTTGGGTGGTTTGATTTGGGCGAGCTCAGAAGATGGTGCGGGGAGCCTGCCGTTCGACGGCGGGAGACAGGCCGCCATCCCGATCGCGGGCAACTTCCCTGCGCGGGCGCTCGACTGGCGCGGCGGATGCCGATGCGGCGTCCGGCGGGACAACAAGCTGCGGCAGCTGCTTGTAGGAGAAGCCGCCCCTGATATGCCCCATCTTACTGGCGACTATATCCGCGGCCGCCTTCTCGAGATTGCGGTCGTAGCGCGTTCCGGCGATGGCCGGCGCTGCGATGGCGGTCAGGATCGCCATGCCGCACAGAAGCGTCTTCACTGTTGTTGTCTCCCTGCCTGGCCAGAACCTAGCAGCGTGCCGTTGAAAAACGGGCAAGAGACACGGTAAGCAAAACGCCAAACCGCAATGTCAACAATGCGTTACGACATCGAGCCGGCAAACCGATTCAAGCGCTTGATGTGTCGAGTCAGGCGCGCTGGGCGCGGACCGCCTGCCCGAGGGCGGTGAAAACCGTATGGACGATGCCGGCGGCATCGAGACCGGCATCGGCATACATCTTTTCCGGCTTGGCGTGGTCCGCAAACACGTCCGGTAGCACAAGCGGGCGCACTTTCAGGCCGCTTTCCAGCAGGCCCTCATGGGCGAGGAACTGCAAAACGTGACTGGCGAAGCCGCCGACGGCGCCCTCCTCCACCGTGACCAGAACCTCGTGCGAGCGGGCCAGCCGTCGGATCAGGTCCTCGTCGAGCGGCTTCGCGAAGCGCGCATCGGCGACGGTGGTCGAAAGCCCGGCCGCGCCCAGCTCCTCGGCCGCGATCAGGCAATCCTGCAAGCGCGTGCCGAAGGAGAGGAGTGCCACCTTGCCGCCTTCCCTGATGATGCGGCCCTTGCCGATTTCGAGCACCGAGCCGCGATCGGGCATGTCGACGCCGACGCCATTGCCGCGCGGATAGCGGAAGGCGATCGGGCCGTCATCGTAGGTTGCCGCGGTGCGCACCATGTGGCGCAGTTCCGCCTCGTCGGCCGCCGCCATGACGACGAAGCCCGGCAGGGAGGCCAGGAAGGTGGTGTCGAAGGCGCCGCAATGGGTGGCGCCGTCGGCTCCGACGAAGCCGGCGCGATCGATGGGGAAGCGCACCGGCAATTTCTGGATCGCCACGTCGTGCACGACCTGATCGTAGGCACGTTGCAAGAAGGTCGAATAGATCGCCGCGAACGGCTTGTAGCCTTCGGTCGCGAGGCCGGCCGCGAACGTCACCGCATGCTGTTCGGCGATGCCGACGTCGAAGGTCCTGGCCGGAAACACTTCGCCGAACAGGTCAAGCCCGGTGCCGCCCGGCATGGCGGCGGTGACGGCGACGATGCGCTCGTCCTCCTGGGCCTCCCGGATCAGGCTTTCGGCGAACACCTTGGTATAGGCCGGCGCGTTGGCCGGGGCCTTGGCCTGAGCGCCGGTGATGACGTCGAACTTGTTGACGCCGTGATATTTGTCGGCCGCGGCCTCGGCCGGCGCGTAGCCCTTGCCCTTCTGGGTGACGACATGGATCAGCACGGGGCCCTTGCCATTGTCACGGACATTTTTCAGCACCGGGATCAGATGGTCCAGATTGTGGCCGTCGATCGGACCGATATGGTAGAAGCCGAGCTCCTCGAACAGCGTGCCGCCGGTGACGTAGCCGCGCGCATGCTCGACCGCCCTGGTGATGGCACGGTCGGCACGCTTGCCAAGATACGAGGTCAGTTTCTTGCCGAAGTCGCGCAGGCCGACATAGGCCTTGCCAGAGGCCAGGCGCGCCAGATAGGCGCTCATGGCGCCGGTCGGTGGGGCGATCGACATGTCGTTGTCGTTGAGGATGACGATCAGGCGGGCATCGAGCGCGCCGGCGTTGTTCATCGCCTCGTAGGCCATACCGGCCGACATGGCGCCGTCGCCGATGACGGCGATGACATTGTTGCGACCGCCGGCAAGATCGCGCGCCGCCGCCATGCCAAGGCCGGCCGATATCGACGTCGAGGAGTGGGCGGCGCCGAACGGATCGTATTCGCTCTCGGTGCGGCGGGTGAAGCCGGAGAGGCCGCCCTCCTGGCGCAGGGTACGGATGCGATCGCGGCGCCCGGTCAGGATCTTGTGCGGATAGGCCTGGTGGCCGACATCCCAGATCAGCCGGTCATCGGGGGTGTTGAAGACATAATGCAGCGCCACGGTCAGTTCGACCACGCCAAGCCCGGCGCCGAGATGACCGCCGGTGCGCGACACCGCGTCGATCAGTTCGAGGCGAAGCTCTGATGCCAGTTGCGGCAATTCGCTTTCGGAAAGCGTGCGCAGCTCGGCCGGGATACGGACCTTGTCGAGAAGCGGCGTATGCGGCGTTGCGTTCACGGGTAGGCCCAAGCTTCTGTTCATGCGCGGGATAGGCCGCCGGCAGGCGAAAGTAAATGCCTGCCAAATGACGCGAAAGGCACGCCCCGTCGTCGATTTCCTCAGCCTTCCGGCAGTGGAATGAACTCTTCCTCATCGCCGGGAACGATGTCGAAGCGGCCGGTCTTCCATTCTTGCTTGGCCTGTTCGATGCGCTCCTTGGAGGACGAGACAAAATTCCACCAGATGTAGCGCTTCGAGCCCAGCGAAGCACCGCCGAACAGCATGAAATGGGCACCAGCCTGTGAGGATACGACGATCTCGTCGCCGGGCCGGAACACCAGCAGCCGTTCCGCCGGAAACACGTCGCCGGAAATCGAGACCTCGCCTTCCAGCGTATAGATGGCGCGTTCTTCCGCGTCGGCAGGGATTTTCACGCTGGCGCCGGGCGCCAGCCTGAGGTCGGCGTAGAGCGTCTCGGAATCGGCTCGCACCGGGGAACGCAGCCCCTGGAAATCGCCTATAACGATGCGGCCGCTGACGCCTTCCGCGTCGATGTCGGGAAGCCGCGCGACAGCGGTGTTTTCGAAAACCGGCGCCACTTCCTCCTTGCCGTCCGGCAGCGCCAACCATGTCTGCAGCCCCGAGATCGACATCGGCGCGCCGCGCAGTTCTTCCGGCGTGCGCTCCGAATGGACGATGCCGCGGCCGGCGGTCATCAGGTTCACGTCACCCGGCTCGATCACCATCTCGGTGCCGAGCGAATCGCGATGCCTGATCCTGCCGTCGAACAGGTAGGTGACCGTCGACAGGCCGATATGAGGATGCGGCCGGACGTCGAGCGCCTGACCGGCACGCAGGATGGCCGGGCCCATGCGGTCGAAGAAGATGAAGGGACCGACCAGCCGCCTTTTGGCGGTCGGCAAGGCGCGGCGAACCTGAAAACCGCCAATGTCCTTGGCGTTCGGAATGACCATCAATTCGATCTGGTCGCCGGCAAAGGCATCGCCGGCTTCAGGATCCTTCCCGGGAAAGAAGCTCATGAACTCTCCTTGTCAGCGGCCGATGGCTGCTCTGGCC
The DNA here is from genome assembly GCF_006442685.1 of Mesorhizobium sp. B2-4-7. NCBI lineage: Bacteria > Pseudomonadati > Pseudomonadota > Alphaproteobacteria > Hyphomicrobiales > Phyllobacteriaceae > Mesorhizobium > Mesorhizobium sp. B2-4-7. Next base: position 666,072 of record NZ_VFVH01000001.1, read on the forward strand.
AGATCAGGCAAAGCGGATCGCCGCCTTCGCCCGCAGCTTGGCCGCAACCTCCTCGCGATTGCGCGGATGCTGGTTGGTTTCAAGCGAATCGAGAAGCTCGCGCGCCGACGCCGCGATGGCCTCGACGGCATGGTCGAATGCGTGCTGGTTCTGCTTCGAAGGCCGCGTCGTTCCGCTCAGCTTGCGAACGAATTGAAGGGCTGCATCGCGCACCTCGTCGTTGGTCGCCGGCGGATCAAAATTGAACAGGGTCTTGATGTTTCTGCACATCGCTTCCGTATCTCCTCTTGTCCTGGAGCCGTTTCAATCGGGACGCGTTCTATCCTCAATCATGATCGTGTCAAAAACCAGAGAGACGGCTGCGTGCCTCAATCCGCGTCCAGCGGCTCCGTCCCGACCGGCTTGCCGTCGCGGGACAGCCTGATCTTCTCCACCTTGTCCTCGGCCGCCTTGAGCAGCCGGTCGCAATGCACCTTCAGCGCCTCGCCGCGCTCGTAGATCTTGATCGACTGGTCGAGCGGCACATCGCCACGCTCCAGATCATCGACGATCTTCTCCAGCGCGTCGAGAGCCTGTTCGAAGCTCATCGCCTTGACGTCTTCGTTGATTTCACCAGCCATCATTCATCCTTTCATCAGTCGCCCGACATGGGCGGCGACCGAAAATGCCAATCCTTGCAGATCGTAGCCGCCCTCGAGCAGGCTGACGAGCCGGTTGGCGCTGTGGCGCGCCGCGCGCTGCATGAGTTGGCCGGTCGCCCAGTCGAAATCATCCTCGGTCAGGTTGATCTCGGCCAGCGGATCGCGATGATGCGCGTCGAAGCCGGCCGAAATGATGATCAGGTCGGGTGCAAAATTGTCGAGCGAGGGCAGCACGCGCGACAGGAAGGCATCGCGGAACGCCTCGCTGCCGGTCTGCGGCGCAAGCGGCGCGTTGACGATGTTGCCGGCGCCGGTTTCGTTCTTTGCTCCGGTGCCGGGGTAGAGCGGCATCTGGTGCGTCGAGCAATAAAGCACGGACGGATCGTCCCAGAAAACATCCTGCGTGCCGTTGCCGTGATGCACGTCCCAGTCGACGATGGCGACGCGTTCGATATCGTGTTTGCGCTGTGCATAACGTGCGGCGATGGCCGCCGTGTTGAACAGGCAGAAGCCCATCGCCGTCGCTTTCTCCGCATGATGGCCGGGCGGCCGGGCGGCGACGAAAACGTTGTCTGCCCTGCCGGCAAAGACGTCGTCGACGGCGGCGTTGGCGGCGCCGATCGCGGTGATCGCCGCTTGCCAGCTCTTCGGGCTGGCCGTTGTGTCGGCATCTATGCGGGCGATGCCCGTATCGGGAATGGCGGCGCGTACCCGCTCGACGAAATCCTCGGGATGCGCGTAGAGAATGGTGGCCTCGTCGCCTTGTGGCGCCTCGAGGCGATCGAGCGCGGCAAAAGCCTCGTCGTCGAGCACGCGCTCGATTGCGCGCAAGCGGTCCGGCCGCTCCGGATGGCCGGGTGGCGTGATGTGCTCGAGGAAGATCGGATGGGTGTAGAGACGAGTGGCCATGCTCCCTATCTAGTGCCCTGGCGCGGCGATGGCCATGCGTTGCGGCCTGATGGTTGGGGAAAATCGCGCTTGCGTCCGTTCGCGTCGCCGCGGGGATTGGCGGCGCAGGGGCTTCGTCGTAAAGTCCCGGCCACTGCCTGGTGCCCGCCGCGAGCGGGAGAATCGGGAACACGGTTTGATACCGTGGCGTGCCCAACGCTGTAAGGGGGACCGCGCCGGTAAATGCCACTGTCGATGACGGGAAGGCGCCGGATGCGGGTTGATCCCGAGCCAGAAGACCGGCCTGGCAGGCATCGTCATCCGCATGGTCAGGCGGACGGCAGTTGATTGCAATCGCAAGGGGACAAGCGATGCCGGACAATATGACCATCCCCGTGGGTGACGGATTCGACCAGATGGCGCGCGATGCGGTCTACCGCGCCATGTTCACGCGGCGCGATGTTCGCAGCCATTTTACATCAGAGGCCGTCGACGACGAGGTCTTGGCGCGGCTGCTGCTTGCCGCCCATCACGCGCCATCGGTCGGCTTCATGCAGCCATGGAATTTCATCGTCATTCGTGGCACCGAACGACGGGAACAGGTGCGCGACCTGTTCCTCGCGGCGCGCGAGCAGGAATTGCCGGCGATCGAGGAAGAGCGGCGGGCGCTCTACCGCAAGCTCAAGCTGGAAGGCATCTGCGAAAGCGCGCTCAATATCTGTATCACCTGCGACCGCCGACGCTCACAGGGTTCGCCGCTGGGACGCTGGCACAATCCCGAGATGGATCTCTACAGCACGGTCTGCGCGGTGCAGAATTTCTGGCTGGCGGCGCGCGCCGAAGGCGTCGGCGTCGGCTGGGTCAGCATTATCGAGGCGCAGGCGTTGAAAGACCTTCTGTCGATTCCCGGGCATGTGACGCCGGTGGCCTATCTCTGTGTCGGCCGTGTCTCGGAGTTCGCGCCGAAACCGGACCTCGAAACACATGGCTGGGGGCGGCGGCTGCCGCTGCCCGAGCTGATCATGAGCGAGACGTTTTGCGGACAGGGCGAAGTTCCGCTCAAATCAACGATCGCACGCCTCAAGGCGGCAACATGCGAAAAGTCTGACAAACCCTTGATTTGATTGCCGATACGGCATGCGCAGCGCGCTGCCGGCGGCCTGCCGTCGTCAGGCGGCTCCGGCATCCTTCCTCAACAATCCTTCGAGCAGTTGCTTGAATGCCGCCACCACGGTCTTCGACGTCGCTTCCGGGTCGTTCGAATTGGCGATCCGCTGCGCCGCCTGGCTGCTCGCCCCGTTGATCAGCCGTGCCGCGGTCTCGGGGTCTACGCCCGGGACAACCACCCCGTCGCCCTGCAGCGTCGTCAGGTGATCGGTCATCGACGCGACGCAGGCATTGGCGTTCGGCCATTGCGCGGGATCCCCCAGCACGGCCGGACCGTCCCGAAACATGATGCGCTGGATTTCCGGCTCCAGCGCCATTTCGATGTAGCTCGTGCATTCGTCGACGAAGCTTTGCCAGCGGGTCGGTGCTTTCGCTGCAACCTCATTCACCCGTGCCGCCATCTCGGCGTCTATCTCGGCGATAACCGCCTGCAAAAGCCCCTTCTTGTCCCCGAAATGATGATAGAGCGCACCGCGCGTCAGCCCGGCCGATGCGGTGAAATCATCCATCGATGCCTCGGCATAACCGATCGTTCCGAACGCATGCCGGGCCGCGGCAATCAATTTGGCGCGCGTTTCGGCGATCATTTCCCTGCGGGGCTTGTGCATCTCTTCTGGCCTTATCCACATACGTCACGTATGCCAATTGACATACGCGACGTATGATCTATTTAGTATTCATACGCATCGTATGTAATTTCCGAATCGCCTTTTGTCGAGGAACGGACCATGCAGAACCCCTATTCCGAGATCTTTCGAGCCCCTGGCGCCAAGGGCTTTGCCGCTGCAGGCTTCATGGCGCGCCTGCCGGTCGCCATGGCGCCGATCGGCATCGTGGCGATGCTGTCGCAGACGCGTGGCGAATACTGGCTGGCGGGTGCCGTCTCGGCGACATTCGCGCTGGCCAACGCTTTCCTGGCGCCGCAGATCTCCAGGCTGGTCGACCGCCTCGGCCAGACATGGATCGTCGTGCCCACCACCATCATCTCCGTGCTGGCATTCCTGCTGCTGATTGCGTCGGCCAATCAGGATTGGCCGGTATGGACAATGTTCGTGTCGGCGCTGCTGGCAGCGGCCATGCCCAGCATGCCGGCAATGGTGCGCGCGCGCTGGACCGAGCTTTTTCGCGGCCGGCCGGAGATGAACACCGCCTTCGCCTTCGAATCGGCGGCCGACGAACTGGTCTATATCGCCGGCGCGTCGCTGTCGGTGGGCCTCAGTGCGGCGCTGTTTCCGGAAGCAGGCATGCTGGCGAGCACGTTGTTTCTCGCTTTGGGCTCGATAGCATTCATCCTGCAGCGATCGACCGAGCCGAAAGTGCGGCCGGTGGACCATGGTTCGACTGGCTCGGCAATCCGCCTGCGGCCGGTACAGATCATCACCTTCGCCCTAATCTTCATCGGCGCGACCTTCGCGACGACGGAAGTGAGCACCGTGGCGATCACCAACGAGTTCGGCCAAGCCGGTGCCGCAAGCCTGGTGATCGGCGTCTATGCGCTGGGATCGTTCGTGTTGGGCATCGTGGTCGGCGCGCTCAACCTCAAGACGCCGCTACAGCGCCAGCTGACCGTCGCGGTCGCCATCATCGCAGTCAGCACGATTTTGCCGCTCACCGCCGACAGCGTGCCGATTTTGGCGCTGACCGTCTTCATCAGCGGCGTGGCGATCTCGCCGACTTTCATCACGGCATTCGGCCTGATCGAACGGCATGTGCCGGAAGCGATGCTGACCGAGGGCATTACCTGGGTGACAACGGGAATCGGCATCGGCATGGCGCTGGGCTCTTTCGCCGCCGGCGCGGTGGTGGATGCGTTCGGCGCCCAGAACGGGTTCTGGGTCTCGGTGGTCGCGGGCGGCATCGCGCTGGTCACGGTGCTGCTCGGCCAGCGCAGTCTTGCCACTCACAAATGCGAGTTGGATGGGTGTGAAGCGGCCGTCGCTGCCGCGGAATGAACCATGACGCGTCCGGTTCAGCGGATCGGACGCTATTGCCGCCGTCGAACCTAGAGAATCTCGGTCTTGGCGATGTGGATGCCAAAACCTTCGAGGCCGACATAGTGGCGCTCGCGCGAGGCGATCAAATTGATCGAGGAAATGCCGAGATCCTTCAGGATCTGAGCACCGAGCCCGATCTCGCGCCATTCATTCTCGCGGCGGCGCGCCTCTTCGTGGTCCTCCCCGTCGCCGCTCGCCGGCCGGTTGCGCTCCTGGTGGGCGACACCGACCGAGCCCTCGCGCAGATAGACGATGACGCCGCGCTTGCGCTCGCCCATCGCCTTCATGATGGCGTCCAGCCGGTGGCTGGTGCCGAAGACGTCGGTCACCACGTCCTCGGAGTGCAGACGCACAGGCACCTCTTCCCCATCGCGGATGTCGCCGAAGACGACGGCGACATGATGCATGGAATCCCAGGGCAGCGTGTAGGTGAAGACTTGCGCCTTGCCGCCGAGCGTGTCGATCTCGGAGCATGCCACGCGTTCGACCAGTGTTTCCTTGCGTTGCCGATAGGCGATGAGGTCGGCGACCGAGACCTGCTTGAGGCCGTGCTCCTCGGCAAAAGCCGCGACCTGCGGGCCGCGCTTGACGGTGCCGTCATCATTGACCAGTTCCGAGATCACGCCGATCGGCGGCAGGCCGGCGAGCTTGCACAGATCGACGGCCGCCTCGGTATGGCCCGAACGCATAAGCACGCCGCCTTCGCGCGCGATGAGCGGGAAGATGTGGCCGGGGCGGACGAAATCGGAGGCGCCGACATTGCCGTTGGCGAGATTGCGCACGGTCAGCGTGCGGTCGTCAGCTGAAATGCCAGTCGTGGTGCCGTGCTTGAAATCGACGCTAACCGTGAAGGCGGTGGTGTGCGCCGAATCATTGTCGGCGACCATCGGCGCAAGGTTGAGGCGCTTGGCCTCCTCGCGCGGCATCGGCGTGCAGACGATGCCCGAAGTGTTGCGCACGATGAAGGCCATCTTTTCCGGCGTGCAATGGACGGCGGCGACGATCAGGTCGCCCTCGTTCTCGCGCCCGTCATCATCCATGACGACGACGATCTCGCCGCGCTCGAAGGCCCGGATTGCTTCGACGATCTTCTTCTGGTCGTAAGACATGGAATGCTCGCTTCGCTCGCAAGGGAGTAGGGGAATAGGGCGGTAAGGCGGTAGGGGAAAGGAAAAATTGCTCGTCTCGCGGGCAGCTTAACATACTGCCCTACTGCCCTACTGCCCTACTGCCTTCCTTGCCTGTCTGTCCTCGGTGCCGCAGATAATGGTCGGCGATTGCGCAGGCAACCATCGCCTCGCCGATCGGTACGGCGCGAATGCCCACACACGGATCATGGCGACCCTTGGTCATCACTTCGACGTCGTTGCCGTCCTTGTCGATCGACTTCCGGGGCGTCAGGATTGAAGACGTCGGCTTGACGGCGAAGCGGGCGATGATCGCCTGGCCGGTCGAGATGCCGCCAAGGATGCCGCCGGCATTGTTGGACAGGAACACCGGCTGGCCGTCATTGCCGATGCGCATCTCGTCGGCATTCTGTTCGCCGGTGATGCGGGCGGCCTCGAAGCCGTTGCCGATCTCGACGCCCTTGACGGCGTTGATCGACATCAGGCCTGATGCGATATCCTGGTCGAGCTTTGCGTAGATCGGCGCGCCGAGGCCGGCCGGAACGCCGTCGGCGACGATCTCGATCACGGCGCCGACGGAGGAACCCGCCTTGCGGATGCCGTCGAGATAGCTCGTGAAAACGGGAACGGACGCCGGATCCGGCGTGAAGAACGGATTGTCCGCGTCGCCAATGAAATTCCAGTTCCAGTTGGCGCGGTCGATCGACTTCTCACCCATCGATACCAGTGCACCGCGCACCACCATGCCCGGCACGACCTTGCGGGCGAGGGCTCCGGCGGCGACCCGAGCCGCGGTCTCGCGCGCCGAGGATCGGCCGCCGCCGCGATAGTCGCGCACGCCGTATTTGACGTCATAGGTGTAGTCCGCATGGCCCGGCCTGTACTGGCGGGCGATCTCTCCATAGTCCTTCGAGCGCTGGTCGACATTCTCGATCAGCATGGAGATCGGCGTACCTGTCGTGATCATCGTCTCGCCGTCATCGTCAAGGATGAAGCCCGACAGCACCTTCACTTCGTCAGGCTCACGGCGCTGCGTGACGAAGCGCGACTGGCCGGGCCGGCGCTTGTCGAGTTCGGCCTGGATTTCGTCACGCGTGAAGCGGATGCCGGGTGGGCAGCCGTCGACCACGCAGCCCAATGCGGCCCCATGGCTTTCGCCCCAGGTGGTGACGCGGAAAAGATGGCCGAACGTGTTGTGAGACATCGCAAAGTGCCTTGCCCGGCATCGGAGCCGACTGAAGCCTGCCTTCTATTGGCGTTTTCCACAGGGGTCAAACCGTGATCTTCGGATTTAGTTTTGACACATTCGATTGGTTTCTGCTCTGCTCCATTCGCCGTTGAGGATCCGCCGCTACCCATGCCGGCGCAATACCAAAGAGGACGATGATGCGTACCCTGATTGGCGCTGTTGCCGCCACATTCCTGCTTTGCACCGCCGCTTTCGCCGGGCAGACCGAAGGCCTGATCAAGAAGATCGACAAGGACGCGCTGACCCTGACGCTGGACGACGGCAAATCCTACAAGCTGAACGCGGAAACCGATCTCGACGCGCTGAAGCCCGGCATGGACATCGTCATCGCCTATGACGTGACCAATGGCGAAAACGTGGTCACCGATATGCAGTTGCCTGACAGCGACTCCGACTAGGCTTCCAATGCAAATCGGCTGTTCGGCGTTTGTTGAGCCGTTACAGCCGTTTTATGCACCTGCGCCGGCGGCCTGCATGAGCCTTCCTGGATCGTGCCGGGTGCCTAAAGCCATCCCAAGGTGTCGCCTTCCAGCTTGAGCACGCGGTCCTGCGGTATCGCCAGCTTCGCCGCATCGTCCTCGGCCATGTCAAGCACGAAGCGAAACAAGGTGCGCATGACGCCGCCATGCGTCACGCAGACTGTCTGGCGCTCGAGCGCGTCGAACCACGGCTTTACCCGTTCGAGCAGCATCTGGTAGCTCTCGGCATCTTTGCCCGGCGGCTGAAAGTTCCATTTGTCCAGCGCACGCGTCCTGCTCGCACCCGGAAATTGCGTCTCCAGCTCGGCAAAGGTGAAACCCTGCCAGTCGCCGAAATTCACTTCAACAAGGCGGGGATCGGTCCCATAGGCAGCGGGGTCGAGTTTCATGGCGGCGCGAATGCGCTCCATGGTCTCGCGCGTGCGCCGCATCGGGCTGGCGACGAAATCGAACTCTGCGGGATTGGAGATCAGGTCAGCCAGCCGATGCCCATTTGCGCTCGCCTGCTCGCGGCCGAGCGCATTGATGTCGGTATCGGCCTGCCCCTGAAGCCGGAATTCGGCATTCCACGCGGTCTGGCCGTGGCGCACGATATAAACCAGCGGGTACATCAGGTCTTCCGGAGGTCGGGCCAGGGCCTGGGCGGAGGATAGGCGGAGGAGTTAATCCTTGACTGTCGAAATGTCAGGTGCGTCGACCGCCTTCATGCCGACGACGTGATAGCCGGAATCGACATGATGCACTTCGCCGGTGACGCCGCGCGACAGGTCGGACAGGAAATAGACGCCGGAATCGCCGACCTCTTCCTGCGTGACCGTCTGCTTCAGCGGCGAATTGTACTCGTTCCACTTCAGGATGTAGCGGAAGTCACCGATTCCGGAAGCGGCCAGCGTCTTGATCGGGCCCGCCGAGATCGCGTTGACGCGGATCTTCTTGGCGCCGAGATCGACGGCGAGGTAACGCACGCTGGCCTCGAGTGCGGCCTTGGCGACGCCCATGACGTTGTAATGCGGCATCACCTTTTCGGCGCCGTAATAGGTCAGCGTCAAAAGCGAACCGCCATCGGTCATCAGCGCCTCGGCGCGCTTGGCGATGGTGGTGAAGGAATAGACCGAAATGTCCATCGTGCGCAGGAAATTATCGCGCGTCGTCTCGACATAGCGGCCGGTCAGTTCGTCCTTGTCGGAAAAAGCGATGGCATGGACGAGGAAGTCGAGCTTGCCCCAATGATTGGCGACATTTGCGAAAACCTCGTCGAGGCTCGCCGGATCAGTTACATCGCAATGGCCGGCGACAAAGGCGCCGAGTTCCGCAGCCAGTGGCTCGACCCGCTTCTTGAACGCTTCACCCTGATAGGTCAGCGCGATCTCGGCGCCGTGGTCGACGCATGCCTTGGCGATGCCGTAGGCGATCGACCTGTTGTTGGCGACGCCGAGGATCAGGCCGCGTTTGCCGGCCATCAGGCCCTGTCCACCCGCCATATGCGTGCTCTCCGCAAGATTTCTTACTTGTGGAGAGCCCTATCGCACAGGCACAGAGCCCCTTCAAGCGCTCAAACGGGACAGTTCGGGGACAAGAGCCGCCAATCAGCCTTTTTGGCTGCGCAACAGCCCTTCGAGCGCGCTGTCGCCGCCTTCTGGCAGCATGATGCGCACATGGGCGTAGAGATCACCGTGGCCGCCGGCCTTTTCCGGCAGGCCCCTGCCCTTCAGGCGCAGGACCTTGTCCGAGCTCGACCAGGCGGGAACGTTGACCGCGAGCTTGCCGGTCGGCGTTTCTACGGCCACCTTGGCGCCAAGCACGGCATCGGCCAGCCCCACCGGCAAATCGGCATGCAGGTCGCGGCCCTCCAGGCGGTAGCGCGGATGCCGGCGGAAGCGGATCTTGACCAACGCGTCGCCGGGCTGGCCCGGCCCTTGCTCGCCCTGCCCCTTCAGCCGGATGGTCTGCCCGTCCTCGACATAGGCCGGCAGCTTGACCGCCACCTTGCGGCCGTCAGGGAACATCGCCGTGACCTTTTCAGCGTTCGCCGCTTCCTCGATGGTAACGTCGAGCGTGACATTGAGGTCGGCGGCGGTTGCCGGCTGGCGGCGGTCACCCATTCCTGCCCCGCTTTGGCCGGGGCCGCGCGAGCCGGAGAAGACGTCGCCAAAAATCTGGCTGAAGATATCGCTGTTGCCATCGAACGGATCGCCGCCAGGGCGTCCGGAGCGGAACTCGAATCGCGAACCGCCAGCTCCCTGCTGCTGGCGGCGAAAACCGCCGAAGGGGTCACCGCCACCGGGGGCGCCCTCGAAGCCCTGGAAACGCGGCTTGCCGTCGGCGTCGATCTCGCCGCGATCGAAAGCGGCACGGGTCTTCTCGTCGCCGACGATCTCATAGGCCTGATTGGCCGCGGCAAAACGGTCCTTCGCCTTGGGATCATTCGGATTCTGGTCCGGATGATGCTTCTTGGCGAGTTTGCGGTACGCCGATTTTATGTCCTTGGCCGATGCGTTCTTTGCAACGCCCAGCACCTCATAGGGGTCGCGCATGCTTCCTGCCCTGGAGAAAGAGTGAGTCCATAGTCGCCTCTTATATGCGCTCGCATAGGAAGAAATTCCAGTGCTGCACGTTATTTCAGAGGTGGAAGATCAAAGCGCCCTGAAGTCCTGCATGCGCCAGCCGCCGGCGCTGGCCAGGCAAAGTTCGCCCGCGAACATGGCAACGCCGTCAAAGCTTTCGCGCGAAGCCTTGAAGCGGCGGCAGGTCTGACCCCCGTCCTTCAATTCCGCCAGTTCGGTGATGGAGCCGCGCGAACCCGTACCGGCATTGGCCCACGGCACGTCTTGACCGCCGAGCTGCTCGATGTCGGCGGAGGACACCGCGTTGCCGATCGTCGTCTGGTCGGAATCGCGGTCCGAATCGGCCGACGCGGCTGGAGCCGAAATGCTGCCGGTCAGGATCGAGCGATCGACCTCGGCTTTTTGCAGGCTGAAGCCGCCCGCGCCACATGCGGCAAGCGGCAAGGCAATCATCACGATCGCGGCTTTGGCGCTGGCTGAAGCAAATAGGCTGCCTTGCCTGCTGTCAAAAGCTTGCGCGATACGCGACAATCGGCAACCTCCCCTGTTTGATGAAAATTTGAGAAAAACTATGAGTGAGACTGAGTTAACAAGCGGTGACTTTACCGAGGCCGCCGAGCCGTTTCGCCTTTTTGCCGCATGGCTGGACGACGCCACCAAAAGCGAAATGAACGACCCCAACGGCGTGGCGTTGGCAACCGTCGATGCCGAGGGCATGCCGGATGTGCGGATGGTGCTGCTCAAGGGGTTCGATGAGAGCGGCTTTGTGTTCTACACGAATTTCGAAAGCGCCAAGGGCCGGGAGATCCTAAGCAGCATGAAGGCGGCGATGTGCTTCCACTGGAAATCGCTGCGCCGCCAGGTGCGCGTGCGCGGGCCGGTGGAGATCGTCAGCGATGCCGAAGCCGACGCCTATTACGCGACACGGCCGCGCGGCAGCCGCATCGGCGCCTGGGCCTCGAAACAGTCGCGGCCGCTGGAAAGCCGGTTCGCGCTGGAAAAGGCGGTGGCCGAATACACGGCCCGCTACGCCATCGGCGAGATTCCGCGCCCAAAACACTGGTCGGGTTTCCGCATCGTGCCGAAGACGATCGAGTTCTGGCACGACAGACCGTTTCGGCTGCATGACCGCGTGGTGTTTTCGCGCAATGCCGGGGGCGGTTGGGAGAAGACGCGGCTTTATCCCTGAGTTTGTAAACTAGCGCCGACATCCTCACTGCGCCTAGCCCGGGCTGGCCAGTGGCGACCGAGGCACGCGGGATAGGTCGGCGCTCCACCCCACCCGACCCTGCGGGCCGACCTCCCCATCTAAGGGAGGCGGGGGCCGAACTATTTTTTTCTGGTCATGAATGCCGTCAGTGCAGCGCGGGCTTCGTCCGATTTCAGCCGCTCGCGAAAATGCTCGCTTTCCACGTTGATGCGGGCGACGAGGTCCTCGCGAGAGCCGCGCATCAGGTCGCGCGCGATCCTGAGCGCCTGCGGCGGCTTGGCGGCGATCTGGCCGGCGGCCGCCAGAACCGACGCCTCCAGCGCTCCTTCCTCGACAACTTCGTAGATCAGACCAGCGGCCTTGGCGCGTTCGGCCGAGAAGCCTTCGCCAAGGCCGAGCAGCGCGAACGCGCCCTGCTGGCCCAGGATGCGCGGCGCCAGCAGGCTCGATCCCGCTTCGGGCACAAGGCCGAGGTCGACGAAGGGTGTCCTGAACACGGTGCGCGGCGTGGCGAAGGTCAGGTCGCAGTGCAAATTGAGCGTGGTGCCGATGCCGACCGCGATGCCGTCGACACCGGAGACGATGGGTTTTTCGACCCTGGCCAGCGCCATCAGGAAATCCCAGACTTCCGTGCCGCCTTCGCCGCCAGTGGCGACGACCATGAAATCGGCGAGGTCGTTGCCGGAGGAGAAGGCACCGGGCACGCCGAGAAAGACATGGACGCGAATTGCCGGATCCGCATCCCCTTCGGCCAAGGTTTGCGACATCTTGGCGTACATGGCGCGCGTCAGCGCGTTCTTCTTGTCCGGGCGGTTTATGCGGATGATCTGCATGGCGCCCTGGCGCTCGACGAGGATATGGTCTGTCACGGTTCTTTCCTTGTGAACGTCAGGCGGAAATCAATGTCCTGCCGGCAGCGGCGAGGCTTGCGGCGCCGTCGACAACGCGCTCCTTCAAGGCACTTGTCTCGCCGAGCAGGTTTTCGGCGAAAAAGCGGCAAAGGGCGACGCGGCCGTGATCGGCAAGGGCGCCCCGCGCCAAGTAGGCGCCGCCGGCTGCAAGCGAGACCAGCCGGAGATAGGGTGTCGCGCCGGCAAGCGCCTCGCCAGTCCGGCCATCGGCCGACAGTCTTTGCAGGAAACATGTCGCTTGCGTCAGATCGTCGAGCCCGCGGTCGAGAGCATCGGCCGTATGGCCAAACCCTTCGAGATTCGATGTCCGCACGGCGCTGGCGACAGCGGCAAGCTCGGCGATGAAGCCGTGCACATGCTCGCCGCCGCCGAGCGGCAGTTTTCGGGTCACCAGATCGATCGCCTGGATGCCGTTGGTGCCCTCGTAGATCGGCGCGATGCGGGCGTCGCGATAGAGTGCCGCAGCCCCCGTCTCCTCGATGAAACCCATGCCGCCATGGACCTGGACGCCAAGCGAGGCGACCTCGACGCCGATATCGGTCGAAAAAGCCTTGGCAAGCGGCGTCAACAGGTTGGCCCGGTCGCGCCAATGCGCCGCCTGGTCACCAGACGATACGCGCGCCAGGTCGATGGCATGGGCACAGGAATAGCTGATCGCCCGCGCGATCTGCGTCAGCGCCTTCATGGTCAGGAGATTGCGCTGCACGTCGGGGTGATGGACGATCGGCGCCATGCCGGCGCCGGCGTAATCCGCCGCCTTGCCCTGGCGGCGCTCATTGGCATAGGCGATCGCCTTCTGGGTCGCGGCTTCCGCGACCGCCACGCCCTGCATCCCGACGGCGAGGCGGGCATTGTTCATCATGGTGAACATGCAGGCCAGCCCCTTGTTCTCCTCGCCGATCAGCCATCCGATGGCGCCGGGCTTGGCGCCCTGAAAACCGTCGCCATAGATCATGGTGCAGGTCGGCGAGGCATGGATGCCGAGCTTGTGCTCGAGGCCCGAACAGAAGACGTCGTTGCGTGCGCCAGGCGAGCCGTCCGCGCCGACCAGGAATTTCGGCACCAGGAAGAGCGAGATGCCGCGCGTGCCCGCAGGCGCGTCAGGCAGCCGCGCCAGTACCAGATGGACGATATTGTCGGTGAGATCATGCTCGCCATAGGTGATGAATATCTTCTGGCCGAAGATGCGGTAGGTGCCGTCGCGGGCCGGTTCGGCGCGCGTGCGCAAGGCAGCGAGGTCCGAGCCGGCCTGCGGCTCAGTCAGATTCATCGTGCCCATCCACTCGCCGGAGACGAGCTTTGCGAGATACTTGGCCTTGAGCTCTTCCGAAGCGTGCTTGTCGAGCGCCTCGACCGCACCCATGGTCAGCGTCGGGCCAATGCCGAAGGCCATGGCGGCGGAATTCCACATTTCGAGCGCGGCGACGCCGAGCATGGTCGGAAGCGCCTGCCCGCCATATCCTTCCGGGCCGGAGAGCGCGTTCCAGCCGCCGTCGATCCAGCGGCGATAAAGTTCCTTCCAGCCCGGCGGCATGGTCACTGCCGCGTCCTTCAGCACCGCGCCGTGCTCGTCGCCGATCTTGTAGAGCGGAGCGACCTCTTCGGTGGCGAAGCGGCCGGCCTCGCTAAGAACGGCGTCGACGAGATCCTCGCCGAGATCGCCGAACGTGCCGTCATCGAGGGCAGGCTTCAGGCCGGCCACATGCTTGAGGGTGAACGCGATGTCCTCGACCGGTGCCAGATACATGCCGCTCGCTCCTCCTGATGCATCGGCCAGGCTGATCCTAGGATCTGAGTGGGACCTGCTTGCCACACACCGTATTCGCCTTTGGGCGATCGCCCATCTTCTTTTTACGTAAACGTCAAATTTTGTCACGCTGATTTTGCAATCGCGCCGGCTCGTATTAAATGCGATGGACGCCCGGTCAAAATCGACCGGCAACAGACCAGAACCAGCCGACTGGAAACCAACTCATGCTTGCCAGACCTGACGCCTACCGTTGTATCGAGTGCGGCCTGCCCTACCGGGCGGCGGGGTTCTCATACTATCACGGTGAATTGGAAAACGGCGCCGCCTATTGGTCGGATCGCGGTATATTGTGCTCGCCGAAATGCTCGCTCGCCCATCATCGCAAACGCGCGGCCGAAGGCACGTTGCCGCAACAGCCCGGGCCGGATCCGTTTGAAATTCAGCCATTCGGCCGCGCTGACCGTCGCACTTGATATGTATTCCCGTACATACCGTGCTAGAGGTGATCGAAATGACAAACCAACTGACCCGTACCTCCCGTCTCGAAGCTCGGATATCCCCGGATATGCTGAGTGTGGTGAAACGTGCCGCCGAAATCCAGGGCCGCAGCGTCAGCGACTTCGTGGTCTCCGCAGCGCAGGAAGCTGCACAACGCACCATTGAGGAGATCGCTATCATCCGCCTGTCCATCGAGGATCAGCTCGCTCTGGTAGAGGCCATTCTCAATCCGCCCGAACCTAATGAAGCGCTGCGCAAAGCCGCCGACGCCTACAAGCGAGTTGTCGTCGAATCCCGGTGAGTCTAGGCTTGATCATCGAGCCGCTGGGCGGATCGTATGATCGTAAGGCATTCAGCTGTGGCGTGCTGGCACTCGACCAATATCTACACGAGCTGGCAAGCCAGGACGTCAAACGCCGAGTTAGAAACTGCTTTGTCGCCGCGGACCGTGATGTCGATCTCATTGCCGGATACTACACTCTTGCAGCGTCAAGTGTGCCCATCACTTCTCTGCCGGAAGACCTGACAAGACGCCTACCGCGTTACCCGGTCCTGCCCGCCATATTGATCGGAAGGTTGGCAGTCGATACCCGATATCAGGGACAAAGAGTAGGATCGATACTGATCGTGGATGCACTTCGGCGCTGCGCCCAAGCTGCTCCTGCTTCCTTCGCACTGATCGTCGACGCAAAGGACGACAAGGCCGCCGCCTTCTATTGCAAATATGGTTTCAGGCCATTTCAAGACCGGCGGTTGTCGCTGTTCCTATCGGTAGCGACGGCATTGAAGCTGTTCGGCTGACGGACCGCATTGCCTTGAAAGCGAATCCTTAACCATAGCGGTCCAGGATTTGCCTTTGATCAACGGGGATTCCTGTTTGAAGAGAACGGCGCATCTTCTTCGCCGCCCAGCGATCGCTCTCGCGGCGATGATGGCGCTGACACCGGCGGCAAGGGCCTCGGATTTCTCCGAGCCGTGGAAAAGTGCCGACCGGGCGCTTGTCGTCGATGCCTACGAATACAATTCCATCGACTGGGCGCAGCTTGCCACGGACAAGCGCGTCGTCGGCTTCATCAACAAAGCCTCCGACGGCATGTCGCCGCCCTATTCCTGCTCCGGAGACGATACCGAGGTCAAACTCTGCAAGGCACTGTGGAAACGCCATGCGGTGACGCGCGAACTGTTCCAGACGCGCAAGGTGGTCGCCAAGGCGCTCGGCCTGAAATGGGGCGCCTATCACCTCGCCCGCCCCGGCAATCCAGTCGAGCAGGCCAATAATTTCCTTGATTTCGCTGATCCCGCGCCGGACGACCTCATGGCCCTCGACATCGAAGGCATCGATCCCGCGCAATGGATGTCGCTCGACGACGCCGAGGCGTTCGTGCGCCAGGTGCATCGGCGCATCGGCCGCTTCCCGGTACTCTACACCAATGGCAAGACCGCCCAGTATATCGCCGACAACAGCTACAAATACCGGCTGCTGTCGCGGCTGCCGCTCTGGTACGCGCGCTACAAGCCTGACATCGACGTGCATTTTCCCATCGGCAACTGGCAAGGCTATGCGCTCTGGCAGTTTTCGGCCCAGGCCAATTGCGGCCGCTTCCGTTGCCCCTACAGGGTAGCCGGGACGCCGGACGACATCGACGTCAACGTCGCGCCGACAAATGCCGCCACGCTGCGCCAGCAATGGCCGTTCGGCGGGCTGATCGACGTGCCGGCGGATTATCTCGCCAGCGTACCGGTGCCGCTCTCGCGCGAAGCCGCTTTGGCCGGCAAGACCACCCTCATCTACGCCGATGTGGCGACGCCGCCGAGTTTCGGGGAAATGGTCGCGGTGCTTGGTTCGCGCTGGTCGAAATTCCGCGACGGGTTCCGCATGCCTGTCGTGAAGACGGTGCCGCGGCGGCCGATCTTCGGCATCGTCCAATATGTCGCCTGGAAGCGCACCGGGCAGCGCACTCCAGCGCAACTCGAAGCCGCCTTCGCTGCGGCGGCGGACCCGGTGAGCACCGCTTCTACCGAACTCGACCGGGGCAAACGCTGAAAGCGCGCGACCGGATGCTTGCGGTCAGCTTGCTCCTGCCGCTTCGCGCGCCACGGCCTGCCAGCCAATGTCGCGGCGGCAGAAGCCCTGCGGCCAGTCGATACGGTCGAGCGCGGCATAGGCCTTCTCCTGCGCCTCGCCGACAGTCGCGCCGACCGCGGTGACGTTCAAGACGCGACCGCCATTGGCGACCAGCGCACCGCCATTGATGGCGGTGCCGGCATGGAAAATCTGGGCGCCCTGGCTGGCAGCCTCATCGAGCCCGCGAATGACCGAGCCTTTTTCGGGCGTCCCGGGATAGCCCCTCGCGGCCATGACGACGGTCAGTGCCGCCTCGTCGCTCCAGCGCGCCGATATGTGCGCGAGCTGGCCATCGACGGCGGCATTGAGCAGCACCAGCAGGTCGTCCTTCAGCCGCATCATCAGCACCTGGCATTCGGGGTCGCCGAAGCGGGTGTTGTATTCGATCAGCTTCGGCCCTTCGTCCGTTATCATCAGCCCGGCGAAGAGAATGCCGGCGAAGGATGCACCCGTTAAAGCCATGCCACGCATGGTCGGTTCGATGATCTCGCGCATGGTGCGCTCTACCATCTGCGGCGTCATTACCGGGGCCGGCGAATAGGCGCCCATGCCGCCGGTGTTGGGGCCGACATCACCGTCGCCGACGCGTTTGTGATCCTGCGCGGTGCCGAAGGGCAGTGCTGTAGTGCCGTCGCACAGGCAGAAGAAGCTGGCCTCCTCGCCGGTCAGAAACTCCTCGATCACCACTTCCGCGCCGGCCGTGCCGAAAGAGCCGTCGAAACAGGCGTCGAGCGCGGCCAGCGCCTCATCCATCGTCATTGCGACCGTGACGCCCTTGCCCGCGGCAAGGCCATCGGCCTTGATGACAATCGGCGTGCCCATCTTCTCGACATAGGCCTTGGCCGATGCCAGGTCTGAGAAACGGCCATAGGTGGCGGTGGGGATGTCATATCTGGCGCAGAGATCCTTGGTGAAGCCCTTCGATCCTTCGAGCCGCGCCGCCGCACGCGACGGGCCAAAGACGCGGATGCCCCAGCCACGCAGATCGTCTGATATGCCGGCGACCAGCGGCCCTTCCGGCCCAACCACGACGAGGTCGATCTGCTTGTCCTTGCAGAAGGCGGCGACAGCGGAATGATCGGCGATGTCGAGCTTGACCAGCTCCGCCTCGCGGCCGATGCCAGGATTGCCGGGCGCAGCATAGAGCTTGGTCAGCAACGGCGACGCGGCGATCTTCCAGGCGAGCGCATGTTCGCGGCCGCCGGAGCCGAGAAGAAGAACGTTCATGGCCACCTCTTGATGCCTGTAATCTTCCAAAGAACCCGCTATTGCTCTCTGGACGACGGGTCAAGGCATCCGGGCGATTTGGTCGAAATTGCGCACGGGAACGTTACCCCTGCCAGAAAATCGGCGGCGTCCTCCGCCGCCGATTTCGGGCAAGCGCCTCAGCTCTGGAAGACGATCGGGAACCAGTCCTCGCGCAGCTTCTGCCCCGGCTGCATGCCATGGCCATGATAGGGCGGCGAGGTGCGCCCCGGCCGTTCGACATAATGGGCATCGTCGCCGACCCAGCGCAGCGATAGCGCCCGCCGCCGCGCCGCAGTGAGGTTGCCGCGTGCGCCATGCGCTGTCCTGAAATCGAACAGGATAGCATCGCCCGGCTCCATTTCCCATTCAAGCACCTCCAGCGAGGGGTCCGTGTCTGGATCCGGCACCGGCAGGTAGTCGCCCTCGTCGGCATAGAAATTGCTGTCGTCGAGCCAACGCACCGGCAGGATCATCTTGTCCCATTTGTGCGAGCCGGCAATCAGCCGCAGCGTTGCCTCCTTTACAGGGTCGATAGGGATCCAGAAGCTCACCGTCTGCCGGCCGTCGACGAAGTAGTAAGGGATATCCTGATGCCAGGGCGTCGGCTTCTGGGTGCCCGGTTCCTTGACAAGGACATGATCGTGGAAGAACTGCGCCGTGCGCGACCGCATCACCGCGGCCGCCAGTTCGGCCGCCGGCGATTCGCGGACCAGCTTGACGAATTCGGGAATGCGTTCCCAGTTGCAGTAGTCGTCGAAGAAGCTGCCTCGCCCATTGGCGATATCCGACGCGGTGGCGCTGCGGTTTTGCATGTTCCGCTCGATGCCGGCGGCAATCGTATCTACCCAGTCCTTGAAAGCGCCGCGGATGCAGACGGCGCCGTCGCGCTGGTAATCCTCAATCGACTTCGCATCGATCAAGCCTGTGTCGATCGCGCGAGGTGCGGTCTGGGAAGCCATGGCATTCTCCTTTCAGGGATCGATGCCACTATCGCAAGCCTCTTTCATTCAGTAAAATAATAACTTCTCATCTGTCACATAGTGCCACTCTATGAGTCTGACCCTAACGCAGCTGCGCTATCTGGTTGCCGTCGCTCGCCACGGCAGCGTTACCGGCGCGGCCAGGGCGCTGAACGTCTCACAGCCGTCCATTTCGGTGGCGATCGACGCGGTCGAACAGGATTTCGGCCAGAAACTCTTCGTGCGCCAGCGCGGAAGCGGCGTTTCGCTGACATCCTTCGGCCGCGCCGTGGTGGCCAAGGCGAAACAGGTCCTTGCCGAGACGGACGAGCTCATCGGTCTCGGCTCGCGCAAGTCGGCGCTCGGGGGCGAACTGGTGCTCGGATGCTTCGAAGATCTGGCGCCTTATTTCGCGCCGGCCCTGATCCGCGCCTTCTCGGAACGCCATCCTGAGGTTGCAGTGATCGTGCGCGACGAGACCTTCGAGACGCTCGGGCGGCGCCTCGGCGATGCCGCCGTCGACCTCGGGCTCACCTATGATCTTGGGCTGCCTTCGCATTTCGCCCGCATCCTGCTGCATGAGCTCAGGCCGCACGCGCTTTTGCCGGCTGGACACGCGCTGGCGGATCGTCCCGATGTCAGCCTGGCCGATCTGGCCGCCTATCCGCTGATCACGACGGACCAGCCGCATAGCTGGCAGCACATGCTGGACCTGTTCCGCAGCCGTGGCCTGTCGCCGGTCGCCGACAGGCAGACAAGCTCGTTCGAACTCCAGCGCAGCATGGTGGCCAACGGCTTCGGCGTCGCCGTCAGCTACACGAGGCCGCATGGCGACCGCAGCTATGACGGCTTGCCTCTCGTCTGCAAACCGCTTTCCGATCCGCTGCCCATGCAGCGCATCATCCTCACCCATGACACGCATCAGCGCCTGCCCAATGCCGTGCTGGCCTTCATCGACGTGGCAAAGGGCTGGTTCTCCACCCGCGACATCTTCGCCTCCTGAAGCGCTGACGAATGCCACTGCCCTGCTCGCCGCTTGACGGTTTGCGCGGCTGCTGCCACTCCATCGTCATGGAAACGGTTCAGTCGAAAGCAGCCCAGGGCCGCGTCGCCGACGCGCCGAACGGCCATTGGGTCTACCGCGTGCTGCCGCGGCCGATATGGCCCTACGCACAGCTTGCCCGATGGGACCGGCCGATCGGCTGGCAGTTGCTTTTGTGGCCGTGCTGGTGGTCCGCGGCTCTCGCGGCCAGCGCCTACCCGCGCCCGGGCGATCCGCTGCTTTCACTGCTGCCGGCGCCCTTGTATCTCGTGCTGTTCCTGGCCGGCGCCATCGCCATGCGCGGCGCCGGCTGCACCTACAACGACTTGGCTGACGAAGACATCGACAATCAGGTCGAGCGCACGCGCTCGCGGCCGCTTCCGTCGGGCAAGGTCACGCGGCGTGGGGCGTGGCTGTTTGTCATCCTGCAGGCACTGGTCGGACTTGCCGTGCTCTTGCAGTTCAACAGCTTCGCCGTCCTGCTCGGCGTCTGCTCGCTGGCCATTGTCGCCATCTATCCATTCATGAAGCGGATCACCAACTGGCCGCAACTGGTTCTCGGCCTTGCCTTTTCCTGGGGCGCGCTGATGGGATGGGCGGTTGAGTTCGGCGACCTCGACGGGCCGGCCGTCATGCTCTATCTCGGCTCGATCCTGTGGGTGATCGGCTACGACACGATCTATGCGCACCAGGACAAGGAAGACGACGCCATCGTCGGCGTACGCTCGACCGCGCGCCTGTTCGGCGACAATACCAAGTCGTGGCTGGCCGGGCTTTACGGCGGCGCGCTTGTCTGCTTCGCCATCGCCTTCGCGTCAGCGCAGGCCCCTGTCGTGGCTCTGGCCGGACTTATCGCCGCCGGCGCCCACATGGCGCGGCAGATCCTGGTGCTGGATATCGACAATCCGGATCAATGCCTGCGGCTGTTCAGGTCGAACAGCCAGGTCGGCTGGCTGATCTTCCTCGGCCTCATCGGCGGCGCGCTGTGGGTGGCGCTGAAGCCACTGGTGTAGTTTTCTTTTCCTTCTCCCCGTTTACGGAGAGAAGGTGGCGCCAGCCGGCGCCAGCCTTCCAGACAGAATTTCAGCCTATTCGCGCGCAATGATCTCCTCGCCGCCGATCACCAGCCTGAGACCGAGGTCACCCGCCCTGCGGCGGGCGAGGAAGCGCGGGCGGCGCATGGTCGAAACGCGGCCCTTGCGGCGGTCCTGCGGCGGCAGCGTCTTGATGGCGGCGCCGAGCGATTCCTCCAGCGTGCGGGCGATGCCGTCCGATTCGATCAACAGCATCGGCAGGCGATAGGCGTCGGCCCAGGCGCGCCAGTCGGCGGCGACATCGTCGAGATCGTCTGCCACCAGCAGCGGCACCGAAAGCATCGGATCATTGTGCAGGAGTTCCAAAGTCACCGTGACGTTACCTTCCGGGTCCTCCATCGCGCGGGCGGCAACACCCCGGAACGCATTGGCGGGCAGAGCTATGATCGCCGGTACGCCGCTCATCTCGAGCAGGCGGCGGATCACGGCGCCACGGTGGTCGATGGTGAAGGTCACGTCGCCATAGTCGTCGCGCGTGGCGTAGCTTACCACCTGCGGCAGGCGGAATGGGTCGAGGCGCATGTTGCGTCCCGCCCAGACTGGCTTCAGTCCAGTGTTCATTGAATGCCTTCCTGTTTCTCCTGAGAGCCGGTGTCCGGTTCTCTCCGGGCCAGTTTTCCCGGCCTCGTTATGGGGAAACAGTAGCGCGGCCTCCTTACCGCCGCGCTTAAGAAAGTCGGTTAAATTTTGCTGATCACAGGGATGGTTATCGGAATGCGACCGAGCGCTTGAATCCGAAAGGATCAGATAACCTTACCAGGATTCATGATGCCGGCGGGGTCGAAGGCCTGCTTGACCCTGCGCATCAGGTCGATCGCCATCGGCGGGGCGGTGGCGATCAGTTCGTCCCGCTTCAACTGGCCGATGCCGTGCTCGGCCGAGATCGAGCCGTGGAAGGAGCGCACGACGTCGTGCACGGCCTTGTTCATGGGGTGGTAGAGATCGAGGAACGCCTGGTCGTCGCCGTCGATGGGCCGCGAGATGTTATAGTGGAGATTGCCGTCGCCCATATGGCCGAAGCAGACCACGCGTGCTCCGGGGCTGACCGAAGCCACCGCGCCGGCGGCCTCTTCGATGAAACGTGGGATCGATGCCACCGGGACCGAAATGTCATGCTTGATCGAGGCGCCCTCGGGCTTCTGCGCGTCGGGCAGCACCTCGCGAAAATTCCAGAAGGCATCGCCTTGCGCAAGGCTGGCCGCGATCACCGCATCGCCGACGACTTCCTGTTCCAGCCCGGCCCCGAGCACGTCCTCGATCAAAGCCCTGGCATCTTCCGGTGAACGGCCGGACGAGATCTGCATCAGCACATACCACGGCCAATCCTGCGCCAGCGGCCGCACCACGCCCTGGGCATGCGCCAGCGTGAAATCGTAGGGCCGGCTGCCGATCAGTTCGAAGGCGGTGAGCGCGGCGCCGGCGCGGTCCGTCGCCAGGCTGAACAGCGACAGCGCCGCCTCGGCCGACGGCAGGCCGACGAACGCAACCTCGCGACCTTTCGGCTTCGGGAACAGCTTCAGCACCGCGGCCGTGATGATGCCGAGTGTGCCTTCGGCGCCGACGAACAGGTTCTTGAGGTCGTAGCCGGTATTGTCCTTCTTCAGCTTGCGCAGATCGTCGAACACCTCGCCCGTCGGCAGCACCACCTCGATGCCCAGGCAAAGCTCGCGCGCATTGCCATAGGCCAGCACGCCGGTGCCGCCGGCATTGGAGGAAAGATTACCGCCGATCTGGCAGGAGCCCTGCGCGGCCAGCGACAGCGGAAACAGCCGGTCGGCGGCATCGGCCGCTTCCTGCAACGTCTGCAAGATGACGCCGGCCTCCGCCGTCACGGTGTTGGACAAGGCATCGATCTCGCGGATGCGGTTCAGCCGCGACAGGGACAGCACGATCTCACGGCCGGACCTGTCCGGCACCTGGGCGCCGACCAGCCCGGTATTGCCGCTCTGCGGCACGATTGGCGTCCCCGTCTCGGTCGCCAGCCGCATGATCCGGCTGACCTCCTCGACGCTGCCTGGCCGCAGCACAAGCGATGTCGCGCCATGCCACAGCCCGCGCCGTTCGGTGATGTAGGGTGCTATATCGCGCTGGTCGCGCAATGCGTATTTCTCGCCAACGATCGCCGCGAAGCGGTCGATGAGAGCGGTGTCGGGAATCTCGGCGATGTCGGTCATGTGCGCGAAACTATGTTGGCGGCAAGCTATTGTCACGCGGCGCGGCGGCACGTGAAAGCCGATCGTTGATCGCTTCGCCGAGCCCGTCGAAGGGAACCGGTTCGACGGCGATGGTCCGAGCGCCGCTGCGATCGAGTTGCTGCATGTAGGCGAAAAGATTGCTCGCCGCTTCGCGCAGGTCGCCAGCCTCGGACAGATTGAGCCAGGCGGCCGCCTTTTGCCAGCCTTCGGCGCGACGTTTGCCGAAGGCCAGCAGCGCCTCGTCTTCGCCGACCGTCCCGGCGTTGAGCCGCACCGCGGCGTCAGGCGCATAGTGCGAGGCAAGCATGCCCGGCGCCTCGACACCGGCGTCGGCGCCGCGCAACAGCTCCATGCCGACGACCGCCTCGATTTCCTCGGCGGCAATGCCGCCGGGCCTCAGCAGACGCAATTTTCCCTCTTCGGCCTTGACGATGGTCGATTCCAGCCCGACCGGCGTCGCCCCGCCATCGACGACCAGCTTTATGCGTGCGCCGAGATCAGCCGCCACGGCTTGCGCCGTCGTCGCGCTGATCCTGCCGGAGGAATTGGCGCTGGGAGCCGCAAGCGGCCGGCCGAGCCTTGCAATCAGGTCGCCGCCAAAGCCCCTCGGCATGCGCAAGGCGATCGTGTCGAGCCCGGCGCTGACCAGCGGATGAATGCCGTTGCCGGGCCGATGCGGCAGCACCAGCGTCAAAGGACCCGGCCAGAACGCAAGCGCCAATTTCCTCGACAGCGGATCGAACAAAGCAATGCGCTCGGCCATCGCCATATCGGTGACATGGGCGATCAGAGGGTTGAAGCGCGGCCGACCCTTGGCCTCGAAGATACGCGCCACGCCAATGCCGTTGGTGGCGTCGCCGGCGAGCCCATAGACGGTCTCGGTCGGGATGGCGACCACCTCGCCGCTTTCAAGCAGCGCCAATGCCCGTTCCATCGCCTCGCCGACGGCAAGAATTTCAGCCACTCTGGTCACCTCACGAATGCCGGCTGCGTAGTACGATGGCGTTCAAGGGGCAAGCCCGGCCCTTGGCGATTTAACAATCCCTAAAATGCTACGGTTCCGCGAAAGCCGGCATCAATTCCGACCCGCTATCGTGCGGCTTCCGGGTAATGGGGAGCTTTCATCGTGTCTGTGCGTATTTGGGGAACGCTGGGTGTAACTCTGGCGGCGATGGCCGGCGGGGCCCAGGCCTCGTCACTGGTCTTTCCTGGAGCGCCGTCCGCAACGCCGTCCATTGTCGCGCTGAAGGCAGCCGACGCTGCCCAGGCAGGCGATACGCGGTCGGTCACCGAGCTCGGCGACCCTGACGTCACCTATGAAAAGGTGGCGGCGATCCCGAACGCGCCTGAGGCGCGGCACGGCTTCCTGCAAAACCCGACGATCATTCGCGGCGGTATCGTCGGCAGCGCCTTCTCGACGCCCACGCAGGCCAAGGCGCCGGCCACTGCCCCTGCAACCGCCACCGCTTCGGCGGCACCGGCGGCGAATGGGCAGAAGATCCCGGCGACATCACCGGCAGCCGCGCCGGCGGCGGCAGCGCAGCAGCCCGTCCCTGGGGTCGGCAAGCTCAAGTAGCGGCTGTCTTGACGTCGATCCGGCGCCCGGCACCATTGCCGGACGGCCGCTTTTGCGCCGTGGACGAGTGTCGCCGCCTGAAGTCTCTTTAGCCCGCGATCTTGGAGAAATCCGCGACCTGGTCGGTGGCCGCGCGGATGCGGGCGAGCAGCGCCAATCGATTGGCGCGCACGGCCTGATCCTCATCATTCACGAGAACGCGTTCAAAGAATGAATCAACCGGTTCGCGCAAAACGCTAAGCGCCAGCATGGCGGCGGAAAAGTCTTCGTTTTGAATCGCTTCGCCGGCTTGCCTCTCGGCCTGATTCACCGCCGCGAACAACGACTTCTCGGCATCGTCGCGGAACAGCGCCGGCTCGACGGTTTCGGCGATCGCGGTTTTCTTCTTTTCCTCGGCAGCCAAAATATTGGCCGCACGCTTGGTGCCGGCAAGCAGGTTCTTGCCGTCCTCGGTGTCGAGGAAGGAGCCCAGCGCCTCGACACGGCGCACGATCTGCAAGAGGTCGTCGGACTGCGGCGTGATGACCGCGTCGATGAGGTCGTGGCGGGCGCCCTGATCGCGGAGGTAGACTTTCAGGCGGTCGTGGAAGAAGGCGAGAAGGTCGAGCACTTCAGCGCCAACCCGCCCACCTTTGAACTCTCGCATTCCTCGTCCCATCACTCCACTTTGGGCGCTCTTTATCGACTGATGGACCGAAGGAATGTGAGACTCTGCGATGCCGACAATGCTCAACTGAATTCTGTTCTCGATCAATACCCTAATGACGCCAAGCGCCGCCCGACGCAGTGCATAGGGATCCTTTGAACCGGTCGGCTTTTCATCGATGGCCCAGAAGCCGACAAGCGTATCCAGCTTGTCGGCGAGCGCGACGGCGATCGACACCGGATCGCTCGGCACGTAATCGGACGGCCCCTGCGGTTTGTAGTGCTCTTCGATGGCTGCGGCCACGGACGAATGCTCGCCCTGGAGCAACGCGTATTTGCGGCCCATGGCGCCCTGCAATTCCGGGAACTCGCCGACGACTTCGGTGGTCAGATCGGCCTTGGCGAGAACCGCGGCGCGAGCGGCGAGCGCGGGATCGGCGCCGACGAGCGGCGCCAGTTCCTCCGCCAATCGCCTGATCCGCTCCACGCGCGCGCCCTGCGTGCCAAGCTTGGCATGGAAGGTCACATTGAGGTGGTCGAGGCGCGCGATGCGCTGGTCGAGAGGCTTCTTCAGGTCAAGCCCGAACTTTTTCGCCGACCCCTCGATCTCAGCGAGATCAGGCAGATCGCCCTGGTCGGTCGTCCAGAAATAGAGCGCGTCGGAGAGGCGCGCGCGCACCACCTTGCCGTTGCCGTGGGCGATCTCCTTGCCGCCGTCACTAGCCTCGATATTGGCGGTGAGGATGAAGCGGTTGGAAAGCGTATCGCCTTGCCCCTGCGGCCGCGTCACAAAGCACTTCTGGTTGGCGCGGATGGTCAGGCGGATCACCTCGGCCGGAATGGCCAGGAAAGCGTCTTCGAACGCGCCCATCAGCACCACGGGCCATTCCACCAGCCCGGACACCTCTTCCAAAAGCCCCTCGTCCTCGACCAGATCCAGCCCGTTGGCGAAAGCGAGGTTGCGGGCATCGGCAAGGATGATCTCCTTGCGCCGGTCGGCGTCGAGCACGACCTTGGCCGCTTCCAGCTTGCTTACATAATCGTCGAAGCGGCGCACGGTGATTTCGCCGGGCGCGTGAAAGCGGTGGCCGTAAGTGACATTGCCCGAACGGATGCCGTCGATCTCGAAATCGACCACGACCGGCTCCTCGGTTTCCGGACCGAAGGTGCACAGGATCGATTGCAGCGGCCGTACCCAGCGCAGCGAGCCGGGCTTGGCCGAGGCCGGCCCCCAACGCATCGATTTCGGCCACGGGAAATTGCGGATGATGTCAGGCACCAGTCCGGCGATGATCTCTTCCGCCGCCCTGCCCGGCTTCGAGACATGGGCGACGTAGAAATCGCCTTTCTTCGGGTCGGAATGGACGTGTGCCTCGGCGACCGAGGAAAGCCCGGCCTTGCGCAGGAAGCCCTGGACCGCCTGTTCCGGCGCCGTCGTCGACGGCCCCTTGATCTCCTCGCGGATATCCTTCGAGCGCGCGGTCAGGCCCCTGATGTCGAGCGCCAGTCGCCGCGGTGTCCAGTACTCGCGCGCCGCCTCGTAGGTCAGCCCTGCCTCGACCAGGCCGTCGGTCAGCATCTTCCTCAGATCGCCCGCCGCCTTGCGCTGCATGCGGGCCGGGATTTCCTCGGAGCGAAGTTCGAGCAAAAGATCCGGCATCAGAGTGTCTCCGCCCGCATGCCATTTTCCTGTTCGCGCGTCCTCGTGCCTCCGGCGTTGCGGGCGCGCGGCTGGGCCGGGATTTCCTCGGAGCGAAGTTCGAGCAAAAGGTCCGGCATCAGAGTGTCTCCGCCCGCATGCCATTTTCCTGTTCGCGCGTCCTCGCGCCTCCGGCGCTGCGGGCGCGCGGCTGGGCCGGGATTTCCTCGGAGCGAAGTTCTAGAAGCAGGTCAGGCATGGATAGCTCCTCACCCTCCCCTCGATGGGGAGGGTCGGCGCGTCAGCGCCGGGGTGGGGTGGCGGCGTCTCAATCTCAAGCGCCTTCGGCGTCTGACGGGCGAAGGTCTGATTTTCGTTCTTCCACCGCCGCATAGATCGTATCGAGCACGGAATCCAGTTCGTTTTTGATTTCGTGGTTCCAGAAACGGATGACACGATAGCCCTGACTTTCGAACCATTTTGTCCGAATTTCGTCGTGTCGTTGCTGACGATCGAAACTGTGGTGAGCGCCGTCCACCTCGACGATCAGCTTCAGGCGGTGCGAGATGAAATCAGGGAAGTAAATACCGACCGACGCCTGCTTGCGAAATGAGTGCCTTTCCACCGGGATGCGCCATAGGTGCCGCCACAAGATGCGTTCTTCGTCGGTCATCGCCGCACGAAGCCGTTGCACCGACCGCAGTTTGAACCGATCGAGTTTCGGCATGAGAAGTCGCGCTGTCACCCCCACCCGCCGCTTCGCGGCGACCTCCCCCATCCAGGGGGAGGTAAAGAGGCCATAGCAACTCGGCTGGCCGCTGTCACCCTTTCCAGAAATTTTGGGCGTCCTGTCGGGACGGGATGATCCCACCCGTCCTTGGATCAAAGATTTCCATGAACCGAACGCAGCGCTGAAGCGACCCACGCTCAGGCAGAGAGCTATTGGCTGAACGACCATGAAAACGGTATCCAGACTTTTGCAAATCCTGGCGCTCAGCGCCTGCTTCACCGCTCAGGCCCATGGCGCCTTCTCGATGCCGGGCGTGCGCCAAGCATTGCGCATAATAGCCGGCCCGAGCGGCCAGATTCTATCGCCGATCAACGCTTCCCTCGATTTGATGAGGGAGGGTGCCTGAGATCAGGCCGCCAATCCGCCGGCCTGCGTCTTCAAGAACGCCTCGCCACAGGCTTTCGCCAGATTGCGCACGCGCAGGATGTAGCTCTGCCGCTCGGTGACGGAGATCACGCCGCGCGCGTCGAGCAGGTTGAAGACGTGACTGGCCTTGATGCACTGGTCGTAGGCGGGAAACACCATGCGGTGCACAGGCAGATTGTCGTTCGATGCGGGCGCACCGGCATCGAGCAGTGCCTTGCATTCGGCCTCGGCATCGTCGAAGTGGCGCAGCAGCATCGTCGTGTCGGCGTATTCGAAATTGTGACGCGAATATTCCTGCTCGGCCTGCAGGAAGACATCGCCGTAGGTGACCTTGTCGGCGCCGTCGCGGCCGTTGAAATTGAGGTCGTAGACATTGTCGACGCCCTGCACATACATGGCCAGCCGTTCCAGACCATAAGTGAGCTCGCCCGCAACCGGCGCGCATTCGATGCCGCAGACCTGCTGGAAGTAGGTGAACTGCGACACCTCCATGCCGTCGCACCAGCATTCCCAGCCAAGGCCCCAGGCGCCCAGCGTCGGGCTTTCCCAATCGTCTTCGACAAAGCGGATGTCATGCAGCAGCGGGTCGATGCCGATCGCCGCCAAAGAGCCGAGATAGAGCTCCTGCAGATTGGGCGGATTGGGCTTCAGGATCACCTGATACTGGTAGTAGTGCTGCAGCCGGTTCGGATTCTCTCCGTAGCGGCCGTCCTTGGGGCGGCGCGAAGGCTGGACGTAGGCGGCGTTCCAGCGCCTCGGTCCAAGCGCCCGCAGCGTCGTGGCCGGATGGAAGGTGCCGGCACCGACCTCCATGTCGTAGGGCTGGAGGATCACGCAGCCATAGTCCGCCCAGTAATTGTGCAGAGTCAGGATCAGCCCCTGAAAGGAGCGGCTGGGATGCATATGGGCGGGGATTTCAATCGTCACGGTGGCCTCGGCTGCAAGGGCTGACTTGCGGCCCCGTCCTAGAGACACGGCGGCGAAGCGTCAAGCAAGGCGCGGGCGTCGCGAGGCATGTCGAAAGCTTTGCGAGCGGCTGGCCCATTGCCGGCGATGAGCACGTGCCTTCTGGTGAACGCTCACAACTCCGTCTCGCCAGACAACAGGTCAGCCATGCCCAACTCCATCACCGTCCGCCCGGTCACGCGCCAGGATTTCGCGCAATGGCTGCCGCTGTGGGACGGCTACAACGCGTTTTACGGGCGCTCGGGCGAGACGGCGCTGGCAAGCGAGATCACCGCCATGACATGGTCGCGCTTCTTCGACGCCTATGAGCCGGTGCATGCGCTGGTTGCCGAAAGTGAAGGACGGCTCGTCGGCCTCGTGCACTACCTCTTCCACCGCAGCACCACGGCGGTCGCGCCGAACTGCTATCTGCAGGATCTTTTCACCGACGAGACCTTGCGCGGCAAGGGCATCGGCCGGGCTCTCATCGAGGGCGTCTACGAGCGGGCGCAGGCGGCCGGTTCGGGCCGGGTCTACTGGCTGACGCACGAGACCAATCACACCGCCATGAAGCTCTACGACAGGATCGGCGAACGCTCGGGCTTCGTCGTCTACCGCAAGCTGTTCTGACACGGCTGCCAACGAAAACGGAGCCC
The DNA here is from genome assembly GCF_006442685.1 of Mesorhizobium sp. B2-4-7. Classification (NCBI taxonomy): domain Bacteria; kingdom Pseudomonadati; phylum Pseudomonadota; class Alphaproteobacteria; order Hyphomicrobiales; family Phyllobacteriaceae; genus Mesorhizobium; species Mesorhizobium sp. B2-4-7. The sequence goes on from NZ_VFVH01000001.1 coordinate 695,830, forward strand.
GACAAGGGCCCCGTTCGCGAGCAACATCATTTCATCTTAGCCCTTCGGCGCAGCCGGTGCCGGCTTGACCTTGGGGGTTTCCTGCGCCGTGTTGGACTCGATCGGCGGCAGTCCCTTCATCAGCTTCTGCTGCAAGGCGGCAAGCACGTCGGGATCCGGCTTCAGGTCGCGCGCCTGGTTCCACTGGAAGGTGGCTTCCAGCTTGCGGCCGACGCGCCAATAGGCGTCGCCGAGATGGTCGTTCAGCACCGGATCTTCCGGCTTCAGCGACACCGCGCGTTCCATTTCGCGCACCGCGTCATCGTACCTGCCGAGGCGGAAATAGGCCCAGCCCAGCGAGTCGACGATGTAACCGTCGCTCGGCCTGAGATCGACGGCCTTCTGTATCATCGCCAGGCCTTCCTTCAGGTTCATATTCATGTCGACCCAGGAATAGCCGAGATAGTTCAGCACCTGCGGCTGGTCGGGCTGCAATTCCAGCGCCTTGCGGAAATTCGGCTCGGCCTTCGGCCATTCCTTCAGCCGCTCATAGGCGATGCCCCGCTGGTAGAAGATATTCCAGTTGGCGGCGGTCGGCGTCTTCAGCGCCTCGACGGCCTTGTCGTAGAGATTGGCGGCGGAACGGAAATCCTCCTTCGACGAATAGACCCCACCAAGCGCCAGATAGGCGCGCATGTCGTTGGGATGCTTATCGACGAAGGCCTTCAGATGCGTGATCGCCTCGTCATGGCGATCGAGATCGGCCAGGTTGAGGCCAAGCTGTAAGTCCGAAAGCTCCTTCAGCGGCGAGGTATCCGGTATCCGTCGGTAGAGCGCGATGGCCCCCTCGCCGTCCTTCAGCTGTTCGGAAACGGCGGCAAGCTGCACCAGGGCGGCATCGCTGTCGGGTTTCAGCGCCAGCGCATATTGCAGATAGAGCCTGACGAAAGGCTCACCGCCGCCGCGATTGAGCGCGGTTGCCAGATCGAGCAATATCTCGGAGGCGCCGTCGGATGGGCCGGCTATGAAGGGCGGGATCTTGTCGCCCTTGCTGATCCTGTCGCGCAAGGCGACAATTTCCAGCTTGCCCGGCGAAAACGCCTCGGCCTGGTCGAGCACCGATACCGCCTTGGCCGTGTCGCCCTTGCGGGCCAGGAACGAGGCATAGGCCTGCGCATTGCGCATCCATGTTTCGGGAGCCGCGCTGCCGGCGGCGGTGTCCTGCATGGTCGCGGCGTAGATCGCGTCGGCCTTCTCAGGCATGTTGGACGCGTCGGCGATCAGTGCGCGGTGGAAGGATTTGAACAGGCCGAACCAGTCCGGCCCCTGCAGCTTGTCGATGGATGCCATCGCCTCGCTGGGGTCGCCGGCGCCCTCTTGGGCCCAGCCGGACATGACGCCGGAGATCAGCCGGTCGAGATCGGATTCCAGCGACAGCTTCAACCAATACTGCGCCTTGGAAAAATCCTTCTTGTGGAAGGAATCGACCGCCAGCGCCAGGCGCGAGAACCGTTCGACGTCGGGAACTTCCTTGAGCTTGTCGGCATAGACAAGGGATTCGTCGAAGCGGCCTTGCGCGATCAGCGACAGCATCAGACTCTGCTGCAGGCCCGTATCGCTTGGATCGAAGGCCAGGGCCTGCTTGTAGTAGGCAATGGCACTATCCAGGTCGTTGTCACCCTCGGCGATCCGGGCAGCCAGATAGGCTCCCGAGAAAGATGTGATCTTCACCGGTTCGGTGGTCTGCTTGGCATAGGCCGGCAGCGCCGAAATCGCCATGCCCGTCACAAGTGCCAGCCTTGTCAGCCAGCGCGCACGTCCCTGCTGCATCGTATCCCTTTCAGCCAGGCGCCATCTCCGCGTCAGCGGGATCGACGTAGATTCGATCTTTCGGAGAAAAGCATGGCCTTTTTGGGGTCACGCTTCAATCCGCCTCGAATTCACAATCGGGTCACCCGATTAACAAACCATGCCGGCAAAGAACGGCTTTCAGCCCGAAACCGGCGCATCGGCGTCAGGAGTGCCCGGAAGACCGGAGGGCCGCAGGCGCGCGCCCTGATATCCGCCTGACGCCACCGCGCTGCACAGGCCGCTCCATTCACAGCCTCGGCAGGCCTCGCGCGTGAGGCCGGCCGAGAAGGCCTGCCGCATCCGCGCCAGCATGTCCGCACCGGGATCGAGGCGCGCACCGGCCCGGATTGGTCGCCCGAGCAAGGCGCCGGCATCGTGGGCGGCAAGCCGGTCCCGCTCGGCGGCGCTGTCCCGCAGGCAATGTGACTCCTGTTCATCCAGCAACGGTGCGCAGATGTCGTCCGGGCCGGACACGACCAGTATGTCCTCGCCCCGGCCAAGGCGCTGCGCGATACCGTCGTAGTTGGCCGTGAATGCGGGGCTGTATCCCTTGCCCACATAGGTGAGCAGGCAAAGGAGGTGATGAGCGCGCAGCCTTATCGTCACGGCTGGCGCTATTTCGCCTTGCCGCGCGGGAGCGCCATCAGCGTGGCGGCGCCAAGCGCCGACTTGAGCAGGCCACCGAGGACAAACGGCAGGAAGCCGAAGGCAACAGCCTTCTCGGCGCCGATGATGACGGCGAGCCACGCCGTGCCAAGGGCTAGGCACAGCAGGTTGCCGAGCAGCATGGCGGCAAAGGCAAGCACGACCCTGCCGCCGTTCCAGCCGCGCTCCGCCAGCCAGCCGACCAGTGCGCCGACAACCGGGAAGGCGAAGAGATAGCCGCCCGTCGGGCCAATGAAATGTTGTACGCCGGCAGCCCCGCCGGCCAGACCGCACCCTCGGCCAGCCAGGCGGCGATGGTGATCGCGCCCAGCCGCCAGCCGTAGAGCGCGCCGACCAGCGTCACGGCAAAGGTCTGCATCGTCACCGGAACCGGCACCATCGGCACCTGGATGTAGGAGGACAGCGCCAGGAACAGGGTGCCGAGCACGACGGCGCCCGCCTGCCAGCCGAGCGATCGCTCCTGAAGCCGGAGCGGGCTGAAGGACGGTTTTGCGGACGAGAACGCGATGTCGGTCATAGGGGCTCCCTTGGTCGATCCAAAATTATAGATAATTTTTGCCTTCGATCTATTATCGAAGCCACAATTTTCGGACGATGGCAAGGCATGCCTTGCGCAAGGCGGTTAGCCCACGATCGCGAAGGCCTCTCGCGTGGTGCCGGAGGCTGTCCTGACCGGCTTGCGGCCAATCCATTGCACGTGCCGCCCCAATGTCGCCGCGGCCGATTCGGTGTTGCCCTGCCGCAAGGCGGCCAATATCGCCCGGTGGTCCTGGTCGGTACGGGTCTCCCATTCCGAACGCCATGCGGCGAACAGGAAACGGGCGCTTGCGGCGTGCAGGTCATCGATGGTGGCGAGAAGACGCGACATGCCGCATGGCGTCAGGATCAACCGGTGAAAGGCGCGGTTGGCTTCTTCCCACGACCTGACGTCCAGGGATTTGTCGCCGGCCTTGCTGGCCTCCTCGGCCCGATCGAGAATAGCGGAGGTCAGATGCGGCGCCGCGTGGCGCAGCGCCAGCACTTCGAGCGCCGCCCGCATTTCGGCGACCTCCTTGACCTCGCCGAGGTCGAAAGCCGCCACGCGCACGCCGCGGCGCGGTTCGCTGACGGCGAGGCCTTGCGCCTCGAGGCGGCGAAAGGCCTCGCGCACGGGCACATGGCTGGTGTTAAACTCCTCGGCGACATGGTCCTGCCGCAACCGGGCGCCCGGCTCGATCGCGCCCGAGATGATGCGATCCGCCAGAACCTTGCCGATGCGCACCGCGATGGTGTCGTCCGTGCCCTTTGCCATGTTTTATAGATAATTTGCAGCCGGGCAGCTTGTCGAGGCGGCGGAGAAGGATTCACGGATTTCTCCCCAGCACGAGCCAGAGGAGAGCTGCGTGAAAGGCAGCGGCTCAGTTCACCCGGCTGATGCAGAAGTCGATGACGTCGATCAGCGCCGATTTCTGCGGCGTCGCCTCCAGCGGCGCCAGCGCGTCGCGGGCGATCTCGCCGAAATGACGGGCGCGCCCGATCGTGTCGGCGATCGCGCCGTGGTGGGTCATCAGCCCGATCGCCTTTCCGAGGCCGGCGTCATCGGTGACATTGTCCTCGATGGCCCGCTTCCAGAAGGTGCGCTCGGCCTTGCTGCCGCGCCGGTAGGCGAGAATGACCGGCAGCGTCACCTTGCCCTCGCGAAAATCGTCGCCGACATTCTTGCCCAGATCCTTGCTGGTGCCGCCATAGTCCAGCGCATCGTCGATCAGCTGGAAGGCGAGCCCGAGATTCATGCCGTAGGAGCGCAAGGCGGCGCGGTCGTTGCGCGTCGCCTGGGCGATGACGGGGCCGACCTCGGCGGCAGCCGAGAAAAGGGCCGCGGTCTTGGCCTTGATGACGGCGAAATGCTCGTCCTCGGTGGTCTCCAGGTTCTTGGCGGCGGCAAGCTGCATGACCTCGCCCTCGGCGATGATCGAGGCCGCGCTCGACAGGATGTCGAGCGCCTCCAGCGAACCGACATCGACCATCATGCGGAATGCCTGGCCAAGCAGGAAGTCGCCGACCAGCACGCTCGCCTGGTTGCCCCAGATCATGCGGGCCGTCTTCTTGCCGCGTCGCATGCCGCTCTCGTCGACGACGTCGTCGTGGAGCAGCGTCGCCGTGTGCATGAACTCGACCGATGTGGCGAGCTTGACGTGGCCCTCGCCGGCATAGCCGAACATCTGTGCGGCGGCGAGCGTCAGCATTGGCCTGAGCCGCTTGCCGCCCGACGAGATCAAGTGGTTGGCGACCTCCGGGATCATCTCGACATCGGATCCGGCCTTCGACAGGATCAATTCGTTGACGCGCCCCATGTCGGCCGCCGTCAGGTCGATCAGATCCTTGATGGAGGCGGGTTCCCGCTTTCCGTTTTCGATGTTGAGAACGACACCCACGACAAACTCTCCCGTCTGATGTAACGCGTGCGACGGCACCCTTAGTTCCGTTACGGACTCTAGGGCGGCGAACGCGGCCACGGCAAGTGGCGAATTGGCGCGGCTTCTCTGGTTTCGGGCCTCGCATGCGTTTACATGAACGCGGCAAACTGAGAGTTTCGTCCGATGATAGAGCTCATTCGCACCAACGACGCGGTCATCATCTCCTTCGTCGAATCGCTGATGCGCGATGCCGGCATCGGCTGCTTCGTGGCCGACCAGAATATGAGCGTGCTCGACGGCTCGCTCGGCATCCTGCCGCGGCGCGTCATGGTCGACGCCGACAAGGCTGACGCGGCGCGGCGCATCCTGACGGATGCCGGCATCGCCAACGAGATCCGCCAAAAATAATGTCCGCTGCGCCAGCCGCCCTCGCCCCGGACACGCCAGCCCACACGGTCGATGCCTTCCATCGCGGCCGGTTCTGGCTGGTGCAGCCCAAGCATGGCGGCCATCGCGCCGGCATGGACGCCATGATGCTGGCGGCTGCCGTGCCGTCCTCCTTCGGCGGGCGTCTCGCCGATTTCGGCGCCGGCGCCGGTGCCGCGGCACTTGCCGTTCTGGCGCGCTGCCCGACGGCCCGGGCCGTGCTGGTCGAACGCGCGCCGGAAATGGCGGCTTTCGCCGCGGCCACGCTCGCGCATCCCGGCAACGCTCACCTCGTCGACCGCGCTTCGGTGCTCGTCGCCAATGTCGCGCTTTCGGGCCGCGCCAGGACGGCGGCCGGCCTCGGCGACAATGATTTCGATTTCGTCATCATGAATCCGCCCTTCAACGCCGCGCAGGACCGCGCCACGCCCGAGCGCTTGAGAAAGGAAGCGCATGTCATGGAGGACGGGCTGTTAGAGGGCTGGATCCGCAGTGCCGCAGCGGTGGTCAGGCCGCGCGGCGGGCTTGCCATCATCGCGCGGCCCGAGCAACTCGGTTCGCTTCTCGATGCGATCGCGGGCCGTTTCGGCGACGCCGAGATGCTGGCCGTGCATCCCCGCCCCGATGCCGCGGCGATCCGCATCATCGTCAGGGCAACGCTCGGGGCGCGCGGCAAACTCGCTATCCGGCCGCCTTTGATGCTTCACGCGCAGACGGGTGACGGCCCGTCGGAACGGACGGAGATGATCAACAACGGCCTCGCCTCCTTGTTCGGAGATTGAACACAACCGGGCCGCGATGGCCGCGGCATTGCCGTTGGCCTTGAAATTCCTACATGCTGGCAACCCATCGAGCGGAGATCGACCTCAGTGAAACGCCTTTTCAACCGCCTGCTGCCGAAATCCTGGCGTTCCACGGTCGTCACCATTCCGGTTATCCGGTTGCACGGCACCATCCTGGCGGGCGGCGGCCCGTTCCGTCCCAGCCTGTCGCTTGCCTCCACCGCCGGGCTGATCGAAAAGGCGTTTTCCTTCGACGCGCCTGCCATCGCCATCTCCATCAATTCGCCCGGCGGCTCGCCGGTGCAGTCGCGGCTGATCTTCAAGCGTATCCGCGACCTGGCGATCGAGAAGAACAGAAAGGTGCTGGTCTTCGTCGAGGACGTCGCTGCCTCGGGCGGCTACATGATCGCGGTCGCCGGCGACGAGATTTTCGCCGATCCATCATCCATCGTCGGCTCGATCGGCGTGGTCTCGGCTTCGTTCGGCTTCCCGGAGCTGATGAAGAAGATCGGCGTCGAGCGCCGCGTCCACACCGCTGGCCAGAACAAGTCGGTGCTTGATCCATTCAAGCCCGAGAAGAAGGAAGACATCGAACGGCTGAAGGCGCTGCAGCTCGAAGTGCATGAAACCTTCATCGATCTGGTCAAGGAGCGGCGCGGCACCAAGCTCAAGGACGATCCCGACCTGTTCACCGGCCTGTTCTGGACCGGAAAGCGCGGCCTGGAGCTTGGGCTTGTCGATGCGCTCGGCGACATGCGATCCGTGCTCAAGACGCGGTTCGGGGCGAAAACCCAACTCAAGCTGATCTCGGCGCCGCGCGGTTTGTTCGGCCGCTTCGGGCTGTTCGGCTCGAGCAAGGGATTTTCGGCGCCCGATATTGCCGCCGCTGCCACCGGCGGCGTGATCGATGCGGCGCAAGAGCGCGCTCTGTGGGCGCGCTTCGGGCTTTGAAAACCTGGCAAAACCGTCTAGCATGAACCTCGAAGTTCCATGCATGTCGTTTTTCTCCAGAAACCGCCTTTGGACGACATGCGCCAACCGACCCGACCGGCCGCCCTTCGCCGGCCCAGCGTGGGAGGAGTTTTGATATGCCGCAGATCATTTTCTTCGCCGTCGTCGGGATCGCCGCTTATTTTGGCTACCGCACCTTCATCCGCGAGGCCGAGCGCGTAACCGCCAAGGTGCGGCGCACCGAAAAGCAGACGGCAAACGGCGCGATGGGAACGCTGGTGAAGGATCCGAAGACCGGCGAGTACCGGCTGGCCAAGGACTGATCCTCATTTCACTCGCAATCGAGAGCCTGGAATCCGGCCAGCGCGTCCGGATGTGGCCGGCGCCCGCCAAGATAAACCTCGCTCTGCATGTCACCGGCAGGCGCGATGACGGGTATCATCTGATCGAAAGCCTGGCGGTGTTCACGCGCTTTGGCGACAGGATCGAGATCGCGCTTGCCGAGCGAGACGATTTCAGCGTGTCCGGCCGCTACGCTCCGGATGTTCCCGTCGACGGCAGCAATCTGGTGCTCAGGGCGCGTGACGCGCTGCGGCAGGCAGCCGGTCCTCGCGGCACGCCGCCGGTCGCCATCAAGCTTGAAAAGAACCTGCCGGTAGCTTCCGGCGTCGGCGGCGGGTCGAGCGATGCGGCAGCCGTTCTGCGCGGGCTTGCGGCGGGCTGGCAACTCGACATCGACGATGCCGCGCTGGCGCGGATCGGGCTTTCGCTCGGCGCCGACATTCCCATGTGCCTGGCGGCCAGGCCGCTGATTGCACGCGGCATCGGCGAGGTGCTGTCGATCGTGCCTGATTTCTCGGCGCTCGGACTGGTGCTGGTCAATCCCGGCAAGGCGGTCTCGACGGCCGACGTATTCAACGCGCTGTCGCGGCGCGACAATGATCCGCTGCCGCCGCTGCCGCGCGTGGTCGACTTCCACGGCCTGCGCAACTGGCTGGAGATAACGCGCAACGATCTCGAGCCGGCGGCCCGCGCCATCGAGCCCGCTATCGGCAAGGCACTTTCGGTGCTGAACAAGGCCGGGGCCGGTTTTGCCCGCATGTCGGGTTCCGGCGCCACGTGCTTCGGCCTGTTCGAGACCGGCAACGTCGCCAAGCGCGCGGCCGCCGACATCCGTGCCCGGCAACCCGACTGGTTCGTCGCCGCGACCCGCAGCATGACGGCGGAGGCAGATGCCCATGGCCAGGACTGACGAGAGCCGTTCCTTCATTCCGGTCCGCATCGCGGTGCTGACCGTTTCCGACACGCGCAGCCTTGCCGACGACAGGTCCGGCCAGACGCTGGCCGACCGCATCGCGGAAGCCGGCCACATCCTTGCCGCCCGCGATATCGTCACCGACGATGGAGACAAGATCCGCAACAAGGTGCTCGGCTGGTCGAAGGATGATGGGATCGATGTGGTCATCACCACCGGCGGCACCGGCTTCACCGGGCGCGACGTGACGCCGGACGCGCTGGAGCCGATCTTCGAAAAGCGCATGGATGGTTTTTCCGAGGTGTTCCACCGCATTTCCTACGACAAGATCGGCACCTCCACGATCCAGAGCCGGGCGACCGGCGGCGTCGTCAACGCCACCTTCGTCTTCGTGCTGCCGGGCTCGCCCGGCGCCTGCAAGGATGCCTGGGACGGCATCTTGAAGGCGCAGCTCGACTACCGGCACATGCCCTGCAACTTCGTCGAGATCATGCCGCGCCTGGACGAGCACCTGCGGCGCGGCATGTCGGCTCCGTGAAAGCCGAGGCAAGGCGCTGGTTTCACGCCGCGTTTGCCAGGCAGAACACCGCCTTCGCCTTCGAAAGACCATTCCAAACCGGATGCGGCAGGACGTATCGTCTCGCGGCGGCGGCCATCGCCGTTGAAGACGGGCGGACGCGATGACAGTGCATAATGGCGGGTGCCATTGCGGCAACATACGCCTTCGATTTTCAACCGAGCTCGATCCATCGAAAATCGAGGTTCGCGCCTGCCAGTGCTCGTTCTGTACCAAGCATGGCTCGCGCGCCGTCGCCGATCCGGACGGCAGATTGGTCATCTCAGTCAAGGACATCCAGCGATTGAAGAAATACCGTTTTGGATTAGGGACGGCCGACTACCTGATCTGCGGTGAATGCGGTGTCTATACCGCCGCAATCGCCGGAGAGGACGATGCCAGGGCAATCGTCATCATCAACGCCCTGGACGATCAAAGGTCGTTCAGTCAGGAACCGATCCCGGTCGACTACGACGCGGAAAGCAAGACACAGCGTCAAGCCAGACGTCGTCTTCGCTGGATGCCTGTGGAGATGCGTTTTAGCGAATGACCGGCTCGCCGTGGAAGCACCGGCGCGAGGACCGCGAGACACCGAAACCACTTCCATCATCAGCCGCGGCCTGCGCGCCGGCACCCGCGTGATCGGAAGCTAGCTGCGCGTCACATGTGCAACGCACGTAGACAGAGCAGCTGCAAAATCATTTGGACGGGCGGTGCTCTTGTTTTGCCGGAGCGGCCCAGATTTCGGCATCCAGCCGCTTGGTCGCCAGGCCGCGAGCGAGAGCCTCGGCGCTGCCGGCTCTTTTCGACAAGGATGTGGCCTGGCGCTTGCTGATCAGCAGCCCGTCGGCCAAGGCACGGTTTCCCGAGAAGATACGGGCCAGGAATGGCGCGCGGCCGGCGCGTGTGCGTGAAAACCGCGCCGCCATGGTTTGCCTCGCTGTATGCGCAACGACCTCGTCGATCCATCCGTCGACCAGCCGCGCGCCCGGTTCCAGCAGCAACAGCCAATCGCCCTTCGCGTGCCGGATGGCCGCCGCGACGCCGTCGGTCGCATACTGGCACCCGGCATGCTCGGCGACGCGATGGGTCTGGTCGGTGGAACCGGCGTCGCAGACGATGACCTCGCGAACCACGCCCTCCACGGCGCCGCCGATCAGCGTCGCCAAGGTGCGAGCGAGGCCCTCCTCGTCATTGTGGGTCTCTATGAGAACGGTGAGCATCATTTGCCGAATAGCGGAAAGCGGAACGCAGCGCCAGTTTTTGCGGCGCACCATAGAAAGTTCTTGCTTTGTTCTCGTTCGGCAAATAGGATTAAATTCATGAACAGAGCGATTCGAAACAACATGGACAGTCCTTGGGAGCGGGCGAAGATGGAACCGATCATGCGCGCCGACATTGCCGCCTTCGGAGCAGGACGAGCCGAAATGGCCAACGCGATGATCGAGCAGAGCGGCATGCGCGTGCGTCCGGACCGCAACCGCGGCCGGTCGGCAGGCATCAACCCGTCCGGCCGGTTCGAGCCGGTCAGCCGGCATGTCTTCGACGATGGCTGGAACTCGCTGGAGGAACTGCCTCCCTTCAAGACCGAGGTGCAGGTCGAGAAGCCGCGTACCATAATCACCCGCAATGAATCGCCCGACATCTCCTTCGACCGCTCGATCAATCCCTATCGCGGCTGCGAGCATGGCTGCGTCTATTGCTTTGCGCGGCCGACGCACAGTTTCATGGGCCTGTCGCCGGGGCTGGATTTCGAATCCAAACTGTTCGCCAAGCCCGACGCGGCGCGCCTGCTCGACAAGGAACTGTCGAAGGACGGTTACCAGCCGCGAACCATCGCCATCGGCACCAATACCGATCCCTACCAGCCGATCGAGAAGCAGTATCGGATCATGCGCGAGATCCTCGAAGTGCTGGAGGCGCGCGGCCACCCGGTCGGCATCGTCACCAAATCCGCCCTGGTGACGCGCGATATCGACATCTTGTCACGCATGGCTGAACGGGGCCTCGCCAAGGTGGCGTTGTCGGTGACCACGCTCGACCGCATGCTGGCGCGCACCATGGAGCCACGCGCCTCGACGCCGGCCAAGCGGCTGGAGGCGATCAGGCAGCTTGCGGATGCCGGCATCCCTGCTTCGGTCATGGTGGCGCCGATCATCCCCGGGCTGACCGATCAGGAGATGGAACGCATCCTCGATTCGGCGCACCATGCCGGCGCACGCGAGGCGGGCTATGTCGTGCTGCGCCTGCCGCTCGAGGTCAGCCCGATCTTCAAGGACTGGCTGCTGCGCCACTATCCCGACCGCTATCGCCATGTGATGTCGCTGATCCGCTCGATGCGCGAGGGCAAGGATTACGATTCGGAATGGGGCAAGCGCATGAAGGGCGCGGGTCCTTACGCCTGGCAGATCGGCCGGCGCTTCGAAATCACCGCCAAGCGGCTCGGTCTCAATGCCGAGCGGCGCACGCTGCGGACCGACCAGTTCGTCGCCGCCGGCAAGGACCAGGAGCAGTTGATGCTGCTTTGAACGACCGCGGCTGTTTGCCGCCGTGGCGAAAAAATCCCGTCCGGCCTGCCCCGGCCTGCAGACGGTGCCCTCCCGGTCCGGCGCCCCACCCGACCCGGAGGGACTTGCGGAGAATCAGAGCCGATGCGAACCTCGCCGCAACATGGCTCGCGCGCGTTCTGATTCTCCGCCTCTCTTCGAAATCGTCGAGAAACCCGATTTCTCCTTCGAGACGAAGGCGATGGCCGAAGGCCTGTGGCCGGTCGCGGGGATGGACGAGGCCGGACGCGGCCCGCTGGCCGGACCGGTGGTGGCGGCTGCGGTCGTGCTCGACCCTGCCAACATCCCCGACGGCCTCGACGATTCCAAACGGCTCAGCCATTTGCAGCGCGAGGCGCTGTTCGTGCGCATCATCGGCTCCGCGCTCGGCGTGTCGATGGCCTCGGTCAGCGCCGAGGGCATTGACGGCAGCAACATCCTCAAGGCGAGCCTGGAGGCGATGCGCCGTGCGGTCGCCGGCCTGCCGGTGCAGCCGAAGCTCGCGCTTGCCGATGGGCGCGACGTGCCGCCGGGCCTGCCTTGCACGGGGCGCGCGCTGATCAAGGGCGACCAGCGCTCGCAATCCATCGCCGCCGCCTCGATCGTCGCCAAGGTGATGCGCGACCGCATGATGTGCGGCTGCGGCAGCCATCACCAGCACTATGGCTTCGAAGTGCATATGGGCTATGCCACGGTCCGCCATCGCACCGCGATCGAGACGCACGGGCCGGTGGCGCGGCTGCACCGCGTGTCGTTCGCGCCATTCAGGCTTGAAGGTGCCGAGGTGGTGGAAGAAGAGAGCTTCGCCGGGCTGGATTAGGGCGGCTCGATCTATCTTGCGTTGGTAGGATTGGCGAAAGCGGCGGTGACAGCCAATCTCCCCCCTCGTGGGGGAGACGTCCGGCAGGACAGAGGGGGGCGCTGTCCCTCCAGCCTATCAGTTAGTCTTGCCCAGGTTCCCTGCACTATCGGCACCCAATTCAGCTGATTTTGAATCGAGCGCTGGCGTTCCTTCGCGCCCCCCTCTGCCCTGCCGGGCATCTCCCCCACGAGAGGGGAGATCGGCAGCGTTGACCTCCGCGCCACAACAAAAAAGCCGCCGGGTTTCCCAGGCGGCTTTTTTCATTTCTGTTGTTTTCAACTCAGTTCAGCTTCGCCTTCACATCGGCGAGCGAGGTCTTGAACAGGTCGGCTCCCGCCTTGGCGTCGATCTTGCCGGCGAGCAGCGTGCGAGCGGCTTCGACGGCGATGTCGACGGCGCTGGCGCGCACTTCGCCGATCGCCTCGCGCTCGGCCTGGCCGATCTTCTGTTCGGCAAGAGCGGTGCGCCGCGCGACGTAGTCCTCGGTCTTCTTGTGCGCCTCGGCGGCGAGCAGTTCGGCTTCGCGCTTGGCCGCGGCGACGATGTCCGCGGCCTCCTGCTCGGCTTCCTTGCGCTTGCGCTGGTATTGGCCAAGCAACTGCTGGGCCTCCTCGCGCAGCCTGCGCGCCTCGTCAAGCTCGCTGCTGATCCTGGCGGCGCGGGCATCGAGCGCCTTGGCGATCAGGCGGGGCACCTTGATGTAGATGGCGATACCCAAAAAGATGACCAGGGCGATCGTGGCCCAGAGCGTTGCAAGAGATGTGGCGTCCATGATGCGCTCCTCACCCGGCCACGGACTTGACCGCGGCCGCAATCTCGGCCTTGCTGGCCTTGCCGCCGACCAGCGCCTCGACGATCGCCGAGGCAGTGTCCTCGGCGATGCTGCCGACTTCCTTCATGGCGTTGGCCTTGATGGAAGAAATGCGCGCCTCGGCCTCGCCGAGCTTCTCGTCGAGCGCGGCCTCGATCTTCTTGCGCGCGGTCTCGGCTTCCGCCTTGGCCGCGTCATTGGCCTGCTGGCCGATGGCGTTGGCGTTTTTCTTGGCTTCCGCCAGCTCCTGCTCGTAAGCAGCAACGGCGGCGTCGGCCTCGCCCTTCAACTTCGCGGCCTGATCGAGATCCTGGCTGATACGGTCGTTGCGGACATCGATGATGCCGCCGACGCGCGGCACCACCACCCTTTTCAGGAAGAGGTAGAAGAGCCCGAACGTGATCGCCAGCCAAAGAAGCTGCGACGGAAACGTCGCCGGATCGAATGGCGGAAACATGCCATGAGCTTCGGCAGGCACGCTGGTGCCGGAATGCGTGTCGCCTTCCGTCGCAGCGTGGCCAGCCTCGGTGGCAGGCGCGGACTCTTGCGCAAAGGCAGATGTCACGAACATGGACTATCCCCTGATATCAGACCCGCCGCTCTCGCGGCCGGCCTGTCCAATCTTCCCATAGCTTAGCCAAATAGCGGCTCAGCCAAACAGGGGCTCAGCCGAACAGGGCCAGCAGCGCGATGAGAAGCGAGAAGATGCCCAGAGCTTCGGTCACGGCGAAGCCGAAGATCAGACGGCCGAACTGGCCATCGGCGGCCGACGGGTTGCGCAGCGCGCCCGAGAGATAGCTGCCGAAGATGTTGCCGAGGCCAATGCCCGCGCCGCCCATGCCGAGGCAAGCGATGCCGGCGCCGATGTACTTTGCTGCTTCTACGTCCATTTGTTCAACTCCTTTGGATCTGAAATTCCGTTGCGATTCCATTCCGGCGGCAATGTTGAAAACTCTTGCGCCGGAAATTTTTTATCAGTGCCCCGGGTGCAGGGCGTCGTTGAGATACATGCAGGTCAGCACCGCGAAGACATAGGCCTGAAGGAAGGCGACCAGCAGTTCGAGCGCGGTCAACGCCACGGCCATCGCCAGCGGCAGCACCGAGCCAGCGACGCCGACCGCGCCCAGCGCCGAGAGGCTGACGACGAAGCCGGAGAAGACCTTCAGCGTGATGTGCCCGGCGAGCATGTTGGCGAACAGACGAACCGAGAGGCTGACAGGGCGCGAGACGAAGGAGATCACTTCGATCAGCACCACCAGCGGCAGCAGGAACACCGGCACGCCTTGCGGCACGAACAGCTTGAGGAAACCAAGGCCGTGCTTGCCGAAACCGTAGACAATCACGGTGCCGATAACCAAGACGGCGAGGCCGAAGGTGACGATGATGTGGCTGGTGACGGTGAAGAAATACGGGAACAGGCCAAGCAGGTTGGCGACCAGCACGAACATGAACAGGGAAAACACGAAGGGAAAGAACTTCATGCCCTGCGTGCCGGCGGCGTCGCGCAACATGTTGCCGACGAACTCATAGGCCATTTCGGAGATCGATTGCAGCCGGCCGGGAACGAGGCTGCGGCTCGACGTCGTCAGAAACAGGAACGCCGCGGCGACGACCACGGTCGCGACCATGAACAGCGCCGAATTGGTAAAGGACAAGTCGTAGCCGCCGATATCGATCGGTATCAGCTTGTTGATATGGAACTGGTGGATCGGATCGACCTTGTCAGCTGCCACGTTCAAACCCCGTCAGTGCCGCATGCGGCCTTGTTACCATGCCGCCCGTCGAAAGGCGGCTATTTCCAAATGCCGCCTGAAGGGCGGTCACTTGCTGTCGTCGCGGCCAGAGCGCGATTTGTCGCCCTGTCCGAATTCCGCCACAACGCCTGCCGAACGCATGACATTGAGCACGCCCGCGCCAAAACCAAGCAGCAGAAACACGATCAGACCCCATGGCGATGTCCCCGCCAGACGGTCGATGATCCAGCCGATGGCGGCACCGACCACCACCCCGGCGATGAACTCGCTGGACAGCTTGAGTGCCTGACCGTACCCGGTCACTGGTTTCGCGTCTTTCCCCTCGAGCCGGTCCGGCCGCCTTGTCGCAAGCGATGCTTCAAGTTCACGCCGGCGGCGCTCAAGTTCGTCGTCGCGGATGGCGGCTTCGTGCTGCTTGCCGCGGCCGGTTTCTCCGGTTCCGCCTGGCCCAGTTTCATCGGCCATCGCAACCCCCCTGCCCGGGCAGACCGTCACCGTCCGTCCGCTTCTAAAGTCGCCGGCAACATAGTTAGAGGGTTTGCGCCCGTCAAGCCACGGGCGGAAGTTCGTTACCATGTATTTTATACAATGAAATCAATATAATAGAGAGGTGCGACATCGTGCCCGCCATGGCGGCGCGGACGCCTTGAGCGAATCCTCCGCGCGACGGCTCTTCGAGAGACCGCGCAGCCGCGCAAAAATATGGACGCCTATCGGGCGTTCAGCTCCAGCCGCCGCCATAGGTGCGGTAGAAGATATGCAGGCCGATCTTGGTCATCTTCTGCATCGTACGCGCCCAGTTGGGATGGACGTAATTGGCATAGTAATGGGTCGACGATCCGACTTCGGGAATGAAGACCTTGCCGGCGGTCACCGCCATGCCGACGTCCTGCGCAGTCTTGTAGGCGACCGGGTTGTCGATGCGCTTCTTCCTGCCGTCGCAGGCGAAGGAGAACTGGCAACGGTTGAACCAGCTGTCGTTCTGGTAGACGACGCCGCAGATCGAATTGGGATAGGCCGGATTGCGGACACGGTTGAGGATGACCTGGGCGACGGCGGCCTGGCCGCGCACGGATTCGCCCCGCGCCTCGAAATAGATGCCGTTGGCCAGGCATTTCTGCTCGGGCTTGGAGAAGACGCTCGCCGGAAGTGGATTCTGGATCCACGAATGGTCGCCCTTGGCCATCGGCGGGATGAAACGGCCGTTGTTGGGCTCCTCGTCCTGGAGCAGGGCCTCGAAGGGCGACGCCTTGGCATAATCGGGCGCGGCCTGCGCATAGGCCGTCGCCAGCACATCCGGATGATCGTTGTTGACCAGGGCGGCGAGCATGGGCGACACGCCGGGATCCGGCTTCTTGTCCTCACGCGCATGGAATGCCGCGGCGATCTGGATTTCCTTGCCTTTGATCTCGGGTTTGGCGAAAGCCATCTTCAGGCCGCTGTCCATGCTGGGCCGCAGCAGGGATGAGGTGCGCTCGAAGATCGAGCCGGCGTTGAAGTTCTTCGGCGGGGCGACGGGAGAGATCTGGACGATGCGGCCCTTCTTGTCGGCGCGCACGATGCGGTCCTCATCAGGCGTGGTGCTGACCTTGCCGCCCTTGCCGCGAAAGGAGACGGCGCCTACGCCGGGCAGGCGCACCCCCGATCCGGAGAGCGAACCCGTCACAGCGTCGTCGACAAACGGCATCTCGGCGGCATGGACCGATCCGGCGACGGATTTCTCGACATAGGAATTCCAGCGGGTCGGCGCCTCGAGGCCGGAAACGAGGCTCGTCATATCCTGGTAGGCGGAAACCGTCGGAAATCCGATCCAGATGCCGAGGCCGAGGATGAAAGGTGCCACGAGGCTGCGTTTCTTCTCACCGGCGACGGCAACAAGCCGCGTCAAGACACGTCGATGCACGGAACTCTCTCCAGGAACGCTACTGACCCCACTGGAGAGCAAAATGATGCATTAACCTTGATGGGACGTTAACAGCTTCGATCGGGTTTTCCCGGTCGGCTCAGGCTCGTGGTTGCGAAGTGGGGCGGTTTTGCGGCGGGACGGACATGGAGGCCGGCCGCAGGAAGATGGGCCACGCGATCAACGCGCACGCCGCCGCCGACAACCAAACGCCGGGCCAGGACCAGAGATGCAAGAGCCCCGGAATGGCCACCGGAACCAGGAAGAAACCTATGAAAACGAAGCTGTTGGCCAGGCTGAGCGCGGTGCCGACATGGCCAGCGCCGGCAAGCGTGGCAAGCTCGGTGTAGGCGACGCCATGCCAGGCGGAGACCAGGATGCCTGCGACAATCAGCATCACGGGAAGCGTGGCCATCGCGACGGGTTGGCCGCCTGATATGGTCGGGCCGGCCAGGACCAGCAGCCAGAGCAGCGTGAAGGCAAGCGCGCTGAGCGCACTGCACAGGCGCAGGAACGGCCGGCGGTTGCCGTGGCGGTCGGTGAAGCGGCCGCTCCAGACGCGCATCGCCATGGCGCCGGTCTGCACGGCGGCGAGGCTTGCGCTGGTGGCCAGGGTCCCCATGCCGGCGAAGTCGTGCAGGAAGACCGATGCGAAGGTGAGTACGGCCACTTGCGGAAAGCACAGCAGGCCGATGGCCGCTGCGATGCGCCAGACCTCGACATTGCGCAGCGGCCGGGGCCCGGCCAGAACGGTCGGCGCGGCCGAACCCTGCGTCGGCGGTTCGTGCAGCCACCGCCAGGCGAAGAAGGCGGAAATCACGGAGAAGGCGGCGAGCAGGCCATAGACCGCCGCGAAGCCATGCCTGGCGGCAAGCGAGGGCAGGACAAGAGCGCCCAGCCCGCCGCCAAGCGGCACCGCCGTCTGCCGGATGCTCATGGCGAATCCGCGCTCGCCTTCGCGGAACCAGCCCATGATGGCGCGGCCGCTCGAACCGTTGACGCTGCCGCCGAGCAGGCCGGTGACGAGCAAGGCAGCGGCCAGGACATGAACGCCCGGCTCGCCGGACGAGGATGGAACGATGAGCAACGCCATCAGGAACAGCCACGCCGCCGTGGCGCCGAGCCCGGTCAAAAGCACACGGCGATCGCCCCAGCGATCGGTGAGCAGGCCCCAGGGCAGTTCGCTGAGCGCAACGCCCAGACCGAGAAGGCCAAGCGCCAGGCCGAGCTGAGCATTGCCGAGATGATAGCCCTGCCGCATCAGCACCGCGGTTGCCGGTATGCCGGAGAAAGTAGCGGAAAAACCGGCATTGGCGGCGACGCCGATGCCCAGCACCTTCCAGCGGTGGTTGGGCGCGAAGGTCCTGGAGCCGGAGCCTTCGGCCCGTGGCGTCGACTGACAATCGGTGCGGGTGACGATGGCGGACATGGTTTCATTCCCGTTTGCGGCCCGGTGACCGGCCTTGACGGCGCATGTCTATCGCCATAGCTTTGTCCATAAAATCAGGAAGTTTTTGACACACAATCCTAAAAAACGGGATTATCATGCGACGCGTGACATTCGACCTCGACGTCCTCAGAAGCTTCGTCACCGGAATGGAGCTTGGCAGCTTCGCCAAGGCGGCCGACCGGCTTGGCCGCTCGACCTCGGCGGTCAGCGCGCAGTTGAAGAAACTGGAGGAGCAGGCGGCGACGCCTATCTTCCGCAAGTCGGGACGCGGGCTGGCACTGACGGAAGCCGGCGAGACCATGCTCGGCTATGCGCGGCGGCTGGTCGAGCTCAATGACGAGGCGGCCGCCGCCATCCATGATGTCGAGCTGGAAGGCTGGGTGCGGCTCGGCCTGCAGGAAGATTTTGGCGAGGCGGTGCTACCTGACGTGCTCGGCCGCTTCGCCCGTGCCCATCCCAAAGTCAAGATCGAGGCCCGCATCGCGCGCAGCCATGAGCTCGCGGAGCGGATCATCTCGGGCAGCCTGGACATCGCACTTGCCTGGCACAGCGGCGCGACGCTGCCATACAGCCAGCATGTCGCCGACGTGCAGATGCGCTGGATCGGCCCGGCAAAGCGCATCGAGACCAGCCTGCGCCATGGCGAGCCGCTGCCGCTGGTGGCGCTGGAAGCACCTTGCCTGTTGCGCACGGTCGCAACCGAAACGCTCGACCGCGCCGGCCTGCCCTGGCGCATGGCCTTCTCCAGCCCGAGCCTTGGTGGCATCTGGGCGGCTGTTGCAGCCGGGCTCGGGCTGACGATCCGCACCGACATCGGCCTGCCGGCCAGCGTCAGCGCGATGACGCCGGAGATTGCCGGTCTGCCGGCGCTGCCCAGGATGGCGCTGTTCCTGCACCGCAGGGACGCCGAACCCGAACCGGTGGCCGCCCGCCTCGCCGATATCCTGCTGGAAGCGGCGCGGCAGGCGCTACCGGAGGGCGCGCGGACGGATGAGAACCTGCTGAAGGTCGCCTAGGCCCTGGTCGCAACCCCTCTTCGTCATTCCAGGGTCTACACCGCGTCGAAGGGTTGGCACCCTTCCCCCGGACGTCAGCGCTTCTTGGCCCTGCCGGCAAAGGGATTGTCCGAAGTCCTCAACGCCATGCGGATCGGCACGCCCGGCATGTCGAAGGCTTCGCGCAGGCTGTTGGTGAGATAGCGGACATAGGATTGCGGCATCGCATCCGGGCGCGAGCACGAGACGACGAAGCCCGGCGGGCGCGTCTTGGCCTGCGTGACATATTTGACCTTCAGCCGGCGACCGGCAACCGCGGGCGGCGGATGATGCGCAAGAATGCCTTCCAGCCAGCGATTGAGCCTGCCGGTCGAGACGCGGCTGTTCCAGACCTTGTGCGTGCGGATGACGGCTTCCATGAGCTTGTCGAGGCCCCGTCCGGTCTCGGCCGAAACCGTCACCGCCTGCATGCCGCGCGCCTGCGGCAAAAGCCGTTCGGTTTTCTCGCGCAGTTCTGCCAACAGTTCCTGCGGATTGTCGATCAGGTCCCATTTGTTGAAGGCGATCACCGGCGCGCGGCCCTCGCGGATGATCAGGTCGGCAATCTGGAGATCCTGCTTCTCGAAAGGGATGGTGGCGTCGAGCACGATGATGACGATCTCGGCGAAGCGGATGGCGCGCAGGCCATCCTGCACCGACATGACCTCGAGCTTTTCATGGATCCTGGCCTTGCGGCGCATGCCGGCGGTGTCGAACAATTTTATGCGGCGGCCGCGCCAGTCCCAATCGACCGAGATGGAATCGCGGGTGATGCCGGCTTCCGGTCCGGTCAAAAGCCGCTCCTCGCCGATCAGTGCGTTGATCAGCGTCGACTTGCCGGCATTGGGGCGGCCGACGACGGCAATGCGCATCGGCTTGGTGTCGTCATAGGCCGGCACCTCGTCGGCGTCGGGATCGGCGATATCCTCGCCGATCAGCACCTCGCTGGAGGCGATCTCCTCGTCGTCGTCCTCATCTTCGCCAAAGGCTCTCGCCTCGCCAAGTGCGGCGATCACCGCGTCGCGCAGGTCGGGCATGCCTTGGCCGTGTTCGGCCGAGACCGGAACCGGCTCGCCAAGCCCGAGCTCCCAGGCCTCCAGCATGCCGCCCTGCGCGCCCTTCGCCTCGGCCTTGTTGGCGACCAGCACGACCGGCTTGCCGGATTTGCGCACGATCTCGGCAAAGGTCCGGTCGTCCGGCAACAGGCCGGATTTGGCGTCGACGGTGAAGAAGATCAGGTCGGCCTCACGGATAGCGATCT
This sequence comes from Mesorhizobium sp. B2-4-7, assembly GCF_006442685.1. Taxonomy (NCBI): domain Bacteria; kingdom Pseudomonadati; phylum Pseudomonadota; class Alphaproteobacteria; order Hyphomicrobiales; family Phyllobacteriaceae; genus Mesorhizobium; species Mesorhizobium sp. B2-4-7. The sequence continues at coordinate 716,313 of NZ_VFVH01000001.1, forward strand.
CGGTCTGCGCACGCATGCGGCCGGGCAGCGTCGAGGCGGCGGCGTCCTCGAAACCCGCAGTGTCGATGACGTCGAAATGCAGGTCGTAAAGCTTTGCCGCATGGACGCGGCGGTCGCGGGTGACGCCCGGCGTGTCATCGACAAGCGCCAGCTTCCTTCCCACCAGCCGATTGAAAAGAGTCGATTTGCCGACGTTAGGCCGGCCGATGATGGCGACTTTGAAGCTCATATGTCACGACGCGCTGCCCGAGCCGCGGATCAGCTCGGACATCAGGGTCGCCCGTTCACGGGTGTTGCGCGGGGCACCGTCATCGGCGGCGATCTGGTCGAACAGCTTCAGCGCATCCTGGGTCTTGCCTTCCTTCCAGGCGGCCAGCCCGAGCGCCTCGCGCGCGGTGTGGCGCAGCGTGTTGGTGTCCGAGGTCAGGGCCTCGACGCGGCTCGACACATCGGCGAAGGAGCCGTGATCGACCAGCAGCAGCGCCGCCCTCAACCGCGCCATGTCGCGAATGCCCTGGGGAATGGCGGCGTCGGCCGCCACCTCGTCGAAATCCTTGACGGCGGCATCGACGTCGCCCTTGTCGGCCTTGACGGTGGCAGCGCGCATGCGGGCGAGCAGCGGATAGGCGCCGTAGCCATCCTTCTCCAATTGATCGAGCGCGGCCAGCGCCTCGTCGTTCTTGCCGTCATTGGCCAGCTTCAACGCTTGCGAGAAGGCATCGCCCGAACGGTTGGCGCGGGTCTCGTCCCAGTAGCGGTAGCCGACGAAGGCGGCGGTGCCGAGCACGACCAGCACCGCGACCACAAGCAGGGCCGGGCCGAAACGGTCCCACAGCTTCTGCGCCTGTTCGCGACGGATCTCGTCGTTGACTTCACGGATAAAACTGTCGTCGGACATCAATAAAACCATTCCTGCCCCGGGCCGGAGCGTTCGCGAGCCCGCGTTTTAGCGAAATTTTGTCGGCATGGAAGGGGTTCGACCGGAAAATCACCTATTCGCGGGGCAAACGGACGAAAAGGCCACCGCACCCACGCCACATTTGCGCTATAGCGGGGCCAAAACCGCCCCGGGGTCAGTAGCTGTTGCCAATATCCTTTTCGTCTCGCGTTGCCGCGTTCTGTCTCGCTTCGCTTGCCACGGCCGGTGCGGCTTTCGCCGATCCACCCGGCTCGCGGGCGCCTTTGCCGGCAAGGCCGAAGCAGGTCGTCATCATCTCCTTCGACAGCGCCCGCGACATCTCGCAATGGAAGCGCAGCCGGGCGCTGGCGAAGCGCACCGGAGCGCATTTCACCTATTTCCTCTCCTGTGTCTTCCTGCTGTCACCCGAAACGCGCAGCCAATACACCGCGCCGGGCAAGACATCGGGCAAATCCAACATCGGCTTCGCCGCCTCGACGCAGGAAGTGAGCCAGCGGCTGGAGCAGATCGGGCTTGCGGCATCGGAAGGCCATGACATCGCCAGTCATGGCTGCGGCCATTTCGACGGCAAGGACTGGAGCAAGGCCGACTGGCTGAAGGAGTTCGCCTCGTTCGAGCACATCCTCGAAAACGCCTATGCGATCAACGGCATCGAGCCCGAGCCGACCGGCTGGCGCGATTTCGCGCGGCATGCGGTGGTTGGCTTCCGCGCGCCCTATCTGTCGACGAGCAAGGCGCTCTACGAGGCGCTGCCCGCCGCCGGTTACCGGTTCGACGCCAGCGGCGTCTCGCGCGGCCCGGTCCAGCCGCCGACCACCGCCGGCCTCGCGCGCTTTTCACTGCCGCAGATCCCGGAAGGACCGAAATCGCGGCCGGTGATCGCCATGGACTACAATCTCTATGTCAGGCATTCCGGCGGCTTCGAGCGGCCGAGCAAGGCAGGCGAGTTCGCGGACCGCACCTACCAGGCTTTCCGCGCCGCCTTCGAGGATCAATACCGGGGCAAGCGCGTTCCGCTGCAACTCGGCTTCCATTTCGCGCTGATGAATGACGGCGCCTACTGGAACGCGCTGGAGCGTTTTGCCGGCGAGGTCTGCGTCAAATCAGACGTCGAATGCATCAGTTTTCGCGATTACATCTCGCGGCAGGGTTCTGGCCAGAAGCAGGCTTCCGTCGGCGGCTGAGCCGCCGACCCGTTTCGCACCCAGGTCTTTCCTGACTTAAGCGGGATCCTCGGCGCCTTGCCGCGCCAGATAGCGCTGGTCGATTTCCGGCAGCGGCTCGCCCTGCAGCGTCGCCTCGAAGGCGCGCAGGCGCTTATGCACCGATTGCAGTTCGACGATGGTCGACCAGGAGGTGAGCAGGAACTGCAAGGAACCTGTCACCTTGCCGAATGCATTCGAAATCTGGTTCAGCGCGCCGAACGTTATCTTGTGGGCGACCAGCGACGGCCCGAGGATCAGCAGCGAGAAAATATTGTCGGCCTGCAGGTAGGTGTACCGGACGACATTGAAATAGATGTAGTGGAAATACAGCCGGAAATAATTGTGGCGAACATTGGCGAACAGCGCGGCGGTGGTGGCGGGCTGGGCCCGGTCGGCATGATCCTCGCCGTAAACGAGCTCCTTGCGGTAGGCCGCCTCCACGCGCTGGTTGCGGAACTGCAGCCCTGGAAGCTTCATGCCGGCAATCATGACCGAAATCGTTCCGAACAGACACCAGGCCAGTGCCGCGACCACCAATGGCTGGGGGATCGCGCCGATGATCGGCAACTCGGTTATATGGGCCTGCAACTGGATCATGACCGGCAGGAAGGCGATCAGCGTCATGATCGACTGGACGAAGCTGGAACCCAGATCTTCCATGATCTGGGAAAACCGCATCGTGTCCTCCTGGATACGTTGCGAGGCGCCCTCGATGTGGCGCAGCCTGCCCCAGTTCTCGACGAAATAGTTGTTCATCGCCGTGCGCCAGCGGAAGATCCAATGGCTGACGATGAAGGCGTTGACCACCTGCACGTTCATGCCGACCAGCGCAAGCCACGAGAAATCGGCCAGCCCAATGTAGAATTCGGCGTTGGTCGATTTTCCGGTGCCCGACATCAGCCCCTGCACATAGTCGAAGAAGGGCCCGTACCAGGCGTTGACGGCGACGCTGACCTGCACATTGAAATAGATGAAGAACAGGATGACCGCCGTCATCAGGATCGACCAGCGTTGCCACGGATGCGGCGAATACCAGCTCCAGAACGCATAGAAAGCGACCACGCAGAACGCGAAGTAGATGTAGAACCAGAGAAACGGCTTCGAGACGAGGACGGCGATGCCGATAATGGGCGGTGCACCGGCTGCTGCCGGCGGCAGGCCGAAGACGGCGCCCAGTTGCTCACCCCCGAAAAACCAGAACAGGATCGCCGCAAGGCTCCAGACGGCGGCCGAAGAGAAAAACAGCTTCGGCTGCGGGAAGAAGGATACGAACACTGTGGCGAATTCCTCGATTTTTGCGCAAATCAGCTGGGTTCAGCAGGCATAAAGTCACACATTAGGGGGAAAGAAAATGCCCATGCCCGATGCCCGGCACCGAGCAAACCCACAATCATGGCGATTTTGGCGCGGCCGACCATATGATGACGCCGGAGGCGACCAGAACGGCCGCGGCGGCGATCGAGGCAAGGAAGAAATCGCCCGACGCCTGCGCCAGGAGCCCGGCGGCAATCGGGCCGATGATCTGGCCAAGACCGAACGAAGCCGTCATCAAGGCGAAGGTCCGCCGGGGGGCCTGTGGCGCCAGTTGCCGCGCGGTCTGCAGGCCAAGCGCGGTGATGGCGATGAACGTGCCGCCAACGAGCAGGCCGCCGAGCAGCGGCCCGGTGCGCCCGCCCACCGCGACGCTTGCGACAATGCCGACGACCTCGACGAAACATCCCAGCGCATAGGTCGCGTATAGGCCGATCCGCGCCGATATCTTCTGCCAGAGCCAGACCGAGGGAAAGCCGGCAAGACCGGTGACCATCCAGACCACCGCCTCGAACACGCGTCCGCCGCCGCCTTGCCGGACAATGGCGACAAGGAAGGTAGCCGTTACCACGTAGCCGAAGCCGAACAAGCCGTAAGCGACGATCACCTTGGTCAGCGAGCGGTCTTTTGGCAGCGCCGGCTCGCGGCCGGTATCGCCGCTGGCCAGCGGACCGCTGTCCACCAACAGCGCCACGACGACGAAGCCACAAGCCGAGATCGCCGCCGACCACAGCCAGCCCGCCGCCCAGCCGGCATGTTCGCTGACCAGGGCCGCCATCAGCACCGAGGACAGGGCGATGCCGAGGCCGACGCCGCCGAAATGCCACGCCTGCAGATCGCTGCGGCCGGCCGCGGCAAGATGGCTGAAAACAATGCTGGCCAGGAACACCATGACAAAGGCGCTGGCCAGGCCTGCAAGAAAGCGGATGACGAGAAACGCGGCGATCGTATCCGACAGCCCCATCAGCGCGGCAAGCAAGGCGCTGGCGCCGAGGCCGGCCAGCATCAGCAGGCGCTCGCGCCCATGCGCCCAGCCGCCCGCCGCGGCAAAGGCGCCGGCGAGGTAGCCGAGATAATTGGCCGACGCGATCCAGCCCGCATCGGCCGCCGACAGATGGAGTTCTTCCATCATGCCGGGCAGGATCGGCGTATAGACGAAACGACCAATGCCCATGGCGACAGCCATGGCGATCATGCCGGCGAAAGCGAACCGCAGCGCTGTTGAGGTGGCGGATGTCATCGCGGTGCACAATAAGTGCGAAGACCGGCGACACAACGTGCTTGCGTTGGGCCAGGCGCCGGACCGTCAGCACCAATCAGCGGCAGCCCGCTTGCGCCGTCTCGTGGGCGGTGCGTCGCGCCGTCAGCCGGAACGGTATGTCGCCGAGCTCACGCTCCGACATGGCGTCGAGCACGGGATGCGCAAGCGGATCGGCCAGCCAGGCGACCGCTTCGCCACCGTATGGCGGCTCGTGCACAGGGAATACTATCTTGAGCGACGATAACAGCCTCAACATGTCAGCCTCCGCAGGCCTGTCCCGTGAATAAAGTCTGCGTTTTCGGCATCACTTTCAATTGAGATTTCAGCCCCGCTGGTTTAGAAAAACTCAATGGCCATGCTCAACCGCGTCCACCTCAACGGCCTTCGCGCCGTGGAGACCGTCGCCCGTCTCGGCTCGCTCGCCGCGGCCGCCGGCGAACTCAACGTTTCGGCCAGCGCCGTTAGCCAGCAGATAAAGCGCGTGGAGCAGCAGCTCGGCCAGGCCGTGTTCGAGCGAACGACCAAGGGGCTGGTCCTGACCGAATTCGGCGCCATGTTCGCGATGCGCCTCGGCGCGGGTTTCCGCGAGCTCACCCAGGCCGTGGCGCTGGCCGACGAGGCGCGACAATGCACGCTGGTGGTTTCCGTGGCGCCGGCATTCGCCTCGAAATGGCTGCTGCCGCGGCTGTCGCATCACTTCACCCGGCATCCCAACGTGCTGTTGCGCATCGACGCCTCGGTGCGGCTGGCCGACCTCGACCATTCCGATATCGATATCGCCATCCGGCTTGGCGACGGCACATGGCCGGGCGGCAAGGCGGAGTTGCTTTTGGCACAAGAGGTGTTCCCGGTCTGCGCGCCCTCGATAGCGAAGAAACTGAAATCGATCGAAGACCTTGCCCAGACCTGCGCGATCACCGACGAACGGGCGATGATCAACTGGGAAAGCTGGTTCGACGCCGCCGGTGTCGAACCCGTCACCTTCCTGAAGGGCGCGCGCTTCACCGATCCGATGCTTTGCCTGGAATCGGCGATTGCCGGCCATGGCGTGATGCTGGGCTGGCAGTTGCTCGCCGCCGACGCGCTGGCCGACGGGCGGCTCGTCGCGCCGTTCGGGATCCGCGCCCAGAGCGGGCTTGGCTATTGGCTGGTGACCTCCGCCGCCAAGGCCGAAAGCCGCAAGGTCCGGGATTTCAAGCTCTGGATCAGGGAAGAGATCGAGGCGACGATGGCGCGGTTCGGCTCAGCGAAGGCGGGCACGAGCGATGCGATCACGGTGGAAAGCACCGTGGCGCCGGTCTATGTAGAGTCCGACATCAAACTACGGCAGGCAGGATCATGACCACACATTCGCGCGGCGTTTCCGCAACGATCGACCCGGTGAAGCTCGACAGGCTGGCGGAAGTCGCCATCAAGGTGGGGCTGCAATTGCAGCCCGGGCAGGACCTGGTGCTGACCTCCTCCATCGCCGCGCTGCCGCTGACCCGGCGCATCGTCGAGCATGCCTACAAGGCCGGCGCGGGGCTGGTGACGCCGATCTTCAACGATGACGAGATCACGCTGGCGCGCTTTCGCTATGGCGCCGACGCCGGCTTCGACCGCGCCGCCGGCTGGCTCTATGAAGGCATGGCCAAAGCCTTCTCCAACAATGCGGCGCGACTTGCCGTGCGCGGCGAAGATCCCTCGCTCCTGTCGGCGCAGGACCCGGCGAACGTGGCGCGCGCCAACAAGGCCAATTCGATGGCCTACCAGCCGGCGCTGGAAAAGATCACCGGCTTCGACATCAACTGGAACATCGTCGCCTATCCCGATCTCGCCTGGGCCAAGCAGGTCTTCCCCGATGATGCCGACGACGTTGCGGTGGCCAAGCTCGCCGACGCCATCTTTGCCGCCTCGCGGGTGGACGTGGAAGATCCGATCGGCAACTGGAAGGCGCACAATGCCGCCCTTCGCAGCCGCACCGAATGGCTCAACGGCCATGCTTTCCATGCGCTTCATTTCACCGGGCCGGGCACCGACCTGACGGTCGGGCTGGCCGACGGCCATGAATGGATGGGCGGCGCCTCCACCGCCAAGAACGGCGTCACCTGCAATCCCAACATCCCGACCGAGGAGGTCTTCACCACGCCGCATGCACGGCGGGTGGAAGGCCATGTTTCATCGACCAAGCCGCTCTCCTACCAGGGCACGCTGATCGACGAGATCTCGGTGCGTTTCGAGGGCGGCAGGATCGTCGAGGCGAAGGCTTCGAAGGGCGAGGACGTGCTGAAGAAAGTGCTGGACACCGACGAGGGCGCACGCCGGCTTGGCGAAGTGGCGCTGGTGCCGCATTCCTCGCCGATCTCGGCGAGCGGCCTGTTGTTCTTCAACACGCTGTTCGACGAAAACGCCGCCTGCCACATCGCGCTCGGCCAGTGCTATTCGAAGTGCTTCGTCGACGGCGCCTCGCTCAGCCAGGCCGAGATCGCGGAGCGCGGCGGCAACAAGAGCTTCATCCACATCGACTGGATGATCGGCTCGGACAAGATCGATATAGACGGCGTCGGCAAGGATGGCAGCCGCGTGCCGGTCATGCGCAAGGGCGAGTGGGCCTGACGGGAGCGCACGAAGGAGAGCTGATGGCCTTCGAGATCGCGGTCAAGCGGGTGTACGAACCACCCTCGCCCGATGACGGGCAGCGGGTCCTGGTCGATCGTGTCTGGCCACGTGGCGTCAGCAAGGAGCATGCCGCGCTGGCGCTATGGCTCAAGGACATCGCGCCGAGCACCGACTTGCGCAAGTGGTTCGGGCACGAGCCCGAACGATGGGCCGAGTTCCAGAAGCGCTATCGTGCCGAACTGGAAGGCAATGGCGAGGCCGTGGCGCAACTGCGCGCCCTGCTCCGCGACGGCAAGGTGACGCTGCTCTACGGCGCCCATGACGCGGCGCACAACAATGCCGTGGCACTGGCGGGGTATCTGAGAGGACAGTGACCTGTCCCTTCGTCATCCTCGGGCTTGACCCGAGGATCCATGCCGTGACGTCCGTCCGGAAATGCAACGGAGCAGAATCTGCACGGCTGCGACGCCCAAAAGTCACGGCATGGATCCTAGGGTCTGCGCCGCGTCGCTTCGCTCCTTGCTCCGCCCTAGGATGACGAACTGAGAGTGTACCGCGCCCTACTTCCCGACCACCGCCGCCTCATAAACATCCGGCTTGAACCCGACCAGGATGCGGTCGCCAACCTCGAGCACAGGCCGTTTGATCATCGTCGGCTTGGCCAGCATCAGTGCCTTGGCCTTCTTTTCATCCAGGCCCTGCTTATCCTTGTCCGGCAACTCGCGGAACGTGGTGCTGCCCTTATTGAGCAGCTTTTCCCAGCCGACCTTGCGGACCCAGCCATCCAGCCTGCCCGCCTCGATGCCTTCGGCCCGATAGTCGTGGAACCGGTACGGCACGTCGTGGCCCTCCAGCCAGACGCGGGCCTTCCTGATCGTGTCGCAGGTGGTGATGCCGTACATGGTGATCGTCAAAACAGGTGCCTTCCGGACTTCGAATCTGGCCGCAGATTAAGCAGCCCCGGCGCGCTTTGCCAGCGGCCCGGCAGAACCATCGAAGAGTAAGTTTCTTCAATGGCGGGCGCGCGGTCGCCGATCCGTGACGACGATGTGCATCAGGTCGGATAGCGGCCAGGACATGATCCTGGCCGCTTAGGATGCGGCGAAATGTGCCGACAGCCGGAAACCCGTCTCAATAATAGAAGCGCTCTTCGGCAATCTTGCCGTTCTTGACCGTGTACAGGCCAACCTCGTCCATGGTGACACGCTGGCCCGTGGCCTTGGGCGTTATGTCAAATGTAAAGCGCACGGCGAACTGGTCGCCGTTGACATAAGGGCCCTCGACCGAGCCGCCATGGACTTCGTTGTTTTCCTGCCACCACTGGCCTTTCTGCTTGACGGCGTCCTTGCCGCGGCAGACGGCCATCGGCCCCTCCATGGCCTCATAGCTGACGATGTCGTCGGCGTTGTATTTCTCGGCAGCACTTTCGTAGTCACCGCGCTTGAGAAGCTCCGTGAAATCCTTGGCAATTTCCGTGTTGGTCATGTGTTCCTCCTGTTCAGACGCATTGCAAATAGGGAAAGGTTGGCGGCCTGCCATCGTCGTGCCGTCTGGTAGCTGACATGCCATGTCAGGATGATGGACCGCGCGGACTATGCGAGGACGATTCCAGGCTCTCACATGGCGGGCAGTGCATCGTCCTGACCGGTCAGCCGCCAGCGTCCGGGCTGCTTGTAGGCGCCCTTCCCAATGAGACTGTGGATCAGCACAAAATCCCGGACAGTCCAGCCGATCGGATCGATCGACCGCTCGCGAATGCTGGGAACGCCCACTTCATCACGAAGCAATGTAACATGCGGTTCGATGGACCTGGTGAGAAAGGGGTTTAGCGGGCTGTCCGAGATCACCGCCGTCAGATCACGCCAGAATTTCTGCAGCGGCGGATTGCCATCGCTGCCGCGCAGGACCAGTGCACCACCGCCAAAAGCCGACAGGCGATCGAACGATACCTCGAAGGGCTTCGCAACGATCATCGATCCGATATGACAGGCGGCCTCTGCCAGCTCTTGCGGATACTCCTCATGGTCGCCGAGGCCGACAAGCGAGATGTGGATGTGATTTTCCGGAACCAGCCAGCCTTGCAATCCGAACTCACGGTTCAAGGCAATGGCCTTTCGCGCGAGACGACCAGCAATCGCGCTGCCGACGAGGATGGCAAAGAACAGCCGGTGGAAATGCTTCCCGGCCTGTTCCCATCGGAAAAAGGCCTGGCCGTTCTTCGCGGTTCCGAATGCGGGTTGCCCACTCACTGATCTCGTCCGCCAATTGACTCAGGTTGGGCATTTTAGAACAAAACGAGAACATATGCAAGCCGAAAAATGACGCAGGCGTTGGGGCTCCCGTTCCGCCGCATGCATCCAACCCTGAAGGAGTGCTTCCTTGCGGTACGCCAATCGCCGACGACGCCGGCAGACATGGCGCCTGGCTCACCACAAACGGGATAGACCTTTGACAGGAATCCGGTGAAAGTGCCGCGCCGAACCAGCAAGCCGCATTTTTGATGATCAGAGGACCGCACACATGACGAACCCGATGCAACTGCCCGCCGAAGGCCTTTTTGTCGGGCGCGCCAGGAGCAGCGATGCCTCGCATCCCATGGTGGTCACGGTGCGCGACGGCACCGTGTTCGACATCACGTCGAGTACGGCGCCAACCGTGCGCGATATCTGCGAGATGGCCGATCCGGCCGGTTATGTGCGCTCGGCCAAGGGCAAGCCGATCGGCTCGCTCGACGGCATCGCGGCCAACAGTTTCGAAGCCACGCGTGATCCGGCAAGGCCCTATCTCATCTCCCCCGTCGACCTGCAGGCGATCAAGGCCTCGGGCGTCACCTTCGTCGTCAGCCTTTTGGAACGCGTCATCGAGGAACAGGCGCGCGGTTCGGCGGAAAAGGCCGACGCCATCCGCGCCGACATTGCCGGGCTGATCGGCCACGATCTGTCCAAGCTCAAGCCCGGTTCGCCGGAAGCGATGGAGATCAAGGCCAAGCTCATCGCACGCGGCGCCTGGTCGCAATATCTGGAAGTGGGCATCGGCCCCGACGCCGAGATCTTCACCAAATGCCAGCCGATGGCCTCGGTCGGCTTCGGCGCCGATGTCGGCCTGCATCCCGTCTCGACCTGGAACAATCCGGAGCCGGAGATCGCCATGATCGCCGCCTCAAGCGGCAGGATCGTCGGCGCCACCATCGGCAACGACGTAAATCTGCGCGATGTCGAAGGGCGCTCCGCGCTGCTGCTCGGCAAGGCCAAGGACAACAACGCCTCCGCCTCGCTCGGCCCCTTCATCCGCCTGTTCGACGGCACGTTCTCCATCGACGACGTAAAGCGGGCCGTGGTCCGGCTGAAAGTGGAAGGTGAGGACGGGTTCTCGCTGGAGGGCGCGAGCTCGATGGCCGAGATCAGCCGCTCTCCCGAAGAGCTCGTAGCGGCTGCCATGGGCCCGCATCACCAGTACCCGGACGGCCTGGCGCTCTATCTCGGCACCATGTTCGTGCCTTCGAAGGACCGCGGCGAGAAGGGCAAGGGTTTCACCCATAAGGTCGGCGACATCGTCACCATCTCGTCGGAGAAATTCGGCGCGCTGGTCAACCGGGTGCGACTGTCGCCGGACTGCCCGCACTGGACCTACGGCGCCAGCCATCTGATGCGCGATCTTGCCAGGGCCGGCCTCCTCTAGCTCTGGGTTCACCCGAGGGCGGTCAATCATCGCTCCGGCGACCCTCGAGGCCGGTATCGCCTGCCGCGAAAATCATCCGAACTGATGCAATCTGATGGGACCGCTGATGGCGCCCCGTCAGGCGCCGACTACGACTGACAGGCGGAGGCTTGCCATTTGTCGAAAAAGAGGATGCTCTGATCATCCAACACGGCGTTGGCGGGGAGGACGCGGTCTTGCCCGATCAAGAGGGCGGTTTCGAACTGATCAGTTTCAAACGGGAGGAAATCAAATGCTGACACGGCTAAGAGTGGTTCTATACGGCCTGCTGGTCGCGCTGACGGTCATTCCGGCGGCGGCGCAGGCCAAGACGTTCTACTGGATTTCACATGGCGGCCCGGCCGATCCGGTCTGGACCTACTTCCTTGCCGGCGCCAAGCAATGGGCCAAGGACACCGGCAATACCGTCAACACCTCGTTCCACAATGGCGACGTCGCCTCGCAGCAGGAGGCGGTGCGGGCCGCGATCTCGGCCAAGGCCGACGGCATCACCACCACCAGCCCCGATCCGGGCAGCCTTGTCGAGATCGTCAAGGAAGCCCGCGCGGCCAACATTCCGATCATCAATTTCAACACGCCCGATCCCAAGGCCAATTTCAACGCCTATGTCGGCGGCGACAATGTCACCTTCGGCAAGCACTGGGCGCAGTATCTGGTCGACAAGGGCCTGGTGAAGAAGGGCGACTTCGTCTGGATGCCTGTCGAGATTCCCGGCGCCACCTATGGCGTGCAGGAAGAGGAAGGCATCAAGAGCGTGTTCGAGCCGCTCGGCATCACCTATGAGGTGACCGAGGCGACGCTCGACCAGGCCGAGGTGATCAACCGCATGGTCGACTATCTCACCGCTAACAAGGCCAAGGTGAAGGCGATCATCGGCCTTGGCGACCTCGTCACCGGCTCGATCAAACGCGTGTTCGACCAGGTCGGCGTCAAGCCCGGCGAAATCCCCGTCGTCGGCTGGGGCAACTCGCTCGACACCACCCAGGAAGTGCTGAACGGCTACGTCAATGCCGGCCAGTGGCAGGACCCGCAGGCGACCAGCTATGTCGCGCTGTCGCTCGCCAACATGGCCGCAAGCGGCATTCCCCCGGGCTTCAACGTCATCACCGGCGCGCTCTATGAGAAAGACACCGCCGAGATCTACGACAAGATCCTGTCCGGCAAATAGCCCCTGATCTCCAGCGCCGCGCGTCCACCGGGCGTGCGGCGTCCCGCCCTTTCGCCTGGTATCGAGCCGTTTGATGCGGCCCGATGGTCCGGCCCATTCCAACCAGTCGCGGGTTACACGTGGAAAATCGTTCGCTTGTCCAAGGCCTGATCGCGCGGCCGGAATTCGGCCCCTTCGTGCTGCTCGTCGTCGAGATCGCCGTCTTCTGGGGTTTCAACCACGACTTCCTGTCACCCCAGAACATCTCCAACACGTTGGCCTTCACGGTCGAGCTCGGGCTGATCGCGCTGGCGATGACGTTGCTGATGACGTCGGGCGAATTCGACCTTTCCGTCGGCTCGCTGTTCGGCTTCTCGCCGGTGCTGATGTGGACGCTGTTCAACAGCGGCCTCACCTCGCTGGAGATGGGCTTCGTCCTCGCGCTGCTGGTCGCCGCCTTCATCGGCCTGGTCAATGGCTGGTTCGTCACGCAGCTCAAGATCCCGTCCTTTCTGGTCACGCTCGGCATGCTCCTGGTGGTGCGCGGCACCGCGCTGTTCGTCACCGACGGCTTTCCGCAGCGCACCTGGAGCGCCGAGGGCAGTTGGCTGGCGGAGGCGCTGGTCGGCGATTTCTTCATCGGCCCGTTCCGCATCTACATGTCGCTGTTCTGGTTCATCGCCGCGGCCATCGCGCTGGGCTATGTGCTGACGCAAAGCCGCACCGGCAACTGGATCCAGGCCGCCGGCGGCAACCCGAACGCTGCGAGGGCGCGCGGCGTCAATGTCAGCCGCGTCAAGATCGGCCTGTTCGTGCTGTCCTCGGTCATGGCCTCGCTTGCAGGCGTCATCTCCTCGCTGCGCACCTCGGCGGCCAACCCCAACAGCGGCACCGGCTACGAACTCGAGGTCATCGCCATGGTGGTGATCGGCGGCACGGCGCTGACGGGCGGGCGCGGCACCATCATCGGCACCGTGCTCGGCATCCTGATCCTGCGCGTCATGCGCAACGGCATCGTGCTGATCGGCGTGCCCGGCCTTGCCTACAACATCTTCATCGGCGCGATCATCCTTGGCATGATGGCGCTTCATTCATGGCTGGAACGCCGGCATCAGGCAGGGACGTGAACCATGGCCGAGCCACTGATCCGCATGCAGAACATCCGCAAGTCCTACGGGCGCGTGCAGGCGCTGGTGGACGCCAATTTCCATGTCAACGAGCGCGAGATCGTCGGCCTGCTCGGCGACAATGGCGCCGGCAAGTCGACGCTGATCAAAGTGCTGTCGGGCGCGGTGCCGCTGACCAGCGGCGACATCTTCATCCGCGGCAAGAAGGTGAACCTGCGCAACACCAGCGACGCCATCGCCAACGGCATAGAGACCATCTACCAGGATTCGGCGCTGGTCACCCAACTGTCGATCGCCCGCAATTTGTTCCTCGGGCGCGAGCCGATCAAGCCGCCGCGCTTCCTCAACCGCATGGACCAGGAGGCGATGAACACGGTCGCCCGCGACCTGCTCAAGCAGGTCGGCATTTCCAAGAACATTCCGCCGACCACGCCGATCGGCTCGCTCTCCGGCGGCGAGCGCCAGGCGGTGGCGATCGCGCGCGCCATGCATTTCGACAGCGATCTCATCATCCTCGACGAACCGACCAACAATCTTGGCGTCGCCGAAACCCAGGGCGTGCTGAGCTTCGTGCGCAGCGCGCGCGATTCCGGCCATTCCTGCATCTTCATCGCGCACAACATCCACCATGTCTTCCAGGTGGTGGACCGCATCGTCGTCATGCGGCGCGGCAAGGTGGTGGCCGGGGACATCGACCCCAAGACGACCAGCGTGGCGGAGGTTGAACGCGTCATCACCGGCATGTCGGACAAGGAGATCCGCGACGCCATCGCCGATGGCAAGGGATCGCATTGAGGACGAGGGCAACATCCCTGCGAAACAGCAGAATGGGCGTCCGGGCGATGGGCGCGATCGGCGCCGCTCAAATCGGCCGTCTGGCGTGCCATCGCATCGGCAATAGGGTTGCGGCATGAAAGCCACCGTCTCTGACATCGCCAGGAACTGCGAACTGTCGACGGCGACGGTCGACAGGGTGCTCAACAACCGGAAGGGGGTCAGCGCGGCCAACCGGCAGCGCGTCATGGAGGCCGCCAAGCAGCTCGGCTATCTGCCGGTCGCCGATCAGGTAACGCTCCCCTCGCGGCCGGCCAATCTGGAATTCTTCCTGCCGATCGGCAGCAACGCCTTCATGCAGGATCTGGCCATGCATATCGAGGATTATACCTCGCGCCTGCCGCTCGTTGCCTCGTGCCGGATCCACAACCTCGCCGGAATCTCGCCGAACGCTTTGCAGACCGCCGTCGAAAACCTGTCGCTGAAAGCCAACGGCGTCGGCGTCATCGCCGTCGATCATCCCAGGACGCGCAACATCCTGCGCGACATCGTCGAGGCCGGCATTCGCCTGGTGACGCTGGTGTCCGATATTCCGGCCGCACCACGCTCGGCCTATGTCGGCATAGACAACCGGGTGGCGGGACGGACCGCCGCACTCCTGATGGGGCGCTTCCTCGCCGACCGCGAGGGCCAGTTGGCGATGGTGGTCGGCTCGCGCTCCTATCGCGGCCATGAGGAACGTGAGATGGGTTTCCGCTCCGTGCTCGGCGAGGAGTTCCCCAACCTGAGCGTCAGCAGCGCCGTCGAGATCAACGACGAGACCGGTGCCAGCTATGCCGAAACCATGAAGGCGCTGCGCAACGAGCCGGAACTGCTCGGCATCTATTGCATTGGAGCCGGACGCTCCGGCGTTGCCAAGGCCATCCGGGAGGCCAGGCCCAACCGCAAGCCGGTATTCATCTGTCACGACCTGACGAGGGAAACGCGCGGCTATCTCGTCGACGATCTCGCCGACGTCGTCATCGACCAGAATGCCAGGCTGATCGCCGAGCAATCGGTCATCCGCCTGCTTGGCTCGATCGCATCATCGGCGCCCTACCTGACGCGGAAATTCATCGAGCCGCGGCTGATCTTCCGGGAAAACGTCCCGGTGCAGTGACGCGGGCCGCGAGGCCTTCCGGTCACGTCGCGAGCGATACGGCGAATCTGCACAGCTGCTATGCACGATTCACGATTGCCGAATCATTGGGCAACTCATAGCTTTTGGTTGTCGGCCATCTACTCCTCCCAGATGCGATGCCGGCGCTGAGTGGGGTGCACCTCCTCCCGCACCACATTCGAAATCGAGCCCGCTGCCACCTCCTCCCGGCAGCGGGCTTTTTTATTGCATGCCGGACATTTCCGGGAACGGCAGGGAATCCACGCAACATCAAAGCCACGGCAAACCGGAAGCGCACGCGCTGTCCGGCGCCAATGAGCCTTGCCGATGGATCAGCCCGCGGCGGCTCCGCCCCTGAAGGACTGGATCAACCCTTCCGCCATGCGCACCAATTGCGCGCTGGGACCTTCGGTGCCAACGGTCTGCACGCTCACGCGCGCGCCTTCGCACAGCAGCGAAAGCGTATCGGCCAGAAGTTCGGCCTGGCCGATGCCGGCGCCCCGGCAGAGCGCCACCAAGCGCTCGCGCTGGGCTTCCTTGAGTTCCTTGATCACGCGCCTGGCCGGATGGTCGGGTTCAGTCAGCTCAACCGCGGCGTTGGCCATGTCGCAGCCCCGGCAATCGGCCGTAAGCATCTCGGCCGCCTTGCGAACCCAGGCATGCAGTTGCGCGAGCTTGTCGCCCGGGTGCTCGGCTTCGAATGCGTCCCACATCGCGCCGGCCTTTGATGCGGTGGCGCGCAGGCATTCGATGATCAGATCGTCCTTGGATTCGAAATGACGGTAGAGCGTCATCTTGTTCGTGCCGGCAGCCTCGGTGATGGCGTCGACGCCGACGCCCTTGATGCCGTGCTTGTGGAACATGTCGCGCGCCGTCTCCAGGATCCGATCCCGGGGACGAGGACGCTCCACGACGCCGTCTGTCATCATTGATCTCCTTTCGTTTCCAAAAATCCCTCGGCCACCTCTTGACTAGGGTGTTACCGGTCTGTAACTTCCAGAATGTTACTTACTGGTAACACCTATGGCGTCCGCCGTCAATAACAAGACCGTGATCTGGTCCGGCCAGATCGGGGCGGGCGAAAAATTGCATTTCATGCGGCTCCGGCCGGTGAA
Organism: Mesorhizobium sp. B2-4-7; assembly: GCF_006442685.1. Lineage (NCBI taxonomy): Bacteria > Pseudomonadati > Pseudomonadota > Alphaproteobacteria > Hyphomicrobiales > Phyllobacteriaceae > Mesorhizobium > Mesorhizobium sp. B2-4-7. The sequence goes on from NZ_VFVH01000001.1 coordinate 732,646, forward strand.
GAGATGAAAAACGGTTCGCGAGCATGGGCTGCGAATCGACAGACAAGGAGCCGGCCAATGCCACAGCGCCGCGATCTTACCATAGATGAAGCCGTCCGGGATCCGATGATCCGGCTGGTCATGAAAGCCGACGGGGTCGATCCGCGCGCTTTCGAAACAATGCTGCGCACGCTTGCCGGTTCGCAGCGCGGCGAGGTGCCGTTGCTCCGTTCGTCGGAAGAGTTCGGACGCGGCCAGAGGCTGTCCAGGGTTGCCACTGCGTTCGGCAGGGCAAGAGCAGCCGGAGAGGCGTGCGTGTCGTGGTAAACTTCTTCATTCACCGCCCGATCTTCGCCTCGGCGATCGCCATCATCATGGTGCTCGCCGGGACGATTTGTTATTTCCTGCTGCCCGTCTCGCAGTTTCCCGACATCACACCGCCGCAGGTCGTGGTCAGCGCCCACTATCCGGGAGCCAGCGCGCAGGTGGTCGCCGACACTGTGACGACGCCGCTGGAGCAGCAGATCAACGGCGTGCAAGGCATGACCTACATGTCGTCGACCAGCTCCAATGACGGTTCCTCGACGATCACCATCACCTTCGATGTCGGCTATTCCCTGAGCACCGCCGCCGTCGACGTCCAGAACCGCGTCTCGCAGGCTGCCTCGTCGCTGCCGGCGATCGTCAATCAGGGCGGCGTGACGATCAAGAAGCAGAATCCGAACTTTGTCCTCATCGTCAATCTCACCTCGCCCGACGGCTCCGTCGATCCGGTGGCGCTGTCGAACCTTGCCTATCTGCAAGTGGTCGACCCGCTGAAGCGGCTGCCCGGTGTCGGTGACGTGCAGATATTCGGCGAGCGGCGCTATTCGATGCGCGTCTGGCTCGATCCGGACAAGCTCGCCAATCTCGGCATCACCGCTGTCGACGTCCAGAACGCCATTGCCGAGCAGAACGTCCAGGTGGCCGCCGGCAAGATCGGCCAGTCTCCGGCGCCTGCCGGCACCGCTTTCGAGATGCAGGTCAATGCCGTCGGCCGGTTGAGCGATCCCAAGGAGTTCGGCGACATCGTCGTGCGCGCCAACACCACCACCGGTTCGCTGGTGCGGCTGCGCGACGTCGCCCGCATCGAACTCGGCGCCCTGCAATATTCGTCGTCGGCCTTTTTCGGCAAGGACCCGACCGTGGTGCTCGCCGTCTACCAGATGCCCGGCTCCAACGCGCTCGATCTGCAGCAGCGCGTCAAGGACAAGATGCAGGAGCTGTCCGCCCGCTTCCCCAAGGGCGTCAGCTATGCCATGCACTACGACACGACGCGCTTCGTCTCGGCCTCCATGCATGACGTGCTGATCACGCTCGGCGAGGCTCTGGTCCTCGTCGTCGCCGTGGTTTTCATCTTCCTGCAAAGCTGGCGCACCACAATCATTCCGACGATCGCCATCCCGGTGTCGCTGGTAGCGACGCTCGTCGTCATGGAGATGATGGGCTTCTCGCTCAACATGCTCTCCCTGCTCGGCATGGTGCTGGCGATCGGCCTTGTCGTCGACGACGCCATCGTGGTGGTCGAGAATGTCGAACGACAGCTCGAGGCCGGGCTGAAACCGTTGGCGGCTACCAAGGCCGCCATGGCCGAGGTCACCGGTCCGATCATCGCCACCACAGCCGTGCTGATGGCCGTCTTCGTGCCGGTCGCCTTCATCCCCGGCGTTTCGGGACGGCTCTACAACCAGTTCGCGCTGACGGTGGCGATCTCGGTCGGCATTTCCGCCTTCAATTCGCTGACGCTGAGCCCGGCGCTGAGCGCCGCCTTCCTGCGCCATCGCCAAGGCACGCAGTTCGTGCTGTTCCGCTGGTTCAATACGGGCTTTGACAGGCTGTCGCATGCCTATGCCAATGGCGTGCGCATCCTCATCCGTTTGCGCTGGATCATGCTCGGCCTGTTCGCAGCCGGGCTGGTCGCCACCTATTTCGTCTGGGCAAAGCTTCCCTCGACCTTCCTTCCGGTCGAGGACCAGGGCTATTTCTTCGTCGTCATCCAATTGCCCGACGGCGCTTCGCTGGAACGGACCGACGCTGTGGCGCAGAAGGCGCGCGACATCCTGCAGGCGACGCCCGGCGTCGACATCGTCGGCTCGATCAGCGGCCTGAACTTCCTGACCAGCGCGGCGCAGTCGAATTCCGCGGTCGAATTCGCCATCCTCAAGCCGTGGGAGGAGCGCGGTCCCGACCAGAGCGCCTCCAAGCTCGTCGCCGACGTGCGCGGCAAGCTGATGCAGATCCCGGAGGCGTTCGCGCTCTCCTTCGATCCGCCCTCGATCCCGGGTATCGGCACCACGGGCGGCTTCGAATTCGTCGTCGAGGACCTTACCGGCCGCGGCAGCACCGCGCTCAACGACGCGACGCAAGCCGTGATCGCCGAGGCGCGCAAGCAGCCGGAAATCAACCCCCAGCAGCTTTTCTCGCCATTCTCGACCTCGACGCCGCAGTTCAACTACGACCTCGACCGCGCCAAGGCGAAGCTGCTCGGGCTCAACCTGCCTGACGTCTTCAACACGCTGCAGATCTATCTCGGCTCGCTCTACGTCAACGACTTCAACCTGTTCGGCCGCACCTTCCGGGTGACCATCCAGGCCGACAAGGATGCACGCGCGGGTGCGGCCGACATTTCGCGGCTCTATGTGCGCAATGCCTCCGGCGGCATGGTGCCACTCAGCACGCTGGGCAAGCTGGTACCGTTCGTCGGCCCGGAAACGGTGCCGCACTACAACAACAACGCCTCGGCCTCGATCAATGGCGGCGCCGCGCCCGGCTATTCGTCCGGCCAGGCGGTCGCCGCCATGGAACGGGCCGCCGCCACGGCTCTGCCAAGGGATTTCGGCTTCGAATGGACCGGCATCACCTTCCAGGAGCTCAAGGCGGGATCGATCGCGTCGGTCGTCTTCGGCCTCGCCATCGTCTTCGTCTTCCTGATCCTGGCGGCTCAATATGAGAGCTGGGCGATGCCGTTCATGGTGCTGCTGGCAGTGCCGCTCGCCTTGTTCGGCGCGTTCGTGGTGCTGTGGGTGCGCGGCATGCAGATCGACGTCTACTCGCAGATCGGCTTCGTCATGCTGATCGGCCTGGCGGCGAAGAACGCCATCCTGATCGTCGAGTTCGCCCGGCGACGGCGCGAAGAAGGCCTCAGCATCGTCGAAGCGGCGATGGAAGCGGCACGGCTGAGGCTGCGGCCGATCCTGATGACGGCCTTCGCCTTCATCCTGGGCGTGCTGCCGCTGATGTTCGCGACCGGCGCCGGTGCTGCCAGCCGTCAATCGATCGGCACCACCGTCTTCGGCGGCATGGTGGCGGCGACCATCCTGTCGCTGGTGTTCGTGCCGGTCTTCTATGCGGTCATCGAACAGCTGCGCGAACGGCGCGGCGGCGACGAGCCCGCTTCCCTGCATTCCGAACCAACTGCCGAACCCGCCTTGCCGCCCATGGCGCAAGCGGCCGAATAAGATTGGAGACTGAACATGCGTAAATGGAAAATCGCTTTGGGCGCCGCTGTCGCGCTGGGCGCAATCTCGGTGGCGAGCGTTCACCTGCTCGATATGGGCAGCCTCAGCCTCAATGCCGGCACGGCCGGAGCGGCAACGCCCGCTCCCGCGGCATTCGTCATGCCGGTGCCGGTGACCAGCGTGGTGAAGAAAACGATCCCGATCTATCTCGACTATGCCGCCCGCACCGAACCGATCCGCAGCGTCACGCTGCAGGCCAGAGTGCCGGGCTACCTGGAAGAGCAGGCCGCCGAAGACGGCGCCGACGTCAAGAAGGGCGACCTCCTCTACAGGATCGCGCCGCAGGACTTCCAGGCGGCGCTCGACCAGGCGAAGGCGCAGGTGCAGCGTGATACAGCGACGCTCGACTATGCCCGCTCCAATCTCGGCCGCGGCACCGAGCTCGCCAAGAGCGGCTATCTGGCCAAGGACAGCTTCGACCAGCGCACCAGCACCTTGCGCGAGGCGCAGGCGTCGCTGGCGCTCAACCAGGCGGCGGTCCGCTCGGCCGAGCTCAATTTGAGCTATTCGGAGATTCGCGCTCCCTTCGCAGGCCGCATCGGCCGTAACCAGGCCTCGATCGGCACGCTGGTCAGCGTCGCCGGCACGGTGCTCAACACGCTGGTGCAGCTCGACCCGATCTATGTAACCTTCAATCCGAGCGAGAGCGATCTGGCGCAGATCGAGGAAGCTCGTGCCGCCGGCCCGATCGAGGTCGAGGTGCTGCTCCCGGGCGAGACCGAAGCCCATCAGAAGGGTGAACTCACCTTCATCGACAACACGATCGACCATTCGACCGGCACCATCACCGCGCGCGCCACCATCGGCAACGCCAAGTTCGCGCTGCTGCCTGGCCAATATGTCCGCGTCCGGCTGCACGTCAAACAGCAGCCCGATGCGCTTATGGTGCCGCAGGTCGCACTGGGTTCGAGCCAACTCGGCAAATATCTCTACGTCGTCGGCAAGGGCAACACGGTCGACCAGCGGCTGGTTTCGACCGGGCCGACCAGCGGCGACCTGGTCGCCATCCTGAGCGGAGTCACGGAAGGCGACCAGGTGATAACAGGCAATCTGCAGAAGATCGGCCCTGGAATGCCGATTTCGCCACTGCCACAGAAACCGGCCACCTGACTCCCCCGCAGGCCCGGTTTCAGCGCGGCGCCCCGGCCTTCCCACAGGTCGCGGGCGCCGCTTTTGCGAGCAGCTCCGCCCGGCCAGTACCGGCGATGTGAAAAAAGCCGCAAAAGTCCTTGTTAGATTGTCGACAATCTGCTTGTCTTGCCTTTGTTTCGTCGGGAGTGGCCGGGATGGCAAAGGCGGATTTCAGTCCAATCGCGGATACGACCCGACGCGCGGAGATCGTGGCGCTGCTGCGACGGGCAATCCTAACCGGCCAGTTGGAGCCGGGCCAAAAGCTCAACGAGCTCAGGATTTCCGAACAGATGCGCGTCAGCCGCGCGCCTTTGCGCGAAGCGATGCGCGAGCTGGTGCAGGAAGGTATCCTGACCAGCATCCCCTATGCCGGCACCTTCGTCATCAATGTCACCGCCAAGGACATCGACGATGTCTACTCGCTCAACAAGGTGCTCGACGAATTCGCCATCGAGCGGACATGGGAGCTGCGCGACCAGCGCTTTTTCGATGAGCTCGACCGGCGCCATGAGGCGGTGAAGCAGGCGACGCGCGACCGCGACACCACAAGGCAGATCGAAACCGCGCTGCAACTGCATGGCCTGATTCACGAATGGGCCGACAATTCCGTTCTTTTGGAAACATGGCAACGGCTGACCAGCCGGTTGCAGATGTATTTTGCCCTGCACCAGCAGGCACGCAACGAAGCGGTGCCTGCCGAGAACGTTCACGAGACTTACGTGCGGCTGCTCAAGGGCGACGACATGCGCGCTGCCCAGCGCCACGCCCGCGAGCATATAGACCACGACTTCGAAGAGCTTCTAGCCTACGCGCGCGCGCTCGAACGTCGCCCGTCGAAGGGCGCCTGATACTTCCCCAGCGGACAACGGACATCAACGTGCAGATCGCAACCATCAAAGCCTACCATGTCGTGCAGCCCTTCGTGGACGGCCCCTACCGCATGTCCAAGGGGCGCGTCGCCGACGCCTTCGACGCGGTGATCGTCGCCATCACCTCGAACGATGGCATCACCGGTTGGGGCGAGATGGCGCCGCTCGGCAATTTCTATTCGGCCGCCTTCCCGGCGGGCGCCCGTGCCGGCGTTATGGAGATCGCCACGCACCTCATCGGCCACGACCCGCGCGGCCTCGCCGGCATCGGCCGGCTGATGGACATCGTGTTCAAAGGGCATCCCTACATCAAGTCGGCGCTCGACATGGCCTGCTGGGATCTCGCCGCGCGCGCCGCCGACGTGCCGCTGGTGACGATGCTGGGCGGCAAGGAGAGCGATACGGCCGAGCTTTACAAGGTCGTCACCCATGGCAGCGTCGATGCCATGGCCGCCCTTGCGCAGCGCATCGTCCAGGACGGCTTCCACCGGCTGCAGGTCAAGGTCGGCGGCAACGTCCGCGACGACATCGAACGCGTCACGGCGGTCGCCGCCTCAGTGCCGAAAGACACTGTCATCTTCTGCGACGCCAATGCCGGCTGGACGCCCTACCAGGCGCGCCAGTTCGCCGATGCGACGCGCTCGATCGATTACACATTCGAGCAACCCTGCACGACGATCGAGGAAAACATGTCGGTGCGCCGCATGCTCGACAAGCCGATGGTGCTCGACGAATCCGTCACCTCGCTCGAGGACATGCTGGAAATCCATCGCCGAGGCGCGGCCGACGGGCTGACGCTGAAGATCTCGCGGCTCGGCGGCGTCGGCAGGACCCGGCTGATCCGCGATGTCGCCGTCGACCTCGGCTTCATGATCACCGTCGAGGATACCGGCGGCGCCGAGATCGACACGGCAGCCATGGCGCATCTGTCGCTGTCGACGCCGCAGGAGCGCCGCCTGCACGCCATCGCGTTCCACGAATGGGTGACGGTGCGCACGGCGTCGAACAAGCCGCCGGTCACCGGCAGCCGCATGGGCGTTCCGGATGGTCCGGGCCTCGGCATCGACGTCGTCCCGGATTTTCTCGGCAAGCCCTTCTTCGAGGTCGGCCGGTGAAAATCCGCGGCATCAAGGCGACGCCGATCAACCTCAGGCTCGAGGCGCCTTATGCCTGGGTGTTCGGTGAACTCGACGGCTTCTCGCCGACCATTGTCGAAGTGGAGACCGAAGATGGCCTGATCGGCCTCGGCGAAGCACCGACGCCGGCAGCAGCCGCGATCATCAACGACATCCTGGCACCGCGGCTCGTGGGCCGCGACGCCTTCGACATCGCGGGCGCCGAGCATGTCTGCCTCCCCTACTGGACCGGCGTGCAGTCGATCAACGACCGCACCCGCATCATGGCCTTCGGCGCGATCGAGATGGCGCTCTGGGACCTGCGCGGCAAGGTGTGGAACCAGCCGCTCTACCAACTGCTCGGCGGCGCCGTGCGCAAGGAGATCCCGTTCACCGATTACTTTTCGCTGCGCGGCGACGGGCCAAGGGTGAAAGGCGAGACGACGCCGGAGGAAGTCGCCGACTACTGCGTCGAGCTTCATGAGACCCACGGAACGACCTTCTTCGAAGGGAAGTTCTCGACGCAGGATCCAAAAATCTCGCTGAAGATGATCGAATTGATCCGCAGGAAGCTCGGCGACGATGCGATGATCCGCATCGATTCCAACCAGGCCTATTCGCTCAGCACCGCCCGGCGACTGGCACGGCCGCTGGAAGAGCTTAGCGTGCGCAATTGGGAGGATCCAGTGGCGACGATCGAGGAGATGCGCGAACTCAGGCGCCATTGCTCGATCCCGTTCTCGACCCACAACATCGACATCGCCCGCGCCATGGACCTCAAGGTGCCCGACGCCTTCGTCGGCAATCCGACGGCGCATGGCGGCATCGGCCGCATGCTGCGCTTCGTCGGCGCCTGCGAGCACGCCGGCATCGATTTCTGGTGCTACAGCGGCGACAGCGGCATCGGCAGCGCCGCTTACCTGCATCTGTGCGCGGCACTCGGCTGGATACGGGAACCGAACCAGTCGCTGTTTCGCATGCAACCGACCGACATCACCGAGGAAGGACCGTTTTGCCCGAGGAACAATGTCGTGCCTGTGCCGGAGGAGCCCGGTCTCGGCATCACATTGTCGCGAGAACGGCTCGCTGCCTGCCATCGCGATTTCGTCGAGAACGGGCCCTGCAACAAATATCATGATCGGGCAAAGCCCGGAACTTACCGTCGTTTGCCGCTGAACTAGATGAGGGCGGCCGGCCAAAACAGAAGAAGCCAGCCACCGCGATCCCGATCGGAAAGGGTGGCCACGGACCAGAGGAAGCAGTGCAGCCCAGAAACCGGCACGTCCACGCCAAGGACTGGATGGACCGGACAAAACCGCGTGCTACAGTCCCGGTCTACAGGCCTCTGGCGACCGGAAACGGTGTAGTCGCGAATTTTCGTCAACCATAAGAAACAGGGGAAAGGGTCAAACCCATGAGCAAGAATTATCGCATTCTCGACCTCATCCGGCGCAACCGCTCGCCGCTCGAAAATCACCTCATCGACGGTCTCGTCGACGGCCGTGTCAGCCGCCGCGACTTCATCCGCCATGGCAGCCTGCTCGGCCTGTCGCTGCCGCTGCTGGGCGGCATCACCACTGCCGCGGGCCTCGGCGCCATGCCGTCGCTCGTCCGGGCGCAAGGCGCGCCAGGCGCCACAATCCGCGTCGCAAGCAGCGTGCCGGCGGCGACGATCGATCCTGTCACCATCGCCGATGCCGGCGGCCTGCTGATCATGCAGCAAGTCGCGGAGTTCCTCTGCGTCGACGGCCCCGATCTCGTGCTCAAGCCGGCGCTGGCTGAAAGCTGGAAGCCGAACGACAACGGCTCGGTGTGGACTTTCAAGCTGCGCAAGGGCGTGAAGTTCCATAGCGGCGGCGAGATGAAGGCCGACGACGTGGTGGCCAGCATCGACCGGATCGCCGACCCGGCCAACTCGTCCAACGCACTGTCGGTGTTCACCGGCATCCTGTCGAAGGGCGCCAGCAAGAAGGTCGACGACTACACGGTGGAATTCCACCTCGACGCCCCGAACGGCAACTTTCCCTACATGGTGTCGTCCGACAATTACAACGCCGTCATCGTGCCGGCGAGTTACAAGGGCGACTACGAAAAGAGCTTCGACGGCACCGGGCCCTTCAAGATCGACAAATACACGCCAAAGGTCGGCGCGTCCTTCGTCCGCAACGAAGGCTACTGGGGCGAGAAGGCGCTGCCGGAACGCACCGAATTCACCTTCTTTGCCGACATGCAGCCAATGATCCTGGCGCTGCAGGGCGGGCAGGTCGACATCATCAACCAGATGCCTGTGCTGTCTGGCGTGGCGCTGCTCAACGATCCCAACATCGACATCATCAGCCTGAAATCGTCGGCGCACCAGCAACTGCACCTGCGCTGCGACGACGGGCCGATGAAGGATGCGCGCGTGCGCCGCGCCATCGCGCTCAGCCTGGACCGCGACAAGCTGGTCGCGGGCCTGATGAAGGGGCGCGCCGTGGCTGGCAACGACAGCCCGTTCGCCCCGGTTTATCCCTCGACCGATGCGAGCGTGCCGCGGCGCAAGCAGGACATCGCGCAGGCCAAGCAGCTCATGGAGGCGGCGGGCGCGGGCAAGGGCTTCAAGATGACGCTGACCACCGAGCGCTATCTCGAAATCCCCGAATACGCCCAGCTCATCCAGAACTGGGTCAAGGAAATCGGCATCGAGCTCGAGCTCAACATCCTCGACCAGAGCGCCTATTACGGCGACGCCGTGTTCGGCAAATCGAACTGGCTGGACTCGGAAATGGGCATCACCGACTACGGCCACCGCGGCGTGCCGAACGTCTATCTTGCCGCCCCGCTGAAGAGCGAAGGCACGTGGAACGCGGCGCACTTCAAGAACAAGGACTACGACGCGCTGGCGACCAGCTATATCGCGGCCCTCGATCTCGAAGCGCAGAAGGCGACGGCAGGCAAGATCCAGAAACTTCTGCTCGAGGAGACGCCGGTCATCTTCGGCTATTTCTACGACTATCTGACGGCGACGGCGAAGGGCGTGGCCGGCGTGCAGCCGACCGCGATGTCGCAGCTGTTCCTGGAAAAGGCGTCGAAGGCCTGAGCGGAAGGGAAAGCCAATCCTATAACAGCCAGCTTCCTGACGGGAGCTGGCTACTCAGGGAGTGTTAGCCATTCTCTCCTTCCTTGTCCGGCGCGTCTCGCTTTCGCTCGTCACGCTGTTCCTGCTCAGCATCATGGTCTTTCTGGGCGGACAGGTGCTTCCAGGCAATGTCGGGCGCGCCATATTGGGGCCGTTCGCCGACCAGCGCGCCGTCGATGCGCTCAACCATTCGCTCGGCGTCGACCGGCCACTGCTTGCCCAGTACTGGAGCTGGATTTCAAACTTCGTCCAGGGCGACATGGGCACGTCCTACATCTTCCGCTCGCCAGTCGCCCCCTTCGTCATCGATGCGCTGGGGAATTCGATGAAGCTGGCGGCGGTCGCCTTCGTGCTGGTGGTGCCGATCGGCATCCTTGGCGGCGTCGTCGCGGCCCTCAACCTCAACCGGCCGCTCGACCGCATCATCAGCCTTGGCGGCCTGTCGGTGACGGTGCTGCCGGAGTTCGTCACTGGCATCATCCTGATCCTGATCTTCGGTGTCTGGCTGCGCTGGCTGCCGATCTCGGCGGCATGGCCGCATGATGCCGGTTTCTTCACGCAGCTTTACTACCTGATCCTGCCGGCGCTGCCGCTGTTCCTGGTGCTGTTCGGCTATATCGCGCGCATGGCGCGCTCGGGCATGATCGAGGCGCTCGATTCCGACTATACGCGAACCGCGGTGCTCAAGGGCCTGCCCTGGCGCACGGTGATCTGGCGCCATGTGCTGCGCAATGCGCTGCTGCCGACCATCACCGTCATTGCCACCCAGACCGGCTATCTCATCGGCGGGCTGGTGGTGATCGAGACGCTGTTCCGCTACCAGGGTATCGGCTCGCTGATCTTCACCGCTGCGCGCGGCAAGGATTTCCCGATGCTGGAATCGGGCATCCTGACCATCGGAATCGTCTATGCCGTGGCCACCCTTGTGGCCGACTTCCTCTATTCCGTGCTCAATCCACGCATCCGGCTGGGGTCAGAACAATGAGCGCCGTCCAGACCAGTCCCGCCAGACAGGACGACACCCGCCAGCGCAGCCCCCTGGCGGAGGTTTTGTCCTCGCTGCTTCGCTCCGGCACCTTCCTCGTCGGCATCACCATTGTGCTGTTCTGGGTCGCCTGTGCGCTGTTCGGCGAACATTTCGCGCCCTACGATCCGCTCGCCGACGACATCATCAACGCGCTGGCGCCGCCTTCGGCCGAACACTGGTTCGGCACCGACCAGATCGGCCGCGACGTCTTCTCGCGCGTCATCGTCGGCTCGCGCGACATCCTGACCGTGGCGCCGCTGGCGACATTGCTGGCGACGGTGGCCGGCACGGCGCTCGGGCTGCTCACCGGTTACTTCCGCGGCATCGTCGACGATGTCGTCAGCCGCATCCTGGAAGCCTTCATGGCAATCCCGGTGGTGATCGTGGCGCTGCTCGCCATCGTGGCGCTCGGCACGTCCAAGACCACCGTCATCGTGGTCATCGGCCTGAGCTTCGCGCCGATCATCGCGCGCACCGTGCGCTCGGCTGTGCTGGCTGAGCGCGAGCTCGACTATGTCGCCGCGGCCCAGCTCAGGCATGAGAGTGCGCTGCATACGATGTTCGTCGAGATCCTGCCCAACGTCATTCCGCCGATCCTGGTTGAAACCACCGTGCGGCTTGGTTATGCCATTTTCGCGGTTGCCACGCTTTCCTTCATGGGCTTCGGCATCCAGCCGCCGTCGCCGGACTGGGGGCTCTCGATTTCCAGCAATTACGGCATGATCGGCGGCGGCTTCTGGTGGACCGTGCTGTTCGACGCGCTCGCCATCGCCTCGCTGGTGATCGGCGTCAATTTGGCGGCCGACGGCGTGCATGGAGCCTTCAATGACTGAACCCTCCAAGACCCGGAAGGCGCAGGCCCAGAATGCACTCGACCTCAACGACCTGTCGGTCGCTTATCGTGTTTCCGGCCGAAACCGGGCGGTGCTGCGCAATCTCAGTCTCACCATCGGCCAAGGCGAGGCCTATGGGCTGGTCGGCGAATCCGGCTGCGGCAAATCCACAGTCGCCCTTTCCGTCGTGCGCTACCTGCCGCGAAACGGTTCGATATCAGGCGGCGCGATCTCGCTCGACGGCCAGGACGTCATGAAGCTCGATGCCGAGGCGCTCAGGCAAATGCGCGCCGAAAGCGTCTCCATGGTCTATCAGGACCCCGGCAAGGCGCTCAACCCGTCGATCCGCATCGGTCGCCAGCTGGCCGAGATCTTCGAGCTTGGGGGCAAAACGGGGCAGGCAGCCGAGGATCGCGCAATCGCCATGCTCAACCGGGTGCGGATCTCCGATCCGGCCAGCGTCATGCAACGCTATCCGCACCAGCTTTCCGGCGGCATGCAGCAGCGCGTGGCGATCGCCATGGCGCTGGCCAACGATCCTTCGATGCTGATCCTGGATGAGCCGACGACCGGCCTCGACGCGACCGTCGAAGCCGAGGTGCTCGACCTGATCGCGCAGCTGCGGCAAGAATTGTCGGCCTCGATCCTGTTCATCAGCCACAATCTCGCCGTCGTCTCCAACATGTGCGATCGCGTCGGCGTGCTCTATGCCGGCATGCTGGTCGAGGAAGGGCCGACGGAGGCCGTCTTCAACGATCCGCGCCATCCCTATACGGTAGCGCTGCTGCGCTGCCTGCCGCGCGGCGGCCAGCGCAAGGACCAGGGCCGCCTCGACACCATCCCGGGCTTTTTGCCCGGCATCGGGGCCGACATCAAGGGCTGCCCCTTCACCGACCGCTGCGCTCTCGCTACTGACCGCTGCCGCAACGAGTTGCCGCCGCTCTACGAACTGGGCGGCCGGCTGTCGCGCTGCCACTATCACGAGAAGGCGCAATCCCTGCCGCGCGCGACGCCCGGCGACGCGCCCGCCGCGCCGAAAGCCGCAGCCGCGCCGGTATTGCGGGTCGCCGGGCTGAACAAGACCTTTGCCAGCCATGGCCATTCGCTGCGCGCGGTGAAGGACGTGTCGCTCGATCTCAGGCCGGGCGAAACGCTCGGGCTGGTCGGCGAGTCCGGCAGCGGCAAGACCACTTTCGCCAGGCTGCTGCTCGGCCTCGTGCCGCCCGACGACGGAGGCAGCATCGAGCTCGAGGGCAAGGCGCTGGCGCCGCGGCTGGGGGACCGCAGCGACGACCAGGTCAAGGCGATGCAGATCGTCTTCCAGAACCCGGACTCCGCACTCAACCGCTCGCATTCGATAAGGCATCTGATCGGCCGCGCGCTGAAGCGGCTGGCCGGCTTGAGCGGCAAGGCGCTCGAGGCGCGCCTCGACGACCTCGTCCGCTCGGTGCGGCTGACCGACCGGCATCTGGCCGTGAAGCCGCGCCAGCTGTCGGGCGGGCTGAAACAACGCGTTGCCATAGCGCGCGCCTTCGCCGGCGATCCACGCATCGTCGTGTGCGACGAGCCGACCTCCGCGCTCGACGTGTCGGTGCAAGCCGCGATTCTCAACCTGCTCGCCGATCTGCAAGCGAAGGAAGACGTCAGCTACATCTTCATCTCGCATGACCTTGGCGTGGTGCGCTACCTCTCAGACAAGATCGCCGTGCTCTATCTCGGCCGCATCATGGAACTCGGCCCGTCGGAAGACGTCTTCTCCGGCCCGCATCATCCCTACACCGAAGCGCTGCTGTCGGCCGTGCCCAGGCTCGACCAGACCGAGACGGCGCGCATCCGTCTCGACGGCGAAATCCCCAGCGCCGCCAATCCGCCGCCGGGCTGTGTCTTCCACACGCGCTGCCCACGCAAGATCGGCCCGATCTGCGAACAGCAGGAACCGCCGCTGGCCGAGGCGCGCCCCGGGCACTCGATCCGCTGCCATATTCCCTACGCGGAACTCGCCAGGCTGCAGAGGCCGGCAGCGGTCGATACCGAGCCGGCGTAGCCGAACATACGGCCCCTGCCCTTCACGGCTGGCCGGCCATGCTGAAGGACCGGTCGCCTTCGGCAAAGCCCTGCTCGCCGGCCCAATCCCTCGTCAGCGCCCGCAATCCCGCCAAGGCCACGTCGAGCACATCCGACGACGCCGGATTGCTGGGATAGGCAAGATAGATCGGCCGCTGGAACACGGGCGTGTTCGCGACGCGTTTCATTTCGCCGCGCTCGATATGGCCGCTGACGGCGCTGAGCGGCAGATAGGCGGCGGCTTGCTGCGACAGCACGTGCTGCAACCCGATGAAGACCAGGCCGGCCGAAATGGCCGGCTTGACCATGCCGGCAAACGCCCGATCATGCTCGATGCGGAATTCGAGCCCCCAGTCCATCAGTATGTAGTTCTCGGTCCACGGCTTCGTCTGCGCGGCATGCTGGACAAGCACGACCTGATCGACGGCCAGCGTTTCGTAAACGATTCCGGGATGCGGCCGCGGCAGATAGAGGATGCAGATGTCGAGCAGGCCTTCGGCCAGTTGGTCGATCGCCAGATCGGGAAAACTGCCCTCGAGCCGCAACGCCACGTTCGGCCGCTCGGAGCGCATCCATTCGACCCATGGCGAAGTGATGCGCTCCCACAGATAGGCGGGCGCGGTCAGCCGCAGCAGTGTCTCGTAGCCATCGGGAACGGCGATGTCCTGCCTTGATTGCTCCCAGGTACGGGTGATTGCGGATGCATGCGGCAGGAACTGGCGGCCGGCCGGCGTCAGCGTGATGCCATCGCGTTCGCGGACGAAAAGCCGTCGCCCCAACTGCTCCTCCAGCACTCTTATCCGCGCACTGACGGTGGACTGGGCAAGGTTCAGCCGATTGGCCGCGACGGTGAAGCTGCCATGCTCGGCAATCTCCAGGAAACTGCGCAGGTTTTCGTGTCCATGTCTTGGCTCTCCGCATCGAAAATTCCGATGCCCCCTATCAAAAAATATCGCTTTCCGCTGGCGGTCAACGATGAACTAGATGGCCTGCCCCAAGACAAGCGAGGATTGCAGCCATGCCGAAGCATTTCGAGAGGATCGACATCGCCCGCCGGAATCTCACTGCAATCGAAAATTCCGCTGTCGACGAATTGCTGGCCGGCCGGCTCGACCGGCGCGATTTCCTGCGCCATGGCAGCGTTCTCGGCCTTTCGCTGCCGTTCTTGGGCAGCCTTGTCGCCGCCGCCGGTCTCGGCACGCAAGAAGCCCGCGCCGAAGGCAAAGCGGGCGGCACGGTGCGCGCCGGCGTGGCGACGCCAGGCGGGGCCATCGATCCCGTCACCTACTACGACAGCGGCAGCTACCAGCTGGTTTTCCAGACCGCCGAATTCCTCTGCGTCACACAGCCGGACCTCACGCTGAAGCCGGTGCTGGCGGAAAGCTGGTCGCCGAACGAGGACGGCAGCGTCTGGACGTTCAAGCTGCGCAAGGGCGTGAAATTCCACAATGGCGAGGACTTCAAGGCCGACGACGTCGTCGCGACCTTCGACCGGCTGGCCGACCCGGACGGGGCCTCGAACGCGCTTTCGGTGTTCAAGGGCCTGCTGTCGAAGGGCGGCACCCGCAAGGTCGACGACCACACCGTCGCCTTCCATCTCGACGTGCCGAACGGCAGCTTTCCCTATTCGGTGTCGATCGACAACTACAATGCCGTCATCCTGCCGGCGAGCTACAAGGGCGACTACGAAAAGACCTTTGAAGGCACCGGCCCGTTCCGGCTGGAGAGCTACACGCCGAAAGTCGGCGCTACCTTCATCCGCAACCCCGATTATTGGGGCGAGAAGGCGTTGCCCGACCGGCTCGAGTTCAAATTCTACGGCGATGTCCAGCCGCGCATCCTGGCGCTGCAGGCCGGCGAAGTGGACATTCTCGACGCCGTTCCGCTCGATGTCAGCCAAGTGGTGCTGAACAGCCCCGACATCACCGTGCTGCGCGTCGCCTCGACCGCGCACCGCCAGCTCCACATGCGCTGCGACATGGCGCCTTTCACCGACAAGCGCGTGCGCCAGGCGCTGGCGCTGTGCATCGACCGTTCCAAGCTGGTGGATGGGCTGTGCCGCGGGATGGCGGCGACCGGCAATGACAGCCCGTTTGCGGCGGCCTTCCCCGCGACCGACAGAACGGTGCCGCAGCGCGCCCAGGACATCGCCAAGGCCAAGCAGCTTATGGAAGCCGTGGGCCTCAGCAGCGGCTTCGACATCACGCTGACGACGCTGCGCTACTCCGACATTCCCGGCTACGCGCAGCTGTTCCAGAACTTCGCCAAGGAGATCGGCGCGCGCGTCTCGCTCAACATCGAGGACCAGGACAAATATTACGGCAAGGCGGTGTTCGGTCAATCGGACTGGCTGGACAGCCCGCTCGGCATCACCGACTACGCCCATCGCAGCGTGCCGAACGTCTTCCTGAAAAGCCCGCTGGTCAGCGACGGCCCGTGGAATGCGGCGCATTTCAAGAGCGCCGCCTATGACGGCATGGTCAATTCCTATCTCAAGGCGCTCGACATCGGCGCGCAGCGGGCGGCGGCGTCAGACATCCAGAAGCTGCTGCTCGACGAGACGCCTGTCATCTTCAGCTATTTCCCCGACCTCCTGGTGCCGGTGCGCAAGAATGTCAGCGGGCTGCCGCCGATCGCCGCCGGCCTGCTGCTCGACCGGGTGTCGCTGGGATAGAGGCTGGATGGACAATTTCTGCTTTCGGGCGGCGAGGCTATCCGCCAGCGGGGCTGCGAAGGGCGATGGGGGGCCATCGTTCGAGCCGCTCGACTCAGGAGAAGCCCGCCGCCCGGAAACCCACTCCGAGACGACTCAATCCAGGTCCATCTCGCTTTGCGCCAGCACTCTATGACAAAAGAAAAGAAACGGGAGACTACCATTCGCAAGCCTCATTTGCGCGGCCGCGGGCCGCATTTTCCCTTGCTCGACACGATCGTGCAGTATGAGTTCGAGCCCGGCTACGTCGCCTTCACCATGCCGATGCAGAAGCGGCTGCGCGTGCAAGTGGGATCGATGATCGTCGCCGACACGACCAGGGCGCTGGTGTTCTACGAATCCGATCACCTGCCGGTCTACTATTTCCCGATGAGCGACGTGCGCGAGGAATTCCTGCTGCCGAGCAGGACGACGACGGAAGATCCGTTCAAGGGCCTGGCCACGCACTACTCGCTCAACACCGGCATCACGCTGGTCGAGGATGCCGCCTGGCGCTATCTCGACCCGGTCAAGGGCTGCCCACCGATCGCGGACTACATGTCCTTCTACTGGCCCAAGATGACGCATTGGTATGAGGAGGACGAGGAGATCTTCGTCCACGCCCGCGACCCGTTCCGGCGGGTCGACTGCCTGCCGTCCTCACGGCGGGTGCAGGTCATCCTGGACGGCGAGCAGGTCGCCGATTCACGGCGCGGCGTGTTCCTGTTCGAGACCGGCCATCCGGTACGCCATTATCTGCCGATCTCCGACACGCGGCTCGATATGTTCGCGCCCAGCCGCTACATCTCGCGCTGCCCCTACAAGGGCATCTCCAACTACTATCACGTGACGACGGGCAAGAAGCGCCACGAGAACCTCGTCTGGTACTATCCCGAGCCGGTGCATGAGGCGGAGCGCATCAAGGGCCTGGTCTGCTTCCATCACGAACTGGTCGACAAGATCCTGGTCGACGGCGTCGAGATCCCGAAAGAAGCCACGGCCGCCTCCGACGGCTATTTCTAGCCGTGTCGCAATGCCCGCGCTGAAGGCTTGATCGGAACGCGGGACAGCGCATACCCTCCCTGAAGCAGGGAGGGTTATCGATGGATTTTTTCAAGCTGGACGGCGATGTCGCGCTGGTTACCGGTGCCGGCAGCGGCATCGGCCAGGCAATCGCGATCGGATTGGCGCAGGCCGGCGCCGACGTCGCCTGTTTCGGCCATGCATCGAAGGGCGGGCTGGAGGAGACCGCACAGCGTATCACCGCGCTTGGGCGCAAGGCGCTGGTGCTGACGGGCACGGTGACGTCCGAGAGCGATCTCGCGGCGGCGACCGACCGCGTCGAGAGCGAACTCGGCGCCCTGACGATTGCCGTCAACAATGCCGGCATCGCCGGATCGGAGCCGGCCGAGACAATGGCCCTGGAGACGTGGCGGAAGGTGCACGAGGTCAATGTCGCCGGCGTGTTCCTTTCCTGCCAGGCCGAAGCGCGCAAGATGCTGGCGCGGCGCAAGGGCTCGATCGTCAACATCGCCTCGATGTCGGGCACCATCGTCAATCGCGGGCTGACGCAGGCGCATTACAATTCCTCGAAGGCCGCCGTCATCCACATGTCGAAGAGCCTCGCCATGGAGTGGGCCGACCGCGGCCTGCGCGTCAACGTGGTCAGCCCGGGCTACACGCTGACGCCGATGAACAAGAGGCCCGAGGTGGCGGAGGAGATCAAGATCTTCAAGCGCGACACGCCGATGGGGCGCATGGCGACGCCCGAGGAAATGGTCGGGCCGACCGTGTTCCTGGCCAGCCGCGCGTCGAGCTTCGTCACCGGCCTCGACCTGATCGTCGATGGCGGCTACGTCTGCTGGTAAGGTGGCTCGGCAGGTGGGTTGGGTGCGACCTCGCCTGCGGTCCGAATTATGCATCCAGCAAGCCTTAGTCATTGCGCGCGATAAGTGTTGGTATATATAATTT
Source organism: Mesorhizobium sp. B2-4-7 (assembly GCF_006442685.1). Taxonomy (NCBI): domain Bacteria; kingdom Pseudomonadati; phylum Pseudomonadota; class Alphaproteobacteria; order Hyphomicrobiales; family Phyllobacteriaceae; genus Mesorhizobium; species Mesorhizobium sp. B2-4-7. The sequence goes on from NZ_VFVH01000001.1 coordinate 751,002, forward strand.
CATCTCATGAAACGGTTCTGGCGATGGGGCTTGCCGGGCCGATAGCCGAGGTCAGGGGACCCTGATGGCTCGCATTTTGCAGGGCGTCATAAGGCTGGCAATCGACCCGCAGGTGATCGTTGTCGCAGCGATCCGTCGGCAGCTATGACGCCGACCTTTCAGCACCATTTCCGCAAATCAAACACTCAGCACAATCCACCTGCGCCGGTTTTGGCCGCGCGATGGCGGAAACGGCCTTGCGCAACGGCAGGTCTTTCCAACACAATCAAGAAAAAACCCAGCAAGGGCAGAAAGACGCAAGAAGGGAACGAACGATAACCGTCACAGCTTGAAGGAGAACAAGCATGTCATTTCGGAGCGGAGTTTCTAAACTGTCCATGGGCGCCGCCGCGCTCGCGGCACTGAGCCTGCCAACGCTTTCCGTCCACGCCGCAGCCCCTGAATCCAACGATCCCATCAAGATCGCGCTGTTCGACTGGACCAGCGTCAATCTCAACGCCAAGATTCTCGGCGGTATTCTCGAAAAGCTCGGCTACACCGTCGAATATCCGACCGCCGATTACCTCTCCAGCCTGACCACCGGTCTCACCAATGGCGACCTCGATATCGGCCTGGAATTCTGGGACACGACCGCCGGCGAGGCGATGAAGGCTTCCGACGCCACCGGCCAGACCGAGCGCCTCGGCAAGCTCGGCCCCAAGGCCAAGGAAGAGTGGTGGTTCCCCGAATATATGAAGGAGAAATGCCCGGGCCTGCCCAATTGGGAAGCGCTGAAGGATCCGAAATGCGCCGAGGCCTTTTCGACGGCCGAGACGGCGCCCAAGGGTCGTTATCTCGGCGGTCCGGTGACCTGGGAGGGTTTTGACGACGAGCGCGTCGAGGCACTCAAATTGCCATTCACCGTCATCCACGCCGGCACCGACGCGGCGATGTTCGCGGAGCTCGATTCCGCTTACCAGCGCAAGGCGCCGATCATGCTGTGGATCTATTCGCCGCATTGGGCGCCGGCCAAATACAAGGGCGAATGGGTTCAATTCCCCGAATACACGCCCGAATGCTACAGCGACCCGAAATGGGGCACGAATCCCGACGCCAAATATGATTGCGGCAAGCCGCATGGCGAGATCTGGAAATATGCCTGGAACGGCATGAAGGACAAATGGCCCGTCGCCTACAAGGTGGCCAAGGCCTACACGGTCGACACCGACGAGCTCAACAAGATGAGCGGTGAGATCGACCTCGGCGGCAAGACGCCGGAGGACGTCGCCGCCGCCTGGATCGCCGTCCACGAAGCCGACTGGAAAGCTTGGGCACAGTGATTGCTCCGACTGGAGAATGAGATCCGGCCGCCGATCGGCCGGGCCTCAATCGACGCTATTCCAGAAGGACGCTTGAATGCCTGACAAGACCGAACAGGGATCGAACGCCGCGGGCGCGCCAAAGGATGCCCGCCCGATAAAGCTGGCCTGCCGCAATGTCTGGAAACTGTTCGGTTCGAACGCGGCCAGCTTCATTCGCGAGCGCGACGGCAAGGCCAGCATGGCCGATGTCGCCGCTGCCGGACTGGTCGGGGCGGTACGCGGCGTCGACCTCGAAATCCGCCAGGGTGAGGTCTTCACCATCATGGGGCTCTCGGGGTCGGGCAAGTCGACCCTGGTGCGCTGCATGTCGAGGCTGGTCGAGCCGACGCACGGCAAGGTCGAGTTCGAGGGCAAGGACCTGCTCAAGATCTCGGATGCAGCGCTCATCGAACTCAGGCGCCACCGCATGGGCATGGTGTTCCAGAATTTCGCGCTGCTGCCGCATCTCAACGTGCTGGACAACATCGCCTTTCCGCTCAGCATCCAGGGGCAGGACCGTGCGACGCGCGAAGCACGCGCCCGCGACGTGATCGAGCTTGTCGGCCTGCGCGGCCGAGAGCATTTCTATCCGCGCGAGCTGTCAGGCGGCCAGCAGCAGCGTGTCGGCATCGCCCGCAGCCTGGCGACCAAGCCGGAGATCTGGTTCCTCGACGAGCCGTTCTCGGCGCTCGACCCGTTGATCCGCCGCGAGATGCAGGACGAGTTGATGCGATTGCAAACCATGCTGCACAAGACCATCGTCTTCATCACCCATGATTTCGACGAGGCGATAAGGCTGGCCGACCGCATCGCCATCATGAAGGATGGCGAAGTCATCCAGATCGGCACGCCGGAGGAACTGGTGGTTAATCCCGCGACAGACTATGTCGCCGAATTCACCCGCGACGTCGACCGCGCCAAGGTGATCTCGGCGAAGAGCCTGATGCGCGCCTGCGACGGCGCCGAGCATGGCGGCACGGTGGCGCCGGAGGCCAAGATTGCCAGCTTCTCGGCCAGCATCGTGGCGGGCGGCAGACCGTTCGCGGTGATCAACGGCAGCGGCAAGCCGATCGGCGAGGTGACGCCGCAAGCGGTGATCGACCTGCTCGCCGGCATCGAGAGGTCAGGAGCCGGTGCATGACAGTAACGGCAAGCGCCAGTGGGACGAGGCCGCGACCGGCGCAGACCCGGCTGCTGGTCTGGGCCGCAGCGCTTGCGGTGGTGCTGGTCGTGTTCCTGCTCCAGGACAGTCTCCCCTGGGCTGTCAACTATCCGGCCGAGGGGATCGTGCCGGTCGCCGATTGGGTCAGCGCCCTGATGCGCTGGATAAAGATAAACCTGTCATGGCTGACGCGGTCGATCACTGCCGTGCTCGGCGTGCCGCTCGATTTCGCGCTCGACCTTCTGGCAAAGAATTTCAAGATCGGTCACGGCGCCGACGCCTATGTGCTGCCGCGCCTGTCCTGGATCGGCATCTGCGCGGCGGCCTTTGTCGCCGGGCATGCGGCTGGCGGGCGCAAGCTCGGCATGTTGGTCGGCGGCTGTTTTCTCTACATCGCGCTGTTCGGCCAATGGACCAGCGCCATGCTGACGCTGGCGCTGATTTCCATCGCCGTGCCATTCTGCATCGCCACGGGATTGTTCGTCGGCATCTGGGCCTGGCGGAAACCCTGGGCGGAGCGGCTGGTGGTCTCCCCTGCCCTCGATCTGATGCAGACCATCCCGACCTTCGCGTACCTCATCCCGATGCTGCTTCTGTTCGGCAACAGTCCGGTTTCGGCGATGATCGCCACCGCCATCTTCGCCACCCCGCCAATGGTGCGGGCAACGATGCTCGGCCTGTCGCGGGTGCCGTCCGAGATCGACGATTTCAGCGAGATGGCCGGCTGCACGGCGCGGCAGAAACTGTGGCGCGTGCTTTTGCCGTCGGCGCGGCCGACGCTGATGGTCGGCGTCAACCAGGTGATCATGCTGGCGCTGAACATGGTGATCATCGCCTCGATGATCGGCGCCGGCGGGCTAGGCTATGACGTATTGCTGGCGCTGCGTGCGCTGAAGGTCGGCGAAGCCATGGAAGCGGGGCTGGCCATCGTGGCGCTAGCCATCGCGCTCGACCGGCTGAGCCAGGCCATCGCCGCCAACCATGCAAAAGGTCACGTCCACCGGCAAGTCCAGCCCGCCTTCTGGCGGCGCAATCTGACGCTGGCCGTCGCCATCCTGATCGTCACCACACTGCTTGGCCTCTTCGTGCCTGCCTTCGCGGCGGTGCCGAAGGCGATCACCTTCACCACCGCGCCATTGTGGAAAGCGGCGGTGAATTGGGTGACGATCAACTTCTTCGATATCATCGAGGCGTTCCGCGTGGCGCTGATCCTTAACGTGCTGAACCCGGTGCGCGCCTTCTGCGAGGGCTTTCCGTGGCTGGGCGCGGTATTTCTGCTCGGCCTTGCCGGCTATCAGCTTTCCGGCCTGCGCCTGGCCGCTCTGGTGGCAGTGCTGACCGCCTTCTGCGCCGTCACCGGGCTGTGGGAAAAGACGATGGCGACCGTCTATCTCTGCGGCATCTCGGCTTTCATCGCTTGCCTGATCGGCATTCCGATCGGCCTGATGGCCGCGCGCAGCGACCGCTTCGAGAAGGTGACCACGCCCGTCATCGACACGCTGCAGGTGCTGCCCTCCTTCTGCTTCATCATTCCGGTGGTGATGCTTTTCCGCGTCGGCGACGTCACCGCGATGATCGCAACGATCGCCTTCGCCGTGGTGCCGGCGATCCGCTACACCAATCACGGCATCAGGCAGGTGCCGCCGGCACTGATCGAGGCGGCCAAGGTTTCGGGCTGCACGCCGCGCCAGACTTTCTTTCGCGTGCAATTGCCACTCGCGCTGCCCGAGATCATGCTGGGCGTCAACCAGACGATCCTGATGGCGTTGGCGATGATCATCATCTGCGCCATGGTCGGCACCCGTGATCTCGGCCAGGAGGTGTTCATCGCGCTGTCCAAGGCCGATTCGGGCCGCGGCATCGTCGCAGGGCTCGCCATCGCCTTCATCGGCATCGTCGCCGACCGGCTGTTCAATGCCTGGACGGCCAAGGCACGGGCGAGGCTGGGTTAAAGCTCAACCGGCGAACTTATCAAGGGAGGAAGACATGACCAGCAGGATTGCCCGCTGCACCTGTGGCCAATTGCAGATCCGCTGTCCGCAACAGCCGGCCAAAATATCGCTTTGCCACTGCCTGGACTGCCAGCGGCGCACCGGCAGTCCGTTCGGGATAGCGGCTTTTTTCGATGCCGACGCGATCGACATCGACGGCTCATCCCAGACATTCCGGCGCAATTCCGACAGCGGCTTTCCCGTCACGTTCCACTTTTGTGGAAACTGCGGCTCGACGGTGTTCTGGTATCCGTCGCGCAAACCGGAGGCGGTCGCTGTCGCGGTCGGCTGTTTCGCCGATCCGTCTTTCCCCGCGCCGACGCAAGCCGTCTATGGCGAAAGCCGCCACGACTGGGTCGTGTTGCCGGCCTGAAAGCCGCTACTCCGCCGCGACGCCCTTCACTTCCAGATAGCTCTCCATCGAATCGTCCAGCGCCTGCAGCCACGGCGTATGGTGCAGCGGCGCCATGGTGCCGGTCATCAACGAGCGGTAGGAATGGTCGCGGAAGCTCATGATGTCTTCCACCTTGTGGTGCTCCCATTCCATGAAGGTCTGGTTGACCGCCTCGACGTCGAAGCCGGGATAGTCGGTCTGGTCCATCAGTTCCTTGGTGTAGTCGCCCTGGAACCAGATCATCTGCTCGGCGTCTTCCAGCGTCTCCTCGCGCGCCCGCCATCTGGCGCCGTGCTCGGCCATTGCCTGCGCGGACGGCAGCTTGATGCGGCCCATGATCACGTCGCGCGCGAACCAAGCCTGCGCGTCGAACATGTTGAAAGTGTAGAACTGGTCCTGCATGCCGATGTAGAAAAGCTTCGGGTTCTTCTCCCAAACGACGCCTTCATAGAGATCCAGCGGCCACATGCGGTTGGCGGTCTTGAGCTTCAGGTCGTCGGTGAGGAAAGGGAAGGAATGGAGATAGCCGGTGCACAGGATGATTGCGTCGATATCCTTGGTTGAACCATCCTTGAAATGCGCGGTCTTGCCGACGACCTTCTGGAGCAGCGGCACCTCTTTCCAGTTCTCAGGCCATTTGAAGCCCATCGGCTTGGAGCGGTAGCTCGAGGTGATCGACTTCGCCCCGTATTTGTAGCACTGCGAGCCGATGTCCTCGGCCGAATAGGAGCGGCCGATGATCAGGATGTCCTTGCCCTTGAATTCCATCGCGTCGCGGAAATCGTGGCTGTGCAAGATGCGGCCGTTGAAGGTCGAGAACCCCTCGAAATAGGGAACGTTTGGCACCGAGAAATGCCCGGACGCGACGACGACATTGTCGAACTCTTCCGAATAGGTGACGTCGTTGGTGCGGTCATGCGCGGTGACGGTGAATTTCTTCGTCTCGTCCGAGAAGGTCACCATGCGCACAGGACTGTTGAAGCGCACCCATTTGCGCACGCCTGACTTTTCGACGCGGCCCTTGATGTAGTCCCACAGCACGGCGCGCGGGGGATAGGAGCCGATCGGCCGGCCGAAATGTTCCTCGAACGTGTAGTCGGCGAATTCCAGGCATTCCTTCGGCCCGTTCGACCAGAGATAGCGATACATCGAGCCGTGCACCGGATCGCCATGTTCATCGAGGCCGGTGCGCCATGTGTAGTTCCACAGGCCGCCCCAGTCGGACTGCTTTTCGAAGCAGACGATCTCGGGAATATCTGCCCCTTTGTCGGCCGCCGACTTGAAAGCCCTGAGCTGTGCCAGGCCGGACGGTCCGGCCCCGATGACGGCAACGCGAGTGTTCATTTCCGGGCCTCCATTTTTTGATTTCCCCAGCGAAACAAATTTCACTGGCAGTGACAGTAATTGGCCCTTCGGCACTGTCAACAGTCATCTGCGGGAGCGGCGTTTGCGCAAGGCGGATTCCTGGCGAAGAACCCGCATTGGCCGAAAATCGCGGGATTGGCGCATGCGACATAAGACGGCTTGCCGACGCGGCTGCGCTCATGTATCGCCACCGAACATGTTCACCTTGAGTGAAATAAATCCGCGAAGTCCGGGGGGCGACATGGCGAAAAACGCTTCAAATCCAAAGTCCGGTGCTGGAGCCGGCGGCGCAAAGGCAAAGCCGCTGCCAAAGGTCTCGGTGGACGGGAAGACCATCCGCGCGCCGCTGACCCAGAACCCGCACGCCATCCGCGACACGCGTGAAAAGGTGCTGGAAGTGGCGATCGGCCGCGAGGTGCGCGCGTTCCGCAAGAAGCTCGGCATCACCGTCGCCGATCTGGCGGTCGCCACCGACATTTCGCTGGGCATGCTGTCGAAGATCGAGAACGGCATCACCTCGCCGTCGCTGACCACTTTGCAGGCGCTGTCGCGGGCGCTGGGTGTTCCCGTCACCGCCTTCTTCCGCCGCTTCGAAGAGGAGCGCAGCGCCGTTTTCGTCAAGGCGGGCGAAGGGTTGGACGTCGAGCGCCGCGGCACGCGGGCCGGCCACCAGTACAATCTGCTTGGTCACATCGGCTCGAACACCAGCGGCGTCGTCGTCGAGCCCTATCTGATCACGCTGACCGAGGATTCGGACGTGTTCCCGACCTTCCAGCACGAGGGCATGGAATTCCTCTATATGCTCGAGGGCGAGGTCGTTTACCGACACGGCAGCAATCTCTATCCGATGAAGCCCGGCGACAGCCTGTTCTTCGACGCCGACGCCCCGCACGGGCCGGAGCATCTGACGAAACTGCCCATGCGCTATCTGTCGATTATTTGCTATCCGCAGAGCGCTGGGTAAGGGGACTCGATTTCCTTTTTTACAGCATTGGCGATTGGCGAAAAGCCGAAGTGGCATCCGATCTCCCCCCTTGAGGGGGAGATGTCCGGCAGGACAGAGGGGGGCGAACCGCGATGACGCATAATCTCGTATCCGCCAACAACCGCCGCAATGCGCGCAGGATGCGCAAGGTGATGACCGACGCCGAACTCAAGCTCTGGAATGAGATCAGGGCACATAGGTTGATGGGACCGGGGTTTCGGCGCCAGATGCCTATCGCCGGCCATATCGTCGATTTTGCATGCCCGGACAAAAAGCTGATCGTCGAGCTTGATGGTTCCCAGCATGGCCAAGCCGAAGCGTTGGAATTGGACGCTGCAAGAACCGCCAAGTTCGAAGCCCTGGGCTGGACCGTCCTGCGCTTCTGGAACGACGATGTTATCCGCGACATCGACAGTGTCTGCCAGCATGTCGTGATTGTGGCCGGGCTGGGCGGCGGGTGAGTTTCGCGGAGCGTTAGAGGTTGGACATTGGGCAAGGCCTGCGCTCCACGGCGCGCCCCTCTGCCCTGCCGGGCATCTCCCCCTCTTGGGGGGAGATTGGCTGCTTGGAGGGCAGCGTCAATACAGCAATCAATCCGGCCCGAATCCCGGGCTCGTCGCACTGCCATCATCCAATTTCGACAGCCACTCGACCAGTGTCGGGCGGTAGCGCGTCAGCCCCTTGTAGGTGGCAAGCTCCTCGGGCAGGTCGCGGATGACGCGGTGCAGGCGGCGCGCCCATTTGGGCTGCGTCACCAGTTCGTCCATCTTGATCAGGTAGCAGCGGATCGGGAAGACGATGGCGTTGGAGCGCGGCAGGCGCCAGAAGCTCTGCAACTCGACGCGCAGATGCACCTTGTCGCCGACATTGTCGGGCGTCACCGTCGCCCGGTCCGGGCCCCATTTGTGATAATTCTCGGGGCTGGTGTCGAGGCGCGGATTGACGGTCATGGTCCAGTTCAGGCGACGCGCCGGCTTGCCCTGCTGGATGTTGATGAGGAACTTCAGCGCCCTGACGAAAATCCCCTTTTCATGTGCCAGCGGCACCGGCGCGTGCCACTCGAAGAAGTTCATGCCGATGTCGAAGTCGAGCGACCAGTCGGCTTGGGTGGTGACCATTCCGGCATCCATCCAAAGATTGCCGTCGCGCTGGTCGAGGATGCAGAAATCGCCCTGGCTCTGGCGGGTGATGTACTCCATCGGCCCGTAAGGCAAAGTCGAGGTGTCGCCGAAGGTGAAGGTGTCGTCGATGCCGAGCGGCCGGTTGATCCAGCGCCAGCGATCGCCGTCTCGGGTCAGCGTGAAATGCTCGGGATAGCCCAGCGCCTGCTGCTCCATCAGAAGTTCGAGCAGATCCCAGCCGGCCAGCGTCATGTGCGGCAGCGACTGGCAGCGCAACGGATCCTCGGCCAGGACCAGAGCGCGGTCCTGCATCTCGGCGACATAGTGCTCATCGACATCTATCAGGTTTTCCAGCACGCTGCCCTTCGGACCGACGACATGCGGCTCGATGTTGACCGCATACATGTAGCTGTCTTCATGGAACGGAAACGGGAACCGCCTGATGTGCTCAGGGCTGTTCCTGAAGGTGAAGTCGTCGCGAAACGTTTCCTTGCGAAAGGTGATGCCCAAGCTCGCCTCCTATCTTTCCAAGACCAGCGATTTGCCTTCGAAGCGCGACACGCACGGCATGATCTTGCAGCCGGAGCGATGATCTTCCTCGCTCAGCCAATGGTCGTTGTGGATGAACTTGCCGTCGGACGCGATGACGTTGGTCTCGCACTGGCCGCAGACGCCGCCGCGGCAAAGATAGGGCGGATCGACGCCGGCCGCCTCGATCGCCTCGAGCAGGCTCTGCTGCTCGCCGACGCGGATGATCTTGCCGCTGATTGCCAGCGTCACGTCGAAGGGCAATCCCGGCTGCGGTGCCGCGAAATGCTCGAAATGCACGGTCTCCGGTGGCCAGCCAAGCGCGGCGGCGCGCTCGCGCACCCAGCCGATCATGCCGGCCGGACCGCAGACATAGAGATGCGTGCCGAGCGGCTGCGACGACAGCAGCCGGTCGAGATCTATGCGTTCCCCGCGGTCGTCGTGATAGAGCCGGACCCGGCGGCCGTAGCGCTGTTGCAGCACATCGGCATAGGTGCCGAGCGAAGCCGTGCGGCAGGTGTAGTGCAGTTCGAAATTGCCGCCCTCGCCTGCCAACTGCGCGGTCTGGGCCATGAAGGGCGTGATGCCGATGCCGCCGGCCAGCATCAAATGTTTCTTCGCCCTGAGATCGAGCGAGAACAGATTGACGGGATAGGAGATCACCATCTCCAGGCCGGGCCTGACGCTCCGGTGCATGAAAAGCGAGCCGCCCCGGCCGACATCGTCGCGACGTATCGAGATCGTGTATTCGCGCGTGTCGAGCGGCGAGCCCATCAGCGAATAGGGATTGAGCCTTGTGCGATCGCCGTCGCGCATCTCGACCACGACATGGGCGCCGCCTGAAAAGGTCGGCAACAGCTCGCCGTCGCGGCGGCGGAAATGAAAGCGGGTGACCAGTTCGTTGACGGGAACAACATCGCTGACGACGACGTCGAGTTTGGTGGTGCCGGTGCTCATCGGAAGACCTCCTCGATCGGAGGAATTTCGCTGCGATCCTCGGCATTGATGCAGACGCCCTGGAACGCCGCCAGCCGCCGCGAATAGTGGTCGCGCACCAGAAGTAGCAGGCCGCAATGCGAGCAGGTGGCGGGTTGCGTCGTTACATTCTCGGTGATGCCCTTGCAATGCACGCACTGCACGCGGCGCGCCAGCGAGCCGCGATGTTCGGTCTGGATCGCGGTGTGGTCGATGCCGGCTTCGAGCGCCACCTGCATGGCCTGGCCGATCAGCCCTTCGGTACCGGCGAGATAGAGGCGCAGGCCCATATGCGCGTTATCAAGCGTCTGTTTCAGCCGCGGCAGCAGGCTGGCGAAGGACGGCGCCTGGTGGAAGCGCGCCGGTTTCAGCGCTTCGAGAGCGGCGACATGCCTGTCGTCCGGCCCGGGGATGAAGACGATCTCGGCACCGTCGAAGAACCTGTCCGGAGCCGTCTTGGCCATGTCCGCTATCGCGAGCGCACCCTCGGCATCGGCGATGAAAAGATGATGCTTGCCGGGCTGCGGCGACAAGGTTCCGTAGACGGGCCGGCTGATGATCGACTTGGCTGCCATTCTCTGCTTCGTGCCTCGAACCCTCGCCTTCGACTATGCCTCAGCCTTTCGCCGTGCGCTTGGTCTTCCTTGGGTCATCGAACGGCAATGGCTGCGCCGTCGCCTTGATCGATCCGCTCCTGTTGCGGATCTCGAGCCTTGTGTCCTTGACGGCGCAGTCGACGTCGAGGCGGGCGATGCCCATCGATTTCTCGACCAGCGGCGAATACATGGCGCAGGTGACGACGCCGACTTTCTTCCCATCGCGATAGACCGGGGCGCCCTCGTCGGCCGGCTCCTTGCCGTCGAGCAACACGCCATAGATCTTGAAGCGCTCCTTGCCCTTGAGACGGTAGTGCTCCTCGGCGCCGCGAAAGCCGGTCTTTCCCGGGCTGACGGTGAAGTCGAGGCCGAGTTCCCACAGCGTGTCGCCGGGGCCTTCATTCTCGAACGGATATTTCTGCGAATTGTCGTAGGGATAGAACAGGAGATAGCTCTCGACGCGCAGCATGTCGAGCGTAGTGAAGCGGCACGGGATGATGCCGGCGCTCTTGCCCTCGTCGAGGATCCTGTCCCAGATCGTGCCGGCATCCTGGCCGCGGCAGAAGATTTCATAGCCGCGCTCGCCGGTATAGCCGGTGCGCGAGATCATCACCGGAAAACCGAAGAGCTGCGTCTGCATGTGATGGAAATAGTTGAGGTCGCGAATGCCCGGCACGTGCCTGGCAAGATAGTCGACCGCCGCCGGCCCCTGCAGCGAGAGGTCGTGCAGATTGTCGTCGAAGCGCAGCGACACGTCCCTGCCCATCGCCGCCCGCTGCAACTCCTCATGTCCGGTTCCCGAGCCATGCACCACCATCCAGCTATTCGGCCCGGTGCGGTAGAGGATGCAGTCGTCGGTGAATTTTCCCGCCTCGTTGAGCATGCAGGCATAGGCCGATTTGCCGGGATAGATTTTTTCGACGTCGCGCGTGGTGGCGAGATCGATGAGGTGCGAGGCGTGCGGGCCTGTGATGTGGACCTTCTTCAGGCCCGAGACATCCATCAGCCCGGCCTTGGTGCGGATAGCGATGTATTCCTCGTCGGCATCCTTGTCGTAGGTCCAGGCGGTGCCCATGCCGCTCCAGTCTTCGAGTTTCGAACCCAGCGCGCGATGGCGATCCGCCAGGGTTGAAAATCTCCAGGATGCCGTCATCCGATCCTCCGTTCGATATTTTGATTATGTTCCCTGCTCCTGTGCGCGCGGGCTGGAGCTTTGAGCGAATATTGATCGCAAACGCGTGGGGCCTGCAATCCCCTGAAAGCAAATAATTTCATTGTCAGGCAAAATTCGTCATCCGAACAAGACGGTTAACTCTGCGTAAATTCGTCTTGACAATTTCCGAATTCGGTCTGAATTTATGAAAAAAATTTCACTCTCTTGAAAGAGAACGGCGGACGGTGGATTCGGAACCGGACGTCGAAAAAGGGGAAAACCGATGTCAGACCTGCAGCAGCGCATCGAGGCGCTGTACCGTTCCGACTTGCGCGGATCCGCGCTCCTGATCATCTGCCTGTGGGCGACGATCCTCTTCGTCCTCTTCATGACATGGCCGCATATCCCGCATGACGGCATCAAGGCCGTCGTCGCGATTGCCGCCGCCGCGGTGCTGATCTTCAACACGGCGGCGATCCTGGCCATGGTCAACCACTACAAGGAGGACAAGGAGTTCATCTACGGGCTCGACATCAAGAACTACGACCGCAACCGCAAATCCTGAGGGGGGAGAGAAGCATGTCCCGCTACACGCCGCCGCAACAGAGCAAGGCCGGGCAGGTCTTCGATATCGCCGTCGTCGTGGTCGCCATCTTCGTGGCGCTGTGGCTGCCGCTGAAACTGGGATTGGCGGGAGCAGCCAAGTCCATCGACGCGCTCGACGCCAAGACCTGGGAGGCGCTCGGCCAGAACCCGACCATGGCGTCGATCTGGGAAAGGCTCGGCTATACGCCAGAGACCGCGCACGACATAATCCAGAACCGTTTCCACTACATCATCGACTGGCCGACGCTTGTTGTCATGGCAGCCGTGCTAATCGGTTATTTCGTGTTCCTGTTCCGGGCATCGGACCGCGAATATCGCGACGTCATCAACGAGAAGTTCGACGAGAAATAATCCGGGGACAAGACCATGTGGATAGCGCTCTCTTACGCATGCTGGGGCATCTCGATCGTGCTTGCGCTGTGGATGCTCTACGATTGGTTCAAGGTCGATACGACCTACTCCGAGGATGTGCTGACGTCCTCGCGCGAAGGCGAACTTGAAGCCGCTTCCGAAAAACACCGGATCTGAGTGGGGATTGATCGATGACGGTCGTGGTTGAAACTGCGGGTTCGGCAACAAATGGCGACAGGGTCTCGCTGCTTCGGGTGCTTGGCCCGGCCCATGTCTGGGCGTTGGGTGTGGGCATCGTCCTGGTCGGCGAGTTCACCGGCTGGAATTTCTCCGCCGACAAGGGCGGCGCGCTTGCCGCGCTGATCGTCTGCTGGGTCGTCGGGCTGCTCTATACCTCGGTCGCCATGATCGATTCCGAAGTGACGTCGACGGTCGCCGCCGCGGGCGGCCAATATGCGCAGGCCAAGCACATCGTCGGGCCGCTGATGGCCTTCAACGTCGCGCTGTTCCTGGTCTTTGCCTACACCATGCTCGAAGTGTCGGACGCCATCCTGCTCGGCGACACGATCGTCGCCAAGGCGGGCGTCGAGGGCCTCACCCACAACTCCTTCATCGCCGCCACCATCGTCGTCCTGGCATGGCTCAACTATCGCGGCGTGCTGATGACGCTCAACGTCAACTTCGTCATCACCGCGATTGCCTACATCTCCATCGTCATCCTGTTCTTCTCGGTCAGCCCGTGGACGCAAGGCGCGGTGCTCAAGCTCAACGAGTTGGTCACCCCAGAGAACGCGCTGCCCTATGGCTGGATCGGCGTCATCGCCGCTTTCCAGTTCGGCATCTGGTACTATCTCGGCATCGAGGGCACCACGCAGGCGGCCGAGGAAGTGCGCTCGCCCGCGCGCTCGCTGCCTTATGGCACGATGGCCGGCATGATCACGCTTCTGATCGCCGCCGCCATGACCTGGTATGTCTGCGCCTCGCTGATGCCCTGGGAATATCTCGGCATCACTTATTATCCGCTGTGGGACGCCGGCAAGCTGACCGGCAACCCGCTGCTGGAAAACCTGCTGTTCATCGCCACGCTGCTTGCCGCACTGGCGTCCGCCAATGGCTGCATCAACGACGCGGCGCGCGCCTGGTTCTCGCTCGGCCGCGATCGCTACCTGCCGAGCTGGTTCTCGGCGGTGCACCCGAGATACCGCACACCCTACCGCTCGATCCTGTTCCTGCTGCCGATCGCGCTCGCCTTCGCCTTCATCGCCGACCTCAACCAGGCGATTACTTTCTCGATCCTGTCCGGCGTGCTGCAATATACGTTCATGAGCATCAACATCATGATGTTCCGGAAGAAGTGGCCGCTGGGCTCCATCCGCCGCGGCTACACGCATCCCTTCCACCCGCTGCCGGCGATCGTCTTGTTCTGCCTGTGCGTGGTGACCTTCTTCGCCATCTTCCTCGGCTTCGGCTCGCAGCTCATCGCCATGGTCGCGTTCTATTTCCTGATCTCGCTGTGGTTCCATTTCTACCGCTACAAATTCGTACGGCGCGGCGACCAGTTCACCATGCCGTGGCCGAAACCGCAGGGCTATTGATGGGAGTAGGCCCGTCCGAATTGGGCGGGCCTGGCATGACGAAATGTCCGAGGTGACGTCAGCACTGCTTGCCGGGGCGGCTGTCCTGGCTCTCGTCCTGCATTTTGCCTGGCTGGCACGCCGCAGCCGCAACAGGGCTGCCGTGGCACGCGCCGCCGACCAGGCCAGCATCCGCGCCGTCATTGCCGACGCCGAAGATGTCTCGGACGGTACTGCCGGCGTCATCACCTGGGAAGGCTCGTGGAATGGCCAGCGCGTGCAGCTGCGCACCATCGTCGACACGCTGGCGACGAGAAAGCTGCCGGCGCGCTGGCTCAGCGTATCGATAACGGAGAAAACAGTCGTGCCCGGCACGTTCGACATGATGATGCGGCCGGGCTCGCCGACGACGTTCTCCAATTTCGACCATCTCGACCACACGCTGCCGAAGGCGCCCGGCTTTCCCGCCGAGGCGGTGCTTCGAACGGACCGCAGAGGCGTGCGCTTCCCGCAAAACATCATCGCCGACCATCTGGAGCCCTTTTCAGAAGGACGCGCCAAGGAGCTACTGATCACGCCAAAGGGTGTGCGTATCGTCTGGCTGCTGGCCGAGGCCGAGCGGGCCCGCTACGGTGTCTTCCGGCAAGCCGCTTTCGGTGACGCGCAAATCGACCCGGCGCTGATCTCGCGGCTGCTCGTATCCCTTTCGGGACTGCGCGACGCGATCAACAGGAACGAACGGAAAGCGGCATGACCGGCGCAACCCCCTCGCCCGGACCTACCAGCCCATATATCGTCCTGGGCGCGGCAACCCTGCTGCCGGGCAGCGGCCACGTCATGCTGGGCGTTCCCACGCGCGGCCTGCAGTTTCTTTTCTTCATGGTCATCCTGGCCTGGGTGACGGCGAAGATCGCCCCGCCCGACGCCAGCTTTGTCGGCCGCCACGCCGGCGGCTTCCTGATCTATGCGCTGTCGATCCTCGACGCCTACAAGATGGCTCGTATCCGGACCGCCAAATGGGCCCATTCCATGCGCCGACAAGGCGATGGGCCGCCGGATGGGACAAAACTCAACGCGTAACGAGAGGAATATTTTTTTCATACCAATTGAATTCCCCGAACTCATTCGATACATCATTTTTAGCGACAAAGGGTCTGGAGGCTGGCATGTGCGGAATCGTTGGACTTTTCCTGAAGGACAAAGCGCTGGAGCCGCAGCTCGGTGCGATGTTGTCGCAGATGCTGGTATCGCTCAGCGATCGCGGCCCCGACAGCGCCGGCATCGCGATCTATGGCGCGCCGTCCGGCAACGAGGCCAAGATCACCATCCAGTCGCCGAGGCCGGAGCGTGATTTCCGTGGACTGGACGCCGAACTCACCAAGGCGCTCGGCGTGCCGGTGAGCGTCATGGTAAAATCGACGCATGCCGTCATCAGGACCACGCCCGAAAAGGTCGATGCCGCGCGTGAGACCATCCAGTCGCTCAGGCCCGACATCCGCATCATGGGTGCCGGCGAAGCCGTGGAAATATACAAGGAAGTCGGCTTGCCCGAGGCTGTGGTCGACCGCTTCGACATCCGTGGGATGACCGGAACGCACGGCATCGGGCACACCCGCATGGCGACGGAATCGGCGGTGACGACGATGGGCGCGCATCCGTTCTCGACCGGCGCCGACCAGTGCCTGGTGCACAATGGCTCGCTGTCCAACCACAACAACGTTCGCCGCGAACTGGTCCGCGAAGGCATGAAATTCGAGACCGAGAACGACACCGAAGTGGCGGCCGCCTATCTCTCCTCCCAGATGGCGCATGGCAAGAACCTCGGCGAGGCGCTGGAGGGCACCCTCTCAGATCTAGACGGTTTCTTCACCTTCGTCGTCGGCACCAAGAACGGCTTCGGCGTGGTGCGCGACCCGATCGCCTGCAAGCCCGCCGTGATGGCCGAAACGGACCAGTATGTCGCCTTCGGCTCGGAATATCGCGCGCTGACCAAACTGCCCGGCATAGACAATGCGAGAGTCTGGGAACCGGAACCCGCAACCGTCTATTTCTGGGAGCATTGAGTTCATGCCGGCAACAAAACTTTCAACCGCGGCGGCGAGCGACCATGCCTCCCGGGTGTTCGACCTGGACCAGATGTCGCTGCGCGAGCTCAACCAGGCACTGCACAATCTGACGCCAGGCTCGAACGAGACCGCCTGGGAAGTGTTGAACCCGAAGGGCAGCCATTCGGTCGCCGTCGGCGTCGACCAGCCGGTCAGCATCGATGTGCGCGGCAGCGTCGGCTATTACTGTGGCGGCATGAATTCCGGCAGTGCCATCACCGTGCATGGTTCGGCGGGACCCGGCGTCGGCGAAAACATGATGTCGGGGTCGATAACAGTCAAAGGCGACGCCAGCCAGTATGCAGGCGCCACCGGCAAGGGCGGGCTGCTCGTCATCGAGGGCAATGCGTCCTCGCGGTGCGGCATTTCGATGAAAGGCATCGACATCGTCGTGCACGGCAATATCGGCCATATGTCGGCCTTCATGGCGCAGTCCGGCAATCTGGTGGTGCTGGGCGATGCCGGCGACGCGCTCGGCGATTCCATCTACGAGGCACGGCTGTTCGTGCGCGGCAAGGTCGACAGCCTGGGCGCCGACTGCATCGCCAAGGAAATGCGGCCCGAACACCTGGAACTGCTGCAGGGCCTGCTCGATCGTGCCGGCGTCACCGGTGTCAAGCCGTCTGAATTCAAGCGCTACGGCTCGGCGCGCACGCTATACAATTTCAATATCGACAACGCCGACGCGTATTGAGGCAGCATGACCTATCGCAACCCGCCGACGACGCCGCGCAAATCCGCGACTTTCGACGACTACACACTTTCCGAGATCCGCCGCGCCGCGGCCACCGGCATCTATGACATCCGGGGCGCCGGCGCCAAGCGCAAGCTGCCGCATTTCGATGACCTTCTGTTCCTTGGCGCTTCGATCTCGCGCTACCCGCTCGAAGGCTATCGCGAGCGCTGCGACACATCAGTCGTGTTGGGCTCGCGCCATGCCAAGAAGCCGATCGAGCTGAAAATCCCGATCACCATCGCCGGCATGAGCTTCGGTTCGCTGTCGGGCCCGGCCAAGGAAGCGCTCGGGCGCGGGGCGACGCTGTCGGGCACCTCGACCACGACCGGCGACGGCGGCATGACCGAGGAAGAGCGCGGCCATTCCAAGCAGCTCGTCTATCAATATCTGCCGTCGCGCTATGGCATGAATCTGCGCGACCTGCGCCGCGCCGATGCCATCGAGGTCGTCGTCGGCCAGGGCGCCAAGCCCGGCGGCGGCGGCATGCTGCTCGGCCAGAAGATCTCCGATCGCGTCGCCG
The DNA here is from genome assembly GCF_006442685.1 of Mesorhizobium sp. B2-4-7. Taxonomy (NCBI): domain Bacteria; kingdom Pseudomonadati; phylum Pseudomonadota; class Alphaproteobacteria; order Hyphomicrobiales; family Phyllobacteriaceae; genus Mesorhizobium; species Mesorhizobium sp. B2-4-7. The sequence continues at coordinate 768,504 of NZ_VFVH01000001.1, forward strand.
AGATGCGCACGCTGCCCAAGGGCATCGACCAGCGCTCGGCCTCGCGCCATCCCGACTGGACCGGGCCGGACGATCTCGAGATCAAGATTCTCGAACTGCGCGAAATCACCGACTGGGAAAAGCCGATTTACGTCAAGGTCGGCGGCGCCCGCCCCTATTACGACACAGCGCTTGCGGTGAAGGCCGGCGCCGACGTCGTCGTCGTCGACGGCATGCAGGGCGGCACGGCGGCGACGCAGGAAGTGTTCATCGAGAATGTCGGCCAGCCGACGCTCGCTTGCATCAGGCCGGCGGTGCAGGCGCTGCAGGATCTCGGCATGCATCGCAAGGTGCAGCTGATCGTCTCGGGCGGCATCCGCAACGGCGCCGATGTCGCCAAGGCGCTGGCGCTCGGCGTCGACGCGGTCTCCATCGGCACGGCTGCCCTTGTCGCGCTCGGCGACAACGATCCCCGCTGGGAGGCGGAGTACAACGAGCTCGGCACCACATCAGGCGCCTATGACGATTGGCACGAGGGCCGCGACCCGGCCGGCATCACCACGCAGGATCCCGAACTGATGAAGCGGGTCGATCCGGTGGCCGCCGGCCGCCGGCTGGCGAACTATCTCAAGGTGATGACGCTGGAGGCGCAGACCATCGCCCGCGCTTGCGGCAAGAACAGCCTGCACAATCTCGAACCCGAGGATCTCGTCGCGCTCACGATCGAGGCCGCCGCGATGGCCGGCGTGCCGCTGGCCGGCACCAACTGGATACCGGGGAAGAACGGCTTCTGATCAACAAAGGGCCGAAGGCCATATGCTCTAGGGCCAACAATCGACAAAAAATGGGGAACTTCCGTGACAGTTGATCTTGCAGAGTTCGCAAGGGCGAAAAACGTCAAATATTTCATGATCTCCTACACCGACCTGTTCAGCGGGCAACGCGCCAAGCTGGTGCCGGCGCAGGCGATATCAGATATGCAGAAGGATGGCGCCGGCTTCGCCGGTTTCGCTACCTCGCTTGACCTCACGCCGGCACATCCCGACATGCTGGCGGTGCCGGATCCGAATTCGGTTATCCAGCTGCCCTGGAAGCCTGACGTCGCCTGGGTCGCCGCCAACTGCATCATGGACGACAAGGAGGTCGACCAGGCACCGCGCAACACGCTTAAGCGACTGATCGCGGAAGCCGCTAACGACGGCATGCATGTCAAGACCGGCGTCGAGGCGGAATTCTTCCTGATCTCGCCCGACGGCAAAACGATCTCCGACGAATATGATACGGCGGCGAAACCATGCTACGACCAGCAAGCGTTGATGCGCCGCTACGACGTCATCGCCGAGATCTGCGACCACATGCTGGCGCTCGGCTGGGGCGCCTACCAGAACGACCACGAGGATGCCAACGGCCAGTTCGAGATGAACTGGGCCTTCGACGATGCGCTGGCGACCGCCGATAAGCATTCTTTCTTCAAGTTCATGGTCAAGTCGATCGCGGAAAAGCACGGCCTGCGCGCCACTTTTATGCCCAAGCCCTTCCAGGGACTGACCGGCAATGGCTGCCATGCGCACATCTCGGTGTGGGACAAATCAGGCAAGACCAATGTCTTTGCCGACAATTCGATGGAGCTCGGCCTGTCGGCCAAGGGTAAGCACTTCCTCGGCGGCATCATGAAACATGCCTCGGCTCTCGCCGCCATCACCAACCCGACCGTCAATTCCTACAAGCGCATCAACGCGCCTCGCACCATTTCGGGCGCCACCTGGGCGCCGAACACGGTGACCTGGACCGGCAACAACCGCACCCACATGGTGCGCGTGCCCGGCCCCGGCCGCTTCGAGCTGCGGCTGCCTGATGGCGCGGCCAACCCTTATCTGCTGCAAGCCGTCATCATCGCCGCCGGCCTCGACGGCATCCGCTCCAAGGCCGATCCCGGCAGGCGCTACGACATCGACATGTACCAGCATGGTCACACGGTGGAGGGCGCGCCGAAATTGCCGCTCAACCTGCTCGACGCGTTGCGCGAATTCGACAATGACAAATCGCTCAAGACGGCGCTGGGTGAGGAATTCTCGTCGGCTTATCTAAAGCTGAAGCACCAGGAATGGAATTCCTATGCTTCGCACTTCACGCAATGGGAGCGCGACCACACGCTGGATATCTGACCGGCGCAGCGTGCGAGCGACCTCGGAATGAACGTATGAAATATTCGATCTTCTCGCTCGCCCGCGCCGCCTTCTCCGGCCACAAGAACTGGCAGCGCACCTGGCGCGACGCCAGCCCGAAGGACCGCTACGACGTGGTGATCATCGGCGGCGGCGGGCATGGTCTGGCCACCGCCTGGTTCCTCGCCAGCGAGTACGGCATCAGGAATGTGGCCGTGCTGGAAAAGGGCTGGATCGGCTCCGGCAATGCCGGCCGCAACACCACCATCATCCGCTCCAATTACGGCCTGCCCGGCAACACCGGCTTCTACGAATTGTCCATGAAGCTGTGGGAACGGATGGAGCAGGACCTCAACTACAACACGATGGTCAGCCAGCGCGGCGTCATCAATCTCTACCATTCCGATGCGCAGCGCGATGCCTATGCGCGGCGCGGCAACACGATGCGCATCAACGGCATCGATGCCGAATTGCTCGACCTTGCCGCGGTCAAGAAGATGATGCCGTTCCTGAATTTCGACAATGCGCGCTTTCCCGTGCAAGGCGGGCTCTTGCAGCGGCGCGGCGGCACGGCGCGGCACGACGCCGTGGTCTGGGGCTACGCCCATGCGGCGAGCGCGCTCGGCGTCGACATCATCCAGAATTGCGAAGTGACGGGCTTCGTGCGCGACGCCAACGGCAAGGTGACCGGCGTCGAGACCTCGCGCGGCAAGATCGGCGCCGGGAAAGTCGGCATGGCCGTCGCGGGCTCCTCCTCGCGCGTCGCCGCGATGGCGGGCCTGCGCCTGCCGATCGAAAGCCATGTGCTGCAGGCTTTCGTCTCCGAGGCGATCAAGCCGCTCATCCCCAATGTGATGACGTTCGGCGCCGGCCATTTCTACGTCAGCCAGTCGGACAAGGGCGGCCTGGTCTTCGGCGGCGACATAGACGGCTACAATTCCTACGCCCAGCGCGGCAATTTGCCTGTGATGGAAGACGTCTGCGAAGGCGGCATGGCGCTGATGCCGATGATCGGCCGCGTGCGCCTGCTGCGCCAGTGGGGCGGCATCATGGACATGTCGATGGACGGCTCGCCGATCATCGACAAGACGCCGGTCGACGGGCTCTACCTCAATGCCGGCTGGTGCTATGGCGGCTTCAAGGCGACGCCGGGCTCAGGCCTCGTCTTTGCCCACCTGCTGGCCCGCGACCAGTCCCACAAGGAGGCCGCCCGCTTTCGCCTCGACCGGTTCCGGTCTGGTGCGATGATAGACGAAAAGGGCCAGGGCGCCCAACCGAACCTGCACTGAAGGCCCCGTCATGCGCATCACCTGTTCCTTCTGCGGCGAACGCGAACTCGGCGAGTTCACCTATCTCGGCGACGCCAAGCCGGTGCGGCCGGAGGCTGGCGCTTCGGAGGACGATGTCTTCGACTACGTTTACCTGCGCGACAATGTCGCCGGCGTGATGGACGAGAATTGGTACCACGGCGGCGGCTGCCGGGCGTGGCTGAAGGTCACCCGCAACACGCTGACGCACGAAATTTCGGCCGTGGAGCCAGCGGCGGGCGCCGGGGCGAGGCAGGTTGCGAAATGAATTTTTCTGTCCAGCTCAGCGCCGCGAACTCCGCCAGGCCTCTACCTCCCCCTTGTGGGGAGGTAGGACCGCAGGTCCGGGTGGGGGTCTGCGCCGCCCCTCCACCCCGCTGCTTCGCAGCGACCCTCCCCACCAGGGGGAGGGTAAGAAGCGGCAGGGCGACGAGCGGCAGCGCGACGCCAGTGCATGGGGCTGCATCGTGATTTCCTCCCAGTCCAATCGTCTCTCCACTGGCGGCCTCGTCGATCGTTCGTCACCGCTGAGCTTCCGCTTCGATGGCAAGACGTTCTTCGGCTTCGAGGGCGACACGCTGGCGTCGGCGCTGATCGCCAACGGCGTCAAGCTGGTCGGCCGCTCGTTCAAATACCACCGTCCGCGCGGCATTCTGACCGCTGGCTCGGAAGAGCCCAACGCGCTGGTCGAACTGCGCACCGGCGCACGCCGCGAGCCGAACACCAAGGCCACGACCGCCGAGCTCTATGAAGGGCTCGAGGCCGCCAGCCAGAACCGCTGGCCGTCGCTACATTTCGACGTGATGTCGGTCAACCAGCTCTTCGCGCCGATCTTCGTCGCCGGCTTCTACTACAAGACCTTCATGTGGCCGGCCAAATTCTGGGAGGCGATCTACGAGCCGGCGATCCGCCGCGCCGCAGGCCTCGGCCGCGCCGCCGGCGTTGCCGATCCCGACCACTATGACAAGGCCTGGGCGCATTGCGACGTGCTGGTCGCCGGCTCCGGCCCGACCGGCCTTGCGGCAGCCCTTGCCGCCGGCCGCTCCGGCGCCCGCGTCATCCTGTGCGAAGAGGATTTTATTCCCGGCGGCCGCCTGCTCTCGGACGGCGGCACGATCGACGGGCTGCCGGCAGCCGAGTGGCTGTCGCGAACCCTGGCGGAACTCGAGGCAATGCCCGATGTCCGCATCATGACCCGCACGACGCTGTTCGGCGTCTACGATGGCGGCACCTATGGCGCGATCGAGCGGGTCAACGACCATCTGCCCTCGCCGCCCGAGCACCAGGTGCGCCAGCGCATGTGGCGCATCGTGGCCAGGCGTTGCGTCGTCGCGGCCGGCGCCCTCGAGCGGCCGGTCGTCTTTGCCGGCAACGATACGCCCGGCGTCATGATGGCTTCGGCCATGCGGACCTATGTCGCGCGCTATGCCGCCGCGCCGGCAAAACGCATCGCGCTGTTCACCAACAATGAGGATGGCTGGCGCACGGTCGAGACAGTACTCGGCGCAGGCTTGCAGATTGCGGCGGTCATCGACGCACGGCCTGACGTCTCGCCCGCCCATCGTTCGCTCGCCTCGAAGAGCGGCTTCCCGGTGCTGCATGGCGCCGTCAGCCGTGCGGACGGCGGCAAGGACGGTGTGAGGAAAATCTCCGTCTCTCTCACCGGCGGCGCGCGAGCCGAAGTGGCAGCGGACGGGCTTGCCGTCTCCGGCGGCTGGAACCCGGCGGTCGGGCTCACCTCCTATCATCGCGGCCGGCCGAAATGGCGCGACGACATCGCCGCCTTCGTGCCCGACGGAGCGCCTCCCGGCATGGTCGCCGCCGGTGCAGCCAATGGCTCGTTCGGTCTCGGCGCCTGCCTGGCGGGAGGGTTTGCAGCAGGCGCGGCGGCCGCGCTCGACGCCGGGCGCTGCGGCAAGGCCGGCACAGCGCCGACTGCCGATGACGAGGCGTTCTCGTTGACGCCGCTCTGGTATGTCGCCGGCAAGGGCAAGGCGTTCGTCGACCAGCAGCACGATGTCACAGCTTCCGACATCGAACTCGCACAGCGTGAGGGCTTTGAATCGGTCGAGCATCTGAAGCGCTACACGACGCTCGGCATGGCGACCGACCAGGGCAAGACCTCCAACGTCGCCGGCCTCGCCATCATGGCTGCGGTGTCGGGCAAGTCCATTCCCGAAACCGGCACGACGATCTACCGCCCGCCCTATGTGCCGGTCGCGATCGGCGCCTTTGCCGGCCATCACCGCGACGAGACTTTCCACGCCACAAGGCTGACGCCCTCGCATCACTGGGCCGCCGAACAGGGTGCCGTCTTCGTCGACACCGGCCTGTGGAAGCGCGCGCAATGGTATCCGCGCACGGACGAGAAGGACTGGCTGGAATCCGTCACACGCGAGGTCAAGACGGTGCGTTCCGGCGTCGGCTTCTGCGATGTCTCGACGCTCGGCAAGATCGACGTGCACGGCCCCGATGCCGGCGCCTTCCTCGACCGCGTCTACATCAACACCTTCTCCAGCCTCGCCGTCGGCAAGGCGCGCTACGGGCTGATGCTGCGCGAAGACGGGTTCGTCTACGACGACGGCACGACCTCGCGGCTGGCCGAGGATCATTATTTCCTCACCACCACCACCGCCAAGGCCGGGCTGGTGATGCAGCATCTCGAATTCTGCCGGCAGGTGCTGTTTCCCGAATTGGACGTGCAACTGACCTCGGTCTCCGACCAGTGGGCGCAATTCTCGATCGCCGGGCCGAAGACGCGTGATCTGCTGAAGGAGATCGTCGACCCGACAGAGGATCTGTCGAACGAGGGCTTCCCGTTCATGGGTGCACGCGAAGTCGCGCTGCGCGGCGGCATCAAGGCACGGCTGTTCCGCATCTCTTTCTCCGGCGAAATGGCGTTCGAAATTTCGGTGCCGGCGCGCTATGGCGAGGCGCTCGTGCGCAATCTGATGCTGGCCGGCAAGCCGTTCGGCGTGACGCCATACGGCACCGAGGCTCTTGGCGTCATGCGCATCGAAAAGGGCCATGTCGCCGGACCGGAACTGAACGGCACGACCACGGCCGCCGACCTCGGCCTGGGCAAGATGATGTCGACCAAGAAGGATTTTGTGGGCCGCATCATGGCCGGGCGCGAGGCGCTGGTCGCGCCGGACCGGCAGGTCGTCGTCGGCATCAAGCCGACCGACAAGGCGCGGCGGCTGCGCTCCGGCGCGCACATCGTTCCGAAGGGCCAGACGCCCGGACCTGATAACGACCAGGGCTATGTCACCTCAGTCTGCTTCTCGCCGACATCGGATCAATGGATCGGGCTTGCTCTCGTGGAATGTGGTCGCGAGCGTATCGGCGAGACCGTGCGCGCGCACGATCCGCTGCGCGCAGAGGAGTATGATGTCGAACTGTGCAATCCCGTCTTCTACGATCCGGATGGAGGGCGCCAGCGTGGCTGAATTTACCTGGGATGCGCGCAGCCCTCTCGACCGCACGCTGGTCGTCGGTCCGCATGGCGCGCAGGGCGATGCCGGCGTTTCGCTGACCGAGATCCGCAATTTCGACCTCGTGCAAGTGATGGCACGCCGCGGCAAGGCGGGTGACCTGGCCAGGGCTGCGACGGCGTGTTTCGGCATTGCCGGTCCGGATGCGCCCAAGGCGGCGCGGATTGCGGATGCCACGCTGATCTGGTCCGGGCCGGATCAGTTTTTCGTGCTGTCGAAGAGTGGCAAGCACGGGATGAAGGCGCTTGCTCCTCTGCTTGCCGGATCGGCTTCGCTGTCCGACCAGTCGCATGCGCGGGCGCTGATCAGCATCTCCGGTGACAAGGCGCGGGCGATGTTGGCCAAGCTTTCATCGCTCGATCTGCATGCCGGTGTGTTCGCGGTCGGCTCTGCCGCCGCAACCTCGATGGATCACACCAGCGTCACGCTCTGGCGTGGGAATGATCGGGCGGACGGACAGGCGGTGTTCAACGTTCTGGTCTTCGCGACCTTTGCCGAGAGCCTGTGGCACACGATGCTCGATGCGGCGGCGGAATATGGTGTGGATATCAGCCATTCCGAGGAAGTGACGTAGCCTTGCGCACGCCCTTCCCTTCTCCCCTTGTTGTAGGAGAAGGTGGCCTCGCGGAGCGAGGTCGGATGAGTGGTGCTCCAGCTTGGCAATGACGGCACTCCGTCACCCACCCCCTCGACCGTCTCGGCGCTGCGCACTGATCCACCGCCCTGGGGCGAGCCACGGATCTCGCCCCGTCCTTCAGACCCCACAAGGGGAGAAGGAAGAACCTGCCCCACCACCGCCTTGCCAAACCCACCCGCACTGCTATTCTTGCTGCTAAAATAATTTCACACACAGGCAAACTTGTTTCTCGAACCGCAAGGCTGAGATGAGCCAGTCGCCCTACCCTGCCGTCGCATCCGGACCACCCCGGCCGAGCCTGATCCTGCGGCCCGGCCAGATCGCGCTGCCGCCGGGCATGGAGCGCTATACGGTCCAAGGCAATGGTGCGGTGCTGATCGAGGCCGAGGCCGGCGACACGATCACGGTGCGCAATGTCGAGGGCGGCCAGGCTTGCGAACTGCTGGCGTGGGACGGCACGGGTGCGACCGATCCCTCCATCCTCGGGGAAAAATCCAACAGCAATGCCGCCGGCATCAAGGCGCTGCTTGCCGAGGGCGATGACAGTCTCGCGTCCCTGCGGCGCGGGCTCGCGCGCCGGCAGGTGCAGCTCGACCAAGCCAAGGCGGTGCGCGTATTCGGCGGCGCCACGCCGGCCGGCACCGAACAGGCTTTCAGCGTTGCGCGCGTCGGCTCGGTGGTGATCGCCGCGCCCGGCGGGCCGATGCTGGTCGACGGCCATGATACGGCGACGCCGCTTACCGTGATCGTGCGGCGTGCCACCATCCGTCCGGCGGCGAAGTCGCAATTGGCCGACCCGCTCGCCGATCCGGTGCTCGACCTGCGCGTCCATTCGGCGACGGCGGACTCCTATTTCGTCAAAGCCGGCGACTATCTGCAGATCATCGACGTCGACGGGCGCCAATGCACCGACTTCCAGTGCTTTTCGGCGCGCAAGCTGGACAAGGGGCTCGACCATCCGCTCGATGTGACGACGACACGCACGCTGATGGGCGCGAGCTATCCGACGCCGGGGCTGCACTCGAAATATTACGACCAGGACATGGAGCCGCTGGTCGAAGTGGTGCAGGACACATGCGGCCGGCACGACGCCTTCGCGCTCGCATGCGCCGCCAAATATTACGATGACATCGGCTATCCCGGCCATGCCAACTGCTCGGAGAACTTCAACCGCGCGCTGTCGGACAAGGGCGTCACACCACGCGCCGGCTGGATGGCTATCAACTTCTTCTTCAACACGGCGATCGACGCGCATGGCGTCATGGTCTCCGACGAGCCATGGTCGCGGCCCGGCGACTATGTGCTGCTGCGGGCCCTGACCGACATCGTCTGCGTGTCCTCCGCCTGCCCCGACGACACGACGCCGGCCAACGGCTGGGACCTGACCGACATCCATGTGCGCACCTATTCCGGCCAGCACAAATTCTCGCGTGCGATCGCCAGACGCATGACGCCCGATTCGGAACCGAAAATGACCCGCGAGACCTCCTTTCATTCGAGCTTTGCCAAGCACACCCGCGACTTCGTCGAGTACAGGGGCTATTGGCTGGCCAACTCCTTCGCCAGGGAAGGCGCGATCGCCGAATACTGGGCCTGCCGGCAGGACGCCGTGATCATGGACCTGTCGCCGCTGCGCAAATTCGAGGTCACCGGCCCGGATTCCGAAGCGCTGCTGCAGTACACGCTGACCCGCGACGTCAAGAAGCTCGGCGTCGGCCAGGTCGTCTATTCCGCCATGTGCTACGAGCATGGCGGCATGATCGACGACGGCACGCTGCTCAGGCTCGGCAAGGACAATTTCCGCTGGGTCGGCGGCGACGATCTGTCCGGCGAATGGCTGCGCGAGACGGCGACAAAGCTCGGTCTCAACGTGCTGGTACGCTCGTCCACCGACCAGATGCACAATATCGCCGTGCAGGGGCCGAAGAGCCGCGATATCCTGAGGAAGGTGATCTGGACCTCGCCGCTGCAGCCGTCGATCGAGGAACTGGAATGGTTCCGCTTCGCCGTCGCGCGCATCGGCGGGGGCAATGGCGTTCCGGTCGTCGTCTCGCGCACCGGCTATACCGGTGAACTCGGCTACGAGATCTGGTGTCATCCGCGCGACGCCGAAAAGGTCTTCGACGCGATCTGGGCCGCCGGCCAGCCGCATGGATTGAAGCCGATGGGCCTGCAGGCGCTGGACATGGTGCGCATCGAGGCCGGGCTGATCTTCGCCGGTTACGAGTTCTCCGACCAGACCGACCCGTTCGAGGCCGGCATCGGCTTCACCGTGCCGCTGAAGTCCAAGACCGACGACTTCATCGGCCGCGAGGCGCTGATCCGGCGCAAGGAGAACCCGCAGAACAAACTGGTCGGGCTCGACATCGATGCCAACGTCGCGGTCGGCCATGGCGATTGCGTGCATGTCGGCCGCGCCCAGATCGGGGTCGTCACGTCGGGCATGCGCTCGCCGGTGCTGAACAAGACCATCGCGCTGGCGCGGCTCGATGTCACCCACGCCGCCATCGGCGCGCGAGTTGAAATCGGCAAGCTCGACGGCCACGCCAAGCGGCTGCCGGCGCGAGTCGTGGCCTTCGCCCATTACGATCCGCAGAAGACCAGGCCGCGTTCCTGACCGCGGCCTTCCGGGCATACGGGATTGCCCGTCGGCGGCGCCGCGGGGCACATTTGTGCGCCCGCCCGCAAGCGTGATGTGCACGGCGCGACAAAACGCTTGACGTGAAAGCGCGCCGGATCAATCTTCACTCCTAAGAAAAAAATACGACTGAGTGGAAACACTGAAGTCGCGGCGATATTGGCCGGGAGCAAGCTTCGCACAGCCGAGGCGTCGCCGGCGGGGAACATCAAAAAGGGGAATTCACCGACATGAGCACCATAAGCACGGTCCTGGACCAGCCTGCCGAAAGCAAGCTGCTCAGGCATATCGACTGGCGCGGCGCCTTCTGGGTGGCGAGCGGCGTTCCAGCCCTCGTCCTGTTCTCGATCGGCGGCATTGCCGGCACGACCGGGACGCTCGCTTTCCTGATCTGGACGGTGTCCATGGTCATGGGCTTCCTGCAATCCTTCACCTATGCCGAGATCGCCGGCCTGTTCCCGAACAAATCGGGCGGCGCCTCGATCTACGGCGCCACCGCCTGGCTGCGCTACTCCAAGTTCATCGCGCCCTTGTCGGTATGGTGCAACTGGTTTGCCTGGTCGCCGGTGCTCTCGCTCGGCTGCTCGATCGCCGCCGCCTATATCCTCAATGCGCTGGCGCCGGTGCCGATCTTTACCGACACGTCGCCCGAGGTCGCCGCCTATATCGCGGCACATGCCGGAACGAGCGCCGGCGACGCCATTACCGCGGTGACCGCGGCGGCGACCCCGGCGATCCGCACGTGGTCGGCGTTCAGTCACACGCTGGGTCCGGTGTCCTTCACCTTCAACGCCACCTTCTTCATCGGCGCCGTGCTGATGCTGATGATCTTCTCGATCCAGCATCGCGGTATCCTGGGCACCGCCAATGTGCAGAAATATATCGGCCTGCTTGTCATCGTCCCGATGCTGATCGTCGGCGTCGTGCCGATCTTCACCGGCCAGATCAACTGGGCCAATTTCTCGCCGCTGGTTCCCTTGGCCGCCGCCTATGCGCCAGAGCCCGGCGCCTGGAACATCGCCGGCTGGACGCTGGTGCTCGGCGGCATGTTCATCGCCGCCTGGTCGACCTACGGCTTCGAGACCGCCGTCTGCTACACCTCCGAGTTCAAGAACCCGGGCACCGATACCTTCAAGGCCATCTTCTATTCCGGCCTGCTCTGCATGCTGCTGTTCATCCTGGTGCCGTTCACCTTCCAGGGCGTGCTCGGCCTCAACGGCATGCTGGCGACGCCGATCGTCGACGGTTCGGGCGTGGCGGATGCTCTCGCCGGCATGGTCGGCGGCGGCGGGCTTATCCACAGCCTGCTGGTGATGCTGATGATCCTGGCGCTTGTGCTGTGCATCATGACGGCGATGGCCGGCTCCTCGCGCACGCTCTACCAGGGCTCCGTCGACGGCTGGCTGCCGCGCTACCTCAGTCACGTCAACGAGCATGGCGCGCCGACGCGGGCGATGTGGACCGACCTGTGCTTCAACCTGATCGTGCTGGCGATCGCCTCGGCCGATGCGACGAGCTTCTTCTTCATTCTCGCCGTATCCAATTGCGGCTACATCATCTTCAACTTCCTCAACCTCAATGCCGGCTGGATCCATCGCATCGACAACGGCCATATCGCGCGGCCATGGAAGGCCCCGACGTGGCTCTTGGGGATCGGGGCGATCTTCGCCTATGTCAACGCGATCTTCATGGGCGCCGGCGCTAAGGTGTGGAACCCGATGGCGCTGTGGGCCGGGCTGATCACCGCGGCGCTGATCATCCCGGTGTTCTGCTTCCGCCATTACATCCAGGACGGCGGCAAGTTCCCCGACCACATGCTGGCCGACCTCGGCATGGCGGGAGCGGACCTCTCGGTGAAAAAGGCGGGCATGCTGCCCTATCTGACGCTGGTCGCCGGAGTGGCGGTAATGCTGATCGCCAACTGGTTTTTCGTCATCTGATTGCCTGACGGGCAAGCGGCCTTCGGCTCCGCAAGAACAGAAATCGGCCGGTCTCAAATGAGACCGGCCGATTTGGTTCATTCAGCCGCCAAAGCGAGTTGCGGCCTCTCGACGCCTTCGACGGTTTCCGGTTCGGGCGTCTGTTCGTCGGTCGGCACCTTCTTTCGCTCACGGCCGAAGAACAGAGCGTAGCCAGCGGGCAGCACCAGGATGGTGAGCACGGTTGCAACCAGAATGCCGCCCATCATGGCGTAGGCGAGCGGCCCCCAGAACACGCCGCGCGAGATCGGGATCAGCGCCAGCACCGCGGTCATTGCCGTCAACACGATCGGCCGGAAACGGCGCACAGCCGAGCCGATGATCGCTTCGGAGCGTTCCATGCCTTTCGCGATGTCCTGGTCGATCTGGTCGACGAGGATGATGGAGTTTCGCATGATGATGCCGAGCAGCGCGATGACGCCGAGGATGGCGACGAAGCCGAACGGCGCGCCGCTGATCAAAAGGGCCGCGGCCGCACCGATGATGCCGAGTGGACCGGTGGCCAGAACAAGCATAGCCTTGCCGAAATGCTGCAGCTGGACCATCAGCAATATGACGATGACGGCCAGCATGATCGGCGCCTTGGCGGCAATGGAAGCCTGGCTTTCCGCCGAATCCTCGGCACCGCCCTGGATCTCGATCTTGTAGCCGGGCGCCAGACCATCGCGCAGGCCCTTCATGTCGTTGTACATCTTGGTGACGACGTCGTTTGACTGCACGCCGTCGGGCAAGGTCGCCCGCACGCTGATGGTCGGCAAGCGGTCGCGCCTCCACTCGACGCCTTGCTCCAGCACCGGCACAACCTTGGCCACCTGCGACAGCGGCACGAAGCCACCGAAATCGGTCGGGATGTAGATGGAATCGACCGAGGACAGCAGCGCGCGGCTGGCATCCGGCTCGCGCGCGACGATGGACACCGTTTCTTCGCCGTCGCGGAAGTCGCCCAGCGGCGCGCCGGACATGGACGCCTGCAGCATCTGGCGGATGCGCTGCGAGGTGACGCCCAACGCACGGGCGCGGTCCTGGTCGATGACCAGCTTCATCGCCGGCACAGGTTCCAGCCAGTCGTCATGGACGGCGCCGAGCAGCGGGTTGGCCTGGAATTTCGCCTTCACCTGGTCGGCAATGCGTCGCACTTCCTGGCGGTCCGGGCCCATGACGCGCATCTGCACCGGCCAGCCTGTCGGCGGCCCGAGGAACAAGCGGTCGACCTTGCCGCGGATGGAGGGGAAGTCCTGCGCCAGGATGGTACGCAGCTTGACGATCAGCCGCTCGCGCGCCGGCTCGTCATTGGCCATCACAAGAAGCTGGGCGAAGTTCGGATTCCTGAGCTGCTGGTCCAGCGGCAGGAAGAAGCGCGGCGCGCCTTCACCGATATAGGTGGCGATGAAGCGCTTGTCCTTGTCGTCCATCATCTTGGCTTCCAGCGCCTTGGCCTGCGTCTCGACTTCCTTGATGCTGGTGCCTTCCGGCAGCCAGAGATCGACGAGGATTTCCGGGCGAGACGATTGCGGGAAGAAGTTCTGCGGAATGAACTGGAAGGCCCACAGGCTGGTGGCGAAGGTCACCAGCGTCATCGTCAGCACGATGATGCGATGGCGCACGGCCCAGGTAACGGTCGAGCGAAGCCGGCGATAGAAGCTGGTGTCGAAGACGTCGTGATGGGAACCGGCATGCTTGCGCTGCTTGAGGATCATATATCCCAGCCATGGCGTGAAATAGACCGCCACGAACCAGGACACGACGAGCGCGATGCCGACGACGTAGAACAGCGTGCGGACATATTCGCCGGCAGTGGAGGCGGCGAAGCCGACCGGAATGAAGCCGGCGGTGGTGATCAGCGTGCCGGTCAGCATCGGGAAAGCGGTCGAGGAATAGGCGAAACCCGCCGCCTCGATCTTGACCAGCCCCTCCTCCAGCTTGCGTTCCATCATCTCGACGACGATCATGGCGTCGTCGACAAGCAGGCCGAGCGCGATGATCAAGGCGCCGAGAGAAATGCGCTGCAGGTCGATGCCGATCTCGTACATGATGGCGAAGGTGGCGGCCAGGACCAGCGGAATGGCGATGGCAATGACAAGTCCGGAGCGCCAGCCGATCGACAGGAACGAGACGACGAGCACGATCAGCAGCGCTTCGCCGAGCGCATGCATGAACTCGCTGACAGCGTCCCTGACGACCTCGGGCTGGTCCGATATCTGGTCGACGGAGACGCCATACGGCAGCGCCTCCTCGAAGCGCCTATAGGTCGCCTCGACGTCCTTGCCGACATCGGTGACGTTGAAGCCCTTGGCCATGACGACACCGAGCTGGACACTCTCGTGGCCATTGAACCGATACTTGCGCTCGAAGGGATCCTCCAGCCCCGAGCTCACGGTCGCGATATCGCCAAGGCGCGTTACCTGGTTGCCGGCGCGCAAGCGCAGCTCGCGAATGTCGGCCGCCCTGGTGACATCGCCCTCAACCGAAATGCGGACCGAGCGCAGGCCGGTGTCGACAGAGCCTGCCGGGTCGACATTGTTCTGTCCCTTGATCGCGTTCTGCAGGTCGGTCAGCGTCAGGCCGCGCTCGGCCAGCGCCTTGGACGAGACGTCGATATAGATCTTCTCGGGCTGGTCGCCGATGATGACCGCCTTCTCGACGCCGGGCGTCGTCAGCAGCATGTCGCGGGCCTGGATGGCGAACTTCTTCAATTCGGGATAGCTGAAGCCATCGCCGCTGATGGAATGCAAGGTGATGAAGGTGTCGCCGAATTCATCGTTGAAATAGGGGCCGAGCAGGCCCTGCGGCAGATCGCCTGCTATGTCGCCGACCTTCTTGCGCACCTGATAGAAGGCGTCGTTGACCTGGGCAGCATTGGTGTCGCCCTTGATCTGAACCGTGATGATGGCGCTGCCGGCGCGCGTGTAGGAGCGCACGAAGTCGAGATGCGGCGTTTCCTGCAGCTTGCGTTCGATCTTGTTGACGACCTGGTCTTCCATCTCCTGGATCGAAGAACCCGGCCAGATCGCCTGCACGACCATGACGCGGAAGGTGAAATCGGGATCTTCCTTCTGGCCCATGCGCATCAGGCCGAGCGCACCGGCAAGGATGATCAGGCCGAACAGGAAACGTGCGATGCTCGGATGCCCGATCGCCCAACGCGAGAGGTTGAAAGGCCGCTTTTCAGTGTTGCTGTCGGTGGTCATGGCGCCAGTCCAGTCCAATTGATCTGCAGGGCAGGTTCATCATGCCGTTCATGCGTTCTTCGTCTGGCTTCCGGGCGGCGAAGCTCCCTAAAGCGGAGAGACTCGCATCGCGTGTGACGCGACAATGATGCGGGGGAGCCATCTTGCCGGCGTCTCGACGATCGGGCGCCTGCCGCCCGGAAACCATGGCCTGCCCGGTCTTGCGGCTCGCGCCGCCAAGACAGGGGGGCTTTCGTAGTGCCTGGCTGTCAGCGCAGGCTGCTGGTGGCAGCGTCGTCCGCCGCCGAGGCGGACTGCTGGAGACTATCGCCGGACAGCTTGACCTTCAGATTGTCGGTCATGAACTGGGTGCCAGCGGCAACCACGACGTCGCCCTGCTTGAGGCCGTCGGCAACCGCGACGCCATCGGCGGTGAAGTTCGCGATCTTGACCGGACGCGAATGCACGGTGTCGCTGCCGCGGTCCACGGTCCAGACGATCTTCTGGCCGTCCTTTTCAGCCAGGGCGCTGAGCGGGATCGAGACCAGCTGGGTCTTGCTGTCGATCGACGCCTGCACGTTGGCGGTCATGCCGAGCAGCACGCGCGGATCGTTGGGAAGCGAGACGCGAACGGCGAAGGTACGCGACTGCGGGTCGGCGCTGCCGGCCACTTCGCGGACCTTGCCGGCAAGCGTCAGCGCATCGTCCGCCCAGAAGCTTGCCTTGACCTCCTTGCCCGGCCTGAAGCCGGCAATATCCATTTCCGGTACCGCGATCAGCACTTCCTTCTCGCCATCGACGGCAACCGTCATCACGGGCGTGCCGGCACCGACCACCTGGCCGACATCGGCACTGACCGCGGTGACGATGCCGTTCTCGCTCGCCTTGAGGTCGGTATAGTGGACCTGGTTCTGAGCCTGGGCGAGGGTCGAGCGGGCGGCATCGCGCGCCGCGACCGCCTGGTTGTAGGCCAGCGTCGCCTGCTCGAGCTGCGATTTCGGCGCGAAATTCTTGGCATAAAGCTGCTCGGCGCGCTTCCTGGCGAGATCCACCGTCTCGACCTGGCGCTCGGCGGCGTCAAGGCTCGCCGCGGCGCTTTTGACCGAAAGCTCGTAATCGGAGGGATCGATGCGGGCGAGGACGTCGCCCGAGGTGACATGCTGGCCGATGTCGACGAGCCTCTCGGTGACCTTGCCGGCAACGAGGAAGCCGAGATTCATCTCGGTGCGAGCACGCACCGAGCCGGAGTAATCGAGCTGGCGGGTGGTCTGCGCCGCGCCGATCTCGACGACCTTGACGGGGCGGATGATATCCCTGACCTCCGCCTTCTCCTGGGAACAACCGGCCAGGCCGAGTGCCGCGACGATCAGGCCGGCAACCGGCAGCCAGCGGATAATGGAATTGGACGAAGACACCTTAGCACTCCCAAACTGGAGATTGATTGTCGTTGCCGGCGCCCGGCGGGCGGCGGCTATTTCTTCAAGGCCTTGATCGCATAGTCGATGAGGTCGTCGGGCATCGCCCGGTTGGTCTTGGCAAGACACTGGGCCACCATCTGCGGGTGGCACAAAATGACAGTAGCGGCGCCGAAGCAGCGCGACGCAATCACCGGATCCTGCTCCCTGAATTCGCCGGCCGCGATGCCCTCGCGGATCACCTCGGCAAAAAGATCGTGGATACTGTCGACATGCTTGTCGATGACGCCCCAATCGCGCTCGAGGGCGACGATGACCATCTCATGGACCTTCTGGTCGTCGAGCATGACCTCCATGGTCATCTTGTACTGCGCGTGCACGTAGCGCCGCAGCCGTTCCTCGGCGCTGATCGGCAAATGCATGATCTCGTAGGCCATCCTGTAGCTGGCCCCGAGCATCCGGCCGCAGACCGCCTGGTGGATTTCGACCTTGGACGCAAAGAAGCGATAGATGTTGGCTGGCGACATGCCGAGTTCGCGGGCAATGTCGGCGACATTGGTCTTGCCGTAGCCATAGTGCCGGAACAGGCGCTCGGCGCAATCGAGAATGCGCGTTACATTCTCCTGGCGAGCGGCATCGGCGACGAGGTTGGCGGTTTCGGACATAGCCTCTTTCGATTTACTAGTGATGAATTTTAATTTTCGTCACTCGTAAATCGAAAGGAACGCGATGTCAACGCGGATTCGGCGTACGCGTACAAAATGGTGACAGATGGTGACAGTCGCAGGTGTGCAATGACCGACGTTGCCGATTGCGAATGGCGCTCATCCCGTCATCATCAAGGGCGTAGCAAGGAGCGGAGCGACGCGCAGACTCTCAGAATCCATGCTGCGACCTCTGTCGAAAAAAATAAATCGGCTCAAAGGGTTAGGCCGACCAGCATCCACAATCTTGGAAAGCCATTGTCGGCCGTCGGACCACGGCTGCCGGGTCGCGGCATGGAGCCTAGGGCTCCGCGACGGAGCTTCGCTCCTGCAACGCTCTGGGATGACCAACTCGCGGATGCTGGTGCAAACTGCTACGAGTTGGCGCTGCCACTCTTCGCCATCTCCCTTAGCCGGAATTTCTGGATCTTCCCCGTCGAGGTCTTGGGAATCTCGGCGAACACCACCGCTTTCGGCAGCTTGAAGCGGGCAAGCAGCGCACGGCAATGCTCGATGATCTCGGCCTCGGTCGCTGTCTTGCCGGGCTTCAGCTCGACATAGGCGACCGGCACCTCGCCCCATTTCTCGTCCGCCCGCGCCACCACGCCGCAAGACGCAACGGACGGGTGCTTGTAGAGCGCGTCCTCGACCTCGATCGAGGAAATGTTCTCGCCGCCCGAAATGATGATGTCCTTGGAGCGGTCCTTGAGCTGGATATATCCATCCGCATGCATGACGCCGAGATCGCCGGAGTGGAACCAGCCGCCGGCGAACGCCTCGTCGGTGGCCTTGCGGTTCCTGAGATAGCCTTTCATGACGATGTTGCCGCGAAACATGACCTCGCCGATGGTCTGGCCGTCGGCGGGCGTCTGCGTCATCGTTTCGGGATCCATCACCGTGAGGCCTTCGAGCGCGGCGTAGCGGACGCCTTGCCTGGCCTTCCTCGTGGCCCTCTGCCCCTTCTCCAGATGATCCCACTCATTGTGCCATTCGTTCACCACCGCCGGGCCGTAGGTCTCGGTCAGACCATAGAGATGCGTGACAGCGAAGCCGGCATCGGCCATGCCGGTGAGCACCGCTTCCGGCGGCGGCGCGGCGGCCGTGTTGAAGGTGACGGCTTGCGGGAACTGGCGCTTGTCCTCATCCCTGGCGTTGATCAGCACCGACATGACGATCGGCGCGCCGCACAGATGGGTGACGCCATGGTCGGCGATGGCGTCGTAGATCTGCTTCGGCCGAACCCAGCGCAGACAGATATGGGTGCCGGCCTGGACGGCCAAGGTCCACGGAAAGCACCAGCCATTGCAGTGGAACATCGGCAGTGTCCACAGATAGACCGCGTGCTTGGCCATGCCGGCATGGACGGTGTTGGCGTAGGCCATCAGGGCAGCACCCCGATGATGGTAGACGACGCCTTTCGGGTTGCCTGTCGTGCCCGAGGTGTAGTTGAGCGAAATGGCGTCCCACTCGTCGTCTGGCATCGACCAGGCGAAACTCTCCTCGCCCTCGGCGACGAAGGCCTCGTAGTCAAGCGTGCCGATGCGACCGCCCTTCGGATAGGGAGCGTCCGCGGCGTAGTCGGGATCGTCATAGTCGATGACCAGGGGCTTCACCTTGGCCAGGTCGAGCGCTTGCCGAACCACTCCGGAGAATTCGCGATCGACGATGAGCACCCTGGTCCCGGCATGGTCGAGCTGGAAAGCGATCACGGCGGCGTCGAGGCGAGTGTTGAGCGAATGCAGCACCGCCTTGGTCATTGGCACGCCGAAATGCGCCTCCAGCATCGGCGGCGTGTTCGACAGCATCACCGTCACCGTGTCGCCCTTGCCTATGCCGCGCCTGGAGAGCGCCGAGGCGAGCTGCAGCGAACGCCGCCAGAAATCGCGATACGTCACGCGCTGCCGGCCATGGATGATGGCGACATGATCGGGATAGGTCTTGGCTGCCCGCTCCAGATAAGTGAGCGGCGTCAGCGGCTGGTGGTTGGCAGCGTTCCTGTCGAGATCCTGTTCGTAAGGGTTGCCCATCCTGTCCTCCCCGTATGTCTCTTTGCCGACATGTTCTAACCACAGGCTGGGGCCGCGTCACCAGCAACGATGCCACGACAAAGCGCGTCTGGCGCAATGATGGTCTAGATTTGGCGCGCGTAAAGGCATCGCGTACCTCCGCGCGGTTTGACTTTTGTCGAGAGCCGTGACTAATGTCAGCCGAGGAGAAGGCATGGCAATCCGACCGGCAGAACAACTTATCCACAAGGCCGCCTGGCTCTATTATGCGCATGGCCTGCGCCAGGACCAGGTGGCGAGCCAGCTTAACATTTCCCGCGCCTCGGTTGCCATGTATCTGCGCAAGGCGCGAGAGACCGGCATCGTCAACATCTCGACCTCGACCCAGCTTTTCACCGACGACGTCATGGCGCGCAAGCTCGAGGATGCACTCGGTCTCGACGCGGTCTGGATCGCGCCGGAAAACGGCCATATCGCCGATCCCGCCACCGACATCGCGGTGCTGGCGGCGAGCGTCTTTCTCGAACTGGTGAAAAAAGGCGACCGCATCGGCGTCGCCTGGGGACGCACCGTCTACATGATCGCCGACATCATGTCCTACGCCGATCTCCAGGATGTCACCGTGGTGCAGCTCTGCGGCAATCTCGGCGCGCCCTATTCCTATCGTCCCGACCAATGCACGATGGAGATCGCCCGGCGGCTCAACGCCAAGGGCATCAATTTCTACGCGCCGCTCGTGCTGACCACCGAAGAGCTGGCGCGCGGCCTGCGGGCCGAGCCTGTAATCCGCGAACAGCTGTCGAGCATCCACGAATGCGATCTGGCGCTGTATTCGGTCGGCGCCGTCGATGCCGACAGCCATCTGGTCAAATGCGGCGCGCTGACATCAGACGAAATGGCCGACCTGCGCAAGGCGGGCGCGGCCGGCGTCATTGCCGGGCAGATCATCGATGCCGAGGGCAAGGTGCTCGACTGCGGCTACAACCGGCGGGTGATCTCGGCGGAGCTTTCCTCGCTGCGCGCCATTCAGAAGCGGCTGATGGTGGTGCAGGAGAACAGCAAGTTCGAACCCCTGCTCGCTGCGATCGCCGGCGGCCTTTGCACGCATCTGGTGGTCGGCGCCGATACGGCGCAGCGGCTTCTGGATCATGCCGGAGCGCCAGGCAAAAAGGTATCCTAGAGACCATTCCTGCCGCGCCCGTCATCAAGGCGTCGTGGCATTCCTGTTTCACCACTATGACAGCAACTGGACGAAGCTAATGAAGAACCTGTGGAATGACGGCGACGCGGAGAAGATGGTTGCCGACTATGCAAAGAAAGGCGTCGGACGCGATCTCGCGCTGCGCGTCTACACGACGCGCCTGCTGGGCGGCGAACCGCGACTGGTGCTGCATGGCGGCGGCAACACTTCCTGCAAGACCAAGGCGACCGACCTCGTCGGCGACGAATGGGACGTGCTGTGCGTCAAGGGCAGCGGCTGGGACATGGCCGTCATCGAGCCGCAGGGCTTGCCGGCGGTGAAGATGGGCGCGCTCATCAAGGCGCGCGCGCTGAACAAGCTCTCCGACGAGGACATGGTCGCGCTGCAGCGGGCGAACCTCATCGATCCGTCCTCGCCCAATCCTTCGGTCGAGACTTTGCTGCATGCCTTCCTGCCGCACAAATTCGTCGACCACACGCACTCGACCGCCATCCTGGCGATCGTCGACCAGGAGGACAGCAAGCCGCTGGTGAAGACGGTGTTCGGGGCCAAGATGGGTTACGTGCCCTACATCATGCCGGGCTTCGACCTCGCCAAGGCGGCGGCCGATGTTTTCGACGCCGACCCTGATGTGGAAGGACTGATCCTCGACAAGCACGGCATCTTCACCTTCGGCGACGACGCCAAGCAGGCCTACGACCGGATGATCCATTATGTGAATGTCGCCGAGGAGTATGTTGCCAGCCACGCCAAGCCGAGGGCGGCAAAGGCCGCGCTTCCGGCGAAGCTCGCGACGCCGGCTTCCATCGCTCCTATGTTGCGCGGCGCCGTGGCGGTGGCACGCGGCGAAGGCCGCTTCGACCGCATGATCAGCGATTTCCGCACCTCGGATGCGATCGTCGATTTCATCAATTCGGCCGAGATCGCCGACTACGCCGCGCGCGGCGTGTCGACGCCGGACCTGTCGATCCGCATCAAGACCGGGCCGATGGCGGTGCCGGCGCCAGATGCGGACAAGGCCGGCGACTACAAGGCCGTCATCAAGAGCCATGTCGACGCCTTCGCCAAGGAATACCGCGCCTATTTCGAGACCAATGACGCGCTCGACGACGTCAAACGCACCATGCTCGACCCGATGCCGCGGCTGACGCTGGTGCCGGGGCTCGGCATGTTCGGCCATGGCCGCACGCTGAAGGATGCCAGGATCGCTTCCGATGTCGGCGAAATGTGGATCGAGGCCGTGCGTGGCGCCGAGGCGGTCGGCCGTTTTCATCCGCTTTCCAAGGCCGACCTGTTCCCGCTCGAATACTGGTCGCTGGAACAGGCCAAACTCGCCTCCAACAAGCCGAAGCCGCTGACCGGCCAGGTCGTGCTGATCACTGGCGGAGCCGGTGCGATCGGCGCCGCGACAGCCAAGCTTTTCGCCGACAATGGCGCCCATGCGGTGGTCGTCGATCTCGATGGCGAAAAAGCCGCTGATGCGGCCAAGAAAGCGGGCAACAATTCGATCGGCGTCGCCGCCGATATCACCGATCCGGACCAAGTGCGTGCAGCCTTCGACAAGGCGGTCGCCGTGTATGGCGGCGTCGACATAGTGGTGTCCAATGCCGGTGCCGCTTGGGAAGGCCGGATCGGCGAACTTGACGACGCGCTGCTGCGCAAGAGCTTCGAGCTCAATTTCTTCGCCCACCAGTCGGTGGCGCAGAACGCGGTGCGCATCATGCTCGAACAGGGTACCGGCGGCGCACTGCTGTTCAACACCTCCAAGCAGGCGGTCAATCCGGGTCCGAAATTCGGCGCCTACGGCGTGCCGAAGGCGGCGACGCTGTTCCTGTCCAGGCAATATGCACTGGATTACGGCGCGCATGGCATCCGTTCCAACGCCGTCAATGCCGACCGCATCCGCTCCGGGCTGTTGACCGACGCCATGATCGCCAGCCGATCGGGCGCACGCGGCGTGTCGGAAAAAGAGTACATGTCCGGCAATCTGCTCGGCCAGGAGGTGACGGCGCAGGACGTGGCGCAGGCTTTCCTGCACCACGCGCTGGCCGACCGCACAACCGCCGACGTAACGACGGTCGACGGCGGCAATATCGCGGCGGCGCTGCGGTAGCACGGTCACGCACAGCGCAGACGGCAGGCTTGCAAGAACACCCGTTTGTAGCTACATTGTGGCTCAACAGTAAGGAGTCGCAACATGGCTACGGATACGGTTGTCCGCGCTCGAATTGATGCCGCGACAAAGGACCAGGCTACCGAAGCCCTGGCGGCAATGGGACTGTCGGTCTCCGACGCCATTCGCCTGCTGCTGGTCCGCGTCGCCGCCGACAAGGAATTTCCCTTTCCGGTGAAGGTGCCGAACGCAACCACCCAAAAGACCATGGCCGAATTGGAAAAAGGCAAAGGCAAGCGTTTCGCGTCAGCCGACGAATTGTTCAAGGATTTGGGCATCTGACATGCCGACGCCCGTTCACTCCGGGCAATTCCGCAGGGACGTTAAGCGCATGGAGAAGCGTGGCAAAGACCTCGCTAAATTGCGCGAGTTGTTGGGCCTGCTCATCGCCGGACTGCCGGCGCGTTATAAGGATCACCCCTCTAAAAGGCGACTGGAAAGACTATCGGGATGCGCATGTAGAACCGGATTGGCTCTTGATCTACCGCATTGCCGACGATGAGCTGCGGCTTGCCCGCACCGGCTCCTACTCCGATCTGTTCAACGAATGAAGACAGCAAAAAAGCCGCCTGCAGTTGCTGCAAGCGGCTGTTCCAAGTGTGAGCGAATTGCAATATCGATTGGCCTACTTCGCGTTCGGGTTCGGCATCCAGGCGGGCATGGCGACATCGGCGTGGGCGAACTGCGGCAGCTTGGCCGACAGGTCCTCCATATTCTTGATGTCCTTGTCGAGAAGGTCCTTCTGGGTGATCAGCGTCGGCGGCACGACGACGTTGTGGCCTGGGTCTTCGCCGGCCAGCAGCTGCGCCAGCGCACGCACCGAGACCTGGCCGACGACGGCCGGGTTCGTGGCCGCGGTTGCCGCCCAGGCGCTGTCGGGCTCGCGCATCGCCGCAATGTCGGAGGTCGAGATGTCGGCCGAATAGATCTTGATGTCCTTGTTCAGGCCCGCCTCGTCGACGGCGATCTTCACGCCCTTGGCGAACTCGTCATAGGGAGCAAACATCACCTTGATGTCCGGATGGGCGGTCAGCACCGAGCGCGCCTGGTTGGCGACCGAGTTGGCGATCGGGTTGTCCAGCGTGCCGAACATGGCGACTTCCTTGATGCCCGAGTATTTCTTCTTCACGTCGACCCATGTCTCATTGCGGCGGTCGAGCGGGGCGATGCCCGCGACATAGACATAGCCGGCCTTCCAGCTCTCGCCATTATCCTTGACCGCCTGCTCGAGCGCGAGGCGCGCAAGGTCGCGGTCTGACTGCTCGATCTGCGGGATCTTGGGGTTTTCGACGTTGACGTCGAAAGCGACCACCTTGATGCCGGCGTCGACCGCGCGCTGGGCGGCGTCCTTCATCGATTCCGTCAGGCCGTGCTGGATGATGATACCCTGCACGCCGAGCGCGATGGCCTGGTCGACCATGTCGGCCTGGAGGGCGGCGTCCTGGCGGCTGTCGAGCACGCGCAGGTCGACGCCAAGGGCCTTGGCCTGCGCCTCGACGCCGGACAGATAGGCCTGGAAGAAATCCCCGGTCGAGAGATAGCGCACCAAGGCGATCTTGACGCCTGGCTTGTCGAACGGCGCCGGGCGATCGGCAGCCAGGGCCGTCCCTTGCACCAGCAACGCCGCGCCGGCGAGCCCGAGTGCTGCCTTGCCCAAAAGTCTTCTTGTGATGTTCACGTCGTTTCCTCCACTTGTTGAAATGCAACCCGGTCGAAATCTATGTCCTGCCCCTGCCGGAAAGAGCGAAGGTGAAGACAAGGGCGACGACCAGAACGGCGCCCTTGATGAAATCCTGCGTGTAGTACGGCGCGTTCATCATCGTCAGGCCCTGCAGCAGGACACCGACGAACACGGCGCCGACGGCCGTGCCGAACGCGTTCGGCTTGGCGGCGCCGAGCACCGCGTAGCCGATGAGCGCCGCGGCGACGGCGTCGAGCAGAAGGTTATTACCCGAGGCGATGTCGCCGCGTCCAAGCCGGGCGGCGAGCAAAATACCGCCGATCGAGGCAAAAACTCCTGAAATGATATAGGCCCAGATTTTGTATGCCTTGACAGGCGCGCCGGCGAGTTCGGCGGCGCGCTCATTGGAGCCGACGGCATACATCATGCGGCCGAAGCGGGTGTATTCGAGGAAGAACCAGATCAGCACCGCGAGCACCGCGAGGACGACGACCGAGACCGGAACGAGATTGGGAATGAAGAAGTCGAAGCGGTGGCGGCCGAGCGCCAGGAACGCCTCGCCGAACTTGCCGTTGGCGACCGAGCCATCGGGCATGGTCATGCCGGTGGCGATCGAGCGGCCTTCGGTCGGGATGCGCTGCAGGCCGACCAGCAGGAACATCATGCCGAGCGTCGCCAGCAGGTCCGGCACGCGCATATAGACGATCAGCCAACCATTGATGAGCCCAACAATAACGCCGATCAGCAGGCAGACGATGACCGCGACGACAGCGTTCTGCTCCAGCACCACCATCACATAGGCCGCAGCCATCATGGCTGACGTGGCGACCGAGCCGATCGACAGGTCGAAGCCGCCAACGACCAGCGTGGCGGTGACGCCAAGCGCCAGCACGCCGGTGATGGCGACCGACTGAAAAATGAAGACCGCGCTTTGCGGCGAAACGAAACCGTCGGCGGCGATCGCGAAATAAGCGACGAGCCCGAACAACAGGACGATGAAACCGTAGCGGATGGCGTGGTTGCGCCGCGTCATTCAGCGCCCCCGCGCGCCGCTGCCGTTTTTACCCAACTCGAACCCATGCTCTCCATTCCAATTGTCATCGCCAGTTCTTCAATTCCAGCCCGTCACGCCGCGCTGTGCAGCGGCCCGCCGGCCACCTCGGCCAGCAGGCGATCGAGATCGATGTCCGCGTTGCGGTGTTCGCCGACAATGGTCTGCTCCGACATCACCAGGATACGGTCGGCCGTCTCCAGCGCC
Source organism: Mesorhizobium sp. B2-4-7 (assembly GCF_006442685.1). Taxonomy (NCBI): domain Bacteria; kingdom Pseudomonadati; phylum Pseudomonadota; class Alphaproteobacteria; order Hyphomicrobiales; family Phyllobacteriaceae; genus Mesorhizobium; species Mesorhizobium sp. B2-4-7. The sequence continues at coordinate 794,308 of NZ_VFVH01000001.1, forward strand.
TCGTCGAGTTCGGTGACGAACAAAAGCGTCGCGCGGCCATTGGCGCTTGCCCTCAGCTTGGCTGCGATGTCGCGCCTGGCCGAGATGTCGACGCCTTGAAACGGCTCGTCGAGAATGAACAGGCTTGCATCCTGCGCCATCCAGCGGGCGACCATCACCTTCTGCTGGTTGCCGCCGGACAATGCCGACATCTCGTCCTTCTCGGAGCGGCAGACGATGCCCAGTTCCTGGATCTGCCGGCGCGCCGTGGCGCGTTCGAGGCGGCGCTTGAGCACGCCCAGGTTCGACATCCGCCTCAGGAACGGCAGGCTGACATTGCGCTCGATGTTGAAGCCGCCGACGATGCCGCTGGTGGCGCGATCCTTGGCGATGAGGAAGACGCCGGCGGCGATCGCATCGCCGGCCGAGCGCGGCGCGTAGGGTTTGCCGTTCATCGTCATGGTGCCGGCGATCGGCCTGCGCACGCCGAATAGCGTCTCGGCAAGCGCTGTCTTGCCGACGCCGACCAGCCCGGTGACGGCAACGACCTCGCCGTCGCCAAGGGTCAGCGAGATCGGCCTGGCGCCCTGGGCGATGCGCAGGCCTTCGACGGTCAGCACCGCCTTGGCCGAGTGCCTGGCGACGATCTGGTCGAGGTGGATCTTGCGGCCGAGCATGGCATTGACCGCACCTTCGTAGTCGAGCGGCTTCTTGTCGAAGACGCCGGACACGGCGCCGTCGCGCATCGAGACGATGCGGTCGGCAAGCCGCCTTATGTCGGACATGCGGTGCGAGATATAGAGGATCGCCACGCCTTGCGCGCGCAGCCTGTCGACCAGCGCAAAAAGCCGATCGGCTTCGGCGCTCGATAGCGATGAGGTGGGTTCGTCGAGGATCAGCACTTTCGGCTGATGTGCCAGCGCGCGGGCAATCGCCACCATCTGGCGATCGGCCAGCGAGAGATCGCTGACGCGCGCCTTCAAGTCGATCGCCAGGTCCATGCGGTCGGCAACCGCCTTGGCCTCGCGACGCACACGGACCGGGTTGAAGAGCACCGGGGCGCCACTGCCGCTCAGCCTGTCCAATGTCAGATTGGTCGCCACGTCAAGGTCGGCGACGACACCGTCATTGATGTTCTGGTGAACGGTGACGACGCCAGCGCGGATCGCTTCCGCCGGTCTTCCCGGCGCAAAGTCCTGGCCGGCCAGGGTCATGGTGCCGCCGTCGCGCTCGTAGACGCCGCTGATGATCTTGACGAGGGTGGATTTGCCGGCGCCGTTGGCGCCCATCAGGACGGTCACTTCACCGGCATGGAGTTCGAGCGAGACGCCGCCAAGCACCTCGTTGCGGCCAAAGGATTTCCTCAGTCCCTCTACGCGGAACACGGCATTGCCGACCATGCGTTCCTCCCTGACGGTGACGCTATGGGCTACATCGGCAATTGTCAACACGATTGACAATTGCCAGAGCGCTACCTAGCTTGGCCCCGCCGCCGTGGCTCCGCTACTATAGGGGACGAGCAGGAGAGGTGAGGATGACCGGGAAGACGCCGTTCGAAGCACTGTCGGTGGAGACGCTCGCCACGCGGCTCGGCAGCAACGAGGCGCTCACCCAGCGCATCGGCGAGGACACCAGCCGCTGGAAGGTGCGCGAGGTCGGCGACGGCAATCTTAATCTCGTCTTCATCGTCGAGGGCGGCAAGGGCGCGGCTGTCGTCAAGCAGGCCCTGCCGTATGTCCGGCTGGTCGGCGACAGCTGGCCGCTGCCGCTGAAGCGTTCCTTCTTCGAATATCACGCGCTGACGCGGCAGGAGGCGCGCGCGCCGGGCTCGGTGCCGGCCATCTACCATTTCGACGAGACCCAGGCGCTGATCATCATGGAGTATCTGTCGCCGCACATCATTTTGCGGCGGGCGCTGATCGAGGGCCGGCAATTGCCGAACATCGCCAGGGATATCGGGCTGTTCATGGCCCGCACCCTGTTCCGCGGCTCCGACTTCTCGATGGTGACCAAGGAACGCAAGGCGGATCTGGCGCTGTTCGCCGACAATGTCGAGCTGTGCGACATCACCGAGAACCTGGTGTTCTCCGACCCCTATTTCGACGCCAAGATGAACCGGCACACTTCGCCGCAACTCGACGCCCTGGTCGCCGAGTTGCGCGCCGACCGCGACCTCAAGGTGGAAGCGCAGCGCCTGAAGCATCTTTTCGCCGCCAATGCAGAGACATTGCTGCATGGCGACCTGCATTCCGGCTCGATCATGGTCACGGATAGAGAGACCAGGATGATCGACCCTGAATTCGCCTTCTACGGGCCGATGGCCTTCGACGTCGGCATGTTGCTCGCCAATTTCTGGATGGCCTTCTTCTCGCAGCGGGGTCATGAGCAGAGCGGCAAGCGCGACGCCATGCGCGCTTATCTGCTCGATGTCACGGCGCAGACGTGGTCGGTGTTCCGCACCGAATTCTCGCATCTATGGCGCACGGAGCGCAACGGCATGCTTTATCAAAAGAGCCTGTTCGAGGATCAGGGCGACAGGCTCGGCGCCGAGCAGGCGCTCGACCATGTGCTGCACCAGATCTGGGACGACCTCCTCGGCTTTGCCGGCATCGAGGTGCACCGGCGCATCCTCGGCCTCGCCCACAATGCCGATTTCGAAACCATTGCCGACGAAGACCTGCGCGCCACATGTGAAGCGAGGGCGCTGAAGTTCGGCCGCCACATCGCCGTCAACAGGCGTCATATTCACAGCATCGACGAGGTCAACAACCTGGCCGCGCTGATCGAACAGGAGAACCGCATTTGAACGTCGGCGAGCGCCACTATCGCACCATCTGGCTGAGCGACGATGGGCGCTCGGTGGAGATCATTGACCAGCGCTGGCTGCCGCATGACTTCCGTATCGTGAAGGTCGACACCGTTAATGGCATCGCCACCGCCATCCGCGACATGTGGGTGCGCGGCGCGCCGCTGATCGGTGTCACCGCTGCCTATGGCGTTGCCATGCAGATGGCGGACGATCCGGCGGATGCCGCGCTCGATGCCGTCTGGGAGACGCTCCACGAGACGCGTCCCACAGCGATCAATCTGCGCTGGGCGCTGGATGAGATGCGGCGATTCCTGCGGCCGCTGCCGACGGAACAACGCGCCGCAGCCGCCTATCGTCGCGCCAGCGAGATCGCCAACGAGGATGTCGGGCTCAATCGCGCCATAGGCGAGAACGGTCTCGCCATCATCAAGGACATCGCGGCGCGCAAAAAGCCGGGCGAAACCGTCAACATCCTGACCCATTGCAACGCCGGCTGGCTGGCTACCGTCGACTACGGCACGGCCACCGCGCCGATCTACCTGGCAACGGAGGCCGGCATTCCGGTCCATGTCTATGTCGACGAGACGCGGCCGCGCAACCAGGGCGCCCAGTTGACGGCCTGGGAGATGGCCGGCCACGGCGTGCCGCATACGCTGATCGTCGACAATGCCGGCGGCCATCTGATGCAGCGCGGCGCAATCGACATGGTCATCGTCGGCACCGACCGCACGACGGCCGACGGCGACGTCTGCAACAAGATCGGCACCTATTTGAAGGCACTCGCCGCCGCAGACAACGACGTGCCGTTCTATGTCGCGCTGCCTTCGCCGACCATCGACTGGACGGTGGGCGACGGGCTTGCCGAAATCCCGATCGAGGAACGCTCGGGCGACGAGGTTTCGCTGGTGTGGGGCAAGACCGCGAGCGGCGAGATCGCCCAGGTGCGCGTCTCGCCGGAAGCGACGCCCGCGGCAAACCCCGCCTTCGACGTGACGCCGGCGCGGCTGGTCACCGGCCTGATCACCGAACGCGGCGTCGCCAAGGCCTCGCGTGAAGGGCTGAAGGCGATGTTCCCGGAGCGTGGATAGCCGGCTCTCGCAAAGGCAAGGAACCACCTTTCGCTGTTCAGAAGGTGCTGCTCTTTGCGATCTCCAGCGAATTGACGAAATCCAGTGAACGCCGCAGCGCGCTCCGAATGGTGGCGATATCCACCGGCGCGCTCCGCCGTTGGGGATCACGGCGCTGCGGGCGCCGCAGCCGCAATGGCAGTTCGATGCTGACCGGCAGCGTCGCGGGAAGCGTTGCCCAGTACGGTTCGTAGCCGATCGAGCCGTCGCCGATAGCGCAAAATGTCCATCCCTCCCCGGTGCTGACGACATCCTTCAGATGAGCATGCCCAACGGCATCGATGGCATCAGCGATATCTTGCGCCGGCTGCACCGTCTCGTTGCTGTAGGTAAAGACATTTCCGGCGTCGTGGTTCAGGCGCACGTGCCGCGATCCGATGTCACGGATGAAGCCTGCCCCCAACCGGGCGCTGCCGAGCAGATCGCCTTGGCCATGTCCGGGGTTTTCAAGCGCCAGGACGATGCCGACTTCCTCCAGCCTCGGCAGGAGGGCGTCAATCGTTTTGCGGATCGCCGCGCTGTTTCTCGCCGGGCCGGCATTGGTAATCAGGAAGGACGCACCAAGACCGGCGGCAAAGCCGATGCGCCGGGACAAGGCGTCGGGGGCATCGGCCCCCGACAGGTCGAGATGAGCCGACACGGCATTGATCCCGAGCCCGGCATGTTCCGCTGCCTGGCGCAGCTTCGCGGCGTGCGCAGCCGCAAACATGCCTTCATCGAAATCGACATAGCCGCGAATGAAGGCCGGCTCGACATGGAGGGCACCGGCCGCCGCAATCTCCTCGATGGCCAATTCCATGGGATAGCCATCGAAGAGCGCGGTCGATACCGATATGATCCGGGCCGGCGAAGGCAGGGCTCAGGCTCCCTTGCCGTAGACGATCAATTCCGAAGCTTCCTTCACCTTGGCCGGTGTGAGCGCTTCGCGCCAGTCGTCCCGGACCACGACGCCTTTGGCGAATCGCATCAGCCTCAGCGCCGCATCGGACGGCACTTTCGGAGAGAAGCCGAACCACATGGCAATCTCGACGTTCAGATGGCCTATCAGGAAGTCCAGCGCGGCCTGTCTGGGAATGCCATATTTGCGCTCACACTCCTCGACGGCCTCGACCATGGTGTCGACGAAGGGCATGGCCACCATTTCGGACAGGCCCGGCTCCAGGATCGCCAGTTGTTCGACCGTGACGCGATGGCTGTCGATGATCGGCGACCACATGGCCCTGCACACTTCCTCGCCAAGCGCATAGTGCTCTTCCGGACCTTGCATCAGGGCACAGACGATCGATTGCCTGGCGATGCCGCCATGGTAATCGCGACGCGCGGCCCATTCCGTCTCTTCGCCGAACAGCGGCGGATGGCAGGGATGGCCGACGAAATAGGTGAGATCCGGCCGATCCGCGGGCAAGTCGCCGGCATAGGGCGCTGCCGCATCCAGAATGAGGATCATGGTGCCCGCGGCAAGCATCGGCGAGATCTGCCGCGCCACCTGGCCGATGATATTGTCCGGCAGGGCCATTACCACGACCTTGGCGCCGGGAATGCCCTCGTCCATGGCGACGGCGCCGATATCGGCCTCTCCCAGCCGCTTGCGGCCGGCCTCGCCGATCTCCACGGCGCGGACATCGTAGCCCGTTTCGATAAGCTTGCGCGTCACGCGGAAGCCCATCTTCCCTCCGGCTCCAAGCACCGCCACGGATGTCGTCATTTGCTTCTCTCCCATTTGCCATGATGGCGCGCCGATGGCGCAGATTCAGCCGAACGCTTGCAGCGCGGCTTCGAGCTCCGGATGCGTGGCGGCGTAGTCGCGTGCGGGAACCCCTGCCGCCGCGGCTTCGAAAGCATCATGCAGGCTTCGAACGCCGGCGGCCGGCCCGCCTGGATGCGCCATGATCCCGCCGCCGCAGCAATAGATGAAATCGTCCGAGCCGAGCCTCGTATAGGTCTCGGCCGCCTGCACAGCGGTCTGTCCAGACGAAAACACCGGCATGACCGTATCGGGACGGCCAGCCCGCTCGAACATCGGGGTGAGACAGCCATGGGCCGACGCCATCACCGATTCGTCCGGCTCGCAGAACTTGTTGGACAGCCCGTTGACGTGCATGTGGTCGATGCCCGCCAGACGCCAGAATTTCTGATAGGCGAGATAGCTCATGCCGAGATCGGGAGAGCGGCTGAAGAGGCCCCATCCGGCCCGATGGCCGTGCAGCGCAACGGCGGAGTGGCGGCGCATCTCGATGACGGCGGACAGGCCGACGGAATTCAGGACCAGCATGGCGCAGGTCCCGCCACGGCGCTCGATCAGATCCAGCTGGCGACGCATGGCGTCGATGTCACCGGAAATGTTGGCCGCATACATGACCTTGCGCCCGGTCCTGTCGGCGTGCCTGTCTATCACCGCCATGACCGCTTCGAACCGGTGTTCGAACGGCGAATGCGGAGGGTCCCCCATCAATTCGTCGTCCTTGATGAAATCAAGACCCGCGGCAATCAGCGTGTCGGCCAGGGCCGCCGTCTCCTGCGGGGTAAGACCAACGCTCGGCTTGACGATGGTACCGATCAGCGGACGCCCGTCGACGCCCGTCAGGCGACGCGTTCCCTCGACGGCGAAGGCCGGCCCTGGGTAGGCATCCGCGAAGGCATCGGGAAAGGTAACGTCGAGGAGACGCATGGCCGAAAAATGATGCAACTCGAACAGATTGCCGAGAACCGTCGACCAGACCGAAGGCAGCACTGTTCCCGTATTCTCGATGTTCCAGGAAAGGCCCACCTTGGCCCGGCGCGGCCTGACGGTGGCATTTTTTGGCGAGCGCGAGAACGGCAACGCCTCGCTGTCGACCTCGGCAACATCGCTGATGAATTCGACGCGGGCTCCGAACTTGCGCAGCAGCTCCGGCGTTTCTCCGGGTATGGCGCGGAAAGTCCCGCTTGATTGTTCGCCCGCCATCGCAGCCGCGGCAACCTCCAGCGGGTAGCGGGTTTCGATCAGATAGGTGGCGCGGAGGCGACCGGACAATGCAGGCTTCCCGACTGGAATGACGTTCACGGAGTGACCGTTAGCACCAAAAAGAAATCATGTCATCATATGAGTTTTCTCGGGCAAAAAATTTCGACGGCCGCTCAGCTGGCTCCGCCGCCGGCCAGTTTCGAATAGAGCTCGTTGGCGCGGCCAATGTGGTCGGCCATTGCCGCGCTCGCGCCTTCCGGATCGCCGCCGGCGATTGCCTTGTAGATCCGCTCATGCTCCTCGACCGTCAGCCGCTCGGCGCCTTTCATCGCCACCAGATCCCGCTTGAAACGGGACAGCCATTCGAGCATTCCCTTCGCCACCGCCGCTATCATCGAATTGCCGCTCATCTCCGCAATGACGGCGTGGAACTCCATGTCGGCAGCTACAAACCGGGCTTGGTCGCCCTTTGCCTCGCGCAAATGACGCAAGGTCTCCGCGAGGCGTTCCAAACTCTTGGCCGTAGCGCGCCGCGTGGCTATCCGAACCAGGCCGGTTTCCAGCAAGAGCCTGACTTCCTTGAGTTCTTCAAGCCCGCGAGAGTTCGTCGCCAGCATCATGACCATCGCCGCTGAGACCTGATCGACGATGACATCAGGCGTCGGATTGATGACGCGGGCACGTTCTCCGTGCGAGATCCTGATAAGTCCCATCTGCTGCAGCGACAGCATCGCTTCCCTGATCGAGGGCCGGCCGACGCCGATCATCGTCATTAGTTCCTTTTCCGACGGCAATTGAGAGCCGGGCGGGAATTCGGACGTCGAGATTGCCGCCATCAGCCGGTCAAGCACCTCCACATACAATTTCTTTTTCTGGACCGGCTCCATCTGTCCCTCCCTGGGGTGTTCGCGGAACAATCGATCCCGAGTCGCGTCGGCAGACAAGGGTCGCGCCATCGATTGACATTACATATATGATGACCTAACGTCCGTCTACGGCCGACTTTGGACTGGTCACCAGTTGCTGGAGCAGGCCGGCTCCGTTTGGCCAAGGAAGAACGAAGCTGACGGCCGAGCTTCGTCTCGTCCTTAAATCGAAGGAGGTTTCGGCAATCGAGGTTCCGGTGCCCGCTTGCCTATTTGGTATGCTGGTATAACATGTAGCTGGTATGGCGTCTTTCGGAGGACGTCGTAACGGAATGGCAGAAGGCCGACGTATCGGCCGGTGTTTTTTGGGAGGAAAATATCATGAAGTTTTCAACCGTGGCGGCGCTTGCCGGCGCCGCGCTGGTCAGCGTCTCGGCTGTGCCGGCAATGGCGTCACCGGATGCGCCGGTGATCGCGCTCGCCAACGCCTATTACGGCAACACCTGGCGGCACCAGATGGTGGAGGCTTTCGAAGCCTCGGCCAAGGAAGCCAAGGCGGCCGGCCAGATTGCCGACTACATCGTCATGAACGGCGACGGCTCGGTGGCGCAGCAGAACAGCCAGATCGCCGAGCTGATCCTCAAGAAGGTCGACGTGCTCGCCGTCGATGCCGCGTCGGAAACCGCGGTCAACGGGATCATCGAAAAAGCCTGCAAGGCCGGCATCATCGTCGTTTCGTTCGATTCGGTCGCCTCGGCGCCCTGCAACTACCAGCTCAACTTCGACTTCAAGGGCTACAAGGCAGCCCAGGCCGAGGCCGTCTTCAAGATGATCGGCGGCAAGGGCAACGTCATCCAGGTGCGCGGCGTCAAGGGTTCGGCGCCCGACAACGACATGTTCAACGCGCAACAGTCGGTGCTGGCCAAATATCCCGATATCAAGGTTGTCGCCACGGTCTATGGCCAGGCGACCGCGTCGGTCGCACAGGCGGCCATCGCCAACGTGCTGCCCTCCCTGCCGCATGTCGACGCCGTGCTCGCACAAGGCGGCAGCGACGATGTCGGCATCGCCCAGGCGTTCGTCCAGTATGGCGGCGACTATGCCGGCAAGATGCCGATCATCGAAGGCGGCGGCGGCACCGACTTCGTCAAATGGTGGGCCGAGGAGAACGCCAAGAACGGCTACCAGACGGTCTCGATGAACACCACGCCCGGGATTGGCGGCGCCGCGTTCTGGCTCGGCCTGTCGCTGCTCAAGGGCGCCAAGGCACCCAAGATGATGATCATGCCGGTGGCTACCGTCGATGCCGGCAACCTCAAGGAATATGCAAAGCTGCCGGGCGGCCAGATCATCAGCCCCAGCTATTCGCTCGACTGGGTCAAGCAGAACCTGCTGAGCAAGTAAGGTTGGCAATGCCAGGGACCGGGCGCCGCGGAACGGCCGCGCCCGGTCCCTGCCCGTGAAGAAACGGAGGACGAATGTCCCATCTCGCAGTAGCCGCCCCGGAAGGCGCAGCCGCCGCGGTGCTCGCCGATCCGGCCCGGCAGAGCGTTGTTTCGCTTTCCGGGATCACCAAGAGCTTCGGACCGACGCTGGCGAATGCAGAGATCGACCTCGCCGTCTCCGCCGGCGAGATCATCGGTCTGGTCGGCGGCAACGGCGCCGGCAAATCGACGCTGATGCGCATCTTATGCGGGGCGATGTGGCCGACCCTGGGCTCGATTTCGTTTGCCGGCCAGAATATCGGCTTCGCCGGCTACGACACGGCGGAGGCACAGCGCCGCGGCATCCGCATGGTGCACCAGGAATTGTCGCTGTGCGCCAACCTCTCGGTGGCCGAAAACTTCTTCCTGGAAATTCCGGCGGATGCCGCCAACCGGCCGGGCTGGCGGGCACTCTACAGGGCGCGCGCCCGCTCGGCGCTGGACGCCGTCTTCCCCGCAAACGGCATCGATGTGAATGCCGAAGTCGGCCACCTCTCCATCGCCGAACGGCAAATGGTCGAAATTGCGCGCGCCGCCGCGACACCCGGTGTCAAGCTGATCGTTCTTGACGAACCGACCTCCTCACTCGATCTCGATCGCTCGAGACAGTTGCGGGCCTTCATCCGCGAGCGGGCCAAATCCGGCCTCGCCTTCATCTTCATCAGCCACAAGCTTCAGGAAATCATCGACATCGCCACTCAGGTGGTTGTGCTGCGCAATGGGCGCACCGCCTGGCGCGGCGATGTGGCCGAAACGTCGATCGGCAGGCTGGTGCAGCTCATGGGAGGCGACGCCAACTCGATCCACCAGCACGGTACCGCCACCACCGGCAGCCGCGAAGCGCTGGTGCGACTGTCCGGGTTCCTGACGGCCGAACTCGGCCACGACATCGAGATCGGCCGCGGTGAAATCATCGGATTGGCAGGCCTCGAGGGCAGCGGCCAGAAAGAGTTGCTGCACGCAATCTTCAAGCCCGATTCCGGAACGGATGCGGCCGTCGTCAGAAACGGTGAAGCCGGTTTCATCGCGGGCGACCGCCAGAAGGAAGGCGTGTTCCCCTTGTGGAGCGTGCTGGGAAACATCAGCATCGGCGCCCTGGCGCGCCGCCCGGCGCTGGGCCTGGTCTCGGACCGCGCCAACCGCGCGGCAGCGGCGGACGCCGCCGGCCGGCTGCGGCTCGACGAGACCCGCTTCGGATCCAACATATTGGAGCTCAGCGGCGGCAACCAGCAGAAGGCGTTGGTCGCCCGGGCGCTCGTCGCCGACACGCCGATCGTCCTGCTCGACGACCCGACGCGCGGCGTCGACATCGCCACCAAGCAGGACTTCTACCGCCTCTGCAACGACATTGCGCGAGGCGGGCGCACGCTCATCTGGCACACGACCGAAGATGCCGAACTCCTGGCCTGCGACCGCGTGCTGGTATTTTCCGGCGGCTGCATCGTCAAGGAACTGGCCGGCGAAGCGATCACGGAATCAGCCGTCGTTGGCGCGTCCTTTGCCCAGCAGACGGATAAAGCTGCCAGTGCGAGACGCAGCGGCGCTGTCGGCGCCGGGCTTGCCCGCAGGCTGGTGAACGCTGCCCCCTTCATCGGCCTCGCCGCCGTACTGGCCGTGATGATGTCGGCCAATCCGGCGGTCGCCTCCATTTTCGGGCTCGACCTCTTGCTGATGCCGGCGCTGTCGCTGGTGCTGGTGACCGCGGCGCAGATGTTCATCGTCGGCGGCAGCGAGATCGACCTCGGCGTCGGCGCGTTCGCGGGGCTCGTCAGCGTGCTCAGCGCCACGCTGCTCTACGACCAGCCGTGGCTCGGCGCCCTGGCGCTGGCGGCAGCGATCGCCGCCTATGCCGGGCTCGGCGGCCTGATCCAGGCGCGCAAGATCCCGGCCATCGTCGTCACGCTGGGCGCCTCCTTCATCTGGGTCGGGATAGGCTATGCGCTGCAGCCGACGCCCGGCGGCACCAGCCCCGAATGGCTGTCGACAATGTTCAACTGGTCACTCGGCTTTGTGCCAACCTCGATCATCCTCATCGCCGCGGTGGCAGTCGTGATGTTCGTGATCGACCGGCTGCCCCTCGGCGTGGTGCTGCGCGGTTTCGGCAACAATCCGACCGCGATGATCCGTTCCGGCTGGTCGCCGACGCGCTACGCGCTGGTGCGCTATCTCGTCGCCGGGCTGTTCGCCGCCGCCGCCGGCCTGTCGCTGACGGCGATCAACACGGCGAGCGACATCAATTCCGGCAATTCGTTCACCCTGCTCAGCGTCGCCGCCGTGGTGATGGGCGGCTGTTCGCTGCTGGGCGGCGTCATCTCGCCGGTCGGCGCCGTCGCCGGCGCGGTCACGCTGGCGTTGATCGGCGCCCTGCTCGGCACGCTGAGCGTGAGCAGCGACTTCAACGCAGCGACGCAGGGACTGATCCTCATCGCGCTGCTGACCTTGCGCAGCCTGACCGCGGACCGCAGGAGCGAACAATGAACGCGTTTGCCGCCTTCAGCCCTTGGGCGCAGAAAAACCGCTGGATCTGGTCGGCGATCGGGGTGCTGCTGCTCTGGCTGGTGCTGTCCATCGTCACCAACCGCTTCAGCCTCTCCAGCCTGTCGGGCATCGTTCTGTCGGCCTCGTTCCTAACGGTCGTCGGCATCGGCCAGATGTTCGTCGTCACCACCGGGCGCGGCAATATCGACCTTTCCGTGGCCTCGGTGATCACGCTCAGCGCCTTCGTGGCGCTGCTGACCATCAAGGGCCAGGACGCCAACCTCGCCGTCGGCGTCGGCGCCGCGATCCTGCTCGGCCTTGCGGTCGGCGCTCTCAACGCGCTGCTCGTCGTCGGGCTGAACATACCGGCCATCATCGCCACGCTGGCGACGGGCTATGTGCTGGCAACTGCAACGCTGCTGTCGAACCGCGCGATATCGGGCTTCGCCGTCAGTCCGCTGTTGAAGACGCTGGCCACGGGCCGCGTCGCGGGCGTGCCGATCATGGCAGTCATCGCCATCCTGGGCGTCGCCGCAACGTCGTTCGTGCTACGCTATACCGTTTACGGGCAACTGCTCTCGGCAGTCGGCCAGAACCGCGCGGCGGCGCGGCTGGCAGCGATCCGCAACAACCGGGTCATCGCCTCGGCCTTCATCATCTCCTCGGTGCTGGCTTCGCTCAACGGGCTGCTGCTGGGCGCCTATATCGGCGGCGCTTTCCTTGAAATGGGCCAGCCCTATCTCCTGCAATCCATCGCCGCGGTGGTACTGGGCGGAACGCTGATCTTCGGCGGCTCCGCGACGGCGCTCGGCACATTGTTCGCCAGCATCCTTTTGATCCTCATCGTCACCACCATGCAGATCATCGGCCTGCCGCCCGGCGCGCAGGACATCGTCCAGGGCATCGTGGTCATTTTCGTTCTGGCGCTGGCCGGCCGGCAGGTGCTGTCGCGGCGCGCCGCCATCGACCCCGCCGCCCTCGAGAGCGCAGCCGGCGACGCCACGGCGAAACCTAAGGCGGGCGCTGTGGCAATCAGGCCGCAGTGACAATGATTTCTCTTGCCAAGATGGTAGAGTGATCATACCAGTATATAAGGTGACGATTGGCGAGACCATCGTTCAATATTTAGGAGCAAGGCTAGATGACGACGATCGCGCTGTTCGGTGCCGGCGGCAAAATGGGCTACCGCCTTTCGACCAATTTCCGCGGCTCGCCCTATACGATCCGCCATGTCGAGGTCAGCGAAGCCGGGCGCGAGCGGCTGAAGACCGGGCTGGGCTTCGATACGGTCAGTGCCGACGAGGCGCTGGAAGGCGCCGAGGTGGTGATCCTGGCGGTTCCGGACACCCATATCGGCAAGGTTGCGGCACGCATCGAAAGCAAGCTTGCGCCGGGCACGATGGTGATCGTTCTCGATGCCGCGGCGCCGTTTGCGGGCCATTTGCCTGATCGTCCCGACCTGACCTACTTCGTCACCCACCCCTGCCATCCGCCGATCTTCAACGACGAAACCGACATGGCGGCCAAGAAGGATTATTTCGGCGGCGTCAAGGCCAAGCAGCACATGGTCAGCGCACTGATGCAGGGACCGGAAGCGGACTACGCCAAGGGCGAGGCCATCGCCAAGATCATCTGGGCGCCGGTGATGCGCTCGCACCGCGTTTCCGTTGAGCAGATGGCGCTGCTCGAGCCCGGCCTTTCTGAGACCGTGTGCGCCTCGCTGCTGGTGGTGATGAAGGAAGCTGTCGACGAGGTCGTGGCGCGGGGCGTCGACCAGCAGGCGGCCCTCGATTTCCTGCTCGGCCACATGAATGTGCTCGGCGCCGTGATCTTCGGTGAAACCAAGGGCGTCTTCTCCGACGCCTGCAACAAGGCCATCGAATTCGGCAAGCCGGTGCTGATGCGCGACGACTGGAAGCGGGTCTTCGAACCGGAAGAGATCGCAGCCAGCATCCAGCGGATTACCTGAGCGGGCCGCCGCTTAGATACAGATCACCTGAATTAGTGGTTGACTCATTATACCAGTTAGCTTTAGCTGTTCCTGGACTCGGATCGGTCATGCTTCGTTGGAAGTTTGAAGTTGATGCGAGTGGAGGACGGCGGGAGCGGAGCGAGGAGCAGTTCGGATGACAGCCGGCGATCGGCTCTGAAATCCGGGCGGCGCGCTGCCGGCCCTGCCTGACGAATTCAATCGTAGATAGAGGCCTCGAAACGATCGAGGCATGGGTTTCAACGGGAGGACTTCATGAAACTGACACGCAGAATGACGCTTGCCGCCTTCGCAGGCGTGCTGGCACTCGGCACGGCGATGCCCGCCTACGCGGCGGATCTCATCGCCATCATCACCCCATCGCATGACAATCCCTTCTTCAAGGCGGAAGCCGTCGGCGCCGAAGCCAAGGCCAAGGAATTGGGCTACGAGGCGCTGGTGCTGGTCCATGACGACGACGCCAACAAGCAGTCCGAACTGATCGACACCGCGATCGGCCGAGGCGCGAAGGCGATCATCCTCGACAATGCCGGTGCCGACGCCACCGTCGCCGCCGTGCAGAAGGCCAAGGACGCCGGCGTCCCCTCCTTCCTTATCGACCGCGAGATCAACGCCACCGGCGTCGCGGTGGCTCAGATCGTCTCCAACAACTACCAGGGCGCTCAGCTCGGCGCGCAGGAATTCGTCAAGCTGATGGGCGAGAAGGGTAATTTCGTGGAGCTGGTCGGCAAGGAATCCGACACCAATGCCGGCATCCGTTCCAAGGGCTATCACGACGTCATCGACGACTATCCGGACCTGAAGATGGTCGCGCAGCAGTCGGCCAATTGGAGCCAGACCGAGGCCTATTCCAAGATGGAATCGATCCTGCAGGCCAATCCTGACATCAAGGGCGTCATCTCCGGCAACGACACGATGGGGATGGGCGCCTATGCGGCGCTTGCCGCGGCCGGCCGCAAGGACGTCATCGTCGTCGGCTTCGACGGATCGAACGACGTGCGCGATTCCATCACCTCGGGCGGCATCAAGGCGACGGTGCTGCAGCCTGCCTATGCCCAGGCGCAGATGGCGGTCGAGCAGGCCAGCGACTTCATCAAGAACAAGAAGTCGCCCGAGAAGGAAAAGCAGCTGATGGACTGCGTGCTCATCAATGGCGACAATGCCGCTAAGCTGGAAACCTTCGCGCTGAAAAACTGAGCCGGCGCAACGCGAACAGCGAGGGGCGAACCGAGGTTCGTCCCTCGCTCCTTTTCACCAGGATGCCTCGACCGCCATGCAGAAAAAGCCGAGTTGGCCGATCCTTGCCCTGACCGCCGGCATCGCGCTCAGCGCCTGCAAGATCCTGCCGACGCCGTCGGCGCAAGGCGACGGCAATGCTTCCGCCTCCAACCCCGACAAGATGGTCGAGGACATCTGGGCGGCGAAAGTCATCCCCTACCTGCAGCAGAAGGCGGGACCGTTCGCCGAGGTCCATGCGCTGGCGAAGACCGATCCGGCCGCGGCCGGCGCCAAATACGGCAATCCGAAGAAGCAGGCGAATTCGCCATGGACTTTCGCGGTCCGCGTCGAAGGCAAGATCGTCGCCGCCAATACGCAGTCGCGCGCGGCCACCATCGACGTCGACGCCGACGGTGACGGCAAGGCGGACGCGCGCGTTCAGATCGGGCCCGCGATGCGCGGCACGGCACTGCGCGACAGCCTCGACTTCGTCCAGTTCAACGACTTCACCAACCAGATCGACTTCGCCCAGTTCGGCAAAGCTTTCAACGCCCATGCGGACAAGACGGTGCTCTCCAAGCTGCCGCGCGAGGCGCTGGAAGGCCGCACCGCCAAGGTGCTCGGCGCCTATACGATCGAAGGCGGCCAGGACCTGCCGCTGGTGACGCCGGCGGAGGCCGAGATCGGGCCGAAGCCATGAGCCAGGCCAATGGCCATGACGTCATCCTCAAGCTGGAGGATGTCTCGAAAGTCTATGCCGGCACGGTCGCGGTCAAGCAGGCGAATTTCGAAGTGCGCAAGGGCGCGGTCAACGTGCTGGTCGGGGAAAACGGCGCCGGCAAGTCGACGCTGATGAAGATCATCGCCGGCGTCGAGCAGCCGACCGTAGGGCGCATCCTGCTCGAAGGCGAAGAGGTCTCTTTCTCGTCGTCGGGAGATGCGGTCGACCGCGGCATCGGCATGGTGTTCCAGGAGCTGAACCTGTTCGGCAACCTTTCGGTCGCCGAGAACATCTTCGCCACGCGCGAGATCACCAACCGCTTCCGCAAGATCGACCGCAAGGAACAGGAGCGCCGGGCCGGTGAATTCCTGGAGCGGCTGGAAGCCGGCATCCGGCCCGACATGCTGGTCGAGGATCTGCGCATCGGCCAGCAGCAGCTGGTCGAGATCGCCAAGGCGGTTTCGCTCGACGCCAAGATCCTCATCATGGACGAGCCGACCTCGGCGCTGAGCGCCGCCGAAGTCGAGATCCTGTTCAAGGTGATCGCCGACCTCAAGGCGCGCGGCGTCGCCATCGTCTACATCTCCCACCGGCTGGAGGAACTGATCCGCATCGGCGACTACATCACCGTGCTGCGCGACGGCCGCATCACCGGCCAGGAGGAGATGAAAGACGTCGATACGCAGTGGATCGTGCGGCAGATGATCGGCTCGGACGCCAAGGACTTCGCCAAGGCCGACGGCCATGTGCCGGGCGCGGAAATCTTCCGCGCCGAGGAGATCTGCCTGCCACGCGTCACCGGCGGGCTGGCGGTCGACCACGTCTCGCTGTCGCTGCGCGCCGGCGAGATTCTCGGCATATACGGGCTGATGGGTGCGGGGCGCAGCGAGCTGTTCGACTGCATCATGGGCCGTCACGGCCATGCTAGCGGCAGGATCTTCATCGCCGGAAAGCAGGTGAAGGAGCGCGACACGACGCGCCGCATCCAGCGAGGGCTGGCCTTGATCCCAGAGGACCGCCAGCGCGAGGGCCTGGTGTCGATCCTGTCGGTCGCCAGCAACCTGACGATGGCGAGCCTGTCGCGCTTCGTGCGCCTGTTTCACATCCGCGGCGGTGCCGAGCGGCAGGCCGTGATGCAGATGGTGCGGGAACTCGCAATCAAGGTCGCCGACCCGGCGCAGGAGGTCTCGTCGCTGTCGGGCGGCAACCAGCAGAAGGTGGTGATCGGCAAGGCGCTGCTCACCGGACCGAAAGTGCTTCTGATGGACGAGCCCAGCCGCGGCATCGATGTCGGCGCCAAGGCCGATGTCTTCCGCACCATGCGCAAGCTTTCGCGCGACGGGCTGGGCATCCTGTTCGCCACCTCGGACCTCGACGAGGTGATGGCGCTGTCCGACCGCATCGCGGTGATGAGCAATGGCAGATTGACCGGCATATTCGACCGCGCCGAAGCGACGGAGGCGGCGATCGTCGCCGCGTCGGCGCTGGGCCACGGACCGGCCGCACATGGGGAGCAACGCTGATGACTGACATTCCGGCCAAGGCTGCCGCTTCCTCCGCCTCCAGCGGCTCGGCGCTGCTGACGCTGATGAAGCTCAGAACCTTCATTGCGCTGATCGCCGTGCTGGTGTTCTTCTCGATCGCGGCGCCGAACTTCCTGTCGGCCGCCAATCTGATCCTGATGGCCAAGCACGTGGCGCTCAATGCCTTTCTCGCCATGGGCATGACCTTCGTCATCATCACCGGCGGCATCGACCTTTCGGTTGGCTCGATCGTCGGCCTGTGCGGCATGGTGGCCGGCTACCTCGTGCTCAACGGCATCGACCTGCAGATCGGCTACACCATCTATTTCAATGTCGTCGAGATCGCCTTGATCACGCTCGCGGTCGGCATGCTGATCGGCGCCGTCAACGGGCTGCTGATCACCAGGCTCAACGTCGCGCCCTTCATCGCCACGCTCGGCGTGCTCTATGTGGCGCGCGGCTTCGCGCTGCTTTCCTCCGACGGCCGCACTTTCCCCAATCTCGTCGGCAAGCCGGAACTCGGCACCACCGGCTTCGGCTTCCTGGGTGCCGGCCGGCTGCTCGGCCTGCCGGTCTCGATCTGGATCCTGATCGTGGTGGCGCTGGGGGCGGCCTATCTCGCCCGCTACACGCCGCTTGGCCGCCACATCTTCGCCGTCGGCGGCAATGAGCGCGCCGCGCGCATCTCGGGCGTGCGCGTCAACATGGTCAAGATGTTCGTCTACATGTTCTCCGGCTTCTGCGCGGCAATCGTCGGGCTGATCATCTCGTCGGAGCTGATGGCCTCGCATCCGGCGACGGGCGAGAGCTTTGAGCTCAACGCCATCGCCGCGGCGGTGCTTGGCGGCACTTCGATGTCGGGCGGCCGCGGCACGATCGGCGGCACCATCGTCGGCGCCTTCGTCATCGGCATCCTTTCGGACGGGCTGGTGATGATGGGCGTGAGCTCGTTCTGGCAGATGGTGATCAAGGGCCTCGTCATCATCGTCGCCGTCGTCGTCGACCAGGCGCAGCGCCGGCTGCAGCAGCGCGTTACCCTGATGCAGATGGCAAAGGCGGGCTGAGCATGGCGGGGTTGCGTGGAGCGCTGATCGGTTGCGGCTTCTTCGCCGTCAACCAGATGCATGCCTGGCGCGACATAGAGGGCGCCTCGATCGTCGCCATCTGCGACCGCGATCCGGAGCGGTTGCGGATCGTCGGCGACCAGTTCGGCGTGGCGCGGCGCTACACCGATGCGGCGGAACTTTTCACCGCCGAGACGCTCGACTTCGTCGACATCGCCACCACTGTCGGCAGCCATCGACCGCTGGTCGAGATGGCGGCCGCGCATGGTGTTCCCGTCATCTGCCAGAAGCCGGTCGCGCCGACGCTTGGCGATGCCAAGGCGATGGTCGCGGCCTGTGCCAAGGCCGGCGTGCCGCTTATGGTGCATGAGAACTTCCGCTGGCAGTCGCCGATCCAGGCGGTGCGCGCCCTGCTCGACAAGGGCGAGATCGGCACGCCGTTCTTCGGCCGCATCTCCTTCCGCTCCGGCTATGACGTGTTTTCCGGCCAGCCCTATCTGGCGACCGGAAAACGCTTCATCATCGAGGACCTCGGCATCCACATCCTCGACATCGCCCGCTTCCTGCTCGGCGACGTCACGAGCCTGACCGCGCGGACCACACGCATCAACCCCGCGATCGCCGGCGAGGATGTGGCGACGATGCTCATGGATCATGCCGGCGGCGCCACGTCGGTTGTCGATTGCAGCTATGCGACCAAGCTTGCCACCGAGCCGTTCCCGGAAACACTTATCGAGCTCGACGGCGTCGACGGCACGATCCGGCTGGCGCAGGGCTACCGGCTGACCGTCACCGGCAAGAGCGGAACCAGAGTGAGCGATGTCTCGCCGCCGCTCCTGCCCTGGGCCTCGCGGCCATGGCACAACATCCAGGAAAGCGTGCTGGCCATCCAGCGGCACTGGGTCGACTGCCTTGTCGGCGGCAAGGAGCCGGCGACCTCGGGCGCCGACAATCTGAAGACATTCGCCCTGGTCGAGGCCGCCTATGCGGGTGCTGCGAGCCGCGAACCGGTGCAGATCGAAGCCTTGCTGCAATGACGGCCGACGTGTTCGATCTTTACGGCACACGGGCGGCCGAAGCGGCACCGATCCTGCTGCAGGCGGGCGCGCTGAGTGCCGAGCTGGTCAATGGCAATCTGCGCACAATCCGGCGGCATGCCGGCACCGAAGTGCTGCGCGCCATCGCCTATATCGTACGCGACCGCGACTGGGGCACTTATGAGCCGGAGCTGACGGACCTGACCATCGACCAGAAGGTCGACCGTTTCTCGGTAAGCTATGAGGCGAATTGCACCGGCCCGGGCGGCAGCAGCCTGCGCTTCCACGCGACGATCGAAGGCTCCGCCGACGGCAGGCTGGTCTTCGATGTGGCCGCACTGCCGGAGAGCGATTTCGAGACCAACCGCTGCGGCTTCTGCATCCTGCATCCGATCGCCGGCCTCGCCGGCAGCCCGGTGACGGTGGAGCACACCGATGGCAGGGTGGTGGACACGGAACTGCCTGATCTGATCGACCCATGGCAGCCCTTCAAGGACCTGCGTGCCATCACCCATGCAGTGCGTCCCGGCGTCAGCGCCGAATGCAGGATGGAAGGCGATACTTTCGAAATGGAGGACCAGCGCAACTGGTCGGACGCCTCCTACAAGACCTATGTGCGGCCGCTGGCCTTGCCGTGGCCCTATGTGCTGCCGGCCGGCGAACCGCTGCGCCAGACGGTGAGCCTGCGCCTCACCGGCGGCGCCGGGATGCCCGCCGCGACCGCGAGTGCCGAACCGGTCCGCATCGAACTCGGCGAGACCGGGCCGAGGCTGCCCGATGTCGGCGTGATCGTCTATCCCGAGGACGTAGAGGCAACGCTGGCCGAACTGCCGATGCTCGCAAGGCTCGGTCCGCAGCAACTCCTGTTCCACTTCGATCCGACGCGCGGCCACGGCCTGGACGCGCTGCGCGCCCATGCCCGGCTCGCCGCGGCGCATCCCGCCTCGACCACGCTCGAATGCGTGGTGGCCTGCACGGGCGACCTCGATGCCGAATTCTCCGATGTCGCCGATATGGTGCGCCGGGTCGGCCTGCGGCTCGATGCGGTTGCCGTCTCGCCTTCGGTCGACCGCCAGTCGACGCCGCCGGGCAGCGCCTGGCCGGCATGCCCGCCGCTGGAAGAAATCTATGCCGCGGCGCGGCGCGCCTTTCCCGGGATCCGCCTCGGCGGCGGCATGTTCAGCTATTTCACCGAGCTCAACCGTAAGCGCGTGCCCGCCGACCAACTCGATTTCGTCACGCACTGCACCTGTCCGATCGTTCACGCCGCCGACGATCTCAGCGTCATGCAATCGCTGGAGGCGCTGCCCTTCATCACCCGGTCGACCCGGGCGATCTTCGGCGACAAGCCTTACCGGATCGGCCCGTCGACCATTGCCATGCGACAGAACCCCTATGGCGGCGCGACCAAGGACAATTTTGCCGGCCAACGCATTGCCATGGCGAACCGTGATCCCCGCCATGCCGCGCAGTTTGCCGCCGCCTGGACCATTGGCTATGCCGCGCGCGTCGCGCCGGCCGGGCTGGAGATGCTGACACTGTCCAGCATCACCGGCCCGTTCGGCGTGCTGGCCGCATCCGGCGAACCTGTCGCCGAGGGATCCCCGCGGCCGATTTTCCGGGCCGTCCAAGGGCTTTGCGAACTGGCTGGGCTCGCGCATGTTGCCGCGAAAACAAGCGACGAGACGCGTGTTGCGGCGCTGGCCGGTCGCGCCGCCTCGGGCGACATTGTCGTCTGGCTGGCGAACCTGACGGCGAACGACGTCCCGGTTGATGTTTCGGCACTGGGTCAGGGCCATCTTACGATGTCGCCCTACGCCATTGTCCGGGTTGGCTAGAGCTACTTATCGGAATTCATCACATAGAGCGCACGCGAGCGTTCGAGATGCTTGATCATCGCCTTTTCGGCGCCGTCGGCATCACGGTGCTCAATGCGGTCGATGATCTCCTCATGCTCAGTAAGCGTGTATTGTTCCTTGCCGGTCCAGATCAGCATCTCGGTGTGGTATTCCTTCAGCCAGCCGAGTGTGGCTTCGCTGACGGCGACATAGATCGGATTGCCCGATATCGCCGATATCTGGGTGTGGAACTTCATGTCGGCGGAGATGAAGGCTTCGGAATCACCGCGCGCGGCGCGCTGCTCGGCCACCGTTGCCCTGAGCCGCTGCACATCCTCGGCGGTCGCCTTTTCCGCGGCTTCCCTGACCATGCCGCGCTCGAAGAAGATGCGCGCCGTCTTCAGGTGCTCCAGCGTGTCCCTGGATGAAGACAGGATGATCTTGGCCGCGCCGTCGACCTGCTTGATGATCGATTTGGCGGTTAGTTGCAGCACCTTGGCGCGCTCGCCATGCGAGATGGCGACCAGTCCCATATTGCTCAGCGCCTGCATGGCCTCGCGGATCGCCGGCCGGCCGACCTCGAAGCGCTCCATCAACTCGCGTTCGGACGGCATGTCGTCGCCCGGCTGCAGCTCGCCGCTGGTGATCAGCCGCTTCAGCCTTGCAAAGACTTCGTCGGAAAGTTTGCGCCGGACGATCGGCTCCGAACGGTTCATCGTGACGAATCACTCCCTGGCCCGGTTCCTGTTTAGCATTCCAGGCAGGATTACCGGAATGCCTGCGCCTGGAGCGGTCCCGCGATTTCATGCAATCGCCAAGCCGCGCCAGCTGTTTGTTCCAGGCATTCCGAACGAAAAACGCCGCTCATTTCCCGGAATTGCCGAAGCCGGCCCTCTTGCCGAAGTCGGGATATTGCTTGCAATACTTAGGTACTCATTATACCAGATTTCCTGCGCGACAAAACTTTTTTCGAACCCTTTTCGAGCGGCCGACAGACCATGATCACGCTTACCTATCGCATCGAAACCTCTGGCAGCATCGAAGCGCTGGCGGCCAAGATCGCGAGCGACCAGTCGACCGGCACCTTCGTCCCACTGCCCGGCGAGACCGAGGAATTAAAGGCGCGTGTGGCGGCTCGTGTGCTGGCGATCAGGCCCCTGCCCGATGCCGAGCAGCCGTCGCTTCCCGGATCCGGGAATGGCCCCTTCCGGCGCGCCGATGTCGATATCGGCTTCCCGTTCGACGCCATCGGCACCGACCTGTCGGCGCTGATGACGATCGCCATCAGCGGCACCTATTCGATCAGGGGCCTGTCCGGTATCCGGGTCATCGACATGAAGCTGCCGGAACAATACCGGGGCGCCCATCCCGGCCCGCAATTCGGCGTTGCCGGCAGCCGCAGGCTGACCGGGGTCGAGGGCCGTCCCATCATCGGCACCATCGTCAAGCCGGCGCTTGGCCTCAGGCCGCACGAGACAGCTGCGATGGTGGGCGAACTGATCGAAGCCGGCGTCGATTTCATCAAGGACGACGAGAAGCTGATGAGCCCGGCCTATTCGCCGCTCGCTGAGCGGGTGAAGGCGATCATGCCGCTGATCCGTGACCACGAGCAAAAGACCGGCAAGAAAGTAATGTACGCCTTCGGAATCTCGCATGCCGATCCCGACGAGATGATGCGCAACCACGATCTGGTGCTGGAAGCCGGCGGCAATTGCGCGCTCGTCAACATCAACTCCATCGGATTCGGCGGCATGGCTTTCCTCAGGAAGCGCTCCGGGCTGGCGCTGCATGCGCACCGCAATGGCTGGGACATTCTCACCCGCCATCCCGGCCTCGGCATGGATTTCAAGGTATGGCAGCAATTCTGGCGGCTGCTCGGCGTCGACCAGTTCCAGATCAACGGTATCGGCTCGAAATACTGGGAGCCGGACGATTCTTTCATCCGCTCTTTCGAAGCGGTGACCACGCCGCTGTTTTCATCATACGATTGCGCGCTGCCCGTGGCCTGCTCCGGCCAATGGGGCGGCCAGGCGCCCGAGACCTATGAGCGCACCGGCCGCACGGTCGATCTCCTCTATCTCTGCGGCGGCGGCATCGTCAGCCATCCGGACGGGCCCGGCGCCGGGGTGCGCGCGGTGCTGCAAGCGTGGCAGGCCGCGGTCGAGGGCATTGCCCTCGACGAATTCGCGCGCGACCATGCCGAGCTGGCACGCTCGATCGAGAAATTCAGCGACGGCAAGGCGGCCTGAGCGAAGCCATGCAGAACCTGCTCCTGAGCTATTATGGCGACGACCTCACCGGCTCGACGGATGTCATGGAGGCGCTCGAGCTCGGCGGCGTGCCGACGGTGCTGTTCATGCGTCGGCCCGATGAGCGCCTGCTGGCGCGATTTTTCCATTGCCGCGCCGTCGGACTGGCCGGCACCAGCCGAAGCGAAACGCCGCAATGGATGGAGCAGAATCTGGCGCCCGCCTTCGAATGGCTGAAGAGCCTCGAAGCGGCGATCTGCCATTACAAGATCTGTTCGACCTTCGATTCCAGCCCGACGGTCGGCAATATCGGCCGCGCCATCGAGATCGGCCGGCGCATCTTCGGCCAGAGTAGCGTGCCGATGGTCGTCGGCGCGCCGCAGCTCAAGCGCTACACGGCCTTCGGCAATCTTTTCGCGGCGTTCCGCGGCGAGTATTTCCGCATCGACAGGCATCCGGTGATGAGCAGGCATCCGGTGACGCCGATGAACGAAGCAGACCTGCTCGTGCATCTCTCGCGCCAGACCAGTCTCAGCTCCGGCCTTGTCGACCTGGCTGCATTGCAGACCGACGATCTCGCGCAAACGGTCGACCAGGCCGTGCAAAACAGGGCGGTCATCCTGTTTGATGTCGAAAGCCGCCAGACACAGAGACGCGTCGGCGAACAGATCTGGCGCATCCATGACCAAGGCCATGGCTTCGTCGTCGGATCCTCGGGCGTCGAATATGCCTTGCTTGCCGAATGGGCCGGCAAAGGCATTGCCTCCGGGCAGGCGTCGTTCGCGCCGCCGGGACCGGTAGACCGCCTCGCGGTGGTCTCGGGCAGCGTGTCGCCGACCACCGAAAAGCAGATCCGCCACGCCCTTGCCCACGGTTTCGACGGCGTCGAGATGGATGCCATGCAACTGGTCACTGAGGGCGCCAAGGAGGCAATCGAGCGCGCCGTCGCGAGCGGATTGGCAAGCCTGGCTGCGGGCCGCAGCGTCATCCTCTACACCGCGCTTGGCCCACAGGCCGACCGTGGCGCCGAGATCGACCGGATCGAAGGTGCGCGAAACACGCTCGGGCGAGCGCTGGGAACAATCCTGCGCCGGTTAATCGTGGAACAGAAACTCAAGCGCGCGGTGATCGCCGGTGGCGACACTTCCAGTCACGCGCTCGGACAATTGGCCATCGACGCGCTGACCGTGCGCATGCCGTTGCCGCAATCGCCGGGATCACCGCTCTGTGTCGCCCATGGCGGCGGTGCGATCGATGGACTCGAAATCGCGCTCAAGGGCGGCCAGGTCGGCACCGACGCCTATTTCGAGACGATCCGGCTGGGAAGCTAGACGTTTGTTTTTGCGCAATTCCGGACGGAAAACCGTACACACTTTTCCTGGAATTGCTCTAAGCCGTTGCCATGATGACGTGGGCCTGAATTTTGGCGGCCACCGCGCCGCTGCCATGTCTGTCTGCAATCGCGGATGCGGCGTAGTCGGTCGCGGCTTGCAGCTTCCCAGCCTGCCGGGCCTCGATTTCGGTGCGAAGCACAGTTCCCTGGCAATAAGCGACGGCGGGAAGGCGCGGCGAGGATGCACGGCTTTGTTCGGCTCTCGTCTCGATCATTACACCGGAGAACCCAGCATCCTCCAGCTCGTGACGGATCACTGCCTTGTCGTGGTAGCCATGGGGTGTGCGTGCCAGAAAGCGCGGCGGATCGTCGGGGAAGATCCTTGCGAGAGCATTCGTCACATCATCGGCAAAGACGTTCTCCTCGATGCGATCCCATACGCTGAACAGGAAATGTCCGCCCGGCCTCAGGACACGCCTGGCTTCGCGGTAGGCCGATGGCCGGTCGGGAAAGAACATCGCACCGAACTGACAGCAGACGAGGTCGAAGGTCGCATCTTCAAACGGCAGCGCCAAGGCGTCCGCTTGACGCCATGTGATGCGACCGTCGGGAGGTTGTCGCGAAGCGGCATAGTCGAGCATCGGCTGGTTGAGGTCGGTTACCGTATAGCTTGCGCCGGGAGACAGTTTCGGCGCCAATGCACGGGTAACGACCCCGGTGCCGGCGGCCGTCTCCAAAACGGCGGCGGGCGACAGGGACGCTGCTCGTCCTGCAATATCCGCAGCGAAGGGCTCGAAAATCAACGGCACCATATAGCGGTCGTAGTTTTCCGGTATGGAGCCAGCGAATACCTTGTCCGTTTCCAGCATTGCCACCACCGCCCTCTGCCTAGAGGCTCGGGAGATTAGCATATCATTCCTTGTTTTGCGGCGTTTTCGGCGGAGGCGGCGAGTCCAGCTCCAAATCAAAGAGATAGAGCATGATGTCGTCCGAAAACCGCTTCGCGCTTATGGCATCAGGCCTTAGTACAGAGGCTCGGCCATGTGCTTGGGCGCCGGCCACTGCGTCGTGACGCCGGGCTGCACCGGCCGCTCGAGGTAGGTCGACAGCACCACGTAGCTGCGCGTCGAGGTGACGCCGGGTGTCTCGTAGAGGCGCGACAGCAGGCCTTCGAGCGCCCGCGTGTCCTCCGTGCGGACCTTCAGCAGCATGCAGGTGTCGCCGGCAACCGTGTGGATCTCCTCGACCTCCGGATATTGCGAAACCGCCATCAGCTCCGGCGTCTTGCCCCAGCCCTTGGTGTCGATATGCACGAATGCCAGCAGCGGCTTCTTGACCGCCTTGGGGTCGATGATGGCAGCCGTGCCGCGAATGGCGCCGCTGCGCCGCAGGCGCTTGACGCGCTCATGCGCGGCGGGCGGCGAGAGGCCGACACGATCGCCAAGCTCGGCATAGCTGACCGTGGCGTCGTCGACGAGAACGCCTAATATCTTTCTGTCGATCGCGTCGAGATCGCGGGGTGCTGGCCTGTTCTGCGGAATGCCATTTGTTTCTTCGTCCATAGTGAAATTCCCGATTGTCGCCGAATAAAATACGGCCATTATGAAGATATGTCGAACAGCGATCAAGCAGCAACTGGGTGCGAATGCCCGGCCGCCCATTCCGGCGCTGGCCTATCTCTTGACCGGATGCATCGCCGTCATCGGCTCGAACTCCCTGGTGCTGGGTCCGATTGCTCCCGCCATGGCCGTGTCGTTCGCGACCAGCGTGCCTGTCGTCATGATGGCGGCCGCCGCCTTCGGCCTCGGCACCTCGGCGAGCGCCCTGTTCCTGGCGCGCTACATCGACCGAGTCGGCGCGCGCCGGATGCTTCAGGCGGCCTTGCTGCTGCTGGCGTCGGCGCTTGTCGCAAGCGCGGCGGCGCCGACGGTGACGGCGCTGGTCGCCGCGCAGCTTCTCGCCGGCATCGCCGCCGGCGTCGCCATGCCGGCAATCTATGCCAGTTCCGCGGCGATTGCCCCACCTGGACGGGAAAGCGGGACGATCGGCGTTGTGCTGACCGGATGGACGCTCAGCATGGTGGCCGGCGTTTCGCTGTCGGCGGTGCTTGCCGATCTCGTGCACTGGCGGGCCGTCTTTGCCGCCGTGGCGCTGCTGGCGGCGCTGGCGCTTGGCAGCCTTACCGCATCGTCACTCCCGGATGTCAGAAAGGCCGGCCCGGCTCCGGCGCCGCTCGAGGCGCTCGGCATTCCCGGCATCGTGCCGCTTCTGATCGCCTGCGGCGCTTTCATGACCGCCTTCTATGGTGTCTATGGCTATCTTGGCGACCATCTGCACAGCGGGCTGGGTCAGCCGGTCAGCGCCAACGGCCTGGCCGCACTCGCCTATGGCGCCGGGTTCGGCACGGCGGCGCTCTTCGACGGCATCATCGATCGCCTGGGGGCTCGCCGCGTCATGCCCTTCGCTTACCTGCTCGTCGCCATCGTCTATGTCGCGATCGCCGCGACAAGCAACAGCTATGGCATGATGCTCGCCATGGTGGCGGCTTGGGGTCTCGCCAATCACTTCGGTCTGAACGTGCTGGTGATGCGTCTGTCGGCGCTCGATCCGTCACGGCGCGGCACGATCATGGGCCTGAACAGCGCGGTGACATATCTGGCGGTCTTTGTCGGCACCACCGGTTTCGGGCCGCTATATTCGGATTTCGGTTTTGCCGCGTCGGCAATGGTGGCGGCGTTGCTGATGCTGGTCGCGGCTTCGGCCGCTGCCTGGCGCACGCGCCAGCCACACAGGACGTGATGGGCCACCAGTCTTCGCCTGGTTGACAGCGGCGCCCCTGCCCTTCCATACAAAGCCGTTAATGTTCTCAGGGCGGGGTGAAAGTCCCCACCGGCGGTAAGGACTCCTGATTGCGCATGATTTCTTTCCGAAAACCGGTCCGGTTTTCGGGGTCATGCGCGGGACCCAAGCCCGCGAGCGCTTTCCGGCAAAACCGGAAGGGTCAGCAGATCCGGTGTGATTCCGGAGCCGACGGTTACAGTCCGGATGGAAGAGAACGAAACGGAAGACGGACCGCCCCGGCGGCCGGTTTTCGTATCGTGCGTCCTGATTCTGGTTCGAAACGGAAGGATGGACCCATGAATCAGCATTCCCACAAAGACTATGAAACGACCCGCGTTGCCGTTGTCAGGGCACGCTGGCACGCGGATATTGTCGACCAGTGCGTCGCTGCCTTCGAGGCGGAGCTTGCTGCACTGGGCGACGGCCGCTTTGCCGTCGAAATCTTCGACGTGCCCGGCGCCTACGAGATTCCGCTGCACGCCAAGACATTGGCCGAGACGGCTCGCTACGCCGCGATCCTCGGCGCTGCCTTCATCGTCAATGGCGGCATCTACCGGCATGAGTTCGTCGCCCGCGCCGTCATCGACGGCATGATGAACGTGCAGTTGGCGACCGGCGTGCCGGTGCTTTCGGCGGTACTGACGCCGCACAATTACCACGACAGCGCCGAGCACCACCGCTTCTTCCTCGAGCACTTCCAGGTGAAGGGCAAGGAAGCGGCCGGCGCATGCCTCCAGATCCTGGCGGCGCGAAAGCACATCGCCGCCTGAAACAGCCGAGAGCGGGGTAGAAATCCCGGTAACAGCCTGTAGTATCTCGGGAAAATGCCGAGTTCGGGAGGATGCCGGTGCAGACCAAGAAGATCATCAATGACGGCAACCGTGCCGTCGACGAGATGCTAGAGGGGATTCTGGCCGCGCATCCCAGCCATCTCAGGAGCGTGGACGGCAACCCGCGCTCGATCATTGCCCGCAACGGACCGCGTCCCGGCAAGGTCGGGCTCGTCGTCGGCGGCGGCTCGGGCCATGAGCCGACCTTTCTCGGTTTTGTCGGCAAGGGCCTGGCGGACGCGGCGGCGATCGGCAATGTCTTTGCCTCGCCGCCACCCGATCCCATCCTTGAATGCGCCAAGGCGGCGAACGGCGGCGCCGGCGTCCTGTTCACGTACGGCAACTATGCCGGGGACGTGATGAATTTCGACATGGCGGCCGAAATGGCCGCCATGGACGATATCGAGGTGCGCACGGTGCTGACCACCGACGATGTCGCCTCGGCACCGCGCGACCAGCGGCAGAAGCGTCGCGGCGTCGCCGGCAATTTCTTCGTCTTCAAGGCGGCCGGCGCGGCCTGTGACCGCATGCTCTCCTTCGACGAATGCGAGCGCATCGCGCGCAAGGCCAACGATCACACCTTCACGATGGGCGTGGCGCTGTCGCCCTGCTCGCTGCCGCAGACCCGGCGGCCGAATTTCGAGATCGGGGCCGACGAGATGGAGATCGGCATGGGCATCCATGGCGAGCCGGGCATCGCGCGCGGCAAGCTCGGGACCGCCGACGAGATCACCGACGAGATGCTGGACAAGATCCTCGCCGAGATGGCGCCTTCGCGTGGCGACAAGGTCGCGGTGCTGGTCAATTCGCTGGGCTCGACACCGTTGATGGAGCTCTACATCATGAACCGTCGCGTCAAGCAGCGTCTCGACGACATCGGCGTTTCCATCCATGCGACCTGGGTCGGCAATTACTGCACGTCGCTCGAAATGGCCGGCGCCTCGGTGACGCTGTTCCATCTCGATGGCGAGTTGCAGACCATGCTCGACCATCCGTGCGACTGCGCCATGTTCCGCGCCGGCTGAGGAGTGACCCGTGAGCATCGATAGCGCTGACCTGAAGAGAATGTTCGATGCGATCGCGGTGGCGATCGAAGCCGACAAGGACCGGCTCTGCCAGCTCGACGGCGTCATCGGCGACGCCGATCACGGCATCGCCATGGCGCTCGGCTTCAACGCAGTGCGCGACGCGCTGGCGCCACTCGACCTGACGGCGACCGAGCCGACCGCGCTTCTCAACATGGCGGCTAAATCGTTCCTCAACGCGGTCGGTGCGTCGTCTGGCCCGCTCTATGCCACCGCCTTCATGCGCGCCGCCGCTGCCGTCAAGGGCAAGACCACGTTAGCGGATGCGGATGTCGTCGCGCTGTTCCAGGCGATGGCGCAAGGCATCCGCGATCGCGGCAAGGCCGAGATCGGCGAGAAGACGATGATCGACGCCTGGTTGCCGGCGGCGGAAGCGGCCGGCGCCAGCAATGCGGCGGGAAAAGGTCTTGCCGAAAGCCTCGACGCGGCAGTGGACGCGGCGCGCCTGGGGGCCGAGGCGACCAAGGACATGATCGCCGCCAAGGGCCGCTCCTCGCGGCTCGGCGAACGCTCGCTCGGCCATATCGACCCCGGCGCCGCCTCGGCCGTGACCGTCATCGAGGCTTTGCGCGACAACCTGGCTTAGGCCTGCTTCGCTTCATCGAGCTTGTTGATCGCCTGGACATTGCCGGCCGACGGTCCCTTCTCGTCGAACTCCGAGGCCAACCAGGTATCGACGATCGCCTTGGCGAGTTCCGGGCCGATGACGCGGGCGCCCATGGTGATGATCTGCGCGTTGTTGGATTTGGCGGCGCGCTCGGCGGAATAGGTGTCGTGGGTGAGTGCCGCCCGGATGCCAGGCACCTTGTTGGCCGAGATCGAGACGCCGATGCCGGTGCCGCAGAACAGGATGCCGCGGTCGTTCTCGCCGTCGATGATCGTCTGGGCGAGCTTTTGTGACAGGTCGGCATAAAAGCCGGCCTGGCTGAGGTCGCTGACGGTGAGGCCGGATTTTGTCGCGAGATGCGCGGCGATGACATCAAGCAACGGCTTGCCGGCGCTGTCGGCTCCAATGGCTATTTTCATGGTCGTGTCCTTTCTTGAATGAGATTTCGTTTGTTCAGATCGTCGCCGAGGCGCGCCTGAGGATGTCGATGTAGCCCTCCGCCTGCCAGGCCGAGCGGCCGATAAAGAGGCCATCGATGCTGGGCTGGCTGATCAGCTCGGCCGCATTGCCGGGATTGACGCTGCCGCCATAGAGCACCGGTGGGATGGACGGCAGCAGGCCGCCGGCCACTTTCTTGATCAGCGCCTGCTGTTTTTCGGCATAGACGGAGCTGGCCGGAATACCCTTGTCGCCGATCGCCCAGACCGGCTCATAGGCAAACAGGATTTTTGCCGCCTTCGCCTCGCCTTCGAGGAACTGCAATGCACCCTCGACCTGGCTGGTCAACACCGCATCGACCTTGCCGTTTTCGCGCTCCGCCAGCGTCTCGCCGACGCAGATCAGTGGTATCAGTCCGTGCTTGACGGCGGCCGCCGTCTTCAGGCCGACGGTACGATCGGTCTCGCCGAAATGCTCGCGCCGTTCGCTGTGGCCGAGTTCGACCATGTCGAGACCGCAGTCGCTCAGCATCAGCGGCGAGATCTCGCCGGTCCAGGCCCCGGCATCGGCCCAGTGCATGTTCTGGGCACCGACGTTGACCCGCGTCGACGACAGCGCCTGCTTGACCTCGCGCACCGCCGTGAACGGCGGGATGACGAAAGGCTGGATGCGCTCGTCGAAGCCTGGCACGAAGCCGGCCAATGCCCCGGCGAAATCCAGCGCCTCGGCGAGCGTCTTGTTCATCTTCCAGCTTGTACCGACCCAATAAACCACGCCTGCGCTCCTTGATCCTCAATCCTTGTTGGCGACCACCGTCAGCGAAACGCCGGCGGCATCCAGTGCGGCGCGCATTCCGGGCTCAGGCGCGCGACCGGTGAAGACGGCATCGAACGCCTCGAGGTCGGTCAGGAAATGCAGCGCCGTGCGGCCGAACTTGCCGTGATCGACCAGAAGGTATTTGCGGGTCGCTGCTTCCATCATCAGCCGCTTGATCTGCACCACCTCCTGGTCCTGGTGGAAAGCGGAGGCGCCGTGGATAGCCGATGACGACAGGAAGGCGACGTCCGCGCGCAGCGATCTCAGCGAAGCCTCGGCAAGCAGTCCGAAGAAGCCGTGGAACTTCTTGCTATACTGGCCGCCGAGCGCAATCAGGTCGATGCCCCCGGCGCCGGCCAGGTCCTGGATGACGGCCAGATTGTTGGAGATCACCGTCAGCGGCCTGAAATCGGCGAGATGCCGTGCGATGCCGCCAGCCGTCGAGCCGTCGTCGATGATGACAGTCTGGCCGGGTTCGATCATCGCCACGGCGGCCGCCGCAAGGCGCTGCTTTTCCCCTGTCGCCTGCTTTTGCCGGTAGCGAAAATCGCTTTCGAAGAGACCGCTCGGCTGGATCGAAGCGCCGCCACGCACCTTGCGCAGGAAACCGCTCTCCTCAAGGTCGTCGAGATCACGATGCACCGTCATCCTGGAGACGCCAAAGCGTGAGGCAAGATCGTCGACGCTCGCCGCGCCGACGTCCATCAGAAAGTCCATGATGCCTTGACGTCTGCTATCGCTCTTCATTGCTGCCGTTATCCGCCAACCGGCGCTGGCTCCTCGACAAGATAACATATTTCTTCCTGAAACTATCATGATTTTTGTTATAATGAGATATTTTCCTGGGATATTCCCGTGGCTTTCATCACGGCCCTGTAACAAGAATTGCTGCCGGGACGGTGTCTGACGGTTGCGGTTGCGCGGAAATCCGGCCAGAAGCATCGGTGGGCTGGACGATGCGCGGACAGCCAGCAAGCAAAGGTTAGAAACCAGATACGGGAGACTATTCGTTGGCTCGCATCACACTGAGACAATTGCTCGATCACGCCGCCGAATACGGCTATGGCGTGCCGGCCTTCAACATGAACAACATGGAACAGGGCCTCGCCATCATGGAGGCTGCGGAGGAGACCAAGTCGCCGGTCATCCTGCAGGCAAGCCGCGGTGCGCGTGCCTATGCCAATGACGTGGTGCTGGCCAAGCTGATCGATGCGCTGGTCGAGATCCATCCCGACATCCCGGTCTGCATGCACCTCGACCACGGCAACAACGAGGCTACCTGCGTCACCGCGATCCAGCATGGTTTCACCTCGGTGATGATGGATGGATCACTCAAGGAGGACGGCAAGTCGCCGGCCGACTACGCCTATAATTCGGGCATCACCAAGCGCGTCGTCGACATGG
Source organism: Mesorhizobium sp. B2-4-7 (assembly GCF_006442685.1). Classification (NCBI taxonomy): domain Bacteria; kingdom Pseudomonadati; phylum Pseudomonadota; class Alphaproteobacteria; order Hyphomicrobiales; family Phyllobacteriaceae; genus Mesorhizobium; species Mesorhizobium sp. B2-4-7. The sequence goes on from NZ_VFVH01000001.1 coordinate 826,989, forward strand.
CGCATTGGGGCGGCGTTTCGGTCGAAGGCGAGATCGGCGTGCTGGGCTCGCTGGAGAGCGGCGGCGGCGAACAGGAGGACGGCCACGGCATCGAAGGCGCGATCAGCCACGACCAATTGCTCACCGATCCGGTGCAGGCCGAGCAGTTCGTGCGCGACACCCATGTCGACGCGCTGGCGGTTGCCATGGGCACCAGCCACGGCGCCTATAAATTCTCGCGCAAGCCGGATGGTGCGGTGCTGGCGATGAACGTCATCGAGGAAATCCACCGCCGCCTGCCGAACATGCACTTGGTCATGCATGGTTCGTCCTCGGTGCCGGAGGATCTGCAGGAGATCATCAACAAATATGGCGGGCAGATGAAGCCGACCTGGGGCGTGCCGGTGGAAGAGATCCAGCGCGGAATCAAGCATGGCGTGCGCAAGATCAACATCGACACCGACAACCGCATGGCGCTGACCGGCGCGATCCGCAAGGTGCTGACGGAAAATCCCTCGGAATTCGACCCGCGCAAATATCTGACGCCGGCGATGGCGGCGATGAGGAAGCTGTGCAAGGAGCGTTTCGAGCAGTTCGGCACCGCCGGCAACGCGCCGAAGATCAAGCCGCTGCCGGTCTCGGAAATGGCCAAGCGTTACAAAGCGGGCAGCCTCGATCCGAAATTCGGCTAAACGACCAATTCCCGGAGCGGTTCAGTGTTGGATAGAACCGCCGAACCGCTCCAGCTCTTTGCGGGATGAGAACACCGGCCGAGGTCGCGGAACGTCCTGCGCGGCGAAGCCCAACCGTGTCAAACAGGCTCGCGCCAGGGCTGCATTGCTGTCGATGACGACCAATCCGTTCGTAGGCTTGAGGCTGGCGGCCACCACCGATAGTTCGGTGCAGCCGAGAATGGCCGTGTCGGTGCCGGCCGATCGCGCGATTTCAAGCGCGCGCTCGGTTTCGCTCGCCGCCTCCGCGATCGAACCGGCCTTGACGAGGCCGATCGCTCTATCGACGCGACCCTGGAATTCCGTGACAGCGGGAAAGCAGAGCTCAAATCCCGCCGCCGACATCCTGTCCCGATAGAAGCCGGAGACCAGTGTGCCCTGCGTGGCGAGGATCGTAACCTTGCCTCGGCCCCAGGCTACGATGGGTTTCAGCTACGACCGCGTCGGCGATATGGATGATCCGCGCCTGCGAGCTCGCCGCCAGCTGCTCATACCAATGATGGGCGGTGTTGCAGGGCATTGCGATACAGGCAACGCCGAGCGCATTGAGCGTCGAGACCGCGGCTTTCAAAGACGCCAGCGGACCGTCATGGCCGGCAAGGATCGCCTCGGTCCTGTCAGGCAGCTGTGGCACGCTGAGGATGACGGCGGGCACATGCTCATTGTCCCGGAACGCCTGGGTCATTCGGGTCAGCTTGAAGTAGAAGTCAGCCGATGCCAACGGCCCGAGGCCGCCAATGACGCCGAGCTGGAGGCTGATGCCATGGTCGATCATCGAGCGGGCTCGGCTTCGAGCTGTTCCGACGCCGCTTCGACAGACTGCGTTGTCTCCCTGTGGCTGGGCGCGATCATTGCGGTGCTCGCCGCAACGGTGCAGACGCTAGACAGCGTCATGAACGTGTCGACGGCCGCGTCGACCGCGACGAACAGGGCGAACGCCGCCTCGAAGGGAATCTTCAGGTAGCCACAGACGATCGACATCTGGGACAGGATGAGCAGGCTGCCCATGCCGCCGGTCGTGAGCGCGAGAAGCGCCGAGGTGATGCCGACGAGCAGGAGGTCGGGGATTGCCAGCGGACGGCCGTAGAGCTGAGCGATGAAAAGAACACCAGACGTGTAAAGCAGCGCCGGGCCTGTCCGCAGCAATGCCGCCTGCAGCGGCACGAGCAGTTCGACGACCACGAGGCTGAACCGCAGACGCTCGCTCAGCAGGTTGATGACCCACGGAAGCGAGGCGACGGTAGAGCGCGTGGTGATGGCTACCATAAGAAGGGGCTGACAGGTCTTGATCGTGGCCCAGTAGCTTCGCCGAGAGCGGATGGCGATAACGCCAAATGCGCCGGCGATGAATGTGAGGCAGGAAAGACCCATCACCAGCAGATAACCGCCCATCAGCGTGAGCGGCTTGGTTCCGGTCGACGCGGTCTGATCCGCGATCAGGATGAAGGTTGCAAACGGCAATCCCCAGATGAACCAGTTGGTAAGGACCGTGCAGGCCCGGTAAACCGCGTTCAGCGCCTGAGACAGGCTCATGGACGAAGGCTGGGGAATCTTGCCCATCGCGAGCCCGAAAAGCAGGCAGAACAGCAGGACCTGGATGGTTTGACCGGAGGCCAGCGCGCTGAAGACGTTGTTCGGTACAAGATCGAGCAGTATCGAATGCCCGGTGTCGGATCCCTCATTGGGTGGTGGTTGGTAGGGGAATGCGAGATCGGTGGATACACTGCCCTGCGAATTGATGAACTCGCCAAGCTCGATGCGCGATTGAGAATTCTCGATCTGGCCCGGCTGAAGGACAAGCGAGTAGGTGCCACTCACCAATACGCTCAGGAACGACACGACCAGCACCGCCATACCCACCCGGCCAAGGTAACGGACCGAGTTGGGATCCTGAACCATCGACATGATCGAGAAGATGACCGACGAGACCAGGTAGGGCAGGACGACCATCTTGAGGAAATTCAGGTAGAGCTGCGCCACCGGGCTGATCGCATGGGCAAATGCTGGATAATAGAGGCCGCAAAGGATTCCCGCCCCGATCATCGCAATCGTCGTCGCGGGCGAGCGCAATATGTGCCTCGCCGCCAGGCGCCAATCGAAAGCCAAGGGTCCGGCTGCTTCCGTGACGGCCATCGTCAGGCTTTGCTCCCCAACCGGTAGCGCGCGATGATCTCGTCAGTGTTGAGAACCTGCTGACCGCGCGCGAGATCGAGGTAAAGGTCGATAAACGCCGCGAGATGCGGATTGTCCGGTCGCACACCGATTGCGATCGTGTCTACCTTGTCGGTCAGCGTGATCGAGCGCGCGGCGACCGTCATCGACGGATCGTCGACCATCAGCTTCTTGATCTCGAAATCGTCGCGATACGCCATGTCGATCGTCCCATCGCGGATCGCATCGACAACCATGTCCCAGCCTGTAAAACGATGAACTTGTGCATGCGGGAAGGTCGTCGCGGCATAGGTTGCGAATGAAGAGCCCTCGATCACGCCGAGATCGCCCGAGAAATCGCGGATGATCTGCTCGGGTGGTTTGCCTTGCGCGATGCGCGCCAGGTTGAGGCGATTGGCGATGAGGCCTTGGTGCAGCATGGCATAGGGCCGGGAATAGAGGATTGAGCGGCCACGGCGAAGGGTTCGGCTGAGCTTGCCGATGGCTATGTCCGCCTGGCCGGAAGTCAGCTGTTTCACCATGCCGTCGAACGTTGCGGCGGATCGGTCGAACACCGGCTCGACGCCGAGCTCCGCTGCTATGCCGCGGGCCAGTTCCATGTCTATGCCGCTGTTCCCCGATCCATCGGCCGGGAAGAAAGGATCGGAGGCAAAGGCCGGCATTGCAATGCGCAGCGCATTGTCGCCGACGACGGGAGCGATCTCCGCCTGCTGTCCTGGAGTATTGGCCGCCCGAGCTTGCGCGACCAGCAAGCCGACGCTTCCGGCCGTGAGCAGCGTACGACGTGTAACCGACATGCGGATTCTCTAGTTCGCGAGGGAAGCCGGACAAACAAATCGGACCAATTCGCAGTATGCATGGCGAAGTTAAACAAAAGTATCTTTCGCATTGTACTTTTATAGCAATCAGCGACGCAGGCTGCCGCAATACTCGCATTATGTAATGTATCTGGGATATCTGATTGCTTCGCTGGCGGGCCAACCGGTTGGACCGCCAACAGGCGCGAGTGGCATCGGCTGCCGCCCCGACCTCTACCCGGTTTTCGGCAGCAGATCAGGCCTGCCCGTGTCGATAAAGGGCGCCCAGTAGTCGACCGATTCGCGGATCATGGCGACCACCTGGTGGTCGACCGGTTCGCGCTCGCGGAACGACAGTTCGAGGCAGATCTCGTTGTCGGTGCCGCCGCCGCGCCGCACCGTCTCCAGCAGCTTTTCAGGCGTGATGCGGCCGTCCCTGTTGTGAGCCGCTGTGAACGGCCAATGACCACCCTTGTTCATCGACGATTGCTTGATGTGGATGATCGGCGACTTCCTGGGGAAAGCCTCGGCCCAGGCATAGGGATCGATATCGGCCGGGTTGCTGGAGGTGACGTCGCCATGGTCGATGTCGACCATCATCTCCAGCGGAATGGCCATGCCGGCCGCGTCGATCGCATTCTGCAGCAGCCTGCAATTCTCGATCGTGTGGCCGAACTCGCGGCCGACCGACATCGGCTCCCAGAACAGGTAGTTAAGCCCGGCCGCGCGGGCGTGTTCGGCGACCTCGCGCCAGCATTCCAGTGCAATGTCGAACAGGCGCGCGCGGCGCGCGGGATCATCATAATCGCGATGGGTGAAGATCGCGAATTGGGTACCCATGCCGCCGGCGCCAAGCTCGGCCGAGATGTCGGCAAAGGTCTTGAACCAGCAGACATAGTAGCGGCGCACGTCCGCGTCTGGATGGCCGAAATGGTTGAGCCGGCCGTAAGGACCGGTCATGCCCGAGGTCACGCGCACGCCCGTGCGGGAGAGTGCGCCACGAAACAGGCGGACGAATTTCACGATCGTCGCCGCCGGCCAGCCCGGATTGACGAATTCATGCGTGAGCTGAATGTCCCTGATGCCGATGTCGTAGGCAATGGTATCAACCAGGTCGTCAGGCTCGGCAAAGCGATTGACCAGCGGATTGGTGTTGAGGGAGAGCGTGAATGCCAAGATCGCGATCCTCTCAGCCCTGTCGCGCTACATTGGCAATGATTGCCATCACCCTGCCCTCGCCAGCCGGCTCGCGCACCAGTGTTCGAAAGCCGATCTCTCCTCGGCGGAAAGATGCAGGCCGTGCTTGGTGCGCCGTTCGAGAATGTCGGCCGGTGTCTCAGCCCATTCCTGCTCGAACAGGTAACTGGCCTCGCGCTCGAAGAAATCCTTGCCGAAACATCGCCCGAGTTCCGCGAGCGAACGGGCCGCGCCGACCAGAAGACGTGTCCTGGTGCCGTAGAGCCGACCGTAATGCTTGAGCAGCGATGCAGGCATCCATGGATACTCCCGCCCGAGATCTCCTAGAAACTGTTCGAAATCGGCATTGGCGATGTCGCCGCCAGGCAGATGCGCCTTCGCCGTCCAAGGCTTGCCCATCCGGGGGAAGAACGGAGCGATCCTGTCCAGCGCATGCTCGGCGAGCTTGCGGAAGGTGGTGATCTTGCCGCCGAAGACGGACAGCAGCGGCGCCTCAGCATCCGGCGCGTCGAGTTCGAAAATATAGTCGCGGGTCACGGCACTCGGGTTGTCGGCATTGTCGTCATAGAGCGGCCTGACGCCGGAGAACGAATAGACGACATCGCCGCGCGCGAGGCCACGCTTGAAATAACGGTTGACCACCCTGATCAGGTATTCGATCTCGCTCTCATCCGCCGCCACGTCCTCGGGTCGGCCGTCATAGGGAATGTCGGTGGTGCCGATCAAGGCGAGATCGCCCTGATAAGGATTGATGAAGATCACCCGCTTGTCGCTGTTCTGGATGAGGTAAGCTTGGCGGCCCTCCCAGAATTTGGGCACGACGATATGGCTGCCCTTGACCAGCCGGACATTGCGCGTCGAGTTCTGGCCAGCAACGCGGTTGATGATGTCGTTGACCCAAGGGCCAGCGGCATTGACCAGCGCCCGCGCTCGCACGGTGGTTTTCACGCCGGTCTTGCCGTCGCGCATCTCCACCGACCAGAGGCCGCCTTCCCGGCGGGCGGCGGTGCAGGCGGTTCGGGTGAAGATCTTCGCTCCGCGCTCGCGCGCATCCAGCGCATTGATCAGCACGAGACGGGCGTCGTCGACCCAGCAATCGGAATATTCGAAACCGCGCTTGAACTCGTCCTTGATCGGCGCGCCCTCGGGCGCGGTGCGCAGGTCGAGCGTGCGGGTGGCCGGCAGCCGCTTGCGGCCGCCGAGATGGTCGTAGAGGAACAGGCCGAGCCGCACCAGCCAGGCCGGCCGGTCGTCAGGACTGTGCGGCAGCACGAAGCGCATCGGCCAGATGATGTGCGGTGCCGATTCCAGGAGTACCTCGCGCTCGATCAGCGCCTCGCGCACCAGGCGGAACTCGTAGTATTCGAGGTAGCGCAGGCCGCCATGGACGAGCTTGCCCGATCGCGAACTGGTGCCTTCCGCCAGATCGTCCTTTTCGCACAGGATGACGGAGAGGCCGCGGCCTGCTGCATCGCGGGCTATGCCGGCGCCGTTGACGCCGCCGCCGATGACGAAAAGGTCGACGATTTCGGGTCCGCCACTCATCTCGTCACGATCTCGCTGCCGGATTTACACACCATGGCTGCCGCCTCAGCACGGATTGACCGGAGGCAGCCCGGCGATATAGCGGCGCACTTCCTCGGCGGCCTGCTCGGCCGCATAGGTCACGGTGCGCACCGAGGCGCCGGCGATATGCGGCGTCAGCGTCACGTTGGGAAGCTGCAGCAAGGGCCAGTCCGACGGCACAGGCTCGACCGCGAACGTCTCCAGCATGGCGCTGGCGATCTGGCCTGAAACAAGCGCCTCATAGAGTGCGTCATAGTCGACCAGCGGCCCGCGCGCCGTGTTGACGAAGATCACCCCGGGTTTCATCCGCGCGATGGTGTCCTTGCCGATCAGGCCGCGCGTCTCCGGCGTCACCCGCGAATGCAGCGTGACCACGTCGGAGCGGGATAGGAGATCGTCAAGCGCGACCAGTTCGACGCCGGCGTTGCGGTCCTCTGCGCTCAACTGCACATAGGGGTCGCTGACCAGAACGTGGCAGCCGAAAGCGCGCAGCAGCCTGACTACCTTTGTTCCGATATTGCCGTAACCGACGACGCCGACCGTCATCTCGCTAAGCTCGCGGCCGGTGCGGTCGGCGCGGTAGAGATCGCCGCGCCATTCGCCCCTGCGCAGCGCTTCGTGGCCGACCCGGATCAGCCGCGTTTCGGCCAATATGGCGCCGATGGTGAATTCGGCCACGGCGGTCGCGTTGCGGCCGGGCACGTTGACGACGGTGATGCCATGCGCGCGCGCCGCTTCCATGTCGATGTTGATCGGGCCGCCGCGCGACACCGCGACCAGCTTCAGGGCCGGCAGGCGGCGCATCATGCCCTCCGACAATGGTGCAAGCTGGGTGACGAGGATCTCGGCATCGCCAATGAACTCGACGACCTCGTCGGGACGGCCGAAATACTCCTTGACCTTGTCGAGGCCGAGCGCCGGATCGCCGAATTCCATCGGCTCGTCGGGCCAGGCGGTCTGCAATGTCCTGACATCGAGGTCACCGCTCGCGACCTTCTCGATTTTGGCGCGAAACACCTCCGGAAGCATGAAGTTGTCACCAATGATCGCTATTTTCCTGGGCATACTCGACTTCTCAATTTGCCTGCACCGAAGCCATCGCGCGCCAGACCGGCCGCAGCGCCTGGTGCGCCAACATGTAGGACGGGGTCATCCTGTCGTAGATCGCGGCGAGGTCCCGATCACTCGGCTCCGCCTCGCCAAGCAGCGGCGTCACCCATTCCGCGACGCATTCGTCCATCGACTTGTACAGGCCGACGCAGACCGCGGCTATCATCGCCGCGCCGGCCGCCCCGGCCTCCTCGCGCTGGCTGGTGCGGATGTCTGCGCCGACGGCGGCTCCGAGGATCTTGCGCAGCGCCGGGCTTCGGGCGGCGCCTCCGGTCAGCCGGATCTCGCGCGGCAATGGCCCCATGGCGGCGTAGCAATCGCGCGCGGCGAAGGCCAATCCCTCGAAGACGGCGCGCACCAGGTCGGCATAGCCGTGGCGCGAGGATATGCCGACGAAGCCGGCCCTGGCATTGGCATCGACGAACGGCCCCCGCTCGCCGGCCTCGGACACATAGGGCTGGTAGAGCAGCGAGGCGGGCTGCGAGGCGGCGATCCAGGTGTCGACGAGCGCGATCATCTCGCCATTGCTGCGGGTGATGCCTTGCGAAGCGAGGATGCCGGAAGCGAGCCCAAGCACCCAGTCGATGTTGAGGGTCGCCGCCATGTTGGACTGCATCTGCGCGAACACGCCGGGCGCCGGCATGGCCATGGTGTAGCCGGTTGCCGCCTCGTTCAGTTGCACGTCGTCCGGCGTCTCGGCCAGCCGCATATGCATGCCAGTGGAACCGATGATGGTGCAGCCGGGCTTGCGCTCGCGGTCGAGCAGGCCGGCGCCAAGCGCGGTGCAGACGACGTCGACATAGCCGAGCACGACCGGCGTGCCGGCAAGTATGCCGGTGGCGGCGGCCGCCGCCTGCGACAGACCGGCGCTGTGCCTGGTGCCGTCTGTGACCGGCGGTAGCAAATGCCTGAGGTCGGCGACGCCGAGCACGTCGAGCACATCCTCGCTATAGTCGCGGGTGCGGAAATCGCCAAAGGTGAAGGTTCCCTCGGAGGGGTCGGTGGCGCGCTCGCCGGTCAGCTTGAAATAGAGCCAGTCCTTGCAGTGAAACGCCGTCGCCGCCTTGTCGAGCATTTCAGGCATGTTGCGCTTCATGAACACGAACTGCGAGCCCTGCTGGCAGGCGGCGAGCCCGCTGCCGGTCTTTTCGAAGCGCAGCCGGTCCTCGGGCCGCGCGCGGATCTCCTCGACGACGCCGGCGGCGCGCGCGTCGAGCCAGAGCCAGCCCTTCGCCACCGGCTCGCCCTTGCCGTCGATCAGCCAGGTGCCGTCGCCCTGCCCGGTCACCGCGATGGCGATGGTCCGGCCGGCGAGATCGGGCACTTTCTCGGCGAGCTGGCGCAAGGTCGCCGCCGCATCCGCCCATGTGCGCGCAAGATCCTGTTCGGCGCCGCCGCCCGGCCGCGTCTCGTAATGGTTCGGCGTTGCCGCGGCGGCGATCTGCCGGCCTTTCGTGTCGAAGGCGATGGACTTGATGACGGAAGTACCGGCGTCGATACCGATCAAGAGATCACGCATCAGGCGAGCTCCATGCCGTGCGAAATGGCCTCGCCGCTCGCCTGGTCGAAGACATGCAGGTTCTTCGGGTCGATGCTGACATTGATCGGCGCGCCAAGGTCCAGCCGGGTGCGGTCGTGCTCGACCAGGACCAGCGAGCCGCCGGCGAAATCGGCCGCGATATGGGTCTGGTCGCCAAGCCACTGGTTGGCCGAGACCCTGGCGGGAACACCCTCCTTCGAGCGCCGCACCGCGTAAGGCCTGATGCCGATGACCACCCGCTCGCGGCTGAGCAGCTGGTCGCGGACCGGAGCGCTGAAGGCGTCCTTGTCGTAGTCCAGCGACAGCCCGTCGGGAAGCCTGAGATTGATGCGCCCGGCGGTGGCGCCGACATAGGCCTCGAAGACGTTCATCGGCGGCTCGCCGACGAAGGTGCCGGTGAACAGGTTCGCCGGACGCTCCTTGATCCTGTCCGGCGTATCGAACTGCTGCAGCACGCCGCCTTCCATCACCGCGATGCGGTCGGCAAGCGCATTGGCCTCGGTCTGGTCGTGCGTGACCAGGATCGCTGTCAAGCCGCGCTCCTTGATGAAATGCTTGATGCGGCCGCGCAGCACGGCACGCAGCTGCGGTTCGAGCTGCCCCATCGGCTCGTCCAGCAGATGCAAATCGGCGTCGCGGATCAGCGCCCGGCCGAGGCTGGCGCGCTGCTGCTGGCCGCCGGAGATAGAGCTTGGGTAACGCTCCAATATATCCTCGATCTCGAGCAGCTTGGCGATGCTGGCGACCCTGGCCTCGACCTCGCTTCTGGGCAGCCGGGCCGCCTTGAGCGCGAAGGCCATGTTCTCGCGCACCGTCAGCGGCGGGTAGAGCGAATAGCCCTCGAAGGCCATCGCCACGTTACGCCTGACCGGCGGCAGCGTGTGCACCTGGCGGCCGGCGACCGAGATCGCGCCGCGCGACACCTCCTCGAAGCCGGCGATCATGCGCAGCGTCGAGGTCTTGCCGCAGCCGGACGAACCGAGCAGCGCCACGATCTCGCCCTTGCCGATCTCCATCGTCAGCTTCTTGACGGCGTGGACGCCCCGGTCGATCGGGCCATAGAATTTGTCGACCCCGGAAATGGTGAGTGCGCTCGCGCTCATGCGGCTTCTCCGTTGCGCAAACTGACGACATTCTTCGAGCCGATGCGCTCGCCGCCGGCGCGATCGAACAACAGGGCGCTCTTGCCGTCGACGGCAATGTGGGCCTTGCCTTCGCTGCGGCCCGGTGTTCCGGCCGGCCGCGAAACCAGGATCTCGCGGCCGCGCAACGTGCGCACCAGCGTGACGATCTTTTCGTTGAGCGGGGTTTCGGCCTCGACCGTCACCGGAATGGCGCCGGGTTCATTTTCGCCGACGAAATGCAGTGCTTCCGGCCTGAGCCCGATGATGCAGTCGCGGCCGACCGCGGTCTCGGGAGCCCCGCCGAGATGGACCTGCACATTCGACAGGGCGACATGGATTCCCTTGGCGCCAAGCGCCGGCTTGACGTCGAGCAGGTTGATGGTCGGGTCGCCGAACAGCCGCGCGATCTCGATGTTGGCCGGCTCGCGATAGATCTGTTCGGGCGTGCCGAGCTGGCTGATGACGCCTTGCGACATCACCGCGATGCGGTCGCCGAGCGCCATGGCTTCCTTATAATCCTGGGTGACGTAGACGACGGTGGCGCCGCGGTCGGCTAGCAGGCGCGGCAGTTCGAGACGCATCTCGAAACGCAGCTTGGCATCGACATTGCGCAAGGGATCGTCGAGCAGCAGCAGCGGTGGCGAGCCGACCAGCGCACGGGCAAGCGCGGTGCGCTGCTTCTGGCCATTGGAGAGCGCACGCGGCTTGTGGGAGAGCACATGGGCGATCTTCAACAGCTTGGCGACGCTCTCGACGCCGGCCTTGATCGCGCCCTGCGACGACCGCTTGGCCTCCAGCGGCGTCGCGATGTTGTCGAATGCGCTCATATGCGGAAACAGCGCGAAATTCTGGAACGCCATGCCGACGCCACGGAATTCGGCGTCGACGTCGGTCATGTCCTCGCCGCCGATGAGGATCTTGCCTTCGTCGGGGTCGATGACGCCGGCGACGAGGCGCAGCAGCACCGTCTTGCCGGCGCCGGAGGGTCCGAACAGGACCAGCGTCTCACCGTCGGCGACGGTCAGCGAAAGATTGTCGAGCACGGTCTGGCTCTTGTAGCGCTTGACGAGGTTTCTGAGTTCGAGGCTGGCCATGGAACTACCCCTTCACCGCGCCGAGCGACAGGCCTTCGACCAGATAGCGCTGTGCATAGAGGGCGAGCGCCAGCGTCGGCGTGATCGACAGGACGATGGCCGCCGAGATCTGGCCGTACTGGATGCCCGAGGAGGTGATGAAGGCGAGCGCGCCGACCGTCACCGGCTGCTTGTCGGCCGAGGCCAGCACCAGCGCGAAGACGAAATTGTTCCAGGCGAAGATGAAGGCAAGCAGGCCGGCAGCGGCGATGCCGGGGCCGGCGAGCGGCAGCGCGATCTTGCGGAAGGTGGCAAACCAGGAATGGCCGCCGATGCGATAGGCATATTCGATGTCGGCCGGAATATCCTCGAAATAGCCGCGCACGATCCACAGGATCAGCGGCAGGCAGATCAGCTGATAGACCCAGATCAGCCCGATATAGGTGTTGGCCAGCCCGAGCTTCTGGAAATAGAGCGTAAGCGGCAACAGCACCAGCAGGGCCGGCGCGAACCTGAACGACAGCAGCGTGAAGGCGATGTCCTCCGAGCCGCGGAACTTGTGCCGCGCGAAGGCGTAGGCCGCCGGGACGCCGAGCAGCAGCGAGACCGCGACCGAGGTCACCGACAGGAACACCGAATTCCACAGGTTGCGCATGAAGGCGATGTCGAGCGTGCCGGCGGCGGTCGTCAGCTTGCCGGTGATCAGCGCGGTGTAGTTGGCGAGCGTCGGCTCGAAGACCAGCTGCGGCGGAATGCGCAGGATGGTCTCGTTGGTCTGGAACGACATCATCAGGATCCAGACGATCGGGAACATGAAGAAGATCACGACCAGCGTGAGTGCCGCGCCGCGCAGGGTGCGTTCAAGCAAGGAGGTGTGTTCCATGGCTGCCTCCTCCTATGCCTGGCCACGGGCGCGCTCGCGCAGCCTGAGCCAGTTCTTGATGAAGATGTTGGAGAGGAAATAGGTGATCGCCCACAGGATGATCATCAGCGCCGCCGAGCGGCCGACATTGGTCGACTGGAAGAAGTTGAGATAGGCCTCGACCTGGAAGACGGTCAGCGTGTCGCCCGGTCCTCCTTGCGTCATGGCGTAGATGATGTCGAACTGCTGGATGGAATCGAGCAGGCGGAACAAAGTCGCCGTCAGGATATACGGCGTCAGCATCGGCAGCGTGATGCGGAAGAAGACGAAGCTCCTCGGCACGCCATCGAGGGCCGCGGCCTCGAAGGGCTGCGTCGGCAGGCTGCGCAGGCCGGCAAGCAGCAGGATCATGATGAAGGGCGTGTAGACCCAGATATCGACGAGAACGACGGTGAACAAAGCCGTCGACGGCGACGAGGCCCAGCGGAAATCCTGTAAGCCGATGAGGCTGGCAAGATAGCTCAGCACGCCGAAGCCGGGATTGGTCATCAGCTTCCACATCAGCGCGGCCAGTGCCGGCGCCGTCATCAGCGGCATCAGCAGCATGATCGAGATGAAGTTGTTCAGGGTCGATCGCTTCTGCAAAAGCAGCGCGATGGCCAGGCCAAGAAGCAGTTCCAGCACCACCGTGGTGCCGGCATAGAGCAGCGAGATCTTGAGCGTGTTCCAGAACTTCGGATCGGTGAAGAAGGAGATGTAGTTGTCGCCCCAGTTGAACTGCCGCGCCCAGGGCTGGCTCAGCCGATAGCGCTGGAAGGAATAGACGACCGAGGTCAGGAACGGAATCAGGATGCCGATGCAGACCAGCAGAGCCGGCAGGCTGAGCACGTAGGGCAGCACTCTCTTGCTGATCCTGAAGCCCGAGGGCTTGGGCCTTTGCGATACCACCGCAGTCATCGTGCTGCTCCGTTGTCCCTGTCGCTCCGCCCTGCCGGCCGCCCAAGGGAGCAAGGCGGCCGGTCGGGCGAATTGGCGGCCACCTTACGGCCCCGCGTCGCAATCTTGAAAAGGTCAGGTGAGGACCGGCCTGCCAAGGCTGGCCGGTCCTCCATTACATCTAGCCGAGGCCGGCTTCCTTGAGCTGGCCGTTGATGCTTTCGGCCAGCTTATCGAGACCCTCGTCCACCGGCACTTCCTTGGCCACCATCTTTTGCAGCGTCGCCGCCCATTCGGTGGTGAGATCGAAGAACAGCGGCTGCGCCGTGAACTTGATCGAGGCGCCCGGCGCCGAGGCGTCGAACATCTCGACATAACCGGGATAGCTCTTGTTCAGCTTCTCGCGGAACGTCTCATCCTTCCAGACCGACTGGCGGACCGGATTGACGAAATCCATCTTGGTGGCGCCGAACAGAGCATGCTCGGGTCCGGAGGCCCACTGCATGAAGTACCACGTGGCGTCCTTGTCCTTGGAGAAGTTGGACATCGACAGCGACCAGATCCAGATGTTCGGCGTTGGCGCCTTGGCCTCCGGGTTGGCCTTGAAGGCGGCAAAGGCAAGCTTGCCGGCCATCTTGTTGTCGCCGCCATTCATGAAGTAGCCGAGGATGTCGGCGTCGAAGATCATCGCCGAGGCGCCGGCGCCGAGATCGGCGCCGACCTGGTACCAGGTGTAGGTCGACCAGTCCTTCGGACCGCTTTCCTGGATCATCTGCACCCATTGCTTGTGGAAAGCCTTGGACTGGGCGGTGTTCATGGCGGCCGACAATTTGCCGTCGGCCGACACGTTCAGATCCTTCTGGTCGAAATTGGCGTAGGCCGAAAGGAAACCCGGATGGATCGTCGCCCAGGAGCGCGACCCGCGCACGCCAATGCCGTAGACGCCGCCGCCGACATCTTTGGTGAGCTTGGCGGCCGCGGCCACCATCTCGTCCATATTGCCGGGAACCTTGACGCCCGCCTTGTCGAACATCCCCTTGTTGTAGGTGATGTTGTTTTGTTCGAAGCCCCACGGAATGCACCATTGCTTGGCGTCTTCGGACCCCAGGGCCCCGCCCGGCTTGCCGTTCCAGGCGCAGGAGTTCTTGACGCCGGGCAGGAAGTCATCCCAGGCATAGTTGGGGTTGGTCTTGGCCGGATCCTTGATCCATTCATTGAGGTCGGTGATCCAGCCGGCTGGGCCGTAGGTCCAGGTCATATAGGCGCCGGTCATGAAGGCATCGTATTCGGGCGAGCTCGCCGACAACGCGGCCGTGACCTTGTCGAAATAGACGTCTTCCGGGAACACGTCGTAGACGACATTCATGCCGGTCAACTGCTTGAAGTTTTCGAGGTTGGCGATCATCGCATCCGCATAGGGATGCTTGTTGAGCAGGAGCTTGATGGTCTTGCCCTGGTGCGCCTTCCAGTCGAAGTCGGCGGCCAGCGCCCGGGTCTGCCCAAGATTGAGCAGCGTACCGGCCGTGCCGGCGGCAAGGCCCATCGCACCCAGGCCCTTGATCAGCCCACGACGGTCGACTTGTCCGCGCAGGAAAGCGTCAATGAGGTCTTTCTCTTTCTCATGCATTTGGTCTTCTCCTCCACAGGGTAGTTTTAACTGAACCGACGCCGGCTACCCGACTGGCGTCTCCTCCACGAGCGATCGCGCTGTCCGCTCATCAGTTATCAGGCCCTTGAGATAGCGGCCCTCCAGCACCGCTTTGACGGCTCGAACCTTGACCTTGCCGCCGGCGACCGCGACGATCCGGCGGCTGGCGATGTCCTCGCGCGCCAGCGCCAGCGCCCGATTGGAAAGGGTTGTCGCCACCGCTTTGCCGGCATCGTCGAAGAAATGGCCGAGCAATTCGCCGACGCCGCCATTGCGGCGGATCTCCTCCATCTCGCCCTTCTCGATCATGCCGGTGGCGACGAGCGAGGCTTCGCGTTCGGCCGTGCCGATGCCGGCAAACAAAAGGTCGGCGGATCTTGCGAGATCGAAAACCTCGCTGATGCCCTTCTGTCCCAGCAATACCGCGCGGTCGTCCACCGTGTTGGCGAACATCGGCACCGGCATAACATAGGCTTCGGCGCCGGTGCGCTCGGCGAGGCGGTGAATGACGTCATGCGGGTTGGCCGAGAACTTCCGCGTCAAGCCGCCGAGCAGCGAAACGAAGCGGATCTTGTCTGTCGAGCTGCGCGGCAGGTATTCCACGCAGGCGGCGAGCGTGCGGCCATGGCCGACGCCGATCAGCGCCTGCTCGCCGCGTTCGATCTCACGCTTGAGGAATTGCGCGCCGGCGATGCCGAGCGCCTTGAGCGGCAATTCCTCGGAATCGAAATCGGGAACCACCTCGCAATAATCGAGGCCGTAGCGGCGCGACAGCTCGTCCTCGAGCTCGACGCATTCCGAGACTTCGCCGTCGATATAGACCTTCACCAGCCCTTCCTGATTGGCCTTGGTGATCAGGCGGTGGGCCTTGAGGCTGGTCAGCCCGAGGCGCTTGGCAACCTCGGATTGGGTCAGGCCGCCGGCGTAATGAAGCCAGGCGGCGCGTGCCGCCATGCCGGTTTCATCATCGCGCAAGAGGCCGTTTCCAAATCCAACCACGTTCCGCCCTCTGATATTTTTTTCAGTTTCTGCAAAATTTTTCACATGGACGCATCGGAGTCAAGCGCCAAGCGCCTGCAAACGCTGATTTTCAACGAGAATGGACGAGCGAACACCGGGCGTGGCACCGGTCAGGGTCACAGCGGCAGCGAAAGAAAGCGGTGTCGACTTACGTTTCGCACAGGAACTCGATCACCATCGTCGCCGTCCAGGCGAAGCGGCGGCGCCCAGCATTCGCCGGTGAGCGGATCGCACCATTCGGCAAGCCGCTTTCGGGTGATCAGGTCCAGGCTGAACTTGGTGGTGCGCCGGCGACGTCGAGGTGCCCGGCAGCGGCCAAGGCCGCCGGCGAGCAGCGCCTATTGCAACGTCCGCGCCGCGAATGGCATGGAATGGTCGTGCGCCATGCCGGCATCGGCATCTTCCACGCCGAGCCCGCGGTCGAGGCCGGTGGCCACCACCGAAACCCTGAACCGGCCTTCCATGCTCTTGTCGAAGATGGCGCCGACGATGATGTCGGCGTCTTCATAGACCTCTTCACGGATTCTCGTGGCGGCCTCGTCCACCTCGAACAGGGTCATGTCGCGGCCGCCGGAAATCGAGACCAGCACGCCCTTGGCGCCCTTCATCGACATTTCGTCCAGCAGCGGGTTGGCGATGGCGGCTTCCGCCGCCTTCATCGCCCGGCTATCGCCTGACGCCTCGCCGGTTCCCATCATGGCGCGGCCCATGCCGCGCATCACCGATTTGACGTCGGCGAAGTCGAGGTTGATCAGGCCTTCCTTGACGATGAGATCGGTGATGCAGCTGACGCCGGCATAGAGCACCCGGTCGGCGATGACGAAGGCATCGGCGAAGGTGGTCTTGGCGTCGGCGATCCGGAACAGGTTCTGGTTGGGGATGACGATCACGGTGTCGGCGCTTTCGCGCAGCCGCTCGATGCCTTCTTCGGCCATCTGCATGCGGCGCCTGCCCTCGAAAGTGAACGGCTTGGTGACGACGCCGACCGTCAGGATGCCTGCCTTGCGCGCCGCTTGGGCTATGACCGGCGCGGCACCGGTTCCGGTGCCGCCGCCCATTCCGGCGGTGACGAAGCACATGTGGGTGCCGGCCAGATGGTCCATGATCTCGTCCAGCGATTCCTCGGCCGCGGCGCGGCCGATCTCGGGAAGCGATCCGGCGCCCAGCCCTTCGGTTACATGCGCGCCGAGTTGGATCAGCCGCGTCGCCTTGGACATGGTGAGCGCCTGTGCATCTGTGTTGGCGGCAATGAATTCGGTGCCCTGAAGCTGCTCGGCGATCATGTTGTTGATGGCGTTGCCGCCGCCGCCGCCGACGCCGACAACGGTGATCTTGGGTCTCATCTCGGAGATCTCGGGCTTCTTGAACTCGGCCATGCGTCTTCTCCTTCGCCAGTCGCTCGCGCTTCACGCCCCGCCAGATCGATCACACCGCAAAACGGCAATCGACGCAGAGCGGCGTGACGAATCAGTCCGCTCGGATGGGTGTCCCAAAAAGCCAGAGAGCGGCCAGAGGTGCAAGTGCGGGGAAGGTCAAGATTTGTGATAGGGACGTTTCATATCCCCACGACGGCCGCGCATGCCCGAGAGTGATGCCGGCATCCCGGCTTCACCCTGCGCGCGCCAAGCCCGATGCCGAGCCTTGGCTTTCCACGCTCTTGCCTCTATGTTTCGGTCGCAGATCGCGCAACTGGTTTTGAAATGCCTCCCGACATCCCAGCTAATGACTTGAATAAATAGGGAAACATCCGGCTGCGGCCAGATATGGATCCCGAAAACTCACAAGCCATTTTTACCAGGGACAGCGCGGCCGATCAGGGCTCGGGCACCTTCGAAACCAGAGGTTGGAAATTGGGCGATGCAATTGCGGACGTTCTGAGCTGGCTTGAGAGCCGAAACGACATCCAGAGCCTGAGGGCCGCGGTGTGCGACCTCAACGGCATCATGCGGGGAAAGCGCATCCCCGTCGAGCAGGCGCGCAAGGCACTGGAGGGCAAGCTGCGCATGCCCTATTCGCTGATCGGGCTGGACATCTGGGGCGAGGATATCGAAGGCAACGCGCTGGTGTTCTCGACCGGCGACGCAGACGGATTGTGCCAATGGACCGGCCGCGGCATCCTTCCGGTGAACTGGACGGCGCATCCGACCGCCCTCATCCCGCTCTGGCTCGCCGACGAAGGCGGCGCACCGTATCTCGGGGATCCCCGGCGGGCACTGGCCCGTATCCTCGACCGCTACAAGGCTTTGGGCCTGACGCCTGTGGCCGCCACCGAGCTCGAATTCTATCTTGTCGACCCGCAATCGCAGCGACCGGTCGGGCCTGTCTCGCCGGTCACCGGGCGGCGTCTGGATTCCGACGCGGCACTGTCAATCGACGAGATCGACGACTTCGAGGCCTTCATCCACGACATCTACGAAGCCTGCCGAGCACAAGGCATTCCCGTCGATACCGCCATTGCCGAGAACGGCGTCGGCCAGTTCGAGATCAATTTGAACCATGTCGCGGACGCGCTGCGGGCGGCCGACGACGCCGTCCTGTTCAAGCGCACGGTGAAGGGCATTGCCCGCAAGCACGGCTTTGCCGCCTGCTTCATGGCCAAGCCTTATGGCGACCGAGCCGGCAACGGCTTCCACGTCCATTTCAGCCTTGTCGACGCCAACGGGCGCAACGTCTTCGACGACGGCACCGACCAGGGCTCCGGCATTATGCGCCACGCTGTCGGCGGACTGCTGGCGGCGATGGCCGAGAGCACGCTGGTGTTCGCGCCGCATTTCAACTCCTACCGCAGGCTCCGGCCGAGATCCTACGCGCCGACCGCCGTCGCCTGGGGTTACGAGAACCGCATGGTCGCGATCCGCATTCCCGGCGGCCCGACCGGTGCGCGCCGGATCGAGCATCGCGTGTCGGGAGCGGACGCCAATCCCTATCTTGTGCTTGCCGCCATACTGGGCGCGGCACTGGTCGGCATCGAAAGGCAGATGTCACCGGGCGACCCAACCGGGAATGATGGGCAAGGCCTTGCCCCGGCCAAGTTGCCGCCGGACTGGGCATCCGCGATCGCGGCCTTTGAAAGCGGGACGCATGTGGCGGAGATCTTCCCGGCGATCCTGCGCCACTCTTTCATCGCCTGCAAACGCCAGGAACTGAATACGTTCGCGCTCAACGTCAGCGACTTCGAGATCGAGACCTATCTCGAAAGCGTCTGAGGCTGCGCTGACCGACAGCAGCGGCGTCGGTTCAGCACGACCTTCGAACGCAAGGGCTTGCGGTGCTGTCGCTGACCGGGCATAACATGATAGTTTCTATCATGTTATGCCCGGGATAAGCAGAATTGACCTTCGTCGCGCGCATGGAGAGCCGGATTCAGGGATTTGCCGTAATTGGCGACCTGAAATGGCACGTCTGGGACGGCGTGGTCGCCGACCTCTGGGATGTCTCATGCGGTGACAATGCCGAGGGTTATTACGTCTCTCCCGACCCCCGGCTGTTCGTCGCTCTCGATATCGACGGCGACGGTGCCTTCGTCGTCGAAGGCGCCCAGGGCGAACCGCGCCGCCACAACCAGGCGTTTTCCATGGCCTATATACCGGCCGGGGTGCCGATCCGCGGCCGCGTCGAAGGACTCAAACGGATCAGGCATCTCGACCTTCATTTCGACGCGGCGACACTGACCCGCCGCTTCGGCCGCAGCCTCGATCGCGATGCCTTGCAGATATCGCGCCTCCAGTTTCGCGATGATCGGATCGCTACGCTTGCCGGGCTTATCGCCGCTGAATGCGGCAGCGAGTGGAACCTGCATGATCTTTATGGCGAAGGTCTGCTCAACGCCTTGTTCGCATGCCTTTTCCAGATAGACCGGCCAAGTGCCGCCAGGCGCCGGTCGCCCCTGCCCCGCCGCAAACTGCGCCTCGTCACGGATTACATCGACGCCCACTGCCTGGACAGGATCCGCCTTGCTGATCTTGCCGCGCTGACCGGCCTGTCCGAAACCGCGATGAGCCATGCCTTCAAGGCAGCAACGGGCGTGCCGCCGCATCGCTGGCAGATGCAGGCGCGGATCGACAGGGCAAAGGCGATGATGGCGCATGAGGCTGCCTCGCTTGGCGACATCGCCCAGGCCACCGGCTTCTTCGACCAGGCGCACCTTACCCGCGTGTTCAAGTCCGTGGTCGGATTGACCCCGGGTGCGTGGATGAAGAGCGCCGGCCGCCGGTGACATTTCCGCAACACGGCACCGCGATATCAGTGGTTTGGACAAGAATGGACAAGCCGCCCAAATCAGTCCAATGACCCGTTGATAAGTTGAGGTAAACCATCAAGTATCTCAACGACGACAGGCGGGGACTTTCCTGATGAGCAGAATTTACCGGATCAAGGCGCTTCTGGCGGCCGGCGTCGCCGCTGCCGCGATGATCCCGCCAGTGCCGGCGTTCGCGCAGACGGCGCAATCCAGCACCCAGCTTGAACCGGTCGTTGTCGAGGGCGAGGCCGGAGACAGCGCGACCGGGCCGGTCGACGGCGTCGTCGCCAAGACGACCAGAACCGGTTCCAAGACGGCGACCGACATCAAGGAGGTCCCGCAATCCGTCTCGGTGGTCGGACGGCAGGAGATCGACGATCAGGGTGCACAGAAAGCTGACGAGGCGCTGCGCTACACCGCCGGCGTCTTTGCCCAACCCTTCGGTCCCGACAGCGACACCAACTGGATGTACATTCGCGGCTTCGATGCAACGGCCACCGGCACCTACATGGATGGCCTCCAGCTGTTCAGTTATGGTTTCGGCGGTTTCTATGTCGACAGCTTCGGCCTTGAGCGCATCGAAGTGCTGAAGGGGCCGGCCTCGGTGCTTTATGGCGGCAGCAATCCGGGCGGCCTGGTCAACTATGTCAGCAAGCGCCCGGATTTCGAACGCACGCGCTATGTCGAAACCGGCATCAACGATGCCGGCAATGTCTATCTCGGCTTCGACATCGGCGATGTCGCCAGCAACGGCACGGTCAGCTACCGGATGACGGGCAAGGTCGCCGGCGGCGATACCTACAGCGACCTGCAGAACGGCTGGCGCGGCTTCATCTCGCCGAGCATTAGCTGGAAGCCAGACGAAGCGACCACGCTGACCATACTGGCCAATTACAGCCACATCGACGAGAACCATAATGGCGGCAGCTTCCTGCCCTACGATGGCACCGTGGTCGATCACATTGTCGGCGGCGTGAACTATGGCCGCATCGATCCCGATGCGAACTTCACGGAGCCGAGCATCGATCTCTACAAGCGCGAACAGGGCTCCCTCGGCTACGAGTTCGAGCACACGTTCGACAATGACTGGACCGTTCGCTCCAGCGCCCGTTTCACCGCCGCCGACATCAACGAGGTCAGCGTCTATCCGAACGGCTGGTCAACGATCGGAGGGCCGACCGAGCTGGCGCGGATCAATTTCGATCATGACACCACGGCCAAGACGTTCCTCGCCGACAACCAGATCGAAGGCAAGGTGGCGACCGGAGCGATCGAACATACGATCCTCGCTGGCGTCGATTTCAAATATTACAACATCGACCAGGTACAGTCGTCCGGCCTCTACGATCCCAATTATGACAATCCAATCGACGCTTTCGATCCGGTGTACGGTTCGCCGCTGACACCTCGCGTCAGCTATCTCAATCAGGACCTGACGCAGAAACAGCTTGGCTTCTATGCACAGGATCAAATGCGCTTCGGCGACGGCTGGCTGGTGACGCTGAACGGCCGCTACGACCGTGGCTGGCTCGAAGCCGACAACCGCCCGACCTATTACTCGGCGGGCTCCAGCACGCAGAGCAGCACGGTTGGCGATTTCTCCGGCCGCGCCGGCCTGGCCTATGAGTTTGCCAACGGCGTAACCCCCTATGCCAGCATCGCCACCTTCTTCAATCCGATCATCGGCACCGATGCGATGGGCAATCTGTTCAAGCCGGAAGAGGGCACGCAGTACGAAGTCGGCGTGAAGTACGTGCCGACTTTCGTCGATGGCCTGTTCACCCTGTCGCTGTTCGACCTGACCCGCCAGAACGTGCCGTCGAATGTCACTCCCTTCACCCAGATGCAGACCGGCGAGGTGCGTTCACGCGGCGTCGAGCTCGAAGGCAAGGTGAACGTGACCGAGGATTTCCGGCTTACAGGTGCATTCACAGCTTACGACATCGACATCACCAAGGACGCCAACCCGGCGCTCATCGGCAAGACGCCTTTCATCGTGCCGGAAGTGATGACTTCCGCATCGGTCGATTACACCTTCCGTGGCGACTGGTATGACGGCATCTCGATTGGCGGCGGTTTGCGCTATATCGGCTCCTCATGGGCAGACAATGAGAATACGGCGAAGGTTCCGGCGGTGACGCTGGCCGACCTGAAGCTCGGCTACGAGAAGGAGAACTGGGGCGTCGACCTCAACATCACCAACCTTTTCGACAAGACGTATGTGTCGAGCTGCCAGACAACGCTCACCTGCTCCTACGGCGAAGGCCGCTCCTTCAAGCTGAAGGCGCACACGAGTTGGTAATCATGGACCGAACCCGCCGGCGATGATCCATCCCCCCAACAGACGGCAGGTGCTTGCGCTAACGGCCGCGGCCTTGCTGCCGCCGGTTGCCGGCAGGACTACGACGACAAATGTTGCCGCGATCGATTGGGGCATGCTGGAAACGCTTCTGGCGCTCGGCATCGAGCCGGCGGCGGCGGCCGAACTGATCCAGTTCCGCAGGATTGCGGTCGAGCCTGCAATTCCCCAATCCGTGACCGATCTCGGACTGCGCGGCACGCCCAACTACGAGCTGTTGCGCATCGTCGCGCCGGACCTGATCGTCATCTCCAATTTCTACGAGTACCAACGCCCGATTCTGGAACGCATCGCGCCGGTGTTCGCGCAAACCGTCTACGAGGCCGGAGTGCCGCCCTACGCACTCGCCGAGGCAGCGACGCTGGCCCTGGGCGAAAAGCTCGGACGACCGGCCGAAGCGAAGCGTTACGTCGACGAAACCGCCGACGACATAGCGCGGCGTCGCGCCGCCATGCCAACCAGGTCCGCACGGCCGGTCTTTGTCATTAGCCTCGGCGACTCCAGGCACTTCCGCGCCTTCGGCCGGGACTCCATGTTCGGTGACGTGCTCACGCGGCTCGGCCTGGTCAATGCCTGGTCCGACGAGACAAGTTACAGCGCGGCAGCACCCGTTGGCCTGGAGGCGCTGGCGCGGGTGCCCGAGGCCTCCATCCTGATCGTCTCGCCCTTGCCGGCGGATGTCGGGCGCTCGCTTCCCACCAATGCGTTGTGGAACGCGCTGCCGGCCGTGAGCAAAGGCCGCGTCGCGGTGCTCGAAGCGATCAACCATTTCGGCTGCCTGCCGTCGGCGCGCCGCTTCGCGCGGCTGGCGACGGCGGCGCTTGCGGGTCATGCTTCGTGACGGAGCGCGCTGTGGCCCGAAGCGAGATACCTCACCGCACCATCGGCGGCGCGCTGTCGCCCATAATCCTATGGGGCCTGCTCGCGGGGCTGGCCGCACTCTTGTTCGCATGGCGCGTCGGCATGCAGCAGCCGGCATCGGTGCCGGGCGATCTCCGCCATGTCATCCTGTTCTACAGCTCGCTGCCGCGCGCCGTCGTAGCGGTGCTGGCGGGCGCCGTGCTCGGCCTGTCCGGCCTGCTGTTGCAGCATGTGCTGCGCAATCCGCTGGCGGAACCATCGACGCTCGGCATTTCGGGCGGCGCGCAACTGGCGATGACGCTCGCCTCGCTTTACGCGCCGTTGCTGATGGAGCGATCGCAAGGGCTGGTGGCCTTTGCCGGCGGCACCGCCGCTGTGCTGCTGGTGCTGGCGTTGACCTGGCGGCGCGGGCTGGAGCCGGTGTCGGTCGTGCTCGCCGGAATGATGGTGGCGCTGACCGCGAGTTCCGTCAGCGCCGCGCTGATCCTCGCCAATGGCGACTACCTGTTCTCGCTGTTCATCTGGGGCGGCGGGTCGCTGGTGCAGCAGGATTGGCGACCGGCTATCGCCCTGACGATCAGGCTGGCGGCCGGCGCCGCCGCGGCGCTGATGCTGCTGCGGCCGCTGACCATCCTTGGCCTCGACGACGCCTCGGCGCGCGGCCTTGGCGTTGCCCGCCACACCAGCCGCTTTCTCATCATCGCGCTTGCGGTGTGGATGGCAACGACTGTCGCGGCGCAGATCGGCGTCATCGGTTTCGTCGGCCTTGCCGCGCCGGCGCTCGCCACGCTTTCGGGCGCGCGCACCCTGCGGCAGAAGCTGGTCGCCGCGCCGCTGATCGGCGCAGTACTGCTGTGGCTGACGGACGGGCTGGTCCAGCTCGCCGCCGGAGCCGGCGGCGAGCGCATTCCGACCGGCGCGGGAACCGCGCTTCTGGGCGGCCCACTGCTGCTGTGGCTGTTGCCGAGGCTGCGCATGTTCGAATGGCCGCATCTCGGTTCCAATGGCGCGGCACCGCGCAAGGCTCGCCGGCCATGGCTCATCATCTTCGTCCTGCTTGCGCTCACATTTGCCGCCGCCGCCTTGGCTCTCGTCGTCGGGCGTGGACCGGCAGGGTGGTCGATCGCCGGCTGCGACCTGCTGGCCGATCTCGTCTCCTGGCGCGCGCCGCGTGTCGGCGTGGCCGCGGCCGCCGGCGCGATGCTCGCGGCGGCGGGCGTGGTCATCCAGCGCGTTACCGGCAACCCTCTGGCGAGCCCCGAAGTGCTTGGCGTCGGCACCGGCGCGGGCGCCGGTCTGACCGCCGTGCTGACGGTCAGCGCAACGACCGGGCTCGGCTGGCAGCTCGCCGGCTCGGCCGCGGGCTCACTGGCGGCACTGGCCGCCATGCTGGCCATCGCCGCCAAGGCAAAGTTCGGCGCCGACCGATTGCTGCTTGCCGGCATTGCCATGAGCGCACTGTGCAGCGCGCTGATCACCGCGACGATCGCGATGGGCAATACACAGTCCTATGTGCTGTTGCGCTGGCTGAGCGGTTCGACCGGCCAGGCGACCGCCCTGGACGCAGCCGTTGCACTGGCCTGCCTGTTGCCACTGACGCTGCCGCTTTTTCTTGCCGCGCGCTGGCTGGACATCCTGCCGCTCGGGGCCGACAGCGCGCGCGGACTTGGCGTGCCCGTAGCCGGCGGGCGGCTGATGCTGGTCGTCGTCAGCGCGCTCCTGACCGCGCTGGCCGCTTTGATCGTCGGCCCGTTGAGCTTCGTCGGCCTGATCGCGCCACACCTTGCCCGGCTCCTCGGCTTTTGGCGCGCACGCATTCATCTTGCCGGGGCGATGCTTCTGGGCGCCTTGCTGATGACCATGTCGGACTGGCTGTCGCGCATGGCGGCCTTCCCGTACGAACTGCCTGTCGGCCTGTTCGCCTCACTGCTCGGCGGGCCGTATCTCGTCTACCTGCTTGCCAAGGGCGTGCCTCGTCAGGGCTGACGCGGTCCGGGCATGTCAGGAAGACCATTCGGCCTTCAGCACCGAGACCGCCGCCTCGCTGTTGTGGACGTAGTCATTGGCGTCCGGCTGCTTCTGCACCAGGAGGATGAACAGAAGGTCGGTCAGAGTCAGCTGCGCATCGCGCGCGGTGATGGACGATGAGCGCGCACGCTCCTCGTCGGCGATGGTGTAGAGGCAGATATCGGCAACGCGGCTCAGCGGATTGTCGTGCAGGCCGGTGACCGCGATCACCATGGTGCCGCGCTTGCGGGCAAGCTCGGCGATGCGCAGAGTTTCGATGCTGGCGCCCGAATGGGAGAGCGCGAACAGCACATCGTCAGGCCCGAGCGTCGAGGCATTGGCCATCTGGATATGGCTGTCGCTGTCATGCAGCACATTGCGGCCAAGCTTCATCAGCTTGTAGGAGAAATCACGCGCCACCAGCGAGGAGGCGCCGACGCCGGCCAGATGTATGCGGCGCGCACCATCCAGCAATTCCAGCGCCCTGGAGATGATCCGCTCGCTGTTGGCGGCGACGGTCCGCTCCATCGACAGAAGCTTGCTGCCGATCAGCTTCTTCAAGATGACCTGATAGCCGTCGCCGACTTCGATCGAACCGTGGATCATACCGGCCGGCACCTGCCATTCCCGCGCCTTGGCTTCGCTGACGGCGAGCTTGAGCTCCTGGTAGCTGGCATAGCCGAGCTTCTGGCTGAATTTGACGACGCTCGACTGGCTGCGCCCGATCTCAGCCGCAAG
The DNA here is from genome assembly GCF_006442685.1 of Mesorhizobium sp. B2-4-7. NCBI lineage: Bacteria > Pseudomonadati > Pseudomonadota > Alphaproteobacteria > Hyphomicrobiales > Phyllobacteriaceae > Mesorhizobium > Mesorhizobium sp. B2-4-7. The sequence continues at coordinate 852,949 of NZ_VFVH01000001.1, forward strand.
AGCAGCCGTCGACAGCCGCAGCATCTCCTCGGGATTTTCGACGATGTACTGGCCGATCTCACGATCGCCGGGCGCCATGCCGTCGAGCTTGGCATTGATCCTGTTCAGAACGGACATGATCCCCCTTGCGCTTTGGCGTCCAGCCGCACGGCCAAGGAATAATTTATTCCAATTTCGATTGACAGCCAAGAACGCGGAATTAATTCTTAAGCGGGCCGGATTGAGCTCGGGAACAGCTTTCGAGAGCGCCGCGCCCGGACGCGGCCCGGCGCACAAGGTTTCAGCCATGGACAGACTGCGCATCGTCGGCGGGCAAAGACTGCAAGGCGCGGTCACCATATCGGGCGCCAAGAACGCCGCTCTGCCGCAGATCGCGGCGGCGCTGCTAAGCCCCTACCCGCTCGAACTGACCAACCTGCCCGATGTGACCGACGTCGAGAACATGCTCGGCGTGGTGCGGCTGCACGGCGCCGAGGTGACGCGATCGGCCCATGCCGCGACGATCGACACCCGTGCCGCCGTTTCCAGGGAGACGTCCTACGACACCGTCAGAAAGATGCGCGCGACGGTGCTGGTGCTGGCGCCGCTGCTCGCCCGTTTCGGCCATGCGCGGGTTTCGCTGCCTGGCGGCTGCGCTATCGGCGCGCGGCCGGTCGACATGCATGTCGCCGCACTCGCGGCGCTGGGCGCCCGCATCGCCATCGAGAACGGGCTGATCGTCGCCTCGGCGCCGAACGGGCTCACCGGCACGCGCATCGTCCTGAGCTCGCCGTCGGTCGGGGCGACGGAAACCGCCATGATGGCGGCGACCACGGCCAAGGGCGAAACCGAAATCCTCAACGCGGCGCGCGAGCCCGAAGTGGCCGACCTCGCGGCTTGCCTCAACGCGATGGGCGCGCGTGTCGAAGGTGCCGGCACACATCGCATCCTGATCGCCGGCGACACGGACTGGCGCGCGGCCAGGCACGACATCATTCCGGACCGGATAGAGGCCGGCACCTATGCCATCGCCGCGGCGATCACCGGCGGGCAACTGGAACTGACGCATGCCCGGCTCGAGCACATGGCCTCGGTGGTGCAACTGCTGGAGGCGACCGGCGTCGGCGTCTGGCCGGGCGACCGCGGGCTCATCGTGTCGCGCGAGCGGCCGCTCAAGGCCGCCGACGTCACGACGGAACCCTATCCGGGCTTTCCGACCGATCTCCAGGCGCAGTTCATGGCGCTGATGTGCTGCGCGCAGGGCGCGTCGCTGCTGCGCGAAACCATTTTCGAGAACCGCTTCATGCATGTTCCCGAACTGATGCGGCTCGGCGCCAACATCAAGCTGCAAGGCACCACCGCGCTGGTGCGCGGCGGCGAGAAACTGCATGGCGCGCAAGTCATGGCCACCGATTTGCGCGCCTCGGTGTCGCTGGTGCTGGCGGCCTTGGTCGCCGAGGGCGAGACGACCATCAACCGGGTCTATCATCTCGACCGTGGCTATGAGCAACTGGACCGCAAGCTGCGTCTGTGCGGCGCCGACATCGAGCGGCTGAGCGCATGAACAACGGCCGCCCCGATTATTTTCTCGGCGTCGACGGCGGCGGGACCGGCTGCCGCGCCCGTATCGAGGACGCCGAAGGGATCGTGCTGGGACAAGGCCTCTCGGGTCCGGCGTCGACGCGGCTCGGCATCGACGCGGCCTGGGCGTCGGTTGCCAAGGCCTTTGGCGCGGCGATCGAGGAGGCAGGGTTCGGCGCGGCCGAGACCACCCGGATCCACGCCGGCATCGGTCTTGCCGGGATCGGCCGCAAGGGCGCGCTGGAGGCGCTGCGGGCGATCGCGCATCCCTTTGCCAGCATCGATTTCGTCAGCGACGGCGTCGCCGCCTGCCTTGGCGCGCATTCGGGCCAGGACGGCGCCATCGTCATCGCCGGCACCGGTTCGATCGGGCTCGGCTTCGTCGAAGGGCGCGACCTGCGCGCCGGAGGCTATGGCTTTCCGATCTCCGACGAAGGCAGCGGCGCCGATTTCGGCTTGAAGGCCGTGCAGCTGGCGTTGCGCGCCCATGACGGCCGGCATGAGCGCACGGCACTGCTGGCGGAAGTCATGCAGCGTTTCGAGAACGACCCGATGCAAGCCGTGGCCTGGATGGACCGCGCCAGCGCCACCGACTATGCGGCCCTGGCGCCGATGGTGATGCGCCACGCCGACCAAGGCGATCCGGCAGGGCGGCGCATCGTGCAAAAGGCCGCCGAACAGATCGACACGCTGGTGCGGGTTCTGGTCGAAAAAGGCGCGCCGCGCGTGGCCCTGCTGGGCGGGCTCGCCAGTCCGCTCGAACCATGGCTCGCACCCGACGTTCGCCGGCGCCTGAAAGCCGCCGATGGCGACGCGGTTTCCGGGGCGATCATTCTTGCCCGCAGGTCACTCGGCAAGCATTAGCGCGGAAGGAATAATTTATTCCATCTTTCCGTTGACGGACCGAATATTGAATTCTAATACGTTAACGAAACGGGGTAGCATAACGAAATACGCGTGTGCCGGAGCCAAAGAGGAACCACTTCCGAACAGGCTGAGCGGCCTGATTTTTGAAAGCACTGATTTGAAAGCACTGGGATGAGCGAGCAAGGTTTGATGTCCGAGCTGGACCGGCTGGTTTCCGAAGGCCGGAATCCGCGGACCATGGACATCGACCTGCTGCCGACGATCGATGTGCTGCGCAAGATCAACGACGAGGACCGGGTGGTTCCGGCAGCGGTCGAAAAGGTGCTGCCGGACATCGCGGCCGCGGTCGAGCGCATCGTCCTCGCCTTCCAGAAAGGCGCTCGGCTTATCTATATGGGCGCCGGCACCAGCGGCCGGCTGGGCGTGCTCGACGCCTCGGAATGTCCGCCCACTTTCGGCGTGCCGGAAGGCATGGTCGTTGGCCTGATCGCCGGCGGGCCCGACGCGCTGGTGCGCTCGACCGAAGGGGCCGAGGATGATCCCAAGATGGGCGCCAGGGCCTTGCAGGACATCAAGCTCACCCCGGACGACGTGGTGGTCGGCATCGCGGTCAGCGGGCGCACGCCCTATGTGATCGGCGGGTTGAATTATGCCAAGCAGGTGGGGGCAACGACGGTCGCCCTGTCCTGCAATCCGGCATCGACCATAGCAGGCATTGCCGACATCGCCATCTCGCCGGTCGTCGGTCCCGAGGTGCTGACCGGCTCGACGCGGCTGAAATCCGGAACGGCGCAGAAGCTGGTGCTCAACATGCTGAGCACGGCCTCGATGATCCGCATCGGCAAGAGCTACCAGAACCTGATGGTGGACCTCAATCCGTCCAACAGGAAACTGGTCGCCAGGGCAACCAGAATCGTGATGCAGACCACAGGCTGCACGGCGGCGCAGGCGCGCCAGGCGCTCGGCCGGACCGGCAACGACGTGAAGCTGGCGATCCTGCTGACCATCACCGGGCTTGAGGTCGAGGAGGCGCGCGCAGCCCTCGCCAAGGCAAGGGGTTTCCTGCGAAAGGCAATCAGCGACGAGACGCATGAAGGCGCTTGAGACCAGACGGCGTGAAGCTGCTTTACACAAGACGGCGCGAAGCCGCATAGACTGGGCCGATGCTCCAAAGCGCGTGTGTCTTGGAAGCGGTCCGCAGAAACTGCAAGGGCATCGGGTTCAAGCAAAGATGGGAGACGAGAATGGTTCACCTCACAAGAAAGCTGCTGTCGGGCGTCACGCTCGCAGCCATGCTCGGCATCGCCACGGTCTCGACGCAGGCGGCGACGCTGCACATGGCCTGGTCGCAGGACGCAACGGGACTTGATCCGCACAAGCAGACGGCCTTTTCCTCGCTGCGGCTCCTGGAGCTGATCTATGAGCCGCTGGTGCGGGTCGATGCCAGCCTGCAGATCATCCCGGCCATCGCCACGTCCTGGGAATTCTCCAAGGACGGCAAGGAGCTGACCTTCAAGCTCGATCCCAAGGCGAAATTCCAGGACGGCGCTGCCGTGACCTCGGCCGACGTCAAGGCGTCTTTCGAGCGCATCCTGGACGAGAAGACAGGCGCCGCCGCCCGCGCCAACTTCCTGTCGATCGCCAGCATCGACACGCCGGACGTTGGAACCGTCGTGTTCCATTTATCGCAGCCCGACGCGCCGATCCTGACGGCGATGAGCGACATCAACGCGGCCATCGTGCCGGCGGCCGAGATCAAGGCCGGCTCGATCGGCACCAAAACGGTCGGCTCCGGCCCGTTCAAGCTCGATAGATGGGACCCCAACGCCAAGGAAGTCTTGAGCGCCAACAAGGAATGGGCCGGCGGCGCGACCGGCGTCGACGGTATCGAAATCAGCGTGCTGCCCGATGAAGCGGCGATCCTCGCCGCCATGCGCACCAAGCAGGTCGATTTCGCGCTGCTCAACGATCCGCTCGTCGCCACGCTGGTGCCGAAGGAGGCTAGCCTGCAACTGAACCGCGCGCCGGTGCTGGCCTATAACGTGCTGCAGCTCAATCCGTCACGCAAGCCGATGACCGAACTCAAGGTGCGCCAGGCGATCTCCTGCGCCATCGACCGGCAGGAGGTTCTGGACACCGCCGCGCTCGGTGAAGGCAAGGTCACCGGACCGCTGACCATCCCAGCACTTGCGACCGATCCAAGCCAGCTCTTCTGCTACAAGCGTGATGTCGAGAAGGCCAAGAAGTTGATGGCGGAGGCAGGCTTTGCCGACGGCTTTTCGGCGACCGTGATCGGCGCCACCGGCGAGCCGCCGACGGCGGCGGCAGAAGCCCAGGTCATCCAATCGCAGCTCGCCGAGATCGGCGTCAAGCTCGACATCAAGATGATGGAGCTCAACGTCTATGTCGACGCCTGGCTGAAGGGCGATTTCGACATGGCGATCGCGCTCAATGGCGGCCGCGCCGACCCCTACACCATGTATAACCGCTACTGGACCAAATCAGGCAATCTGCAGAAGGTGGCCAACTACATCGACGATACGCTGGACAGCCTGATGCAGAAAGGCCGCGCCGAGACCGATCCGGCCAAGCGCAAGGCGATCTTCACCGAGTTCGAGAAGCACCTCGCCGAAGTCTCGCCCTGGATCTGGCTCTACACGTCCTACAGCTATACCGCCCAGCAGAAGAACGTCGCCGGGTTCGTGCCGACGCCGACGGGCACGCTGTTCAGCCTCAGCAAGGTTACCATCCAGCAGTAGCCGTGGGCGGCCCTGGAGACGGATGATTTCAGGTTGAATCGACCTGAAATCTGAATCCGCCTCCAGATCAAAGGGATAGAGCATGATGTCGTCCGAAAACCGTTTCACACTTTTCGGCATCATGCTCTAGACGAGAGGTCTTCTTCGCGTGAACTATCTGATGCGACGACTTGCGGCGTTTCCTCTCGTCCTGCTTGGCGTGTCGATCCTGGTCTTCGTGGCGATCCGGATGGTGCCGGGCGATTCGATCACCGCGATGCTGGGCACCGAAGCCGGCCTGCTGACGCCGGCACAGCGCGATGCGCTCGCCGCCTATTTCGGCATCGACCAGCCCTGGTTCGTCCAGTACTGGCGCTGGATCGGCGGCATCCTGCACGGCAATTTCGGCATCTCCGTCACCTATGGTAGGCCGGTATTGGACGTCATCCTCGAGCGCTTCCCGCTGACGCTGGAACTGGCCGTGCTGTCGATGATCATCGCACTCGCAGCCGGCATGCCGGCGGGCATCTACGCCGCCACGCATAGTGAGAAACTGTCCGACCTCGGTGTGCGCGTCGTCGCTATGATCGGCCAGTCGACGCCGAGCTTCGTGCTCGGCCTTTTGATCATCTACGCGCTGTCGGCCGGCTTCGGCGTGCTGCCGGCCATGGGCGAATTCACGCCGCTCTGGCAGGATCCCTTGCGTAATCTCAGCCAGCTGATCCTGCCTGCCATCACGCTCGGCTTCGCCTTCGCCGCCTCGGTCACCCGCATCTCGCGCTCGGCCATGCTCGACGTGTTGAGCGACGACTATGTGCGCACCGCCCGCAGCAAGGGCGCCTCGGCGCGCAGCGTCATCTGGCGACATGCGCTCCCCAACGCGCTGATCCCCGTGGTGACGCTGAGCGGCATCGAGTTCGGCTATCTCCTGGGCGGCGCGGTCATCGTCGAGCAAATCTATGCCCTGCCCGGCCTCGGCCGCATGGTGCTTGACGCCATCCTCCAGCGCGACTACGCGCTGGTGCAGGGCAGCGTGCTGTTCATCGCCTTCAACTTCATGATCGTCAATCTCCTGGTCGACCTCGCCTATGTCGCGCTCGATCCGCGCATCCGGCTGGGCGAGCAGTGATGCGCATGCTGCGCGCCATCTTCGGGCACAGCAGCGGCCGTATCGGCGGCGTGATCGTCGGCGTCTATCTCCTGGTCGCCATCCTCGGCCTGTTGGGACTGACCCCGCACAATCCGATCACGCAATACCGGGTCGACCGGCTGCATGCGCCCAGTGCCGCCTACTCGATGGGCACCGACCTGTTCGGCCGCGACGTGGCGAGCCGGCTGATGGCGGGCGTCGGCCAGTCCTTCACAGTGGCCTTTCTTTCGGTCGCCTTCGCCGCGCTTGCCGGCACCGTGCTTGGGCTCGCCGCCGCTTGGCTCGGGCGTCGCTGGGACGGCGTGCTGATGCGGATCATGGATGTGCTGCTGGCTTTTCCTGCCATTCTTCTGGCGCTGCTGATCGTCACCGTTGCCGGACCGGGCACATGGACCAGCGTGGTCGCCATCGGCATCGTCTATACGCCGATCTTCACACGCGTGGTGCGCGGCCCTGCTTTGTCGCTCAAGGCGCGCGAATTCGTCGACGCCGCGCGCACCTTCGGCAGCAGCTCCAGCTACATCGTCACGCGGCACCTGCTGCTCAATCTGGTCGCGCCGCTGACCGTCCAGGTGACGCTGGCGCTCGCCTGGGCACTGCTGACCGAGGCTGGCCTCAGCTTCCTCGGTCTCGGCACGCAGCCGCCGGCCGCCTCGCTCGGCCTGATGCTGAGCGACAGCCGCAATCTGATGGAAACCGCCCCATGGCTGATGATCTTCCCCGGCCTGGCGATCATGATCAGTATTCTGGGCTTCAACCTCTTGGGCGATGCCTTGCGCGACATCCTCGATCCCAGAATGCGGAGAGCGCTCGCATGATCCCGCTTCTGTCGGTCCGCGCCCTGCGCGTCGGCTTCGGCCGCCACCCGAAAGCCAATGAGGTGGTGCGCGGCGTCAGCTTCGCTCTCGCCGACGGCGAAACGCTGGCCATTGTCGGCGAAAGCGGCTCGGGCAAGTCCGTCGCCGCACTGTCGATCAACCGTCTCATCGATTTCGGCGGCGGCCGCATCACCGGCGGCGCCATGACGCTGAAACGGGCCGACGGCAGTCTCTTCGACCTGACGACCGCGACCGAGCGGCAACTGACCGGGATTCGCGGCGCAGAGATCGGCATGATCTTCCAGGAGCCGATGACCTCGCTCAATCCTGTGCTGACGATCGGCACGCAGATCGAGGAATCGTTCCGGCTGCATCGCGACCTGACCGGCCGGCAGGCTACGGCGGCGGCCAAGGACGCGCTCGACCGGGTGCGCATCCCCGATGCGGCAAGGCGGCTGAAATACACGCCCAACCAGCTGTCGGGCGGCATGCTGCAAAGGGTGATGATCGCCATTGCGCTCGCCTGCAATCCGCGTCTGCTGATCGCCGACGAACCGACCACGGCGCTCGATGTGACGGTACAGGCGCAGATCATGGCGCTGCTTGCGGAGCTCAAGCAGGAAAGCGGCATGTCGATGATCTTCATCACCCACGACATCGGCCTTGTCGCCGGCATCGCCGACAAGGTGATGGTGATGCAGAACGGGCAGGCCGTCGAACAGGGCGAATTGAACCAGATCCTCGACAGGCCGCAGCACCCCTATACGCAGCATCTGTTGCACGCCGTGCCGCATTTCGCCCACGGCCGCGCGACACGCATGGACGGGCAGCGCGACAAGAACGCAAGGACGGACCCGGCCCTGAAAGTCAACGGCCTGGTGGTGCGATTTCCGCTCAGGAGCAGTTTCTTCAGCCATGCCAGCGGCGCGGTGCACGCCGTGGATGGCATCGACTTCGACCTGATGCCGGGAGAGACACTGGCCATTGTCGGCGAGAGCGGTTCGGGCAAATCGACCACCGCGAAAGCAGTCCTTGGGCTGGTGCGCTCGACGCGCGGCAGCTTCTCGGTCGGCGCCCCAACGGCCACGGCAAAGCACAGCGCCAAGCCCGTGCAGATGGTTTTCCAGAATCCCTACGCTTCGCTCAACCCGCGGCTGAGCATCGAGAGCATCCTGGCGGAGCCGGTGATCGCCAATGGCGGCCGGGCGGATGCCGAAACGCGAGCCAGGATGGCGAGCCTGCTGGAGCGCGTCGGCCTGCCGCAGAACAGTTTGCAGCGCTATCCGCACGAATTCTCCGGAGGCCAGCGGCAAAGGCTGTGCATTGCCCGCGCGCTGATGCTCAACCCGTCGGTCGTCGTTCTGGATGAAGCGGTTTCCGCCCTCGATGTTTCGGTTCAGGCCAAGGTGCTGGAGCTGCTGGTCGACCTGCAGCGCGAGTTCGGGCTGGCCTATCTGTTCATCTCACACGATATGGCTGTCGTCGAGCGGATCGCTCATCGCATCGCCGTCATCTATGCCGGCCAGATCGTCGAGATCGGAGACGCGGCCTCGGTGCTGTCGGCGCCGAAACATTCCTACACGAAGAAGCTCATATCAGCGGTTCCGGCCATCGACCGGCGGCATGAGCGTTTCGAGATCGACACACGCCAGGTGCCTTCCCTGGTGCGCCCGCAAGGGTTTGAGCCGGCGCCGGCGAGATGGGAGCGGTTTGGCGGGGATCATGTGGCGAGGGTGGAGGCGTGATGGCCCTCGGATATCTCAGGTTGGCGGGACAGCACCCCCCTCTGCCCTGCCGGGCATCTCCCCCGCAAGGGGGGAGATCGGATGTCGCCTCGGCCTTCGCCAATCTCCAATGGTGGAAGGCTGGCGGGACATCAACTCTGCCAATCTCTCCCCTTGCGGGGGAGATGCCCGGCAGGGCAGAGGGGGGTGTGACGGAACTCGGCCTTTCAGGAGGCCCGCATTGACCAACCTCGCCCAGATCTTCGACCGCGCGTTCCAACCACTCGCAGCGGCAGTTGCCGCCAAGCGCATCCCCGGTGGCGTGCTCGGCATCGTTGACAGGAATGGCGACCGCATCACCAGGGCGATCGGCTCAGCCCAACTCGTGCCTAAGCAGCGACCGATGCGTGAGGAGAGCTGGTTCGACCTGGCATCCCTGACCAAGGTGATCTTCACCACGCCGCGCATTCTGGCGCTGGCTCAGGACGGTGCCATCGATCTCGACGCACCACTCGTCTCGGTGCTGCCGGACCTTCGCCAATATGACGCGAGTGCCTGGGAGCGGAAGGTGACGTTTCGCCAGTGCCTCGGGCACCAGACGCCCTTCCCGGCCGTCGAACCGATCTACACTTACGGGCGCGACCCCGACTTGCTGCGCGCCTTCATCCTGCAACGGGAATGGCGGGCCCGCGATCCGGTCTATTCCGACATCAATTTCATCCTGCTCGGCTTTGCGCTCGAGCGGCTGTCGGGCAAAACCATCCGCGACATGGAGCCCGGTCCGGGCTTTGCTTGGTCCGCCGAGCCAGATCTCGCCGCTGCAACAGAAGACTGCACCTGGCGCCATCGGGTTCTGTCCGGCGAGGTTCACGACGACAATTGCGCGGCGCTGCAAGGCGCCGGCCATGCCGGCCTGTTCGGCACGGCGGCCTCGGTGCTCAATTTCGCCCAAGGGCTGCTGACCGGCGCATCCGAACGGTCGATCGCGCCGATGCGCACGCCCTTGTCCGCCACCCGCACCCATGGTTGGGAGCGTCCTTATGACGGCTGGTCCGGCGGCGCCTTGTGCAGCCCGCAAACGATAGGCCACACCGGCTTTACCGGTACGGGGCTGTGGATCGACTTCGACAAGGGAAAGGCCTGGACCTTGCTTACCAACCGGATCCATCCGACACGTCACTTCGACAGCGGAATCGTCGCGCTTCGCCAAGCGGTCGGCGATCTCATCAATGGAGTTCGATAATGGAATCCATCTGGGCCGTCGGCCTGATGACCGGCACCGTGCTGGACGGCAACATCGATGTCGCCCTGATCAAGACAGATGGCGAGCGCATCGACGATTTCGGCACCTACCGGCTGATGCCCTACCCCCCGTCGATCCGCTCGCTGCTGGAGGAGACGCTTAAGCAGGCGCGGGGCTGGAATTTTGCCGGACCGGAGCCGGCGATCTTCCGCGAGGCCGAGGAGGCGCTGACGCGCGCGCAATCGGCGGCGGTCAAGGAGCTCGTAGAAGGTTATGGGATGACGATGGCTGACATCGGCGTCGTCGGCTTCCACGGCCAGACCGTACTGCATCGCGCGCCGCAAATCGGCCGGCTCGGCCAGACCCGGCAGCTCGGCGACGGCGAATTGATGCATGCGATCCTCGGCACCAAGGTTGCCTACGATTTCCGCTCTGCCGACATGCGCGCCGGAGGACAGGGCGCACCGTTGGCGGCCGCCTATCACACCGCGCTGATGCGCAGCGCCGGCGCCAGCGGCGAGGTGGCCGTGCTGAACCTCGGCGGCGTCGCCAACATCACCTGGTGGGACGGCGGCGACAATGTCGTTGCCTTCGACACCGGCCCCGCCAACGCGCCGCTCAACGATTTCATCAGGTCGAAGGGGCTCGGCGAAATGGACCGCGACGGCGCGCTTGGCCGGGCGGGAACGGTCGACGAAGCCCGGCTCGCCAAGCTGCTGCAACACCCCTATTTGACCAAACCCTATCCGAAATCGCTGGACCGTTTCGACTTCGGCGCCACCATGGCGGATGGCCTGAGCGCCGAGGACGGCGCCGCGCTTTTGACCGCCTTCACCGCCGCCGCGGTCGGCAAGGCACTCGATCTTCTGCCGAGCCGCCCGAAAAGACTGGTGGTCAGCGGCGGCGGCCGCCACAACCCGACGATGATGGCAATGATCGCCAGCCGCGCCGGTGTCGAGGTGGTGCAAGCCGAAAGCCTCGGCTGGAGCGGCGACGCGGTGGAGGCGGAGTGTTTTGCCTTTTTGGCGGTGCGCGTGCTGCGCGGCCTGCCGATCAGTTTCCCCAGCACGACGGGCGCGCCGCAGCCGATGCGCGGCGGACGGCTGGCCGGTTGATCAGCCCGCCGACAGTTTTTTCTGCAGGAAGACGCGGCTGCGGCCGACGGGGAAATCGGCGAGTGTTCCGAAGGGCTGATAGCCCTGGCGCCGATAGACCCTGGCGGCGTTGGGGTTGAAGGTGTCGATCCAGGCGTTCTGGCAGCCGCGCGCCATCGCCTCCTTCTCAGCCGCGTCCAGCATCGTGCCGGCCATGTGCCGGCCGCGCAGCCTTTCGTCGACCCACAGCCATTGCACGTAGAGCCAGCCCCAGGCGGTGTAGCCCGAAATGCCCGCGACAATCGCGCCGGCTTCATCACGCACGAATACCGCAAGGGCCTTCCTTTCGGAAGCGGCGACATCGCCGTCGTTGAACGCCATCAACCGCTCGCCGAGAAAGGCGAGCTCCTCGGGCAAGGGGGTTGCCGTCGTTTCAAGTGTCGTGATCATGGCTCATCCGAAATGCGCAACGGGAGACGAACAGAGTTACGAAGGCCGGAGCGCCTGCGCAACGCCTATGTCCGTTCCCGAACAGCTTGCCGGTCCGGGTCGCCACCATCGCGGAATTCGGAGGCGGAAATGCCGTAGCGCTTGAGCTTGTCGTAGAAAGTCTTGCGCGGCACGCCGAGTGCGTCGATGGCCCCGCGCACGTCGCCGGCATGATCGCGCAAAGCCTCGCGGATGAGTTGCGCCTCGTAGCGGCCGACCCGTTCGGGCAGCGCCGCCGAGGGCTCCGGCAAGCGCGCGGACGTTGCCCTGGCCTCCTCGTCGGGCCCGAGGCCAAGCGCGACCCGGTCGGCAAAATGCGCGAGCTCGCGCACATTGCCGGGCCAGTCATGCGACTGGAGATGGTCGCTCACCGCGGCATTCACGGCCGCGACAGGACGGCCGAAACGCTGCGAGGCGTTACCCAGGAAATGCCCGAACAGCAGCGGGATGTCGCCGCGCCGCTCGCGCAGCGGCGGGATGCGTAGCGTCACGACGTTGAGGCGGAAATAGAGATCCTCGCGGAAATCGCCGCGCTGGTCCGGCCGGCCTAGATCGACCTTCGTTGCCGCGACGACCCGCAGATCGAGGCGGCGCGTTTCGTTGGAGCCGAGCGGGGTGAGGCTGCGCGTTTCCAGCACCCGCAGCAGCTTGACCTGTAGCGGCGGCGGCATGGATTCGATTTCGTCGAGGAACAGCGTGCCGCCGCTCGAATGCTCGATGCGACCGATTCGCCGCCGCTGCGCCCCGGTGAACGCGCCCGGCTCGTGGCCGAACAGCTCGCTCTCGATGACGGTCTCCGGCAGAGCGCCGCAATTCAGCGCCACGAAAGGCTTTGCGCGGCGCCGGCCCCATCGGTGCAGGAGATCCGCCACCACCTCCTTGCCGGTGCCGGTCTCGCCTTCCACCAGCACGTCGACATCCATGTCGGCGATCTGACGCAAGGTCTCGCGCAGGCGGCGGATGGCGGGCGCCTCGCCGATCAGCGGCAGGCCGTCGGCGGCCTGCGCGGCGGCCTCGTGCAGCCTCCGGTTCTCCATCACCAGCCGCCGCTTTTCGCCGGCCCGATTCAGCGCCTCGACAAGGCGTTCGCCCGCATAGGGTTTCGGGATGAAATCGTAGACGCCGTCCTTGAGCGCCGCCACCGCGAGATCGACATCGCCATGCCCGGTGACCAGGATCACCGGTATGTCGATGTCGATCGCCCTGATACGATCGAACAGCTGCAAGCCGTTCATGCCGGGCATGCGGATATCGCTGACAACCACGCCCTGGAAATCCCGGTCGACGGCGGCAAGCGCTGCCTCCGCGGCCTTGAACGCGATCACGCCGAAGCCGGCAAGCTCGAGCAATTGCGTGGTGGCGTGAAGCATATCCGCGTCGTCTTCGACGAGCGCGACCAGCCCTGATCCCTCAGTCATTCAATTCGCCTCAGGTCGATGGTGAAGGACGCGCCTTTTTTGCTGTCGGGGTCGAGGCGCAGCGTGCCACCCAGTTCCTGAGCGATCTCCTGCGAGATCACCAGCCCGAGGCCAAGCCCCTTCTCCTTGGTGGTCTGGAACGGCATGAACAAATTGCCGGCCGCTTCCGGCCCGAGGCCAGGTCCATTGTCGCGCACCGAAACCAGCACCCTGTCGTCGCGCTCGGCAAGCTCGATCTCGATGCGCGGATCGGGCCGGTCCTTCAGGGCATCCAGCGCATTCTGCAAGAGATTGACCAGGATCTGCTCCAGCCGGATGCGGCTGGCCATGACCGCCGGCGAGGCGGTGCCGCGCGGCTTGACGACGGTCACGCCGGAATCGCGGATGCGGCCGGACAGGAGCGACAGCGCGCCGTCGATCGCTTCGCGCACCGGCAGCGGCGAGGCGGCGACGCCTGGCCGCCGCGCGAAACTGCGCAGCGTGCTGGTGATGGCGCCGATGCGCTCGGTCATCGACACGATCGATGTCAGGTTGCCCGAGACGGATTCGACTTTGTCGCCATGCAGGAAGCGGCCGGCATTCTCGGCGTAGGTGCGTATCGCCGCCACCGGCTGGTTGATCTCATGCGCGACGCCGGCGGCGATCTGGCCGAGGATGGAAAGCCGGTTGGCCTGGGCGAGGTCGTCGCGCAGTCGGCGGACCTTGGCCTCGGCGTTTTCGCGCTCGGCGATCTCGCCGGCAAGGGCGGTGTTGGAGCGGGTCAGTTCCGCCGTTCGCGTGCTTACCCTGCTCTCCAGTTCAGCATTCATGCGCGCCAGCGCTTCCTGCCTCACGCGGCGCGCACGGCGGCGCCTGAGAAGCACGTAGGCAAGTAAACCCGTGAACAGCAGCGCCAGCAGCGTGGTCAGGCGTGCCGTGTTGGCGGCCGACGTCAAAGCGGCATCGGCAGGCGTGAGCAGCCACAGACGCCAACCGGGAACGGCGCCGGGCAGGTCCTGCGCCACTTCGACGAACTGGCGCGATTTTCCGGCATTGTCGATTGTCGCCAGGCCGTCACCGGCACCGCGTCGTATCGGCAGCGGTTCGAAGCCGGTTTCGGCAAGTTGAAGCTGCGCGTGAGCTGTCGCGGCATCCGCGGCCGAGAGCGGCGCAAGCGCGTGGAACCGCCACTCGGGCCGGCTGGTCGCCAGCACGACACCGCGCTCGTCGGTGACGAAGACGACAAAGCCGCTGGAGCGCCAATTGGCTTCGACGCCGTCGAGTTCGACCTTCAGTACGGCAACGCCGAGCGGCGTCTTGCCGTCATCGACGCGGCTGGCGAGATAAAGTCCCGGCCTGCCGCTGATCGTGCCGAGGCCATACTGGCTGGCGGCGCCCTTGGTCATGGCGTCGCTGAAATAGTGGCGGAAATTGTAGTCGATGCCGACGAAGCTGCCCGGCTCGCCGGCGTTGCTGGCCGATATCGCGATGCCTGCCGTGTCGATGACATAGATGGCGGATGCCGAGGCATCGGCGGCAATGGCCCGGAGCTTGTCGTCGAGCGCCGTCTCTTGCGTTTTGCCGGCCCGGCGCAACGCGTCGCGCACGGCATCGTCGCGTGCCAGCACCAAGGGAACGAGACGCTGCTTTTCGATTTCGCCGGTCAAGGTGCCCGCCGCCAGCGGCAAGGCTGCCAGTGCTCCGTCGCGCAGATCGCCGGCAGCCTGGTTGGCGGCAAGGCGTCCGGCAATCGCGACCGCTCCCGCCAGCATTGCCAGGCCGATCAGGAGAATGAGCCAGCGGCCGTCACGCAGCCTGGCCATCGCTTCACGCAGCAGGTCGCGGCCGGCGAATTCCGGGGATGCGCTATCGATGTCTGCCTGCGGCGTCTGCCCTCTCCACCGTTCGCTGTTCAGCAGCCACTGTAATGCGAAACTCCGCCCAGGCAAACAAGGGTGAGTGCGGAAATCCGCACAGGCCTCCATTGAAACGGGGACAAAACCGCCGGAAATCCAGGGTTCCGGCCTTTTCTCGATCTGGCACGGCGCTTGCAAAACTCTCGACAGCGGCGAGCGACCGGAGCGCCGCGATGGGAGAAGTCTTGCGGGGCGGCGCGTGCCGTTCCCTCCGGCCAGGGAGATAGCAGATGCACATGGCAGACCAATCACGCGCGCCCGCCGCGCAGCGCAAGCCGCTTTACGCCCAACTCTACGTGCAGGTGCTGGTGGCGATCACCGTCGGTATCCTGCTCGGCCATTTCTATCCGTCGCTCGGCGAGAGCATGAAGCCGCTTGGCGACGCCTTCATCAAGCTGGTCAAGATGATCATCGCCCCGGTTATCTTCCTGACGGTCGCCACCGGCATCGCCGGCATGAGCGACCTGCAGAAGGTAGGCCGCGTCGCCGGCAAGGCGATGCTCTACTTCCTCACCTTCTCGACACTGGCGCTCATCATCGGCCTGATCGTGGCCAATGTCGTGCAGCCCGGGGCCGGCTTCAACATCGACCCGGCGACGCTCGACGCCGCGACCGTCAACAGCTACGCCGCCAAGGCGCACGACCAGTCGGTCACCGGCTTCCTGATGAACATCATCCCGACGACCATCGTCGGCGCCTTCGCCGACGGCGACATATTGCAGGTGCTGTTCTTTTCGGTGCTGTTCGGCATCGCGCTGGCCCTGGTCGGCGACAAGGGCGCGCCGGTGCTCAATTTCCTGCAGGCGCTGATGGCGCCGATGTTCAAGCTGGTCAGCGTGCTGATGAAGGCAGCCCCGATCGGCGCCTTCGGTGCCATGGCCTTCACCATCGGCAAATACGGCATCGGCTCGGTCATCAACCTCGCCATGCTGGTCGGCACCTTCTACATGACCGCTTTTCTGTTCGTGTTCATCGTGCTGGGCGCCGTCTGCCGCTACAACGGCTTCTCCATCCTGTCGCTGATCCGCTACATCAAGGAGGAGCTGCTTCTGGTGCTGGGCACCTCGTCTTCGGAAGCGGCACTGCCCTCGCTGATGGAGAAAATGGAGAAGGCCGGCGCGAAGCGCTCGGTGGTCGGGCTGGTCATCCCGACCGGCTATTCCTTCAACCTCGACGGCACCAACATCTACATGACGCTGGCCGCGCTGTTCATCGCGCAGGCGACGAACATCCACCTCTCCTTCGGCGACCAGATCCTGCTGCTCCTGGTGGCGATGCTTTCCTCCAAGGGGGCGGCCGGCATCACCGGCGCCGGCTTCATCACCCTTGCCGCCACGCTTTCGGTGGTGCCGGCCGTGCCTGTCGCCGGCATGGCGCTTATCCTCGGCGTCGATCGCTTCATGTCGGAATGCCGGGCGCTGACCAACTTCGTCGGCAATGCGGTGGCGACGCTGGTGGTGGCGCGCTGGGAAGGCGAGCTCGACGAGGCCAAGCTGGCCAGGGCGCTGGCGGGAACGGCCGACGACAGCCTGCCGGCGGACATCGTTCCAGCCGAGTAATCACAACGGCCGCACAGCGATAGCAAACGGCCGGAGGCATCGCTGCCTCCGGCCATTTTTCGTATGTTCACCGCGTGAGGCGGCAGGACTTGCGCACGCCGCGCAGCTTGACCTCGACCATCAGTGTCCGTCCTCGTGTCCGGGATATCTGCTCGGCCCGTCGACAGGCAGGCGGGCCGTGCCATCGGCGAACAGGACAAGGCTTGCCGCGCCGATCAGCCCGGCGTGGCGGCCGAGCTGGGCCTGAACCACCGGCACGTCGCGATAGGCGCGCATGGCGCGCTGGCGGATTGTCGCCTCTATTGCCGGAGCCATCAGATCGAGGCCATTGGCGATGCCGCCGCCGACGACCAGCACGTCGGGCGAATAGAGATGCAGGAGGTTGGTGAAGCCGACGCCCAGCCAGCGCGCTTCCTCCTCGAGCAGGGCCAGGGCGAGATCGTCCTGCAGCCGCGCTGCATCGACGACATGGCGGCCCGTCACCTCGGCATTAGCCGAGAGGCGGCGCAGCGTCGAGCCGTCGAAGGCCGACGTCGCGGCATTGGCGCGGCGGCCGAGCGCGGTGCCCGAGGCGATGGCCTCGAAACAGCCGACGACGCCGCATATGCAGCGCTCGCCTTCGTTGGTTATGGTCATGTGGCCGATCTCGGCGGCAAGACCCCGGCGGCCATGCAGGATGCGCCCGTCGACGACGACGCCGCCGCCGATGCCGGTCGAGACGGTGACGAAGACGAGCGAACGGGCGCGGTGGCCGGCGCCGAAGCGCCACTCGCCGAGCGCTGCCGCATTGGCGTCGTTCTCCAGCCGCACCGGCAGGCCGAGCCGCCGCTCGAGGATGTCGGCCAGCGGCACGTCCAGCCAGCCGGCAAGCGTCGGCGGCCCGACCGCGATGCCGGCCAGCGGATCGAGCGGTCCCGGCGCGCCGACGCCGACACCGAGGATGGCGAGCGCCGGCGCCTCGGCATGGATGGTCGCGGCGAGAGCCTCGATCTGGCCGATCACCACTTCGGGACCGGCCTGCGCCTGCGTCGGCACCGCCGCGAACGCCAGTATCTTGCCATCACGGTCGACCAGGGCGGCACGAAGCTCGGTGCCGCCCAGATCGATCGCGAGAGCGGCCTCGTTGCTCATGCCGCGACTTTCAGCCCGTGCAGCCAGCCAATGCGGCCGGCCAGATCCTTGTCACCGAAGGCGAGCGAACCAAGAACCACGGTCTCGGCACCCGCGGCACGCAGCAGCGGCACGGTCTCATGGCGGATGCCGCCGTCGGCGGCAAGAACCACGTCCGCCTCGCGTCCGGTCTTGCGCAGGATGGCGCGGGCCTCAACCAACCTGTCGCAGGCTTTCTCCGAAAGGCCTTGCCCCTTGACGCCGATCGCGGTTCCCAGAAGCGTGACGAACGCGACTTCGGACACGAAGGGCCTCACCGCTTCGACCGGCGTTTCCAGCCGCAGCACGACGCCGGCTTCGGCGCCAAGTTCGCGCGCCAGCCGCACAGCGCGCAATCCTGCTTCGCCATTCTCGGCATGGACGCTGATCATGTCGGCGCCGGCCTCGATGAATTGGCGCGTCTGTTCCCCGACGATTGTCCCGTCGACCATCAGATGGACATGGATGGGCTTGGCCGTCAGCTTGGCGATGCGAGCGACCAGATCGGGAAAGAACAGGAAGGACGGCGCGAAGTGGCCGTCAGCGACATCGATGTGGTGAAGATCGACATAGGGTTCGATGCGCCTGAGGTCGCTCTCGAAATTGGCGAGATCGGCCGACCACAGCGAGAATTCGGCGATCAGACGATCGCGCGGCAATGCGGCGATGGCGGCCGGGCCTGAAAGGAGTTTCGAGATCATGACTGGTCCTGGTTGTTGAAATTTTTATCGAGAAAGCCGCCGATCGCGGCACGGATTTCGGCGAAGTGGCGATCCTTGTCGGTGGCCTTTGGTGTCACCTCGGTGAAGATCGCGTTGAGGATTGTCTTCGCCAGTTCGCGCGCAATCGCCAAGGGATGGACGAGATCGACGCCGCTTCCGACGACGAGTGTGGGGATTGAGAGCGCAGAGGCTGCGGCCCGCGAAACGCCGGGCCCATCGCCGGCGATTGCCCGCATCATTTCGGCGAAGTCCGCTGCATTGTCGCGTTCGAAGAAACCGAGCAAGGACGCTAGATTGTCGGGTGCCTCGGCGCGGAACCGGGCCGCCGTGGCCGAAGCGGCAAAGATGGCGCGCGCCTCGTTCGGCGGGCGGTTTCGGATGAGCTCGGCCACTTCCGCATAGGGACGCATGTTTTCAGGTGCAGCGTCGAAGGCCCAGGCCGGACGGACCAGCACCAGGCCGGTGACGCGCTCGGGATGCCGGACGGCCAGGCGCAGCGCGATCGCCGCACCCATCGAGATGCCGCCGGCGACGAAGCGTTCGATGCCGGCCGCATCGGCGGCGGCCAGCACGTCGTCGGCGAACATGGCGATCGAAAGGGGGCGCTTGTGGCCGGCACCGGAGCCGCCTTGGGCCCGGCATTCGACGGTGAGCCGGCGTCGCGACGGGCCGTCGGGAAAATTCTGCGCCACCTGGGCGGCGTCACCGCCGAGACCGTGCTGGAAGACGACGGAAAGCCTACCTTGCTCCGTGTCGAAGATACGAAGCGCAGCATCGTCGCGAAGCATCATTGTCGGTGCGACGCTCATCGGAGCAGCCCGCGCAGAAACGCGGCGACGGCGGGAGCTTCGTCGGCCGACAATCCGTGCGTGACAAGCGGGCCATCGAATTTCACAGCGTTCAGCCGCGCGACGAAATCCGGAAAATCGACAATGCCCTCCCCTGTTGTGGCGAAGCGGCCGTCGCCATGCCTGTCCTTGGCATGCGCCATGGCTATATGGGCAGCGGCCTCGTCGATCGCCGCCGCGACGATGGCGCGCGCCTCGCCCGGCGTCGCATGCTCGAACAGGTTCGCCGGATCGAGCACGACCTTCAGATGCTTCGAGCCCATGTCGGCGATCAAGCGGGTGGCATCCTTCGCCGAGGTGACGATGTTGGCCTGTTCGGGCTCGATGCCGAGATCGACGCCTGCCCCTTCGGCCAGCGCCAGCGCCTTTTCCATCTCAGTGGCCATGTCGGACCAGGCGGCCGGTGTGGCGTTGTCGGGATGATAGGCCCATTGGTCGGCTGCATTGCGCGAGCCGGTGCAGAGCGTGACCAGCGGAATGTCGAGGGCGGCGGCTGTATCGATGACGACGGCAAGGCGGCAAAGACCATCGTCGCGCACCGCCTTGTCTGGATGCGCCATGTTGTAGGTGCCTGACAGGGCGGCGAGCGATACGCTTGTTGATCGGGCGGCGGCGCGAATGGCCGGAATGGCTGCGTCAGGCACCGCATCGGGCATCGACGGCAGGCCGGCGCAAGCGAGATTGAATTGCGTCGTCTCATAGCCCGCCTGCCGCACTGCTTCCAGCACAACAGCCGGCTCGGTGCCCGCAAAGGTCTTGGCGAAGACGCCGAGACGCATCAGACCGCACCCGAGACCGAAGCGAGCTCGATCCGTTCGCCGGTCTCGACGGAGCGGGCAATGGCGACCATGGCGCGGATCGAGGCAATGCCGTCCTCGACATTGGCACCGCGCATCGGCGCGCCGTTCAGCACCGTGTCGGCGAGACCTTCCAGCTGGCGGCGGAAGAAATGGCCGTCGGCGCCGAGCGGTTTTCGCGAGGTCGCGTCCTTCTCATGGAAGATGTTGACCTCGCTGGCGCGGAAGTACCAGGGATTGAACGTCTTGGCGATGACGGAGCCGTTCTCGCCATAGAGCTGGAAACCCTCGTGCCAGTCCATGCGTACGGCGACGGTGAGATCGAGATGGCCGAGCGCACCGCTGGCGAACTCGGTCTCGACAAACCAGCAATAGGCGCCGAAGCGTTCGTTGAGACGGGCGCGTACGGCCGTGATCTCGCCGCAGAGGAAGCGGGCCGTATCGACCAGATGCGAGCCGTGCGCCAGCATGAAATACTGCCGGAGATCCGCCTTCGGATTGCCGGACGGTTTCTTCGCCAGCTTGCTGGTGACAGGCAGCGGCTGCACCGCATCCGTATTGGTGTAGCGGTGGGTGGAATCGCAATACCAGGCCTTCAGCGCCAGCACCTCGCCCATTTCGTCGCGGACGAAGTCGCGCGCCGCCTCCAGCGCCGGATCGAAGCGTTTCATGTGGCCGACCTGCAGGATCCTGCCGGAGCGTTTCACCGCCGCCGCCAGCGCCTCGCCTTCCTCGACCGAAGTTCCGATCGGCTTTTCGCACAGCACATGCTTGCCGGCGTCGAGCGCCTTGACCGACATCGGCACGTGATAGGCGTCCGAGGTGGCGACGATGACCGCTTCCAGCTCCGGATCGGCGAGCATCTCGTCATAGTCGGCATACATCTTCCGCGGCTCGTAGGTGGCGCCCATGCGGGCGAGCAGGTCGGGCGCGGCGTCGCAGATGGCGTAGAGGTCGGCATTGCCGGCCTTTGCACAGGATTCCAGATGCGCGAACTGCGCGATGGGGCCGCAGCCGAGCACGCCGACCCTGAGGCGTCTGTCCTGTTTCCTGATCATCGTCTCAGGCCCCGTAGCCGCGCATCGTCTGGCGGTTGGTCTTGACCGCGCCGGCAGGATCGGCCGCGGCCGTGTCGGATTCTTCTTCAAGCACCAGCCAGCCGTTGAAGCGCGGCGCAGCACCGACGATCTCGATCACTTCAGGCGTGTCGCAGACGCCTTTACCCAGCATCGCCCAATCGCCCTTGGCGTCGACGTCCTTCAGATGGATGTAGCGGATGCGGTCGCGGTAGGTGGTAAGCGTATCGGCCATGTCCTTGTGGCCGCGCAATATGTGGCCGGTATCGGGCACCCAGCCGACCAGGTCGGGTTCGAGCAAGGCAAAGATCGCGTCGTAGTCGGCGCGGTCGAACAGCAGCGTGTTGTGGTGCGAACTCGGATGCACTGCGACCTGGACGCCGGCCTTGCGCCCGAGCTCGCCGGCCCTGTTGTAGACCTCCGCGGCGATAGCGAATTTGTCGTCGCGCGAGCCGTTGGAGACGACGGTCGCCGAGCCCATCGAGACAAGCGCACCTGGGAACGCGGCAGCGAAATCGATCCAGCGCCTCGCGGTTTCGAGATCGGCGCCGATCTCGTCCTTCAGCGTGAAGCCGCTTTTCGAACCGAAGGCGAAGGAGACCAGCGTCAGGCCGGATGCTCCAAGCGCCGCGGCGAACTCCGTCGGTTTGCCTGCATAGCGGCCGATCATGGTGTCGGTGATCTCGATGCCGGCATAGCCGCCGTCGGCGATCGCCTTCAGGAGATCGTCGGGGCCGCCGGTCCAGGCCTTGCCGAGCATCTCCCAGGTGAAGGTCTGGCAGCCGACCTTGAGCTTCGTCTTCGTCATGTCGTTCATTCCTTGACGCCGCCCTGGGTTTCCTTGGCGCCCCTGGGTTTCGCATGGTCTATAAAAATTTTACGCGCGTCAATATTCAATATGTTGTATAGCGGCTGCGAGGGATGATCCATTGGCGGGCAACTGATCGGGCAGAGCGTGGCCGCATCGGAGGAACGACAAGAAAATGCACGGACAATCGAAGACGAAGCTTGGGATCGGCGTCGTCGGATGCGGCAACATCTCGATGACCTACCTGCGCAATGCCGCGCTTTTCGGCGGCATCGAGCTGCGCGCCTGCGCCGACATCTCGGCCGACATGGCTACCTTGCGCGCCAAGGAATATGGCATCCGTGCGCTCGGCGTCGATGCGATGCTGGCCGATCCCGAGATCGATCTCGTCCTCAACCTGACCATCCCGGCTGCGCATTTCGACGTTTCGCTTTCGGCGCTTTCGGCGGGCAAGCATGTGTTCACCGAAAAGCCGCTGGCGACCTCGGCCAGCGACGGGCGCCGCCTGGTGTCGGAGGCGGCCAAGCGAGGGCTGCTGCTCGGCTCGGCCCCCGATACTTTCCTCGGCGCCGCCGGCCGGCGGGCGCGCCGCCTGATGGATGAAGGCGCCATCGGCCGCGCCGTGACCGGCACAGCCTTCATGATGGGCCGCGGCATGGAGCACTGGCACCCCAACCCACAATTCTACTACCAGCCGGGCGGCGGCCCGGTGTTCGACATGGGCCCCTACTATCTGACCATGCTGGTCAATTTGCTCGGTCCCGTCCAACGCGTCATGGCAATGGCGACGCGGGGCCAGCAGGAGCGGCTGATATCAGCCGAGGGACCGTTCAAGAACACGACCTTCAAGGTCGGCACGCCGACCAACGTGCTGTCGCTGCTCGAATTCCGGTCAGGCGCGACAGTCACCTTCGGCGCCTCATGGGACGTCTTCAAGCACTCCAACCATCCGATCGAACTGCACGGCACGGAGGGCTCGCTACGCCTGCCCGACCCCGACACGTTCGGCGGCACCGTGTCCTTGTCCGAGCGCGGCGCCGAGTGGAAGGATTTCCCCAGCGAGGGCGAACTCTACGGCGCCCGCAACTGGCCCTATGCCGCGCCCGACCGCGCCAACTATCGCATGCTCGGCGTCGCCGACCTTGTGCGTTCGCTCGCGACAGGTGCCACGCCCCGCGCGTCCGGCAATCTGGCGCTGCATGTGCTGGAGATCATGGAGGCGATCCTGCGCTCCGGCGAAATGAAAAGCCCGGTCGACATCGCTGGCGATGTCGTCCAGCCGGCCCTACTCTCGGAGGACGAGGCGCGCGGCCTGCTCGCCTAGATGCAATCATGACGGAGATTGCGATGACGCTCGATCCTGATGCTCTGCGTGCCTTGGAAATCGGCCGCGCGGCCGGTGGTGAGCCGTTCGAGAACGGCAGCGTGGCGGCGGCGCGGGCCGCCTACAATGCTTCGTTCCCGGCGCAGCAGGGCGAACATGAGCCGGTCGCGGCGACGTCGCAGCGGCAGCTCGACGGACCGAACGGCCCGGTCCCGATCCGCATCCATCGCGGCATCGGCGCACCGCGAACCGGCGCGCGCGCCGTGCTCTATCTGCATGGCGGCGGCTGGGTCATCGGCAATCTCGATTCGCATGACGAGATCTGCCGCTGGCTGGCCAATCTGGCCAATGCCGTCGTCGTCTGCCCCGATTATCGACTGGCACCAGAGCACAAGTTCCCCGCCGGACTCGAGGACTGCGCGGCGGCGCTTCGCTTCATGGCGCAAGACGCCGGGGAGCTCGGCATCGATCCGGCCCGTATCGCCGTTGCCGGCGACAGCGCCGGTGGAAACCTTGCCGCCGTGCTGGCACTGCTCGCCCGCGACGGGCAAGCACCGCCGCTTGCCGCCCAGATCCTGATCTATCCCAACACCGATGCCCGCCAGACGGCGGACAGCTACCGCCGTTTCGGCAACGGGTTTGGACTGACCGCCGCCACCATGGCCTGGTTCCGCGACCACTATGTGCGCACCCCGGACGACATCAAGGACTGGCGCGTTTCGCCGCTGCTGGCACCGAGCCTTGCAGGCGCGGCGCCGGCGTTTGTCGTGACCGCCGGTCACGATATCCTGGCCGACGAAGGGACCGCCTATGGCGAACGCCTGCTTGCTGAAGGGGTGCCGCTGGTCCTGCGGCACTGGCCGGGCCAGATCCACGGCTTCGTCTCGATGGGCCGCTACATTCTCGCCGCGCGGCAAGCGATGAGCGAGGCCGCGGCCTGGCTCCAATTGCAGACGCGCGCTCAGGCCGACTGACGCATCACCAGGGTCGCGCCGAGCTTGACGTTTCGCACGAGGTCATGCGCGGGCGGGCGGGCCTCGTCGAGCAAAGCCAGCAAGATCTCGACGCTGCGGCCGGCCATTGCGGCGAAGTCCTGCGCCATGGTGGTGAGCGGCGGACAGGTGTAGCGGCTCAACGGGTGGTCGTCATGGGCGGCGACACGGAAATCGCAATCGGGCTTGAGGCCGATCTTCAGCCCGCGCGTGAAAGCGGCCGACATGATGCCGAAGGCGAGACGGTCATTGGCGCACAGAATGGTGCGGCCAGGCAGGCCTCCCTTGTCGAGCGTCCTTTCCATCCATTCATGGCCGATCCGCTCGAAGTCCCAGGTGTAGTCACGCGCCGCGTTGATGACGACAGGCTCAAGGCCGGCGGCCCGCATCGTCTCGATGTAGCTTTGCAGTCGCTCGCCCGAATTGTGGTTGACGTGCGGGATGTCGACATACACCGGCGGCTCGCCGGACCGGCAGAGATAATCGACCATGATCGACGTGCTCTGGTGGTTGTCGTTGCCGACGAAGGGCGTGTCACCCTCGATATAGGTGTCGAAATAGACGATCGGGATGTCTTTGCCCATCCGTTCGAAGACGCCCGGCTCGGAAACCGATCCCAGCGGGGCCACGATGGCGCCGGCCACCTTCAGCGAGGTGAGCGTCTTGACCGATTCCGACTCAAGCCTGGGCGAACCGTGCGAGGAGATGACGATCGGCCAAAAACCTTCGTCGCGGCAGCGCAGCTCAATGCGGCTGACCATCTCGGCATAGAACGGATCGGTAATCGCCGGCACGACGATGCCGACATTGCGGGTGCGCTTGCGGTTGAGATTACGGGCGAAGAGGTTCGGCTGATAATCCGAGGAGCGAAGCGCGGCCTCGATGCGGGTGCGCGTCGCCGGCTTGACGCTCGCCGGATCATCGAAATATTTCGACAGGGTCGGCCGTGACACGCCGCACGCCCGGGCGAAGTCATCCATCGTGCGGTGCGTCTTTTCCGCCATCGATATTCAGGGTCCCTTGCCCTCGCCCGCCGCCCCGGCCGACACGAGTCACGCGGCCGTTGCCTGGAAGCAGCAATGCTCGACCGAACTTGTCCAGTCAAGTTTTAACGGTTCCCAATAGATCGCGGAATCATTACGCGCGTCAAATTATTTATTGACGCTTTCAAAGCGACACTGAAGCTTCGGAAGGAAGCCAATGGGATAGGCCCGGTCTTGCATCGACGATGATAAGTTCGTATTGGGCGCATCCATGGCGGGAGGCGTCCGCGACGCCTCCCGCCCCGAACATCATTCGCCCCGCATCGTCGCCTGGAAGGCCGGCAGGTGCTTTTTCTGTGCTTCCAGCATGCGTTCGCGGTAGACGCCGTAGATGACATCGGTGTCGTGCAGGGTCACGCCCGCGATCGTCGGCGAGGCGAAGACCGGCAGTTCGATGCCGCGCTTGGCGAGCTGCTCGGCGGTACGCGCGATCAGCTCATGCGCCAGGATCATGGCGAGCACCGTCGAAGAGCCGGAGACCGGACGGCTCCAGCCCTCGACCGGCACGATCGCATCCTCTATCGGCGAGCAGGTGTCGATGACGAGATCGGCCGCGTCGGCCAGTCGCTTGCCGGAGGAGTGCGTCGCGGGCTTGTCGAGATTGTTCTTGCTGGTGACCGCAACGACGAAGATGCCGCGCTTCCTGGCATAGAGCGCCGTATCGATGCCGGAAGAGTTGCGGCCGCTGTGGCCGAAGATGATGATGGAGTCACCCTTGTTGAGCGGCTGATGATCCAGGAATTTTTCGGCGTATTTCTCGGTGCGCTCCAGCCACAGCAGCTCACGCACGCCGCCGGCGCCGAGCACATTGTGCCACATCACGCGCGGGTCCGTCAGCGGGTTGAAACCGACATAGCTGCCGTAACGCGGAAACACTTCCTGCACCGGCAGCACCGAATGGCCTGAACCGTAGAGATGGATCAGACCGCCGCCTTCAAGCGAGTCGGCAAAGCGGCTGGCTGCCTGGCCAAAGGCCGCTTCATTGGTTTTCGCTGCCTGGTCGATGAGGGCGGCGAGACGGTGAATGTAGAGGTCGGACACGTGGGTACTCCTGTTAAGTGTCTGCTTGGGTGATGATGGATCAGCTTCGCGGATTTGACGGGACGCGCCCGGCGCGCAGCGTCGAGCGTATCTCGTAGCGGTCGCCGCGCATGATGGAGACAGTGAACTCGAACGGACCGCGCTCGTCGGTGGCGATACGCTCGACCACGAAAGCCGGACTGCCGACCGGCAGATCGAGCAGCTCGGCATCCGCCGCGCCAACCGCGCCGACGCGATAATTCTCGCGCGCCGCCACCGGCACGATGCCGTAGTGGCGCTCCAGCGCCTCGTACAGCGATCCCTGCAGCAGGCCGGCGTCGAGGAAGCCCGGCACACGTGCGGCTGAGAGCTGCGCCGTCTGGATGCCGATCGGCTCGTTGTTGCCGAGCCGCAGCCGCCGGATGCGCACCACCGGGTCACCCTCCTCAATCTCCAGCGCGCCGGCCGCTGCCGCATTGGCGGTGGTGAGGCTGCAATCGAGCAGGCGCGAGCCGGCAACGACGCCGATATTGCCCATCTCCTGAGTGAAGCTCGTCAGTTCGCGGGTGCCGGCGACGAGCGTGGTGGAGCGCACGAAGGTGCCGCGTCCGTGTTCGCGGCGCAGCAATCCGCTTTCCTCCAGATTGCGCAAAGCGTGGCGCAGCGTGATGCGGCTGACCCCGAACAGCGCGCCCAGCCGGTCTTCGGCCGGGATCTGGTCGCCCGTCGCCCATTCGCCGCTTTTGACGATGGCGCGGATGGCCTCCTCGACCTGATACCAGAGCGGCTCGGGCCTTCTGCGATCCGGCTGCTGAAAACTGGCTTCACTCATCGGATCTGTCTCCACCCGCTTCCGGCCTGTCCGGCCACTGCCGCACCGACCAGGCCGGCGCCGGGGCCGAACGCGCCAGCCTTGAGAGAAATGCCGCGCAGATGCGGCGGCAATTGGCGCCGCAGCGCGGCAAGCAGCGGCGGTCCGATGACGTCAAGCGCATCGGCAAGGCCGCCGGAAACCAGGACCACCTGGGGGTCGAGCAGCGCGACGGCGCCGGCAAGCGCGGTGCCCAGCCGGCGCGCCGGCAGCTCGAGCAAGGTCTGTGCCGCGAGTTCGCCCGCCTGGGCAGCCGCGATCAGCTGGCGGCCGCTGGCAAGGCCGACCTGGCCGGCAAGCGCGTCAAGCGCGCGGCCCGATGCAACGCGCTCCAGCCAGCCGCTGCGCTCCTCGCCATGGTCCTTGATGTCGGCGCAGGCCCAGCCGAACGAGCAGGCGCCGCCATGCGTGCCGGCGACGATGCGGTGGTTGGCGAGCACCGCCGAGCCTATGCCCGTGCCGATTGCCAGCAGGATCGCATCCGACATGCCCTTCGCGCTGCCTTCAACGGCTTCCGCCAGCAGGGCGATCTGCGCGTCATTGCCAACGGCGACGCGCAATTGCGGGAACAGCGCCGCGATGTCGACACCGTCGAGCCAAGGGAGATTCGGGATCCAGCGGCAGACCGACCCCTCGACGAGACCTGGCACCGCCAGGCCCAACGCCTTGACCGCGCCAGCCTCGGCGCAAAGCGCCGCGATACGGGCGACGAAGGCATCAAGGCTTGCCGGCGCCGGTTCGCGGCTCGGCCTCTCCAGCGCGCTGACATTGCCGGACTGGACGGCGGCACGCAGATTTGTGCCGCCGAGATCGATGGCCAGAACCCGCGTCATCGGCGCCCTCCGGCAGCCGGTGGCGCGAACAGACCGCTGCCGGCGTTCCAGGAATGCGAGGCCGCCGCGAAGGCCTGCGCATGGCGCGTGCCGCGCAGGCAGCCGCGCAGACGGTAGAGCGCGCTGTAGTAATCGACATAGGGGAAGCTGCTCAGGCCCCGCGCCAGCTCGTATTCATGCACCGCCTCGCTCCACGCCTCGAAGCCGTCGCTGACGTCGACCAGGTGCTCGGGGCGGAAACCGTCATCGTCCTCCCAGTTCTCGCCGAACAGCAGCAAGCCCGGCGTAAAGGCGGCATGGTCGCGCGCAACAGTCGGAAGGGCGGCGAAGAAGATGCCGGTCTGCGTCAGCTTGGCTGCGGCGCGATGGTCCTTGTGCCAGCTGCCGTGCCAATGGGTTATGACCACTTCCGGCTTCAGCTCGCGAATGACATCGCACAGTTTCAGCGCCGTCTCGTCATCGGAAGGCAGGAAGGCGTCATGCAGGCCAAGATTGCGCATGGCGACGCCGAGGCGAGCGGCGGCCCTGCCCGCTTCCTCTTCCTTCTGAGCGCAATAGTGCTCGGGGATCAGGCACGGATGGCCCTGCTCGCCCATGCTCAGGTGCAGGAACGTCACCGTGGCGCCCCTCATTACGGCGGCCGCCGCCAGCGGTCCGGCGATCACCTCGGCATCGAAGGCATGCGCGCCGACGACCAGGATGGATTTGGCGGCATAGATCCTGTCCTCGATCATTTCATGCCTCCCCCGGCGCCTACGCCCTCTCGAATCTGGCGGGCGAGCAGACAATACATGATCAGGATCGGCGCCATGGAGATCGCCAGCGAGGCGAACACCAGGCCCCAATCGGTGCGGTACTGGCCGACGAAGACGCTGATGGCCAGCGGCACGGTCTTGTAGCGGTCGTCGAAGATGAAGATCAGCGGGAAGAAGAAGTCGTTCCACACGGCGATCGCCGTGAAGATGGCGACGATCGACACCGCCGGCTTCACCATCGGCAGGATGATCTGGAACAGGATGCGGACCTCGCCGGCGCCGTCCATGCGTGCCGCCTCGTCGAGTTCGGAGGGCAGGACGCGCATGAAATTGGCGAAGATGAAGACGGCGAAGGGAATGCGGATCGCCGAATAGACGAGGATCAGTCCGGTCAGGGAATCCAGCAGGCCGAGATTGCGCATCAGCGTGAACAGCTCGACCGAGGCGAGCCTTATCGGCAGCATGATGCCGGACAGGAACAGGCCGAGCATGATGGCGTTCCAGCCCAGCCGATAGCGGCTGAGCGGATAGGCGGCCATGGCCGAGACGACGATGGTGAGGATGACCGTCCCGGCGGTGACGATCAGGCTGTTGATGAAATTGTGGCCGAGGTCGGCGCGCGTCCAGGCGTTGACGAAATTGTCGAAGGCCCAGCTTGCCGGCAGGCCGAGCCGGTTGTCGTAGATTTCGGCCGTCGACTTGAAGCAGGAGACGACGAGGATGTAGAGCGGCAGCAGCACGGCCGCCGTCCACAGGGCAAGCACCGTCCAGCCGGGCAGCCGCGAAAGCCGGCGCGAGATCACGGGATTGCCTGCCATGGTCAGCGCGCTCATAGCTGCACCGTGCGGCGGTCGAAGAAACGCAGCATCAACAGCGTGCCGACGCTGAGGATGAGGAACAGCATGGTGCCCAACGCCAGCGCTAGGCCGATGTCGGTGATGCCGACGGCGCCCTCCGCGCCGAAGGCCAGCCTGTAGAAATAGGTCACCAGCGTGTCGGTCGAATAGCTCGGATTGCCCTGCACGCCTTGCATCACATAGACGATGTCGAACTGGTTGAAGGTGTTGATGAAGGACAAAGTCGTCAGCGTGCCCAGCGCCGGCATCAGCAAGGGCAGCGCGACGGAGAACAGCATGCGCGCATTGCCGGCGCCGTCGAGTTTCGCCGCCTCGAAGATCTGGCCCGAAATCTGCCGCAGGCCCGCCGTGTAGATCAGCACCGGCAGGCCCATCCAGTTCCAGGCGTCGACGGCGACCAGCATGGCCAGCGCGGTGTGGCTGTTGCCAAGCACGGTTAGGCTGCCCTGATGCAGGCCAAGCCCGTTCAGCGCCCATTCGACCACGCCGCCCGGCGCCAACAGCAGGCGCCACAGCGCACCGACGATGACCGGGCTCAGCACCGCGGGGAAGAAAAAAACCGACTGGAAGAAGGCAGCACCCCGATCACGCAGGAACAGCAGCCAGGCGAACAGCAGTCCGATGCCGTTCTGGAAGACCATGATGCCGAAGAACCAGGCGGTGTTGTGCCAGAGCGCGCCGTAGAGCCTGGCGCTACTGGGGAAAACGAACAGGCGCGAAAAATTCGACAGGCCGGCGAACTCGGTGATGCGCAGCCCCTTCCAGATGAAGAAGCTGCCCCACAGCGACATCGCCAAGGGATAGAGGACGAACAGGGCGTAGACGGCCAGCGCCGGCAGGATGAAAAGCACGGCCATGCGCTGCTGCGTGCGCTTCAGGCTGCTTTTGCGGCGAAGGTTGGTCATGCGCGGTTTTTGCCCGGTGAGAGGCCGGCGGCATTGCAGCCGGCCGGCTCCTTACTGCTTCGGCTTGAACCAGGTGGCGACGGCGGCCTGCATGTCGGCCGCCAGCTTCTCCGGTGCGATGTTGCCTTCGACCATGTCGATGATCTCCGCTTGCAGGACGGAAGAGGCGGTCGGCGACTGCCAGCGGAAGCCGACCAGCGTCAGGTAGGGCGTCGAGTTCTTCGACATCTCCATCATCTCGGCCAATACCGGGTCCTTCACCGTGACATCGGTGCGGGCCGGCGGCCAGCCGAGTTCGTCGGCGAACATTTGCGCGAATTCGGCCGAGGCCATGAAGTCCAGCACCTTGATCGCGGCTTCCTTGTTCGCGCTTTCGGAGACGAGGCCGTAGGAGCCGTCCGAGAAGGCCGAGGTGTAGAGCTTTGCCCCCGCATCGTCGGCGGGGAACGGGAAGATCGAGAATTTCAGCTTCGGGTTCTGCGATTTGAAGCTGCCATTCTCGAACGAACCGCCAAGAAACATCGCGGCCTTGCCACCAATGAACTGCTGGGTGGCGGTGGTGTAGTCGATCCCGGCGAAGCCGTCGGGGAAATAAGGCTTCAGCTCGGCGAAGCGCTTCAGCGCCGCGACATAGCGCGGATCCTCGAAGGTCGCCTTGCCGGTCATCATCTCGTCGTAAAAGCCGGGGCCGTAGACGGTCGGGCCGATGACGCCGACGCCGATCTCCAGCTCCCACGCCGAGCCGTTGGCGCCGCCGGTGGCGATCGGCGTGATGCCGGCCGCCTTCAGCTTGTCGCAGGCGGCGACGAAATCCTTGTAGGTCTTGGGGACCTCGATGCCCTGCGCGGCAAAGATATCCTTGTTGTAGAAGACGCCCATCATCGGCACCGAATAGGGCACGCCGTAGAGCTTGCCGTCGGAGCGCCCACGCGCGCCGCCAAGGGCTGCGTCCGGCATGCTCTTCAGTTCCGGCACGCTCTCGTCGAGCGCGTCGAGATAGCCCGCCTCGACGAAAGGCTGCAATTCGCCATAGGCCTTGAGCTGGGCGATGTCGGGCCCGCGCCCGCCACGCAACGCCGTGCTCAGGCGGTTCTGGTAGTCGGCATCCGGCGTGAACTGGATGTTGACCTTGATGCCTGGGTTCTTGGCCTCGAAGGCATCGAAGATGCGGCGCATCGCGGCTTCGTCCTCGGTGCGCCAGCTCCACAGCGTCACCGTGCTGTCGGCCCGCGCCGGCAGGCTGGTGAACAGGCCAGCGCAGGCGGCAAGGCCGCCGATCAGGCCAAGGGCTGCGCGTCGGTGAATTGAAAGCATGCTCATTGCCAGTCTCCCATTTTTATCTGTCCTTGGCGTCCCACGGCCCTATCGACGCCGCGGAGAGTCATTCCTCAGGAAAGTCATTATAACGACATAGCAGCATCCGCAAGAGGTCTGACACTCCCTCCGGGAACGGCTGGGCTAAGCCAATCAACCATGATTCCTTCACAGCTAACTGTATTTCCACCGTAAATTTCGTATGTGAACGGACAGCAGAGAAATCAGGGACAGCGCCATGCGCAGCTTTTTCGCAATCGGGCCCTTGCGCCAATGCTTCATGTTGTCATAACGTCATCGTGATCGCTAGCCTGAGGGAGGATGAGAATGTCTCTTGCCTGGACTTCGAAACTGGCTCTGGCCGCGAGCCTGGCCATCCTGCCCGCCAGCGGCTGGGCGCAGTCGGTCAACATCTCCTATCTCACCCATTGGTCGCCGGAGACGGTCGCATTGCTGGAAGCGGCGGCCAAGGACTATGCGAAGACAAATCCAGATGTCAGCGTCACCGTGCGCGCCGTTCCCTTCGGCGATCTCCTGACCACGCTGCGCTCCCAGGGCGGCGGCGCGGACGGTCCCACGATCGGCGGCATCTACGATCTCTGGTTGCCTGAGCTCGCCCGCGACAAGCTCGTCGCGCCCGCCCCCGACCCCGTCGCCGAAGAGGTCAAGGGAGCATGGCCCGCTGGCGTGGTGAGCGCCGCGTCGGTCGGCGGCAAGCTCTACGGCATTCCCAACGAGATCGACGTCTACGCGCTGAACTACAACAAGGCACTGTTCAAGCAGGCCGGCATTGCCGCCGCGCCGAAAACCTGGGACGAGTTCAAGGAGGCGGCGAAGAAGCTGACCAACAAGGATGCCGGCCAGCAGGGTTTCGGCATGATCAATTCCTGGGCGGCGGGCGTCGTCCACCCCTTCGCCTCGCTGCTGGTCTCCAATGGCGGCGACCTGGTCAAGGACGGCAAGCCGGCGCTGGACACTCCGCAGGCCGCGCAGACCTTCCAGCTCTATGAGGAGCTCATCAAATCGGGCGCCAGCGTGCCGGCCATGGCGACGGCAGACGCCAACACCACCGGCCCCTTCCTCGACAATTTCGTCTCCGGCAACACCGGCATGATCATCATGGCCAATTGGTGGGAAAGCGCGCTGAAGGCAGGCATGGGCGACAGATTCGCGGATATCGCCACCGCACCAATCCCCGTCGGCCCGAGCGGCGACAAGCCGCATTCGATCTCCTATTCCTGGATGACGGTGGTCAACGGCAATGCCGGCGAGGCCGAGCAGAAGGCCGCATGGGAATTCCTGGCCTGGCTCAACAATCCGAAATCCGGCAAGAACGGCGCCTCGGCGATGTCCGACATATTGATGTCGATGGGCATCCTGCCCTCGCGCAGCTCCGATATCGAGGCCCACAAGGACAAGCTCGGCTCGGAATTCCTGTCGGGCTATGTCAGCGTGCTGGCCGACGCCAAGCCCTTCCCGGTCGTGCCGGGCGGACAGGAGTTCTCGGAATCCCTACAGCAGACGCTGGAGGCGTTGCAGTATGGCCAGGTCTCGGCCAAGGATGCGCAGGCGACGGCGCAAGCGGACGCCGCCTCGATCCTGGAGCGCGCCGCCAAGTAGACCGAACCATGATCAACAGGTACCGTGCCTCGGCGGGCATCATGCTGGCGCCCGCCGTGACGTTGATCGGCATCTTCATCCTGTTGCCGATGCTGCTCACCGTCTGGCTATCCTTCCAGGACTGGTCGACGCAGACGCCTTTTTCCAATGCGGCCTTCATCGGCTTCGACAATTTTCGCGAGATTTTCGGCGCCTCATCGGTCGGACGCGACTTCAAGGGCGCGTTGATCAACACCTCCATCTACACCGCGCTTTCCGTCATCCTCATCCTGCCGCTCTCGGTCGCCTTCGGGCTGATGGTCCACCAGCACGATGTTGGCGGCGGCACGGCGCTGCGGACCGTGCTGTTTTCCACCTATATGGTACCGATGATCGCGGTGGCGCTGGTGTGGTCGAAACTCTATTCGCCTGGTGAAGGGCCGCTGAATCAGATGCTCGGCCTGATCGGCGTCGGCCCGCAGCCCTTTTTGTCGTCCCCGCGCTCGGCGCTGATCTCGATCGTCCTGCTCAACGTGTGGCAGCAGGTCGGCTATTTCACGGTGCTGGCGATTGCGGGGCTGACCCAGATTTCCGGCAGCCTCTACGAGGCGGCAAAACTCGACGGCGCCAACCGGTTCGAGCAGTTCCGCTTCATCACCTTGCCGTTGCTGCGGCGCACACTCCTGTTCAGCGCGGTGATCGCCATCATCAACGCCGTGCAGGTGTTCGAGCCGGTGGCGCTGATCACGCAGGGCGGGCCGGTCGGCTCGACCAATGTCTTGACCTATCACATACGCCGCGTCGGCATCGAGCGCGCGCAGGGCGGACTGGGTTCGGCCATGGCCGTCATGCTGATGCTGTCGCTGATCGTCGTGGTCTGCGCTCTGTTCGCCTTTGCCAACCGGAAGGATCAGGAATGAGCGCGGGATCGTCGAGCCGGTTGCCGCGCAGACGCCCCGCCGGCCGCAAGGCGCTGCTGGCCACGCTCATGCTGCTCGTGGCCGTGGCGTCGGCCTTTCCGCTGGTTTGGATGGTTCTGTCCAGTCTCAAGACTCCGGCCGAGAGCATGCAGGTGCCGCCGGTGTGGATCCCGCACACGCCGAGCCTCGACGCCTACGGGAAAGTTTCGGGCGTGGTCAATGTCGGCCGTTCTATGTGGAATTCCCTGGTCATCGCCTCGATCACCACAGCCGGTATCCTCATCACCAGCATGATGGCCGGCTACGCCTTCGCCAAATACCACTTCCCCGGCCGCTCGCTTTTGTTCTCGGTGCTGATCGCGACCATGTTCCTGCCGCCGATCGTGACGCTGATCCCGCTCTATCGCCTCGTCGGCTCGATCGGCCTCAATGCCAGCCTCGCCGGCATCATCGTGCCCAACCTCGCCAATGCCTTCGGTATCTTCCTGATGCGCCAGTTCATTGCAAGCGTGCCTGACGATCTGATCGACGCTGCGCGCATGGACGGCGCCTCCGAACTGCTGATCCTGTTCAAGATCGTGGCGCCCAGCGTGGCGCCGGCGATCGCGGCATTGGCGCTGTTTGCCTTCGTCTATCACTGGAACAGCTATCTGTGGCCGCTGACCGTGCTGCAAGGCAACGCCGACGCCTATCCGATCGTCATCAGCCTCAGCCGGCTGTTGAGTTACAACAGAGGCGCCGTCAACACCGGGTTGGTGATGGCCGGCGCGACGCTTGCCGTGCTGCCGCCGCTCATCCTCTTCGTCCTGCTGCAGCGCTTTTTCGTCGATTCCATCGTCGGCTCGGCGATCAAGGGGTAGCCGCGCTCAAAGGTTTCTGCCCCGGAGGAGGCGACGCGACAAAATCGCGGATCAGCGCGACCACCGCCTCCGGCTGTTCGATGCAGGGAATATGGCCGGCATTAGGAATGATTTCAAAGCGGGCGCCGGGGATCAGCGCTGCCAGCGAGCGGACGAGATCGGGCGGTGTCGAGCCGTCCTGGTCGCCGACCATGCAAAGTGTCGGCACCGCGATACGCCGCGCGGCCTCGGTGAGGTCGGCGTCGCGGACCGCCATGCATGTCCCGATGTAACCCGGCAGCACCTGCCTGGTCAGCATATTGCGGCAACCGGCAAGGTCGGCCGCACGCGCGGCATGGAAGCCGGGCGTGAACCATGCTTCCATCACACCGTCGGCTATCGCCTCGATCCCGTCGCGCTCGACGGTGGCGATACGCTTATTCCAGCTCTCGTCCGTGCCGATCTTGTGCGCCGTGTCGGACAGGATCAGAGCCTCAACGCAGCTGGGATGACGGGTATAGAGCCGCTGCGCGATCAAGCCACCGACCGACAGGCCGAACAGCACGACCCTGCCGAGATCGAAATGATCGATGAGGCCCAGGAGATCGTCGACATGATCATCGATCGACCGGATGCCGCTGCCGATATCGGAAAGTCCGTGGCCGCGCTTGTCGTAGACCAGCAGAGGCATGTCACCGCTTAATTGCGAGATGACATCGTCCCAGATGCGCAAATCGGTACCCAGCGAATTGATGAAGATCACCGGCCGCGCGGTGCCGGTCGCCTCGACATAGCGGTGGTGCAGCGCAAGGCCGCCAATGGTGACGAACGGCACGATTTCGACCCTCCCGGCTCCCACAGTGCATGAGGCATCTGGTTGGGTAAAATGATATTTTGAGGCATCGTTGTAGGACATCGGCCGTTCTGGCACACCGGTCTTGCGCGAACCACAATGACGGACGACCAATGACAGACCGCCGCAACGTCCTTTTCATCATGTGCGACCAGCTGCGCTTCGACTATTTGAGCTGCGCCGGACACCAGACCCTGCACACGCCGAATATCGACCGGCTGGCCAGCCGCGGCGTGCGCTTCACCAACGCCTATGTGCAATCGACCGTGTGCGGGCCCTCGCGCATGAGTGCCTATACAGGCCGCTATGTCCGCTCGCACGGATCGACGCTTAACGGCGTGCCGCTCAGGGTCGGCGAGCCTACGCTCGGCGAGCATCTGCGCGAGATCGGCGTGCGCTGCGCGCTGATCGGCAAGACGCATATGAGGGCCGACGAGGAAGGCATGGAGCGCCTCGGCATCGACAAGACGTCCATCATAGGCGTGCGCGTCGCCGAATGCGGCTTCGAACCGTTCGAGCGCGACGACGGGTTGCATCCGTCGTCCGCCTACGATCCCGACCCGGCCTACGACCAATATCTGCGCGAGCACGGCTTCGATGCCGCCAATCCGTGGGAGCACTGGGCCAATTCCGGTGAAGGCGAGAACGGCGAGAATTTCAACGGCTGGCTGCTCGTCCATGCCGACAAGCCGGCGCGCATTCCCGAGGAGCATTCGGAAACGCCCTACATGACGCGCCGCGCCATGCGCTTCATCGAGGAGGCCGAGGCAAAGGGCGAAGCCTGGTGCGCGCATCTCTCCTACATCAAGCCGCACTGGCCCTACATCGTGCCGGCGCCCTATCACGACATGTACGGCAAGGCCGACATAAAGCCGGTCGTGCGCAGCGAAGCAGAACGCGTCTCGCCTCACCCGATCTTCGAAGCCTTCCAGCAGGAGCGCTATTCCAGGAACTTCTCCCGCGACGAGGTCCGCGAAAGGGTCGTTCCCTGCTATATGGGCCTGATCAGGCAGATCGACGATCAGTTGGGCGGATTGTTCGAGTTCATGGAGCAGCGCGCCCTGTTCGACAACACGATGATCGTGTTCACCTCCGACCACGGCGATTATCTCGGCGACCATTGGCTGGGCGAAAAATACCTGTTCCACGATGTCGCGGCCAAGGTGCCGATGATCGTCTACGATCCGCGCCGGCAGGCCGACGCGACGCGCGGCACTACGTCGGAGGCGCTGGTGGAGATGATCGACCTCGCGCCCACCTTCCTCGACTTCTTCGGCGGCAAGGCGAAGCCGCACGTTCTCGAGGGCCGGTCGCTGGCGCCGCTGCTGGCCGGCCAGGACGTGAACTGGCGGCGCCACGCGGTGAGCGAGTACGACTATGGCGGCGATGCCGCGCGGCTGAAGCTCGGTATGCCGGTCGCCGACTGCAAGCTCTACATGATCACCGACGGCCGCTTCAAACTGGTCCATGGCGAGGGCCTGGCGCCGATGTTCTTCGATCTGAACGGCGATCCGGACGAACTGCGCGATCTCGGCACCGAAGCATCGGCGGCGGCCGACATCGAACGACTACGGCAGGCGCTGTTCCGCTGGCTGGCGCTGCCCAACAACCGCATCACCGCCGCCGAGGAATGGCTGACGGGAAACGACGACAAGCTGCGGCACTTCGATCCGTTGATCGAGCCCGGCGTGCTGATCGGCTACTGGGACGAGGCCGAGCTCGCCGAACAGCGCGAAAGACGCAGGCGCTGGCTGTCACGCGGGTCGGGAGAATGAAGCCCGCAGCCCTTGTTGTGGACGACATGAATTTCAGAGCGCAAGGCCAAGGCAGGTTGCGAGCAGTCCGGCATCGAGCGATCGGTGCCGGACTGCCTGATGTGGCGGCCTATTGGAGCTTCGCCTGCAGGGCGTTGACGTCGTCCGTGGTCATTTCACCGTCGGTCGTTACCTTGCCGTCGACGATCTTCCACAGGCGGAACGGACCGGTGATGTCGCCATATTTGTCGAAGGCGACCGGGCCGATGACACCTTCGTAGCGGATCGGCTTGCCTTCCTTGATCAATCCGAGCGCCTTGGCGAACTCGTCCTTGCCGGCAAAGATCGGCGCGCCAGCCGGATCGACCGCCTTGTACATGGCGTCCTTGATCTTGGCCGGATCCTCTGAGCCGGCGATGGCGATTGCCAGGCCGACAATGGCGCCGGCATCATAGGAACGGTCGGCCGCGGGATTGGACGGTTCGATGCCCGAAAACGCCTTGTAGTTCTTGGTGAAGTAGTCGGTGGAGGCGGTCGGGCTGGTGCCGGACGAGGTGCCATAGGCCTCCTTGAGATAGTCGGCGCCGACGGACTCGATGAAGTCCGGGCTGTTCATGCCGTCATTGAGCAGGAATTTCTGCACGCCCCCTTGCGAAATCCAGGTGCGGGCGACGGTGGCGCCGTCGACCGGCGTGCTGACGAGATAAAGCCCGTCGGGCTCGCCGGCCATGGCCGCCGTCACTTCCGAGGCATAGCTCGACTGCTTCTCGTTGTAGGGCGTGTCGGAGACGACGGTGCCCCCGAGCGCTTTGTAGGCGCGCGAGAATTCGGCCACCATGTTGACGCCGAAATCATTGTTGACATGGATGATCGACAGCTTCTTGAAGCCCTTGTCGATGGCGTATTTCGCGGCGGCCACGCCTTGCAGCGCATCGGAGGTGATGGTGCGGAAGAAGATGCCGTTGGTCTTGCCATCGCGCCCGAGTGCGGTCAGCGTCGGCGAGGACGAAGCCGGCGAGACCTGCACGATCTTGGCCGGGGCGGTGACCGAGGTCAGGATCGGGATCGACACCGAGGAGATGATGCCGCCGATGATCACCGGCACCTTCTTGACCTGAACCAACTGGGTCGCCGCATCGACGGCGATATTGCCCTGGCTCTGACTATCACGCGTGTCGGTCACCAGATCGCAGCCGCGAACGCCGCCGGCGTCGTTGATGTCGCGGAAGGCCATCTCGACCGATTTTGCGCCGGCCTGGCCGTATTCACCGGCCGGTCCGGTCAATTCCATGACCAGGCCGACCGTGATCTTGCAGTCGGCGGCATGGGCCGCGCCGGCGATCGTCACGAGAGCGAGCGCGGTGGTGAGTTGGAGTATCGTCTTTCTCATTGTTGTTCCCCTTGAGCTACACGAATTGAGTTACACGAACCAAATTTCACGTCTGGAGCCTGTTCAGCTTTCCGGCATCTGCAGCCAGGTTTCATGCAGATGTCGCCATTCGACGCCGTTGGGCGCCGATGGATTGGTGGTGAAGAGCGCACTCGACTGACGGCGGCTATGCTTGCCGCCTCGCAACTGCGCCTCGACATAGAGCACGACGATCGCGTCGCCGGTTTGCCAGCCCGGCCGGATGTCCTCGATCGAGATGGCGAAGGCTTCGTCGCAGGAAGCGCGGCTTGCGCGGACATGGTCGACCACCACATCGCGATCGAGGACCGTGCCGTCAGGCGTGACCATGGCCAGGCCTTCGCCCATGACGCGTTCGAAGCGGCTGAAATCGGCCTTGCCGGCGCGCGATGCGACGAACCAGTCGACGAAGAAGCGATGCAACTCGACGATTTCGGTGCTGGCCCGCGAAAACAGCCTTTCGGTGGTGGCGCTCATGGCCGGGCCGCGTTGAGGTTGTAGTGCATGATCGAGCCGTGGCGGCCGTGACGGTCACGCTCCAGCGTGTAGACGTCGCCGAGGGGACCACGGCTCTGGGCGATCACGGCGCCGATCTCCGCCCGGTCCTCGGCCCCGAGCGCGACATCCATGATCTTCGCATTGGCCAGCGCATGCGCCTGGTTGCGGGCGCCGACGATGACGGCCGCCACTTGCGGCTGCTCGAGCACCCAGGCGCTGGCGACAGTGGCGATGTCGACGCTGTGGCGGTCGCCGATGCGCTTCAGCACACTGAGCAGGGCCTGGAAGAGCTCCCAGCCGCCGAAATCGTCTATGATCAGCTTGTATTTGACCAGCGAGCGGTTTTCGAGCGGCATGTCCGGCTCGGCGACGCCGAGCCATCTGTCGCCGAGAAAGCCGCCGGCCACCGAACCGTAGCAGAGAAAGCTGACGCCGTTGCGCGCGGCGAGCGCGGCGAGGCTCGCCGCCGGACGCTGGTCGAGGACCGAGTATTGCAGTTGCTGGCTGACGACTGGCACGCCGGCCGACAGGATCTCGCCAAGGCGCTGCGTATCGAAATTGGTGGTGCCGACATTGCGCACCTTGCCTTCCAGCCGGAGCTCGTCGAGCCAACCCATCGCGTCGACATAGCGAGGCACTGAATAGTCCCACCAGTGGAACTGCACGAGGTCGAGCCGTTCGGTCTTCAGCCGGCGCAGAGACTGGTCGACGA
The DNA here is from genome assembly GCF_006442685.1 of Mesorhizobium sp. B2-4-7. Lineage (NCBI taxonomy): Bacteria > Pseudomonadati > Pseudomonadota > Alphaproteobacteria > Hyphomicrobiales > Phyllobacteriaceae > Mesorhizobium > Mesorhizobium sp. B2-4-7. The sequence continues at coordinate 893,401 of NZ_VFVH01000001.1, forward strand.
TGCCTCTGATGTAGTCGCGGCTGATGCCGGCGAGCCGCTCGAGGTCCGGCACCAGCTTGGTGTGCACCCTCATCCTGGCGGCGGCATCGAGACCACGTTCGTTGGCCAGACGCAGCCGCGCCGCTCCGATCAGCTCCTCGACGCCGGTGTAGATATCGGCGCAGTCATAGGTCCAGATGCCGGCGTCGAACGTGGCGATCAGGTCAGATACCGCCTGCTGACGGTCGACCGCGCCGTGGCCGCCGGCCAACTGCCAGCCACCGCGAATGACGCGCGAGATGGTGTAGCCGGGGTTGAGTTCGAAAGTCTTGGCGGTCATCTCTGCTCACTCTCCTTCGGCAGCGGCACCGCCGTGGTCTCGGCGTGACTGAACCGCCGTTTGCCGGTCCTGACGATCCTGAGCCTGCTGGCGCAATTGGGATCGGGACAGGCGATCTCGGCATCCGAGGTCATCCAGTCATTGGCATGGGTGGGGCGCTGCTTCGCCGCCAGCAGCGGCAGCACGGCCGCTATGGAATAGATCGAAAATCCCTGGCCCGCCGGCATCGACAGCATCTCGCCCTTCAGCTCGAAATAGTCGCCGGGCTTGGCGCCGCAATAAACCGCCTTGCCTTCGGGCACGACAGCCTCGACGCGGAGATCGAAAAGTTCGAAGCTGTCGTCGCGTTCAGCCATTTCAGCTCTCCAGCCGCGTGAAGGTGACATCGCAGGCGCCGTTGCGCCGAATGATGCCGCAGGCAGAAGCAAACTGATCGCGTTGCTCGGGCAGCACCTGCGCAACCACGCTTCCCGCCAGCCAGCCGATCGGAAACAGCAGGCGCGCGCCTTGCCCGTAGAACAGGCCGATGTCGAAGATCGCATGCGGGTTGCCGCCCCACATGCGCGGCGGCACATAGGAAAGCACGATGTCGCCGGGCTGCGGCGTCAGCGTCGCGTTCTCCGCCGGCAAGGCCTGGGCGAAGGCCTTGCCGTCCAGATGCGCCGCGGGGATCGGACAGGAAATTTCCGGGCCGGTCCACATGGCATGAATGCCCGCGACGACGCGCGGCTCGGCCAGGTAAGACCACAGGAACATTGCGTTCTCCGGCGCTTTTTCCGGCAGCAACAGCGCCGTCACCGACAGCTCGGAACGCGGCTCGGTAATCCTGATGGTGCGTCTGGTCATATCGGGCATTTCACTCCGCCTTTGCCGTCAACTTCAGCTTGTCGCGCAGGAAAGCGAAAGGGCGGCTGATGTCGGCCACCAGCGCCTCGCGTGCGGCCTGGGCATCCTGCGCCGCAAGCGCGGCGACGATGCTGCGATGATAATGGGCGGTGTCGACCTCGCCGGCCTCGGAAAAGGCATAGATTGCAACTCGGATGCATGGTCCCGACTGCAGCCAGAGGCTCTCGATCATCGGGATCAGCACGGCGGAACCGCAGGCGCGATAGATTTCGAAATGAAAGCTCTGATTGAGCGTCACCTCGCGGTCGACATCCTTCTTGTGCTTCAGCGCCCGCATCTCGTCCCATTCACCGAGAATGGTTTCGATGGTGGCGATCTGACGCGGATCCATGCGCGCGGCGGCAAGCGCGATTGCCTCGCCTTCGATCAGGGCACGGGCGCGCAGGAGGTCGTCGATGCGTTCCAGCGTGATCGGCGGCACCCGCACCGAGCGGTTTGGAAGCGCTTCCAGCGCCTTTTCCGTGATCAGCCGCCCAAGCGCCTCGCGCACCGGCATGGTAGACGTGACCAGCGCATCGGCAAGGCCGCGTATGGTCAGAACCTGGCTCGGCTCGAAGAGACCGCCAATCAGCGCCCGGCGCAATTCGGAATAGACGCGGTCCTGCACCGTCTCGCGGCCGACCGGCGCGAGTTGCGCGGCGATGACCTCGTTGGTGCGCTCGACAGCAGCCCTTTGCATGGCGTTCCCGATCTTGGCCTTTTCGACGGCCTGGCCTGTTTTCGGCTTGCGGAGAAAATTAAAGCTGATTAGCGTGATCAAAGCAAGTGTGATCACAAATCAAAAATCAGAAAGCGGCAAAGATCGCTTCGGCCAGAGGGCTTGATGAACGACACGGCGAAACGGCATGGGACGGAGACCCAGGCGCCGGTTCTGGCAGCAAAGAACGTCGTGCGGCGTTTCGGCGGCCTTGTCGCCGTCAACGATGTTTCGTTCGAGGTCCGCCCGGGCGAGATCCTCGGCCTGATCGGTCCCAACGGCGCCGGCAAGACGACGATGTTCGACCTGCTCGCCGGCAGCATCCTGCCTACAAGCGGCGAGATACGTCTCAACGGGGCGCTCGTCTCCGGCGAAGCAGCGCACCTGCGCATTGGCCGCGGTCTTGGGCGCACCTTTCAGATTCCACGGCCCTTGCCCAATCTCACGCTGATCGAAAACGTCATGCTCGCCGCGCAACGTCAGGCAGGGGAGCGGCTGCTCGCCAATTTCCTGATCCCGTGGCGGGTCGCCGCCGAAGAGAAGGCAGCCGCCGAGAAGGCTGCCGAACTGCTTGAACTCGTCTCGCTCACCCGGCTGGCGCACGAACCGGCGCGGGTGCTTTCGGGCGGCCAGCGCAAACTGCTCGAACTTGCCCGTGTGATGATGGCCGACCCGGCGATCATCCTGCTCGACGAGCCCGCGGCCGGCGTCAACGCCACGCTGCTCGAAGTCATCATCGACCGCATCCGCGACATCAACAGAAGCGGCATCACCTTTCTTCTGATCGAGCACAACATCGACATGGTGACGCGGCTTTGCCATCGCGTCCTGGTGATGGCGGGCGGCGAGCTTCTGTGCGAAGGCACGGCCGACGAGGTGGCGCGCGATCCGCGCGTGATAGAGGCTTATCTCGGGGGCGCGGCGTGACCGGCACCGTGCTTGACGTCCGCAACCTCGAAGCCGGCTACGAACCCGGCGTGCCGATCGTGCGCGGTGCCTCGATCACGGTGAGGAAGGGCGAAATCGTCGTCGTTCTCGGCCCCAACGGCGCCGGCAAGTCGAGCCTGATCAAGGCAATTGCCGGTCTCGTCCCGGTCACCGGCGGCACCGTTCTCCTCGACGGCAAGGATATCACCACCGCACCGGCCCACACCATGGTGCGGCTAGGGCTCGCCTTCGTGCCACAGACGGAGAACGTGTTTCCACTGATGTCGGTCGACGACAATCTCAGGGTTGCCTGCGGCATCATCGAGCGCCGCGGGGTTCCCGCCCGCATCGACGAGATGTACGCGACCTTCCCCGACCTGGCGCGCCAGCGCCGCATCGCCGCCGGCAATCTGTCGGGCGGGCAACGCCAGATGCTGGCCGTGGCGCGGGCGCTGATCGTCCACCCCAAGGTGCTGGTGCTGGACGAGCCGTCGGCCGGCCTGTCGCCGAAATTCGTCTCGATGGTGTTCGAGATGCTGGCCGGTATCCGCAAGTCCGGCGTCACCATCCTTCTCGTCGAACAGAACGCCAAGGCGGCGCTCGCCATCGGCGACCGCGCCTATGTGCTGGTCGAAGGCAAGGACCGGCACGAGGGCATCGCCTCTGAACTGTGGAGCGATCCGGTGATCGCCGAGCTCTATCTTGGCCAGCGCCCGGACAGCGCCGGCAAGGCCGCGCCTTCAGGCAAGGGAAGTGCGGCATGAACCTGCAATTCATCGTCGACGGATTGCTGACGGGCTCGATGATCGGCCTCGGCGCCATCGGCGTGACGCTGACCTATTCGATCCTGCGCTTCTCGAACTTCGCCCATGGCGACTTCATGGCCTGGGGCACCTATGCGACGCTGGCCGTCGTCGGCGCCATCGGCGCCACGGTCGGCAAGGTGGCGCCGATCGCCCCGCTTTCCTTCGGCTGGCCGCTCATCGTCGCATTGGTCATTGGCATGGCATTCACCGCCCTGCTGGCGCTGCTGCTCGACAAGGTGCTGTTCGCGCGGCTGCGCTCCCAGGGCCAGGCCATCATCGTGGTGATGGCAAGTTTCGGCGCCTCGATGGCGCTGCGAAGCCTGCTCGAGTTCACCTTCACCTCACGCCCGACCTATTTCAGCCGCGCCATCCAGATCGCCATGCCGGTCGGCTTCGGCATCCGCATCACGCCGGACCAGATCGCGCTTTTGCTGCTGACGGCGATTCTGGTGTTGGGCGTACACCTGTTGATGACGCGCACGCAGACCGGCCGGTCCATGCAGGCCCTGAGCCAGAATGCGGCACTTGCCCGCGTCGTCGGCATCGATGTCGCCAAGGTGGTGCGTGTCACCTGGGTCCTCGGCGCAGCGCTTGCCTGCGTCGCCGGCGTGATGATCGGCATCCTGGTGCAGATCCGCCCGTTCATGGGCTTCGACATGCTGCTGCCGATGTTCGCCGCCGCCATTCTCGGCGGTATCGGCAGCATCCCGGGCGCCGTGCTCGGCGGGTTGATCATCGGGCTCGCCGAAGCGGGCGCCGTGCAACTGATCGGCGCCGAATGGCGCGCGGCGGTCTCCTTCATCATCTTGATGGCGGTGCTGTTCGTGCGGCCGATCGGCCTTTTTGGTGTGAGGGAACGCTGATGGACCTGCTCGGCTATGGCGCTTTCTTCCTGACCACGGCGCTGATCTTTTCGTTGGTCACGCTGGGGCTCAATCTGCAATGGGGGCTGACTGGGCTCTTCAATGTCGGGCTCGCCGGCTTCGTCGCCATCGGCGCCTATACATCGGCGCTGCTGACGACGCCGGACGATGCCGCGCGTCTGGGCGGTTTTGGGCTACCGATCCTGGCCGGCTGGGTCGGCGCCATGGTCGTCGGCGGCATCGCCGCGGCCCTGACGGGCATCGCCACGTTGCGGCTCAGATCCGACTACCTTGCCATCACCACCTTCGGCGTCGCCGTGGTCGTGCAACTGGTCGCGCTTAATGCGCAGAAACTGACCGGCGGTCCGTTCGGCATCGGCTTCATCCCGCGCCCTTTCGGCAGCCTCGCCGAGACGCCGCTGCTGTTCAACCTGTCGAACCTTGCCGTCGTCTCGGCGGTCACGCTGGTCGCCTATCTGGCGCTGGAGCACCTGTCTCGCAGCCCGTGGGGCCGGGTGCTGAAGGCGCTGCGGGAGGACGAGCGGGCGGCGATCTCGCTCGGCAAGAGCGCGCGCTTCTACCGTGTCCAGGCCTTCGCGGTCGGCGGCGCCATCATGGCGCTTGCGGGCGCCTTGCAGGCGCATTTCACCGGCTTCATTGCGCCGGACAATTACCTGCCGATCCTGACCTTCCAGGTCTGGGTGATGCTGATCGTCGGCGGCTCGGGCAGCAATGCCGGTGCCGTCATCGGCAGCATCCTGGTCTGGGGGATATGGGCCGGGTCGGGCACGCTCACCAGCGCGCTGTTCCCGCCGGAGCAACAGGCCCGCGCCGCATCCCTGCAGATCGTGGCAATCGGCGTCATGCTGTGCATCATCCTCCTGGTCCGCCCCAACGGACTGTTCGGGGAACGGCCGCGGCGGGCACGGCTCGGCAAGCGGGCGAAGGTGGCCGCCAGCGAGAGCGGCTCGTGACCGCAATGGCCCGGCAGGAAGCGCTTTCGCTTTGGCACGCGGTCAGCCGTGAGACCCGCCTCCGCCCGGCGCTGGAAGGCGAGCTCGATGTCGACCTTGCCATCGTCGGCGGCGGCTTCACCGGCCTTTCGACGGCCTTGCATGCCGCGGCCAGAGGTCTTTCGGTCGCCGTTCTCGAGGCCGAAACCATCGCCTGGGGCGCTACCGGCAGGAATGCCGGCTTCATCGTACCGAACTTCGCCAAAATGGATCCGGATGCGATAAAGGCCCATCTAGGCCCCGCGCGCGGCGAGAGGCTGATCGACTTCGCCGCTGGCAGCGCCGACCTGGTCTTCGGCCTGATCAGGCGGCACGACATCAAGTGCGACGCGGTGCAGAACGGTTGGATCCAGCCGGCACATTCCCCTGTCGCGCTCGAAAAGGTCAAATCACGCGCGGGGCAATGGGCGGAGCGCGGCCGACCGGCCGTCGTGTTGGACCGGCAAGAAATCGAGGCGCTGACCGGCGCCCGCGGTTATGCCGGCGGTTGGATGGATCGTTCAGGAGGCGTGCTCAATCCGGTCGCCTATGCGCGCGGCCTGGCCGACGTGGCGGAAAAAGCCGGCGCGCGCCTGTTCGAGCACACGCGCGTCGCCGCGATCGACCGTATCGCGGACGGCTGGTCGCTGAAGACGCAAATGGGTTCGGTGCGCACAGGAAAGGTGCTGATCGCCACCAACGCCTATGGCGGACAGCTCAATCCGGGGCTTCGGAAAACCTATTTCCCGCTGAAAATCTTCCAGATCGCGACGGCGCCGCTGCCGCGCGAGGTGCGCAGCCGCCTGTTGCCCGGCGGGCAAGGCGTCGGCGACACGAGACGCAATCTCTTCACCTACCGCTTCGATGCCGAAAACAGGCTGATCAGCGGCGGCATGCATGTCTTCGGCCCCGGTGCGGACCGACGCCTGCCGCAGACGATCCGGCGGCGGCTGGCCCGGCATCTCGAGCTCCCGGACCTGCCGCCGCTCGCCTATGGCTGGTCGGGCATGGCTGCGGTCGAACCCGATTTCCTGCCCCACCTCATCGATCTCGGACCGGGGCTGATCGCGGGTCGCGCCTGCAACGGCCGCGGCATCGCCATGACCACGGCCCTGGGCAAGGTGCTTGCGGATTGGGCTGGTGGAACCGACGCCCGCGATCTGCCGCTGCCCTTCGGGCCACCGTCGCCGATGCCGTTCCACAGCCTGCTGCGCTTCGCGCCGAACGCGCTGCTGCCGTGGAGCATGCTTCGCGACCGGCTGGACAAGACCGGATAGGCCGATCGCCGGGGCGCGACGGGATCGCGTCGTCATTCGGCCGCGCGAAGGTTCCCCGCCAGCACCGCTGCCGCCGTGGCGATGTCCTGTTCTATGGAGGTCCTGACGTCGGCGCCGTTGCGCTGCGCCAATGCCGCGACGATCTTGCGATGCGCCTCGTTCGACTGGGGTTTGTAGCGCTCAGCCTGCATCAGGAGCTTGAGATAGGGCCCAACCCGCCCCCAGAGATCACGGATCATGTTGAGGAGGATCGGCGCGCCGGCATGCCGGTAGATGGCGAAGTGGAAGGCCTCGTTGAGCGCGAGATAGGCCCCGGCGTCGCCCGCCTCGATCGCGCGCTGCATGCCCGCCAGCGTGGCCTGTATGTCGACCAGCCCGTCTTCGGTGATGCGCGAGGCGGCCATCTCGCCCGCCAGCCCCTCCACCGCGACGCGGATGCGGGTCAGTTCCTCGAAGGCCGGCGCAGACAGCAAGGGCACGATGATCGAGCGGTTGTTCTGCAATTCCAGAAGCCGCTCGGCGACGAGCCGTTGCAGCGCCTCGCGGATCGGCGTCGTCGAAATGCCGAACGTCTCGGCAAGCTTGCGGATGACCAATGTCTGGCCCGGGCTGAAGCCGCCCGAAATCAGCTCCTGCTTGAGCGCGCCATAGGCGCGGTCGTTCAGGGTCTGATGTTCGAGCTTCAGCATGTCGATCGCCGCCCCCTTTCCTATCCCCTCACCAGCGCGACAGGGTGCGATCGAGCGTTTCGGCAAGTTGCTCGGCATTGTCCCTGGCGAACGGCAGCGGCGGCCTGATCTTCAGCACGTTGCCGCGCGGACCGCACGACGAGATCAGCACGCCGTCCTCGCGCATGGCTTCGACGACCGCCGACGTCCTGGTGGAGGCCAGCGCCTCGTCCCCCTCCGCAGTCAACTCGACGCCGAAATAAAGACCGTTATGCCTGACATCGGCGACCATGGCGTGGCGACCCTGCAAGGCGCGCAGCAGCTCGCCCGTGTAGGCCCCAACCGTGCGCGCGTTCTCGACCAGTCCCTCGCCTTCGATCACGTCGAGCACCGCGATGCCGACGGCGGCGGCGACAGGGTTGCCGCCGAATGTGTTGAAGTAGCCGGTGTTGGAACCGAAAGAGGCGACGAGCTGCGGCCGCACGATGACCGCGGCCATCGGATGCCCGTCGCCGATCGGCTTGCCCATGGTGACGATGTCGGGCTCGAGGCCGTAATTGGCGAAACCCCACATGCCCTGGCCAAGCCTGCCGAAGCCGGACTGGACTTCGTCGGCAATGACGATGCCGCCCGCCTTCCTGACGTGATCGGCCGCCTCGCGCATCACCGATGCATCGGGGAAGAAAATTCCGTCGCTGGAAAATGCCGAGTCGAGCAGCAGCGCCGCCGGGCGCACGTTCTGTGCGCGCATGTCCTCGATGGCGGCGGCAACATTCCTGGCGAAATCGCGCGCGGCCCGGCCCCGGTTGCGAAACGTATCCGGCGCTGCCACGGTCCTGTGCTGCGCGGGCACGCCTTTTGCCCCGACCGCTGCCGGCGACAGCTGCGCCGTGGCGATGGTGGCGCCATGATAGGCGAAATCGGTGATGATCACGCCGGTATTGCCGCTGGAATGCTGAGCGATGCGGATGGCGAGATCGTTGGCCTCGCTGCCGGTGCAGGTGAACATGGCATGGCCGAGATGGGGCGGAAGCGTGCCGAGAAGTCTTTCCGCGTAGTCGAGGATGATTTCGCTGAGATAACGCGTGTGGGTGTTGAGCGTGGCCGCCTGCCCCGACAGCGCCTCGACGACACGTGGATGGCAATGGCCGACCGAGGCGACGTTGTTGTACGCATCGAGAAACTTGCGTCCGTGGGCATCGTAGAGCCAAACGCCGCTGCCACGCACGAGATGGATCGGGTTGCGGTAGAAGGCGCGATAGGTCGGGCCGAGCAGCCTGGCACGGCGCTCGAGCAGCGCGGATGCTGATGCACCGGCATCGGCGGAGGCATTTGCGGGCGAGGATTGGGACACGAGCGTCTACTCCGGATTGGAATGATCGAGGAAATAACGGCGGGCATCGCTGTGTGACAGTCCGTCCAGCCGCTCGAGCGAGGCCCAGACCTCGGTGATGAGGCGCAGCACATAGTCGCGCTTGGCCGGGAAGCGCTCCGCCTGCCAGGTGGCAATGTTGGCGATGAGCGCCAAGCGGGCACGGATCAGGTCGAACAGGATGCCGATCTCTTCAGCCTCGAGCGGCTGCACCGACTGGTAGCCAGCAACGAAGCGTGCGGCGGGCGCCAGCGGGTGGCCGTCGGCCGGCCAGCGGTAGACGGCGCCGACGGCGAGATCGCAGATCAGCGGCGAATGGATCATGTCGCCGAAATCGAGGATGCCGCTGACGATCTCGGGCCGCGATGCGTCCATCACCACATTGTAGGAATTCATGTCGTTGTGGACGATCTGGGCGCGCAGGCTGGGGATGATGGGCGCGGCGTGCTCCTCGAAGGCATCGATGACGCGCTCGACCATGGCGCGGCGCCCGGCATCGGCAATATGCGCCAGCATGGGCCGCGTCTTGGCGACCTTGCGGATATCCCACAAAAGGTCGCTGCCGGCGGCCGGGTGGAAAAAGCCGCGCAGTGCCCTGCCGAGCCAAGCGAGGAAGATGCCGAGATTACGATCTTGCGCAGGCGATACAGGCGAGCGCGAAAGCAACTGGCCGGGCAGATAGGTGACCAGCCGGATGATGCGCGGCTGCGAACCGCCGATGCTGACGGCGAACTGCGCATCTCCATCGAGGCTTTTGCGCACCGAGGGAACCGGCAAGGCGGGATCGACCGCAAGGATGTGGTCCAGCGCCTTGTTCTGGAAATCGGTGAAGCCGGCCTCTTCCGCCGGATGCGAGATTTTCAGGACAAACTCGCCCTCGCCATCGGTGCGGATGTGAAAATTGTGGTCGCGCTCCCCGGGCAAGGGCTGAGCGGTGCCGGCAAGGCCGTAGTGCTGGCGCAGGATGGCAAGCGCATCGGCGATCGAGACATCGGGCGCGTCCTCGGCCAGCGTCTCGCCGAATGCATCGGTCACGGCGCCGGTCATGGCCTTGCCTCGGGGTCGACAGGCTCCAGCCCACACCAGTCGGCGATGAACAGTGCGATTGTCTGGGTGACCTTGCGTACGGAATCAAGGTCCACCGCTTCGTCATAGCCATGCGGCATGCGGCAGATCGGACCGTAGACGATGGCCGGCGTGTCGGCGTAGAGGCCGAAGAAGCGCGCATCGGTGGTGGCAGAGGTGGCGTGTTCCTGCAGCGGCTCGCCCCAGACGGCGGTATGGCTACGACGCAGCACGGTTTCCATCTCGTCGGCGCCCTCCAGCACATAGCCCTCGGCCATGAAGCCATTGTAGGTGATCCTGGGCGGGCGGTTGGCCATGAACGGATCGGCGCGGGCCGCGTCGGCGATGCAGGCCTCGAGCTCGGCTCTGGCATCCTCCAGCTTCTGGCCGGGATAGGTGGCGACACGCATCTCGAACACGCAGCGCGCGGGGACGCTCGATGTCCATTCGCCGCCTTCGATCTTGCCCAGATTGAAACGGATCGGATGCGGGTGATCGCAGAAATGCCTGTCGTCGACCTTGCGCGCGTTCCAGACGATTTCGAGCTGCTTCAACGCCTGGATGATGAGGAAAGCCTTTTCGATGGCGTTGGCGCCGGCCGAGAAAGCGCCCGACGCATGCTGGGGATCGCCGTCGACCTCGACCCTAAACCAGATCGGGCCGACCTGCGCCCGCATCAGCTTCGGCTCCAGCGGTTCGGGGATGAAGGCTGCGTCGGCGCGGTAACCGCGCTGCAGGCAAGCGAGCGCGCCATTGCCGGTGCACTCTTCCTCGACCACCGATTGCAGGAAGACCTTCGCAGCCGGCTGATAGCCGAGGCAACGCAGTGCGGCCAGCGCGTAGAGGCAGGCCGAGAGCCCAGCCTTCATGTCGCCGGCGCCGCGACCATGCATCCAGCCGTCCTCGATGACCGGATCATAGGGATCGCGCAGCCAGCGATCGAGCGGGCCCGTCGGCACGACGTCGATGTGGCCGTTGAGGATCAGCGAGCGGCCGGTCGCGTTTCGCGGCATGTGGGTGGCGACGACGTTGAAGGCGTCGTCATAGGAGACGGCCACGGGCGAAAAGCCCGGCAGGTCGCGAATCGCATCGACATCGACACGCCACATGTCCACCGTATAGCCATCTGCTTCATACGCGGCTGCCATGAAGGATTGGGCCGCGTGTTCTTCGCCGCGTTGCGAGGGGAAGCGCACGAGGTTCGCGAGGAATTCCACCTGCCGCGCGAAGCCTTCGTCGACCGCGTTCAAAATGGCCTCGTCGGCAATTCGCTCAGGCATGATATTCCGCTTTCCGTTCGATGGTGTATCATATCTCATATGCCATCTCTGTGAAACGCAAGGGACAGGTGGGCCAAAAATCTTGACCCACCTCGGGAGCCTCTTGGCAAGCGAGCGCAGAGTTGGCATCAGCTTCTTGCGCGCCGGTGGGGAAGGTCGAGGACAGATGTTGGTCACCGAAGGCAGATTGCCTGATGAAATCACCAATCTAACGGTCGGCTATCGGCGGGTCCCGGCCGGCAAGATCGTCAATGCGGTGACATGGATGGAAGCGCGCGCGCCGGTGCCGGGTCTCGCGCGGCCGTTGACCATGACAAGGATCACGAAACCCGACAGTGCTTCCTACCGTGCAATCTTCCTGGAGATCGGCGCTCCCTGGCTCTGGGATCGCGCCGCCGAAATGTCGGATGCCGAGATCGCCGCGCATTTCGCCGATCCGCGCCAGCATCTCTATTACGGCCATGATGAAAGCGGCGCCCATGTCGGCATGGTCGAGTTCTCGATGGCCGAGGACAACGAGATCGAGATCACCTATTTCGGCCTGTTCCCTTCCCTGACCGGCCGTGGCTTCGGCAAGCGGCTGATGGCCGGCGCGCTCGACCAGGCATGGCGTCTCCGGCCCAGCCGCATTTGGCTTCATACCAGCAGCTTCGACCATCACAGTGTCATCGGTTTCTACAGGGCCTGCGGATTTGAGCCCTTTGCGACCGGCTTCGAAATCGCCGACGACCCCAGGACCAAGGGAACGTTGCCGCGTGATGCGGCGCCGCAGATTCCCTTGATCGAGACGGACTGGTCCCCCGACGCCAGATGAAAACGCCTTCACAACCAGCCAGGCATCTCGGCATCGACGGCCTTGGCGCCGGCCGCCGTCAGGTCGCCTGCACCGCTGGCAGCCGCTCACGCAATTCGTCGACGAGCACCCTGATGTTTTCGGAATAGTCGATGGGCACGACGACGAGATGCACGCCGCCGCCGGCAAAAGCCTGTTCCAGCGCCGGCCGGAATTCGGCGATCGCGCCGACCCTGGTTCCCTTGGCGCCATAGGCCTCGGCGTATTTGACGAAGTCGGGATTGCCGAAGGTCATGCCGAAATCCGGAAACTCGTCGACCGCCTGCTTCCAGCGGATCATGCCATAGGCGTGGTCCTCGAGCAGCAGGACGACAAGATTGAGCTTGAGCCGGACGGCGGTCTCCAGTTCCTGGCTGTTCATCATGAAGCCGCCATCGCCGCAGATGGCCATGACGCGGCGCTGCGGATAGAGCAGTGCCGCCATCATCGCCGACGGCAGCCCCGCGCCCATGGTGGCCAGCGCATTGTCGAGCAGCAGCGTATTCGCCATGCGCGTGCGGTAGTTGCGCGCGAACCAGATCTTGTACATGCCGTTGTCGAGGGCAAGGATTCCGTCGGCCGGCATCACGGCGCGCACGTCATGCACGATGCGTTGCGGCGTGAAGCGGTCTTCCGTGGCGCGCGCGGCGATGCGGCTCAGAATGCCTTCGCGCAACGGCAACAGAGCCTGCGCGTTGGGGATCTTGCCCTCGATGCGATCCGCCAGCAGCGCCAGCGAAGGGCCGAGGTCGCCGACGATCTCGGTCTGCGGGAAATAGACCTGCTCGACATCGGCGGTTTGATAGCCGACATGAATGACCTTCGGCCCGTTGACGCCCATGATGAAGGGCGGCTTCTCGACTGTGTCGTGACCGATGGTGATGATCAGGTCGGCCTGTTCGATGGCCTCGTGCACGTAGTCGCGTTCCGAAAGGGCCGCCGTTCCCATGTAGAGTTCGGTGCCGCCGGGCACGGTGCCCTTGCCCATCTGCGTGGTGAAATAGGGAATTTGGGTGCGCAGCACGAACTGGGCGACATCGGGCGTGACGCGCGGCCGCGACGCCGCGGCGCCGAACATCAGCAGCGGACGTTTGGCCTCGATGATCATGCGGGCGGCGCGGTCGAGCGCGCCCGCACCGGCCAGCGGCAGTTCGACCGGATGCGTCGGCACCAGCGGGACATCCTCACACTCAGCCGCCGCAATGTCTTCTGGCAGTTCCAGATGCACGGGACCCGGCCGCTCTTCCTGCGCGACGCGGAAGGCTTCGCGCACCAGCGAGGGGATCATCTTGGGCGAGACGATCTGGCGCGACAGCTTGGTCAGCGGTTTCATCGCCGCGACGATGTCGACGATCTGGAACCGCGCCTGCCTGGACGACAGGATTCCCTTCTGGCCGGTGATCATGATCATCGGCATGGCGCCGAGCAGCGCATAGGCCGAGCCGGTCGTCAGATTGAGCGCGCCTGGGCCGAGCGTGGTGATGCACACACCTGGCTTGCCGGTAAGCCGGCCATACGTGGCGGCCATGAAGGCGGCCGCCTGCTCGTGACGGGTCAGGATGAGCTGGATCGAGGAGCGGCGGATGGATTCGACGATGTCGAGATTCTCCTCGCCCGGAATGCCGAATATCCGGTCGACCCCTTCGTTCTCGAGGGCCGCCACGAACAGATCCGAACCTTTGGTCATCAACCGTCTCTCCTGCAATGTGCCTGCATGCCGCCAGCTTTGCCTCATATGGCACTGGAAAGCGATGCCTCAAAGAGCCGAGGCGCCTCTCCACGGAATGTCCGCGCGATCCCAAACGAGAGTGGCCGTGAGGCTGGCGATCACGCCATCCGTTTCGGCAAGGCGGCCGCCAGCGCATCGACGGCCAGCCGAACTTTCAGCGGCAAATGGGGCGTCTGCGGCCAAAGGGCGTGGCAGTCATAGAGATATCGCGGCTGGTCCGGCAAGAGCTCGACCAGCGCGCCTGCCTGAATGCGCTCGCGAACCAGCCACCATGGCAACCAGGCGAGCCCCATGCCCTCGGCCGAAGCATCGGCGATGGCATCGAGATCGTCGAGCCGCAGCCGGCCGCCGGGCATGATCTCCTGTGCTGGTTGTCCTTCGCGCGGGAACAGCCAAGGCTGAACGGCTTGGCCGAGCCGGCGATATACGATGGCATGATGATTGGCGAGATCTTCGATCCGCCGTGGCTCGCCCTGAATTTTCAGATAGGACGGCGCCGCACAGACAATCATGTCCTGGCTCGCGACGCGGCGCGCGATCACGCCTGCCCTGTCCTCCAGATCACCGGTTCGGATGGCAAGATCGTAGCCGTCCTCGGCAAGATCGGCGAAGCGGTCGGTGAGCGACAGATCGAGTTCCAGCATCGGATATTGCCGCACCAGTTTCAGCAGCACGGGTGTTACGCAGTGGCGGCCGAAATGCGCCGGCATGGTGACGCGCAGCTTGCCCCGCGGCTCCGAGATTTGGCCGGCGGCAAGTTGATCGGCAGCTTCGGCCTCGGCCAGCACCAGCCGACAGCGGTCGTAGTAGGCGCGTCCGAACTCGGTGAGGTTCTGCCGGCGCGTGGTGCGGTTGAGCAGGCGCATGCCGAGACGCTCCTCCAGAAACCGGACGTGTTTGCCGACCATCGGTCCGGACAGATCGAGTGCGGCCGCGGCCGCCGCGAACGAGCCGAGGTCGACCGCCCTGACGAACACGGCCATGCTCTCAAGGCGATCCATATTCGAAACTCCTGGTTTCTACTGTTCTGCTCCCATTGCTATTTATCCAACTTCGCCTTGGCGACATAGCTCCTTTCGGTTCAAACAATTTGGAGTAGACCCAATGGCGCGCGTCGTTCGCTTTCATCGGCATGGTGGCCCCGAGGTCCTGCGGATCGAAAATGTGGATCTTCCCCTACCCGGCCCGGGCGAGGTTCAGATCCGCGTCAAGGCGCTCGGCCTCAATCGCGCCGAGGCGCTACTGCGCGCGGGCACCTATATCGAGACGCCCACCCTGCCCTCCGGGCTTGGCCTGGAGGCCGCAGGCCTCATCGAAGCGGTCGGCGAAGCCGTGACGGGTCTGGCTCCGGGTGATGCCGTCGGCGTCATCCCGCCGCAATCGATGATCCGCTGGCCGGCTTACGGAGAGCTTGTTACCTATCCTGCCGGGCTCGTCGTCAAAAATCCGATATCACTCGACTGGCGGACCGCGGCCGCGATGTGGATGCCGTACCTCACCGCCTATGGCGCGCTGATAGACATCGCCAGGCTACGCAACGAGGACTTCGTCGTCATCACGGCAGCCTCGAGCAGCGTCGGGCTTGCCGCGATCCAGATCGCCAACAGCGTCGGCGCGACGGCGATCGCGGTGACACGGACCTCGACGAAGAAGCAGGCCCTGCTCGACGCCGGCGCGGCTGAAGTCGTGGTCCTGGCCGAGGAGGATCTGGAGGCGCGGCTACGCCGGATCGCCGGGCCGCGAGGCGTGCGCATCGTGTTGGACGCGATCGGCGGCCCGATTTTCGAGCCGCTCGCGGCGGCGATGTCCCGGGGCGGCATTCTCATTGAATATGGCGGGTTGAGCCCCGAGCCGACGCCGTTTCCCTTGCCCGCCGTGCTTGGCAAGACATTGACGCTGCGCGGCTATCTCGTCCACGAGATCACCGGCGACGCAGCGAAGCTGGAAGCCGCCAAGGCGTTCATCCTCGAAGGGCTGGAGGCCGGCGCGCTGAAGCCGATCATCGACAGGACCTTCCCGTTCGAGCAGATCGTCGAGGCGCATCGCTATCTCGAATCGAACGAGCAGTTCGGCAAGATCGTGGTGACGGTCTAAGCAGGGACGTCGGGGTCGTAGGCGCAGGCGCGGTACCCAGCGCTCGAAGCGCAATGACGTCAGCGATGAGGAACAAATTCGATCCTCGCGGACAATGTCGCTCTTGAAGGCGCCGCTCTGCGTTCCTAATTCTCGCATGCGGGCCGGGCCCCTCTGACTGTCGCATCTCGCGACCGTGATGTCGGACCGCTTTAACGGGCCCGTTTCCATCCTTTCGGTCAAGCGGGCTCATCTCTTTTGGTTTGGAGCCCCATATGACATCGTCTTCCCTTCTTGGATTGGTTTGCCCCTCCTGCCGCGTCGCGCTCGTGATGAGCGAACGCCAGGGTATCGAGATCGATTATTGCCCGCAGTGCCGTGGCGTCTGGCTTGACCGCGGCGAACTCGACAAGATCATCGAGAGATCGGCCAAGGAGGCCTCGCCCGCGCCACAGCCGGCAGCGTTCTCCCAGCCCCAGCATGGCCGGGACCGCGATGACGACTATGCGCGCTCGCAGGGCCACCGCTATCCGAAACGGAAGAAATCGTTCTTCGAAGAGCTGTTCGATTGACCGCACGCCGGTAGCCGGCCCGACGTCTGTCGAGAATTTCCGAAACCACATCGATAAAAGGTCCGTCCAGATGATTTCCCGCACAAGCCGATTTGCCGCCCTGTTTGCCGGACTGTTCCTGGCATTCTCCATGGTCGCGGTAGACCATGCCGAGGCCCGTCGCGGCGGCAGTTTCGGCAGCCGCGGCATGCGCACGTTCCAATCAGCGCCGCCAACCAGGACGGCCCCGGCGCCGACCGCTCCGGTCGAGCGTTCGATGACGCCCAATACCGGCGTGAACACCGCGGCCCGGCAGCCGCAGGCCGGCCCGCAGAGGCCCGGCTTCATGAGCGGCTTCGGTGGAACGATGATGCGCGGCCTGCTGATCGGCGGCCTGATCGGGCTGCTCCTGGGCCAGGGCTTCGGCGGGCTGGCGGGCATGTTCGGTTTCCTGCTGCAGGCCGTGCTGATCGGTGGCGCCATCATGCTGGCAATCAGGTTCTTCCGGTCGCAATCCGCGCGTGGCCCCGCCCCTGCGCTCGCCGGCGCCGGCAATGCCTCGCGATTTGAAAACCGCGCAGCCGGACAGAGCGATGCCAACAATGCGCGTTCTTTCGCCATTCCCGGCTTTGGCGGCGGTTCAGGCGGAGGCTCCGCGGCGGCCACCGGTTCCGATGAAATCCGGCTCGCCCAGACCGACCTCGACGCATTCCAGCAGCTGTTGAGCGATGTCCAGGAAGCGTTCGGGCGTGAGGATCATGCCGCGTTGCGCAAGACGACGACTCCCGAAATGGTGTCCTATCTCTCTGAAGAGCTGGCCGACAATGCGAAGAAGGGCCTCAGGAACGAGGTATCCGACGTCACCCTCCTGCAGGCCGACATCGCGGAAAGCTGGCGCGAGGATGACCGCGACTATGCCACGGCGGCCCTGCGTTATGAATCGCGCGACGTGATGCGCGAACGGGCCAGCGGCAAGGTCGTCGAGGGCGACAAGGATCATCCGACGGAGACGACGGAGCTGTGGACCTTCACGCGTCAGAATGGCTCGAGCTGGAAGCTCTCGGCAATCCAACAGGCCTGAGCTCCAGCGTGCGAACTCGCGTTGACAAAGGCGGCCTGACGACGGCCGGTCCGGCTGTGTCAGCAGCCTCCATGGCCGGCAGCTCTCAAAATAGGAATTTTTTCTTGACTGGGTGAAGGCAGCTATGGTAGATATTTATCTATGGTGCTGAGTTGCGCCAGGAACCCGCCGCGCAGGCGGGTTTTTTCGTTCAATGCTCCGTCAACAGCTCCGGCGAAGCCACCCGTCAACCCGGATCGCCCGGCCTGAGCTCCGGCCCGTTTCAGTCCGAAGCTTCGATGCCGATGTCGCGCACGGTTCACCGCACGATCTTGACGCACATCGGCGTGCCGATCTCGATGGCACGGCCGGTGTCGGTCAGCCGGCCGCTCTCGGCGTCGCGCGCGAAGATCGATATGCGGTCGGCATTCTGGTTGGCCGAGAACAGGTGGTCGCCCGACGGCGTCAGCGCCAGGTTGCGCGGCGTGGCGCCGCCGCAAGGGACATGGCCGACAAGGCTCAGCGCGCCACTTTGCTGGTCGACGGCCATGATGACCACACTGTCATGGCCTCGGTTGCAGCCGTAGAGGAAGCGGCCGTCGGGCGAGATCTGGATATCGGCGCAGTGATTGGCCTGGCGCGCCTCGGCCGGCACGGCCG
Organism: Mesorhizobium sp. B2-4-7; assembly: GCF_006442685.1. Lineage (NCBI taxonomy): Bacteria > Pseudomonadati > Pseudomonadota > Alphaproteobacteria > Hyphomicrobiales > Phyllobacteriaceae > Mesorhizobium > Mesorhizobium sp. B2-4-7. The sequence continues at coordinate 911,478 of NZ_VFVH01000001.1, forward strand.
CCCTGGCGTCGATGGTCGAGAGCTTGCCGCTTGCCTTGTCCAGCGCCATCGACACGATGGTCGAATCCAGCTCGTTCATGACGAAGGCAAAACGGCCGTTCGGATGCAAGGCGAGATGGCGTGGACCGGCGCCCGGCGGCAAAGCGGATTCGGCCAGTTTGGTCAGATTGCCATCGTGCTCGATCCGGTAGGACACCAGCCGGTCGATGCCGAGATCGGCGACGATGGCCGTTCCGCCGGCGATGGTTTCGGTGACGCTATGGGCATGCGAGCGCTCTTGCCGGATTGCGTTCGGGCCAGTGCCCTTGTGCGAAACGCTGGCCAGAGGAGCCGACAAGGCGCCATCGCCGTCGAAGCCATAGACCGCGACTGCGCGATCCGGACCGCCCTCGCCCATGCCGTAATTGGCGACCAGCAGCTTCGTGCCATCGCGGGTGATGGTGTTATGCGCGGTGATGCTGCCGAGTGACGGCTGCTTGTTCAGGTAAGTGAGCGTGCCCGAGGCGCGGTCGAAGCCGTAGGCCGAAACTGTTCCTTCGCGCCAGGCGAACACTTCCGAATTGGCGTAGAGGCGCGAACCGTCCGGCGTCACCGAAAGGAAGGTCGGATTGTCGATGTCACTGGTCTCGGCCAGTTTGCGTGTTTCCAGCGTCTCCTCGTCGAAGCTGTAGACGCCGAGGCCGACGCCGCGTGCGCCCTGAAAATAGGGCGCCTCCCGGTTCAGGCTGCCGACAAAGACCAGACAGGCATCGCGCATGTTTTCCTCCCTGTTCCGCCGGGCTCGAGCGCAGCGGGAACAGCCAAAATTTCGCCCGTCCTCGCTTGCAACGCAACCCCATATGTGAAAATAGTATTTACAAAAGAAGATTGACGGGAGGAGACGTCGTGCAATCTGGCGCCTTGACGCGTGTTCCGAAACTTGTGCCGTGCCTCGCGCAGTGCCAGCGGAGCCAGCGATGAACGACTTCGCACCGACCGTCGGCGTCGCCTCGACGCATCCGGCCAACATGCCCGCGGAACATGCCGCCTTGCCGGTTTGGAACGCCGAGAACTGGTTCTACGAGGACTGGCCGGTCGGCCAGAAGATCCGCTCGTTGCGCCGCACCCTGGCCGAAGGGGACAGCCACCTGTTCAACACGCTGGTGCTCGACATCCATCCTTACGTGCAGGACCAGATGTTTGCCGAGACGGAGGGCATTTTCGGCAAGCGGCTGGTGGCCGGCGCCTTCGTCTTCTCGGCTGGCCTGGGGCTCGTCGCCACCAATTGCGTCAATGCGTTTTCCTATGGCTACGACAAGCTCCGCTTCATAAAGCCCGTCTTCATCGGCGACACGATCTATTCGATCCGCTCCAACCTCGACAAGACGCCGCGCTACAAGGACATGGGGCTGATCCGCGCCAGCTACGAGGTGTTCAAGGGCGAAGGCGAACTCGTACTCTATTGCGAGCATCTGCAGACGGTGAAGTACCGCAACCCTGCCGATTTCCTCGGCAAGACGGAGAAGTAGAAATGCCGGCAGCAGCCGAATTGCCGCTTGCCGGTCTCGTCGTCGTCGACATGAGCCAGTTCCTGTCCGGGCCCTACTGCTCGCTCAGGCTGCTGGATCTCGGCGCCCGCGTCATCAAGATCGAGCGTCCGGACGGCGGCGACCTGTCGCGCCGGCTCTATCTCAGCGACACCGAGATCGGCGGTGATTCCACCATCTTCCATGCCATCAACCGGGCCAAGGAAAGCCTCGCCATCGACCTGAAGGACGAGGCGGATCTCAAAGCGTTGCGCGGCCTGCTGGCCAAGGCCGACGTGCTGATCCAGAATTTCAGGCCAGGTGTCATCGAACGGCTCGGCCTCGACTACGAGGCCGTCCGCAAGATCAACCCGCGCCTGGTCTATGCCTCGATCAGCGGCTATGGCGAGGATGGCCCATGGGTCAAGCGGCCCGGCCAGGACCTCCTGGCGCAGGCGCGCTCCGGGGTGATGTGGCTGAACGGCGACGAGGACCAGGGGCCGGTGCCGTTTGGGCTTGCCATCGGCGACATGCTGGCGGGCGCGGCGTGCGCGCAAGGCATACTGGCCGCCCTTGTGCGGCGCGGCATCACCGGCCAGGGCAGCCATATCGAAACCAGCCTGCTGGAAGCGCTGGTCGACTTCCAGTTCGAGGTACTGACCACGCATCTCAATGACGGCCGCCGTTTGCCGCGCCGCTCCAGCTTCCGCAGCGCGCATGCCTATCTGTCGGCACCTTACGGCGTCTATCCCGCCAAGGACGGCTATCTCGCCATCGCCATGACGCCAATCCCGAAACTCGCCGACCTGCTGTCGCTGGAGGAACTGGCGCCCTACCGCGACAAGCCGGCATCCTGGTTCACCGCGCGCGACGACATCAAGGCGATCGTCGCGCAGCGGATCGCGACCAGGACGGTCGACGAGTGGCTTGATGTTCTCGAACCCGCCGACATCTGGTGCGCCAAGGTGCTGACCTGGCCGGAAATGCTGGCAAGCGGGGGCTTCCAGTCGCTCGACATGCTGCAGACGGTGACGCGCGAGGACGATGTCTCGATCCTTACCACCAGTTCGCCGCTCAGGGTCGACGGCATCAGGGCCAAGGTCGACCGGGCAGCACCGCGCATCGGCGAGCATAGCGCCGCGATCCGCGAGGAGTTCGGCCTGTGACCACGCGCTTCCTAAAGCCCACGCTCAGGGGCATGACCTGGAACCATCCGCGCGGCTATGATCCGATGGTCGCCTGCTCGTCGCTGTGGAAGCAGAAAACCGGCATTGCCGTCGAATGGGACAAGCGTTCGCTGCAGGACTTCGAGTCCTTCCCGGTCGAGGAACTGGCGCGCGCCTATGATCTGATCGTCATCGACCATCCGCATGTCGGCCAGATCACCGCCGAACGCTGCCTGGAGCCGCTCGATGTCGCCGGCCGCGAGGCGGAGCGCGCGGCACTTTCCTCCGGCAGCGTCGGCCAGTCCTATCCGAGTTACACATGGCAGGGACGGCAGTGGGCGTTTCCCATCGATGCCGCGACGCAGGTCCAGGCATGGCGGCCCGATGCGCTTGGCGCACCGCCATCGCGATGGAGCGAAGTGCTCGATCTCGCCCGGCAGGCACGCGTGCTGCTGCCGTTGCGGCCACCGCATTCGATGATGGTGTTCTTCACGCTCGCAGGCAATCTCGGGCATGCTTGCGCGACCGACCCGTCCAACGATCTCATCGACGACGACGCCGGCAGCGAAGTCTTCGAGACAATGCGCGAGATTGCCGCGCTGGTCGACCCGGCCTGCTTCGAGATGGATCCGATCGCCGTTTCGGAGCGGATGGCGCAGGCCGGATCCCCGATCGTCTGCGCACCGCTGATCTACGGCTATGTTTCCTACGCGATGGCCGGGTTTCGCCCACATCGCCTGGCATTTGGCGACATCCCTGTTGTCGGATCCAGCGGCCCGATTGGCACGGCGCTTGGCGGCACAGGCATAGCGGTGTCGGCCTTCTCGAAGGCGAAAGAGGCGGCAACCGATTTCGCCTACTGGCTCGCCAGCGGCGAGGTCCAGCGTGGCCCCTATGCCGCGGCCGGCGGACAGCCCGGCCATGCCGCGGCCTGGGAGGATCAGGCCGTCAATGCGGCGACCGGCAATTTCTATCGCGATACGCGCGCGACCCTGGAGGGCGCATGGGTGCGGCCTCGCCATGATGGTTACATGGCGTTCCAGCAGGCCGCGTCCGACCGCGTCAATTCCGGCATGACCTCAGGGCATCGTTCCAGCCAGGTCATTGCCGATCTCAATCGCCTGTTTCGGCAGAGCGCCCCGGCGCAGGCGACCGGCACTGCCGGTGGAGGAGCCTGAAAAAATTGAACGGAGGAGACAAATGAAAAGCCTGATCCGCGGCCTTGTGGCCGCAACCGCCTTCGCCTCACTCGCAACGACAGCTTTTGCCGAAGACGTACAAGGCGTCATCAGCGGGCTGCCCGATGAACTCAAGGCGCAATATGACGGCGCGCCGCAGACGGTGCTGCCATCGGCCTGGGACAATTTCAACCCGCCGTCCAAGCCATGGAAATGGTGCCATTCGGAATCCTACCAGGGCAACCCCTGGCGGGTCACCGTCACCAAGGAGCTGAAGCGCCTGGTCGACGGGCTGATCGCCGACGGCACCGTCTCCAGCTTCGAAGTGTCGGATTCCAACAACGACGCCAGCCAGCAGATCAACCAGATCCGCGCCTTCATCGACAAGAAGTGCTCGATCATCACCTCGATCCCGGGCTCGGCAACAGCGCTCGATGACGCCATCGATGCGGCCGCCAAGGCAGGCATCCCGTTCATCACCGCCGCCGGTTCGGTGACCAGCCCGAACGCGATCAATGTCGATTCCAACTATGCGCGCTGGGGCTACGACATGATGACGGCGATCGGCAAGGCCAAGCCTGATGGCGCCAGCATCCTGCTGGTCGAGGGCATCGCCGGCCACCCGATCGTGGTTCAGGAGCGCCAGGGCGCCGACAAGGCGCTGGCGGAAAACCCCAAGCTGAAGATCTCGCGCACGGTCAACGGCAATTGGACGGCCAATGTCACCAAGACGGTGGTGCTGCAGGCGATCGCCACCAACCCGGCGCCGATCGATGCGGTGTGGACGACAGGCAGCGAAAGCCGCGTCGTCGCGGAGGCGTTCGCCGAAGCCAGCCGGCCGGCGCCGCTGATCACCGGTTCGATCACCGGCGATGCCCTGGGCTACTGGAAGGCCAATCCCGACAAGTACCGCTTCGAGGGCCATGCCGTGCTGCCGCACTGGACCGCCGAAACGCTGTTTCGCGTCGGCGAACGCATGCTCGACGGCCAGAAGCCGAAGCTGAACACGCTGCTCATTCCGATTCCGCCGGTCCACAATGCCGATCTCGGCGCCTGGTACAAGGACTGCATGACGACGGATGCCGTATCGATCTTCCCGGTGCCGCCCAAGGATCCGATGCCGGAAGAATGGCTCGACGCCTATTTCTCCAACCCGGCGCCGACCAAGGGATGGGACTATTCGAAGGTGCCAGACGCCTGCGCGAAGTGACGCCTGGGCCAGATAAGACCTCGACAAGCCGGCTCCTTTCGGAGGGCCGGCTTGCCAGCTTCGAAACGCGACATGCTTGAAATCAGAAACATATCCAAACGCTATGGCGAGACGGTCGCGCTTGCGGACGCCTCGATCGCGTTCCGGGCAGGAACCATCCACACCATCCTGGGCGAGAATGGTTCGGGCAAGAGCACCATGGTCAAGCTGCTGTCCGGCATCGTTCAGCCCGACAGCGGCACGGTCCTGCTGCAAGGCAGGCCGTTTTCGGGCGGAACCCCCTCGGCCTTCCAGGCGCAAGGCTTCGCCACGGTCTTCCAGGAAGTGCTGATCGCGCCGGACCGCAGCGTGACCGACAATATCCTGCTTGGCCTCGACGGCCTGGTCCGGCGCGCGGTTCCCCGCAACGAGCGGCGCGACAGGGCAGCCGCCGCCCTCAAACGTTTCGCCGTCACCAACGTTCCGCTCGACATGCCCGCCGGGCAGTTGCCGCTCGCAGCACAGCAACTCGTCGTTCTTGCTCGTGCGGTCGTGCGCGATCCAAAGATCCTGATCCTCGACGAAGTGACCGCAGCACTCGACTTCGCCGACCGCGAGTCCGTTTTTTCGCTGATGCGCACGCTTGCCGGCGAAGGCTGCCTGATCCTGTTCATCACCCACCGCATGGATGAGGTGACGTCGCTTTCGGATCGCATCTCGATCCTGCGCGGCGGCAGCGTGGTGCGCACCGAGGAGCGCGGCGCTTCGACGCCGGCGGAGCTTCTCAAGGCGATGGCGCCACGCACCGCCGCGGAGCTGGCGCATGGCTGATCGCGCCGCCCTCACTATCCGCGACCTCGTCATCGCACCGGACGCCAGCCCGATCATGCAGGCGGTCGCCGCCGGCGAGATCGTTGGGCTCGCCGGCCTGGATGGCCACGGCCAGGAGCTTTTCCTCGAGATGCTCGCCGGCCTAGTCGCGCCGCTTGGCGGTTCGATAACCCTCGATCTGCCCGGCGCATCCCGCGCCATCACCGGCTTCCGCAAGGCCGTATCGAGCGGCATCGCCTATCTTCCGCGCGGGCGTGCCAAAGGCATTTTCCCGACGCAATCGGTGCTCGACAATTTCGCCGTCTCGACGCTGTCTCGCGATACCCGCCTCGGCCTGATCAGCCCGGCGGCGCGCAAGGCGCGCTACGAGGCCTATCGCGAAAGGCTGTCGATATCGGCGCCTCGGCCCGACGCGCCGATCACCACCCTGTCCGGCGGCAACCAGCAGAAGGTGCTGTTGGCGCGGGCCCTGGCGCTGGACCCCGCAATGTTGCTTCTCAACGACCCGACGCGCGGCGTCGACGTAGCGACCCGGCATGTTCTCTACGACGTCTTTCGCGGGCTGGCTTCCGACGGCATGGGGCTCGTCATCCTGTCCAGCGAGATCGAGGAGATCCTTCTTCTCTGCCATCGCGTGCTGGTGTTCCGCGAAAATGAAGTCGTGGCGGAAATCGCCGGCCAGGCGATGACCACCGGGAACGTGATCGCAGCCATGTTCGGACGCGCGGCATGAGACCCTTCGCACGCATCCTGTCCCTCGGCCGAAGCGTCGGCTTCGCCGTCGTACTGCTGATCGCCCTGCTGGCGATCAATCTGATGCTGAGCCCGGCACGGTTCCAGCCGGGCTCCTGGGGTGCGCTGGTTGGTCTGGCGGCGCCGCTGATCGGTGCGGCCATCGCCTCGACGCCGGTGATCCTCGCCGGGCGCGGCGGCATCGATATTTCGGTCGGGCCGCTGATGGGCTTCGTCAACGCCATCGTGATCCAGGTGCTTTTCCTGCGCGCCGGAATATCCTCGCCGCTGGCGCTTGTTCCGGCGGCGCTGCTCATCGGTGCGCTGGTCGGGGCGGCGAACGGTTTCCTGGCGACCATCGTGCGCATCCAGCCGATCGTGGCCACGCTCGGCACCTATCTGATCCTGACGGGGGTGACGCTGACCATCCTGCCGGCGCCGATCGGCCCGGCGCCGGCCTGGCTGAAAGCCCTGGCGGGCCCACTCTCGCTTCTGCCGCTGGCCTTGATGTTCCTTTTTTGGTGGCTGGTGCGGCGCAGCCCTTATTACGACCAGCTGATGGCGGTCGGCAGCGACGATCGCGCCGCCTATACGGCCGGCGTCGACGTCACGCTCGTGCGCTTCATCGCCTATGTCATGACCGGCATCCTGGGCGGCTGCGCCGGACTGATGCTGACTGCGCTGATCGGGTCGGCCGATCCCAACATCGGCCCGACCTACACGCTGATCGCCATCGCCGCCGTGGCGCTCGGCGGTGTCAGTCTTGCCGGCGGCCGTGGTGGCGTCGCGGGTGCCGCGATCGGCGCTGTCGACATCTTCCTGCTGCAAAGCGTGCTGACGACGTTCAACGTCTCGACCTTCGTGCTGCAGATCGCCTACGGCGCCATACTGGTGCTGGCGGTGATGCTGACCGCGCTGCAGGAACGCTTTGCCATCGGGAGGCGCTGACATGGCTGGCCGAAATCTATTCGCGACAACCAATGCCCGTGTCGTCGGCGCCTTCTGTGTTGCCGCCCTTCTGCATCTTGCCGGCATCATCCTCATTCCGGGCTACTCCAGCCCGTTTGCGGTGCGCGCCATGCTGGTGCTTGCCTCGCTGCTCGCCGTCGCCTCGATCGGGCAGACGCTGGTCGTCATCATGGGCGGCATCGACCTGTCGATCCCGTTCGTCATCGGCTTTGCCAATGTCGTGGCCGCGCAACTCTACGGCGATGGCTGGAATTTTGTCCTGGTCTGCGGCCTCGTCGGCGTGCTGGCGATCCTTATCGGTGGCCTGAACGGGCTCATCGCGCGCAGCCTCGACATCCAGCCGCTTATCGTCACGCTCGGCATCGGCATGGTCGTGCAAGGGCTGGTGCTTTTATGGACCGCGGGCTTCCCTTCAGGCTCCGCGCCGCAAGCGGTTTCGAGCTTCGTGTCGATCGGCGGATCGGCCGGGCCACTGCCGGTTCCATGGCTGGTGCCCTGTCTTGTCGTGCTGGCGGCGCTCGTCGTCCTGGTGCTGGAGCGGACGCCCTATGGGCGCCGGCTCTACGCACTCGGCAGCAATCCGGGTGCCGCGCCTCTGGCGCTGATCGGTCCCGTCCGCATGTGGGTGATCACCTATGCGGCAAGCGCCTTCTTCGCCGCGGTGGCGGGCGTTCTGCTGCTCGGCTTCACCGGCTCGGCCTATGGCGATGTCGGGCAGCCCTACCTGTTCCAGACCATCGCGGCCGTGGTCGTCGGCGGCGCGGCGCTGGTCGGCGGGCGCGGCAGCTATCTCGGGACCATTGCCGGCGTGCTGGTGCTGACCGAGATCAACACGCTGCTCATCGGGCTGGGCTTCCAGCCCTCGGCGGTGCAGGCAGCACTCGGCTTCATCATCGTGCTGTTGGTGTCGCTCTACGGCCGCGAACGGCACGTTTCGGCGACGATCTGAAGAGCCCCAAGCAGAGCCGGTTAAAGCCGCCAGAGCTTGCGGGCGTTCACCGAGAGCAGCCTGTCGCGTTCCGCAACACTGCAACCGGCAAGCAGCGCATGGGTCGCCGCCACCCAGGTCGAGAGACCGCCACCCAGCGTGCAGACCGGCCAATCGCTGCCCCAGACAACACGATCCCATCCGAACGAACCGATCGTGTGTTCGACATAGGGCCGCAGCGTCTCGACCGTCCAACTGCCGGGATCCGCATAGGCGACGACGCCGGAAATCTTGGCCACGACGTTGGGACGCCGCGCGATTTCGCTCATGAGTTCGCGCCACGGATGCTCGCCATTGCCCTTGATGTCGGGGACGCCGCAATGGTCGAGCACGAACTGGACGTCGGGCGCCAGATCGGCGAGCGCGATCGCCTTGGGAATCTGATGCGGTAGCACGACGAGATCGAAGGTGAGCCCGGTGCCGCCGAGCCGCCGGATGCTGTCCCGGAATAGCGCGCCTTCCGAGAGTTCATCGGGCATGACGTGGAGGACGCGGCGAAAACCCTTGACGAACGGCTTTGCTCGCTGGCGCTCGAGATAGGCCGCAAAATTGGCCTCTTCCGGACGGCAGGCGGCGATCGCCCCGGCCAGCATGCTGCCGGCCTGTCTCGACAGGCCTTCGACACGTTCGGTCTCGGCCTCGATATCGGCAGGGTCGACATCGACCTCCATATGCAGCACACGCTCGACGCCGACACGTTGAGCTTCCACGCCGTACTCCTCATAGGAGAAGTCGCGGTTGAGAGCGGGCACGCCGGCAAGCCACGGGTAGCGCAAGGCCGAGCGGTCGATGAGGTGCAGGTGGGTGTCGATGATCATGGCAGGGCTCCTCCCGTATCTTTCACATCATCTCACGGAGGAATTCTTCATTCAAATAAGAATTACACCGATGAACCGACGGCCGACCCGGCCAGACGCGACAGCTTTTCACATGTGGCCAGCAGCAGTTCGATGGTGCGGGTCATGTCCGGCGCGGACGGTGCGTTGACGACGGTGATGTAAGGAATCGAAAGCGCCGCGATCGCCTTGCCGTCGGAGCCGCGCACCGGTGCCGACAGATTGTAGACGCCGGCAGTCTGCATCGAGGCCATCATCTCATATCCCCGTTCCCTGATCTGGTCGAGACGGGCAAAGAACTCGGGCGGCTGCGCCGTATTGTCGGTGCTGCGGACATGTTCGGAGATCATCATCTGGCGCTCCTCCTGCGAACGGAAAGCGAGCAGCACATGTCCCGAACCGGTGTCGAACAGGCTGATGTGGGCGCCGACCCGGATCGAGATGCCCCAGTAGTTCGGCGCCTCCTGCTGGCCGATGACCACGGCGGAACCGCGATCAAAAACAACGAGTTGGTTGGCCTGCTGCGACGTCTCCGCCAGCTCCCGCATCAACGGCGTCGCATAGGAAACCAGCCGCCGCACCGGCGCGTGCAGTTGCGCCAGGCCGAACAGCTTGAGCGTCAGTGAATAGCGGTCACCGTCGAGCCGCGTGACATAGCCGCGCCGCACCAGCCGGTCCAGCATGCGGTAGAACTCGTTGGGGCTGCGGTCGAGCTTCTTGGCGATTTCCGCCTGCGTCAGGCCGCCGTCGACGCCGGCCAGCAGTTCCAGGATGTCGAGCCCCTTGTCGAGCGCAGGCGCGCGATACCGCTCGTCTTCGCTATCATCCATGGGCTTTCCCTCCAGTGAAATCGATTCTTCATATACGCAGGAATGCTGCCGGCGGAAACAAATTTCGCCTTGACGTATCCATGAATGTTTTGTTTGTATATGAATGTAGCACTTCTTGTCATCAGACGAGTTGCGGTCGCCGCCAAGGCGCACCCAGGGAGGATACCAATGAACAGACTGCTTTCCGGCGTGTGCGCCGGCGCATTGTTGCTTGCGTCAGGCGCAGGCGCAGCCCTTGCCGGCGACCTGCCCGGCAAGTTCGAAGGCGTTACCGTCGACGTGAAGCTGATCGGCGGCCAGCAATACGAAAAGCTCTACGAGCGCATCCCCGAATGGGAGAAGGCGACCGGCGCCAAGGTCAACATCCTGACCAAGAAGAACGGCTTCGACATCGACAAGGAGTTGAAGTCCGACATCGCCTCGGGCAGCACCAACTGGTGCGTCGGCTGGAATCATTCCTCCTTCGCGCCGCAGTATACCGGCCTTTATACCGACCTCAGCAAATTGCTGCCCAAGGAAGAGATCGATGCCTTCGTGCCATCGACGATCAAGGCGGCGACCATCGATGGCAAGCTGGAGATGCTGCCGCGCGCGCAGTTCGACGTCTCCGCCCTCTATTACCAGAAGAGCCTCTACGAGAACGCCGACAACAAGGCCAAGTTCAAGGCGAAATACGGCTATGATCTGGTGCCGCCGGACACCTGGAAAGAGGTCACCGACCAGGCCGAGTTCTTCGCCAACCCGCCCAATTTCTACGGCACGCAGTTCGCCGGCAAGGAAGAGGCGATCAACGGCCGCTTCTACGAGATGGCGGTGGCCGAGGGCGGCGAGTATCTCGACAAGGACGGCAAGCCGGTCTTCAACTCCGAAGCCGGCGTGCGTGCGCTCGACTGGTTCGTCAACCTCTATAAGGCCAAGGCCGTGCCGGCCGGAACCACCAATTATCTCTGGGACGATCTCGGCCAGGGTTTTGCCTCCGGCACCGTCGCCATCAACTTGGACTGGCCGGGCTGGGCCGGCTTCTTCAACGATCCGAAGTCGTCGAAGGTCGCCGGCAATGTCGGCGTCAAGGTCGCGCCGAAAGGCTCGTCCGGCAAGCGCACCGGCTGGTCCGGTTTCCATGGCTTCTCGGTGACCGAGACCTGCCCGAACAAGGAGGCCGCGGCATCGCTGGTGTGGTGGCTCACCAATGAGGACAGCCAGAAGCTGGAGGCCGCCGCGGGCCCGCTGCCGACCCGCACCGCGGTCTGGGACTGGGACCTGAAGCAGGCCGAAAACGATCCTTACAAGAAGGAGGTCCTCTCCGCCTTCCAGGAAGAAGCCAAGCACGCCTTCGCCGTGCCGCAGACGCCTGAATGGATCGAGATCTCGAACGCCGTCTATCCCGAATTGCAGGCGGCGATCCTCGGCGACAAGACGTCCAAGCAGGCGCTGGACGAAGCCGCCGCCAAGGCGACGCAAATCCTCGAAGACGCCGGCAAGCTGTAGAACCGCTCCCAAGGCCGCCTCCCCCATCAGTCATGGGGGAGGCGCTCGCGTCTTAAGGCGCGCACTGCCTCGGGTGTTCCACGATGACGATGCCTGCCCCGCCCGACTCGACAGGCGGCAATCGAATGCAACTCACAGGGTCCCAATGAAGGGCTTCAAGCCATCCGCGCCATTCCTGCTGCTGCTTCCGGCGATCATCGTGCTGGCGGCGGTCGTCGTGGTGCCGTTGCTTTTGTCGCTCTATTCCAGCTTCACGCCTTTCCGCCTGACCAAGCCCGAAACGTTCTTCGTCCTTGTCGGCTTCCGCAATTATCTCTCGATCCTGGCGAACGCCGATTTCTGGTGGGCGTTCGGCCGCACGGTTCTGTTGCTGACCATCGCGCTCAATCTCGAAATGCTGCTGGGCCTCGGCCTCGCCATGCTGGTCGAAAAGGCGACGCGCGGCCAGCGCGTCCTTCGCACGCTGATGATGTTTCCGATGATGTTCTCGCCGATCCTCGTCGGCTTCCAGTTCAAGTTCATGTTCAACGACAATATCGGCCTGGTGAACAACGCCCTGCAATCGCTCGGCATCACCAGGGATGCCATTCCGTGGCTGATCGAAGGCCATCTCGCCTTCATCGCCATCTCGATCGCCGAGATCTGGTCGTCGACGGCGATCTTCGCCATCCTGATCCTTGCCGGCCTGCTCGCCATGCCCAAGGAGCCGATCGAGGCGGCGCGGGTCGACGGCTGCACGCCGTGGCAGACGTTCCGCTATGTGACCTGGCCGTTCGTCATGCCTTTCGCCTACATCGCCATGACCATCCGTTCACTCGACGTGGCGCGCGCCTACGACATCGTCAAGATCATGACCGATGGCGGGCCGGCGGGCCGCACCGAGCTTTTGTGGACGCTGGTGGCGCGCACCGCCTACAGCGACGGGCGCATGGGCATGGCCAACGCCATGGCCTATTTCTCGATCCTGTTGTCGATCGCCTTCACCGTCTACTTCTTCAACAAGCTCGCCGCGGCGCGCACGCAGATCGGTGCGGAGTGGTGATGGACGAGAATTCTTCCGCCCGCCTCAAGCGCCGGCTGCTGGGCATCGCCTATCGCATCGGCCTGTTCCTGGCGATGCTGACCATCTGCTTGCCCGGCCTGTGGATCGTGCTTTCGTCGCTGCGGCCGACGGTGGAGATCATGGCCAAGCCGCCGGTGTGGATCCCGCAGCAGATCTCGTTCGACGCCTATGTCGCGATGTTCTCAGGCATCGGCAAGGGCGGCATCCCGGTCATCGAATATTTCCGCAACTCGCTGATCATCTCGGTGACCTCGACGGTGATCGCAGTGGCCATCGGCATGGCCGGCGGCTATGCCTTCGCGCGCTACCGTTTTCGCGGCAAGTCGGGCGTCTTTCTCGGGCTGATGCTGACGCGCACGGTGCCGGGCATCGCGCTGTCGCTGCCGCTGTTCTTCCTTTATGTCAGGCTCGGCATCATCGACACGCATTTCGGACTGATCCTGGCCTATGTCGCGCTCAACGTGCCGTTCACCATCTGGCTGATCGACGGCTTCTTCCGCCAGGTGCCGAAGGACCTCGCGGAAGCCGCCCAGATCGACGGCTGCACCCGCTGGCAGGCCTTCTGGCAGGTCGAGTTCCCGCTTGCCGGGCCGGGCATCGCCTCCGCCGCGATCTTTGCTTTCCTGACCTGCTGGAACGAGTTCGCGCTGGCCTCGCAGCTTACCCGCTCGGTCAGCGCCAAGACGCTGCCGGTCGGCCTGCTCGACTACACGGCCGAATTCACCATCGACTGGCGCGGCATGTGCGCGCTCGCCGTGGTGATGATCATCCCGGCGCTCACCCTCACCTACATCGTCCAGAAACACCTTGTCGGCGGCTTGACCTCCGGCGCGGTGAAAGGCTGATCCCATGGCAACGGTTTCCCTCCAAAAGCTGACCAAGCGCTACGGCAATGTCGGGATCGTGCACGGCATCGACCTCGACATCGCGGACCGCGAATTCATCGCGCTGGTCGGCCCCTCCGGCTGCGGCAAGTCGACGACGCTCAGGATGATCGCAGGGCTGGAAGAGATCAGCGCCGGCTCGATCGAGATCGGCGGCCGCGTCGTCAACGATTTGCCGCCGCGTTCGCGCAACATCTCGATGGTGTTCCAGTCCTACGCGCTTTATCCCCACATGACGGTGCGCGAGAACCTCGGCTTCTCCCTGAAGATTGCCGGGGCCGCCAAGGAGGATATGGAGCGCCGCGTCGCCGAAGCCTCGGCCATCCTCGGCCTCGACACGCTGCTCGACCGTCGCCCGTCGCAACTTTCCGGCGGCCAGCGCCAGCGCGTCGCCATGGGCCGCGCCATCGTACGCGATCCCGACGTGTTCCTGTTCGACGAGCCGCTTTCAAATCTCGACGCCAAACTGCGCACGCAGATGCGGACCGAAATCAAGAAGCTGCACGCCAAGGTGCGGTCGACTGTGATCTATGTCACCCATGACCAGGTCGAGGCGATGACGCTTGCCGACCGCATCGTCATCATGCGCGACGGCCATATCGAACAGGTCGGCACCCCAGACGAGGTGTTCCGACGGCCGGCGACGCGGTTCGTCGCGGGCTTCATCGGCTCGCCGCCGATGAACCTGCACGAGGCGACGATCGATGACGGCCAGCTGGTTTTCGCCAGCGGCGAAAAGCTGCCATTGCCTAGCCAATTCAAAGCCAATGTCGCCAGGGGTAACAAGGTGGTGTTCGGGTTGCGGCCCGACGACATCTACCCGACCGGCCATGGTATCAGTTCCGGTGGTGCCGCAGACGTCCACCAGATCGAATTGCCGATCACGGTCACCGAACCACTCGGCAACGAGACGCTGGTGTTCGTCGAATTCAATGGCGCAGACTGGGTTTCGCGCATGCTGAACCCAAGAGCTTTGAGATCGGGCGAGCGGATGGCCATGAGCCTCGACCTGTCGCAGGCGCACCTGTTTGCCGCCGACACGGGAAAGTCATTGCGGAGCTGACGACATGGCCACGATCGAAAAGATAGAACTGCGGATGGTGGACCTTGTGCCGAAGGTCAAGCGCACGGACGCGATCCAGAGTTTCGTCAGCCAGGAAACGCCTCTCGTCACGATCACCGATTCCGACGGCGCCGTCGGCACTGGCTACAGCTACACGATCGGCACCGGCGGCTCGTCTGTGATGCGGCTCTTGTCCGACCATCTGGCGCCGCGCCTGATCGGCCGCGACCCCGACATGATCGAGGCGATCTGGCACGATCTCGAATTCGCCACGCACGCCACCACGATCGGCGCCATCACGGCCATCGCGATCGCGGCGATCGACACCGCGCTTTGGGACCTGCGGGCGAAGAAGCAGGGGCTGCCTCTGTGGAAGCTGTCGGGCGGCGCCAAGGACCGCTGCCCGCTCTACACGACGGAGGGCGGCTGGCTGCACATCGAGACGCAGGCGCTGGTCGATGACGCGCTGGCCGCGAAGGCCAAGGGATTTCGCGGCTCGAAGGTGAAGATCGGCAAACCGCACGGATCGGAAGATCTGGCGCGGCTGGCGGCGGTGCGCAAGGCGGTGGGCGACGGCTACGAGATCATGACCGACGCCAATCAGGGATTCTCCGTCGACGAAGCGATCCGCCGCGCAGCGAGGCTGCGTGAACTCGACCTCGCCTGGATCGAGGAGCCGCTGCCGGCCGACGACATCGATGGGCATGTGCGACTGTCGAATTCGACGCAGACGCCGATTGCCATCGGCGAGTCGCTCTATTCCATCAGGCATTTCCGCGAATACATGCAGAAAGGCGCCTGTTCGATCGTGCAAGTCGATGTCGGCCGCATTGGCGGCATCACGCCCTGGCTAAAGGTGGCGCATGCGGCGGAGGCCTTCGACATCCCGGTCTGCCCGCATTTCCTGATGGAATTGCATGTCAGCCTCACCTGCGCTGTTCAGAACGGCCGGTATGTCGAGTACATTCCGCAGCTTGACCAGTTGACCGGCAAGCGCATGCGCATCGAGGATGGGCACGCGCTGGCACCCGACGAGCCCGGCATCGGCATCGATTGGGACTGGGACGCGGTCAAGGCCATGAGCATCGCCGAATTCACCACGGCGATCACGAAATAGGGGAACGAACATGCAGCGGATGGGAATGGTTCTGGGACTGAAGCCGGAAAAGGTCGAGGAGTATGTGCGCCTCCATGCCGCCGTCTGGCCCGACGTGCTGACCATGATCTCGGCTTGCAACATCGAGAACTATTCGATCTACCTGAAGCGGCCGGAGAACCTGCTGTTTGCCTACTTCGAATACCACGGCACCGACTATGCCGCCGACATGGCCAAGATGGCGGCAGACCCGAAAACACAGGAATGGTGGGCCCTCTGCATGCCTTGCCAGGAGCCGCTGGCGACCCGCAAGGAGGGCGAATGGTGGGCTTCGATGGACGAGGTCTTCCATCATGACTGAAGGCGGTTTCGACCCTGCCTCACTCATCCAGTCCTGGCCTAAGCCTACAAAGCCCCGGCCGATCGTCACCTTCGGCGCAGGTTCGATTGTCGGCGATGCCCATTTTCCCGCCTACCGGAAGGCCGAGTTTCCGGTTGCCGGCCTCTATGATCCGGACCAGGCCAAGGCGCGGACGTTGGCCGAGAAATGGGGTGTCACCGCATTCCGCTCCGTGGAAGAAGCCGCCGGAATCAACGATGCGATCTTTGATCTCGCGACACCGCCCGGTCGGCATGCCGAGATCCTGAAGGCGCTTCCCGAGGGGGCGGTCGCACTGATCCAGAAGCCGATGGGCAACTATCTCGGCGAGGCAACCGAAATCCTCGAGATCTGCCGCGCCAGGAAGCTCAAGGCTGCGGTGAATTTCCAATTGCGTTTCGCGCCGATGATGCTGGCGCTCAAGGATGCCATCGCCAAGGGATGGCTCGGCGAGGTCGTCGACTTCGACGCCTGGCTGGCGCTGGCCACACCTTGGGAACTGTGGGAATTCCTGCTCAAGGCGCCGCGTGTCGAGATCGCCATGCATTCGATCCACTATCTCGACCTCGTCAGGCAATTGCTGGGCGACCCAAGAGGGGTGCACGCCAAGACGCTCGGCCACCCCAACCATACGGTGGCTCAGACGCGCACCAGCGCCATCCTCGACTATGGCGACACCGTGCGCTGCGCGCTGTCGATCAACCATGACCACAAGTTCGGGCGCCGGCACCAGGCCTGCGAATTCCGCATTTGCGGCACCGAGGGCGCGGCCTATCTCAAACTCGGCCTCAATCTCGACTATCCCCGCGGCGAACCGGACGTCCTGGAAATATACCCGAAAGGCGGGACGGATTGGATTGCCGTGCCACTCGCAGGCGAATGGTTCCCCGATGCCTTTGTCGGGCGTATGGCCAATGTCCAGCGTTTTGCTTGCGGAGAAGACGACGAGCTGGTCAGCTCGGTCGAGGACGCCTGGAACACGATGGCGCTGGTGGAAGCCGCCTATAAATCGAGCGCGGCGCCGGCGACGCCGCTGGCCGAAAAGCCGTAAGGCAGGACATGGAACAGATCATTTATTTCGAAGACTACGAGATCGGCTCCTCGCGGCTGACCAGCGGCCGCACCATTACCGAGACCGATTTCGTCGTCCATTCCGGCCACACCGGCGATTTCTTCCCGCACCACATGGACGCCGAGTTCATGAAGACGACGCCGTTCGGCCAGCGCATCGCGCACGGCACGCTGGTGTTCTCGGTCGGCATCGGACTGACGGCAAGCGTCGTCAATCCCGTTGCCTTCTCCTATGGCTATGATCGGCTGCGTTTTATCAAGCCGGTGTTCATCGGCGACACGATCCGCACGCGCACCACCATCGCGGCCAAGGAGGACGATCCGAAGCGGCCGGCCGCGGGCCGGGTCATCGAACGCTGCGAGGTGATCAACCAGCGCGACGAAGTGGTGTTGGCCGCGGATCACATCTACATCGTCGAACGCAAACCCGGCTGAGGCAGCGCTACGATCCGGTGGCGCGCGCGGTGATGCGCTCCAGACCGAGCAGCAGCGCCAGGGTCGCCACCACCAGGATCATGGTGAGCGCTGCTCCCGCAAAGATGTCGCCTCGGTCGGTGAGGCTGAAGATCGACACCGGCAGCGTCACCCAACCCGGCGGATAGACCATCACGGTGGCGCCGAGTTCACCCATCGACAGTGCGAAGCTGAGCCCGAACGCCGCGACCAGATAGGGTGCGAGCAGAGGCAAGGTGACGTGCCAGAGGCGGTAGGCCGGCCGCGCGCCGAGGCTCGATGCCACCTGCTCGAAATCGGGCGAGAGCCGCGCCAGTCCGGCCGACACATTGCCGAAGGTGAAGGCTGAGATCAGCACGAAATGCGCGATCATGACGATCGCGATCGTACCGTTGAGCAGCAGCGGCGGATGGCTGAAGGCGACCAGCAGGCCAAGGCCGACGGAGACCGAAGGCACGGCGCTGGGGACGAAGAACAACAGGCCGAGCAGGCGCCGCAGCGCATGCCCCTGGACCCGCAGCGACAGCGCCGCCCAGGTGCCGCTGACCAGCGCCAGCGCGCTGGCTGCAAAACCGGTGAGAAGGCTCGCCTTGACCGCATCGCCGGCCGCGCCATGCAGGACGTCGCTGTAGTGTTCCGTCGTCAGGCTGCTCGGCAGCACCCCGTTCCACTGGCCGGCAAGGCTGGACAAGAGGATGACCGCAAGCGGCGCCAGGAACAGCACACCGAAGATCAGCGCGAAGAGAAGCCACAGAACGAGGCGACCGGAGCGGGACCAGACCAGCATGGCTAGACCCCCAGCCGGCCGGCTGCGAAACGATAAAGCCCGAACAGGCCGAGCGACAGCGCGGTGTTGATCAGGGCGATGATGCAGGCGACCTGATAGGCCGATTCCTGGATCGCCTTGCCATAGATCAGCAGCGGCAGCGTGATGACCCCTTTGGCGCCGATGAACAGCACGATGCCGAACTCGTTGACGGTGAGCAGCAGGCAGAGGCTCCCGCCGGCAATGAGCGCCGGGATGGCGGCCGGCAGGATGATTTGGCGCACGATGCGGAACGACCGCGCGCCGAGCACGCTTGCCGCTTCGATCTGGCTGCGGTCCACCAGCGAGAAGGCGGCAAGCAGCGGCCGTAGGATGAACGGCGTGTAGACAGTGACCTCGGCCAGCACCACGCCCCAGCTCGAATAGAGAAAATCGACGGGCGGCGACGGCAGTGAAAAGGTCTCCATCAGCCCTGCGTTGAGCATGCCTGCGGAGCCGTAGAGGAAGGTGAAGGCGAGCGTCACCAGGAAGGTCGGCAATGCGATGAAGGTGTCGATCAGCCTGGCGATGAAGCCGCTGCCGGGGAACGGAACGAAGGCCAGGATCAGTGCCAGCACGAGACCGACGATCAGGCACCCGGCAGTCGCGATAACCGAAATCGTCACCGTGTTGATCAGCGCGTTGAGGAAGAAGCGCGAATGCAGGACGCGGATCACTTCGGCGACATTGGCAACGCCGCTGTCGTCCAGGAAGGCCTGCCGGGCGATGAGCGCCAGCGGATAGAAGAACAGCAGGGCCAGGAGTGCGGCCGGCGGCACGATCCAGAATCTGCCAGGCTCTCTCCTGACCGCTGGCGAGGCGATAGCGACAGCCTCAGACACCGGCGTCTTCCGGAACGAGCGAGGTGTCGGTGGGCGCGAAGAACAGCGGCACCTTGGCGCCGGGTTCCGGCAGGGCCATCGGCAGTCTCGTCGCCGAGACGCGCACCGTCGTGCCGTCGACATCGAGCACGAGATGGGTGAGTTCGCCTTGCCAGTGCACCTCCAGGAGCGTGCCGACAATGCGATTGGTATGGTCGCCATCGGCCGTCAGGCTGAGGTGCTGGGGCCTGATACAAAGCAGGCTCTTGTCGCCGGCCTTCTCGTCACGGCCGGTGCCCATCAGCACCGCGTCGCCATGCCTTGCCGCGGCAAAACCCTTGGAGCCGGCAGCCTCGGCAATGGTGACCGGCAGGAGATTGGCGCGGCCGAGGAACTCGGCGGTGAAGCGGTTGGGCGGGCGGCGATAGAGCTCGGTCGTCGGTCCATGCGAACAGACCGAGCCGTCGCGCATGATGGCGATCTTGTCGGCGAGGGTGAGCGCCTCTGTCTGGTCGTGAGTGACATAGAGGATCGTCAGGCCCGGCAGGCTGCGGTGCAGCCTGGCGATCTCCTCGACCATATTGCGGCGGATCTGTGCGTCCAGCGCCGAAAGCGGCTCGTCAAGCAGCAGCACGCGGGGCCGCACGGCAAGAGCGCGCGCAATCGCGACACGCTGCTGCTGGCCGCCGGAAAGCTCGCGCGGATAACGTGCTGCATAGGCAGCCATGCCGACGGTGCCGAGCGCATCCTTGACCCGCTCGGCGATCAGCGCCTTGTCGGCGCCCTGAGCCCTGAGGCCGAAGGCGACGTTGTCCTCGACCCGCATATGCGGAAACAGCGCGTAGTTCTGGACCACCATGCCGAGCCCACGCTCATAAGGCGGCAGATCGGTCACATCCGTCGCGCCAATGCGGATTCGTCCGCTTCTCGGCCGCACGAAGCCGGCCACCGCCCGCAAGGCGGTGGTCTTGCCGGAGCCGGACGGGCCGATCATCGCCAGGATCTCGCCGGGAGCAATATCCAGGGTCAGCGGATGCAGAACGACATGCGCGCCATAGGCGACAACGACCTTGTCGAAATGGACATTGGAGCCGGCGCCGCGAACCTTCGCGGCGTCGATGTCCATGACACTGGTCCCAGTAAAAGCGGCGGCCGACATGGCATGGTCCTCCGGATTGGCAGGGATCAACTTCCGGTCGCTTCGTTCCACCGCTTGACGTAGTCGGGCAGCTTGGCCAGAGCGTCATCCCAGTTCGGCGACCAGATGGTCAGGCCCTTCATCGCCTCTTGCGCCTTCGCGAAATTGGCGTCGTTCGGCGTCACATCCTTGCGGGCCGGCAGGCCAAGAGCCACGGAACTGACCTTCGACTGAGCTTCCTTTGAGAGCAGGAAGTCGATCAGCTTCTTGCCGTTGTCGGCATTGGGCGCGCCGGTTACCAGGCCGATCTCATAGGGCAGCGCAAAGGTGGAGCGCACGCCGTCAGGCCCCGCCGGCCAGAACACCTTGATGTTGGGATTGTCGGCCATTTGCGACATGTTCATCTGCAAATCGCCGTTGGCGACATGCAGCTCGCCCTTGTTGACCAGCGCCGTCAGCTTGCCGGTCGAAGCGGAGGGGCCGACATTGTTGTCCTGCAATTTCTTCATGAACTCGAAACCTGCATCCTCGCCGCCGAAAGCATGGATGATCTGCAGCATGACAGCGGTGCCGTCGCCGGCCTGGCCGGGCGTCGAGTATTGGATCTTGCCCTTGAATTTCGGATCCAGCAGATCGTCGTAGCTCTTCGGCGCTTCCGAAAGCACGGCGCTGTTGTAGATGAAATTCATGTAGTTGTTGACCAGCGGCCGGTATTTGTCGGTGCCGCCGTCGATCTGGTCCGCCCCTTCGGGCTTGTAATCCTGCAGCAGGCCGCCGGCGGCGGCGCGCTGCACGAAGGGCGGCAATGTCACCAGCACGTCCGCTTGCGGGTTCGACTTCTCCTTGGCGACACGCTCAACGACACCGCCCGAACCAGCCTCGATATACTGCACTTTTATGCCGGTGGCCTTGGTGAAGGCGGCGAACTCGGTTTCGAACCAGCTGCCGTTGCCGTCATGCAGGCCATCGGCGGAGTAGATGGTGACGACGCCATCTGCCATCGCCGGTCCGATGAGGGCAGCCGACGCCAGCAACGCGGCGAAAGCCGCGACCATGGTTGCGTTGCGTGATTTCATGTCCAGTTCCCCTTTTTGATTGATGGCACATTCTGCGATGCACTGTGGCGACCGCGCCGGCTGCTTCTGCTTCGATGGGTGCCGGCAGCGTCGTCGTTAAGGGCAACTCTGGGGATTGGAGATCGATAAGTAAAATCTATTTATTTTATGACAGGCAAACTTCATCTGATAGTTGTCATGGAACCGTCGCAGTCATGTCGTGACATATTTCGGCCTGCTCAGGGCAGGCCGTCGAAGCGTTCGAGCAGGTGATGATCAGACGAATGAAACGCCAGAAGTCTGCGCCCGCAACCGCGGGTCGGACGAGCGCACGGTCACCGGCCGGCCGTCGAGAATCTCAAAGCAGCGCGCGAGCGTGTCGTCCTCGAGCCGGCGCATCGCCTCATGCGTAAAGAAGGTGAGGTGCGGGAACAGTATGACGTCCTCGCGGCCGAAAAGCGCGCCCATCGGATGGCCCGATTTGGCCAGCGGCTCGACCGAATAGACGTCGAGCCCGGCGCCGCCGATGCGCCCGGAAACGATCGCCTCGACAAGGGCCGCCTCGTCGATGAGCGCGCCGCGCGAGACGTTGACGATGATGGCGGAAGGTTTGAGACAGGCGAGTTCAGCCTTGCCGATCAGGCCGCGCGTGCTGTCGTTCAGCACGCAATGGATTGAGACGAAGTCGCAGGCGCGAAGCATTGCCTGGAGGTCGTCGGCTTTTTCGATGCCGGCGGCGCGCATCGTTTCGGCGTCGACACCAGGATCGAAGCCAAGAAGCCGCGCATGAAATCCGTGGCCGGCCATGCGCGCCATGCTGCGGCCGATTTTGCCACAACCAACGATCCCAAGCGTGGCGCCTGAAATGTCGCGTCCCAGCCAGCGCGGCTCGGGCCAGATCCAGCCATCGCGCGATACCGCCGCGGTGATGGCGGGCAGCCGCTTGGCCAGCGCGACCATCATGGCGAAAGCACCTTCGGCGACGGTTTCCTCGGCATATTCGGGCACGTTGACGACGGGGATACCGCGCCTCATGGCAGCGGGGATATCGATGGCGTCGATACCGACGCCATATTTGATGATGCCCTTCAACCTAGGCGCCGCGTCGATCACCTCCGCAGTGACTGGCGTGTAGCACATCAAGAGCAGATCGGCGTCGGCGACCGCGGCTTTGAGCTCCGCCTCGGAAATGCCGTCCGGCAGCGTCACCAGCTCGACACCCCTTGCCCGCAAGCCGGCATCGATGCCTGGACATTCGAGCTCGCGGTCGGTGCGGACGGCCTTCACGGTCAGGCTGTCAGCACAGCGCGTTCGACGATGTCGAGCGCACGGTCGAGATCGGCTTTCGAAATCACCAGCGGCGGTGACAGCGTCAGCACGTTGCCGTGGCTGACCTTGAAGCTCAGCCCCCGTTCGAGGCAGGCATAGAAGACGCGTTCGGCAAGATCGCGCGCGGGCTGGCGCGAGGTACGGTCCTCGACAAGTTCGACGCCGACCATCAGCCCCCTGCCCCTGACATCGCCGACATGGGGCGAGCGCCCCATCAGATCCTGCATGCGTCCCAGCATATGCCGGCCAAGCTCGGCCGCACGCTCGACCAGTCCTTCCTCCAGGATGATATCGATCGTCGTCAGCGCCGCGCGCGTCGTCACCGGGTTCTTCTCGTGGGTGTAGTGACCGATGGCAAAACCGCCGGTGACGTCGAGATCGCGGCGGGCGATGACAGCGGCGATCGGCAGGATGCCGCCGCCGAGCGACTTGCCGAGAACGACGATGTCCGGCGTCACGCCGTCATGCTCATGGGCGAAGAATTTTCCGGTCTTGCCAAGGCCGGTCGGTATCTCGTCGAAGATCAGCAGCGTGCCGTGCCGGTCGCAGGCCTCGCGCACCCGATTCCAGAAACCGGGCGGGGGCGGGTTGGGCGTGGCCCGCATCGGCTCGGCGACGACCGCGGCCACATCCTGTTCGCGACCGAGCACATAAGCGATCATGTTGGCGCAGGCGAGCCCGGAGGCTTCCAGGGTGCCGTGGCCGTAAGGACAGCGGTAGCCGTCCCAAGGCGCGACATGTTCGGTGCCGGTCATCATCGGGCCGGCGATATGGGAACGGAAGGTCGCTTCGCCGCCGACGCTTGCGGCACCGAAGCCGGCGCCATGAAAGGCATCCCAGAACGAAACCGTCTTGAAGCGACCGGTCGCGGCGCGCGCGATCTTCAGCGCCACCTCGATGGCGTCGGAACCGCCTGTCGTGAACAGCACCTTGCCGAGATCGCCGGGCGCCAGCTCGGCCAATTTCTCGGCCAGTTCGACAGCGGGTTCGCAGGTGAAGCGGCGCGGCGCAAAACAGAGATCGTCGAGCTGTTTCTTGATCGCGGCGACCAGCTTCGGATGGCCATAGCCGAGATGGTGCACGCTGTTGCCGTGGAAATCCATGAAACGGCGGCCGGCGGTGTCCTCGATCCAGATGCCTTCGGCCTTGGCAATCGTCGAAAGACAGGGGCTGGACAGGCTCTGGTGCATGAAGGCCGAAGCGTCGCGGTCAAGCAGCCCGCGGATGCGCGGATCATCCTGGCCGGAATCCCAGCGGCTGCGGGCCGCCGTGGTGTTGGAATCACCCTCGGTATGGACAAGCTCTTTGATCGCGACCATAACCCTCTCCGAAACGCGAATGAGGGAGCGTGGAACGCTCCCTCTGTTGTTCTGTCAGCCGAGTGGTCCGGTCAGGACCAGGGCAGCGAAAACGTCTTCACATTGGTGTAGCTCTTCATCGCCTCGATGACGCCTTCCTTGTAGCCATTGCCACTGTCCTTGATCCCGCCGAAGGGCGACATCTCGATGCGGTAGCCCGGCACTTCCCAGATGTTGACGGTGCCGACCTGAAGGCCGGCAATGTATTTCTGTATGCGGGGGAACGAGTTGGTGCAGACGCCCGAGGACAAGCCGAAGGCGGTCGAGTTGGACAGCCTGATCAGCGCCTCGTCATCGTCCGGTGCGCGCACGATCGGGATGATCGGCCCAAACGTCTCTTCCATCACCAGTTCGGATGTGTGCGGCACGCGATCGACGACGATCGGCGGCAGCAGCGCGCCTTGCCGGCCCGGATTGTAGAGGATTTCGGCGCCCTGCCCGGCGGCCATGTGGACACGAGCTTCGAAGAGTGCCGCCGCCTTCTCGTGCACGACGGTGCCGAGATCGGTCGTGCGGTCCATCGGGTCGCCGAAGCGGATCTTTCGGGCCCGCTCCAGCACCAGCGGCACGAAGCGGTCGGCGATGCTTTCCTGGACGAGGATGCGCTTGACCGCCGTGCAGCGCTGGCCGGAGTTCTTCGTGGCGCCAGCGACGGCGAGATCGGCGGCCCTGGCCAGATCGTCGTCCGAGAGATCGTTGAGGATGATCAGCGGATCGTTGCCGCCGAGCTCCAGCACCTGGCGCTTGTAGCCGGCTGTGCGGGCGATCATCTTGCCGACCGGCACGCCGCCGGTGAAGGTGATCAGGTCGATGTTGTCGTTGGTGATCATCTCGTTGCCGATGTCGGCCGGCCAGCCGGTCACCACCGACAGCATTTCCGGCGGCAGGCCGGCTTCGTAGAGGATGTCGGCCAAAAGCAGCGCCGTCATCGGCGTCAGTTCGGTCGGTTTGACCACCACGCAATTGTTGGTGGCGATCGCCGGCGCCACCTTGTGCGAGACCATGTTGAGCGGATGGTTGAACGGGGTGATCGCCGAGATCGCCTTCAGCGGCTCGCGCGTGGTGAAGATCTTGCGCGCTTTGCCGTGCGGGGTGAGATCGCAGGAGAAGATCTGGCCGTCATCCTGGATGCACATCTGCGCCGACAATGTGAACACGTCATAGGCGCGGCCGACCTCATAGAGCGAATCCGTCTTGGAGATGCCGAGCTCGAGCGTGATGAGATCAGAGATTTCTTCCCGGCGCGACGCGAGTTTTTCCGCCGTGCGGAACAGGATCTGCTGGCGCTCGTAGCGCGTCAGCTTCGACCTGTAGCCGGCGGCGATCTCGAAGGCCTGGCGGGCATGCTCGGCGCGGCCGGCAGGCACGGTGCCGATAACGGTGTCGTTCCAGGGATAGCGCACCTCGACAACGTCGTCGGCATCAACCTTCTTGCCGGCGATGCGCATCGGCTCGTGGCGAACTTTGATGGCAGGGTCGAGTTGGGTCATGTGCTCTGCTCCAGCAGATTCTTGGGTACGTCGCGGCGAGGGTCGACCCCCACTCCGGCCCTTCGGGCCACCTCTCCCCCGATCGACGGGGGAGAGGAAATCAGGTGAGGTCAGCGCCCCAGGCTTGGCGCCTTTCCTCTCCCCCGTCGATCGGGGAGAGGTGCCGAGCGGAGCGAGGCGGAGTGGGGTCGACCAGCGCCATCTTGGAGGCGACACCGGCACCCGACCCATCCGTCACGCGAGCGCGGCCGCCATCGTCGCGTAGTAGAACGCGTCGAAGTTCCTCAGCACGGGCTCATCAGGCAAATCGGCCAGCACGCGGTTGACGATGAACGGCACCTCCTGCTCGGTCAGCCCGCCATGCGAGCGCAGCGGCTCGTTGAGGGCTGCCAGGTCGTGGCGGTGTTCCGAGGTGCCGATCGTCTTGTTCTGCGTCGAGATCAGCACGATGTCGCCGATGCGGTCGGCCGGCAGTTCGAAACGCTCGCAGGCGGTCGGGCTGTCGACAACCAGCATGATGCCGTCGATCTTCGCCAGCCGCGCCATGATGTCGGCCTGATCGGCGCCGTCAGGAAGGTAGGCGGTGGCGAACGAGCCGAGCGCGCCGTGATGCACGACATAGGGATCTGTGATCGGCAGAATGACGCGCGCGGCATCCTTGCCCAGCCATTCGTCGAGCAGGTCCTGGACATAGACGACGTCAGGCGAACCATCCTGCTTGTGCTTGGGCTTCATGCCATGGTCGGCGGTCACCACGATTGCCGCGCCCAGCGCATCAAGCTCGGCCAGGTACTTGTCGAACATCTCGTAGAAGGCGTTGGCCTGGGGCACGCCGGGCGCGTATTTGTGCTGCACATAGTCGGTGGTGGTCAGATACATGATGTCGGGGCGGAATTCCTTCAGCAGCTGGACGCCGGCGGCGAAGACGAATTCCGACAGTTCGGCCGAATAGACTTCCGGTACCGGCAGTCCAAAATGCTTCGAGGCATTGTTGATGCCGTGCTCGGCCTTGGTGGTGGTGTCGGATTTTTCGGCCGAGAAGCACAGCGCGCGGCCGTCGTCGAAGGCGAGGCCCTTGCCGAGCAGCGCACGCAATTTGTCCTTGGCGGTGACCACCGCGACCTTGGCGCCGGCATCGTAGAAGGCCTGGAAGATGGTGGGCGCGCGCAGGAAGCGCGGGTCGTTCATCATCACTTCCTTGCCGGTTTCGCGCTCGTAGAGGTAGTTGCCGCAAATGCCGTGCACCGAGGGCGGGCGGCCTGTGGCTATCGACAGATTGTTGGGGTTGGTGAAGCTCGGAATGACAGAATGCGCAAAACGCACCGTGCCTTTCTGCTTGATCCTGACCAGCGCCGGCATCAGCCCGGCCTTGATGGCTTCGTCGAGATAGGCCGGCTCGCAGCCGTCGAGGCAGATGGCGATGGCCGGCACACGTGGCCAGGCGTAGGTGCGGCCGTTGACCGCGACGTTGATGGGAGACATCTGGTTCATCGAAATCCTCAAAAATTCTGCCGCTTCAGGCGGCGAGTTTGGCGCGCTCGGCGATTGCCGCGGCGGGAGGAGCGGCGGTGTCGACGTCCATCTCCTTCAGCGACTGCGCCGCCGCCTCTACGACGCGGCGCATGACATGTTCGTCCATCTGGCCGATGCAGCCGATACGGAAGCTATCGACGACGGTCAGCTTGCCCGGATAGATGATGAAGCCCTTGTCCTTCATCAGCTCGTAGAAGCGGTCGAAGGCGAAGTTGGCGTGGGCCGGGTTGAAGAAGGTGACGATGATCGGCGACAGCCAGCGATCCCTGAGCAAAGTCTCGAAGCCGAGCTCGCGCATGCCGGCCACCATCACGTCGCGGTTCCTGGTGTAGCGGGCGCCGCGGCCGGCAACGCCGCCCTCGGCCTCGTGCTGGCGAAGCGCTTCAAGGAAGGCGGCGACGACATGGGTCGGCGGAGTGTAGCGCCACTGCCCGGTCTTGTTCATATGCGCCCACTGCGCATGGACGTCGAGCGACAGCGAATGGCTGCGGCCCTTGGCGGCTTCCAATTCGCTCTTGCGGGCGATGATGAAGCCGAAGCCCGGCACGCCCTCGATGCACTTGTTGGCGGACGAGACCATCGCCTCGTAGCGGATCTCGTTCACGTCGAGCGCGATGGCGCCGAAGGCGCTCATGGAATCGACCAGCAGCTTGCGGCCCTTGGCATGGACGGCTTCGGCAATCTCGGCGACGGGGTTGAGGATGCCGGAACTGGTCTCGCAATGGATGGCGATCACATGCGTGATGGCAGGATCGGCCTCGAGGGCGGCGGCCACCTCGTCGCCGCGCGGCGGCAGGTAGTCGCCCTTGTCGATCAGCGTATAGGCGCGGCCGAGATACTGCATGGTCTGGGCCGCGCGCAGGCCGTAGGCGCCATTGGCCAGGACCAGAACCTTGCCGTCCTTCGGCACGAACGAACCCAGCATCGCCTCGACGCAAAAGGAGCCGCTGCCTTGCATCGGCACACAGTCGAATTCGCCTTTCGCATCGCCGGTCAGCGCCAGCAGGCGGCGGCGCATGTCTGACGTCATGGCGCGGAAATCGCCGTCCCAGGATCCCCAGTCGCGCAGCATCGCCTGCTTGACCGGATAGGAGGTGGTGAGCGGCCCGGGCGTCAGCAGGTATGGCTCGCCCAGCGCCGGACCGGCCAACGGCTCCGCGGCAAATTTCGTCTCGGCGAGCATAGTGTCCTCCGCTGCTTTTTATGTGGGGCCATTCTTGGCTGGAACGACGTATTTGTAAAATCGTTATTTTGTATTGATGTATAAGCTCACCCGATGATCTGGCTTGCAGTCGAATTATTGCCCGGCGGGATAATCGCGCCTCCAGCCGAGCGCAGCCTGCGTGGTATCCATGACACGTGCGTGACCGTGGGCGATCCTCCCCAGATATAAGAAGAATCGTTCCTTCATGCCTTTTTGCCTGCGAGGCTTATGATAGGTTGGCGGCCGGAACTCGGATCTAGAAAGGTGAGAACATGCGCTACGTTCAATTGCGAGCCTTTCACCAGGTGGCGATATCAGGCGGGTTTTCACGTGCCGCGGAAGCGCTGTTCCTGACGCAGCCGGCAATTTCGGACCAGGTGCGCAAGCTCGAGGAAGAATATGACGTGCTGCTGTTCAACCGGAACAAGAAGCAGGTCACGCTGACCCATTCGGGCCAGAAGCTGCTCGAAATAACCCACCGCATGTTCGATACCGAGCAGCAGGCGCTCGAGCTTCTGACGGAATCGCGCGCCCTGCGCTCCGGCACGCTGCGCATCGTCGCCGACGCCGCGCATCATCTGCTTCACATCCTCGGCAGTTTTCGCGCGCGCTATCCCGGCGTCCAGGTTTCGCTGCGCGCCGGCAACACCGAGACGGTAATCAGCAGCCTCTACAGCTATGATGCCGACATCGGCGTGCTGGGCGAGGTGCCGACCGGACGCGACTTCGAGGTGCTGAAACTCAATTCGACGCCGATCATCGCTTTTGCGTCGGTCGATCATCCGCTGTCGGGCAAGAAATCATTGAGTCTCAAGCAACTCGCGCAGGAATCGCTGGTCATGCGGGAGCGCGGCTCCAAGACGCGCCAGAAGCTCGAGGATCTGGCCGCGGCATCGAAGGTCGAACTCAGGCCGGTGATCGAGGCCGAAGGCCGTGAAGCCGTCCGCGAGATCGTCGCCTCGGGTGCCGGCATCGGCTTTGTTTCGGCGGCCGAATTCGGCCAGGATTCGCGGCTGGTAGCGATCGCGCTCGACGCGCCTGAGACGTTGATGGACGAAGCGCTGATCTGCCTGCGCGAACGCAGCGGCGGCAAGCTGGTGCGCGCCTTCCTCGACATGGCGCGTTCGATGTCGGCGGATTAGGCGGCGGCCCTGATCTCCTCCACATCCGCTTTCACCCGTTCCGACTTCGGATCGTAAGGGGTGCGCAAATGTGCCGTGGCCGCGTGGCGAACGCCGGCAAGATCGATCTCGAAACGGCCGCTAGCCAGAAACGCAGCGTCGACGCCCGTCTCGTTCTCGATCAGCCCGAGCGCCACCGAGCGGCCAAGCGTGTGACCGTAGGCGGCCGAGCGGACCTCGCCGACGGGCTTGCCGTCGCGCAGGATCAGCTCGCCGCCCCACAGCATCGGCTCGGCATGGTCGAGCGTGAACAGTACGATGCGTTTTGCTGGCGCCGTCGACGGCTTGGCCTCGACCAGCGCGTCACGGCCGATGAAGCCACCCGGTTTGTCCATGGCGACGGCGAAGCCAAGCCCCGCCTGCCAGGGGCTAATGTCAGGCGTCAACTCACGGCCCCAGGCGCGAAAACCCTTTTCGATGCGCAAGCCATCAAGCGCGTAGTAGCCGGCGTCCAGGAGGCCGAATTCGCCGCCAGCCTCGTGCAGCGCCTCGTAGACGCCGACGGCGAATTCCGTCGGCACGATCAGCTCCCAGCCGAGCTCGCCGACATAGGTCATGCGGTTGGCGTAGGCGGTAGCGTAGCCGATATCGATCTCGCGGATGGTGGCGAAGGGGAAGCCGGCGTTGGAAAGATCGGCCGACGACAATTTGCCCAAGAGATCGCGCGAGCGCGGCCCCATCAGCGCCAGCACCGCGTAGGACGAGGTGACGTCGGTCACGATGGCATGTGCGTCCGGTGGGATGTTCCTGGCGATCCAGTCGGCGTCGTGGACCGCTTGCGCCGAACCGGTGACGATGAGGAATTTTTGCGCACCAAGTCGCATTACGGTGAGATCGCTTTCGTACCCGCCGCGCGCGTTGAGCACGCCCGTGTAAACGGATGTACCGACCGGTACATCGACATTGCCGGCGCAGATGCGGTTGAGCAGGGCACAGGCGTCGCGGCCCTGCACGAGAAGCTTGGCGAAAGAGGTCTGGTCGAATACGGCAACAGCCTCGCGCGTCGCCTTCATTTCGCGCTTGACTGCCTCATGCCAGTTCTGGCGGCCGAAGGCATAATCGTTCCCGGCCCTCTCTCCCGGGGCCGCGAACCAGTTGGCGCGCTCCCAGCCCATCTTGGAACCGAAGCAGGCGCCCCTGGCGGCCAGCCGGTCGTAGAGCGGCGAGCGGCGGAAGGGTCGGGCGGTGTCCAGCTCGCGGTTCGGCCACGGCATGGCGTAATGCAAACCGAGCGTCTCCTTGACGCGATCATGCAGCCAGCGCGGATTGTTGTTGAAGGCGGCGAAGCGCCTGATATCGACAGGCCACAAATCCATGGTCGGCGCGCCGTTGACGATCCACTCGGCCAGCGCCTTGCCGGCACCGCCGGCGCTGGCGATGCCCATCGAGTTAAAGCCGGCGCCAACATAGAAATTCTTCAGCTCCGGCGCCTCGCCGAGGAGAAAATTGTTGTCGGGCGTAAAGCTTTCGGGACCGTTGTAGAACTTCTTGACCTCGGCTTGCGCCAGTTGCGGCACGCGCACCAGCGCGTTTTCCATCAGAATCTCGAACTGATCCCAATCGTCCGGCAGCAGCGCGAACTCGAAATTCTCGGGGATGCCGTTCATGCCCCACGGCTTGGCATGCGGTTCGAAGCCGCCCATGACCAGCCCGCCGACCTCTTCCTTGAAATAGATGAAGCCGTCCGGATCGCGCATGACGGGCAGGTCCGGATGCACACCCTCGATCCGGCCCGTGACGATGTACATGTGCTCGGCCGAATGCAGCGGCACCGAAACACCGCACATCAGCCCGACCTTACGCGCCCACTGGCCGGCGCAGTTGACGACGATCTCGGCGGCGATGTCGCCACGGTCGGTCTCGACACCGCAGGCGACGCCGTTTCTCACCGTGATGCCGGTGACCTTGACGCGCTCGAATATCCTCGCGCCGCGATTGCGCGCGCCCTTGGCGAGCGATTGCGTGAGATCGGTCGGATTGGCCTTGCCGTCGCCAGGCAGCCAGACCGCGCCGACCAGATCGTCCGTCGCCATGACCGGCCACAGATCGCCGGCTTCGCTCGGCGAGATGACGTCGATCTCAACGCCTTGGGCGCGCGCCGACGCAGCCGTACGCTTCAGCACCGTCATGCGGTCGGCGGTGCGCGCCACCGACAGCGAGCCGCAATTCTTCCAGCCGGTCGCGAGACCGGTCTCGGCCTCCAGTTCGCCATAGAGCTGAGTGGAGTACCTGATCAGGCTGGTCATGTTGGAATGGCTGCGCAATTGCCCGACCAGACCCGCCGCATGCCAGGTGGTGCCGCCGCTGAGCTGACCCTGCTCGAGAAGGACAACGTCGGCCCAGCCGAGCTTCGTCAGGTGATAGGCGACGGAGCAGCCGATGATGCCGCCGCCGACGATCACGACGCGTGCCTGCGTTGGAAATTCATGTGCCATGAGGGTTCCGCCATCTTGAGGGATGGTCGGCAAGCTAACACAGGAAAGTCAAATATCAAGTCAAAAAGCCACAAAATATCACATCAAGATGCGATGATCAGTTCCGGCCCTTTTTGTAAAAGCGCGTCGGCAAGCGCAGGTTGCGGCCGGGCGTCGACGATAACGCCGGCGGTGCGGTCGAAGTTCGGAATCCTCAGCGGCGTCAGCTTGCCGAACTTGCTGCTGTCGAGGACGAAATAGGTCTTGCCGGCGAGCGCGATCATGCGGCCGCGCTGCTCGGCGCCGGCCCTGGTGAAATCGGTCACTTCGCCATCCGGCGATAGCGCGCCGCCGCCGAGAAAGGCGATGTCGACGCGAAAGCGCGCCATTGCATCCAGCGCATCGATGCCGGAAGCGGCCTCCTCGCCCGGGTCGACTTCACCGCCCAGTATGTGCACACGCATGCCGGGCACATGGCACAGATGCAGTGCAATCTTCAGGCTGGCCGTGCATATGGTGAGATCGCGCAGATCATTCATGGCCTGCGCGACGGCCAAGGTGGTGGTGCCGGAATCGAGGAAGACCACCATACCGCTGCTAACGAGGCCGGCCGCCGCCCTGCCGATGGCCGCCTTGCCAGGCGCATTCTCCCGGCTGCGCAGGCCCATTGCCGGCTCGCTCGGCTCGAAGCGAGCGGCGCCGCCGTGCACGATGCCGAGCCGTCCCTGGTCAGAAAGCAGCTTCAGGTCGCGGCGGATGGTCTCGCGCGAGACGTCGAAGAAACCGGCCAGTTCGGCGACGCTGACGGAGCCCTGGACGCTCAGGCGCCTCAGGATCTCGTCATGGCGGCGAGGAGCAAGGGCACGTGCCGGCAGACGGCTGTCGGGGGACATGAAGAACCTCATATCGAACGAATGATGTTGCAATATGTGGCAGTGAACCGGCCGGGAGGCAACCGCGAGGACGGCGTGGCCATAGTCGATCGATAAGGTCTGGCCCTGTTCGGGTGCTGACCCGGCGTCAGCGTCCGCGCAGGCTTTGCAGATTGTGCACGTGGACGTGGTCGCCGGCCGCCACGGCAGCCGTCAGGCGGCCGATCGCCTCGCCGTATTTGCGTATGGTGGAGCCGGCGGCCAGGTCGTGCAACGCCAGCTTATGACCGGCTTGCAACGCGGCGCCGGCCTTGAGGACAACCCCCTCGCGGGCGCCTCGCGTCGTCACTTCGGCGCCTGCCTCGACCGGTTCCACGAGGACAGCCACGTCGTCGTCAGCGTGCAGCACTATGGCTCCAGGCTTGGTCATGCGCCGGCAAGCCGGACCTGGACGCCGGTCGCGTCTTCGCGCAGCTTCAGCACGGCGCCGACATCCTTGCCGGCCATGCCGGCGTCCATCGCCTCCCTGAGCACGGCAAGCGTGGCGCCCCCGACCGGCGTCTCGACGCCGAGCGCATCATTCATCGCCAAGGCAAGCCGGCAATCCTTGTGGGCGAGCTTGACCATGAAGCCGGGCTCGAAGTCGCCCTTGAGCGCGCGGTTGTGCATCGCCACCGCCAATTGCTGGTTCCAGGCCATCGTCGTCTTCAGCACGCTGATCATGGTGTCGAGCGTCAGGCCCGCCTTGGCGCCGGCGACCAGCGCCTCGGAGCTGGCCGTTATAAGCACGCTGGCCAGCAGGTTGTTGGTGAGCTTCATTGCCTGCCCCATGCCGAGCCCGCCGCAATGGATGAGGTCGGCCCCCATGCTCGACAGTATCGGGCGCGCGCGCTCCAGCACGGCGGCATCGCCGCCGATCATCAGCGTCGAGGTTCCGGCGATGGCGTGCTCCACCGTCTTGCCAACAGGGCTGTCGATCATGTCGACGCCGCGTTGCGCCAGCCATGCGCCGATACGCTGGGTGGTCTGCGGGTCGATCGTGCTCATGTCGATATAGAGGCTGCCGGCCCTGAGGCCATGGCCGATGCCGTCGGCACCGAGCACGGCCGCCTCCACATCAGGCGCATCCGGCAGCATGGTGATGACGATTTCCGATTGCTGCGCAACCTCGCGCGGCGACGCCGCCGCCCGGGCGCCGGCGTCGACGAGTTTTTTCACCGCCACGGGATTGAGGTCGAAGACCGTCAGCGCGTGTCCCGCCTTGAGCACGTTGCGGGCCATGGGTGCGCCCATGGTTCCAAGCCCGACAAAACCGACTGACGTCATGGATCAACTTCCTTCCCTGAATGACTCTGAATGCGCGTGCCGCCCGAACTCCTCAGGACGGCACTTTCCACTGGTCGAGCTGCCATGCCGGCAGGCCACGCAGATCCTTGGCATTCTTGTCGGTGAAGCCGCTTTCGTCCGGCACCTTGCCCGTGCCCTCATAGGCTTTCTGAAGCAGCGGCGCCGCCTTGCCGAAGGCGGCCTTGACCTGGTCCCAGCTCAGCGCCTCAGGAATCATCTTGCCGGCAACCATGAACTGGGAGATCTGGCTGATCGCCGCCGCATCGCCTTCGGTCGGCCAGATCCAGCCGCGCTGGAAAAGCACCTCGTCGCCGATGACCTTGGCGCCCAGCGCAGGATCGAGCCCCCAATATTTGACAACCGACTGCGAGATCTCCCGCGCGTCGATCTTCTGGAGATCGGCAAGCGCACGTTGCGCGGCCGTCAGGAAGGCCTGGCCGAGCGCGGCATCGTCGCCGACGATGCGGTCGCTGCAGATCCAGAAGGAACGGTGCAAATAGTAGCCGTCGGGGTAGAATTTCGACTTCTTGACGCCGGGCAGCATGTGGCCTTCGCCCTCGCCCGCGGGTCCGCTGTAGCCGGCCTCGGTATAGCCGAACGAATTCATGATCCCGGTGAGGCCGGTTTCGGCATTCGCCTTGAGGAAGGCCGGGTAGATCACCACCGACGCGTCCATGCCCTCCGGGAGGGACGCGGCAACGGCCTGGGTCGGCGTGTTGACGATGTTGATGCCGAAGGCGCGCGGGTCGGCGTCGCCCAGTTCCTGCAGCAGCATTTGCGAGAGCGCGTTGTAGGGGTCGCCGCCGACAAGCGCGCCGACGGTCTTGCCCTTGAGGTCGCCGATGTTCTTGATAGCGGAGCCCTTGCGGGTCGCCAGCACCATGCGCATGTGGCCCTCGCCGACGGTGAGGATGTTGATCGGCTGCGCCTGCGAAAGCAGCCGCACGATCGGCGTGTTGCCCCACATGCCGATGTCGAGATCGCCGGAGACGAAAGCCTCCACCATCGGCAGCGCGGAAGGATAGTCGCGCCAGTCGACTGTCAGGTCGTAGCCGAGTTCGGCGGCCGCCTTCTCGAGCAGCTTTTCGTTGATCATGCGTTGCGTCAGCGGCGAGTTGCCAGCCGCGTAGGGCTGGCGGCCGATTGAGACCTTGGCCGGCTTGCGGTCCTGCGCCCGCACGATCGATGGCATGGCCAGCGCGGCAGCCGCGGCACCACTCAGGACTGCGCGTCGGTTGAATGCGGTTTCCATAAGTTTCCTCATGACAATCCTCTCCCTGTTGTCGTTTCAGTTCATCGTTGCGCGGTAAGCCTCTTCGCGGATCAGTTCCCAGATCGATTGGCTGAGCCTGGCGAAATCGCCGGAGCGCCGCGTCTCGTCGCCGCGCGGCCTGGGCAGGTCGATGTCGATGACCTGCTTCAGGCGGCCCGGATGGCTGCTTAGCACCGCGACCCGGTCGGCCAGGAACACCGCCTCGTCTATGGCGTGCGTGATGAAGACGACCGTCCGCCGCTCGGCAGCGGGGCGGTCCTGCCCCC
Source organism: Mesorhizobium sp. B2-4-7 (assembly GCF_006442685.1). NCBI lineage: Bacteria > Pseudomonadati > Pseudomonadota > Alphaproteobacteria > Hyphomicrobiales > Phyllobacteriaceae > Mesorhizobium > Mesorhizobium sp. B2-4-7. The sequence goes on from NZ_VFVH01000001.1 coordinate 947,285, forward strand.
AGATGCGCAGCAATTCGTCTTGCAGGATGACGCGGGTCTGCGCGTCCAGCGCCGCTAGCGGCTCGTCCATCAGCAGGATTTCCGGCTCGTTCGCCATCAGGCGCGCCAGTGCCACGCGCTGGCGCATGCCGCCCGATAGCTGGTGCGGGTACTTGTCCTCGGAGCCGGTCAGGCCGACCATTTCGACGGTGCGGTTGACGCGGTCGGCGCGCTGCGCGGGCGAAAGCCCTCGCCCGGCTGGCCCATAGATCAATCCGAACTCGACATTGCCGCGCACGGTGCGCCAGGGAAACAGGGCATAGTCCTGGAACATCACGCCGCGTTCGGCCCCCGGTCCTTCGATCGGCCTGCCGTTCAGGCTCATCGTACCCGACGTCGGCCTGTCGAGGCCGGCGAGCATGTTGAGAACGGTCGTCTTGCCGCATCCGGACGGGCCGACGATAGCCATGAACTCGCCGGCCTTGATGTCCAGCGACAGGCTGTCGACCGCCACCACGGAGGCAGATTCCCCGAAGGATTTGCTGACGCCGTCGAGGCGGATCTTGGCATCGCTCACGGCTGGCTCCACGGCACGGCGAAGGCGAGTGCGGCACGCAGGATGCGGTCGAGCGCGAAGGCCACGATGCCGACCGCGATCATGCAGACCACCATGCCGTTGAGATTGATCGAGTAGGCGTAGAAGACGAACATCATCTGGCCGATGCCGCCGCTGCTGCCGGACTTGGCGCCGACCGCGAGCTCGGCGGCAATGATCGCCGTCCAGGCGATGCCGAGGCCGATGCGCATGCCGACCAGAATGGATGGCAAGGCGGCAGGCAGCAGCACCACCCGCATCCGCGTCAGCGGCGCCAGCCCCATGGTCAGCGCGGCGCGCATCAGACTGGGCTCGATGCGCTTCACGCCCGAGATGGTGTTGATCAGGATCGGGAAGAAGGCGGCATAGGCAACGATGGCGACCGCTGCCCCGGAACCCGAGCCCAGCCAGAGGATAACCAGGGGCAGGATGGCAAGTGCCGCTATCGGCCGGAAGGTCTCGACCAGCGGATCGAGATTGCGCTCGACGGCCGGCATGCTGCCCATAACGATGCCAAGCGGGATCGCCAGCAGGGCGGCCGCCGCGAAGCCGGCGAAGACCCGTCCCAGGCTGGTGGCGAGACCGGCCGCCAGATCGCCGTCGCGCAGCATAGAAATGGCCGTTTCGGCCACCGTGCTGGGGCGTGGCGCCTGGGCGGAGCCGGACGCGAGAGCTTCCCAGACGACCAGCAGCAGCACGGGAACGATGAGGCGAAGCACAAACCTGTTCATCGCGCCACCTCCGTCCGCGCCCACGGAGTCAAGACATCAGAGAGCCAGCGCAACCCCTTGTCCGTCAGGAAGCCGAGCAGGCCGATGGCGACGATGAAAGCCATCACCGTCGGCGTCGACAGCATGCTGCGGTAGTATTCGATGGCGTAGCCGAGGCCGTTCGGCGCTCCTACCAGTTCGGCAGCGACGACGGCGGTCCACGAGGCCGCCACCGCAAGCCGTGCCGAGACCAGGATCGCCGGCAGCGCCGCCGGAACGATGACGCGCCGCATGATCGCCCGCCCAGACAGGCCCATCGTGCTGGCCGCCGCGACGAGCCGCCTGTCGACGGCGGCGGCGCCCGCGGCGGTGCCGATCAGCAGCGGGAAGAAGGCGGTATAGAACATGATGAACAGCGGCAGCCGATGGCCGATGCCGAACATGTAGAGCGCAAGCGGTATCCATGCGATGCCGGCTATCGGCCGCAGGATCTCCACCGGCAGTTCGAGCAGATCGTTCCAGAGCCGGCTGCGGCCCATCAGCAGCCCGAGCGGCACCGCCACCGCCGCGGCAGCCGCGACGCTTACCAGCAGACGGGCCAGACTGATCCCTGCATTGCCGAGCAGTTCGCCGTTGAGGGCCGTATCGCGTAGCGCAAGCGCAACCGCGACCGGCGACGGCAAGAGCAGCTTCGAAGGCACGAACAACGAGCCGACATACCAGGCAAGGACGAACAGGCCCATCGTGCGCAAATACACGAACAGGCTGGTCAGGCGCGCAAAGCGCATTGTCCTTTGGCCGGCATCGTTCGAGGGGATAGCCGTCACAACGAGCCCCGCACGCGGGTCGGAACTTCGAGCCCTTCCCCCAAAATCTCGCCGAAGGTGAGGGTGCCGCCAGCGACATCGAGGATGGTCGCCAGCAGCCGGTTCGCCGCTTCGGCGACGGTTTCGGTCCCCTCCGAAACCGGGCTGGCGTCGAAATCGATCTGCTCAGGCAGCCGGCGAGCCGTCTCGCGCCGCGCCGTGATCTTGATCGTCGGCGCGAGCGCGCTCGCGGTGCTGTTGCCTGGTCCGGTTGTGAACAGCATGATCTGGGCACCGGCCGCGGCGAAGCCTGTCATCGATTCCGGCGAGAAGGACGGGCCGTCCATGAGGTAAAGGCCGCCGGCGGTGACCGGTTCGGCCATGCCGAGCACGCCGTCGATGCGGCAAGTTCCCGTCTTGGCCAGGGCGCCGAGCGACTTCTCCTCGATCGTGCTCAACCCGCCGCGTATATTCTCCTCGCCCGGATTGTTGCCGGTCAGGCTGTGGCCGGAAGCGGCGGCGAAGCCTTCCTTGCGCTCCACGGCCTGCAGGATCTGTCGTGCCACCGTTGCATCGCGAGCGCGCGCCGCGAGTATATGTTCTGCCCCCAGCCACTCGACGGTCTCACCGACAATGACGGTGCCGCCATGCGAAACCAGAAGATCGACCGCGGCCCCCACGACCGGATTGCTGACCAGACCCGACGTCGCGTCGGAATGGCCGCATTCGATGCCGACCACCAGCTGCGCGCCGGGCAAGTTCTCGCGCCGGATCCGCGAAGCCTCGCGCAGCAACGCCGCGCCGCGCCTGATGCCCTCGCCCATGACCGACAGCATGTCCTCATGCTGCTCGGCGAAGGAAACGCTGGCGACCGGCTTGCCGCAAGCCGAAATGCGGGCCGCGACCATCTCGGTCGTCGCCGAATCCACTCCGACCACCAGAACGGCGGCGGCGTTCGGATTGCGGCCGAGACCGACAAGTTGATCAAGGTGCAGGCCGAGGTCCGGCTCGATGTGCCCCCTGCCCGCGCTCGTCGCGGCCAGAAGCGCGCCTTCGAGACCCGCCGCAATTCGCTCGCTGACACGCAGCGCCAAACCATTGATGCACAGGATCAGCACATAATTGCGGATTCCGGCGCGGCCATCGACCCGCCTGTAGCCACTGAATGGCGGCAGGCCGTCGATTTTGTCGGCACCGGAGGCAGGCAGTGGCATTGGCGTTTCCAAACCGTCGCGAGCGTGGCAATCTCTTCAAATCTCAATATTTGATCAAATGTCGCCTTGGCAAGGGCAAAATTGACTTCTTTCGATCGCCGTGCGAGCAATATTTGCTCAAATCAGGGTAGGCTTGGATGCATGGCGCGTATTCCCGACGTTCAGAAGCTTCTTCGTGACGACATCGTTTCCGGAGCCATTCCATTCGGGGCAAGGCTGAGGATCGACGATCTCGCCGGCCGTTATGGCGTAAGCCACATGCCGGTCCGCGAGGCCTTGCGCGCCTTGAGCGGCACGGGACTGGTCGTGCTGGAACCCAATCGCGGCGCCAGTGTCAGGACGGTCCACATGTCGTTTGTGATCGACCTGTTCGATATCCGCAGCGCCGTCGAAACGATGCTGGCGCGGCGCGCCAGCGAAAGGCGCACCGCCGAGCACCTGCGCGATCTGAAGGCCGCGCAGGACATGCTTGAGCAAAGAGTGGCCAGCGACGACTTCCTTGCCGTCCCACATGCCAACAACATCTTTCACGGCGTCATCAACGAGGCGGCGGGCAATCCGGGCGCGCTGTCGATGGTGGATCGCAACTGGCTGCTGGTGGCGGCGATCTGGCAACGCTACGGCTATGACGAGGGGCGCTTCCATGGCGTCATCGACGATCATCGCCATATCATCCGGGCCATAGAGCGCCAGGATGCCGGCTCGGCGGCGACCTTGATGGGCGCGCATATCGAAAAGGCCAAACACGACCTCCTGGCGCGCATCGCCGTCGATCCCAAACCCGATATCGGCCGGCAATGACGGCCGGGTTCGAGGTCGCGGCGTCGACGGGCGACACGCTGGGCGAATCGCCGACATGGCTGGCGCGGGGCGGAGAGCTGTTCTGGGTCGATCTGCGGCGTCCTTGCCTGCACAGGCTGCGGCCCGAGACAGGAGCGGTGACATCGTGGCCGATGCCTGAGGTCATCGGCTCGGTGGTTCCACGAGCATCGGGCGGTGTCGTCGTGGCCTTGCGGCAAGGTCTCCACGCATTTGATCCCGCCAGCGGCGCACTGAGCCTGCTGGCGCGCGTGGAGGATGGGCCGCCCGAGCATCGGCTGAACGACATGAAGTGCGATCCCGGCGGCGGCATAATCTGCGGCAGCATGTGGGACTATGGGCTGCATGCGTCCGGGGCGCTTTACCGGATCGACGCCGCCGGAAGTTCGAGCCGGATCCGCGACGGGATCGCCGTGCCCAATGCGATCGCCTTTGCCCCGGATGGCCGTACCGTCTACTTCACGGATACGCGGCAAGGCGACATAGAGCGGGCGGATTTCGACCCGGCGAGCGGATTTGTGGGGCCGTGGTCTCTGTTCGCCGACCGGCACGCGGCGCCTGGAAAGCCCGACGGCGCCACCGTCGATGCGGACGGCTTCCTCTGGAATGCGCGCTACCAAGGCGGCTCGCTGGCGCGGTTCGCGCCCGATGGCCGGCTCGACAGGCTGGTCCCTCTGCCAGTCACTCAGCCGACCTCCTGCGCCTTCGGCGGTCCAGGCCTGAAGACACTGTACGTGACGACCGCAACGCAGAAGCTGACGGAGGATCAACTGGCCAACGAGCCCCTGGCGGGTTGCCTGCTTGCACTCGACGTCGGCGTGGCGGGACTGCCGGAGCCGGCTTTTGCCGGTTAATCTCGGCTATTGCCAGCCGAGATGGCGGCCACCCGTCGCCTGCAGGTCCGCCCCGGTGATGAAGCTGCCGGCGTCGGAGCAAAGCAGCAACGCCGCTCCCGCCATCTCGCGCGCCTCGCCGGCCCGCTGCATCGGCGCGGACCCCTTCTGGATCTCCGCCCATTTGGCCGCGTCCTCGCGGCGCCAGCGATTGCGCTCGGTAACGACAAGCCCGGGCGACAGGTTGTTGATCGTCACCCCGTGTGGCGCATAATCCTTGGCAAGGTTGAATGACAGATTGTGCTGCGCGCTCTTCAGCGCGGCATAGACGGCGAGATCGGATTCGGGCCGCGTCTGGTTGATGCTGCCGATCGTCAGCACACGGCCCCAGCCATTGTCCTTCATGCCGGGCAAGGCGGCCTGCAGCAATTCGATCGTCGCCTTGAAGTTGATCTGGATCTGGTGCTCGATCTGCTCGGCGGGTAGATCGAGGAAAGGCGTGCGGTACTGGATCGAGGCGCAGACGACAAGCACGTCGACACCACCCAACGCCTCGATCGCCGCCTGGACACAGCGAGCCGCCTCTCCGGCCCGAGCGAAATCAGCATCGATGGCGACGCCGCGCCTGCCCTTCCCGCGAATTTCACGGACAGCTTCGGCGGCCGCATCCGGCTGCCCGAATGCCACGTCGGCGTCGCGAGCGAAATGGACGGCCACATCGGCGCCCGCCTCGGCAAAAACCCGCACGATCTCACGGCCGATGCTGACGCTGCCGCCGGTCACCAAGGCGCGCCGGCCAGCCATCGTGAAGCGCTCGGCAAGAGCCAGCGCATTCTGGATGTCGATCTCTTCCTTTTGCACCGTCAATAGCCCAGCCTTTCCAATTTGATCACACTTTTTCTTTGGAGTGCTCTTCAAAACGCATTTTCAGGGAGAAATCCAGAACCAATTCTTCCATTTGATCAAATCAGGCAAGCTGAAAAGCAGCGTCCCTGGCGGCAGCGGCTAGACGAAGGCGTACAGCCCGTCACGCGCGCCCATCGGAATTGGACAAAGATTCTAAGATTTTCGCGACAGACCGTCGCCTTCTATGGCGTTGACCAGTGTCTCGCTGCCTTGGCGCAGATGCTGCGTCAAAACGCTAACGGCCTTGCCGGCGTCGCGTCGCCGGCAAGCGGCCAAGAGGTCGCGATGCTCCGTCTGCGAGCGGGCGCGGTAGTCGAGGTTCGACAACAGGATACGGACGTAGCGGTCGGCCGCATTATGGTGCGCCTCGATCAGGCCGAGCAAACGGCGATTGCCGCAGGCGTCATAAAGCGCCAGATGAAAGGCCCGGTTCAGCACGCCCCACCTGCCGACATTGCGCTCGGCATCGATCTGATCGAGCACCTGTTCGGCCTCGTCCAGCTTGCCGCCGGGCAGGCCGGGAATGGAGAGCCGCAGTGCCTCGCACTCGAGCAGTTCGCGCACGGCATAGATCTCTCGGATCTCGTCGCCGTCCATTCTGGCGACGTGCGCACCCTTTGTCGGGTGGATGGACACGATGCCTTCGGCCTCGAGCTGACGAAGCGCGTCCCGGATCGGCATCCGGCTGAAGCCAAACTGCTCGGCCAGATCATCCTGGCGCAACGTCGTGCCGGCCTTCAGGGTCCCGCTGGCAATGGCCTCGCGCAAGACATTGGCGACCTGCTCGGCAACCGTTTGCGGCCTCTCGATCAAGCCTTCGCCAAATCCGCGCAATCCATGCTCCCATTTCACGTATCGTCAGCTTAGGGGAAAGCTTCATTCTCGGATATAGGTATCCATGTGTACGAGAAGAGTTGCACGCCGGCGGCGATGCGCCCGGCATGGACGCGAGATCGCCGCGGCGAAACCTTCGGAACGGGAATGGCCAAGACAGCCGAAATCGTCGAGCGGCTGCGTTATCTCGTTGCGATGGAACTTATCTTTACGGCTACGGGGTGGAATTGCGCGGTGTAGTCGACAGCATGGGCGACGGGCCGCAGCGAACCTTCGCCGCCGTGCGCTCCCTTGTCAGCCCGCTTGACGATGACCGCGAAATGAGCACGGACATGACACGGATCGCACGGATGGTGGCGGGCCCACGCGACTGACGCGCCAAGGCGCTCGGGCCTTCCTCTCACGCAGAAAAGGACACGCCTCTGCGGCGCATGCCTGCCTGCACGCCGTGGACGATCAGGCGTGACAGGATTTCCATGTCGGGCGGCATTCGGGGACGCCAGATATCCAAAAGCAGGGCCACGCGAGGCTTGTCGGCGTTGTTTGTCACTTCGTGAGGGAAGGTGTCGTCCCACAACAGACACTCGCCGTCGGCGATCCGCCTCTCCTGATGATTGATCATCATGACCGTCGCCGGACGACCATCTGCCTGTCGAGGGATCACCAAGCCGAGATGGAACCTCATTATGCCCCTGAAAGGGCCGCGGTGGCTGGGAATGTGCTTGCCCGGAGCCAGGAAAGAGATCGCCGCCGACTTCACCTCAGGGCATTCTGCAAGCAGCCGGTCGAGGACCGGCATTCGCGCGAGGTTTTGCGGAACCGCGACATCGTAGGCCTTGAGCACGAACATACGCCAGTCGCGACCGTCATTGGCCGAGATGTCGGCCTGTTCAGGCATGATGTCGTGGAAGCGGGGCGCCTTGCCCACGGCAAGCGCTTCGTCGCGGATGGCCTGCCAGGCGGCCGTGAACTTGGTGGCGTTTGGAAATTCGCTGGCGGTATCGAGGATCGCCGGCGCGTCGATGCGCTTTTCGTAGATCCGCCGCACCAGACCGGATGCAAGATCGTAAACTTGAGACATTTCATGGCCTCGAGGACATCATGAAACGAATATCCGGCAATTAAGTTGCTGATCTTGTTCGGCGTATGCCTGTCAGCACGAATTCGTGACCGACGAACAGTCCCGCGATCCCGCGCCTTGTTGCTGGCGTTCGTCAGCGTTCAGGGGCGCGTTCGACCAGACGAAACCTGTAGCGATCCCGTATGAATTCATTGAAGAAGCGCCCCTTGGAAGAGGCGGCTTTGAAGGCAGCGTAGGTCTCGGGCTCCACGTCTTCGTAGTCGTAGCGGTTTCCGCTCGGTACGAACCAGACCGAAAGCGCCCTGGTGGTGGGATCGTACTGTGTGCTGCGGATGGCCGTAGAAGGCATTGCGTTCTCCCGGATGGATAATCCGGGGCGCAAACGGAAGTTCCAACTGTGCCGGGCAGCCTTGGCTGGCAGGCCTTCCTATAGTGAGCAGCGCAGCCGGATCGTCCGTCCGCGCCAGAAGACGAAGGAGCCGGCCCGGTTCTGCCGAGCCGGCCCCAAGGGATCAGAACGCCGGCTCGACCGCGTTGACATTGTCCTTGGTGACGACCGTCAGCGGGATCGGCAAACGGTCCTTGACCTCCTTGCCGTCCATGATCTCCGCCACGGTGTTGATCGCCAGGCGGCCGTCCTCAACCGGCGACTGCACGATGGTGGAGTACATTTCGTTGGTGCGGATCGATTCGAACGCATCCTTCTGGCCGTTGATGCCGACGATCGGCGGTGCCGCCTTGGCCGGATTGGCCTCCTTCCAGGCGTCGATGAAGCCGCGCGCCATGGTGTCGTCATTGGCGTAGACGCCGCTGATCTGGTCGCCGAAACGGGTGATCAGGTCGCGGCTGACCACCAGCGCCTTCTGCTGGTCGAAATCGGCATTGACCGTATCGAGCACCTTGATGTCGGCGCTGGTTTCCTTGAGACGATCGGTGAAGCCGCCGACGCGGCCGATCGTCGTGCCGTTGCCGGCCTGGCCGGCGATGATGACGACGGAACCCTTGCCGCCAAGCGCCTTGCTGAGCGAGTCGGCCGCAAGCTTGCCTTCCTCGTAAACGTCGGGCCCGGTGAACGACTTGATGAACGGCTTGGCATCGTCGCTCATCGGCGAGTTGATAAGGATCGCGGGAATGTTCGCCTGTTGTGCGCGGGCCAGGCCCGGTATGTAGGCCTGCGGGTCGAGCGGCCACAGGATGATGCCGTCAACCTTGCGCGCGACGCAGGTGTTGAGCTGCTCGGTGCCCTTCTGGACGTCGAAATCCTGGCTGAGGCTCAGGATCTCGATGCCGAGTTCGCCGGCGCGCGCCTGGAGCGCCTTGTTGGCCGGCGTCGCATAGGCATGCGAATCCGCGGCCGTGACGTAGCAGACCGTCTTTGCACTGGCCCAGCCTGTCGAGGCCAGTATTACCGCCATGGCGGTAATGTGGAGCATGCTTTTCTTGCCAATCATAGGTTTCCTCCCGATCATGTATTTCCTCCTTGAGTGATTGGATTGTCGCGAATGAGCGCGGGGCCTGTGCCCGGCGCCCTCCCCTTGGTAGTCACGGCCCGATCGAGCACGACGAGCAGGATCAGGATAAGCCCCGACACGACCTGCTGGACGTATGCGGGAACGGATTGGAACTCCATCGCGATGGTCAGCGAGCCGATCGTCAGCACGCCGCCAAGCGTGCCGAGCGCGGATCCCTTGCCGCCTTCGAGGCGGGTTCCGCCGACCACGACCGCGGCAATGACGGCGACTGTCAGTTCCGAGCCGAAGACGGGCGAACCGGTGCTGGTGACGAGACTCTGGAGAACGCCTGCGAGACCGGCGAGCGTGCCGGCGAAGACGAAGCCCAGAAAAACGATGCGATCGGAGGCGATGCCGCTCTCCTTGGCTGCCGACGGATTGGACCCCACCGCAAAGACATTTCGGCCCGGTATTGTACGCGTCAGCCAGACATGCAGCAGCACGATCAGAACGATGAACAGCGCACTGCGGATGGTGAAGATTTCGAGATGGATCTTGGCGAACGCCAGTGAAAGCATGATGTCGGTGCCGGTCACCGGCTGGCTGTTGGTGATCCAATGCGCGAGCGAGCGGAAGATCAGCATCGTCGCCAGCGTCAGCACCAGCGAGTTCACCTTCAGCCCGACGACCAGCGCGCCGTTGATGGCGCCTGCCAGCATGCCGACCAGGATACCGACAAGTGCGGCAGGCAGGATGCCGATCTCGCGCTGCAGGATGACCGACATGATTCCCGCCAGCGCGAACACCGCGCCGCCGGAGAGGTCGATCTGGCCGGCGACCAGAAGCACCGTAAGTCCAATGGCGATCAGGCCGATCGTCGCCGCCCGGTCGAGGCCGAGTCCGAGGGTCGATGCGGAGAAATAACCCGGAACCGCCAGGGCGGAAATGATCAGCGTCAGGCCGAGGATGATCATCACCCTGTGCCGCGAGGCAAGCGCCAGGAACCTCATCACGCCACCCCCCTCTTGCGCAATGCCGCGTCCATGCCGACGGCGCCGACGATCAGGATGCCGAGGACAAAACCCTGGATCGGCGTGCGCACGCCGTCGAGCACCATGACGTTGGTCAGAAGCTGCACGAAGATCAGGCCCGCGATCGCCCTCGGCACCGAGCCGAAACCGCCGATGATCGACACGCCGCCGACCACGACCGCGGTGATGGCGCTGAACTCGTAGCCGGCGCCGATCAGCGGCCGCGCGCTTTGCAAGGTCAGGCCCAGCAGGCCGCCGCTGACGCCCGAAGCCAACGCCGTGATCACGAACGCACCGGCCTTCACCGCCTCCACCGGCACCGCGCTCGCCTCGGCGGCGCTGTAATTGCCGCCCGTGGCGAGCGTCCACCTGCCCCAGAAGGAGCGCGAGAGGACGATATGGCCTATGAGGGCGATCAGCAGGAAAATCAGCACCACGACCGGGACGCCGAAGAGCCGGCCCTTGGCGAATTCGGCCGAAGCGGGATTGTTGCCATAGACGATGACGCCGCCGACGGCCGCCTGCACGATGCCCAGCCCGATGGTGCCGATGCCGAGCGTGGCGATGATGGGATTGATACCGACATAGCCGACCAGCACGCCGTTGAGCAGGCCGATAAGGCCCGCAAGCGCCACCGCCAGGACGAAGGCAGGAACCGGCCCGATCATTGGCTGCAGCCCGAGCGAGAGGATGGCCCCGCAGGCGATGGTGGCCGGCACCGACAGGTCCGCCAAGCCGCCTGCCACAAGCACGAAAGTCATGCCGACGACGACGATGCCGACAATGGACATCGAGGTCAGGACGTTGAGCAGATTGCCTGTGGTGAAGAAGGCGGGGCTGACGAATGAGCCGTAGAGCACCACTGCAAGGATAGCGAAGCCAAGCCCCGCCTTGGACAGGACATCGGCAAGCCTGCTGCCGCGCGTGAAGCGGTCATTGCGGTTCGCCCCGCTGGTCTCCATGGCCGCATCAGTCATGCAGCCTCCCCCGTCGCCAGCGCCATGATGCGCTCCTCGCTCAGTTCGGCGCGGGCGAGCGCCTCCGATGCGCGGCCGTCGCGCATCACAACGACGCGATCGCAGACGCCGAGGATTTCGGGCAGTTCCGACGAGATCATCACCACCGCCATGCCGTCGGCGACAAGCCGGCCGATGATGCTGTGGATCTCGGCCTTGGCGCCGACGTCGACGCCGCGCGTCGGCTCGTCGAGAATGAGCACGGAGGGCTTGGCCGCGAGCCATTTGGCGATGACCGCCTTCTGCTGGTTGCCTCCCGACAACAGGTTGATGCGCCGCTCCCCGTCGGGCGGCGAAATGGAAAACTGCTTCACATAGGTCGTCGCCAGCGAACGGTCGGCGCTGCGCCTGATACGGCCGAAGCTGGTCAGACGCCGCAATATCGACAGGCTGATGTTCTCGCGGACCGACATGCCCGGAATGATGCCGTCGCCCTTGCGGTCCTCGGGGACGTAGGCGATCCCGGCTCGCACCGCCTCGGAAGGAGAGTTGATGGCGACCTTGCGCCCGTAGACGCTGACCGTTCCCTCCACCAGCCGCGACAGGCCGAAGATGGCGCGTGCTACCTCGGTGCGACCCGCCCCGACCAGTCCGGTCAAGCCCAGTATCTCCCCAGCGCGCACATCGAAGCTGACATCACTGAAATGCGCCCCGTCGCCGATGCGTTCGACACGCAGCACGGACTTGCCGATCGCGGCCGGGCTTTTCGGGAACACGTTGGCGACCTCGCGGCCAACCATCAGCCTGATCATCTCGGCCGCGGTTATGCCGTCGATCGGACGGGTCTCGATCATTGAGCCGTCGCGCAGCACGGTCACCTCGTCGGCGATCTCGAGAACCTCCCTCAGCCTATGGCTGATGTAGACGATGGCGATGCCGTCATCGCGCATCTTGCGAAGGATCCGGAACAGCGCCGCGGTTTCGTGCTCGCTCAGGCTCGATGTCGGCTCGTCCAGCACGATGATCCTGGGCTGCGCCGCATAGGCCTTGGCGATCTCGACCAGTTGCTGCTGGCTGATCGACAGGTCGCCGAGCCGCGCGCGCGGGTTGATGGCCGCGCCCAGCTCGTCGAGGACGGCGGCGGCCTTCCTGACCATTTCGCCCTTGTGCAGCCAGCTCCATTTGCCGGGCATGCGGCCGAGATAGACGTTCTCCGCGACGGTCAGGTCGGGAACAAGATTGATCTCCTGGTGCACCATGCGGATGCCGAGCGCCTGGGCGTCGGCGGGACGCCGCATGCGCACTTCGGCGCCGCCGACGAGGATCGTGCCGGCGGTCGGAGCGTAGGATCCGTTGAGCACCTTCATCAGCGTCGACTTGCCGGCGCCATTCTCGCCAACGACCGCATGGACGGTGCCGAACCGGACGGCGAAATTGACGTTCGACAGGGCCTTCACGCCGGGAAAAGTCTTGGAGATGCCTCTCATGTCCAGGGCACAATCGGCGGCGGCACTCATCTAGGCTTGGTCCTCCCTGGTAGCACGCGGCTGGCAGCGTTATGTTAGTATAATGCATTTCCAGGCACGGTTCGGCCCACCTCGAGCCGGCCCGAAGGCCCCTTTCAGCGCATCCGCACCAGGCACTTCACCATAGGCTGAAAATCACGCAACGGGCGGCACTATTGCACTAATATAATAGTTCTGGCAAGCTGGATCTGACCGCTCCCGTCACTGGCGTCGGATCGCAACGAACCCCGCGTCGCAAGCAGGTGCATTCCGTTTGACATTCGAATAATTTTGCCATTTCAGGTGGACGAACGATGGGATTTTCCATGGATCTAGATCCTTCGACCCTCAATCGAGCCCTCCCGCTGCGCGACCAGATCTACAACAAGATCCGCAACATGATCGTCGTCGGACGGCTGAAACCGGGTGAGGTCATCAATGAGATCGCAATTGCCGAAGCGCTGGGCGTCTCGCGCACGCCCGTGCGCGAAGCGGTCAAACGCATCAGCGACGAAGGGCTCGTCAAGATCCTGGCGCAGACCGGCACCTACGTTGCTCCCATCAGCCGGGCCGACCTCGAGGAAGCCTATGTCATCCGGCGTGCATTGGAGATGGAGAGCGCCAGGCGCGCCGCCGCCAAGCTGACGCCGGCTGCCTGTGAATTGCTGGAAGACAACATGGCCGCGCATAAGCTCGCCATTGCGCGCGGCAGGTACGCCACAGCGATTCAGCTCGACGACGTCTTTCACCGCACCATTGCTGAAATATGCGGCTTGCCGATGATTTGGCGCGCCGTCGACATCTCAAAGGCGCAGATGGATCGCGGCCGCTATCTCGCCATTCCGAAGCCCGGCTATGGCGAGCAGACGATCGAGCAGCACGAGGCCATTCTGGACGCGCTGAAGCGTCACGACGCCGAGGGCGCCGCACAGGCAATGGAGCATCACCTCGAGACGTCATTTCGCAACACGCTCGAAGTCGCCGCCGAGCTTCTCGACTGACGACCTCGACTGAGCGCTGAGACGGGCGGCGCAGGTTTGAGGTCCCGAACCTGGCATCCGACCGGCTTGCCGATGCTTGGTGAGCCGTGTTCGCAGCTTGACCGTTGACAATCTATTATATTAGTATTCCGATCCATTCGGCGGCATTGTGCCGACGGGGGCTTTTTCAGAGTTTGTAATGGCGCGGTTCATCCAGCTTTCGCATGCCGACAACATCCTTCTGGCGATCGATCCGTTGATGACCGGCGACAAGGCAGGCGACATGCCCGCGAAGGCGCGCATACCGCGCGGCCACAAGATGGCGATCCGCGACATCGCTTCGGACGAGCCGGTCGTGAAATATGGGCAGACCATCGGATTCGCCCGCGGACCGATCGCCGCCGGCGATTGGGTTCACGAGCACAATGTATATCTGCGCAATTTCGAACGCGACTATCTGTTCGGCACCAACGCCAGGCAAACGCCTGTCGTCCCTGAAGCCGAGCGCGCGAGCTTCATGGGTTACCGCAGGCCGAGCGGCAAGGTCGGGACGCGCAACTTCATCGCTGTCCTGACCTCGGTAAATTGTTCGGCCAGCGTCGCCCGCTTCATCGTAGAAGAGGTCAACCGCTGCGGCATCCTGCGCGACTATCCCAATGTCGACGGCGTGATCTCGCTCGTCCATGGCACTGGCTGCGGCATTGACACCAAAGGCCCCGCTTACGACCTCTTGAAGCGCACGCAGTGGGGTTTTGCCACGAACCCCAATGTCGGCGGCGTGCTGATGGTTGGGCTCGGCTGCGAGGCGTTCCAGATTCCGCGCTGGATGCAGTCCTACAATATCGAGGAGAGCACGACCTTCCGCACGATGACGATCCAGGAGACTGGCGGCACACGCAAGACGGTCGAGGCAGGGGTCAAGGCGATCGTCGATATGCTGCCCATGGTCAACGCCGCGCAAAGGACGCCACAACCGGCCTCCGAACTGGTGCTCGCGCTGCAATGCGGCGGGTCGGACGGCTATTCCGGCATCAGCGCCAATCCGGCGCTTGGCGCCGCCGTGGACCTGCTTGTCGCGCAAGGCGGCACGGCGGTGCTGTCCGAGACGCCGGAGATCTACGGCGCCGAACATCTGCTCACCATGCGTGCGGAAAACCGCGCGGTCGGCGAGAAGCTGATCGAGCGTATCCGCTGGTGGGAGGACTACACAGCCAAGCACGACATGGAGATGAACAACAACCCGTCTCCCGGCAACAAGCTCGGCGGGTTGACGACGATCCTGGAGAAGTCGCTCGGCGCGTCCGCCAAGGGCGGGACGACCAATCTGCGCGCGGTGCTGGAATATGCCGAACCGATCAACGAACGCGGCCTCGTCTTCATGGACACGCCCGGCTACGATCCGGTTTCGGCAACCGGCCAGGTCGCCGGCGGCGCGAACATATTGTGCTTCACCACCGGGCGCGGTTCGGCCTTCGGCTGCAAGCCGACGCCCTCGATCAAGCTTGCCTCCAATTCCTTCATTTTCGAGCAGATGCGCGAGGACATGGACATCAATTGCGGGGACATCCTCGACGGCGTCACGCTGGACGACAAAGGCCAGGAGATCTTCGCAGAGATCCTGCGCGTGGCATCGGGCGCGCGTACCAAATCGGAATCGCTGGGCTACGGCGACAATGAGTTCGTGCCCTGGAACCTCGGCGCTACCATGTAGCGACATCGCCCGCCCGCAACGGGCAACCTCAATTCACTCAACCAGAAAGAACGCTCGGCATGAACAGGATCGATCTTGACGGCCAACACGCCGTGGTCACCGGAGGCGCGCAAGGCCTCGGCTTCGCGATGGCTAAACGTTTCGTCGCCTCCGGCGCGACGGTCACCTTATGGGACGTCGACGAGGCGCGCCTCGAAGCGGCCAAGCGCGACCTTGGCAAGGCCGCCACGACCCTGGTCGTCGACATTGCGGATTGGGAGACGGTGGACGCCGCGCGGGCAAAAACCGAGGAGAGCGCCGGCAAAATCTCCATCCTGGTCAATTCTGCCGGCATTGCCGGTCCCGCCGCCCCGCTCGACAGCTACGACATAGAGACGTGGAAGAAGATCATCGACATCAACGTCAACGGCACCTTCTACGTCAACCGCGCCGTGGTGCCCGGGATGAAGGCGCGCAATTACGGGCGGATCGTCAACATCGCTTCCGTCGCTGGCAAGGAAGGCAATCCCAACGCCGCCGCCTATTCCGCTTCGAAGGCGGCGGTCATCGGCATGACCAAGTCGCTCGGCAAGGAGCTCGCGCAGTATGACATTGCGGTCAACTGCATCTCGCCGGCCACCGCGCAGACTCGAATCCTCGAACAGCTCACGCCCGAGCACATCGAATACATGCGCTCGCGCATTCCACGCGGCCGTCTGCTGGAGGTCGACGAGGCCGCCGCCATGGTCGCCTGGCTCGTCTCAAAGGAAAACAGCTTCACCACCGCCTCGACCTTCGACCTGTCGGGCGGGCGCACGACCTATTAGTCGAATACCGGCGCGCCGCGAAGCGTCTGCGCCGCGGCGCGCCGGTACACCGGCACTTGCTGCCTCACGGAGATGCGGCCGCGTCGCCTGCGAAGACTCGAGCTGCCTGGATCTGGGGGCGCACCATCAGGTAGAACGCGACGACGTGCGTGATCATCAGCAGTGGGACATAGATTACGGGGATCGCGTATGCAGCGCCCAACTGCCCCGCCAGCTCAGGAAGACCGGCTTGGCTGCCGTGATAGTAGTCGACGGCGATATCGATCGTCCCCACGAGATTGAACGCGACGACGGACAACCGGAACAGCGGACGTATCCTCGTCGTCAAAAGCGCCAGCATGGCCAACACTCCGGTTGCGAAGTCGCCATAGGCGGCGAAGGTGGCGAAATCAGCCGGCAAATCGCGCCCGACGACGCCTGGAACGATGAAGACAAGCCCGAAGAAGCGGAAGCTGTGCAGCGTGGCGATGGCACGTTGCGCCTCGACCAGGTTGACGGATCTGAGCCGGGGCAAGACATACACGCCGACGCAGAGCAGCCAAGGCACGTAGCCTAGAGCGAGATGTAACAGGAAAATGGTTGCAGGCGACATATGGCCTCCCAAGAGATGTAAGGCGCAATTTACGCCCGCTTCCAGCGGTCGACTATTCGCGATAATGTTGACGGGGCATGAAGCAGAACTTCACAATCCGGAAAGGTGCGCTCGACGGCGTGGAGGCGTTCCTCGGCGTCGCGCAACACCGCAGCTTCCGAAAAGCGGCCGCGGAGCTCGGCGTCACGCCATCGGCGATCAGCCAGGCGGTGCGCGCGCTCGAGGTGCGCGTCGGTGCGGCGCTCTTCATGCGCACGACGCGCAGCGTCGGCCTGACCGAAGCCGGCGAACGGTTCCTTTCGCGCGCAAAGCCCGCTTTCGAGGAACTGGTCGCCGCAAGCGAAGTCGCACGTGAACTTGGGCAGCGGCCGACCGGGCTGTTGCGCCTCTCTGTGCCGCGCGCCGTGGTGCCGATCCTGCTGGAGCCGCTGGTGGCATCCTTTTGCCAGGCCTATCACGAAGTAGAGGTGGAGATCGCCGCAAGCGGTGAGCTGGTCGACCTGGCGGCCGAGGGGTTCGACGCCGGCATCCGGCTCGGCCAGTTCATCGCCGCCGACATGGTCGCGGTTCGGCTGACGCCGCCGTTCCCGCTCGTGGTCGTCGGCAGCCCTGGCTATCTGCGCCGGCAGAAACGGCCGGAGCGCCTCGACGATCTGCGCGGCCATGCCTGCCTGCGCATGCGCCGCTCCAACGGATCGATCGCGCCCTGGCCCTTCATCGACGGCAACAAGACCGTCGAGGCAATCGTCTCCGGGCCGCTGGTCGCGCATGATTACCCGACACTGCTTGGCGCGGCGATCCAAGGTGTCGGACTTGCACAGGTGCCAGGCCCTCTCACCGAAGCCCCGATTGCCGATGGCCGGTTGCAAGCGTTGCTCACGCCCTTCGCCGTCACGACGCCGGGCGTTTTTCTGTATTATCCCGACAGACGCCAGGTCTTGCCCAAGCTGCGCGCGTTCATAGAGCATGTGAAATATCGGGGGACGGACGCCGAAGGCGCGCGAACTCCCTGAGGCCACCGCCCTCGGTGACGTGCTTGCCTGCTCGTGCCGCGCTAATTGGCGAGAAGGGCCGCGATCACCGCGGCGGTAACCTCGGCGGTGCTCGCGGTGCCGCCGAGATCGGGGCTGAGATATTCCGCCCGGTCCGTGACAAGCTCGATCGCAACCATGAGGCGCCGCGCGGCGGCCTGCTCGCCGAGATGCTCAAGCATCAGGCTCGCCGTCCAGAACGATCCGAGCGGATTGGCGACGCCCTTGCCGGTGATGTCGAAGGCCGAACCATGGATGGGTTCGAACATGGACGGCCGGCTGCGCGAGGGATCGATGTTCGACGTCGAGCCTATGCCGAGCGATCCGCCCAGCGCGGCGGCCAGGTCGGAGAGGATGTCGGCATGCAAATTGGTCGCCAAAACCGTGTCGATGCTGCCGGGCTTGTTGACCATGCGCTGGGTCATGGCGTCCACCAGCATCCAGTCGACGGTGAGACCGGGGTAGTCGCGAAGCAGGCCGCGCACGACTTCGTCCCACAGCACCATGCCATGACGCTGCGCATTCGACTTGGTGACAACCGTCAGAAGCTTGCGGGGGCGCGACAGCGCAAGCTCGCAGGCGAAACGTGCGATGCGTTCTATCCCGGCGCGGGTAAAGACGGCGACATCCATGCCGACCTCGATAGGCAGTCCGCGATGGGCGCGACCACCGACGCCGGCATATTCGCCTTCGCTGTTTTCGCGCACGATCACCCAGTCAATCTGCTTGCCGAGATCGGGCCGCAACGGGCCGGTCAGCCCGGGCAAGAGGCGCGTCGGCCGCACGTTGGCGTATTGGTCGAATCCCTGGCAGATGGCCAGGCGCAGGCCCCAGAGGGTGATGTCGTCGGGAAGGTCCGGATCGCCGACCGAGCCGAAATAGATCGCATCGAAACCCTCCAGTTGCCCGAGACCGTCCGGCGGCATCATGCGGCCGTTGCGGCGGTAATAATCGGAGCCCCAGTCGAAGCGCTTGAAGTCGAAGGCCAAACCCGGCTCGACAGCGGTCAGGGCTTCCAGAACCTTCACGCCGGCCTCGACGACCTCCGGCCCGATACCGTCACCACCGATGACAGCGATCCTATGCGAGGACATTTTCAGTTTCCTTCTCGATGGCAGCGACGATGGCGCCGCGGTTGTGGCCAAGCCATTGCAGCAGCATGCGGGTGGATTCGATCATCGTAGGGATTGACGATACCCTTGCCGGCGATATCGGGCGCGGACCCGTGCGCCGCCTGCGCCATGGCTATGTCGCCTTCGCCGATGCACAGGTCCTACCGCTGATAATGCCCGGCGGTTCTTCAGCCTAGCCGCGCGGCGTGCCACTTCAGGTGATCGTCCATGAAGGTCGAGATGAAGTTGTAGGAATGATCGTAGCCTTCCTGCATGCGCAAGGTGAGGTCGATGCCGGCCTTCTTGCAGGCTTCATCCAGCAGCCACGGACGGAGGCCTTCGTCAAGGAACCCATCGGCCGTGCCCTGATCAACCAGGAACTCGCCAAAACGGCGGCCGTCCTCGATAAGCAGCGTGGCGTCATAGGCGCGCCAGTCCCTGTCGTCGGCGCCGAGATATTTCTCGAGCGCAGGCCGCGACCAGCCAGCGGTCGTCGGCTGAACGATCGGCGCGAAGGCCGAGCAACTCCTGAAGCGGTCGGGGTTCTTCAGCGCGATCGTCAACGCGCCGTGTCCGCCCATCGAATGACCCGATATGCCCTGGCGCGCCGTGTCGGCAGGGAAGTTCGCGGCGATTAATCCCGGCAGCTCGTCGAGGACGTAGGAATACATACGGTAGTTCCTGGCGTAAGGCTGCTGCGTCGCATCGACATAGAAACCGGCGCCGCAGCCGAACTGCCAATTATCCTTCTCGTCCGGCACATCGGCACCGCGCGGGCTGGTGTCGGGGCAGACCACGATGAGGCCAAGCTCGGCCGCCAGGCGCCGGTACTCGCCCTTGTCCATGACATTGGCATGGGTGCAGGTGAGACCCGAAAGATACCACAGCACCGGCACCGGCCCATCGTTGACCTGCGGCGGCACGAAGACGGCAAAGGTCATGTCGCAGGCGCAGACCTCTGAAGCGTGCGAATAAACACCCTGGACGCCGCCATGCGACTTGGACGTGGAAACGACTTTCATCAACTCTGCCTTTTCGTCATGACCTTTCCGTCCGACATAGCTGCCGGCCGCCGCACCCGCAACCTTCAGCCCTGCAAACAGCACCGGCGGCGTAACCGAGGTGCACCTTGGTCACGCCGCCGGTCGACGCCGGACTTTGGGAACACGCCGACCTGGCCGGGAGGCTGGAGGTAGCGAAAAGTCCGGGCATTTCTGTGGCCCGCCTTCTCAAGCCGACAGGGCTCCTGTCGGTCCAAGCGGGGATGTCCTCGGGCCCGCGGCGTGTGGGCCGCCCTCAGTAAACCACGACACTCCTGATCGACTTGCCCTCATGCATGAGGTCGAATCCCTTGTTGATGTCCTCGAGCTTCAGCGTGTGGGTGATCATCGGGTCGATCTCGATCTTGCCGTCCATGTACCAGTCGACGATCCTGGGCACGTCGGTGCGGCCGCGCGCGCCGCCGAAGGCGGTGCCCATCCAGGTCCGCCCGGTGACCAGCTGGAACGGCCGCGTCGAGATCTCCTGGCCGGCGCCCGCCACACCGATGACCACCGACTTGCCCCAGCCGCGATGCGAAGCCTCCAGCGCCTGGCGCATCACCTTGGTGTTGCCGGTGCAGTCGAACGTGTAGTCGGCGCCGCCGATCTGGTCGGCGCCGCGCTTGGTCATGTTGACGAGATGGGGAACGATGTCGCCGTCGATCTCCTTCGGATTGACGAAATGCGTCATGCCGAAGCGCTCGCCCCAGGCTCGTCTGTCGTTGTTGAGATCGACGCCGATGATCATGTCGGCGCCGGCAAGTTTTAGGCCCTGGATGACGTTCAGCCCGATGCCGCCGAGGCCGAAGACCACCGCGGTCGCGCCTTGCTCGACCTTGGCGGTGTTGATGACCGCGCCCACGCCGGTGGTCACCCCGCAGCCGATGTAGCAGATCTTGTCGAAGGGCGCGTCGGGATTGACTTTGGCAACGGCGATCTCCGGCAGCACGGTGAAATTGGAGAAGGTCGAGCAGCCCATATAGTGAAACAATTTTTCGCCCCCGATCGAGAAGCGCGAGGTGCCGTCAGGCATCAGGCCCTGGCCCTGCGTGGCGCGGATGGCGGTGCACAGATTGGTCTTGCGCGACAAACACGACGGGCACTGCCGGCATTCGGGCGTATAGAGCGGGATCACATGGTCGCCCTTTTTGACCGAGGTGACGCCCTTGCCGACATCGACCACCACGCCGGCGCCCTCATGGCCGAGGATGGCCGGGAACAGGCCCTCGGGATCGGCGCCCGACAGCGTGAACTCGTCGGTGTGGCAGATGCCGGTCGCCTTGATCTCGACCAGCACCTCGCCCTCGCGCGGGCCGTCGAGGTCGACCTCCATGATCTCAAGCGGCTTTCCGGCAGCAACGGCAACAGCGGCGCGGGTTTTCATTTCCTTCTCCCAAACTTGCTTGCCGGGACGATCGATCGCCCGGCGTTGCGATAGAAATCATGCGGCCTTGGCCGGCCCCGCCGGGAACACGCCCGACATCACGGTAAAGCCTTTGATGCGTTTGACACGATCGCACCAACGCCGGATGGCGGGATAGTCCTGGCGCGTAATGCCGCCCTCCTCCGACAGCATGATGTAGGGAAAGCAGGCAATATCGGCGATGGTCGGATGATCGGCCGAGCAGATCCAGCCGCGGCCCTGCTGCTCGCCGAACCACAGATGCTCGTCGAGGATACGGAACAGCCGGTGCGCGCCGGCGCGTGCGGCATCGATGTCGAAATCGTAGAACAGCGCGTCGTGCAGGCGGGCGGCCGACGCCGTCGAAGTGATGCCGTCGGCGAAGGCCAGCCACTGGCTGATCTCGCCGAGCAGGGCCGGTCTGTTCCGGGGATACCATGTGCTCGACGGATCGTATTTCGACGCCAGGTAGACCAGGATCGCCTGGGCGTCGCGCAAGATCAGCCCTTCATCCTCGATGACCGGCAGCTGGCCAAGCGGATTGAGCTTCAGGAACCATTCCGACTTGTGTTCGCGGCCGGGGTAGAAGTCGACCGGCACTGTCTTGTAGTCGATGCCGAGAAAACTCATCAGCAGCCGCAGCTTGTAGCAATTGCCCGACAGTTCGTAATCGTAAAGCGTGATCATCGGGAGTTCCTAAATGTCGAGCACGAGGCGTGCCGATTTGGCGCGCGAGACGCAGGTCATGATCCTGGTTCCGGCTTTGCGTTCGGCATCGTTGAGGTAGACGTCCTGATGGTCCGGCTCGCCCTCGATCACGGTGGCGACGCAGGTGCCGCATGCGCCCTGCTCGCACGACGACGGAACATCGATGCCATTTTCGCGCATCACCTGCATGATCGTCTTGCCGGCCGGCACCTGCAGCGTGACGCAGGAGCGCGCCAGCGCTACTTCGAAGCTCGAACTGTCGTCGATCTTGTTGGTGTTCTTGAAATATTCGAAATGGATGGCGGTATCCGGCCAGCCCTGCTCGGCGGCGATCTTGCGCGCGGCTTCCAGCATCGGTCCGGGACCGCAGATGTAGAGATGCATGCCGTTCCGGTAACCGGCGAGAATCCCCCGAAGCTCGGCGCCGGTCGCGTCCGGCGACAGCCCGAGATGCGGCTTCAGCGCATCGCCGAGATGCTTCAGCCGATCGGCGAAAGCGAGGTGTTCCTCCCCTTGCGCAAAATAGTGCAGCTCGTGCGCCAGCTCCTGGTTCTTCAGCGCCTGCGCCATTGCGAGCAGCGGCGTGATGCCGATGCCGCCGGCGACGAACAGCGTCTTGATCGCGTCACGGCGCAGCGGGAAATTGTTGCGCGGCTCGGAGATCGCCAGCACGTCGCCCTCGCGGACTGTCTCATGCATGCATTTGGAGCCGCCCTTCGAATCCCGCTCCAGCTTGACGCCGATGATGAAGCTGTCGGTTTCACCAGGGCCGTTGGTGATCGAATACTGCCTGATCTCGCCATTGGGCATATGGACGTCGATATGGGCCCCAGGTTGGAACGTCGGCAGGATGCCCTTGATCGGGCGGAGCTCGAAACCGGCAACGCCGTCGGCCGCCTGCCATTTCCTGGCCACGCTGACGCGCAGCGCCGCCTTGCGGCCATGCGCGGTCACCTCGGGCATTTCGGCGAGTTCGGCCGACACCCTTTCGTAGATCGGCTCGATCGGCGCGGGCGCCGGTGCGTTCGCGACGTCGCGCTCGACCTCGTCGCGCAGCTTGGAAAGCCGCTCATTGTGGTGGCGCAGGATGGCGATGCGGGCGGCTGCTTCGACCTCCTGATCGAGCACGCCACGGATCACCGAACGGTTTGAATCAACCGGCTGCACGAAGAACACGCCGCGCGTCTCGGCACCACCATCGTGCGAGTGCAGCGCCACGGCAAAATCCCGCGCGGCCTCGATGATGGTTTCCGCGCCCTCGCCTTCGATCGCTGCGTTGGGCTGAAAGCGATAGGCCTTCAGCCCTTCGACGACCTTGTCGGCCGGCGCGTTGACCGCGATGCCGCGCAAGGCGAGCAGCTTGCCTTCGGTCAGCGCGGCAACATCCGGCACCTCGCCGCGAGGCTCCTCGGAGGACCAGACCAAGCCGTAGCGCTCGACCCCGGGGAAGGTGCGGTTGGTGATGGTGCGGGCCGGCGCGTCGGCAGGATGCGCGGGAATGTAGGTGCAGCCGGCGGTGCGGTTCGAATAACGCCAGCCGTGATATTGGCACTTCAGCTCGCGCCCGTCATTGATGCCTATCGACAGCCTGACGCCGCGATGCAGGCAGCGGTTTTCCCAGATGTTGATGTAGCCGTCATCGGCCCGCCAGACGGCGAATTCCCGGCCGAGCAATTGACCATGGAAAACGTGGCGGTACGGCAAATCATGGGAAGCGGCGATCGGATGCCACTGGCTTCTGGCTTCTTCCAACATCAATCGTCTCCAAGAATCTCGTCAGGCCGCAACCGGAATGACACCGTAGGTCACGCCCTTCTGGCTGAGCCAGCGCCGGTAGGCGATGGCCGACTTGTCGGCCCGGATGGGCGTTTCGGCGCGCGGATCGAGCGGCAGGCGTTTGGGCACTTGGTTTTCCAGGATCGGCTTGTCCTGGCCGAAGATCGTCTGCTGGAAGCGCTTGATCACCTTGTCTTCATTGTCTTCGTCGAGCACGCAAAGCAGCATGTGGGCGCGCACATGCTCCTGGTCGACCGGCTGCAGGAAGATGGCGATGACGTCGCGCCGTGCCTCGTCGACCGGGCTCGATTTATAGAGCACGGAGCAATAGGGGTGCGGCACGCGATAGACATAGTCCACGTCGGCGCCGCCACCGGAAGCGGTCGAAGCCATCGGCTGGAAGAAGCGGCAGCGCGTGGCCAGGATCTCGTCGCGGTCGACGGATATCTCGACGTCGTATTCCTTGACTTCGGTATGCGGCTCGACGCCGAGTATGTCGGTATGCACATAGGGAAAGTGGCCCATGTCGAGAAAGTTCTCGATGGCGCGCGGTGCCGAGACGTTGACGCCAAACGTGGCCGCGTTGAGCTTGCGGCGGTCCGGCTCTTCATATTCCGGGATCGGGAACAGCTCGGCCGGTGGCGAGCCGAGCGAAGTCCAGACATAGCCGTAGGCGCTTCTTGCCGGCAGCCTGTCGGCGCCTGGAACACGATCCACCCCTTCTACATCGGGACGTGAGCGCCAGACGACGGGCTCACCATCCATATCGACCGCAAAACTGAGGCGCTCCTCGAGCAGAACGGTGTCCTGGACACCGCCGGGAACGGTCTCGGCGATCGCCCCTACGGGATGCCAGAGATTGAGGATCACGGGATCCGAGCATTTTGTCATCGTTTTATCCTCTGGATGCCCTCGAACGTCATCAGGCTTGTGCCGGTATCGCGCCATAGGTGACGGCCCGATCACGCAACCAGCGCCGGTAGGAAACCGACACGGCATCGGCACGGATCGGGGTCTCGGCACGCGGATCGAGCGGCAGGCGCTTAGGTACCTGGTTCTCCAGGATCGGTTTGTCCTGGGCGAAGATCAATTGCATGAAGCTGCGCACCGTTGCCGCCTCCATGCCTTCCTTAAGATAGCAGAGGTAAGGATGCGCGATGCAGTTTTCCTCGTCCACCGGCTGCACGAACAGGGTAATGACGTCGAGCCGGTCCTTCTGGATCGGGTTGCTCTTGTAGAGAGCCACCGTGTAGGGCCGGATCACCTTGTAGATGTAGTCGACGACAAAGCCTTCCTTGGCGGTCGGCGAAGCCACCGGCTGATAGAATTTGCACTCGGTCGCCAGCACTTCGTCCTGCGCTGTGATCTCAACCTTGTAGGGCGCGACCTCGGTATGCGGCTCCTCGCCGAGCCAGCCGGTATGAATGAAGGGAAAATGCCCCATATCGAGAAAATTCTCGACCGCGCGGAGGCCCGACACCTTGACCGCGATCGAACCGCCGCTGACAAGATGCCGGTCTGCCTCATTGGCCTCGGGGATATAGATGATGTCGCGCCAGGGCTTTTCCAGACACGTCCAGATGAAGCCATAACGCTCGGCGCTTTTCAGCGTGGCGCCCGTATCGCTGCGAACGACTTCGATCTTGTTTGAACACTTGTGAACGGAGAGAGCGACCCCAAGCAGGCATGTGGCAAACCGCGTATCCTGGCTTAGCGATTCCTGATCCGCGACGATGTGCCAATCGTTCAAAAGCTCGCGGTCAACGCAACGGGTTGCCATCGGCTTCCCTCCCAACTCGGCTAGCCCTTCACCATGAACCTAGCCCGACGTTTCGGGAAGACGAAACCACAAGATTGGATACCAATCAACATTTTTTTGTCGTGCAAAATCCTTTTTTGTGTTGACAGATTATGATGATTGAATTCCGATATGAGAAAGCTGAACCTGGGATATGTCATGTCCTGACGAGGCATGTCGCCATCACGAAAGCCCGCTGATCATGTCGTCGAAATGGCGGAGAACCATGCCTTGAGCAGCCGTTCCCAGACCATCGCGGATACGCTGACCCGCGCCATCATCGACCATCGCCTCGTGCCCGGCTGCAAGCTCGGCGAACGCGAACTCTCCGAAATATTCAACGTGAGCCGCATCGTGGTGCGCCAGGCCCTGATCCGGCTCGCCGATGACGGGCTGGCCCAGATCGAACGCAACCGCGGTGCCTTCGTCGCCAAGCCGAGCATGCAGGAGGCGATGGAGATCTACGACGCGTTGACGCTCGTCGAACAGGGCGTCGCAGCACAGCTCAGCGATCGCCTTGGGCCGGCCGGCTGGGCCGAACTGCGCCAGCATGTCGAGCGCCAGCGCCAAGCTGTTGCCGCCGGCAACGATGCGCTGGCCGACGTGCTGGGCCAAGAGTTCCATACCGTGTTCGTACGCCTCAGCCGCAACAAGGTCATGCAGGAAATCCACGCGCAGCTGGTGCGCCGCACGACGCTGCTGCGCTCCCTCATTTCAGCCGATTTCGACTATTGCAATCTGCTGGACGACCACTCGCGGGTCGTCGACCTGCTGGAGAAGGGCCGGCTGAAACCGGCCATGGACCTGATCGACACCCACCACCGCGCGGTGGTGCGCGGCTACATCATGGATCGCGCAGTGTTTCCAGAGATGACGCCTGCCGAAGCGCTGGCGCCCTATCTCGACGGCAAGGCCGACGGCGCGACTGTACCGCTGCGAAGATTGTCGAATGCATCCGGCGGCGGCGACGCGGCAACGCATCTCCACCTCCATATCCCCAGAACAGACCGGGCACCGACAAGCCGGGCATCAACAAAAAAGACCAACAGAGGGCTACCATCATGAAGAAACTGACGAGACGTGAATTCCTGAAACACAGCGGCGCGGCCGGCGCGGCTCTTGGCGCGGGAGCGCTGAGCACCATCGCACAGGCGCAGGAGGTGCTGAAGATCGGTGCCGTCTACGTCTCGCCGGTCGCCGAGATCGGCTGGACCAAGCAGCACAGCCTCGGCGTCGAGGCCATCAAGGCCGAATTCGGCGACAAGGTCGAGCTCACCGTCATCGACAACATCTTCATGCCGCAGGACGCCGAGCGTGTCTTCCGCGAACTGGCCAGCGCCGGCAACAGGCTGATCTTCGGCACAAGCTTTTCGCATGGAACGCCGATGCAGAAGGTGGCGCCGCGCTTTCCCAAGGTGGCGTTCGAACACTGCTCAGGCATCGTCCACCTAGCCAATCTGGGAACCTTCGAAGCGAAATATTACGAAGGCACCTTCGTCGCCGGCGCGGCGGGCGGCTACATGTCCAAATCGGGCAAGATCGGTTTCATCGGCGGCTTTCCGATCCCCGACATCGTCGGTCCGGCAAATGCGCTGCTGCTTGGCGCGCAGAGCGTCAATCCAAACGCGACCTGCAACACCATCTTCCTGAATTCCTGGTTCGACCCGGGCAAGGAGAAGGAGGCGGCCAAGACGCTGATCTCTCAAGGCTGCGACGTGGTCTGCTCGATGACGGACACCGCGACCGGCGTACAGGTCGCCGGCGAAGGTGGCGCCTGGTCGATCGGCTATGCCAGCGACATGTCGAAATTCGCCTCGGGCAAGCAGCTGACCTCTTTCGTTCTCGATTGGACCAGCGACTATGTCGGCGCAGCCAAGGCCGTGGCCGCCGGTACCTGGAAGCCGGAAGTCCGCTGGGACGGATTGGCGGCCGGGGTGGTGAACATGGCCCCCTACAATGAGGGTATCCCCGCCGATGCGCGCGCCAAGCTCAAGCAGCTCGAGGCCGACATCGGCAGCGGCAAGCTTCATCCCTACGCCGGGGAACTGAAGGATCAGGACGGCAACGTCAAGGTTGCCGCCGGTTCGGTTCTGGCCGATGACGACATTCGCGGCATGAACTGGTTCGTGAAGGGGATGATCGGCAGGCTGAGCTGATCACCGTAAAAGTGCCGGGAGACGCCCAAGTCCATACCTTCGGCGTCTCCTTGCCTGGTTCCCGTCCAACCTCGCTTCACGCCACGGCAGGACCCGCCATGCATCCGCGACTAGAACTGCGCAACATCTGCAAGCGCTATCCCGGCGTCGTCGCCAATGACGATGTGTCGCTGTCGATTCAACCCGGCGAGATCCATGCCGTGCTGGGCGAAAACGGCGCCGGCAAATCCACCCTGATGAAAATCATCTACGGGGCGACGCAAGCCGATTCCGGCGAGATCTTTTGCGACGGCAATCCGATCGCCACGCACACCCCGGCGATGTCGCGCGCACTCGGCATCGAAATGGTCTATCAGCATTTCGCGCTGTTCGAATCCGTTTCGGTGGTCGAGAACATAGCGCTCTCGGCCAGCAGCGCATACGACCTGCCTTCGCTCGCCGACAAGATCCGCGATCTGTCGCGCCGCTACGGCATGCCCATCGACCCGCATCGCCAGGTGCACGACCTGTCGGTCGGCGAGCGCCAGCGCGTCGAGATCGTGCGCTGCCTGCTGCAGGCGCCGAAACTGCTGATCCTCGACGAGCCGACCTCGGTACTGACGCCGCAGGCGGTGGTGAAGCTGTTCGAGACGCTCCGCCAACTTGCCGCCGAGGGCTGCGGCATCGTCTATATCAGCCACAAGCTCGACGAGGTCCAGGAGCTCTGCGACACCGCCACCGTGCTGCGCAACGGCAAGGTCACCGGTACCGCGCGTCCGAAGGAGACGACGTCGCTGGAGCTTGCCCGCATGATGGTGGGTTCGAAGCTGCCTGAAATGCATGTCGGCCCGCCGACGCCAAGCGACAGACCGGTGCTCGAGGTCAACAGACTTACGGTGAAGTCCCGGGATCATTTCGGCGTCGACCTGAAGGACATTTCTTTCAAGGTGCATGGCGGCGAGATTGTCGGCCTGGCCGGGGTTTCCGGCAATGGCCAGGCCGAGCTGATCGCCTTGCTCAGCGGCGAGCGCACGCATGAGCGCAGCGACGCCATCCGGATTTGCGGAACCGGCGCAGCCCGCCTTCGCCCGCACGAGCGCCGCAAGCTCGGCGTCGCCTTCGTTCCCGAAGAGCGGCTCGGGCGCGGCGCCGTGCCCTCGCACACGCTGTGGGAGAATGCGGTGCTGACCGCGCACCGCTTCGGCACGGTGCGCAACGGGCTGGTCGACCGGCGCCGGGCCAAGGCGTTCGCCGCCGGCATAATCGATAGGTTCAAGGTCAAGGCCAACGGGCCGCAGGCGACCGCGCAAAGCCTGTCCGGCGGCAATCTGCAGAAATTCATCGTCGGGCGTGAGATCGCGCTCCAGCCGAAGCTCCTCCTGGTGTCTCAGCCGACCTGGGGGGTTGACGTCGGCGCGAGCGCCTTCATCCGGCAGACCATCGTCGATCTCAGCCGCGCCGGCGCGGCGGTGCTCGTCGTCTCCGAGGAACTCGACGAGTTGTTCGAGATCTGCGACCGGCTGCTGGTCATTTGCCAAGGGAAGGTTTCCCCACCGCTGGCGCGCAAGACGACCGATCGCGAGGAGATCGGACTTCTGATGACGGGCCGCGGCATGAGCGACGGCGCATTGGCAAATGGGGGTGGCAACAATGCGCTTCAGGATTGAACAAAGGCCGGAGCCCTCCTCGCTGATGCGCGTTGCCGCGCCGGCACTGGCGACCCTGTTGACCGTCGTCGTCGGATCGATTTTCTTCGCCTCCCTCGGACATGATCCGCTGGCGACCCTCCATGCCTTCTTCATCGAGCCGCTCTCTTCCATGAACGGCCTGTCCGAATGGCTGCTCAAGGCCTCGCCGCTGATCCTCATTGCTTGCGGGCTGGCGGTCGGCTTCCGCGCCAATGTCTGGAATATCGGCGCCGAGGGCCAGTTCACCATGGGGGCAATCGCGGCCAGCGGCGTGGGGCTTTTCTGGCCGAACCCCGAAAGCGTGCTGCTGTTGCCGCTGATGTTCATCGCCGGCATGGGCGCCGGCATGGCCTGGGCGGCAATCCCCGCCTTTCTGCGCGCCCGCATGAACACCAACGAGATCCTGGTCACGCTGATGATGACCTATATCGCGACGCTGTTCCTGTCCTATCTCGTGCACGGACCGTGGCGCGATCCGGCCGGCTTCAACTATCCGCAGACGGCACTTCTGCCGACGGCGGCCCTGTTCGAATCCTTTGACCCCGCCTATCGCCTCAACCCGTCGATCTTCATCACGGTCGTCGCCGTGCTCCTGATGTGGCTGTTCACCGACCGCAGCTTCCTCGGCTACAAGATGTCGGTGAGCGGGGCTGCACCGCTTGCCGCCCGCTATGCCGGCTTTCGCGAATCGGCTGCGGTCTGGATCGGACTGCTGGCGGGAGGTGCCGCGGCCGGCATCGCCGGCATGGCGGAAGCCGCCGGGCCGCTCGGGCAGCTCTCGCCTCAGATTTCGCCAGGCTACGGCTTCGCGGCCATCATCGTTGCCTTCGTCGGACGGCTGAACGCCTTCGGCATCGTGCTTGGCGGGCTGTTGATGTCGCTGCTTTTCCTCGGCGGCGAAGGTGTGCAGATGACGCTCGGCCTGCCTTCGGCCCTGACGCGGATCTTCCAGGGCATCCTGCTGTTCTTCCTGCTCGCCGCCGACTTCTTCATCTTCTATCGCGTTCGACTGGTGCGACCCGTCCGGGACACGCATGCGCTGGAGACGGCACGATGAGCGGATTTCGGATCGTGCGGGAGACAGCCTGATGGATCTGTTCATCGCCATCTTCACCGGCACCGTCATTGCCGCCACACCGCTGATATTCGCCGCGCTCGGCGAGCTCGTGGTGGAGAAGTCGGGTGTCCTCAATCTCGGAATCGAAGGCATGATGCTGATGGGCGCCGCATTGGCATTCTGGGCCGTCACCGCGGGCTATCCGATGCCTGTGGCGATCCTGGCCGGCGCGTTGGCGGGTGCGGCCGCCTCGCTGCTGTTCGGCGTTCTGGCGCTGACGTTCCTGACCAACCAATATGCAGCCGGCCTGGCGCTGGCGATCTTCGGTTCGGGCGTCTCCGCCTTCCTCGGGCGCGGCTTCGGCAGCGAGCCGATCGAGGCACTGCGCCGCCTCGACATCCCCGTTCTGTCCGATCTGCCGCTGATCGGTCCGCTACTGTTCCGCTTCGATCCGATGGTCTATCTGGCCCTGCTGATGTTCGTCGCCATCAGTTGGTTTCTCTACCGCACGAAAGCTGGCCTGGTGCTGCGCACGATCGGCGAGTCGCCGCAGACGTCGCATGCGATCGGCTATCCCGTGATCAGGATCCGCTACATGGCCGTGCTGTTCGGCGGGCTGATGGCAGGCCTGGCAGGCGCCTATTTGTCGGTCGCCTACACGCCGCTCTGGGTCGAGAACATGACCGCCGGCAAGGGTTGGATCGCGCTTGCGCTGGTGGTCTTCGCCACCTGGCGGCCGCTGCGCATCCTGCTTGGCGCGTGGCTGTTCGGCGGGATGACGATCCTTCAGTTGCAAGGTCAGGCGCTGGGGCTGGACGTGCCATCCGAACTGCTCTCGGCCCTGCCTTATCTCGCCACCATCATCGTTCTGGTGCTGATCTCACGAAACCGCCAGATGCTGGCCCTGCACTTCCCGGCCTCGCTGGCAAAACCCTTTCGCCCGACGAGTTGACCTTCTGCGAAATGCTACTTCCCTTGCTGGAGAAGGCTCAAGTCGATCTCGGTAATATGCCAGCGACCCAGATTGGCGGTATAGAGCTTGTCGCCCTTGAAGGCGATGTTGGTGGGGTGCGCCAGCGTGGTTGCGGCGGGATCCTCGATCAGCACTTCGAGACCTTTGTCCTTTTGCCAGCGATAAATACGGCTGGGCTCATAACATGAGATGAACAATGAGCCGTCAGGCGCAAAGGCCACTCCGTCCGGAACATTGTGCACGCCTTCGACGACGATCTCACGAGCCCCCGCCGATCCGTCAGCAAGGATCGGCACATAGCTGATGCAGGGTGCGTCGCTTTCCACGACATAGAGGCCGTTGCCGTCCGGCGCCATCGCCATGCCGTTGGCGAACGACATCGCCTCCCGGCACCACAGGCCGCCCTCGCCCGTCTTGAGATCGTAGCGGAAGATGCCCGAGCGATTGTCCTGGCCAACGCTGTCCGAAACGAAGAGCCAACCCCTCGCCTCGTCGACGATGGGGTAGTTCGGCACGCGAATGCCGGCCGACGCGAAGCGCTCCATGCGCGCTGTCGCGGCATCCCAGCGGAAAATCGCGGCATGCCTGAGGTCGCAGGCAAAGCAGTTTCCCGCGCTGTCGAAAGCGATGCCGAGCAGAAAACCGTCGGTGCCGCCCATGCGCCCGACCGAGCCGCCATCGGCGGCCAGCCGCAGCAGGTCGCCGGTTTCGGTGCCACACCAGATCGAGCCATCGCGGTGAACGGCCACGCCCTCCGGATGCGCGACGCGCGGGCTGGTGAAGATGCCGTCGAAGAAAACGCGCGCGGCTGACATGTCGAGCAACGGCTTGGCCATGGGATCTCAGCTTTCGACAAGCGCCGTCTGCGCGGCGATGCAGCGTTCGACCATCGCGCGGTCGGCTTCAAGAATCTCGGCGATCAGCGCGCCGCGCTCCTTGGCGCTGACGAACTCCAGACGGCGCAGACCGAGCGGGTCGATCCGGTTTCGCAAGATGGCGAGCGTGCTGTCGGAAGGCAGCGAGACCTCGCGGCAACAGGCGTCGAACGACACCGCAAATCCGGTGGCGTCACGGATCTGCTGCTGCGTGACGCCCGGCATGGTTTCGATGACGATCAATTCCCTCGAAGTCTCGTCGAGCCGGAAGACGCAGAGATCGGTGAAGACCAGCGCCCTGCCGGTGCGATAGCCCATCGGCTCGCGTTCGGCCGCCGTCAGCAGCCCGCGAGCCGAGCTGACGATTTCGACCTCATTCACCAGCGACTGGATCGAGTGGCGGGGGATGTAGAGCAGGTAATCGCGGTGCATGTTGGCGACATCGGCCATGCCGCCTTGCCCCGGCAACCGGATCAGGCCGCCGCTCGGTTTGCGAAGGGCGATGGTGTTTACACGGCCGTGCCGATCGACTTGCGCCGCGCCGACGATCTCGTGCGTCACTGCACCGGCCTGGTAGTAGGTCGAGTAGGTGTCGTCGCCGCCGGCATGCACCACCGCCGTCTCGCAATCCAGACTTTCGATCAGCGAAAGCACCATCGGGCTGGGCGCGATGTCGAGGTCGCCGCAACTCATTGTCGCGATGATCATGTCGGGCGCGTGCGTCGCCTTGGCCAACCGGTAGGCGACATTGGCGAGCGGCGACACGGCGCCGGCGCTGGCAAAGCTCTCATTGTCGAGTTCGGCCGCAATGCGGGCGGCAATGATCTCGTCGACGGACACTTTCTCCTCGCCGTGCACGACCGCGGGCATGGCGAGGACTGTTTCAGCATGAACCTCCGCAGCCTTTTGCAGCGGCTTCGGCACGCCCTCGCGCGGCAGGCGCAGACTGTGCGCCAAAGGCGCTTCCCTTAGAGCGAATGCTTCGGACAACGCCTGATAGTCGGTGACATAGAAGGGGAGGCACGAAGCCGGATAGGCGCCGCCCGGCGCCAGCGCTATCGCCGAGACCTGATTGCGGGTGAGGGTGCTCTGGCGACCGTCCTGCCGCAGCGCTCCGACGGGCACGATTTCCTCGACGGTGACCAGGACCTTGCGCGTGGCACCCACCATGGCGAAATCCAATGCGCGCGGCCCCAGGATCTGCACATTGCCGCTCTCATCGGCGCGCTGCGCATGGACGATGAAGGCGTCAAGCCGCAGCGGGGGGATGAATCCGACAGCGGTTCCGGAAATCGGATCGGGCCTTGCGCTCGCGCCCGGCACACGCGCCAGCATGTCGGATCCATCCGGGAGTTGGAACGGCATGGACGGCAGGTTCTGCTGCGCCGCCCGCAGCGCCTGGATCATGGCCAGTGCCGTCCAGTCGCGAACCGGTATGGCGCCGCTCTCGGCAGCGGCCCGAAACCGGGGCGGCAAGCCAAAAATGTCGAGGCTGGAAAAGCAGAGGTCGATACGCGCCACAGCATCCGCTTCGAGCAGCATTTCGAGAGGCAACCCGCCGGCCCAGCAGACGTAGTGCAAGTCCCTGATGCCGGACAGCGCGATCGCGCGCAGCAATGCGATCGGCAGGCGTGCGAAATGGTGGCCGCCCACGCCAAGCGAGTCACCATGGCCAACCATCGCGGCCAGTCCCTCGACATCGGTGAAGCGCGGCCTGTTCGGCTTTACCAGGGACGTTGCGGCACAGTTCGTCACAGTGGGGAAGCCTCGATGCGATAGCGGGTCACGAACGGCCTTTCGGGTGAGAATTCCAACGCCGTCGCAATGCCGGATTGGGCGATGGGATTGTCGGCCAGCGCGGTCGCCGGTCCGAGGCCGAAGGGTGAGCAGATCGGCTCGATGCCGATGGCGACATGACGCCCGTTCCAGGGGTGCGCCTTGCGCCCGCGATTGGAGTACCAGAGCAGAAGGCTTGGGAAATGCTCTTTCTGCCAAGTGAGCTTTGTCCTGTAGCCGTCCGCGTGGTTGGCCAGCGCGACCGCGCCGTCGACGCCCTCGATCTGCAGCAATTCCTCCGTGTCCACCGCCAATGGCAGGCGAGAGGCGTCGGCCACCCCGCCGGCCCGCGCGGGCACGCTGGCCAAGTCGCTGAACGAGGTGTTCCGGGCAAACAGCTCAGCGCCGGGTTCGACATCATGCGGATAGGTAAGGCCTCGATCGAAGCGACCGAGTTCCAGCGTGGCCGCGCCCGTCTCGAACGGCAACCGGAAAACCGGGTGCAGGCCGATTGGCAAGCGGCAGGCACGGCGGACAACGATCTTGAGTTCAATGTCGACGGCCGGCGCCGACGGATCGGGCGTCACCGTCCGTTCAACGCGCTCGACCGGGCTCCCCTGAGGATAGGCAAGCTCCAGCGACAATGATCCGCCGTCGTTGTCGCGCCATTGCCAGTCATGGTTGGAGCTATGGCCATGGGCTTCCTCGCCCTCCTCCGGCGAGCCCATCACCCGAGCCCAGTCCTCGGGCCATCCATCGGCCGGCACCGAATAGCCGAAGGGCACGCAGGGCCATTCGCCGCGCAACTTGCGCAGGATGCCTGGCAGCGCTTGCGCCTGCGGCTCGTTCGACCACGGCGCAATGTGCATCGGCGAAACCTGCCGACCGTCCTCCAGAATGAACGTAACCGGCGCCAGCATCGCGCCAAGCCGCTGGACAGTCAGCGCGCCATGCGCCCAGCCCAATCCGCGATAATCGTCGCCCGCGTTCACGGCCCGCCCTTCTTTGCCTTTGTCGTGCTCCGCTCGGCGAACTCCTTGACGCGCTGCTGGCTGATCTCGCTGCGATAGAGCTCACCCAATATGTCGCGCTCCATGGTGAGCCCATCGTCCAGATCACCGGACACGGCATGCGCCGTCAGCGCCTTCAGTCCCTCGATTGCGGCAGCAGGCTCGGCGGCGATCATTTCGGCCAGTTCCAGCGCGCGCGGCATCAGCCGGTCGACCTCGACGATCTCGTTGACCAGACCGGCAGCGACGAATTCCGAGGCCGGGACGATGGCGCCGGTCATCAGCAGGAAATTGGCGCGGTTGCGGCCGAGCTTGGCCACGCTGCGTTGCGTGCCGCCGCCGCCGGGGATCAGCCCGAGCTTGATTTCCGGCAGGCCGAGCTTGGCGAATTGGTTGGCGATGACGAGGTCGCAGCACAGCACCAGCTCCATGCCGCCGCCCAGCGCGAAGCCGTTGACCGCCGCGATCACCGGTTTGCGGTTGTTCTCGATGGCCGCGTACATGCGCATGCCGGCAGCTTGGAAAATGTCGAATTCCGGTCCGGTCTGGGCGGCGTATTCCTTGATGTCGGCGCCGGCCATGAAGCCGCGCCCTTCCCCTGTCACCACGATCGCCCCGATGCTTGCATCGCCGGATAGCGACTCGAAGGTTTCAGTGATCTCGCCTTGCATCAGCCGGTTCATGGCGTTGAGCTGATCGGCGCGGCGGAAGGTGACGATCGCGACGCGGCCCGCGGTTTCGACCGTGAGTGTCTGGTAGGCGCGCATCGTCAGGCGGCGTCCACGGTCATGTCACCGGACGCCTCCAATGCGGCGATCTCGTCCTCGGAGAGGCCGAACTCGGCCAGGATCTCGCGGCCGTGCTGGCCGACCAGCGGCGCCGGCCGTTCTATGGTCGCGGGCGTCTCGCTCATCTTGACCGCCGGGGCGACCACCTGCACCTTGCCGCCGCGCGGATGGTCGTAGCTGGTGATCATGCCCATGTGCTTGACCTGCGGGTCCTCAGCGGCGCGGCGGATATCCTTCACCTCGGCGCACCAGATGTCGGCTGCCAGCAGCCGCGCCAACAAATCCTGCGTGGCGAATTTCCTGGTCTCGGCATTCACCTTCTCGAAGACTTCATCGCGCTTGTCGAACAAAGTCTTGAGATCGTCGTAGACGGCAAGCTGCGGCGCCTCCAGCACCTCGTAGAGCGTCTTGAACGGGCTCATGGCGATCGACACGTAGCCGCCGTCGCTGGTCTCGTAGATGCCAAACGGCGCCTGCATGCCGGGATGGCCGATCCCGGAATTCGGCCGCACGAAGTCCTCACCAAGGTTGAGCACCGCTACATATTCCTGGTTGAGGTGCGCCAAAAGGCCGGCCAGCAGGTTGACCTCGATCTTCTGGCCCTTGCCGGTCTTCTCGCGATAATAGAGCGCCGACAGGATGCCGTAGACCATGTTCATGGCGCCGATCTGGTCGGCGAGGCCGGCGCCGGCGGGAACCGGGGCTTGATCGCCGCGGCCGGTGTTGGCGATCAGCCCTGCGAGCCCCTGGATCAGCATGTCCTGGCCGGGGCGCTCGACATAAGGCCCTTCCTCGCCATAGCCCGAGCCCGAGCAATAGATGATGCGCGGATTGACGGTCTTGAAATCCTCATAACCATAGCCGAGCTTGGCCAGCACGCCTGGGCGGAAGTTCTGCACCACCACGTCGGCGCTTTTCGCCATTTCCATGATGATGGCATGCACCTTGCGGCTCTTCAGGTTGAGCGCGATCGAACGCTTGTTGCGGTTCCAGGCGAGGAAGTTCGGGCTCTCCGAGCCGCCGACCCATTTGGCGAAGAAGGTCATGCCACGGAACATGTCGCCGGCGCCGGCGCGCTCGATCTTGATGACATCGGCGCCCATGTCGCCGAGCAGCTGGGTAGCGAACGGCCCCTGCAGCAGATGGCTGAAATCGAGGATGCGGACGCCTTCGAGGGCCTTGTTCATGTCATGTCTCGTTTCAAAATTTTCAAAGCAGTTCGGGAACGTAGCGCGGCGCCGCCGTCAGCCCGCCATCGACGCGCAGGTCGGTGCCGGTGGTGAAGCCGGCGGCATCGGAGGCAAGATAGACGGCGGCCTCGGCCACTTCCGAAGGCTCGCCGATACGGCCGAGCGGATGCATCTTGACCCAGGCCTTGGCAAGATTGCCGCCGATCTCCTTGATGAGTTTGTCGTTCATCGGCGTGTTGATGGTGCCCGGCGAGATCGAATTGACGCGGATGTTCAGCGGCCCGAATTCAACCGCCATCTGGCGTGTCATCGCCATGACCGCGCCCTTGGCACCGGCATAGGCGGTCCAGCCATCAAGCCCGATGTGGCCTTGCGCGGAGGCCATGTTGATGATCGAGCCCGATTTCTGCGCGATCATGTGCGGCAGCGCGTATTTACAGCCGCGAAACACGCTGGTCAGGTTGACTGCTATCAGCCGGTGCCACTGCTCGTCGGTCATCTCGTGCACCGGCATGCCGCCAATGGCAATGGCCGCGTTGTTGACGAGGATGTCGAGGCGTCCCGTCTTTTTGACGGCACTGTCGATGAGGCCTGAAATGTCGGCCTCCTGCGAAACGTCGCAATGCAGATAGTCGGCGCGGTGGCCGGCGGCGCGAAGTGCGGCCGCGAAATCCTCACCAGCGCTGTCGGCGATGTCGCCCAGGAAGACATGCGCCCCTTCGCGCGCCATCGCTTGCGTGATCGCGTGGCCGATCCCGTCGGCCGCACCAGTGATGACGGCGATTTTTGCTTCAAGACGAGCCATCTTCAGCCTCCATTCGCACGCCGGCGTTTCGCTTCATCAAGGGCGACCGCGGCAATGATGATCATGCCGGTGATGACCAACTGCCACTCGGTCGGCAGGCCAAGCCCGCGCAGGCCGTTGGACAGGAATTGCAGGATCAGCACGCCCAGCGCCATGCCGGTCAGGCTGCCGATGCCCCCCGCAAGGCTGACCCCGCCGAGCACGGTGGCGGCAACCACCTGGAATTCGAAATTGAGCCCCGCCGTATGCTGTGCCGAGCCGACCCGCGCGGCCAGGATGATGCCGGCGACCGTCGCCAGCAGCGCGCTGATGATGAAGCAGATGAACTTGACCCGCCGCACGTCGTAGCCTGCAAGACGGGCCACTTCCTGATTGCCGCCGACGGCATAGATTTGCCGTCCGAACGGCCGGTGCTGCATCATGTAGGCGAAGGCGGCGAGCAGGACGATGGCGATGACGGCCGAATAGGGGATGACGTTGAACAGGCGGCCATCCGACAGCGCGATGAAGCTGTCGAGGCTGGCATCGTCAGGGATCGCGCGCTGACCAGTGTAGAGATAGACGCCGCCGCGCATGATGAACATCGTGCCCAGCGTCACGATCAGCGAGTTGATGCCGGCATAGGCGGTGAGATAGCCGTTGACGACACCGATGATCAGCCCGAACAACAGCGCGCCGCCGACGCCGAGCAGCAGCGAATTGGTGTCGTTCATGATGATGATCAGCGGCAGTGCAATGGTCGCCAGCAGCGATCCGATCGAAATATCGACCTCGCCGGAAATGAAGACGATGGCGCAGCCAATGCCGGCGGTGAGCGCGAGCGAGGCCTGGCCGAGCACATTGGTCATGTTGCGCACGGAGAAGAAATTCTCGACGGTAACGGAGAAGAAAGCCAGCACCAGCACGAGGCAGACCAGCAGCGCCAGTTCCTGCCGGGCAAAGAGCCGCGCCAGCATGGACGGCCGGGCTTTCGCGGAGACTGTATTCACAACGCTCATGTCTTATCCGATCGCCGCATTGAGGATCTTCTCCTGCGTGGCTTCGTCGCGCGGCATGATCGCGGTCAGGCGGCCTTCGCACATCACCGCGACCCTGTCGGCAAGACCGAGTAGCTCCGGCATTTCCGACGTCATCATGATGACCGCCAGGCCTTCGCCGGCGAGCCGGTCGATCAAGGCGAATATCTCCGACTTGGCGCCGACATCGATGCCGCGGGTCGGCTCGTCGACGACGATGACCTTGAGGCCACGCATCAGCCAGCGCGAGATCAGCACCTTCTGCTGGTTACCGCCTGAGAGGTTTTTCACCTCTTGGAACAGGCTGGGCGTCTTGATGCGGAAGCGGTCGACGTAATCCTGCACCGCTTTGTGTTCCCTGGCCCTATCGACGAAGCCCATGCGGGCGAAGGCGCCGAGCGAGGCGAGGCTGGCATTCTGGTAGACAGGCAGCTCGCCCATCAGCCCTTCGCTCTTGCGATCCTCGGTGAGCAGACCGATACCTAACCTGACGCCGGTGCGCGTATCGTGCGGCGAGAGGCGCTGGCCGTCGACGGTGATCGTGCCCGAAGTGATCGGATCGTAACCGACGATCGCCTTGGCGAGTTCGGTGCGACCGGCGCCCATCAGCCCGAAGAAGCCGAGCACCTCGCCGGCGCGCGCCTCGAAGGACACGCCGTTGAGCTTCTTCGCCGTGCTGAGCTTGTCCACTGACAGGGCTACCTTGCTAGCCGGTGCGCCACGCTTGCGGGGAAACAGATTTTCGATGCGCCGGCCGATCATGTCCTGGATCAGCGTGTCGTTGGTGTGCTCGCCGATCGGCTTGGTCGAGATGTGGCGCCCGTCGCGCAGCACCGTCACCGTGTCGGCGATCTCGAACACTTCGTCGAGCTTGTGGCTGACATAGACCACCGCGATGCCAAGGCCGGCAAGCCGGCGGATGACGGTGAACAGCAGCGAAACCTCGTTCGGCGTCAGCGAGGATGTCGGCTCGTCCATCACCACCACTCGGGCTTCATGAGCGAGCGCGCGGGCGATCTCGACCATCTGCTGCTGACTGACCGGCAGCGAGCCGGTGCGCGCCGCCGGATCGACGTTGAAGCCGATGCGGTCGAAGAGCGCGGCTGAATCGGCGCGGATCTTCTTCCAGTCGATGGAGCCCGTCCTGCCGGTCGGATAGCCTTCCAGGAAGATATTCTCGGCAACGGTGAATTCGGAGATCAGCGCGATCTCCTGGAACACGACCTTGATGCCTTGCTTCAAGCTGTCGCGCGGCGACTTGATGTCGACCTCGCGTCCGCGCATGCGAATGGAGCCGGCGTCCTTGCCGTAGACGCCGGCCATGATCTTGATCAGCGTCGACTTGCCGGCGCCGTTCTCGCCCATCAGCGCATGGATCTTGCCGGGCTCCAGGGTGAAGTCGACATTGTCGAGCGCCACGACGCCGGGAAAGCGCTTGCCGATGCCGCGCAATTCCAGCGCCGGCACATCGGTATCGATGGCCGCGCCTTCGCCAGGATGCAGGAAATCAACGGACATTGGCTCTGTTCCGGATGATGTCGAGATAGGTTGCCAGGATGATGACGATGCCCGGCACCACCATCTGCAAATCCTGGTTCCAGCCGAGGATGATGATGCCGTTGTCGATCACCTTCAGCACCAGAACGCCAAGCAAGGTACCGAACAGCGAACCGCGGCCACCAAGCAGGCTGGTGCCGCCGAGGATGACGGCGGCAATCACCGTCAGCTCGAAGCCACGGCCGGCGGTCGGCTGGCCGGCATTCATCAGCGACGACAGGATCATGCCGGCAACACCGACGCACAGGCCGGTGACGACGAAGGCCAACAGCTTGAGCCGTTCCGAGCGAATGCCTGACAGGCGCACCGCCTTTTCATTGGCGCCGACCGCGTAGAGGTAGCGGCCGAGCGTGGTGAAGCGCAGCGTCACATAGGCAACCACGAAGATCAGCGCCGCCAGGATGACGGGAACCGGCACGGGGCCGACATAACCGGCGCCGAGATCGGTGAAGTTTGCCAATTGGTTGTGGTTCTGCACCGCCTCGCGCGTGAAGAGATAGACGCCGCCCTGCAGCATCATCATCGTGCCGATGGTGGCGATCAGCGAATTCACCCTGAGCCTGGTGACGACCAGCCCGTTGAACAGGCCGACCCCGCCGGCAAAGGCGAGCGCCGCCAGCATGCCGAGCGTAAGACTATGGGTGGAATTGAGCACCGCCATGCCGATGCAGCCGACGAAGGCGAGCGACGCGCCGACCGACAAGTCGACCTCGGCGGTGATGATGAGCATGGTCATG
Organism: Mesorhizobium sp. B2-4-7; assembly: GCF_006442685.1. NCBI lineage: Bacteria > Pseudomonadati > Pseudomonadota > Alphaproteobacteria > Hyphomicrobiales > Phyllobacteriaceae > Mesorhizobium > Mesorhizobium sp. B2-4-7. The sequence goes on from NZ_VFVH01000001.1 coordinate 988,568, forward strand.
CCCGAGGCGACGATCAGCACCAGAGCGCATTGGCGCAGGATGGCGATGATGTTGGCCTCCGAATAGAATTGCGGCGCCGCGATCGAGATGGCGATGCACAGCACGGCCAGGATTGCGCCCAGCACGAGCTGGCTGCTGCCCAGAAGGTTGCCGCCGATGAAACGCTTCGACGCGGAGGCCTGTGTAAGCTCGCTCATTTCAGTCCATTCCCGGCCGTTTGCCTGGTCCCTCTGGAACCTGTCGTGTCGAACCAGGCATTTGTCTTGGCCACCGAAAGGTCCTGGCCGCCTGCCCTTCCCGCAACACGGGAAGGGCGATATCGGCCGGCCTTATTTCTTCAGGTCGGCGGAGGTCTTCATGCACTTTGCCGGCGGCTGCAGCGCGTTGACGGCATCCCATTTGATGGTGCGGGTGGTGCCGTCATAGTCATAGAACTTCTTCCAATCGTCGCCGTTCATCGGCGCGGTCGGGCTGACGATGTGCTCCGGCACTTCCTCATTGTTGAAAAGCTTCACCGCGGCATCGATGGCGGTAAAGCCTTCCTTCTCGGGGAACATCGCGGCTTCGATGCGGTAGGAAGGCTCGTTCTGCATCGCGTTGATGAAGGCAAGCCCTTCGCCGCCCGTGCCGACCGTCAACAGGCCATCCTGCGACTTGCCCGCCGCTTTCCAGGCCTGCAGGCCACCCAACGAGGACGAATCATTGATGCCGTAGATGATGTTGATATCGGCGTTCTTGGCCAGTGCCGCGGAGGACACTTCGAGAGCGCGGTCCGGATTGCCGCCGCCGTCGAGATCGTGGACCATGACCGCATCGGGGATGATGGTCTTCAGCCCGTCCATGAAGCCGTGCGAGCGCAGCACGGTGGCGGAAAGCAGCGGCAGGCCGACATTCATCACCTTGGCAACGCCGCCGAGCTTTTCCTTCGCGTATTTGCCGGCCTCGACGCCGGAGAAATAGCCGGTGTCGTAGTCGCAGATGGCGACCATGGTGGTCATGCCCTTGACCGGATTGCCTTCCAGCACGACCGGCACGTTGGCGGCCTTGGCCTGGCGCAGCAGCGGCACCACGCCTTCTTCGTTCACCGGGGTGATGATCAGCACGTCGACGCCCTTGGCGATGAAGTCTTCGGCCGCGGCGACCTGCTTGGCTATGTCGAGATTGGCATCCTGCACCTCGACCTCGATGCCGAGTTCCTTACCGTGAGCCTTCATGCCCTTGATGACGTTCTGATACCACTCATGGGTGGCGTAGTTGGTGACGTAGCCGATGCGCTTGGGCATGTTCTCGGCATGCGCGGCGGCGGCGCCGAGCGCCAGCACGGCGGCGGACGCAAACAGGATTGACTTGGACCAGAGCATTTTCTTCTCCCAGATTTATCGCTTTTGTTAGTCGCTGAACGGATAGTCCCGCCGTTCCGGGTCGGCACGTAAGGAGTTGGTGGCTTCGCCCCAGCCGAGTGCCGCCGATATCTTCTCGGCGGCGGCGCGGGTGCGTTCGAAGACGATTTCGCTGTCGAACCGCGCCGCCTTCTGCGGCAGCAGCGGCACGGTTAGCGCGGCGATGACGGCACCGGTGTGATCGTGCACAGGCATGGAGATGTTGGTGCAGGCCGCAACGGCCAAGGAAGCGCGCATCTCGTAGCCGAGCCTGGCGACCTCGTTCAGCCGCGCCTCGATTTCGGCCCGCGTGCCCTGGCCCTCACCGGCGGCCACGATGCGCTCGACGATGCGGTCGCGCTCGGCCCGGTTCGAATGGGCGAGCAGCACGGCACCCGAACTTGTTTCGAGGATCGGGAAATGCGACCCGAGTGCTACCGAGTAGCGCATCGGCAGCGGCGAATCGATCTGCAAAACCACCAGTGCGTTCTGGCCCTCGCGCACCACGAGATGGCAGCTCTGGTCGGCATTGGCGGTCAATTCGCGCATCACCGGCAGAGCGCATTCCACCAGCCGGTTTACCGGCGGATGCATGTGCGCCAGTTCGAACAGCTTCAGCGACAGCCGGAAACGGTCCGATTGCGTGCGAAAGATATAGCCCCGTTTCTCCAGCAGAAGCAGGATACGGTAGATCTCGTGAATGGAGCGGCCGAGGCCGGTCGCGATCTCGGTCTGGGTCAGCGTTTCGGCGCTGGAGGCCATGAATTCCAGAACGTCGAGCGCCTTCTCCACCGCCGGCACGCGATAGCCGTTGCGGCCGCTTTCGCCCTCGTCGAGCGTCTCGGCAACGCTGGCGGCCATCAGGCGACGCTCCGTTCCGGCTGGACTTGCCTGGTTTCGCGGTAGAGGCTGTTGACGTGGCCTGCGAGTTCGGTCGCCGACATGTCACCGGCTATGGCTGCGGCGGCATGCGGCGCGCATTCGCGGAAGAAGGCGATGAAGCCCGGATGGGTCGGACGCAGATAGGACGAGGCGATCGTCCGCAGCGTCGAGCCGAAGAAATCGCCGGAAAGACCATTGACCCCGGCATCCTTCCAGGCAGCCAGCGAACCCGGTTGTCCGCCAGATTTCACATAGTCGCCGCGCTGGTATTCGGGCGAGCACAGGAACAGTGCGTAGTCGATCGCGGCCTGCTTGTGCTTCGATTGGGCGCTGACGCCGATGCCGGCACCGCCGAGCAAGGCGCCGGCGGCTTGCGGGGTGGGCACGTCGGCGAAGCGCAGATGGGGCCTGTCGGGTTTCGAGGCGTAATTCACATAGCCGAAGGCGAACGGCACGTAGACAACGTCGTCATGCGCGATCATGTGGTCGTAGCAGCGGATCGGATTCCATTTCGACGAGTCCGGGTGCGAAAGCGCGACAAGCTCGCGCAATTGCGCAATCGCCTGCTCGACCATTTCCTTCGCGATGAATTGCTCGCCATCTTCCTGGGGACGGCCAAGCGTCAGAAGCAGACACATGGCGTCGGTCGGCACGAAGGGCAGGCCGAGCCACTTGCCGTCGCTGCGCGCGCGCCGGCCAAGCTCCAGCACGTCCTGGTGCGTGCTGGGCACCGGCCCGTAGCGCTCCAGCAAATCCGGCCGATAGGAGGCGACCTGGCAGGCGGCATCGATCGGCAGCGCCCACTGACGGCTGTTCTTCTGGTAGGAGCGCCAGGACGCCCCGACTGAGTCACGTTCGAAGAAATGGATCTGTTCGGCCGACAGATAAGCGTCGAACGGGACCATCAGTTCATCCTGGGCGATATCGCCGATGAAGGGATGGTCGAACACGACCAGATCGTAAGTGCCGAGCACCGGACCGAGGGCGCCCTCACCGAATTCATAGAGGCTGCGGCGGTCCCATTGGATCTCCAGGCCGGGATGCGCGGCGCAATAGGACTCGATGCTGGCGTCCAGCGGACCCCAGCATCGTCTATGATCCCACGCCAGTCCGCGCAGCTTCGTCATGCCACTCAAATCCTCCCGGCACCGGCAATAGCCGGCTCGCCATCGACACTAGCACCATTTTTCATATGCGCAACTTGTTTTCATTTGCGCAAAAAGCACACACATCCTCCCGACTGGCCGATGCAGGGTTCAAGCCAGATCGAAACGCTCCACGGCGCGCATGATGCCGCGCAGTTCAGCCAACCCCTTGAGCCGTCCGATAAGCGAATAGCCGGGGTTGATCTTTTTCTTGCCGATGTCGTCGGCAAGCAGATGCCCATGGTCCGGCCGCATCGGGATTTGCCAGTCGGCCCGGCCTTGCTCGCGACGACGCTTTTCTTCCTGCATCAGAGCCAGGATGACGTGCGCCATGTCGGTGCCGCCTTCGAGATGCTCGGCTTCATAGAACGAGCCGTCCTCTTCGATGGTGATGTTGCGCAGGTGGACGAAATGGATGCGGTCGGCGAATTCCTTGACCATGGCGACGATGTCGTTGTCGGCGCGCGTGCCATAGGAGCCGGTGCAGAAGGTCAGTCCATTGGCGGGACTGTCGACGGCGTTGAGGATGAAACGCGCGTCCTGTGCCGTCGAAACCACGCGCGGCAGGCCGTAGAGCGAGAATGGCGGGTCGTCGGGATGGATGCACATGCGCACCCCCTCCTCTTCGGCCGCCGGAATGATCTCGCGCAGGAACCAGGCGAGGTTGTCGCGCAACTCCTTCGGCCCGATCGAATCGTACTCAGCCAGGGCTTCGCGAAAACTGTCCCTGTTATAGCTGCGTTCGGTCGCCGGCAGGCCGGCAATGAGGTTGCGCTCGATCCGGTCGATCTGCTCTGGCGTCAGCATCTTCAGCCGCTTCTCGGCCTCGGCGATACGCGCCGGCGTATAGCTTGCCGCACCGTTCTTGCGCTGCAGCACGAAAAGATCGTAGGCCGCGAAATCGATCGCATCGAAGCGCAGCGCATAGCCGGTTGTCGGCAGGCGATACATTAGGTCGGTGCGGGTCCAGTCCACCACCGGCATGAAATTGTAGCAGATAGTCTCGATGCCGGCCTTGGCGAGCGCCCGGATGCTGTCGCGGTAGTAGCCGGCATAGCGCTCGCGCTCGGGCGCGCCGATCTTGAAGGAATTGTGCACCGGAATACTCTCGACGACCGACCATTTCAGGCCAGCCGCCTCGATGATCCGCTTGCGCTCGAGCACATCGGCCTCAGGCCAGGCGCGGCCGTCATAGATCTGGTGCAACGCGGAGACAACGCCGGTGGCGCCGGCCTGCCTGACATGTTCAAGCGTCACCGGATCATCGGGACCATACCAGCGCCAGCACTGTTCCATGAAGCCTCCTCAGGGTTGGCGGCGACCATATTGTCGGACCACAAGCCTGTCAACAGAACCTTTCCTTCGCCATACAGTTGATTTCCTGTGGATCGAGCCCTAGGGTGGTCCAACAAATAGCAAGGAGTTCTGCGGTGGAACAGGCGAGCCACGATTCGATGGAGGCGGCAGACGAAGCCGGGATCAGCAGTTCCGCCGTCGACCAGACCGTGCGGCAGATCCTCGACCTCATCCGCAATCGCGCCATGTCCATCGGCGATGTGCTGCCCACCGAACGGGAGCTTGGCGAACTGTTCGGCGCCAGCCGCAACACGATACGCGAGGCGCTGCGCACCATCCGAACCTATGGGCTGATCGATCCCAAGCCGCGCGTCGGCGCGGTGCTCGCCGATCGCCAGAATGTCGCGATCCAGAATTTTTTCGCCGCGCAAATGGACATATCGAAAACGTCCTTTCACGACATACAAGGATTTCGCCGCATCATCGAAGTGAGCGTCGGCGACCACATCATCCTCAATGCCAGCGCCGCCGAACTTGAAGCCCTGGACGAGGTCAATGGCCTGATCGAGACCAGCAAGGATGTCCAGGAAGCCGCGCAACGCGATTTCGATTTCCATCTGGCGCTGATGAAGCTCGCCGGCAACCGCATGCTGGTGCAGACTTATCAGTTCCTGTCGCCGGTCATCCTGCACATCATGACCGTCGGCAAATCCATCCGGCCGGTGCTGAGCGAAACACGCCACGCGCATGGCGAGATCATCGCGGCGCTGCGCGCGCGCGACCGCATTGCCTACTGCTACCTGATGAGCCGGCATCTCGATTTTGGCTTGCGCTTCGTTCCCGACGACCTCGAAAACGCCCGTATGTCGGCGGCAAACCCGGTGCATCCGGGTCCGGCATCTTCCAAGGATTTGCATCATGTCTGATTTTGAGAACAAGGTGGCGCTGATCACCGGCACGACCGGCATCGCGCTCGCCACTGCGAGTCGCCTGGCGCAAGGCGGCGCTGCGATCATCGCCTGCGGCATCGACCGGGCGGCCAATGCCGCCATGCAGGAGAGCCTCGCCAAGGCCGGAGCGAATGCGCTGGTGCAAACGGTGGATGTCTCCGTTTCCGACCAGGTGCGCGACGCGGTCGCAGCGGGCGTCGCGAGGTTCGGCGGCATCGACATCATCGTCAATTCGGCGGCGGTCCACCCCTACGGCACGGCGACCACCACCGACTGGGAAACCTGGAACCGGGCGATGACGGTCAATGTCGGGTCGATCTACCTGACCGCGCATTTCGGCATTCCCGAAATGATCCGCCGAGGCGGCGGTGCCATCGTCAATGTCGCCTCGGTGCAGGGGTTCGCCTGCCAGCAGAACGTCGCCGCCTATGCCACGACCAAGGGCGCCATCCACACGCTGACGCGTTCGCTGGCGCTCGACTATGCCGCGGCCGGCATCCGGGTCAATTCGGTCAGCCCGGGCTCGATCCGCACGCCAATCCTCGAGAAGGCAGCGCGTGGCGACAATGGAAGCGACGCCGATGTCGAAGAAGCCTACAGACGCTTCGGCGCCGCCCATCCGCTCGGCCGCATCGGCGAGCCGGAGGAAGTGGCGGAGCTCATCGCTTTCCTGTGTTCATCGAAAGCCGGCTTCTGCACCGGCGCTGACTACAAGATCGATGGCGGCCTCACCGCCGGCATCGGCGTCAAGTAGGGTAACGCGGATGAAGATCGGACTTGGCCTCTATCGCGATTCGCTGACGCCGGAGAATTTCCGCTTTGCCCGGCAGGCCGGCGCAACGCATGTCGTTGCGCATCTGACCAACTATTTTCGCGGCCGCGATCCCTCGCTGTCGGCCGGCACCGAAACGGATGGCTGGGGCGATTGTTCAACGGATGGATTGTGGAGCTACGAGGATTTCACCGGACTGGTGAAAACCGTACGCGACAACGGCCTGGAGATCGCCGGCATCGAAAACCTGTCGCCGCGCTTCTGGTCCGACGTGCTGCTCGGCGGCCCCGATCGGTCGAGGCAGCTCGACGGCCTCAAGCGCCTGGTGCGTGACGCCGGCCGGGCCGGCATTCCCTGCATAGGCTACAACTTCTCGATCGCGGGCGTGTGGGGCTGGCAGCGCGGGCCATTCGCGCGCGGCGACGCCATGTCCGTGGGGCTCGATTTGTCCAATATCGATCCCGACCTGCCGCTGCCCGACGGAGTGGTCTGGAATATGCGCTACCGGCCGGGCCGAGCCGGCGCCGCGCCTGTCAGGGTCTCGCAAGAAGAACTGTGGGAACGGCTTGGTGTCTTCCTGCGCGAAATCGTACCGGTGGCCGAAGAGGCCGGCGTCGTGATGGCTGCGCATCCGGACGATCCACCCGCCGAGGCGCTGCGCGGCACGGCGCGCCTCGTCAACCGGCCGCAGAAATATGACCGGCTGATGGATATCGTCGACTCGCCCGCCAACGGGCTGGAGCTCTGCCTCGGCTCGCTGCAGGAGATGCCGCAGACCGGGGAGATCTACAGTCATGTGCGCCGTTTCGCGCGGCGTGGCCGCATCGGCTATATCCATTTCCGCAATGTGCGGGGCAAAGTGCCGAAATATCACGAAACCTTCGTCGACGACGGCGACATCGACATGGCCGAGATCGTGCGCATTCTGCGCGACGAGAATTATCAAGGCGTCATGATACCCGATCACACGCCTGAGATGGCCTGCGACGCGCCATGGCACGCCGGCAAGGCCTTCGCATTGGGCTACATGCGCGCACTGGTGCAGAACGCCGACGCGCTAGGCCCGGTACGAAGCCGGGCACCCGACATGGCAGCGGAGTGAATAGGGGACGCACGACTGACATTTTTCGAGCCCGAAGGCGCCGCAAAAGCCCGCTTCCGATGGAGAGCGGGCTTTTGTTAGTCGGCTCGGTTCCTAACTCAGGATAGCGACAATCTCATATGAGTTCGGATCGACAATAACAATCCTGCCATCGGCCAGGAGGAAATATTCATAGCTCTCATAGGCAGGAACGATTTCGACGATCCGGTGCGGAAGTCGATGCAGCCGCACCTTCTGCTTCGGCACTTTCACGCCGACCGAAATGTCCACGTCGAGATTCGAGACCGGTTCCACCTTCGTCTCGCGGATGACGTTGGTGATTTCGGTCTTCTGCTCGACGGATATATTGTTGATTGAAGCGGTTGAACTCTGGTCGGTAGTCGTACCGGCCTTGCCCTGCGCTTGCTGATCGGTAGTCGTACCGGCCTTGCCCTGCGCTTGCTGACCGGTAGTCGTACCGGCCTTGCCCTGCGCCTGCTCGTCGGTCTTCATGCGGGGCTTGCCTTGCGCCTGCTGATCGGTCTTCACGCCCGCCTTGCCTTGCGCCTGCTCGTCGGTCTTCATGCCGGCCTTGCCTTGCGCCTGCTCGTCGGTCTTCATGCCGGCCTTGCCTTGCGCCTGCTCATCGGTCTTCATGCCGGCCTTACCTTGCGCCTGCTCGTCGGTCTTTACGCCCGCCTTGCCCTGCGCCTGCTCATCGGTCTTCGCTCCGGCTTTGCCTTGCGCCTGCTCGTCGGTCTTCATGCCGGCCTTGCCTTGCGTCTGCTGCTCGGTGCTGCCGCCCTTCTGGCAATTGGCCGAGCCGGCTGCGCAAGTGTCTGCCCCACCCGATTGGGCCGCTTCGCCCGACTGCTGCTGGGTCTGCGCGATTGCCGCCCCACATCCGAGGGTAAGCGCTAACATGCTGGTGATCAGAGTGGTTCTCATGGGAAATCTCCTAGGATGGCAGTCCCTTCGCGGCAAAACTTTGCCACGCCGTGATTGTTCCACCGAAGGCTAATATATTCCGGAGCGGATGGAACTGCCGGCATTTTGCGAAGTTCGGCGCATGGGGCGCACCTGCCGAAACGCCGGTGGCGTCGTCGGCTTGGCGCCCTGCCCAACATCTGATGGAGACAGAAGTGGAAAAATATCTACTGGGAACGGCAGTGGGCATCCTGTTTCTTGCGGGGGCCGGAGCGGCCGCGGCGCAAGATGTGGTCATCCAGCCGGAGCAAGAAACCGTTATCAAGGAGTATGTGAAGAAGCAGCCGCTGGCCTCGGTCCAACTGCCCGGCGTGGAACTCAATGTCGGATCCACCGTGCCTGATACGGTCGAACTTCATGAAGTTCCCGATGTGAAATACCGCTACGTCGTGGTCGACAATCGAACAGTTCTGGTCGACCCGGAAACCCGGAAAATCGTCCAGGTCCTTCAATGACCGCATGTTCCAAAGCGCCCGCCCCGGCATGCGTCGAGGCGGGCGACCTGTGTCAGGTTTCTGTTTTCATGCATGTCTTTGTTCCAAACCGAGGCGTTTTGGGCGACATGCATGAGCATGGCTACGACTGCAGGTCAAATGCGATGTTGCGATGCTTTTGAATTGCTGAGCTGGCAACAATGTCCGCCAGTTCTTTGTCGGAGAGAGTGCATTCTGGCAGTTCGTAACGGATGGCTGACACCGCCTGCGCCGTGGAAATTGGCCATTCGAGATTTCTGCGGGAATTGATGTAGTGATCGATGGCCCGGATCAGTTCCTTCGAGGTCATATCGATCACAGGCATCGGTTCCTCCTCCTTATTTCCCCGTTTTTCTCACTGTGTTGACGGACACCGAAACCTGCCATCACAATTGTTAAAACGGCAGACGAAAAAGATGTCGATTCAGGAAAATAGGGGCTGGCGGTGGCTTTGGAGTTCACCTCCGCTGCATCGGTGGAAATATAACTGGGAGTGCAGCGGGTTGCGGTGTAGTGTCCCAAGTGATGGCCGCTGCAAAGGGAGAGCTCTTGCACCATGGACGGGGAAGCGGCGAAATCAGCCTTTCTGGGCGGGATTCGCGTTTTGATCGTGGAAGACGAATATTTTCTCGCCGATGACCTGCGTAAGGCTCTCGTCACACAAGGGGCGATAGTGCTCGGCCCGGTCGCCACGGTCGAGCCCGCAATCGAATTGCTGAACAGCGGTCAATGCGATTTTGCGATTCTCGATATCAACTTGCGCGGCGAGCAGACATTCGAGATTGCCCGCGAGTCGTTGGCGAAAGGCGTTCCGATCGCCTTCGCCACCGGCTATGATCAGACGGCCATACCAGCAGAGCTCGGCGGGATCAGGCGATTTGAAAAGCCTCTGGAATTCGGCAGCATTGTCGAGTTCGTTGCCGCGACGGCACTCGATACGCGATGAACGAGAGAAGCGAGCCGGCGGTTGGCCTGAGAGCGAAGACCGCGCGGCACCCGCTTATCCGCAAGCTGTCCAATTTCACGGTCCTGTCCGTGGAAGAATGCGACGCCATCGAGAGCGCGACAACAAAGGTCGCCGAATTCGCCGCCGGCGATGACGTCATCCAAAGGGGCGACAGGACAGGCGGGGTCAACCTGCTGCTCGAAGGATTTGCCTGCCGCTACAAGATTCTCGAAGACGGTCGGCGACAGATCCTTGCCTATTTGGTGCCGGGCGACCTTTGCGATCTTCACGTGTTCCTGCTGCGGCGCATGGACCACTCGATCGGTGCTCTCAGCCGCTCCAAGGTTGCGGCGATCCCGCAGAGCGCCATCCTCGGCTTCACCAACAGCTATCCCAATCTTACGCGTGCGCTCTGGTGGACCACGCTGCTCGGCGAGGCGATCACCCGCGAATGGGTCGTCAACATCGGCCAGCGGACTGCTTATGAGCGGATGGCTCACCTTTTTTGCGAGCTGTTCCACAGGCTTCACGCAATTGGTGAAACGGCCGGCAAGAGCTATCCCCTACCGGTAACCCAGGCGACCCTGGGCGATACGCTCGGTCTTTCGAACGTGCACATCAACCGTACGCTTCAGGATCTCAGGCGCGACGGCCTCATTTCGTTCAACAACGGCACTGTAACGATCAAGAACCTGGCGAAACTGGAGGCGGCGGCCTTTTTCAATCCTGATTACCTTCATCTGTTGGACGTCAGGGAGCCTTTTGCATGATCAGGCACGGCCTCATCGAGTGGAGCGCAAAAATGAAACATCATAGGGAACCTGGCCTGCTTCTGCCGGTTCGGCGTGACCGGAGGCGGTAGCGAGCGATGGCCAAGCGCGATTTGATCGGCGGATCGGCAGGTACGATCGATCCGCTGGGCCGCTGCGATCGCCCTCCATATTTCCGCCGACAGCGGCGGCATTAATGCTCCTGCCGGCTCGACGGTATCATTTTCGCCGGCTGAAAACCCCGCGCGGCGGCACGAAAGCCAATCCTGGGCGCGTGAACGCGAGCCAAAGGCCGACGAGACGATGCGCTTGGCACCGCGCATGATCGATGAACGGTTGAAAGACTGACAGGTGGCTGGAAAAAGACCTCCCAAGAAAGACGTCACGGGTACATTCTCCCGTCCGCAAGGTGTGTCCGCCGAAGAACGCGATGCTTCCGCGTCGATGCGGCTCAGCCATGTCGATGAACAGATGGACGAACGTGACGATCATATCGCCCGGCTCGAAGCCGAACTCCAGGTCACACGCGACCGCCTCCAGGCGACGAAGGCATTTGCCGCCGAATTACAGCACCGCGTTCGCAACACGTTGAGCATTGTCCGTTCGATCGCTCGCCGGTCGGTTGAAAACAGCAACAATGTCGAGGACTATGCCTTTCACCTCGAGGGCCGCATCAATGCGCTTGCACGCACGCACAATGTGCTGATGCGATCGGCCTCGGCCACCGTGCAGCTTGACATGCTTGTCCTTGACGAGCTTGCGTCCCAAGGCGGCCGGACGGAAGATCAGTTCACCATAGATGGCCCGGATATTTCCTTGTCCGGAAAGACGGCGGAGACCTTGGGCCTGGCGTTCCACGAACTCGCCACCAACTCGATGAAATATGGCGCGCTGTCGGCAGCCGACAAATCAATCAGCGTAAGCTGGAAAGTGGGTGGCACGCCCGCCAGACAGGAGCTGAAGATCCGCTGGATCGAGGACCTGCATGGTCCGGCAGCAATACCTGCGCGACGCGGCTTCGGATCCGAGCTGATCGAAAAGGTGGTGCCCTATGAGATCGGCGGAGCTGGCTCGCTGCGCTTCACCGATGCCGAGGTGATCTGCACGATGGATATCCCCCTCTCGAACGAAATTCACCCCAGCAGGAGCCTGGAGGACCCGCCCGACGATCTCCAGCATTGAACACCGACACTCCTGCGCCGAAAGGCGGCCGGGGCCAGGAGCGTGGAGTTGGAAGGGGCTGACCCAGCACCGACCGAGGTGGCGCAACGGCCCTGGGGTTTGCCGAGTTGCCGCCGCACCAGCCTTCAAATTCTCAAAATGATGGAACTTCAGCGACAACAAAGAGTTCGGAGCGCGGCGACGGCGAGCGCGCTGTCGTGATCTCGCGACTCACCTTGAAGCGGGAGGAACCTGGATCAACAGGAGCTGACCATGAAGTCCCATACACTCGAACAACTACACGCAATCGCGGAAGTTGATACGGTGTGCCCGACAATGACGCGGAACCAACGCCTGGAGCGCTGGGCAAGTCTTCTTGAGCGTCATCCTGAACGGCGCCTCGGAGCGCTTCCGGGCACCGAATATATGAGCCCCGACATGCGCGAAAACGCCTACTGCGTGCAATCCCCCATCAGCGTCGCGTTCGAAGATCCGATACTGCGGGCGCAGGGTCTGGAAGGCGACACCTATGGCGAGGCAAAGCGCTTTTTCGAACTGTCCAACTGGCAGTTGCACAACATCGTCTGCGATTGCCACGTCGGTGCGACCATGAAAGCCGGGTGGGTCGCCGTTCGCGTGCGCGCCGCCATGGGCGAAGGTTTCAATATCTTCGCCAGGCTCAGGGCGCTGCTCGGACGTTGACCGAGACGCCATCTCGAATGCGTCGACGGAATGAACAGTCGGTCGACGCATTTTTCCTCCTTGGCGGCAAGTGACGTCGCTTCAGGAGCTTCGAGGCTCCGACCCGCTGCCGATGGTCGGATCGGGCACCACCGGACCGCGCTCGGCTTCCGATCCTTCCGCCTCTATTTCCTGCACGGCCTGGTCCCAATGCTCCTGCTCTCGGCCCGGCGGGCGGCCTTCGCGCTCCCAGATCTCGTAGGCTCGTCGCTTTATGAGTTCTTCCTTGTCCATTGGAAACTCCTCCTGCGTGCCCCAATCTCCGGCAGGCCGCTTTGTTCCCTCCGGAAACAAAGGCAACGCTTTTGGAGCGATCCGGACTAGCCGCACCGGAGCGACACGGAACCCTTGGGGGATTAGGCCGTTTCCGAGCATCGGCGCAGTGGGGGATGGCTTGGGAATGCCCGCCGCTCGAACTCTTGGCGACGAACACGCCAATGATGTGCCTGCGCCACGCCTTGCCGCCCCGTGTGGCCTCGGCCAATCAAAGCCTTGCAGCGGGACCCCAAAGGGTGGGCGCGACGCAAATATTGGGCTTGAGATCATGACTATTGTCTTTTCGGATCGTCGCGAGGCAGGACGCGTTCTCGCTGATAAGCTCGGCCACTTCGCAGCGCGCGATGATGTCACCGTGCTGGCGCTGCCGCGCGGCGGCGTGCCTGTCGCCTACGAAGTCGCACAGGCATTGAAGGCACCGCTCGACGTTTTCGTCGTACGCAAGCTCGGCGTTCCCGGTTACGAAGAGTTGGCCATGGGCGCAATCGCGACCTCCGGCGTACGCGTCCTGAACGACGAGATCGTGGAAGGCCTCGCTGTGCCGGCCCACGTCATCGATGCGGTCACTGCCAGCGAGGAGAGGGAGCTTTTACGCCGCGAGCACCTCTATCGCGGCGAGCGGGTACCGCTCCTTGTGGAGGATCGAATCGTCATTCTCGTGGACGATGGGCTCGCCACTGGGTCGACCATGCGCGCGGCGGTCAGGGCGCTGCGCGAAAAGCGGCCTGCCCGTATAGTTGCGGCCGTTCCGGTCGGCAGTCCCGACACGTGCGAGGCGATGGAGAGCGAGGCAGACGAGGTCGTCTGTGCGACGACGCCGCAGCCGCTCATCGGCGTCGGGCGCTGGTATGAAGACTTCTCCCAAACCAGCGACGACGAGGTCCGCGCCCTTCTCGCCAAGGCGGGGCGACCAACCGCACCGTCCGGCCGCGATGCGCCGCAGAATACGGCAAACCGATTGCACAAGCACGTCGTTCGGCTCTCCGGAGACGCGCGAGACTACGACGAGCTCTTGGCGGCGATCGGCGAGGCGCGCTTTGTGTTGCTCGGTGAAGCTTCGCACGGCACACACGAATTCTATGAGGAGCGCGCGCGGATCACGCGGCGGCTGATCGAGGAGCAGGGTTTTGCCGCCGTCGCTGTCGAAGCCGACTGGCCCGACACATACCGGGTCAACCGCTATGTTCAGGGAACAGGCGGGGATATCGACGCCGAAGAGGCGCTCGCCGATTTCCGACGCTTCCCCACCTGGATGTGGCGGAACAGGGTCGTCGTCGATTTTGTCGAATGGCTGCGCCGGCACAATGAAGCGCCCGGCAAGGGCAATCCGAAAGTCGGGTTCTATGGGCTCGACCTCTATGCCCTGCATGGCGCGATGGAGGCGGTGCTGCGCTATCTCGAAAAGGCCGACCCGGCCGCGGCGGAGATCGCGCGTCGCCGCTATGCCTGTTTCGATCATTTCGGCCCTGACCCGCAGGCTTATGGCTTCATAGCCGGCAATGAGGTCGACAAATCTTGCCAGGAGGCTGTGGTCGCACAGCTGGTCGAGATGCTGAAGCGGCGCCCGGCGAAGGGCGAGCCACGCGAAGGCGCCATCGCGGACGAACTCTTCGCGGCGCAGCAAAACGCCCGCCTGGTGAAGAATGCGGAGGCCTATTATCGCGCCATGTTCCTGGCGCCCGAATCGACCTGGAACCTGCGTGATCGGCACATGGCCGAGACGTTCGACGCTCTCACCGCTCATCTCGGCCGGCTCCGGCGATCGCCGAAGATCGTGGTTTGGGCGCATAACTCCCATCTCGGCGACGCCAGGGCGACAGACAGGAGCCTGCATGGCGAGATCAACCTCGGACAGCTTATCCGCGAAAAGCATCAGCGCGACGCCTTCCTCGTCGGCTTCACGACGTATCAAGGAACGGTGACGGCGGCATCGAACTGGGACGGCCCCGCGGAGCGCAAGGTTGTCCGGCCTGCCCTAGCGCGCAGCTATGAGGCGCTGCTGCATGCAGTCCCGGCTGATCGCTTCCAGCTGGATCTGCGCGGCGACGGCGAAGCCCTGCCGCGACGGCTCCTGGAGCGCGCGATCGGCGTCATCTACCGCCCTGAGACCGAACGGGCCAGCCACTACTTCCATGCCGACCTTGCCGCGCAATTCGACATGCTGCTGCATTTCGACGAGACGCGGGCGGTTGAGCCGCTGGAGCGCAGCTCGCAATGGGACGCCGGCGAGCCCGCGGAGACCTATCCGTTCGGGGTTTAGGGACCGATCCAGTTGAGATGGAGATCGCCATGGTCTCAGTCCTGAAGACAAACGAGAAGGCCGTGCAGGTTCCCGCCGGCGGCGCATTGCTCGCGGGCAACCTGTCGCTGCCGCAGGAAGCCCGTGGGCTCGTCCTCTTCGCTCACGGCAGCGGCAGCAGCCGGCACAGCCCGCGCAACCGCTATGTGGCCGGACGGTTGAACGAGGCGGAACTCGCCACGTTGCTCATCGACCTGTTGACGACCGAAGAGGAGCGTATCGACCAGATTACCGCCGAGTTGCGGTTCGACATCCGCTTGCTCGCCGATCGACTGGTTCAGGTTACCGACTGGCTGCACATGTTCGAGGAAACGTCGGCGCTGCGCGTCGGTTATTTCGGCGCGAGCACAGGGGCTGCCGCGGCGCTGATGGCTGCGGCAGAGCGCCCGGATCGAGCGGCCGCCGTCGTCTCGCGCGGCGGGCGTCCGGATCTTGCGGCACCTGCCCTGCCCCGCGTCCGGGCACCAACGCTGCTCGTGGTCGGCGGCGCAGACACGCAGGTGATTGCGCTCAACCGTTCGGCGTTCGCGGCGCTGCGGTGTGAAAAGGAGCTGGCCATCGTTCCGGCTGCGACGCACCTGTTCGAGGAGCCCGGCGCGATGGAAGAAGTGGCGGACCTCGCGATCCAATGGTTCCTGCGCCAACTGCCCGCGTGACGCCGGCGCCAACGCCATCGCCTCATCAGAGAGCCAGATCGATTGGGTCGTCGGCGCGTTAAAAATCATTCCGCGGAGAAGCTTCCATGACAGTCAGGGTTCTGCAATTTCTCGCCATTGTCATTTCGGCCCTCGCGCTCATCCCGGCAGGGGCCCATCTCGCAGCTCTCCCCAACAAGATATCTCTGCCGCAGCCGGAATATTTCACCGTCCAAGGCATCTATTACGGATGGGCGATCCTTGGATTGCTCTGGCCTGCCGCGCTGATCGTGAACGCATTGTTGGCGATCTCCGTGCGCTCACAGGCTTGGCCCTTTTGGCTCGCCCTGCTTGCGGCGCTGTGTTTCGCGATCATGCTCGCGATCTTCGTTGTCTGGACGCTCCCTGCCAACCAGGCGACGCAGAACTGGACGACAATTCCCGCAAACTGGGAAGCGCTCAGGCAGCAATGGGAATATTCCCATGCGGTAAATACCGCGATTGTATTTGCCGCGCTCTGTCTCGCGACGCTGTCGGCGCTCTCGTGGCGTCCGGCCGATCTGTAGATTGTCGCCGGAGAAAGTCTCTTTTCCTCCGGATCATTCGCGCCATCGATGCGTTAGGTTTTCTGGAGGTCGCGACGTCGCACCGCCATCTGTCCCGCTGTATCCAACGAGGAGAAAGCGATGCCGGATAAGAAAACCATCGAGAAAGCGAAAAAAGACAAGCGCGAAGGTAAATCGCCCACCACGCAGGCCGGCGAATTCGTGCATGACGAGATCGAGAAGGTCCGTCGCGGCAAGCACGGCGCGCGCTCGACCAAGCAGGCGATCGCCATCGGTCTTTCGGAGGCGCGCCGCGCAGGCGTCGACCTGCCTCCGCCCAAGAAACGAAGCGTCAAGGAGAGCACCCGCAAGAGCGCCGAATACGCCTATGAAGTTGGCCGGGGCGAACGCAAGCCAAAACGCAGCCCCAAGGTCTCGAAGGCCGTTTCCGAGGTTCTCGAGCACGAGCCGAAGAACACGGCATCCCATGAGGCGCTTTCAAGACAGACCAAGCAGGCGGCGTCGCGCCGGACGGCCGAGGAGCGCTCGGCCGCAGCCAAGAAAGCCTCGGAGACGAAGGGCACTGCAGGCCGGTCCGCCGCCGCACGCAAGGCGGTCCGCACCAAGGGTGCTGCCGGAAGAAAGAAAGCAGCGCAGAAGGCCGCCAGCACGCGTGCGGGCCGAACCTAGAAGGTCGAAAACCCGCTACGCACTCTCTCCAGCCGGCTGGTGAGAGGTAGCTGGACCGCAGCCAGCGTCAAGCGATGCGCACTATGTCGGCTGGACAGTGCGATCGTGTGAGATACGGCCGTCCTTGTCTTTGTCTCGATCCGGCGGGAACAACGGCCCGTGTTCAAGGTTATGGAAAGCTACACCGGTGGTGGAGCTTTCATGACAACCTTAGGGAGACGAAGACATGGCGACTGCGAAGAAGGCGGCGACGAAAGGGCTGGAAGCCCTGTTCCTCGACGGGCTGAAGGATATTTATTACGCCGAAAAGAAAATACTAAAGGCGCTGCCCAAGATGGCCAAGGGTGCCGAGTCCGAGGAGGTCGCGGCGGCGTTCGAGAAACATCGCGTGGAAACCGAAGGCCAGGTCGACCGCCTCGAACAGGTGTTCGACCTGATGGACAAGCCAGCCCGCGGCAAGACCTGTCCGGCAATCGACGGCATTCTCGAAGAGGGTTCGGAGATTCTCGACGACTATAAGGGCGACCCAGCATTGGATGCAGGACTGGTCGGAGCGGCACAGGCGGTCGAGCACTATGAAATCGCACGCTACGGCACGTTGATCGCGTGGGCTGAACAGCTTGGCAAGAGCGACGCGGTCAAGCTCCTCAACGAGACGCTCAAAGAGGAAGTGGCAACCGATGAAGCGCTTACAGGCTTAGGCGAAGGCGGGGTCAATGAGCGGGCTCTTGAGAAAGCCGCTTAGCCGCGGGGCAGCCCGGCGCTAAGCGCCCGGCAGCCTTCCTGTCCAGAGCGGGGTGCGTTCGAGTTGAACTGCGGGTCCTGCTCTGGATTTGGCTGCCGGGACCTCGACAAAACAGGTTGTTAAAATCACCGAACCTTACAGGAGGATCCGCGCAATGCCGGAAGACCTGTCTCGCGAGGAAGAGCAACGCGGTACCGGAAAGCTCATCACCTGGGGTGTCGTGATCGCCGCCGTGTTTTTTATTGGCCTCTTGGCCATATTCGTCCTCAAGCCGCTTATGACGGGATCTTAGAATCCTTTCGAGCCGCAGCGCGCTTAGCCGCGCCGGAACGTGCTCGCAAGCAATTCGATGGCCGCAAAACAATTCCGGCACGCTTTGCGAGGCGGCGGTGATGCGATCGAATGTTCCCCCAAAGGAGTGCGAACCATGCCCCTGACGCTCAGCAGCCCCGCCTTTGCCGACGGCGGAGAGATCCCCGAAGCCTATACTCGTGACGGCAAGAACGTATCTCCGCCTCTGAAGTGGGCCGGGGTACCGGACGGCACAAAGAGCCTCGTCCTTGTCGTCCAGGATCCCGACGCGCCGAGCGGAATGTTCGGCCATTGGGGGGTGTTCAACATTTCGCCGGAGGTGCAGGAGTTGCCCGAAGCGGAAAGCGGCAGACCGGGTCCACAGGCCCTCAGGCAAGCGCGGAACGATTTCGGCAATGCCTATTACGACGGCCCTGAACCGCCTGCGGGCCACGGTGTCCATCACTACCACTTCCGGCTGGCGGCGCTCGACACGCCGAACCTTGCTATCCCCGCAAGCACGGGCGTGGAGCGTATCTGGCACGAGGCGCAAAAACATTTGCTGGAGCAGGCAGAACTCGTCGGAACCTACGAACGTGGCCGGTAATTGAAGGCAGATTGATCCGGGCGCCGTCGTCCACGCGCGGAACGGTTCTTCTCCTTGCCGGTTGTGAGGGAAAGGAGACGTCCCAATGTTTGAAAGCGTCATGTGGTTGATCGTCGTCGCCGGCGGGCCATTGTTGCTGCTCGTATTGCTGGCCTACGTCATTGTCACCCGACGTCGCCGCGGTCCCGCAGAACGCAGAGAAAGCGATCGAGCCACCGATCGGCTCTATCATCAGGACAAGGATTGATTGTAGCTACCGTGGCCCACAGCAAACTTAATCAGCGGTCCAAACATCCCTCGCACATGTCCCGAAGATCAATTTCGGGCGAGGCACCCACGCCGGCCTGGCTGCAAAGTGCCCCGCCGCCCTGGCAGGCTTGTTCTTCAGGGCCGGTTTATTGCCCTGCCGCCGTCGCGCTCAGGGACATAGTCGCCCGCGTTGACGTCAAAGCCGGTCCAGCCATCCGCCTCGTAAGCCCTGCGGCGTTCCATCACGTCAACCGAGCTGGACTGACCCAGAATGTCCTCGGCTTCCGGAACAAGCCCATCGTCCACCTTGGCCGTCACCAGCGTACCGCCACGACGTACGCCCTCTGCATAGACATTTGCATCGTTTTCGGAAACACCCGAATCCATCAGAGCGCCAATGATACCGCCCGCCGCGCCACCAGCCACCGCGCCGGCAACCGCCCCGGTGGCGGTAGCGGCAAGCCATCCGGCCGCAACCACAGGTCCGACGCCCGGAACGGCCATGACGCCCAACCCTGTCAGCAAACCGCCGGCGCCACCGACCACGGCCCCTATCCCTGCACCGCTCGCGGCATCTTCAGCGGCTTCGGAACGATCTCTCTCGTACCAGCCATCCGAGTTGTTGGCGATGATGCTGATATTGGAATGTGGCACTCCGGACGCTTCCAGTTCGCCGACCGCGTCGGCTGCGTCATCATAGTTGTCGAACAGTGCAGTTACGGTTTTCATTTTGATATCTCCTGATCGTGCTCACTTGCTGTCGGCGACGACGTTGCCCTGATAGTCGAGCCCGACGGCGACACTTTGGCCTGACTTGGTCGCCTGGCCGCGCCAGATGCCTTGATCGTCCTTGGCAAGCTTCGACACATTGGAATAGCCGGCATCCTCGATGCGGCTCTTTGCCTGGGTCTCGGTGAAACTGTTTGCGCCGGGCACCAGGGCTGCGGCATTGGGCGTGTTCGTGGTTTTCACAGCGGGCGTTGTCGCTCCCGTGATGGAGTCCTGGCCGGCGGCGATCTTTTCGATCATCTGCCGATGCATCTTCAACGTATCGACCGTCTGCTGGGCGAACGTCTTGAGGGCCGCGTTGTCGCCGTCGCGGGCGTAGCTTTCAAACAGATTGACGGCATCGGCGTGCGCCTTGCGCTGCATGTCCACATAGGCCGGATCGATTGGCGGCTGTGCGTTCTGGAGCTTATCCAGATCCGCCTGGTGCTGCGCATCGAGCGCCGTCGGCATCTTCAACTTCTGTTCGCCGGCAATTGTTTCCAGCTTGGCGTTGGCCGCGCCGTGGTCCCGGATCATCGTCTGCGCGAAATTCTTGATGCTTTGATCCTGGGCCTTGTCCTGGGCAATCTTGCTCGAATCGATCTCGAACTTGCCGCCGACGGCGGCCTTGTCGACGAAATCCTGGGCGCTGTCGGCAGCAGCCAAAGCAGGCATTGCGATAAGCATGGAAGCAGCGGCGAGCGAGGCAAGAAGGTGTCGCGTTTTCATTGGCTTTGTCCTTGTCGATGCGCGAACTTACGATGCGCCCTAACAAGCCAGGATGGGCTTTGTTCCGGCGCCGTGCGATGCGCTGCAAGCGCCTTCGGACAGGCCCCACGACCGGCCAGGAGACCTTCAACATCGGGACCGCGGCGCGGAACAAATCGGCGGCTGCGAGATTTGATTTTAAATGCGACCCATGAGCGTCAATCTGTCGACCGAGCGAACTTGCCGAATTGGGTTCCGAGGAGAGTTCATGGCCAAGATTTCAAATTCCACACCTGCCGCAGCCAGGGGAGAAGTTCAGGCTGGAGCCACACGGGACAAAACGCCCGGATTCGATCCTGCAGTTGCCCCGTTCGAGACCGACGCCGAGGCGGCGGACACGCAGAACCCGGTCACTGAAGCAGGTCCGCAGCGTTCTCTCCGGCCAAAATTCGAAAACGATGCCAGCTTCGCCAACGCGATGCGGCCGGTGGAGAACGAGCCCCAACTGCAGCCCCGCAGCAACTGGCCGCTAATGATGATTGCGGCCGTCGTGCTGATAGCGGCCGCGGTGTTCCTGGCAGCCAGCCTGCTGCGGTAAGGCGCATCATCCTGAGTGCAGACAGCATCAGACAACCCTTGGCTGAGTTCGAGCACTTTCGCGCGGCCGTCCGCCTGGGTCGTCATCGATCCTGCCTCCCTCGTGGATGAAATTCGGGGGCGCCCTTCATGCCGGAAAGTTCCGTTGTCGAACACAGCAGCCGCGGCCGTGCAGGATCGGAGATGTCGAGCTTGTCCCAGGGAATACGGTACAGGCCGTCGCGACGGCGCAGCCGGAAGAAATCCAGCACCGCCGTGCCGATGGTCGAGGCCGAGAGACGCTCGAAAGCGGCGTAGATACCGACATGGAATTCGGTAACGACGAAGTCGTCGCCGGCCGGTTCGGCTCGTATCTCCTCGATATAGCCGATGCTTTCGCCTTGCCGCGAGAGAACGCGTCGTCCGGCCAGATGCTCGAGGTTGACGGTGGACATCATCAAGCTCCCGGAATGCGTCCGATGACATGGTCGCGCAGCCAGTCCTGCCAGGCGAAGATCGAGGTTTCGCGCACATCGATATCGAACTGGATGTCGACGCCTATGTCCTGGACCTTCTTCCAGGCGATCCGGTGCGGCTTGCGATGGCGTTTGCCGCCCCACGCTGCCGCGAGTTGCGTCATCCAACGCCCTGGCCGTACGCCCAGGCGACGCGCCAAGGTGACGGAGCCGAGCTCGACCGCGATGATCCTCGGCGGCTTGCCCGGCCGCAACTCCGCCACCAGCCCGTCGATCTTGCCGATCTTGACCTGTTCGCGGTCGACGATCTGCTTGTCGAGGATGTCGCGCAGCAAATCCATCAAGTGCCTCCGAATATCTGCAGGGGAATGGTCACCACGGCGAGCACGAAACCAAGCCCGATGATGAAGATCACCGCGGCATTCGAGACAATGCCGTTGCGGTGCTCGCCGACATAGCGCTTGTCGTTCAGCAGGAAAAGGAAAGGAATTACCGTCAGCGGCAGGCTGGCGGCGGTCAGCGCCATGGAAAAAATGGTGAGCTTCAGCGGATCGAGCCCAAGCATGATGGGGATGGCGGCCAGAAACAATGATACCGTGTAGACGGCACTGAAGCCAGGATCGTCGCGTGGCTTGAGGTTTTCGCCCCAGTTCCATCCAAACCCTTGCGCCACCAGATAAGCCTGTTGCAGCCCAACCTCGAGTGCGGCGCCGAAGCAAGCGATGGCGAGCGAGGCAACGAACAGGACGAACCCCCAGAAGCCGAATATCGGGATCAGCATCAACGGTAATTGATGATAGTCGTCGACCTGATCGATGCCGTGCGTTGCAAGCACGAGCGCGGCCACCATCAAGACGCCGATCGAAATGGTGCCGCCAAAGGCCATGCCCAGTCCGGCGATGGCCCGATTGGTTCCGAGATAGCTTCTGTCCCACTGGTCCTCGATCGCCCCCGAGGAATAGAACATGAACAGGTAAGGCGATATCGAAGCGCCAAGGATGCTGACCGCCATGAACCAGTAACTCGCCGCATCATGGGTCGGCAGTGTAGGCACCGCGCCGGACGCGACAGCTGTCCAATCGGGCTTCAGCATCATCGCTGCGACCACGAAGCACAGCGTCACGAGGCCGAGTATCGACACGCCTTTCTCGATCAGCCCGAACGTGCCTTTCCACAGCAACAGCCATGCCATCAAAGCCACGGGTAAAGCCCACCATTGAAAGCCAATGCCGGTGGCAAGTTCGAGCGCGATGGCAACACCACCGATCTCGGCGGACAGCACCATGAAATTGACCAGCAGGGCGGCAAGCAATGGCCATAGCGAAACGTTGAAGCCAAATCGTTCCCGGATCCCGTCGGAGATGGTGTGATGGCTCACGGCGGCAAACCGGCCGGCCATCTCGACCAGAAAAATGATGCAGATGGTGCCGAGAACCACCGCCCAGATCAGCTGGAACCCGAAGGTCGCACCTGCCTGGGCTGCCGTCGCCATCGATCCGACTTCCAGGAAACCGCCAACACTGGTGACGATGCCCAGCGATATTTCCAGGAGCTTCTTCATGGCTTCGGCGCGAAATATCTGAAGTGAGCGGCGGCCAGGGAGCGCGTGGCCGTCCGAATATCTTCTTGAGCCTCCTGCACTTGCGGGCGGCGGTCCGCTTGCAGTCCCGCACGGGCGCGGTCCACCGCGATCGACAGGTCCTTGACCGCCGCCGCCAAAGCAGCCTGCTCGGCAGGTTCAGCCGTAGTGGCCGATCGGATCTTCGCGTCGATGTCGGCCAGCGTCGTGCCGGCCGAGTGCAGCGTGCCCGAAGCATATTTGGAAGGGGCAGCTCCCGCCGCCCAGGCATCAAGCGTCATTGATACGGTCTGCGCCGTCGAGGCGGCAGTTCGGGATTGCTGTTCGATCTGGTCCGAGGACGAGCACGCGGTCGACATGGCCATGAGCAACAGCAGGCATGCGCTGTTGCGGCCAAGGCGACGACCGCTAAGAATTAGATCCGGCGTTGGACCCGCCACACGAATGACCTCCCCCACCAACGAAAACCATGTTCGGCGTAAGTTTTGATCTAGCGCGCCCGCCCTCCCCGTCAACCGACGGCCACGATCGAGCCCAGCACGGAGTGCAAGCCTGTCGGCCGCGGCAGGTGCCAAGCGGCAGCGACGGGGACCAGCTCGAGCGGAACAAAGGATCGGCAATCGGATTAACGAGGAGGCGGGCGGTTCGACTTCCATCCTGATCGCCGCGCCGCCCGAACGATCGACTGGCAGGGAAGGACCCCTCGATGCCCCGTCTGATTGCCTGGATAGCCATCGTGGTGATTGTGCTTGTCGCGGCTTGGATATGGTTCGGGCGCGATACATCGGGCAGCGGGGGCGGCAGCCAGCCGGCGCCTCACGCGATAGACCAGAACGGGTAGTTCAGCCTGGATGATCCTGCTCGGCGGCGCTCCGGGTGCGCTCGGCTTTGTACTCGTGGATCAGGCCCAGAATCTGAGCCTTGACCGTCTCGCGCGCCTCAGGTTGGACGAAAGGCATCAGCCGTTCGACAATTTCGCCGACCGTCTGCGGGAGATCCGCGGCGGAATCGGTGAGCTGGCTGCCATGTTCGTAGACATTGTCCGTCAATTTCTTGTCGAGGTCGGATAGAAATCCCATCGTCGCACTCCCCATCGCTGCCGTGCCCGCTGTCTCAATGGCTCGCCCGACAGAAATGTTCCGCATAACGATCCTAGGCATTGCAGACCGGCTGGATATCCGATGCCAGTGGCCGGAGGAGTGTCGCTGCGCGATCACGTCAACGCAATGTCGTCTGGCCCGGATCCCCTCGCCTGGCCTTCGACGGGATCAGTTTCCCGGCATTGGCCCGCAATCCCCTGACGAGCTCTTCCAGATAGGGAAGCAGTTCGAAAATCAGGATCACGGCCATCACGCAGGCAATGTAGGTCACCGGCAGCTGCTGCGATTTCCAGACAAGTTCGAAGCGCGCGGTTTCCGTCCCCGCCCCGAACAAGGCGAGGAACTGTCCCCAGTGGAGGGAAATGACGCTGACCAGCCCCATCAGCGGGATCATCTCCAGGAAGCTGTGAACGTGCTGCTCGATCGGCGTGACGGTGCGGGCGGTGGTGGCGTAGCTGACGTCCCACATCGCTGTCGCCTCGTGGACGAAGAAGGTGACGATCATGATGAGAATGATGAGAGCATTCACGTCAAGAAACATGGCGGCCAGCAAAGGTATTCCGACCTCGGCGAACATCAGAAGGTGGATCAACGACTCCTTGGCGCCTGTCGTCGATTCGATGTGAGACGCGCGATGGCAGAGCCAGTCGGCAAATCCGGCGGCCAACCAGACCGGCAGCAGGAAATACATCAAGATCAGCACGGTAGGATCTGACAGCATGACATCCTTTCGCGCGGAATCCCGTTCGAGGTCGCTACTGCTGCCCCGGCATTTCGGTGTTTTCCTGGGGACTTTTCCGGACGCCCGCGGCTGGCGAAGTATCCGTCGGCGCGTTACCGCCCCGGTTCTGTTCAGGCGCCCGCTTCAGTGGCGAGGTATGCCAGCCCATGTCGGCATAGAGAAAGCCTATGAGGAAGCCGATGATGATGATGGCGGCTATCACGAGCGAAAGCACTGCATTGCGTCGCACCATTGCCAGGCTCCCTTCCCAAGCCGAACAGCCGATCACGAAAATAGTTCCACGACCGGCCGCGATCGCTCCTCGGCCGCGTCGGCTTCGACACGCAAGATTCGACGCCAATACTGCACGGAGCCGCGGGAACAATCGGTGACGGGCGAGGTTCGGTATCGGTTCTTCAAGGACGATCTCGATGAAACCTGCCGTAACCGACCGTATTGAAACAAAAAAATACAACCATCCCACAGGCGGATGGGGATCCCTGAGGTCATTGGTCCGCAAGGCATACGGCGAAGGCCTGCTGATGTCGGGCATATGGAGCACGCTGCTCAAGCAGAACAAAGCCGATGGCTACATGTGCGTTTCCTGTTCATGGGCCAAGCCGGCCGATCCGCGGCCCTTCGAGTTCTGCGAAAATGGCGCGAAGGCGACCATGTGGGATCAGACGAAGCTGCGTTGCGGCCCCGATTTCTTCGCGCGACATACGGTCACCGAACTGCTCGACTGGCCGGATCGTGACCTCGAAAAACAAGGCAGGCTTACGGATCCCCTGCGCTACAATGCCGTCACTGACCGCTATGAACCGGTTTCCTGGGATGACGCATTCCTCGAGATCGGCATGGAGCTCCGGCGGCTCGATCCGAAATCGGTCGTCTTCTACACATCCGGCCGGGCCTCGCTGGAGGCTTCGTTCATGTATCAGCTCTTTGCGCGTATCTATGGCTCATCGAACCTGCCCGATTCTTCCAACATGTGCCACGAATCGACATCGGTCGGGCTGCCCGAATCGATCGGCTCGCCGGTTGGAACCGTGCAGCTCGAGGACTTCTCCCAGTGCGACATGA
Source organism: Mesorhizobium sp. B2-4-7 (assembly GCF_006442685.1). NCBI lineage: Bacteria > Pseudomonadati > Pseudomonadota > Alphaproteobacteria > Hyphomicrobiales > Phyllobacteriaceae > Mesorhizobium > Mesorhizobium sp. B2-4-7. The sequence continues at coordinate 1,014,499 of NZ_VFVH01000001.1, forward strand.
TGTTCTTTTTTGGCCACAACACCGGGGTGACGGCGCCGCGGCTGCTGCATCCGCTGCAAGAGGCTCGTCAACGCGGGGTGCCGGTGTTCACCTTCAATCCCTTGCCGGAAAGGGGGCTGAAGCGCTTCAAGAATCCGCAAGATCCGCTTGAGATGCTGTCGCCGGGCCCCGGCACGAAGATGTCCAGCGACTTCTTCCAGGTCCGCAGCGGCGGCGATATCGCCGCCATGACCGGCATCGCCAAGGCGGTGCTGGCGCTCGACGACGCGGCACGGGAACACGGGGATCCGCGTGTCCTCGACGGCGATTTCATTGCCGAGCACACGGATGGTTTTGCCGAATTCGAGGCTTACCTGCGGGCCGCCAGGTGGGAGGACATCGTCAGGCGCTCGGGAATTGCGCAGGCGGATCTCGAACATGTTGCCGAGGTCTACAGCCGCTCCAACGCGGTGATCGGCAATTACGGCATGGGTTTGACACAGCACCGGCACGGTACCGAGAACGTCCAGATGCTATGCAATCTGCTGCTCATGCGCGGCAACATGGGAAAGCCCGGCGCCGGCATTTCACCGCTGCGCGGCCATTCCAATGTACAGGGCCAGCGCACTGTCGGCATATCCGAAAAACCCGAGCTCGTTCCGCTCGACAAGTTCGCCCGGTTCTATGATTTCGAGCCGCCACGCGAGAAGGGTCTCGACACGGTCGAGGCCTGCGAGGGCGTCATCGCCGGCTCGGTGAAAGGCTTCATCGGACTCGGCGGCAATTTCGTTCGCGCCGTGCCCGAAACCGGCCTGATCGAGAAAGCATGGCGTCGGCTTGGGCTGCATGTCGAAGTCGCCACCAAGCTCAACCGCAGTCATCTCCTGCCGGGGGCGGTGACCTATCTGCTGCCCTGCCTGTCGCGGCTGGAAAGGGACCATCAGGCGAGCGGCGACCAGACCGTTTCGATGGAGGACTCCACCGCCTGTATCCACGGCTCCTTCGGTTCGCGTCCGCCGGCTTCACCGCATCTGCTTTCCGAACCGAAGATCGTGGCGGAACTGGCCAAGGCCACCGTATCGGGGGTGAGTTCGATCCCGTGGGATAAATGGGTCGCCGATTATTCCCTTATCCGCGATGAGATCGAGCGTTGTTACCCGCAGCATTTTCGTGAGTTCAACAAGCGGTTCCTGACGCCGGGAGGCTTTCACCGCGATATCAAGGCCTCGAAACGGGTCTGGGAGACGCCGAACAAGAAAGCCAATTTCAAGCTGCCGACGACGCTTGAAACAGACCCGGACATCGATGTTTCGGGTCACAATGTGCTGACGCTCATAACGGTGCGCTCCAATGACCAGTTCAATACCACCGTCTATGGGTACAATGACAGACTGCGCGGCATACACGGCACACGCATGGTCCTGTTGATGAACGAGGCCGACATTCAGCGGTTCGGATTGAGCGCCGGGCAGGAAATCGATCTGGAAACCCATGCCGACGATGGCGTGGAGCGGCGGGTTCGAGGTTTGCGCATCACCCCCTACTCCGTGCCCGAAGGCAACTGCGCCGGTTATTATCCGGAACTCAATCCCCTGGTTCCTCTGTGGCACCGGGCCAAGAAGGCTCACGTCCCCGCCGTAAAGTCGGTTCCCGTCAGAATTGTTGCCAGGGAACCCAAAACGAGAAGCTCGGCGCGCCACTAAAGCAATCCAGGAAAAGTGTGTACGGCTTTCCAGGGAAAAGCGCGGTGCGCTTTCCCTTAGGAATTGCGCAAAAACAACAACACAGAGTGGTTAGCCGTTTCCGCAGACGATGAACTGCTCTATGGCGGTCCCAGTCTGGTGGGCCAGGCCGTAGCTAGCCGCCAGCCGGCTTAGGGGATGCCGGCTGGGCCGGTTGGGTGCCTTGCTGATCTCCGCCGGTGGTGGTTTGTGGGGTGGGGTTCGTGTCGGTTGTGGGGTTTTTGTCGACCGGCTGACTGTTCGTATCCGCTTTGGATTTGTCGGGATCGGGATTGTTGCACCCGGCCAGACAGACCAGTGCCAGCATCAGCAACACGGCTCTCATATCGATACTCCTTCGGTGGGAGATGGCGAAGCAGCCTGCCAAGCTTCCATCCGGTCGAATCGCACCGAAAGCCCCTGCCTGGCCGCGCTTCTGGCCAACATGCGATCCAGTTCGGCATCTTCGATCGGGCTGCGCATCACCTCACGAATGGCCCTGCAAGCCAACTCCGTCGACACGAAATCATATCGCCTGCTCCTGGTCAGCACATATTGCTCGACCAGCATTTTCACACGCCGGAGCGCGATCTTATCAGCATGTTGCATCATGTTCCTCCTGCACGCGCCGAACTGCGGGACCATCCGGTTGTTCCCGCCCGAATTCCGAAAATCCATCGCCCGGCCAAGAGCAGAAGTCAGACTCCCGACAGGCGCCGACCGGACGATACCGATCCACGGAACAATCATCTCCTCTGCTGGTTCGGCCGGCACGACGGAGGAAATCATGACGGATGCAAAACTCGCAGTGGTCACCGGCGCCTCGAGCGGCATAGGCAAGGAACTTGCGAAACTCTGCGCGAAGGATGGCTACAATCTCGTCGTTGCGGCTGATGAACCGGCAATCCAGCAGGCCGCCGAGGCACTCGGCTCACATAATATCGCAGTCGAAGCCGTCGAGGCCGATCTCGCGACCGTCGAAGGCGTGGATCGGCTGATCTCCCGAATTGGCGAGCGTGACATCGACCTGCTGTTTCTCAACGCTGGACGCGGGCTCGGCAATGGCTTCGTCGACCAGGACTGGGGGAAGATCCGGCGCATCATCGACACCAATATCACCGGAACGGTGTATCTCGCGCATGAACTCGGCGCCAAGATGGCTCGCCGCGGGCGCGGGCGCATTCTTTTCACCGGGTCGATCGCCGGTTTCATGCCCGGGACTTTCCAAGCCGTCTACAACGGCACCAAGGCATTCATCGATTCCTTCGCGATCGCCTTGCGTCACGAATTGCAGGACACCGGCGTCACGGTGACCGTGTTGATGCCCGGCGCCACGCAGACACGCTTCTTCGAACGCGCCGAGATGATGGACACCAAGGTCGGCACCGACGAGAAGGACAATCCGGCCGACGTTGCCAAGGCCGGCTACGAAGCGATGATGACTGGCGAAGAACAAGTGGTCAGCGGCTGGAAGAACAAGCTGCAGGTCGCCGCTGCGCATGTCACGCCAGCGGGTACGCTGGCCGAACAGCACCGCGAGATGGCTGCGCCGGGCTCGGCGTCCCAGGACTGACCGGCGGCATCTCCGGCGCCACGCACGAGAAACGCGCGTCTCACCAATGAAACGCACCCTCGAAACTCAGGAGCAACATCGTGAAAGCCCTTACATGGCACGGCAAAGGCGACATACGCTGCGACCAAGTGGCCGATCCCGTCATCGAGGATGACCGCGACGTGATCATCAAGGTTACCTGCTGCGCCATATGCGGCTCCGACCTCCACCTGATGAACGGTTACATGCCGACGATGAAATCGGGCGACGTGCTTGGCCACGAGACGATGGGCGAAGTGGTGGAGGTTGGTCAGGGCCATTCGAAATTCAAGAAGGGTGACCGGGTGGTGGTGCCGTTCAACATTTCCTGCGGCGAGTGCTGGTTTTGCCAGAACGGGCTGTTTTCGCTTTGCGACCGCTCGAATCCCAACGCAAAACAGGCCGCCGAAGCGATGGGTCAATCGCCGGCCGGCCTTTTCGGATATTCGCATCTTGTCGGCGGCTATTGGGGCGGACAAGCGGAATATCTGCGGGTTCCGTTCGCCGATGTCGGTCCGATCAAGGTGCCGGAGGGAATGGAAGATGAACAGGTGCTGTTTCTCTCCGACATCTTCCCGACCGGCTACATGGCGGCAGAGAACGCCGGCATCGAGCCGGGCGATACGGTCGCGATATGGGGTTGCGGCCCGGTTGGCCAATTCGCCATCCAGAGCGCGTGGATGCTCGGCGCCGGCCGCGTCATCGCCATCGACAAGGTGCCGGAGCGGCTGGCCATGGCGCGTGAACACGGCAAAGCAGAGACGCTCGACTTCAGCAATTCCAATATCTACGACGCACTGATGGCGATGACCGACGGCCGCGGCCCGGATCGCTGCATCGACTGCGTCGGCACTGAATCCGACCCCGGCGCCAGCGCCGACGCCATGCTCGACAAGGTGAAGGCCGCCGTCTATCTCGGCACCGATCGGCCGCATGTGCTGCGAGAGGCGATCTATTGCTGCCGCAAGGGCGGCACCATCTCGGTTCCCGGCGTCTATATCGGCCTGGTCGATCACATCCCGTTCGGCGCCGCGATGAACAAGGGGCTGACCTTCCGAATGGGCCAAACCCATACCCAGCGCTATCTCGAACCACTTCTGGCCAAGGTCCAGAATGGCGAGATCGACCCGTCTTTCGTCATCACCCACAGAGCCGAGCTCGAAGCCGGGCCGGACCTCTACAAGACCTTCCGAGACAAGCAGGATGGTTGCATCAAGGTGGTTATGCGGCCGCATGGCTGAGATGTCGCGGTTCCAGAGGCAAGAGCTGTCTCATTCCCGGCATCCGTTGGACGCCCGCCCGATCGGCATTGGCAGTTCGGAACTTTCTGTTGTGTCGGCGATTGACCCGCTGAGTTCGGTTCGGAAGAAGGGTGCCGCCATGGCCAACGAGAATTCTCGCTCGAAACCCGTTATTCGGTCTCCGAACACCGATGGTTTGCCACACCCGAGGCGAGACGCCGGTGATACGGACGCAGGGGCGAAATCGCCGACGCCGAAGACTGCCGGAGGATCTCACCCTTCAGCCCCTCCCCTGGACAATCCCACAGCCAATCGAAATGCCGGTCGTCCCCGTCAGCCCAGCACGACTCCGCGACCGACGGACAAGCCCTTGGACTGATCCTATGGCGCCCTTCGAGTGCCCGTCAACGCGAAACGTCGCGCAGCGACCCCAGGTCGGCCAACGCAGCCAGGATAGCTGCTTCAGTCGCCGGCTTGGGCACGAATTTGCAGTCGCGAAAGGATGCCGGTAGGTCGCGCGCGCCAAATCCCGTCATGAGGGCGAAGGGAACACCCTGCGCCTGCAATGTCTCCGCGAGGGGCAGGCTCGTTTCACCGTTCAACTGAATGTCCAGCAACGCCATGTCGATCTTGTCCGAGCCGACGAGACGAAGCGCCGCGGCTACCGAAGGCGCGGGACCGACCACCTGGTAACCGGCGCTACGCAGGACTAACGCGGTGTCTTCCGCGATTAGCCATTCATCCTCGACAACCAGGACGCGCGGTCCGCCGTTCACGACCCCTCCTTCCGGTTAACGGGAAATGCGATCTGAACGTTGAGGCCTTCCTTGCGAAAAACGGTTTCGACATGGCCGCCAAGCCTGTAGCCGATCTCTCCCTGCAGCAGCGTGAGGCCAAAGCCGCTGCCGACGGGTTCATTGACAGGGGGACCGTCCTTCTCGCGCCAGGTAAGCGTAAACATGTCGTCAGCGATCGACCACATCACCACCACCTTGCCACGAGGTTTGGAAAGAGCGCCATATTTGGCCGCGTTGGTGGCCAGTTCGTGGACGGCCATGCTAAGGGAAAGGCCCTGTTGCGGTCCAAGTTCTATCTCCTGGCCGTTCAGTTCGAACCGTTCAATGCCAAACGGCTCGAGCTCCTGGTGAAGCAGTTCGCTGACCGAAGCTTCCTTCCAGCTTTTCCGGCTCAATAATCCATAGGCCCGCGACATCGCATGCAAGCGTCCGATCAAGGCTTCCGCGAATTCATCCTTCGACACGGATTTCTCCCGCGTGCGGCTCGCAATGCTGACGATCACCGCCAACATGTTCTTGACCCGGTGGTTGAGCTCAGAGATGAGAACCTGCTGATGTTCTTCCGCCTGAGCCAGAGTGGTGACGTCGACCAGTGTCACGACCACACCCTGAACGCGGTTGCTCTTGTCCCGATAGGGATTGATATGGACCATGTGAAACCGCCCGGCGCTGTCGCGCGCAAGGTGGTGGTTCAGGGTCTCGCCTGTCTCGAACACCTCGGCGATATGCTGCTTCAACTCGGGATACTCCAACTGGCTCGACAGGTCCGTCAGCGGCCGGCCGACGTCGGAGGGTCGCAGACTGAAGAACGACGAAGCCGCGGGCGTGAAGGTCCGCACCACTAGATTGCGATCGAGGAAAATGGTCGCGATCTCCGTGCTTTCGAACAGGTTGCGCAGATCGCTGTTGGCGTGATCGAGTTCCTCGATCTTGTTCGTCAACTCGGCATTGATAGTGTTCAGTTCCTCATTGAGCGACTGCATTTCCTCCTTCGAGGCCTCAAGTTCCTCATTGGTCGACTGGGCCTCCTCGTTGACAGAGACGAGTTCCTCGTTGGACGATTTCACCTCTTCCAGTGCGGTCTCATATTCCTCGATCGTCGATTGCAGGCGCTCCCTCGCATCGCGCAGTTCTCGCTCCAGATCGGCGGTGCTGTCGGTGTCATGGCTGCCGCCTTGGTCTGTGCGGATCTGCGTAGGTCCCGACGGTTCGAACAGGACGAGATAGAGCGGCTCGCCATTGTCGCGTTCCGCCAGCGGCTCAATGGTGAGCTTGATCGGCTGGATCCGCTCATCATCCTCCTCGACCGTGAGATTTTCCCGTATGACGGTCCGGCGCGTCGACGTCGCTTCCCGCAGCGCGGCGCGCAGGTCGAGTCGCAGCCCACGGCGCGCCATTGTCAACAGTTGCCGGCTGGGAATGCCTTGCGGCGCTTCGAGATATTTGCCGGTGCGAGCTGAGTAGTAGACGACATCGCCCTCGGCGTTGACCAGCACATGCGGGGGGGCGAAGCGCTCCAGCACCTGCGCCTCGACCGCCTGGCGTAGGGGATAACCGGCGGCTCCCTTCCTCAAGCCAGTGCTCTCGGACGGGAATGCGCCTGAACGGCCATCGCCGATGAGGGCCGGCAGCCTGACATGCGGCGAGGCATGCTCCCGCGCCTGGAAGATGCGATGTTTCTTGTCGACGGTGGCGAACAGATCGTCGTTCTGTCCGACGCTCTCCGAGGTGCCGAGGAAAAGGTAACCGCCAGGCTTCAGGGCGTAATGAAAAATAGGAATGACCCGGCTCTGAATGGCTGGGCCGAAATAGATCAGCAGGTTGCGGCACGAGACCAGGTCCATGCGTGAGAAAGGCGGGTCGCGAACGACGCTGTGCGGCGAGAAGATGCACAGCTCCCGTATCTCGTTGCTGATGACATAGGTGTCGCCGTCGCCATTGAAAAACCGTTGGCGGCGTTCGGGGGAAAGTCCCTGCAGCAAGGCTTCGGGATAGCGCCCTGCCCGCGCCACCGCCAGCGCCGGTTCGTCGATATCGGTCGCGAATATCTGGATTCGCGGAACGACCGGGAGCTTTTCCACATGTTCGCGTAGCAGGATGCCGATGGAGAACACCTCTTCGCCTGTGGCGCAGCCGGGAATCCACACCCTGATGATGTCGTTGGCGGTCTTGCCTTCGAAGAGTTGCGGTACGATCTTTCGCTCGAGCAGCTCGAAGGCCTCGGGATCGCGAAAGAAGTTGGTGACGTTGATCAGCAGGTCGCGAAAAAGGTTCATCACCTCGCGAGGGTCCTTCTGCAGCCATTCCACGTATGCGCCAATGGATTGCATCTGCGCGATCTGCATGCGCCGCTTGATGCGTCGCAGGAACGTCTTGGTCTTGTAGCCCGAGAAATCATGGCCTGAGTGGCTGCGCAGGATGCCGTAGATCTGAGACAGGACCTTTTCCATACCCGCCGTGCGGACGCTATCCTCCTCCGCCAACCCATTCAACGCGTCGAAGCCGCGCGTGAAGGCTTCCAGTTTCGTGCCGATCTCCTCGGCGGGCGCGGCTATATCGATAAGTCCGCTGGTGATGGCGCTCTGCGGCATATCGGGGTTGCGCGGGCCGTAGCCGTCGGAGATCTGCGCAACGGTGAGCCCGCCATGCTCCTTGATCGCCTTGGCGCCCAAGGTTCCATCGGAATCTCCGCCCGACAGGATGACGCCGACGGCATGTTCGCCCTGGTCTTCGGCCAGTGCGCTGAAGAAGATGTCTATGGGTTTGCGCTCCTGGCTGAACCCATTGGGCCGGCGCAGGCGCAGCATTCCCTTGTCGATGGTCATGGTCACGTTCTGCGGCATGACATAGACGTGGTTCGGTTGAACGACCATGCCGTCCGCCGCGATTTCGACCGCCATTTCGGTGTAGCGGCCGACGACCTCGTGCAACAGGCTCTCTCGCTTAGGGCTGAGATGAGTAATGACGACGAACGCCATGCCGGGCTGATCGGTCATCCCCTTGAACAGCCCTTCCATCGCCGGAATCCCGCCGGCGGACGCGCCGACGCCCACGATGGGAAATCTTTTCGCCTGGGCTGTCACTGGAAGTTCCCCTTTCGGCACCTGTGTGCGAAATCACTTATGAAGCAGGCTGGACAGCAGGTAAGCATAGGCGCGGCGGAGATACGGAACAAGTCGCGACGGATGGCGTTGAATTTGGAGTTCACGTGTTCAATGACCAAACGTCCATCTGAAACAAAGCTCCCGACGCACATGGAGTCAGCGGCGTGGAATTGCCGGGCTCGTGCCGAAACGCCAGCAGGCTCGGCGAGGGACACTGTTTCCACCAGATACTGCTCGAGAAAGGATGACCGGGTGCGCGATCTGCAAGGGGTGCATCTTCTGATCGTCGAAGACGAATGGATGGTAGCCGGAGATCTCGCCCGCTATTTCAGCAATATGGGTGCGATCATCCTGGGACCGGCAGCGACGGTCGAACAAGCATCATTGCACACTGAATCGGCCGAGGCTGCCATCCTCGACGTCAACCTCAACGGGCGACGTGTCTTTCCGATCGCGGACGAACTGATGCGCCGCGGCGTCCCGTTCGTGTTTTTCAGCGGTGACAGCGATATCGCCATTCCCGAACATCTCCGGCATGCCAGCAACCTGCGAAAATCCTCGGGCAGCGGGGCTGTATTCAACGCCCTTTTCCCGCCGCAAGGCCCGGCTGAGGCGAGCGGCTTTGTGCCAAGTTCGCCGGATGACGTGTTTTCGCTCCTGCCCAAGCTCAGGCTTGCGGCACGTCTGTTGCTGGGGGATGTGGAAGCCTCCGACCGGCTTGTCGAAAGGACGCTCGAGCGAGCGATCCGTGACATCGACCAAAGGCGGATCGGCCAGTCCACCGAAGACTGGCTTAACGCCATCATGCGCGATTTGGCAAAGTCCGGCGGCGCAAGGCTTCTGAACTGAGCCGAACCAGGTTTCCGATTGATCGCCAGCCGGCCCTCGGTCAGCCCTTTTGGTCACGCTCGACGAACTTGTTGAAACGGCTGGTTTGCCCGCCGCCGGTGTTGGCCTGGTAAAGAAAAGCCAGACGGTTCTCATCGAATATCCGAAAGAACTCATCCCATTCGACTGGTTCGAATGCCTCCTCGGGCTCGCCGAAATCGATCCGCAGGATGCCGCCCTCGCCCTTGGTTCGCACCACTGCCGGCCGGCCGTTCCGCTCCTCGGCCCATTTGCGAATCTCCTCGTGATTGGTGGTCGTCTGCGATTGCGACATTGAAATCTCCTTTCAGCCAGCTCTCTCGCCGCGCACGCACCGCGGCAACTGTTGAGCGTCCTAACAGCACACGGCAGGCAATGTTCCAGCACCCGTCGCGTGGTGCGATGCGCCTGCTGTCGAATGAAACCGCCAGGAGAACTTTGTTGATGCGCAGGGAACAAAGCTTTTGCCGAGAAGTTGGGGGCGCCGAGGTCACCAGTCCGAGGAGTTGTCGTGAAACGTATACTGGTCACAGGGGGCTGTGGTTTCATTGGTCGCCACGTCGCACAAGAATTCGCCGATCACGGTTATTCGGTTTGCATCCTAGATGCATTGCTGGATCAGGTGCATGCCGGCGAAGCGGTCAACCTTCCCGCTGGAGCCGAACTGATCAAGGGCGACGTGCGCGATCGCGAAGCCGTCACCAAGGCGCTGAAGGGCGTCGACGGGGTGGTTCACCTGGCTGCGGAAGTCGGCGTCGGCCAATCCATGTACGAGATCGCCCGCTATGTCGGCGCCAACGATCTCGGCACTGCAACACTGCTCGAGGTGTTGATCAAGCACCCGGTCGAGCGGATCGTCGTCGCGTCTTCGATGAGCGTCTACGGCGAAGGTCTGTATGCCACGCCCGACGGCCGGCGCGTCGGCAACGCCCGGCGCAAGGCCAACGACCTCAAAGGCGGACAGTGGGATCCCTTGTCGGCGGACGGTGAACCTCTCTCGCCGTTGCCGACAGACGAAGAAAAGCCGATCGATCTCGCCTCCATCTATGCATTGACGAAATATGCCCAGGAACGCGCCGTGCTGATCTTCGGCGAAGCCTATGGCGTCGATGCGGTGGCGCTGCGCCTGTTCAACGTTTTCGGCGCCGGACAGGCGCTTTCAAACCCCTATACCGGCGTGCTGGCCAACTTCGCCTCGCGTCTGGCCAACGGCAAGCGGCCGATGATCTTCGAAGATGGCCAGCAGAAGCGCGATTTCGTTCATGTACGTGACGTCGCCCGCGCCTTTCGCCTGGCACTGGAGCAACGCCAGGCAAAAGGCCACGTCATCAACATCGGAAGCGGCCGGGCTTATGCGATCCGCGATGTCGCGCGGCTGCTGGCCGAGGCCATGGGAACGCCGGACCGCTCGCCCGAGCTGCTCGGCAAAGCGCGTTCCGGTGACATTCGCAACTGCTTCGCCGACATTTCCAAGGCGCGCGAACTGCTGGGTTTCGAACCAGGGCGGCAGTTGGAGAATTCCCTCGGCGACTTCGTTTCCTGGGTGCGCAACACGATTGCCATCGATCGCGGCGCCGACATGAAACGCGAACTCGAAGAACGCGGGCTGGTGTCATGAAGCCGGGTAGGCGCAACCGTCGCGAAGCACCTGTCGCCATCGTCGGCGGCAGCGGCTTCATCGGGTCCAATCTTGCCGACAGCCTGTTGTCGGACGGCGAGCCGGTGCTGGTGATCGACAATCTCAGTCGCGCTGGTGTCGAACAGAACCTTGAATGGTTGTCGCACAAGCATGGAAGCCGCCTCACCGTGGAAACCGTCGATGTGCGCGACGCCAACGCCTTGGCTTCGGCCCTCACGGGGTCGAAAGCCATATTCCACCTGGCCGCGCAGACCGCCGTTACCACCAGCCTGGTTCGGCCGGGCGAGGATTTCGACATTAACCTTAGAGGAACTTTCAACGTCCTGGAGGCGGCGCGACAGAGCGGCGAACGAATCCCGGTGATCTTCGCCAGCACCAACAAGGTGTACGGCAGCCTCCCCGACATTGCGGTTCGCCCGGAGGGCGAGCGCTATGTGCCCTGCGACCCTGCGATCCGCACCGAGGGCATCGGCGAGGGCCGCAGCCTGGACTTTTGCACACCCTATGGCTGCTCCAAAGGCGCGGCCGACCAGTACGTGCTCGACTACGCCAAGTCCTATGGCTTGCCGACGGCGGTCCTGCGGATGAGCTGCATCTACGGCCCGCGCCAGTTCGGAACGGAGGACCAGGGCTGGGTTGCGCACTTCCTCCTTTGCGCGCTTTCGGGGCGGCCGATAACCATTTACGGCGACGGCAGGCAGGTGCGCGACATCCTGCACATCTCCGATGCAGTTGCAGCCTACAGGGCCGTGCTCGACCGGATCGAGACGATCACGGGCCAGGCGTTCAATCTCGGCGGCGGACCGAAAAATGCGCTCAGCCTGCGCATGCTGTTGAGCGAGATCGGCAGCCTGACGGATCGAGCACTGTCGATCCGCTATGAGGCAGAGCGGACGGGCGACCAGCCCTTCTTCGTCGCCGATACGAGAAAGATGCAAACCACGCTTGGCTGGACGGCGCATGTTTCGTGGCGAGAAGGCATCCGCGACCTCGCCGAATGGTTGCAGCGTCACCGGCTCGAACCCCACGCCGAAGCCGAGAGGTACGTCGCATGAAAATCGCGTTGGTCAACCCATTCTGGACCTACGACGACAGCATCTATTTCGGCTGCCGCCAACCGCATCTACCCCTGGAACTCGGCTACTCGAAAGCCTTGCTCGAACGGGCTGGCCATGAGGTGCTGATGCTGGACGGACAGCTTCAGAAGCTTGACAATTCCAGCCTTTCCGAACGGGTGGCCGAGTTCGCGCCGGCAATGACGGTCGTCACCACAGCGCCGACCTATCTGTTCTGGCGCTGCGCGCCGCCGGAATTGCGCGTGCCGGCCGATTTTCTCAACCGCCTTGCCGGGCGGGGCGGGCGCACCGTCGCGGTCGGGCCGCATGGCTCGGCGACACCGGCGCCAACGCTGCGCAAGCTCGGCGTCGACATCATCGTGCGCGGCGAATGCGAGGAGGTCGTGGCCGACCTTGCACGGCGCGATGATTGGAGTGCGGTGTCGTCAACCGCCTACTTTAGCGAAGCAAGGCTGATCTCGAACGGCGGCGTTCACGCCAGTTCGTTCATCGACCATCCGCCGCTCGAATGGCCATCGGACTGGATCGCCGCGCACGCGCACCACCATCACAGGTTCGACGACCACCAGGTGGGGTTCGGCGCGGAAGTCGAGGCGTCGCGCGGCTGCCCTTACAATTGCAGCTTCTGCGCCAAGATGGATTTCCGCGATGCCTATCGCCGCCGAAATCACGAGGCGGTCGTGACGGAAATAGACCGGCTGATCGCCCAAGGTGTCGGCTATATCTACTTCATCGACGAGATTTTCCTGCCGCAGAAAGCCTTGCTAGAGGCACTGGTCGACCGTGACGTGAAATTCGGCGTACAGACCCGCATCGACCTGTGGAAGCCCGAACTGCTGGAATTGCTTGGCGCGGCCGGTTGCGTGTCAATCGAAGCGGGCCTCGAAAGCCTGACAGTGGAGGGCCGGGCCATGCTGGCCAAGCGCTGCCGCCTGGGCACGGAGGAACTCGCCGCGCTGCTCGTCGATGCAAGACGCCATGTTCCGTTCGTCCAGGCCAATCTGATCGGCGCGGTCGAAGATGACCCTGCCCTGGTCGACTACTGGCGAAACCACCTAATCGACAACGGCGTATGGGCCAATGAGCCGGTACCGCTCTATCCCTACCCGAGTTCGCCCAGCTATCGCGAGCTTTGGGGCGAGCCCGATGACATCGCGTGGGAGCGCGCGCATGAACACTATCTCGCCTCGTTCCAAAAATTCAGCGACATCCAGGAGAAGCGCCCGCGTCCGCTGGCGGAACTGGAGGCGACATGTTGCGGACACTGACCCCGCGTTCGCGGCGCATCCTGATGACGGTCGATGCCGTGGGCGGCGTGTGGCGGTACGCGCTTGATCTGGCGCGGGAATTCGTGGACGGCGGGGACAGCGTTTTGCTCGCCGGTCTCGGTCCGGAACCATCCACGCAACAGGCCGAAGAAGCACAGTCCTTGGCGACACTGACCTGGCTGAACACGCCGCCGGATTGGATGACCCGCAATGCCAGCGACCTCGATGCGTTGCCGGGGGAGTTGCATGCGCCCATTCGTGACCACGCCATCGACCTTGTTCATCTCAATGCCCCGACGCAGGCAGTGGGGCTCGATGCGCCCTGCCCTATCGTGGTGGTCTCGCATTCCTGCGTGGTCACATGGTTCCATGCCGTCAAGGGACAGGCGGTGGACAGCGCATGGGATTGGCAGAAGCAGCGCAACAGGCGCGGCTTCGACACGGCCGACGCCGTCATCGCGCCGAGCCACAGCCACGCCGGCATGCTCGAAACCTGCTATGGACAAATCGCGCGTCTCAATGTCGTCGCCAACGGCGCCCGCCCGGTTGCGAAAGCCGAAAAACGTCAACCGCTCGTCTTCGCCGCCGCCCGCTGGTGGGACGAAGCCAAGAACGCCACGGTGATCGACCAGGCCGCGTCGATAACGCAATGGCCCGTCTTTGCAGCCGGTTCCACGCTAGGTCCGGACGGCCAGCACGCCGGCTTCAGCCATGCCGTCGCTCTCGGAGCGCTACCGCATGACGAGATGCGCTCCCTGATGGCACGCGCCGGAATCTTCGTGTCGCCATCGCTCTACGAGCCGTTCGGCCTGGCGACGCTGGAAGCGGCCATGTCGGCGACGCCGCTGGTTCTATCCGACATCGCCACCTACCGCGAGTTATGGGACGGGGCCGCGCTATTCTACGACGCGCGCGATCCGCATGATCTCGCCACCTGCATCAACCGTCTCTCCGCGGATGCGCAGCACAGGCGGGAGCTCGGACGGGCAGCCCTGCGCCGGAGCCGCAGGTTTTCGTTGGCGAGGCAGGCAGCGGCCATGCGCGACGTCTACGACAAAGCGGCCTTAGCGATGGCGGAGCGCTGATCATGCGCTTTCTGTTCTATACCCATTCGGTCGTTTCCGACTGGAACCACGGCAACGCACATTTCCTGCGCGGCGTCATGCGGGAGCTGGTCGCACGCCAGCATCAGGCGATCGCGCTGGAGCCGGCGGACGGCTGGAGCCGCTCGAATCTGCTGGCCGAGAAGGGCTCCTTCGCCATCGAGCGCTTCAGGAATGATTTCCCCGAGCTGATGCCGGTGACCTACGATGCCGGCTTTGACCACGAGGCCTGGATCGCCGATGCGGACGTGGTGGTCGTCCATGAATGGACCGAGCCGGACCTCGTCGCGCGCCTTGGTCGCGCCAGGGCCAACGGCGGCAACTTCATCCTCCTGTTTCACGACACCCACCACCGCGCCGTGTCGGCGACCGAGGCGATCTCGGCGCTCCGGCTGGAGCATTACGACGGCGTCCTCGCCTTTGGCGAAGCCCTGCGCGAGAGCTACCTGCGCGCCGGGTGGGGCAAACGCGTCTTCACCTGGCACGAGGCGGCTGACGACCGCCTGTTCAGACCGCATCCTGAGATCCGCCCGACCTCCGATCTGATCTGGATTGGAAACTGGGGCGACGACGAGCGTACCGCGGAGCTCACGGAATTTCTGATCGAGCCGGTGCACGAACTCGGCCTCGATGCCACCGTTCATGGCGTGCGCTACCCCAGGCAGGCGCTCGCCGATCTCGCAGCCGCCGGCCTGCGCCATGAAGGCTGGATCGCCAATGCCGACGTGCCGAAAGCGTTCGCAGCGCATCGTGTCACGGTGCATGTTCCGCGCCGCCCCTATCGGGAAGGCCTGCCCGGCATTCCGACCATCCGCGTGTTCGAGGCGCTCGCCTGCGGCATTCCGCTGATTTCCGCCCCGTGGTCCGACACCGAGCAACTGTTCAGACCAGGCGTCGATTTCCTGTTTGCGGACAATGGCTCCCAGATGCGGCGACACCTCCGGGCCGTACTCGGCGACGCGGATTTCGCTGCCTCCCTGGCGGCGTCTGGTCTCGAGACCATCCGCCTGCGGCACACATGCCGGCACCGCGTGGACGAGTTGTTCGGCGTGCTCGCCGAATGCGGACCTCAACACATCACCAATCCGACCGCCGCAAAGGAAGCTGCTGAATGAAGATCGCTTTTTATGGATCGAGCCTGTTGTCGTCCTACTGGAACGGCGCCGCTACCTATTACCGTGGGTTGCTCAAGGCGCTTTCCCAACTCGGCTACGAAATCACCTTCTATGAACCTGACGTCTATGACCGCCGGAACAACCGCGACATCGAGGCGCCGGAGTGGTGCGCCGTCGTCGTGTACGAGGCGACCCGGCACGCGCTGATGCAGGTGGCGGCGCACGCCGCCGAGGCGGATATCGTCGTCAAGGCGAGCGGCGTCGGTTTTGAGGATGAGGCGCTGCTGCGCGCCGTGCTCGATCACGCGCGTCGTGACGCGCTCGTGGTGTTCTGGGACGTGGACGCTCCGGCGACGCTCGGCCAATTGCGCGATGAACCGGACCATCCGCTGCATGCCGCGCTGCGGCAAATCGATCTTGTGTTGACCTATGGCGGCGGCGACCCCGTGGTCTGGGCCTATCGCGCCATGGGAGCGAAGGAATGCGTGCCGATCTACAATGCGCTCGATCCTGAAACGCATCATCCAGTCGCCAGTCAGGCGCGTTTTGCTTGCGACCTCGCCTTCCTCGGAAACCGGCTGCCGGACCGTGAGGCGCGCGTCGAGGCGTTTTTTCTCGATCCGGCCAGCCGTTTGCAGGAGCAGCGTTTCCTGCTTGGCGGATCGGGCTGGGGCGACAAGCCGCTTCCCGGCAATGTCAGTTGGCTCGGCCACGTCGGCACCCGCGACCACAACGCCTTCAATGTCACGCCCAAGGCGGTGTTGAACATCAGCCGCGACAGCATGGCCGCAAACGGCTTTTCGCCCGCCACCCGCGTTTTCGAGGCGGCGGGCGCTGGTGCCTGCCTCATCACGGATGCGTGGCTGGGCGTCGAACTGTTCCTGAAACCCGGCGAGGAGATCCTGGTCGCACGCGACGGCGGCGATGTCGCCGAAATCATGCGCACCTTGACCCCCAATCGGGCAAAGGCGATCGGCGCGTCCGCGCTGCGCCGCGTCCGCGGTGAACATACCTACGCCATGAGAGCGGCCGTGACCGATACGGTCTTGAGGCGGCACTTCGAGCGCGGGACCGTGGAGGCGGCGTAATGACCAAGCGGCTCAACATCGTCTTTCTCGGCCTGTCCCTCTCCTCGTCCTGGGGAAACGGCCACGCCACGACATTTCGAGGCCTGCTGAAAGGCCTGCATGAACTCGGTCACCGCGTGACCTTCCTGGAGCGCAACGTGCCGTGGTATGCCAATCACCGCGACTTGCGCGATCCCGATTTCTGCACTCTGCGCTACTACGAAACGACGCAGGAGTTGCAACAGGACTGGGCACGATGCCTGCAACAGGCCGATGTCGTGGTCGTCGGGTCCTTCGTTCCGGAGGGGCGCGCGGTCATCGACATTGCCGCGGCGCTCTGCAAAGGGGCGCTCTGCTTTTATGACATCGACACGCCGGTGACCCTGGCAAAGCTTTCGACGGATGAATGCGACTATCTTAGTCGGCGCCAGATTCCGTATTTCGATGTCTATTTCTCCTTCACCGGCGGGCCGACGCTTGGCCGACTGGCGCAGGATTTCGGTGCGCGCCGTGCCGAACCGCTCTACTGTTCGGTCGATCCGCAACGGCATCACCGAACCGCCGACCCAGTCGGCTGGGACCTCGGTTATCTCGGCACCTACAGCACCGACCGGCAGGCAACGCTCAACGCGCTGTTGCTCGAGCCCGCACGGCGCATGCCGGAGCGCCGTTTCGTCGTCGCCGGCTCGCAATATCCGTCCGACATCGTCTGGCCTGAGAATGTCGAACGAATCGAACATTTGCCGCCGGCCGACCATGCCGCATTCTATAGCCGCCAGCGCTACACGCTGAACGTCACGCGCAGATCGATGATCGCCGCCGGATGGTCGCCCAGCGTACGGCTTTTCGAGGCTGCCGCTTGCGGCACGCCGATTATCAGCGATCGCTGGCCGGGTCTCGACAGCTTCTTTCCTGCTTCGGCGATCCGCACGGCCGACAAGGCGGATGACATCGTCGATATCCTGCTCAGGGAATCCGAGCGCGCCCGGCTCGCCATGGCCGGCCGGGCGCGCGAACTCGTCCTGGCAGCACATACCGGTGCGGCCAGGGCCCGCGAATTCGTGTCGCTGCTGACACGACCGAGAGCGGCGATGATCGATCTCGATATCGGAACCGCAGCATGACTGAAAGACAGGAGAAAACAGCGATGCGGCAAACAAGAAAAGCGCGAAGGGCGAAGACAGTGCTTGTCGCCGGTGGCGCGGGTTTCCTCGGCTCGCATCTTTGCGAAACGTTGTTCCGCAACGGCTGGCGTGTGATCTGCGTCGACAATTTCCTTACCGGCCGCATGGACAACATCGTCTCGATCATGGACCAGCCGCGCTTCCGGCTGATCGAGCAGGATATCTGCCGGCCGCTGAACCTCGGCGAGCCGGTCGATCGCGTTTTCAACCTGGCATGCGCTGCTTCGCCGCCGCGCTACCAGGCCGATCCGATACACACGACACGCACCTGCGTCATCGGAACGCTCAACCTGCTCGAACTCGCCGCCCGCAACAATGCGCGATTCCTGCAGGCGTCGACAAGTGAAGTTTATGGCGACCCGGAACAACATCCGCAGCGGGAAGACTATGTTGGCCATGTGAACTTCACCGGCCCGCGCGCCTGCTACGACGAAGGCAAGCGCACCGCCGAAACGCTTTGCTTCGATTATCTGAGAGCGGCAAAAGCCGATATTCGCGTGGCTCGCATCTTCAATACCTACGGTCCCAGGATGGACCCCGCCGACGGCCGCATCGTCTCGAACCTGATCATGCAGGCGCTTGAGAAGCGCTCGATGACGATATTCGGTGATGGGTTGCAGACAAGGTCCTTCTGCTACGTCTCCGATCTGATCGAAGGTATGATGCGCCTGATGGATCTCGATCCCAATCCCGGAAAACCCGTCAACCTGGGCAATCCCGGAGAATTCACCATCATGCGACTGGCATCCATGGTGAGGGACATGACCGGAACCAAGTCGGATCTGAAATTCCTGCCCTTGCCGCAAGACGATCCCCGCCGGAGGCAGCCCGACATCTCGCGTGCGAAGGCGCTGCTCGGCTGGACGCCGAAAGTGCCGCTCAGGCAAGGGCTGATGCAGACGATCGGATACTTCTCCAATCTCGAAACCAGCGGGATCGACGGCCGGATGACAGCTATTGCGACAAACGCAAGATCGGGCAGGTTGCAGAACCTTCCGGCCTGAGGCCAGGCCGCCGCAGCCACGTGTTCCGGCATGACCGCTCAAGCACGGTCATGCCTCCTGCCGCACTTTTGCGGATTGCGCGGAACATCCTGGCAAGCTCGGGGTTTGACGATGAGATCCCGCTATGGAGAACGGACCTGTGCAACCCAAACGATCCGCAAAGGATATCGAGCAGATTGCGGAAAGAGAGACGGCTGCCTTTCTGCGACGGGCCTCCATCACCTATCTCGAGTGCTGCGTCAGCCTAATGATGACGCATCTGCAGCGCGAGGAAGTGGCCACCATTCTCGAACGCGAAGCGGACATGCTGCGGAGACTGGACTGATCGTCACGGCCCGGACCTCTCCAGGAAGCGTAGCAGCCCTTTCTTGTACCGCGTTGCCGCAGCTACCAGCCTTGGCTTCTCCGGGCCATGCTCGGATCGGGCAGCAACGTCCCAGAGTCCCAGTTGAAACGCCAGGTAGCAAGGTTCGAGACAGTCAATGAGGCCGGTATCGATATTGAGCCGCTCCCCGGCTTCCATGCGGTGGACCAACGTCGCTAGCTCGCTGTCGGAAAATCCATATTCGACGCGAGCGCCGGCAATATCCCACTCTATGGGCTGGCAGCCGATCAAATCATGTCCCCGGCAGTGATCGACGGCATCCGTCTTGATCAACGTCCCGTCGGCACAAACGAGAAACTCCCACGGGTGAAGCCTTCCGTCGATCTCGACCCGTGGCAACGCTTGCGCAGGGGCACGCTTCGAGAACCAGTTCCGCAGCTCCGCCGCGCGCCGCTCACCCAGGGCTTCGGCGCCATTGTGGACGGCCATCTCAGCGAGTTCCGGCAATCCAGCACCCAGTTCCGGAGTTCTGAGATTGGCCGCACGCCAAGCGAGATAGTGTGCGAGCTCCGCGACAAGCCTGTCTCTGGACAGGTTTGTCTGATCCATTGTCTTTCCCTCGATCCACCGTTCAACCAGAAAACCGTGACAAAGCCCGACGATCTGCGGTCCGAAGCCGGCTTCGTGCAGCATCTCCGCGGTTTGCATCTTGCGCTGCCCGGTTTGACCGAGGCCGGCAAATTTGACGAGCCACCGATCGCGTCCCGCGGACGCCAGGAATTTTCGCCGCTCGATGCCGCGTTGACTCGGCGGCCAGAGCCTCTCCTCGGCGTAGTGGAGGTTTCGCCACTCTCCAGCGGATATTTCGGTCAGGGCCAATTGCGGGCTGCCGGCAGCCTCCGCCACCCAATCGCGTAGCGTCGGCATTTGCGCGCCGCCCGGGAAGGTGCGTTCGAAGGCCCGCGCCACATGTTTGCGGCAACCCGACCATGTCTCACGAACCTCCTTAGAGGCTTCGGCACCTGGGCCGCCGGAATGGCTGGGGAACAGGTGAATGCGATCCCTATCGATGCCCAGCCGCCGCAGCCATGCGACGACGGCATGCATCGAACTGCCCGACAGGCCGGGGCCCTCGTCGACGACAGCGAAGCAAGCCGAGGGCTTGTCCCTCCAGGCGCTGATCAATTCCGGGTCGGCGTTGACATACCTGCGGAAAGGATGGCCGATCGGGCGCACGCTGATGGGTACCGGCGCGTCGATCGCCGCGGCGACCAGGGCGGCAAGCCCGAGGCCAATGCTGCGGATGCCGATGACGCATGTATTCGCGTCGAGGCCTGATGCCCGCGCCGCGCCGAGATAGCTTTCAGGATAGAGCGCATAATGCGCGTATCCCTCGGCCGTGCCGGTAAGAACCTTGCCCCGGCAGTCGAGCGCGGCCAGCATATGCCTCAGCATGGGATCGACGGCGCCGGTCACTGTGAAGCCGCTTCGCCAGGACCTCGCCACTTCCGCCGCAAGGCCGACCAGCAGCTTGGCACCTTGCCGCTGCCTCGGCGAAGGGGTGTCCCCGCCGCGGGCCTCGAACTCGACATCGGCCTGTGCCTGGACCAGTTCCGAGACCTTGACGAACAACCCTACCAGCGCAGCGTGGCGTTGAATGCCGCAGGGCCTGCAATCGAGGCTTTCAGCCATTTCGCTTGCAGCCTCGCGAAGCTGTCGCGCGTCTTCCGTTCGTTTGTGGTCGCCGTAGACGATCATCCACCGATTCCAAGCTCGCCGTGCGCCAACGCGGCATGCGCGGCTTTGATCCATCCTGCCGCGCGCAATTTTTCCACATGCCAAGGAACATTCCGGCAAGCTGACGGTTCGGGCCCAGGAACTTACCTTGGACAGCACAGGACGGCAGTTTCGTGGGATCGAAGAAAGTTCGTGTCGGTATCGTCGGTGTAGGCAATTGCGCATCCTCCCTGGTGCAAGGCCTTTCCTATTACCGAGACGCAAAAGGCAATGAGCCGATCCCCGGGCTGATGCATACCGATCTCGGCGGCTACCACGTCGACGACATCGAGGTCGTCTGTGCGTTCGATGTCGCCAAGGGCAAGGTCGGGTGCGACGTGGCCGATGCGATCTACAGCGCCCCGAACAACACGTTCCGTTTTGCCGATGCGGTTGCAACCGGGGTTCGCGTGGAGCGTGGCCCCACGTTGGACGGCATCGGCAAATATCTGCGCACGGAAATCGAGGAAGCGCCGGAGCCGGTTGCCAATGTCAGCGAAATCCTGCGGAACAGCGGTGCCGATGTGCTGGTCTCGTACCTGCCGGTGGGGTCGGAGGAAGCGACGCGCTTTTATGCCGAATGCGCCCTCGAGGCCGGCTGCGCCTTCGTCAACTGCATACCGGTTTTCATCGCGTCACGGCCCGAATGGCGCCTGCGTTTCGAGGAACGCGGGCTGCCGCTGGTCGGCGACGATATCAAGAGCCAGGTCGGCGCGACAATCGTGCATCGGTTGCTGGCCAATCTCTTCCGCGAGCGCGGCGTCCGCATCGACCGCACTTATCAGTTGAACTTCGGCGGCAACACCGATTTCCTCAACATGCTGGAACGCGAGCGGCTGGAATCGAAGAAGATCTCGAAGACGCAGTCCGTGACCAGCCAGTTCGATGTTCCCCTGGAGCCGGGCAACATTCATGTCGGCCCCAGTGACCATGTGCCATGGCTCACCGATCGCAAATGGGCCTACATCCGGGTTGAAGGCACGACCTTCGGTGGAGTGCCGCTCAACGCCGAACTCAAGCTGGAAGTCTGGGATTCGCCCAATTCGGCCGGCGTGGTCATCGACGCCGTGCGCTGCGCCAAGCTGGCGCTTGACCGCGGCATCGCCGGCGCGCTGACCGGTCCGTGCAGCTATTTCATGAAGTCTCCGCCTGAGCAGTTCACCGATGCCGAAGCTCGGCAGCGCACGCTCGCATTCATCACAGGCAGGGACGAGCCTATGCTCGATGCCGCGGAATGACGACGACCTTCTTCCTGATCCGGCACGCGGCACACGACAATGTCGGCTCCTATCTGGCCGGACGGATGGGCGGAGTTCGCCTTGGCGAATCCGGCAGGGCTCAGGCGGCGCATCTTGGCCGCCGCATGGCCCGCGAGCCGATTGCCGCTATCTGGTGCAGCCCACGCGAGCGCACGCAGGAAACCGCCAAGCCGATCGCGACTGCCTGTAATGTCGGCGAAATCGCGATCTGCGCCGAACTCGACGAGATCGACTTCGGCATCTGGTCGGGAAAGACGTTCGAGGAGCTGAACGGCGATGCCGGCTGGCAGGCGTGGAACAGCCGGCGGCAGGAAGCAAGCACCCCAAGCGGCGAAACCATGCTGGATGTCCAACAGCGTATC
This sequence comes from Mesorhizobium sp. B2-4-7, assembly GCF_006442685.1. Lineage (NCBI taxonomy): Bacteria > Pseudomonadati > Pseudomonadota > Alphaproteobacteria > Hyphomicrobiales > Phyllobacteriaceae > Mesorhizobium > Mesorhizobium sp. B2-4-7. The sequence continues at coordinate 1,036,977 of NZ_VFVH01000001.1, forward strand.
GTCTCGCTGATGGATCAGGCTCGCGAGCGGCATCAGAATCAATGCGTCGCGCTGATCAGCCATGCCGACGTGATCAAGGCAGCCATCTGCCATGTGCTTGGTCTGCCCGTCGGCGACAGCTTTCGCTTCGATATCGACCCCGCTTCCGTCACGACGATCGTGTCTGGAGACTGGGGAGCAAAGCTCATCCGCCTGAACGAACTTGCCTGACGAGGACTTGCCGGATGCAGATGGTCATTTTCGGTCTCACCGTCACGTCCTCATGGGGAAACGGCCACGCCACCCTGTGGCGCGGGCTGATCCGGGCGCTGGCCCGGTACGGCTGGTCCATCACCTTTTTCGAGCGCAACACCCCCTACTATGCAGGTGCGCGGGACCTCGACCAGCTGGACGGCGGCAACATCGTGCTCTACCCGGACTGGGAGGACATCCGGAGGGTCGCGGAGCAGACGATCAAGCAATCGGACGTCGTCATCATTACCTCCTACTGCCCCGACGCCGTGGACGCTTCGCGCCTGGCGCAGCAGGCATGCCGCGGGCTGCGCGTCTTTTACGACTTGGACACTCCGGTCACTCTGGCGCGCCTCGATCAAGGTGAACGCCCACCCTATTTCGGGCCCGAGGGCCTTGCCGATTTCGATCTCGTCCTGAGTTACACGGGCGGCTCGGCAATCGATGCACTCAAGTCGGTCCTCGGTGCACGCCACGTGGTGCCGCTCTATGGCCATGTCGATCCCGACCAACACCGGCCGGCAGTACCTAGGCCGGAATTTGCGGGCGATCTGTCCTATCTCGGGACCTATGCGGCAGATCGCCAGGCCGGCGTCGAGAAACTGCTGGTCCGTCCGGCCGCACTCCTGCCTGACCACCGCTTCATCATCGGCGGTGCACAATATCCACAGGAATTCCCGTGGAGCGACAACATCTTCTTCGTCAGGCATCTTCCGCCGGCAGATCATCCAGCCTTCTTTTCGTCGTCCCGCCTGACGCTGAATGTGACGCGCGAGGCGATGGCGCAAAAGGGGTGGTGCCCTTCGGGCCGGCTGTTCGAAGCAGCGGCATGCGGCGTACCGATCGTCACCGACACCTGGCCGGGCCTCAGCAGTTTCTTCGAACCCGGTAGCGAGATCCTGCTGGCGTACGACACAGACGACGTGATCGCGGCGCTCAAACTGCCATCGCACGAGCTCGATGCAATTCGAAGCCGTGCGCGTGAACGGGTTCTGGACGAACACACATCCACGCGGCGCGCGGCGGAACTGGATCGCATCCTGAACGAAGCCTTGCAGAGGTCGGCCGGCGAACCGATGAAGGAAGCAGTCTGATGTTGGGCATCGTGCCCGCTGCCGGACGCGGCAGCCGCATTCAACCGCTCGGCTTCTCGAAAGAGCTGCTGCCGGTCGGGAGCCGGATCGATGGACAGACAGAGCGCCCATGTGCCGTAAGCGAGTACCTGGTGCGGCGGATGGTGCGCGCCGGCGTCGACAAGGTCTGTTTCATCATCGGATCGGGTAAATCCGACATTCTCGAATACTATGCCGCGGGCTACGGAGCGGCGACCGCTCTGTTCGTGGTACAACCCAACCCCGTTGGCCTTTGCGACGCCATCTTCCGGGCAGCACCCCTCGTCGCACCGGACGAGACGGTGTTGATCGGGCTTCCCGATACGATCTGGTTTCCCGAAGACGGCTTCTGCCGTCTGCCGGACGACCGGCTGTCATTCCTGCTCTTCCCGGTGGATCGGCCGGAATTTTTCGATGCCGTGGTTCTCGACGAGGAGGGCCGGGTGCGGGAAATCCAGGTCAAGCGGCAGGACGCGGCGACGAACTGGATATGGGGCGCGTTCAAGATGCCGGGCCATGTCCTGCACCAGCTCGCGGCACTCTGGCGCGAGCGGGATTGCTATGACGAATATATCGGCACGTTGATCAACGCCTACCTGACGGCGGGCGGTCAGGCGTATGGGGTGAAGGCAGGGGCCGCCTACGTCGATGTCGGCACTTTCAACGGTTATCGCGCGGCCCTTCGGCTGCTCGACGACGATGCTGCGTCCAAACAGCACCGGCCCACGATGATCGCGCCTACTGCACATTCGCATGCCGTTCCGGGCGAAGGAGCTTAGCCATGCTGCATTCCCATGCTGAAATCCAACGCCGTATCGATGCCCTCGGCCCATGGTTCCACAACATGGAACTAGCCGGCGTCGAAACTGCTCCGGACCATTTTCTCGGTAACTACCCGCTGGTCAAATGGCGCAAGTTCGCCTATGCCATTCCAGCCGACCTGTCCGGCAAGTCCGTGCTCGATATCGGCTGCAATGCCGGTTTTTATTCCATCGAAATGAAACGGCGCGGCGCCGGTCGCGTCCTCGGCATCGATTTCGACGAGGCCTATCTGGCACAGGCGCGCTTTGCCGCCGAGATCGCGGACTGCGACATCGAGTTCCAGAAGCTTTCGGTTTATGACGTCGGCGCCCTGCGCGAGACATTCGACATCGTGCTGTTCATGGGGGTTCTTTACCACCTGCGCCATCCCCTGCTCGCGCTCGACCTGATCCGCGGGCATGTCGCCGGCGACCTGATGATCTTCCAGTCCATGCAACGCGGCAGCGCCGATCTGCCTGCGCTTGAGCAGAATTATCATTTCTGGACGCACGACCTGTTCGAGCGGCCGGAATTTCCGAAACTGCATTTCATCGAACATCGATATGCCGACGATCCGACCAATTGGTGGATTCCCAACCGCGCCTGCACCGAAGCGATGTTGCGCAGCGCCGGCTTCGAGATTTTTTTGCACCCCGAGCAGGAGGTTTATTTTTGCCGTTCCGCCGGCGATCCGGCCGGCGGCGGCGCCGTCTACCCGTCGAAAGGACAGATCCATGATTGAAGCCGCGATGATCTGGAACGAGCCCAACAACAAATCGCATTGGGATCCCGAGCTCGACCCCGATTGGAGCCGCTTCGCCGCCATGGCAATGTTGTCGGCGGATGCGATAGCGTCCGAGAACCCGGCCCTGACCAAAGTGCTCGGCGGCATCTCTCCGATCGACCCCGGCTTCGTCACGCGCATGAAGGAACTCAGATTGCTGGACCACGTCGATGCCGTCGCGGTACATGGCTTTCCGCTCGACTGGAACCTGTGGCAGATCCAGGAATGGCCACAGAAGATCGGTGAGATCGCGGCCGTCACCGATCTCCCGATCTGGGTCAGCGAAGTTGGCGTATCGACCTTCGGCGCCGACGAGATCCAGGTCTGGGGCCTCAGGCGCACCGCTGAATTGCTGCTCGGCAACGCTCCGCGCATCCAGTGGTACAGCCTTTATGATCTCCCGCGCGAATGGGAAGCAACAACGCGCCATCGCGAAGCGGAAGGCTCCTCCTACTATCGTCACTTCCATATGGGGCTGCTGCGCCAGGACGGCACGCCAAAACCGGCACTGGAGGAATTCCTGCGCCATACGCCCGAGATGGGGCTGGTGCAGTGGTTTCATTTCGAGGACCCGCGGCTGGACGACGCCGTCGCCTGGATGAAGCGGCTCGGGGTCACCAATATGCGGACCGGACTTTCCTGGGCCGACAGTTTCAGGCCGAATGCATTGAACTGGTTCGACCGACAGATGGAAGCGCTCGCCGATTTCGACGTGACCGTCACCTTCTGCTTCACGCCAGAGCATCGCGGGATGATGCCTCACCACACCAGTCCGCCGCTGGTGCCGGAGGAATTCGCCGAATTCTGTGCAACCATGATTCGCCGCTACGCGCCCGGCGTGGCTTCCACGTCGAAGCGGCGAGCCTCGGCAGCGTGAGGCTCCCATGCATCAACCGTCGGCAACCCTGGGCGAATTCGCGGCCCTGTTGACGGGCAGTGACGCAGCACATGGCTCCGCGATCATGGTCGTCGTCGCGCATCCGGACGACGAGACGATCGGCATCGGCGGGCATCTTGCCGGACTGCGGTCATGCCGCCTCGTCCATGTCACGGACGGAGCACCACGCGATCTTGCCGACGCGCAAGCGCATGGTTTCGAGACATGGCAGGACTATGCCGATGCCCGCCGTGCGGAACTGACGGAAGCCTTGGCCGCGGCCGGCATATCGCCATCGGGCCTGACCGCTCTTGGCTATCCCGACAAGGAGGCTGCGGCGAATCTCGTGGCGCTCGCGCAGGAACTCGCCTGCCTTGTTTGCGAACCCGACATCCGCTTCGTCTGCACACATCCTTTCGAGGGAGGCCATCCCGACCACGACGCGACCGCTTTCGCCGTTCACGCGGCCTGCCATCTTCTGCGCCGTGACCGCCGGCCCGTGCCCACCATCATCGAAATGGCCTTTTATTCGGCTGGCCCGGACGGCCCGGTATTTCAGGATTTCGCCAGCGGCACCGGCAGTGATTGCATAGAGGTCTGCCTGACCGAAGCGGCCTTTCAGCAAAAGCAGCGCATGCTGGCCAGCCACCTGACGCAGCAGCGGACGCTGGCGCCGTTCTCGACCCGCACCGAGCGTTTCCGGCTGGCGCCGACCTATGATTTCCTGAAGCTGCCCAACGATGGCAGGCTCTACTATGAATCGCTGCCGCTGGGTTTCGAGCCCGGCACCTGGCTGCATGCAAGCGCCCGTGCTCACGAGGCGCTCCGGCTCGACCAGCCATGACGCTCACAGTGCTCAATGTTGCCTATCCTCTCGCGCCGGTGGGACCGAACGCCGTTGGCGGCGCCGAGCAGGTGCTGTCAATGCTCGATCAGGCCCTGACCCGTGCCGGTCACCGATCCATCGTCATCGGCTGCCAGGGTTCCAGTGCAAGCGGCATTCTGGTGGAAACGCCCGCCGAAGCCGGCGTGCTCGACCAGTCAGCAAAAAACCGGGCACAGGAGTCCCATCGCGCCGCGATCGCCGCTGCCCGCGCCCAATGGCCGATCGACGTGGTTCACCTGCATGGCATCGACTTCGACGCCTACCTGCCTGCCGACGGTCCGACCCTGGTGACGCTTCACCTGCCGCTCGACTGGTACCCGGCCGGGGCGCTGCGCCTAGGGCGCGACGATCTCTGGCTTCACGCCGTCTCGTCAGCCCAGCAAAGAACCGCACCGCCGGACGCAAGCTTGGTTGCCCCGATCCCGAATGGTGTCGATATCGACGCGCTGAACCAGCCGCGGCCCAGGGGCGACTTCGCCGTCGTGCTCAGCCGCATCTGCCCGGAAAAGGGCATACACCTGGCATTGGATGCCGCCAGGCAGGCTGATGTGCCGCTGGTCATCGGCGGGCGGGTCTATCCTTACGAGACGCATACCCAGTACTTTCGCGATGAGGTCGAACCTCGCCTCGATCGTCGGCGCCGCTTCCTCGGTCCGCTCGGCTTCATCGCCAAGCGGCGCTTGCTCAATGCAGCACGCTGCCTGGTCGTTCCGAGCCTCGCCGCCGAGACCAGTTCGCTGGTCGCGATGGAAGCACTCGCCTGCGGCACACCGGTGATCGCCTTTCCAAATGGTGCGCTTCCCGAAGTGGTCGAGCACGGCAAGACCGGCTTTATCGTCAACAATGTCGACGAGATGGCGCAAGCAATTGTCGCGGCACCCAGCCTTGATGCCGAGACGTGCCGAAGCGAGGCGCGCCGGCGGTTTTCGCTCGAGCGCATGGTCTCGTCCTACATGAGCGCCTATCTGGCGCTGGCCCGGCTCGGCGCCGACCGCAGGCGTCTCGCCGCGGTGCGGTGAAAGAGCAGATGCTGCGCAGCGAGATCATCGGCGATCCAGAGCAATTGCATGCACTGGCGCCGCACTGGTGGAACCTGTGGGAGCAGAGTTCGTCGGCGACGCCCTTTCAATGTCCCGCCTGGCTGCTGCCGTGGTGGCGCACATTCGCTCCGGGGGAGCTGGCGACGGTCGCCATCTGGCGCGGCAACGATCTGGTGGGCCTGGCGCCGCTCTATCTCGAACATGGCACGGAAGGCTCGAAACTGCTTCCGATCGGCATTTCCCTCAGCGACTATCTGGACGTGCTGTGTGTGCCCGGCAGCGAGGCCCAGGTCGCCACTGCCCTTGCAGAGAAGATACTCTCGATCGAGTGGTCGCAGTGGATCCTGCCGGATCTGCCGCAAGGCAGTGCCGGTCTGGCGATCGAACATCCCGAATTGAAGGCCGATGGACTGGTCGGCCACGCCGTTTGTCCCGTGCTTGCCACCGACGGCGATGAAACGCTGGCGGGCTGCGTCCCTGCCCGGCGCAGACGCCAGTTGCGCCGGGCGCGCCGCGCCGCATCCAGACGCGGCCGGGTCGAGTTGTCGCCGGTACGAGGCGATCCTCAACTGTTCCTCGACCACCTGATAGGCCTGCACGGCGCGCGCTGGGCCGGAAACGGAGGCGGCGTGCTGGCCGACCTCGCCGTCGAGCAATTCCACAGGTGCTCGCTTCCCCTGCTCGACGCTCGAGATCTGACCCGACGCTGGGTGCTCGCCATCGACGGCAAGCCAATCGGCGTCTACTACGGATTTCACCATCGCGGCCGTGCCTATGCCTATCTTGGCGGTTTCGATCCTGCCTATGCCGAGGAAAGTCCAGGCGCGATCCTGGTCGGCCACGCAATCGCCGAATCGATCCGCGAAGGTGCGCGCGAGTTCGACTTCCTGCGCGGCCAGGAGCCGTACAAATATGGCTGGGGCGCTGGCGACAGGTGGACGATGCGAAGGACTTGGACGCGGAAATGAGACCATGGTTTCGATGGAACCAACATCCGTGCGCCGCCGGATAGCGGTCAGGCTGGCGGTCGAGGACTGTATGGCGGACGCTGTCAGTGCCGAGGCCGTCATCGCCAGGCTGGCGCTGCATCTCCACCCAGGCATCGGGGCAGTCGAATTGGCGGAGATCGTGGCGGAGATCGATCCGGTCGATACTCGAGACAGGGAAAGGCTCCAGCAGATAGCCGGGCTGCTTCGCCGCGGATCGGAGGTTTTTGCCACGTTGCAGAAAACGGGTTCTGCCGTTCGTCACGAACGCGACGACGAGACGGATGCAGATGTCGTGACGCGGCTGGCCTCGGGCTTTGATGCCGCGGCAGCGATTTCCCGGGTGGCGAGTGTCCAGTTGGCTTCCCTTGGCGATGAGGAAAGGCTGGCAGCCACGACCGACGAAATCGTTGCATGGCTGACAGCGCAAGACTTCACCGGCGCTGGACGCAGCATTCTGGACATCGGTTGCGGCATCGGGCGTTTCGAACGCGCGCTGTCGGCGTCCTGTGGGCGGGTCGTCGGTATCGACATATCGTCGAGGATGATATCGATCGCCCGTGAGCAATGCGCAGCGCTTGGCAATGTAGAGTTGCGGCGGACCTCAGGCCTGGATCTGGCGGAGTTCGGCGACGCGAGTTTCGACTGCGTTCTGGCGGTCGACAGTTTCCCCTATCTGGTGCTAGCCGGCGTGGCGGAGCGGCATTTCGGCGAAATTGCGCGCGTCCTCAAAAGGCCGGGCAGGCTGGCCTTGCTGAACTACTCATATCGCGAATCACTGTTTTTGGACCGCTCCGATATATGTCGCCTGGCGCAACGTCACGGATTGCAGGTCGTCATCGATGGCGAAAAGCCGTTTCGGCTGTGGGACGGCGACGCCTTCCTGCTTGCCGGCGTGACGGAACATTACCAGCCAATGCCAGTTCGGGCGTCGAACACAGCGACGCTGAAGAGCGGCGCCAATTCGAAGGAGGACAGCATGGCATCCGGCAGCAAGAAACATATCGGCCGTGGCAGCCACGGCAAAGGGGCCGGCGCCGGAGCAATGACCGAACTGGCCAAGGACAAGATCGAAGAGAATGCCGTTTTATCCAACAGGGACAAGAAGCAGCACAGCGAGGAACGCGGCCTGGACGGCAATCAGATCAAGTCCGATCAATATCAGGATCATGCCGCAAATCGATTGCCGAAGGACTGAAAGCGCCGCAGTGGATCTGTGACCTCGGCAATCGAGAGTGGAAGAAAAACCTGTGCAAGGGCTGCCGGCAACGGTTTCGGCACCGGGCATCTCCTTGTAATGGCGGTTGCTTGTCATCACAATAGGATGACGGACTGCCATCCATCCAGCCAGGGAATACGATGTCTCGTTCGAGCGATGATAGAATGGACCCGCGCGCAGGAATGGCGATGGATCAGGAGATTGCCTCTCTGCTGATCGCGATCGAGCAGGAAAAGGTTCCTGATCGCTTGACCAGACTGGCGATCGAACTGCAAAACGCGCTCCTTGCGAAACGCCGGCGCGACATAAAGAACTGACTATCTTCGGCTGTCGGCATCAATATCGATCTGCCCGTCCGACAGATGATTTCGTCTTTCCATCAGCGTCTGCAGCGAACTCTCCCCCAGGAACTCAAGAACGGCGGCGCGGGCACGGTTGAGCCGGCTTTTGACCGTTCCCACCGCACAGCCACATATCTCGGCCGTCTCCTCATAGCTGACACCTAAGACGCCGATCAGCATCAACACCTCGCGCTGGTGTTCAGGGAGCCTCTGGATGGCGCCGTGAACTTCCTTGCTCTGAACGGTCCATTCCTGTGTGGCTTCCGAAATCGGCCTCGAGGACGCGCAGTCGAGCAGGCCAGGCGCTTCCCTGGCCGCGACCTTGACCCGGGTGTAGTAGGTGTTGCGCATGATGGTGAAGAGCCACGACTTCATGCGCGTGCCGGGTTCGAACTTGTCGATGTTGGCAAGGCCCTTCGTCAACGTCTCCTGCACCAGATCGTCGGCATCGTCGGGGATACGGCAGAAGGTGCGCGCGAAAGCCCGTAGCGCGGGTATCAGGTCAACGATGGAAACTTCATGGGTTTCCTGGTCGGCCAAAAGATAGCCTTCGCCTGACAATGGTCCAGCTCCCAGAAAGAAGTATGAATGCAGACCCCAGCTAAATGCATGGACGTTTGTATCGTTCCGGACGTTGAAGACAACTCTCCAGAAAATTCTGATGCGGCCGAACGATCCTGCTGCGGCCGCGCCCCCCTTGCGCGCCGTCCACCAGCGTGTTCGCGCTGGCTTAGGATAGGCGCGACGCGCCGTTGTGCGGGAACAAAGCCATGCACCGGCAGTTCGGCGCCTTGAGCCAAGTCAGCCCACGGGCGTCAATCGAGGAAAAAATCATGGCCAAATCCGCACACCGTTCAGCTCCCAAATCGGCGCGTATGCACGATCAGAATGCCGCGCGCGGAAATCGCGGCGAATTGCACCAGATCGCGGAAGCCGACACGCCTGTTCTCACGACTGCCCTGGGAACGCCTGTCTCCGACGACCAGAACACATTACGGATTGGCGAGCGCGGACCGTCTCTGATCGAGGACTCCCACTTTCGCGACAAGATCTTCCACTTCGATCACGAACGCATCCCGGAAAGGGTGGTGCATGCCCGTGGTTACGGCGCTCATGGCTATTTCGAGACTTATGAATCGCTGGCCAAATACACGCGTGCCGACATTTTCCAGCGCGCCGGCGAAAAGACGCCTGCCTTCGTGCGGTTCTCGACGGTTGCCGGCAACAAGGGCTCGTTCGACCTCGCCCGAGACGTGCGCGGCTTTGCCGTCAAGCTCTATACCAAAGAAGGCAATTGGGACCTCGTCGGCAACAATATTCCCGTGTTCTTCATCCAGGACGCCATCAAATTTCCGGACCTCATCCATGCTGCCAAGCAGGAGCCAGACCGGGCTTTCCCGCAGGCCCAGACCGCACATGACAATTTCTGGGATTTCATCAGCCTGATGCCGGAATCGATGCACATGGTCATGTGGATCATGTCGGATCGAGCGATACCGCGCTCCTTCCGTTTCATGCAAGGCTTTGGCGTCCACACGTTCCGCCTCGTCAATGCCAACGACGAATCCACATTCGTCAAATTCATCTGGAAGCCGAAACTCGGCATGCAGTCGGTGATCTGGAACGAAGCGGTCAAGATCAATGCGCCGATCCCGACTTCCACCGCCGCGACCTGTGGGAAGCGATCCAGTCAGGAAACTTCCCGGAATGGGAGCTGACGGTGCAATTGTTCGACCAGGATTTTGCCGACAGCTTCGACTTCGACATCTTGGACGCCACGAAGATCATCCCTGAAGAGATCATCGAGCCAATCCCGGTCGGGCGGCTGGTGCTCGACCGCATGCCGGAGAATTTCTTCGCCGAGACCGAGCAGGTTGCATTCATGACCCAGAACGTGCCGCCCGGGATCGACTTCTCCAACGACCCGCTTCTGCAGGGCCGCAACTTCTCCTATCTCGACACCCAGTTGAAGCGGCTGGGCAGCCCGAACTTCACCCATATTCCGATCAACGCTCCGAAATGCCCCTTCGCACATTTTCAGCAGGACGGGCACATGGCCATGCACAACCCGGTCGGCCGCGCCAACTATGAGCCGAATTCGTGGGGCTCGGGTCCCCGCGAGGATCCGCAACGCGGCTTCCGCTCTTTCGCCGACGCCGAAGAGGGGCAGAAGGTGCGTCTGCGGGCGGAGAGCTTCGCCGACCACTACAGCCAGGCGCGGCAATTCTTCAACAGCCAGACAGCGCCGGAGCAACGCCATATCGCCATGGCGCTGACATTCGAATTGAGCAAGGTGCAGGCACCGGCGATCCGCGAACGCATGGTGGCGCATCTGCTGAACATAGACGAAACGCTGGCGACTCAAGTCGCCGACAAGCTTGGCATTCGGAACATGCCCGACCCCGCCGAGACCGCCATCCCGCCGCGCGACGACCTGCCGCCGTCTCCGGCTCTCAGTATCATCGAGAACGGTCCCGATAGTTTCAAAGGCCGCAAGGTCGGCGTGTTGCTGAGCGACGGGGCCGACACGGCCCTTTTCGAACAACTTCGCTCGGCCATCGAAACGGAAGGCGCGGTCATGGAGGTGATAGCGCCCAAGGTGGGCGGCGTCGAGGCCGCAGACGGCACCCACATCGAAGCCAGACACATGATCGACGGCGGTCCGTCGGTCCTGTTCGACGCCGTGGTCCTGCTCCTGTCCGAGCCGGGCGCCGAGTTGCTGGTCAAGGAGGCAGCCGCGAAGGACTTCGTGTCGGATGCCTTTGCGCATTGCAAATTCATCGGCTTCACACCGGGAGCCGCGCCTCTCCTGGCCAAGGCAGGCGTCGCAGCCGATGCCGATGAGGGATTGATGCGGCTGGACTCCGCAGCCTCCGCCAACACATTCGTGCAGGCTTGCCGCAAGCTGCGGCTGTGGGCCCGGGAAGCGGCCGTCAAGCTGTGACGCTATCGACCGGCACGGATTCCCGTCCGTGAGCGGCGGTTCGGCCAGCGGGATTCCAGTCGGTGCGGGCTACCTAGGGGCGGTCTTGCTCCTTGGCCTCCCGCTGTTTTCTCAGCACTTCGTCGGTTCCGACCAGCTTCTTGGCTCCGCCTGGAATGGAGGTGGACACCACCGCTGGCGGGTCGCTTGCGGGAAAGGAATCTTCCAGACCGGCCTGCAGCTGATCCTCCAGCGTTTGCGGCTCTTCCGAGCGGCCGGGGGTTCTGCGGTCCTCTATCTTTTCCAGCGGTTGCTTCTTATCCGGCGATTCGTTCGCGTTCCTGATCCAGGCATAAAGCTGTTCGATCGCGAATTCCTTGATTGCCTCGAAATCGGCTCGATCGTCCTTGGTCGCCTCGATCTGATCGACCATGGCTTTCTCGAACCGGGCAAGGCTATCACCCCCGCAGGCCCGGGAAAGACGCAACAATGCCTCATGCAGCATCATCGGGGCGAAACGAGCCGAAGCCTCGAGTCTCAGTTGCTCTAGATGCTCTTGAGTGGCGGCTTGGAGCTTTGACATGGACAGCCCTTTCTCTCACACGCATTTCAACGAGAGTTGACCGTGGATGTTCCACTGCGCCTGAACGTCCTTTCCGCGCCGGCGAACTACATGAACCAGGTCGCCACCAGTCCCGCGGACGCCGCAAAGACCGCTATGGTCGTCACGCCACCCAGAATGTTGGTGGCCCTGCTGTTGACCTTGTCGCCCATGATCTTGCGATTGTTGGTCATGATGAGCATGAGAAGCAGCAGAGGTGGCGTCGAAAAACCCTGCACGATGCCGGACCAGACCAAGGCTTTCATCGGGTTGAAGCCAAAGAAATTGAGACCCACCGCCACCAGGGTGATCACTCCCGTCGCGATGTAGAATTTGGGCGCATGCCGGGGCTTGGCGTTCAAGCCATTCTTCCACCCCATGGCCTGCGCGAAATCGAAAGCGGCGCCGGCAGTCATGACCGGCACCGCCAGGAAGCCGACGCCGATCACCCCGGCCGCAAAGAGAATTCCGGCCGCGTCGCCCGCAAGCGGCCGCAGCGCTTCGGCCGCCTGCGCTGCCGTTTCGATCTGGGTATGCCCCGCCTCGTACAGCGTCGATCCGGTCGAAAGGATGATGAAATACATGATCAGGTTGGAAAAGATCATGCCGATCAGGATATCGCGCCGGGACCGGCGGAGTTCACCCTCGGTGGCTCCCTTGCGCTCTTCGAGGCTCGTTCTGCCCTTGGCGATCTCCTCCTCCACCTCCTGGTTGGACTGCCAGGTGTAGAGATAGGCGGACAGCGTCGTGCCGATGATGGCGACGATGATGGACAGATATTCGCGGCTGAACTCGATTTTCGGCAGCAGGGTGCCGCGCAGCACCGAGACCACATCCGGCTTGGCGAGCACAGCGGAGACCACATAGGCGAGCAGGGCCAGTGCCAACCACCGGAATATGTTGCGGATTAGCTTGTAGGATCCGAACATCTGCAAGGCAAGAATAATCATCGCGACACCGATGACGACCGAGTTTGAAGGCAGCGGAACGAACAGCACGACAGCCGCCGACATCGCGCCAAGGTCGGCGGCTGCCTCGATCGTGTTGCCGATCAGCACGCCCACCAGCACGGACCACAGCAGCCAACGCGGATAGAAATCGGAAATGACCTTGAAAAGACCACGGCCCGACACCTGGCCAAGTTTGGACGAGAGATAGACGACGATGTACATCATCGGGAGAGTGACAGGAGCCGTCCACAAAAGGCCGGGCCCGAACCGGGCTCCGGCACTCGCATAGGTGCCAATGGCCGAGCAATCGTCGTCAGCCGCCCCAGTGATCAGTCCGAGCCCGAGAGCGCGTGTGATGCCGCCGTCTTTTCGCTCTCCCTCGCTTCGGCCGGCATCGTCAGCTGCTCCACTCATGGGAGATGCGTGTCCAACGAGGCCACACGGGAAAAAATCATGTCGATTGTTCCGACCAAGTGCCGATGCCGAGATTGAGGTTCGAACCTCCGGTCAAGCTTTTTGTTCCTGTGGAAGCCAACCGCCAATGAAACGCAGCGCCCGCCTTGGCCGTTGATGCGGCTGGAGCCGCATCGCCTTGAAGATCGACATGGATATGCCTGGGGCCGACGGTCGAAAAGAGTGCGGTGAGGCTCTTCACCCGCACCTTCCCCTAGCCGGCCTGATCTATGGCGGGGCGGCGCTGCTCATGGCGACCCTCTGGATCCGGGAAAGCGGAAAGCGGCAGGCCCGACACGACCTGCGTGCCGTCTGACACCGAAGAATCGAAACAAAAAGCCAACCGCGGGGCGATCCACAGCCGCTGTCAGGCGGAACCTCGTCCCGGTAATTGCGTCTCTTCGCTGACCTGCTTCCGCAGTTCCTCACGCGCGCGTTCCACCTGGCCCTCGCGCGCGGATTGCGAGGCGCTGCGCCCCGACCGATCAAGCCTGTCCAACTCGTGCTCGACCGTTTGGCGAGAGCCCTCCGCCGGATCCTCTTCCGGATGGCTGTCCGCAGCCTGTTCCTGCCGCGTCTCTTCCCTGCCTCGGCGGTCGTTGCGCGTCGCGTCCTGGCTGCGATCGTCCTTGCCTGCGACGCTTCGATTTCCGCCGGCCGTTTTGTCTGTGTTGCTCATGGCTAGTTCCTTAAGCTTTCGCGGCGTGGAACCGTCCGATGCGCGTCCCGCGCCTTTGCCTGGAGAAACGGACATATCCGCCATTTGGTTGCGCTCCCGGCGCGCAAGCATCGGCCCGGCGCCAATCGCATGGCGGAGAAAAGCCGGCCATCGTTGCCAAGCATCCTTTTACAGCGATTCGCGTTATCGCCTTGGCATCCATGGGGATTTCACATGGCAAGATGCACGGGCCCGTCCATCCGCCTGCGGCAACGGCGGCAATGGCCCATTGCGTCCGCCTTTGCACGTCCAGCTCGAAGCACGTCCGGCAGCCGTCTTCCAGGCGTCCTGAAATGGCTCGGCCTCGCGTCTACAGTGGTCTCGGCACCGGTCCTGAGCGGGTGCAGCGGCTGGCAATCCGCACTCCACGCACATGGTGCGAATGCCCGTGCGATTCTCGATCTCATCTGGTCTTTTGGCGCGGTGGCGACCATCACCTGGCTGCTCGTCATGCTGGCCCTGGCAATGGCGCTCTTCCATCAGCGCTGGGCACAAGCAGGCCCCCCGCCGCTGGTCATCGACAGCCATCAGGAGCACAGGTATAGCCGCGCGGTCGGAAGCGCCGTCGCGGCGACCGTGCTGGTTCTCGCCGCGCTGACGATAACGAGCTTCTTCGCCGGCAAATCCATTGCCTCGCTGGGCGGAAAGGAGACGCTCACCATCCGCATCACAGGGCATCAATGGTGGTGGGAAATACGCTATCACAACGATGATCGGTCGCGCATGATTGTCACGGCGAACGAGATCCATCTTCCCGTCGGCGAACGGGTAAAGGTGGAACTCGATTCGACCGATGTCATTCACAGCTTCTGGGTGCCAAGTCTCGCCGGTAAAAGGGACCTCATTCCGGGCCGGCCGAGCGAGATCACCCTCATTGCCGACAGGCCTGGTATCTATCGCGGCCAGTGCGCCGAGTTCTGCGGCTACCAGCATGCTCACATGGCCGTCACCGTCATCGCGGAAAGCCGCGAAGCGTTCGAGGCATGGCGGTCCAGACAAGACGCCGCCGCCATCGCGCCTGCCAGCGAGGAGGAACGCCGCGGCCAGCGGGCTTTTCTTTCCACCGGTTGCGCGCTCTGCCACACGATAAGGGGGACGCCGGCCAAGGGAGCGGTCGGGCCCGACCTTACCCATCTCGCAAACCGGCGTGCATTGGCCGCCGACACGCTGGCCATGACACCCGGCGCGCTCGCCGCGTGGATCGCCGATCCGCAATCCATAAAACCCGGCGCGAAGATGCCGCGCATTGCTCTCAGCGCCGACGATCTTCGTGCGGTCGTCGCCTATCTTGGAAGTCTTGAATGAGTGGCGTTGCCGGGAAGACGGCTAGGCGAAAACAGGAAGCGGCCCTGAAAGGCATCCGCGACACCGGGCTCGACGAGGCAAGACTGCACGACTATCTGGCGCATGCCTGGCGGACGCCGAACGGCCTCTATGGTTGGCTGGTCACGGTCGACCACAAGCTGATCGCCCGGCGCTATATGGTGACGGCCTTCCTGTTCCTCGCCCTTGCAGGCCTGTCGGCACTTGCCATGCGGTTCCAGCTTGCCACGCCGGAGGCACGCCATATCGGCCCCGATCTCTACAACCAGCTCTTCACCATGCATGGCACGACGATGATGTTCCTGTTCGCCGTACCGGTCATGGAAGCGTTCGCCATCTACCTGGTGCCGCTGATGATCGGCACCCGAAACGTCGCCTTCCCGCGGCTCAACGCCTTCAGCTACTGGGTCTATCTCTCCGGTGGGTTGATGATCTGGATCGCCTTCGCTTTCGACACCGGCGCGGATGCCGGCTGGTTTTCCTACGTGCCGCTCGCCGGACCTGAATATGGGATCGGCAAGCGCCCCGATTTCTGGGCGCAGATGGTGACCTACACCGAAGTGTCCGCACTCGCGGTCGCCGTCGAGATCATCGCGACTGTGTTCAAGCAGCGCGCCCCTGGCATGTCGCTCGATCGCATCCCGCTCTATGTCTGGTCAGTCCTCGTCATGGCTTTCATCATATTGTTCGCCATGCCCGCGGTGATGGTGTCGAGCACCATGCTGATCCTCGACCGGCTGGTCGGCACCAGGTTCTTCGACCCGGCGGCGGGGGGCGACGCACTGCTCTGGCAGCACCTGTTCTGGTTCTTCGGCCACCCGGAGGTCTATATCATCTTCATTCCCGCGACCGGCTTCGTCTCGGCTATCCTGCCGAGCTTCGTGCGCCGTCCGGTCTTTGGCTATCTCGGGATCGTGCTGTCGCTGGTTGCGATCGGCTTCCTATCCTTTGGACTATGGGTGCACCATATGTTCGCCACGGGCCTGCCGCAGCTCGGCGAAAGCTTCTTCACCGCCTCCTCGATGATGATCGCCATTCCGAGCGGCATCCAGATCTTCTGCTGGATCGCGACGATCTGGGGCGGCCGGCCGATTTTTGCCACGCCGCTGCTTTTCGTGCTCGGCTTCATCTTCACCTTCGTGATCGGCGGGCTGACCGGGGTCATGGTCGCCTCGGTGCCGCTCGACCTGCAGGTGCACGATACCTATTTCGTCGTCGCGCATTTCCACTATGTGCTGGTCGGAGGCGCCGTCTTCCCCCTGCTCGGCGCCGTCTACTACTGGTTTCCCAAGATCACCGGCCGCATGCTGTCCGAGAGGCTCGGCCGCTGGAATTTCTGGCTTGTCTTCATCGGCTTCAATCTCACCTTCTTCCCGATGCACATCCTTGGCTTGCAAGGCATGCCGCGGCGCGTCTACACCTATCCGCCGGCGAGCGGCTGGGGCGGCACGAACCTGTTCATCAGCATCTCGTCGCTGGTGGTGTTCGCCGGCTTCGCGCTTCTCGTCCTGAACATGCTGCTCAGCCTTCGCAACGGTCGCCTCGCGGGAGACAATCCCTGGGGGGCGAGCACACTGGAATGGGCAACGACGTCACCGCCGGCTTCCTACGATTTTTCGCGCCTGCCAGTGGTGACCCATCGCGAGCCGCTCTGGGCCGAACCCGACATACTCCCGGTGGTCGAGGGCCTGCGCGTCGATGCGCGCGAAGTGCTTGCCGGCACGGTCGCCGATGCGGTGCCGCAACTGCGCGTGCCATCGGCCGACAATTCGATCTGGCCGCTGCTCTCGGCCATCGCCGTGGGTGGCGCGTTTCTGGGCTCAATATACACGCCATGGGCGGTGGTCTGGGGCGCGATACCGGTCTCGATCGGCTTTATCTGCTGGTTCTGGCCGAAAGGCGAGCCGGAGGACGAAGAATGAGACACCGGCCAACCGTCGACGTCAGCCACCTGCCCACCTATGATTTTGGATCGGCAAGCCCGATCTGGTGGGGAACGGTGGCCTTCATCGCCCTTGAAGCAACCGGTTTTGCCCTGGCGATCGGTACCTATTTCTACCTGGCTGTGCAGGCGCGGCATTGGCCGATCGGAGCGCCGGCACCCGATCTCCTGCCGGGCACGGCAATATTGATCATTCTGCTTGCCAGCGCCGTCCCCAACCGTCTGATCGATCTTTGGGCGCGGCGGCAGGACCTTGTGAAGGTGCGCATCGGCATCGTCGTCATGTCGATCGCCGGAATTCTTCCCCTGATCGTGCGCATCTGGGAATTTCCCGCGCTCCGGATCTCCTGGGACCAGAACGCCTACGGGTCGATCGTCTGGCTCCTGCTCGGCCTGCACACGACACACCTCCTCACCGATGTCGGGGACACGATCGTGCTCGCGGTTCTCATGTTCACCAAGAAAGGCAACACCGGACGCCACTTCAGCGACGTGTCGGACAATGCCTTCTACTGGGACTTCGTGGTCGTCTCATGGGTCGTGCTCTATCTCGTAATTTACTGGGTTCCGAGGATGTAACATGCAGGCGATCCGCACGGGCGTTTCCTGGGCAGGCATGGCCACCGGACCAACGGCGTGGGCGATATCGCTGCAGCTCGACTATTCAATCGCATATTGGCAATGCGACGCCGGGTTTCGGCCCACTGTTCTGTTCTCGCTGACAGGCGCCGCCGTCGCGGCGCTGGGCGTCCTGTCGTCATGGCGCGCCGTTCATGATCCAGGGCACGGCACGAGCCCGCCCCTGAAGGCGCGCACGCGCGCGTTTCTGGCCAGGACTTCGGTAGGCATCGGGGCCCTGTTCACGCTCGTCATGCTGGCGCAAATGGCGGCCGGATTGATCTTCAGCGGATGCGAACTGTGACTGTGCAGCGGAGCCGACGAGCGGTCATCCGCCATGGGCAGCGTTTGCGGTGGCCTGCTGCGAGCGTTCCGTTCCTCGCCGTTCTCCTACGTGTAGTCGCGGCCGTCATGGCGTCGCTGGCGCCTGGCACGCCGCTGCGGGCGAACGAGATCCAGAAAGGCGAATATCTTGCCCGAGCCGCCGATTGCGTCGGCTGCCACACGTCCAATCCGAGCCGGCCTTTCGCCGGAGGCTATCGGGTGCCGACGCCGTTCGGCGATGTCTATTCCACCAACATCACACCGGACCTCGACACAGGCATCGGGCGCTATTCCGCCGACGAATTCGTGCGAGCCGTGCAGAAAGGCGTCAGACGCGACGGGGCCGATCTCTATCCCGCCATGCCATATGACAGCTTCGTCGGGATGAACCGCGAGGATGTGCTCGCGATCCGAGCCTACCTGCTCACGACCGCGCCGATTTCTCAGCCGCCGCCGCCAAACATACTGCCCTTTCCATTTAACCAGCGCTGGACGCTCTGGTTGTGGAAACTTGCCAACCTCCACGCCGGCGGCTTCGGACCAAATCCAAGCCGAACCGGCGCATGGAACAGGGGCGCCTACCTGGTGGAGGTGCTTGGCCACTGCGGCGCCTGCCACACTCCAAGGAATACGACGTTCGGCATGGATGAAGATCGCAAGCTTGCCGGCGGCAGCGCCGGTATCTGGCAGGCGTTCAACATCAGCAGCGACAAGATCGCGGGCATAGGCGGCTGGAGCGATGAGGAGCTGTTTCGGTTTCTCAAGACCGGCGCCATGCCTGGAAAGGCATATGCGGGCGGTCCGATGGCGGAAACGGTCATGAACAGTCTGCAATATCTTTCGGACGACGACATTCATGCCATCGTCGCCTATCTCAGGACCGTGCCCGCCCAATCGGGAGACGAGAAGCGGCCGCGCTTCGCGTGGACCAATCCGCCCGCAGCCGCCCGCGATGCCGGGACGAAGACCAGCGTGGAGGGCAGCGGGGTCGCGGTGGGCGACGATCTCTACCGGTCGCTCTGCTCGGGATGTCATGGCCTGAATGGAGGCGGATCGGCGGATGGCACCTATCCATCACTGACCAACAACAGCACTCTCGGCGTAACCTCGCCTGAGAATGTCGTCATGACCATCCTTGAAGGCGTCAAGGCAGGCGGCGTCGCGGGCCGCAAATCGATGGCGGCCTTTGACGGCTGGCTGGACGACGGCCAGGTGGCGGCCCTTGCAAACTATGTGACAGCGCGCTTCGGAAACCCGCAAGTCAGCGTCACGGCAGCCGATGTGCGCCAGATGCGGGCAGGCTCGACGACAGAGCAGACGGTGCTGGTTCTGGCGGCCCAGGGGCTGGTGGGGGGCGGCATCGTATTTGTGCTTGGTCTGGCGCTTCTGCTCGCCAGACGCCTTCGCCTGAGAAGGCACCAGAGGCATCTCACATTCGTGTCAAGGGGCAGGCCATGAGACGGTGTGCCGAAGCGTGGCGGACCTGTTCCGCCTTTCCGTGCAACGATGAACTGCCTCAGCTTGATATCTCGACCGAGCCCTTCTGAGAGGAACTCCCGGCAACGCCGCGAGGGGCCCGAAAAACCTCCGCCAGCCAATCAATGAACACCCTGATCCGCGAAGACAGATGGCGGCTCTGGGGATAGAGCACGGATACGGGTATCGGCGGTGGTGGGAAGGCTTCCAGTATCGGAACCAATTGCCCGGTGGCGATCTGATGCTCTACGCGATAACGCGGGACCTGTATCAACCCGAGCCCGGCGACGCCGGAGGCCGTGTAGATTTCGGCGCCCCGGACGACGATATCGTAGGGTAGTGGAACCTCCCTTGCCGCGCCGTCCATCTCGAATTCCAGCGGGTACGGCTGCCCTGTCGCGGAGGCGGTATAGGCAACCATGTGATGGCCGCCGAGATCATCCGGTGTCGAAGGGACGCCGTGACGTTCAAGATAGGCTGGGCTCGCCAGGGTGAGTTGCTCGAATGCGGTTATTCGGCGACCGATCAGAGACGAGTCGGACAGCTCGCCGGCTCGCACGACGCAATCGACGCCTTCAGTGATGAGGTCGACCATCCGGTCGCCTTCGCTGAGGCTGAGCGAGATGCCGGGATAGCGCGTGATGAACTCGGGCAAGGCGGGCATGACGAAAAACCGCGCGATGGTCCCCTGCATATCCACACGAAGCGGACCCTTGGGTTCAGCATTCCTGAAGACGCTCTCCACCTCATCCAGGTCCGCAAGGAGCCGGATGCAGCGTTCATGGTAGAGTGCGCCATCGAGCGTCGGCCTCACATTTCGGGTTGTCCGTTCGAGGAGCCGAACGCCGAGATCCGCTTCCAGGCGCTGGATCGCATGGGTGGCGGTGGGCCGCGGAACCTGCAGGTCCCGCGCGGCCTGAGCAAAGCTCCCACGCTCGACGATCCTGACGAAGAGCCGCATGACTTCGATGCGATCCATGACCATCTCGTAGTTGATTGTTATGGTTTTTGAAATGGTGATGTTGAAATCGGCCTTCTAGTGCCGGTTTTAAAAACGGCTACCTTCACACCATTCAAGTCATCAGATCGACAGGAGTGAAGATCATGCCCTTCGTCAATTTCAAGGTCCCCGAGGCGGCGCTGAACCGGGCCCAGAAAGAAGAGATCGTCCATCGGGCCACGGCGATGCTCGTGGAATATTTCTCCGAGGCCGCTCGGCCGCATACCATGGTCCTGATCGAGGAGGTCAAGGACGGCGGTTACGCCCGCGCCGACGAGGTCTTCGTGATCCCGCAGGAATATCGAGCGAAGGATTGATATCGGCAACAACACGGCAAAGGAACAACGACAATGACCACCTCAACGAACAAAGTTGCGATCGTCACGGGAGCGTCTCGTGGCATTGGAGCGGCCATCGCCCGCCGGCTGGCGAGCGACGGCCTCACGGTCGTCGTCAACTATGCAGGCAGCGCCAAAGCGGCCGCCAAGCTGGTGGACGAGATCGAAAAGGCCGGCGGTCGGGCCACCTCCTTCCAGGCCGATGTCAGCGACCCCCAAGCCGTGAGACGGATGTTCGATTCCGCCGAAGCGGCCCATGGCGGCGTCGACGTGCTGGTGAACAATGCCGGCATCATGAAGCTCGCGCCGGTCGCTCAATTTGATGATGCGACCTTCGATCAGACCATCGCGATCAATCTCAAGGGCACGTTCAACGGCCTTCGCGAGGCGGCGAGGCGCCTGCGCGACGGCGGCCGTATCGTGAACTTCTCGACCAGCGTCGTCGGACTCTACCAGCCGACCTATGGCGTTTATGCGGCCACCAAGGCCGCCGTCGAAGCGCTCACCCACATCCTGGCGAAGGAGTTGGGATCCCGCGCCATCACGGTCAACGCGGTTGCGCCGGGGCCGGTGGCCACCGAGCTTTTTCTCGAAGGCAAGGATCAGGCGACGCTCGATCGCATCAAACATATGAACCCGCTCGGCCGTCTGGGCGAGGTCGACGACATCGCGCGCGTCGTCTCCCTGCTGGTTGGACCGGACAGCGGCTGGATCAACGGCCAGATCGTCCGAGCGAATGGCGGGGTCATCTGAGGAACAGGATCATGAAGCAAGTCCGGCTCGGATAGGGGAAGGCTTTCCGTGAACGGGCTGCCTCGGACGGAGGTCGACAAGAGCGGCCTGATGGTCGCATGCCAAGGAACCCGATCGCGCCGTCCTCGTTGGGCAGGGATGCAGACCCACGCGCGCTTCATCATGCCGTCAACCGCGGCCACAAATGCTCGACATCGCCTTTCTGGAGGAAGGCGCGAAGCATGACACAGCGGCTTTGCTGCTGCACGGCTGGCCTGACGACGCTACCACCTGGGTTTCTGTCGCCGAGAGATTGTCCAGGACCGGAATTCGCACCATCGCACCATGGCTGAGAGTTTCGGTCCGACCCGCTTCCTGTCGGATTCCTCGACAAGTCTCTGGATACGGAGGACGAGATGATTGCGAACTGGACTCTGCCTGAACGCTTCATCTACCGCGGTCATGCGATCGCCTGGGGCACGCTCGGCGAGGGACAGGCTGCGATCCTCCTGCACGGCTCGCCATTTTCCTCGCTGGTGTGGCGGCGAATTGCACCGTGGCTCGCGCGGCACCGTCGGGTTTTCTTTTATGATTTGCTGGGTTTCGGGCAGTCCGACAAGCCGGACGCCGACGTCCTGCATGGTCTTCAGAATGGACTTTTCGCGGCGCTGGTAAAGCACTGGGGTATAGAGCGCCCGGACGTCGTCGCGCATGACTTTGGCGGGTCTGCCGCGCTGCGCGCCCATCTCATGGACGGCATCGACTACAGCAGCCTCATGCTGATCGATCCTGTCGCAATCAGCCCCCAGGGATCCGCGCTGGTGCAGGCGGCCAAGACGCACCAAGACGTTTTTGCCGGTCTACCGGCTTACATCCATGAAGCTGTCTTGCGCGCGTATATCGGTGCCGCTGTGAAGTACGGATTGCGCGAAGAAGAGATGCGGCTTTATCTCCAGCCCTGGCTTACCGAGGAGGGTAAGGGGGCGTTCTGGCGCCAGGTGGCGCAGATGGACGACAAATACAGCGAGGAGATCGAGGGTCGTTACGACGAAATCCGCTGCCCCGTGACCATTCTTTGGGGCGCCGAGGATGAATTCATCCCGCTGAAAGATGGTGAAGAACTCGCACGGCGCATCCCAAACGCTCCACTCGTTGTCGTACCGGATGCGAAGCATCTTGTGCAGGAGGACGCGCCAGAGGCTATCACCGCAGCCGTTCTCGACTTCTGGCACCGGGACGACGCGCGTCACGATGCAGCGCGGACGCCGCCGTTTTCCGAGCCTCGAAGAACGGCCCGGGCAGGCCCGCAGGTCGGAGCGAATAGATGAGCTGAAGCGTATCGCAAACGTGGCGATGTCTTGACGGTCGGTGATCGATAGCACCGCGTCGCCACGCGTGTGCGCGGCATCGTACTGGACGGTATCGAGGGCGCGCTGAGGAGGAGGATGGCGAGGTCAAATCCGGTCGACATGCAGGGCCTGCGAAGAGTGCGCTCGCTGTCGGCATTCGCATCCAGGAAGGGGCCGTCTGCACTGGCCCGCTTTGGTAATTTAGAGTGTGTCGACCAAGGGACGAACGAAGCGCTCGAAATCCTTGTCGAGCGGCCAGAGCGGGCGCGGCGCGTGGATATAGGGGCGCCGCTCTGCCCGCGGCGTTGCCAGCGCGCCCGCATCGCAGACGATGATCTTGCCCGCTATCGGCTCGAATGCCGCCCGGAAATGCTGCATCGACTTCAGGACCAACACGCGGCGAGCCGTCGGTTCTATCCCGAAAGCCCGCAATTGCTGAAGGTCGACCATCTGCTGCGCTTCTGAAACGACCAGGACTTCGATCCCGTCGACGTCGATTACGGCGGTGGGGCCGAAACTATGGGTGAGCCCGCCCTGAATCGGTCCGTCGCCGACATAGGCGCCGTCCGAAAGCCTAGTCAGCACACCCGTCACCGTCAGCGGGCCGCCGCCGAAGTTGGCGTCGCCCTTGCCGCCAATCGTCACCGTCACGGTTTCGCCTTGCCGGTGACCGTGCAATTCATTTGCCGCTTGAGGATCGATCATCGGCGCGAGTACCGCACCCTTTACTCCCGCATCGAGCAGGCCCTTCAGCAGCGCGGTCGAGTCGCCGTAGGAGCCGGCGCCGGGATTGTCGGCGTAATCGGCGATAACAAGTGGCTTGTCGCCGCGCCAGGCATGCGCCTCGGCAGCAGCCTCGTCGACCTCGATGAAAACATTGCGCTTCTTGGTCCGGCCCTCCCAGATCCTGTCCGCAAGTTCCTCTGTCACATGCATGGCGGCTGGCTTGGCGCCGGGATCACGGCTGTCATAGGTTGCGAGCACGGTGGGGCCGACGCAGGACACGTCGGCGCCCGTGAAGGCTGCATTGACGGAAACCGCGAGCAAGCCCTCGGCCTCGGCCTCGCGGGCGCGGTCATAAAGGGCCAGCGTCTCGGGAATGTCGGTGCGGCCTGAATTCGCTTCGTCCAGCATCGGCACATGCGCCCTAACGGTCCGGGGCGCGATTTCACCCCTCATTGCGCGATCCAGGATACGGGCGGCATGCGCGCCGATTTCGCGCATGTCCACATGCGGATAGGTCTTGTAGGAGACAAGGATCTGCGCGTCCCGAACCATATCTTCGGACACCATCGCATGAAGATCGAGCGTTACCGCAACAGGAATATCCGTTCCAAGTTCGGCCCGCAGAAGGCCTAGCAGATACCCTTCCCCGTCCGGGCAAAACTCAGGCACCATCGAGCCATGAAGTCCAAGCAGCACTCCGTCGAGGCGGCCCTTGTTCGAACGCGCTGCCTCCAGGATAATACCGGCGATGTGGTCATAGGCGGCTTTCGTCACCCGCCCCCCGGGCACGGCATGTGCCGAAATCGCGTGGATCACGTTCCAGCCCGCCGGTTCCGCCACATCCATGAATCCGGCAAGTTCGGTGTTGGCGTTGCGCCGGGCGCGGATCGCGTCGTCGCCAAGGAGAAGCGTGTCCACCTGAAACTGCGGCAAGTCGGTACGGAAGCGCGAGAACGTATTGCTCTCGTGCATGAATTCGCAGGTAAGGACATTGAAGGTCATGGGCAATTCCTATTGCGCGAGACGCACGCGATGACCGCGGCCGATCTCGACAAGCTCGCTTGGCTCGGGTTCTTCGTCGGGGTCCGGACGGCGCGAAATGTCGGGCGAAAAGCGGGCGGCGCCTGGGACGAAGGCAGCATCCGGCAGGGCGCGTGCCCCGGTCAGGATCGCGTCGGGATCGGGAACCGAACCGATCAGGCGACGCGTGTAGGGATGCGTCGGGCGGCTGAAAATCGAATGCCAGTCACCCTCTTCCACCACGCGGCCGAAATACATCACGGCAACCCGGTCGCTGACATGCTCGACCACGCTCAGATCGTGGGAGATCATGATGTAGCTCAAGCCCAGCGTTTCCTGCAGGTCCATCAGCAGGTTGATGATCTGCGCCTGGATGGACACGTCCAACGCCGACACCGGCTCGTCCAGCACCAGGATCTTCGGATCGAGCATCAACGCCCGCGCGATGCCGATCCGCTGGCGCTGCCCGCCGGAGAATTCATGCGGATAACGGTCGGCGTGATCGGGCGTCAGGCCGACGCGGGTCAGCATCTCGGCGACGCGGTGGCTGGCCTCGCTTCCCCTGGCGATTCCATGCAGGGAAAGCTGCGAGAACAGCATGCGACCGATGGTCTGGCGCGGATTCAGCGACGCATACGGGTCCTGAAACACCATCTGAGCGATGCGCGCGCGCTCCTTGCGGGCGGGAGCGCCAGGGCCTGCCAACGGCTTGCCCTGGAACAGTATCTTTCCCGAAGTCGGCTCCTGCAGGCCCATCACGGTCAGCGCGGTGGTGGATTTTCCGCAGCCGGATTCACCGACGATGGACAGGCACTCTCCTTCGTTCAGGGTCAGGTTCACGCTCTGAACGGCACGAAGCGTCCGCTTTGGCCCCAACAGTGAGCGACGCGGCAGCGGGAAATGGACGTTGAGGTCGCGGATTTCCAGAAGAGGCTGGTTCATGCGGTCGCCTCCAGACCAAGGCCGCGCGGCGTGGTCAGCGTCGGTGCGTCGCGTCCACGCTCCTCGCTGCCCACGACCTGGTCCAGTTCGGTCAGGCGTGCGCGTCCAACCAGCGTTCGCGACCCCAGGCGAGGGCGTGCCGCGAGCAGGCCTCGGGTATAGGGATGCAGCGGATTTTCGAACAGAGCCTTGGTGTCCTGCTCCTCGACGAGCCGCCCCCGGTCCATGACCCCGACGCGCCGGCACATATTGGCGATCACGCCCAAATCGTGACTGACCAGCAGCACGGCCGTTCCTTCAGCCGTGCAAAGCTCGGCAAGCAATTCCAGGACGCCTGCCTGGACCGTCACATCAAGTGCGGTGGTCGGCTCGTCCGCAATCAGCAGGTCGGGACGGCAGGCTAGTGCAATGGCGACCATGACGCGCTGGCGCATCCCTCCCGACAGTTGATGGGGGTAGGACAGGGCGCGTTCCTCGGGCGCCGGCACACGAACGCTTTCCAGCGCCTCGACGGCTTTCCTGCCCGCATCCGACCACCCGAAGCCCCTGTGAACGACGAACATTTCCGCGATCTGACGGCCAATCGCCATCAGTGGATTGAGCGCCGTCATGGGCTCTTGAAACACCATCGCCATACGGTCGCCGCGCAGACGGCGCCTGGCGCGGCTGCCAAGCTTCAACACGTCCTGGCTCCGGAAGAAGATCGAGCCGCCGGTCACCTCCAGCGGGCGCTTAAGCAACCCCATCACCGAAAGGCCGGTGATGCTTTTGCCCGAACCAGATTCGCCGACAAGTCCGTAAGTTTCCCCAGGCAGGATATCGAAAGACACGCCGTGAAGGATTTCGTTCCGCTTGCCGACGCCGATGCGCAAGTCGCGGATGGACAGAACAGGATCGGGAAGAACGCCGCTCATGCCTGCCTGATCCTCATATGCGGATCCAGCATGTCGCGCAGCCCGTCACCGAGCAGATTGAAGCCAAGGACCGTGGCGAAGATTGCGAGGCCGGGGAACAGCGAGGCCCAGGGGGCGGTGCGGATCAGTTCGCGCGCATCGGTCAGCATGTTGCCCCAGCTCGGCTGCGGCGGCCGGATGCCGACGCCGAGGAAAGACAGTGCAGCTTCCGCCAGAACCGCGCCGCCGATGCCAAGCGTCGCGATGACCAGCACCGGACCGACGATATTCGGCAGTATCTGCGTGCGCATGATATTGGCGTCGCTGAAGCCGGCCGCCCTGGCGGCCTGCACGAAGCCCTGATTCTTGAGCGACAAGGTGGAGCTGCGGGCGATGCGGCAGGTCCAGGACCAGTTGGTCAGGCCCAATGCGATCAGGAGGCTTGGCAAGCCGGGTCCCAACACCGCCATGATGGCGAGCGCGAAGACCAGGGATGGGATCGCCAGCATGACGTTGGTCAGCCCGTTCACCAGGTCGTCCCACCAGCCTCCGAAATAACCGGCCGAAACCCCAAGCGCCATACCGATGCACGAGTTGATCAACTGCGAAACGAGGCCGACGGTCAGCGACACCCTGGCGCCGTAGAGGATACGGGAAAAGACGTCGCGACCCTGCCCGTCCGTGCCCAAAAGATGGTCCCAGCTCGGCGGCATTTCAGAATTCATCAGGTCGGCGTCGAATATCGGGTTGTACGGGGCAATCCAGCCGGCGCTGACGGCTGCGGCGACCACGAGCAACGCCAGCGCCAGGCCAAGGGCGAAATTGAAACGCAACCGCATGGATCAGGCCACCTTGATGCGCGGGTCGATCATGGCATAGGCGATATCGACCAGCATGTTGATGACAAGGAACCACAACACGATCACGATGACCGTACCCTGAACCACGGGAATGTCGCGTGCCGACACGCTGTCGACCAGAAGCGACCCGATCCCTGGCCAGGAAAACAGTTTCTCGATCACGATCGCCTGCCCCATGAGCGAACCGATCTGAAGGCCAAGCGTGGTCAAGATCAACACCAGCACGTTGCGGGTGACGTGACTGCGCACCAGACGCGGTTCGGTCAACCCTTTGGCTCGCGCCGTTCGCACGAAATCCGCGTTCATCACGTCCAGAACGCCAGCGCGGGTGGTTCGCGCCAGGAGCGCCATCGGCGATACGCCGAGCGCGATGGCAGGCAATATGATGTAGCGGATGCCGCCGGGCTGGTAGCCGAAGCTCGGCAGCAGACCGAGCTGCAGCGCAAAGACGTACATTAGCAGCAAACCTAGCCAGAATTCGGGAACCGACAGGCCGGAAACCGCCAGCATCATCGTGCCGGTGTCCAACACGCTGCCGGGCTTCAGCGCGGCCAGAAATCCCAGAGGAATACCGACTGCCGCGGCAAAGCCCATCGCCGCCAGCGCCAGTTTGATCGAAGGCCAGAGCCGCGGCTCGATCACGTTCCACACCGGTTCGCGGGTGCGGTAGGAAATTCCAAGGTCGAAATGCGCCAGCCCCCACAGATAGTCCCACAGGCGGACCGGCAGAGGCTTGTCCAGCCCGAACTGCTCGTTCAGATGCGCCATCACATCGGCATTCGTGGCGTTGCGCCCCTCCGACATCAGGCTCGATATGAAGCTGCCGGGGACGACGCTGAATATCACGAAAATGATCAGCACGACCGCCAGCAGGGTCGGGATCATCTGCAGCGTGCGACGAAAGATGAAGCGCGACATCCGCGAATCCTGCCTTTCAACAACTGGGCGCCATGCGGCGGGCGAGGAGTGGGCGCCATGCGGTGGGCGGGGCCGTACAAACCGGTCCCGCCCGCCAGCCATGCCATCGCGCTACTTGCGTGATGCGGGTGCGCTGTCGTCGATCCAGATGTCCTCGTAATCCTGGATAGCCAGTTCCGCGCCGTTCGGCTTCAGCCCGTGGACCCATGGCTGGTAGGCCATGACGGCCTTGTTGTAATTGAAGAACCAGACCGGAGCCTCGTCCTGCAGCAGGTTGTTGGCTTGCCTCAGAAGATCGTTCTGTTTGGCCGGATCGGTTTCGTTGCCTGCCTGCTCGATCAGCTTGTCGAAGTCGGCATTGTTGAACTTGACGTAGTTGCAGGCGGTTTGCGATGTCTTCGAATAGAAGCAGTTCAGATATTTCAGCGGATCCGGGCCCGACGAGTTCGACCAGATAAAGGCATCAAAATTGTCGGACAGGATCTTGTCGGACAGGACCGAGCTTTCCACCGGGTCGGTCGTCACGGTGACGCCCACCTTGGCCAGCATCGGGATGATCGCCTCGACGATCGGCAGGCCCCAGCTTTCGTTCGAGGTCGCGGTGACCGAGAACTTCAGACCGGTCTCGAACCCTGCCTCCTTCAGCAGTTCCTTGGCCTTTTCCGGATCATAGGCATAGGGCTTGGCGTCCTTGTCGAAGGCCGGCGATGAAATCGGCAGCCAGGAGACCGCGGGATAAGCCTTGTTCTTCAAGAGCTTCTCGACAATCAGGTCCTTGTTGATCGCATAATTGATCGCCTGCCGGACGCGCTTGTCCTTGAATGCCTCGACCTTCGGATTGAAGCCGATATTGCGGGTGTAGACTTCGGCCACCTCAAGGATGTGATCCTTCAGCGCCGGATCCTGGCTGTAGGCCTCATACTGCACAGGGCCGAGAACGTTGGTATCGATCTCCGCGTTGCGGAAGGCGACGTCGCGAGCCGAAGCTTCGCCCATCAGCATGATGTCGAGCTTGTCGAGATGCGGCTTGCCCTTCTCATAATAGCCGTCGAACTTCTCCAGTTCGACCTTCGAGCCCGCGACGTAATTGGCGAGCTTGAACGGGCCAAGGCCGTTCGGCTTGGAGGCGAGCTGATCCTCCGGATAGTCCTTGGAGTAGATCGGCGCATAGTTGGACATCAGGTTCCAGCCCGGATCGGCCAGGTTGATGAAGGTGATTTCGATGGTCCTGTCGTCGATCTTCTTCAACCCGGAAATATGATCGGCCTTGCCTGCCTGAAATTCGGCGACGCCGGCGATCTGCAACATCTGCTCGGCGCCCGGCAGGGCCTTCTTGGGATCGGCCAGACGATTGTAGGACCAGATCACGTCATCGGCGTCGAGCTTGTCGCCATTGTGAAAGGTCGCTTCCCGGAGCTTGTAGGTATAGGTCTTGCCATCCGCCGACTTCTCTACCGTTTCGGCGAGGTCGAGCTCAGGCTTGCCGCTTTCCGGGTTCCATTTGTAGAGGGAGCGGTTGATCGCTTTGGCCACGATCTCGTCTTGCGTATGCGGTGTCGCCGTGATGTCCAGCGATGTGATGGAGTTGCCATAGGGCGCGGTGAACACCAATTTCCCCCCATCCTTCGGTGTGGCGTCCTGCGCCAGCGCGGCGGTCGCCGTTCCAAGCGCAAGCGCCGCGATCAAGCCAAGTCTGTTCAACATCCCTCAATTCCTCCCTGTGGTTCGTTGGTGATTTCCTGTCAGAGACGGGCCCAGCCGGCATTCCGCCTCAACTTCCTTCATGGACGATGCGCCCATCCAGAATTGTCATCTCACAGCGCGTTTCACGCAGGATTGTCTCCGGTGTGGCCGTCAGGAGGTCGTTGGAGAACACGGCGATGTCCGCGAGCATTCCAGGCTCCAGCCGGCCCTTCACCATTTCCGCGCCCTGGGAGTAGGCACCATGTTCGGTATAGGCGCGCAACGCCTGCTCGGGCGTCAGTATCTCGGAAGCGTCCATTACCGTGCCCTTGTGCGTCTTGCGCGTCAGCATGGCGTAGAGGTCCGGGAAGGGATTGGGCGAACAGACCGGCGAGTCGCTGCCGGTGGACGGCTTCATGCCGAGGCGATCCCAGGTTCCGATCGGATAGGAGCGCAACCCGCGCTCCGGCCCGAGAACAGAGACGTAGGCGTCGCCGAAATCATAGATGAAGGCCTGCTGCGGCGCAGGCAGGATGCCTGCCTTCAACATCCGCTGATTGATGGCACCATCGACATAACCGCAATGCTCGATCCGGTGCCGGTGCTTGTGATCCGGCCTGGCGGCGCGCACACGTTCATAAGCCCGCACGAGCTGGTCGATGGCGGCATCGCCAATGCCATGGCAGACCATGGTGTAGCCCATTGCGGTGTAGCGGTCGACCAGTTCGAACAATTGAGCGTCTGGCAGCATCCGGACACCGAAATTGTCAGGCTGGCCAATATATGGCTGGCGCATCCAGGCCGTGCGTCCGCCGGCCGAGCCGTCCGTGAATATCTTCACGCCGCCTATGCGGAACATGTCGCTGCCGACCCCGGTAACGAGACCCGCGGCATGGCAAGGCTCGACGATGGACGAACCGGGGTCGCCCAGAAGTGTTGCCCAGACCCGTACCGGGAGCCGGCCGCTGCGCTCGGCCTCATGATAAGCCTCGATCTCGGTCATACCGTCGATCTGGCCAGTGGCCGCGTCCATGCAGGACGTTATGCCGAACCGTAGGAGGTCACGGCCCCCCGCTTCGATAGCATCGAGTATCTCGGCGAAAGAGGGTGTCGGCTGGACGTCGTAGACGAGGTTCTGGGCGTTCTCAGCCAGCATTCCGGTCAGTTGCCCGGCCTCGCGCCCAATGACGCCACCATCCGGATCGGGCGTGTCCATATCGATTCCCGCCAGCGCCAGCGCCAGCGAATTCACGACAGTGACATGGCCGCAGGCGCGCGTGACCGAAACGGGATGATCCGGCAGGGCGGCGTCCAGCTCCTTCACGGTCGGCATCAGTGCGTCCGGATATCGGGTCTGGTCAAAACCGCGCGCGGTCACCCATGCGCCTTTGGGCGTTTCGGCGGCCCGTGCCTGCAGCGCAGCCATCAGCGCGCCGCGGGTCGGCGCGGCATCGGGCGTCGCATCGACCTTGCCACGCAGGAGCCCCGTCGAGATCAGATGCAGGTGCGCATCGTTCAAACCGGGCATTGCGAAGCGCCCGGCCAGATCCACGACCCTCGTGCCCTTTCCGATCAGGGGCTTGATATCGGCGTTGGAGCCACTGGCCACGACCTGGTTGCCCAAGACCGCAATCGCCTCCGCGATCGGATTTCCGTAACCGGTCCAAATCTTGCCGCCATGCAAAACGAGATCGGCTTGGTTCTGCGAATTCATGCTGCCTTTTCTTCTCCCCGGCGTTCACGGACGTCGCCGACATAGATTTGACTTTGAGTGGCATTCCGTTTCGTGTGCGGTCAGATTCTTCTCCCGCGCTCGACGTCACGTTCCCCTGCCACCGGCTCCAGTTGTCAGCTTTTTCGTTTTGCAGACGTTGGGGCGTCGGCGATCACAAGGCCAATTCGGTTTTCGCAATCAAGCATGCAAAATTTGCATAACATAGCAATTATAATGAAATATGTTCCCCATTGCGGTTCGATCAATGCTCGAACGCAGTGGAGGAGAGGCCGCGTGGAAATCAAATGGCTCGAAGATTTCGTGACACTTGCAGAAACATCGAGCTTTTCGCGGGCAGCCGAAATCCGCAATGTCACCCAGTCGGCCTTCAGTCGGCGCATCAAGCAGCTTGAGACGTGGCTCGGAGCACCGCTCATCAGTCGTGCCACCATGCCGGCCGAACTGACATCGGCCGGACGCAATTTTCTTCCCATGGCGCAAGACGCCATCAGGATGTTCTATTCGGTGCGCGAGTCTCTGCGCCCGCCTGCGGAACAGGGGCTTGTACGCTTTGCGGCCCTTCACACATTGACCATCACGTTCTTTCCGGTTTGGCTGCGGGAGGTGCAGCGGAACACTCGCACCTTCGGCACATCCTTCATGGCTGACAGGGGTGGCATCGAGGCGAACCTGGCTGCACTGACCGATGGCGAAACCGACTTCTTCCTGACCTATGCGCACCGTGAAGTGCCGTTTCACCTGGATCGCGACAAGTTTTCTCATCTGGCTATCGGATCGGATCGGCTCATCCCGGTCGCGGCGCCGGAACTGCGCTTCGACAAGTCGACCGTGCCCGCGGCGGGCATTCTGGACAGTCCGGAAACGGCAAAGCGAGCTTTGCCCTATCTGGGCTATGGTTACAGCTCTTTCTTTGGCGTCGCCCTCGGAAAACTCTTCTCGAAGCACTCGCCGTTCCGGCGTCAGACAGTGCATGAAAGCACAATAAGCGCCGGACTCAAGGAACTTGCGCTGACCGGCGCGGGCATCTGCTGGCTGCCAGAAAGCCTCGTCGAGAACGACATCTCCAATGGAGCCCTTGTCATCTGTTCGAATGACAGCACATGGACGCTCGATCTCGAGATACGATTGTATCGCAGCTCGGAGAAGACGCGAAGCACCATGGTAGAGGCTCTTTGGCAATCATCCAAGGCGCTGGCGCAAACGTTGAAGCCCGCCGCGCCAGCCGCGGGCACGGCGACCTTCAGCTCTTCATGAAGCGGAAGGCGCGCAGCACCTCGAAATAGTCGTTCGATGCAAAGGCGACGGCACGTGGCCCGTGCCGGCGCACTCCGGGATACCAGGAAGCGCGATAGGCATCGACGGGATTGCTGAATTCGATGATGATCTCGACCCTTTCCGGCATTGACGGCAAAGCTTGCCGCGCCCTGTCGCGCAACGCCCTTTCAACGCCCTCGCATATTGCGCCGCGCGCCGCCGCAGGCGCCAGGGAGATGGTGGCCGCGCCGATGCCTTTGAGGGTTTCGACAGTGGCTATCCCCGGGACGAGGGCTCTGGCGTCGGCGCAAATGCCTTCGTCGCCGGAAAGAAATACCGAGCGCACGCCATAGCGCGCGGCGCACAACGCATTCAATGTGAATTCGGACGCTGTTTCGCCATTCAGGATCAGCCGCGATATTCGCAATGTCGATGTGTGTGCAAGCGGGTTGTCCTCGACGCCGGCCTTGGAATGGTAGCCGGTATAGAGCGCGGCATCGAAGCTTTCATCGATCCCGAACATCATTGCGTCCGGATGTCCCGACCAGCCCCTCACGATGCGCGCGAAAGGCGGCATGCGTTCGAGAATAAGGTTGCGCCCGCTGTCATGCGCATCCTTGATCATGATTTCGGTGGCGCCAGCGGCTCGCGCTCCTTCGCAGGCGGCCAGGACCTCCCCGGTCATCACTTCGCGGAATTCCCTGTGGTCGGCATGCGTTCTTTCCGCCTCGTCCCAGGATTGAATGCCCGCGGTGCCTTCGATATCGGCCGAAATGAAAATCTTCATGCTCAAAGGGGCTCCTTCAGCCAGTCGGTCAACGCCGGAATCCTGCGTCTATTTCGTCCAACCACGCCTTGCGCGGCGCACAGGGCGTTCAGAACGGCCTCGACCGTGGTTTCCACAACCGCTTCGAAAACGAGGTCGATGTATCTGTCATCGACACGCGAAATCGAAATGAACGGTGAAGGCGAGACGTGCGGCAGAGGATCGGCGGTCGTGAAGGCGATGGCGATATCGCCACTGCCGTGTCCCCAATACGAACCGAGGCGGGCAATGCCGGCGCCGGCCCGGCTGGCGGCACGGTTCAATTGCCGGTCGTCAAGAGGAATATCCGTGCCGAGAATGATGATGATCGACCCGCTTTCAGGCTCGCCGAGCCCTTTGGGATCGGCTCTGCGGCCATCCGGGAGGACAAGATCCCCTGCCCTGCCGAAATTGGACAACACCAGAGCGCCAAGCGTGAAGGCGCGAGACCCGATCTCGACAGACCTGGACGCGCTGCCGATACCCGCCTTGAAGCCAAACGACGTCATTCCGGTGCCGGCGCCGATGCTGCCCTGTTCGACCGGACCGGCGCTCGCGGCATCCAGCGCCGCTTCGGCGTCATGCCGGGTGACCGCCATTGCCTGAATATCATTGATGCCGCCGTCGTTGCATTCGCAAACGACGGGATTGACCGTGCTGGTCTTGCGCCCGATCTCCGGGTTGGCGGCAATGGCACCCTTGATCAGCGCCTCCGCACATGGTGCGACCGAGAACGTGTTGGTCAGAAGGATCGGCGTTTCGATCGTGCACAGTTCGGACAATTGCATGAGCCCGACGGACTTGCCGAAACCGTTGATGATATCGACCGCCGCCCTGACCTTGGATCTGAACAGGTCGCCGCCATGGGGCAAGACGGCGGTGACGCCTGTCGCCAGCCCGTCGGCGATGATCGTCTTGTGGCCGACCAGGACACCCGGCACGTCCGTGATCGCATTGTTCGGGCCGGGCGGCAGCCGCCCCATGCCAAGGCCTAAACGCCGTGCCGCGCCCATTTTCACATCCCACTCATCAAGCAAGGGCCGCTCTTCCGGCCGCATGCCCGTTCATCTCTGCAAAAGCTGTCTGGACGTAAATTTCCTGCAGGCGGCGTGTCAATGGACCAGGTTGGCCGTTTCCGATCCTGTGGCCGGCAATACGGATGACGGGGGTGACCAGGCTCGAGGCGGAGGTCAGGAACGCTTCCGCCGCCGAAAACGCCTCCTCTGGCGAGAACGCACGCTCTTCAAACAAAATGCCCTGGTCTTCACATAGACGCGCCACTGCTCGCCGCGTACAGCCGGGCAGGATGGCTTGAGAATTGGCGCGAGTAATGACACGGCCGTCGTGCGTAACGATGAAAGCCGTCGCCGATGCGCCCTCGGTCACCTGTCCACCCTCGACAAACCAGACATCATCGAAGCCTTTCTCGCTTGCAGCATGCTTTGCCAGAACCTGCCCCAGCAGCATGACGGTCTTTATGTCGCGCCGCGCCCAGCGCGGATCAGGCGCCAGGTCGACGGCGACGCCTTCGGCCTGAGCCTTGGTTCCTACGAGTTTGCGGGCGCTTGTGAAGGCGACCATGGTCGGCTCAAGATCATCGGGAAACAGGAAATTGCGCTTGGCTTCGCCGCGCGAAATCTGGAGATAGACCGTTCCTTCATCCAATCCGTTGAGCGAGATCAGTTCCAATTGAATGGCTTCCATCTCAGGCAGCGTCACGGGCATGGGAATACATATCTCGGCAAGCGACCGCTGGAGACGATTGAGATGGAAATCATTGTCTATCAGCCTGCCGCCGATCACGGCGGTCACCTCGTAGACCGCGTCTGCAAAGAGGAATCCCCGATCGAAGAGACCGATGCGCGCCTCGTCTTCGGGCATGTAACGCCGATTGCAATAGACTTGCGCCACTTTGGCCATCCTCGATCCCAGCATCAACTGACTGCTCGATAAATGCCAAGGCAGGTCGGCAAAGACCAATTCAAAAAATGCAATTCGGTATGCCGATACCGTCAAAGCGCAACTGGCACTCCCTGCGACGGCCGCATGATTCACGCCACGAGACGGCGCAGGTCGCTGAATGGTTTCCTTTAATCCCGCGGAGCCGGACGGGGGCTTGGACGACGCATCGTTGACCTCCCGATATTGACAGGTCGCGGCCATCGATTTAAGTTCGCGTTAGTGACTACTAACGCGAACTACTGGACAGCGCTCGGAGATCCGACAAGGCGCACGATCTTCGAACTGCTGGTCGAACAGCCCTGTTCGGTCAGCGGACTTGCTCGTGCCCTGCCTGTAACCCGGCCGGCCGTCTCTCAGCACTTGAAGATACTCAAGGCTGCCGGGCTTGTGGCCGACACGCGCTCGGGCAAAGAACGCATATACCGTATCGATCAGGATGGGCTGGCAGGCCTGCGCGCGGAAATCGACCAGTTCTGGAGCAAGACCCTGGCGGGCTACAAATTAGCCGTCGAGTATCCAAAAAAGGACCAAGCATGAGTAAGGACCCTGCACTCGCGCCCGTAAGGCATTTCGTCGTCGTCGAGGCATCCATTGTGCATGCCTTCAAGGTTTTCACCGAGGATTTCGGGAGATTCAAACCTCGAGAGCACAATCTTCTTGCCGTTCCGATCGCAGAAACGATCTTCGAACCCCGGGTCGGAGGGCACGTTTACGACCGAGGTGTGGATGGCAGCGAGTGCCGCTGGGCTCGTGTGTTGGCCTACGATCCGCCCAGCCGGCTGGTTCTGAGCTGGGACATCAGCCCTCGGTGGCAGATCGAGACCGACCCGAACAAGACGAGCGAATGGGAGGTCCGATTCACGGCCGAGACCGAGAACAGAACCCGGGTTGAGATCGAGCACCGGCATTTCGAGCGCCATGGGCAAGGCTGGGAGGGCGTGAGGGGTGCAGTTGATAGCGATCAGGGCTGGCCGCTCTACCTGCAACGGTTCCACGGCCTGTTCAACCATCGGGCAGCCTGACAACCGCGTTGCAGTTCATGGGGGTATGACTCGCAAGCACCGTATCGCCCACTGAGATTCCAGGAGCAGAGACAACATGGAAGTCTATTGGTTAAGCATCCTCGGCGTGCTTACGCTTTGTTTGCTGTCGGTGGTGTTGGCGGTCTATTCCGGTTCGTCCAAGGGATTTGCAGGGGTACTTTCAGGACCGGTAGTCCCGGCGGACGACCACAACAGGCTCTACAGGATCGACCGCGTCCACATGAACTCGGTTGAGGCGCTGGCGCCCTTTGTCGTGCCCGCGGTGCTGGCGATGATGGTTGGTGTTGGACCGACCACTTTGGCGACGCTTGTGGGGCTGCACCTGGCGATACGCCTGATTCATCTGGGAATCTACCTACGTGGCGGAAACGCCGC
Organism: Mesorhizobium sp. B2-4-7; assembly: GCF_006442685.1. Lineage (NCBI taxonomy): Bacteria > Pseudomonadati > Pseudomonadota > Alphaproteobacteria > Hyphomicrobiales > Phyllobacteriaceae > Mesorhizobium > Mesorhizobium sp. B2-4-7. Next base: position 1,074,217 of record NZ_VFVH01000001.1, read on the forward strand.
AAAGGGAGGCAGTGTCAGGACGGTTCTGTACGTTTCGGGAGCGCTGGTTACGCTTGCCCTTATTCTTGTGACTGGATGGGCAGCATTCCATTGACGCGTTATCGGCACTTATCGGAGGCTACATCCGTTTTATAGTCCGCGTCCGGCATCCCCGTTCGGCAACAGCGCCACCGTCTCGGCCCGGGCAAGCGTGTCCAACTGTTGGGAACCACTGCGCGATTTTTCAAAAAGTGCCCTCACCGCTCCAACCAAGGCATTTTTCGTTGCAGCCGATCGGCATTCTCCCACCCCCATCGGCCCCGTTGTTATGTGTTATTTTTGCTACATGTCGCTGCTCATGACTGGGAAAACCCATTTAGAGTCGCCTAAATTAATATTCGCTCACGTATTTTCTGAATATATCGGGTAATTCGGCAATGGTGGGCCTGGGGTTGGCCCGCTTAAGCGCCTTGAGGAAGGCGTTGGGGAAACGGGTGGGCTAAATGAACAGAACTGGCATGTCGGCCATAGGCAAGCGCCTTGGTCTTTTGATGGCGGCTACGATGCTGACTTGCGGGGGGGCGAACGCCCTCACGCTCAAGGAGGCGGTGGCGGTAGCGGTCGAATCCAATCCGGAGATCGGCCAGGCCATAGAAAATCGCGAAGCGATCGAGTTCGAATTGCGTCAGGCAAAGGGCCTCTATTTGCCCAGCGTCGACCTGCAGGCGTCGGCTGGCGCTCGTCGTCTCGACAATTCATCACGGCGCGCACTCTCGATAGAGGACGACGCGCTTTACCCGGCAGAAACAGACCTGACCGTTTCGCAGACGCTCTATGACAGCGGCGCAAGGCGCGCAGAATTGAACCGCCAGGCCTCCCGCGTCGATGGCGCGTCGTTTCGGGTGCTGGAACGGTCGGAATTCATCGGTCTCTCTGTTGTCCAGGACTACCTCGAATACATGCTCCAGGCTTCGATTGTTGCCGAGGCAAAGAAAAACCTGGGCTTCCATCAAGCAATCCTCCACGACATCCAGGAAGGCATTGCCGGCGGCGGGTTGAACGAAGCCGACCGGCAACAGGCCGAGGAGCGGCTGTTCGCGGCCAAGGCCCGCATGCAGGAAGCGTCGGAGGAACTGGAGGCCGCGCGGATACGGTTTTTCAAGACCGTCGGCAAGCCGCTGACCAATGCAGCGAGGCCGGCCGACGTGTCCGGCACGCTGCCAAGGTCGCTGGACGATGCGCTGGGCCTTGCGCGCGAGAGCAACCCGCGCGTCCACATGGCCAACAGCGATATTGCCGCGGCGGCCTCGCTGGTGGACGCGGCGCGGGCGAAATACGGCCCTTCGATCATTGCCGAAGGCTCTGCCCGGGCGGGCTACGACATTGACGGCGACAATGGAGACGCATCCGATCTGCAGGCACGTCTGGTGTTGCGCTGGAATCTCTATCGGGGCGGCATCGACAAGGCCAATGAGCAGGAGCAGATCCGCCGCACCAGCGAGCAGCGGCTCGCGATGCACCAGGTTCTCCGAGAGATCGAGGAAGCCGTTCGCACGTCATGGGATCGTCGCTTCCGGCAGGCCGATCTGGCCAAGACCCTGAAGCTACAAGCAGTCTCCAACGAAAAGCTGGTCGCGTCCTATCGCGAACAGTTTAAGGTCGGTCAGCGCTCGTTGCTCGACGTGCTCGATGCGCAGAACACGCGATTCAACACCGCGACACTGGCCGAGACCGCGTCCTACGCATCCCTTTTCGCGCAATATCGGCTTCTGGCGGCGACCGGGCAGTTGCTGAAAACGATGGACGTCCACCCGCCAAAACAGGCTACGGCATACGCGCGAACCGAGTTCGCCGCGCCGGAAACGGCCGACACCGAAACCTATGCGCGCACGCCCTCGGAACAGAAAAACGACGTGCCGTTCGATATTCTGGCACCGGTCAGGAAAAAATAGGCGGGCCTAAGGATCGATCGAGAGTCCCCGCGGGCGGATCGTGAACCAGCAACCCAACATTCTGTCACCGAAAGAGGCTTTCAAGGCCTGCTTTTCGGCCGTCGCCGCATATCTCGGCCGCCCCAGCGCCGAAACCGTGCTCTTTGCCGGCGTGCCGCTGGCGGAAACGCGCATCGACATCGACGCGATCCGGCATCTTGCCGAGCGCGTCGGCCTTGAAATAACCGAGTTCAGCCATCGCGACTTTGTTCGGGGGCGCATCGACCTCCCCGCGATCGTCTTTCGCGTCAGCCAGCTGCCGGTCGCGCTGCTGGCCGATGGTGAAGCCGGCGAATATTTCACCGCTCCCCAGGAGGACGGGCGCACCACGATCAGCCGGTCGGAACTGGCCAACAGCTATATCAGCGGCGGTGCGTCCTTCTCGATCACCTACGCCAACGCGACGGAGGCCATGAGCGTCGGCTCGGCGCCGAAAATCGAGCGGCGACATTGGCTGACGGGAACGATGGGGCCGTTCTGGCGCACCTATTCGAAGGTTGTCCTGTCGGCGGTGTTCATCAATCTGCTCGCCATCGCCTCGCCGATCTTCACCATGAACGTGTACGACAGGATCCTGCCGAACAAAGCGATATCGACGCTCTGGGTGCTGGCCATCGGCATCGGCGCGGTCATCCTGTTCGATCTGCTGCTAAAGACCTCCCGGGCATCGCTCATCGACTATGCCGGGCGCAAGGCGGATCTGCGCATTTCATACATGCTGTTCGAGAAGGTGCTGAACTCGTCTCTGGCGGCACGGCCGGGCTCGACGGGCGAATACGCAAATCGCGTGACCCAATATGAATTCGTGCGCGAATTCTTCACGTCCAACACCATCAGCGTGTTCATCGACACGGCTTTCGTGTTTGTTTTTCTCCTCGTCATCTATGCGATAGGCGGCTGGCTGGTCATGATACCCGCGCTGGCCTTCGTCGCGTCGGTGATCGTCGGACTGGTCACGCAGCGGCGCATCGGCAAGCGTGTGGCGGCCTCCATGAACGAGGCCTCGCAGCGCCAGGCGCTGCTGGTCGAATCCATTTCCACGCTGGAGACGATCAAGTCGCTGCGCGCCGAAGCCTACCTGTTGCGAAAATGGGGAGAGCATTCCAAAAACGCCTCCAACACCTCCGAGAAGATCAAGCAGCTTTCGGCCGCCGCCGGCAATATAACGCAGGCCATCCAGCAGCTGGTCACCGTCGCGCTGGTGGTGGCCGGCGCCTACGCCTTCTCCGAAGGACATGTCTCCACCGGAGCCATCATCGGCACCGTCATGCTGGCCAGCCGGGCTGTGGCCCCGCTCGGGCAGATCGCCATCACCTTGTCCAGATTGCGCCAGGCCATGCTCTCTTTGCGGATGGTGAATTCGATCATGGCTCAGCCGGAGGATCGTCCGGACACTGTGGGCTTCGTCAACCGGCCCATCCGCAACGGCGCCATGGTGTTCCGGAACGTCGGCTTTACCTATCCCGGCTCCGAGAACGAAGTCCTGACCGGCCTGAATTTCTCCGTGAAGCCGGGGGAGCGGATCGGCATCATCGGCCGCATAGGATCGGGAAAGACGACGATGGGGCGGCTGATCGGCAGGCTTTTCTTGCCGAGTTCCGGCGAACTGCTGCTGGACGGCATCGACATCCGTCAATACCACCCCTCCGAGGTTCGCGCCGCCGTCGGCATCGTCGCGCAGGCGAACGATCTGTTTTCAGGCACCATCAAGGAAAATCTTTTGATGGCCTGTCCGGAGGCGACCGATGAGCAGATCGTCGAAGCGGCCAAGGCCGCCGGCGTCGACGATTTCGTCTCCCGCCACCCGCGTGGCTATGACATGAATGTCGGCGAGCGCGGCACCAATCTCTCGGGCGGCCAGAGACAGACGATGGCGATCGCCCGGCTGTTGCTGACGAAACCGAAAGTCGTCTTCCTGGACGAGCCGTCCGGCTCGATGGATCTGGCTTCCGAGCGTCAACTGATCAAGCAGCTCAAAGTGGCTTTCGATCGAAACACCACGCTGATCGTCTCGACGCACCGCTTCAGCATGCTCGAACTTGCCGACCGGCTTATCGTCATCGAGCAAGGCAGGATCGTTGCCGATGGACCAAAGGACCAAGTGATACAGGCGCTGCAGAAAAAAAGCACCTGAAGAACGAAAACTATCAAAGTATTCAATGCGTTGGGGCCGTGGGAAATGCTTGCAAGAGAAGACCGGCCGCCGCTCTTTGCGTCGGCGTCCATATTTATCATAGGTGCACTCTTCGTGTCTTCCGTTGCTTGGGCGTCCTTTGCCGAGGTGGATGAAATCGCACGCGGCGACGGCAAGGTCATACCTGCTTCCAAAACGCAGATCATCCAGGCCAGCGAGCCGGGCGTCGTCCAGGAAATTGCCGTCAAGATCGGGCAGGTCGTGAAGAAGAACGACCTCATCATCCGCCTCGACAATACGTTCAACACCTCCAGCCTTGGCGAGCAACAGGCCAAGGCACGGGCATTACAGACCCGCATTGCACGGCTGAAGTTCGAGCAGAGCGGCGATCTGCAAGGCGAATTTCCATGTCCAGCCGAAATCCAGAAGGTCGCCCCGGAAATCTGCGACAACGAGCAGAAGCTGCTCGTCGCCCGCCGCGACAACTTCGAAGTCAAGCTGTCGGTTCTCAAGTCGCGCCTCGATCAGCGCGAGAAGGAATTGGACGAGGCGACCGCCAATTCCGATCGCCTCACGAAGAATCTGGTCGTCAGCGACCAGGAGGCAAAGCTGGTCGAAGCCATGGTCAAGAAAGGCCTGATGGCGCGAACCGAGCAACTCCGGGTCGAACGCGAGCAGACCGAGCTCAATGGGCAGCTGACGCTTGCTGGAGAAACCACCAAGAAAGCCAAATCGGCTATCACCGAGGCCCAGCTTCAGGTCGACGAGCTCGGCCTGCAGCTGCAACAAGAGGCGCTGAGCGACCTCACGCAGGCGCTGGCTGACCTCTCGGTGGTCGATGAAACCATTCGCGGCGCGACCGACAAGGTGGCCCGCACCGACATCCGTTCTCCAGTCGACGGTATCGTCAACACGCTTGACATCAATACGGTTGGCGCCTTCGTGCAGCCCGGCGCGGTGGTCGCCGGCATCGTTCCGACTTCGGAGACCTTGCTGGTCGAAGCGCGGGTTTCGCCCCGCGACGTTGCCTTCATCCGGCCGGACCAGGAGGCGCTGATCAAGGTCACCGCCTATGATTTCTCGATCTTCGGCGGCATCGAAGGCAAGGTCTCGAACATCACCGCCGACAGTCTCGTCGACCAGAAGACAGGCGAGCCCTATTATCAGGTGCGCGTCGCGACCGACAGGTCGACGCTGACTCGGGATGGCAAGACCTATTCCATCATCCCGGGCATGATCTGCTCCGTCGACATCAAGACCGGCCGCAAGACGATCCTGACCTACCTGCTGAAACCCATCAACAAGGCACGAGAGGAGGCGATGAGTGAACGATAGCGCCACGCCTCCCGCTGTTCTCGAGCGGTTGCTCGTGCCGATGGCCACGGAAGACCTCGGCATGGAGTTCCGGGTTGTCGCGCGCCGCGGCATCCGCCGCGGCATCCGCCTGGAGCGGACGTTCTGGACGTCGCTCAGGCAGATGGCGGAAAGCCGCAAATGCACGATCGGCATGCTTGTCGATGAGATCGCCGAGAGCCAGCCTCCGGCCGGCAATCTGACGTCGGCGATCAGGGTTGCCTGCATTCGTGACTTGACGGAAGAAAACCTGACGTTGAAGAGGCTTGCGTCGATCAGGACGATCACCGCGATACTGGTCGCCTGCCCCTCGCCCGCCTTCGCCCTTTCATCGTCGAAAAAGATCCTGACCTTCAACGCTCCGTTCCAACAATTGGTAAAGCGCCAATTGCCGACGGCGCCGAGCGATGACGGGCGTCAGGATCTCAGGCTGGCGCTCGATCTCAACGTGGCGGACATCTTCGCGCGGCTGGATGCCAATGGCGAGATTCCGGTCGCCAGCGGGTTCGTCATCGGCGCCGGCGAACGCCGATATCGCGGCCAATTGAATGCCGTGCGAGCACCGCTGGTCGGGCAGGACCTGCTGATGGCATTCGTCAGCGGCTAGCAGCAGTTCCAGGAAAAGTGCGAAACGCTTCCCGGGAAAAGCGTGTAGCGCTTTCCCTTGGGAATTGCGCAAAACAAAGAGATAGAGCGGTTCGGCGTTTTCCATAAAAGCCGGCGAACCGCGGTTGCTCACCGACGGGCAAGCGCTCCAGAAGCCGTGTCGGGCTGCAATCCCTCGCCGGGCGCGACGCCTGCAAAACCGCCCTTGATCTCCGCGACCTGCGCGCTGCCCGATCTCGAACCATGGATCCAGGCTCGGTCCGTGCTGAAGGAATAAAGCGGCACATAATCGGGGAGATCGCTGTCGCGCAGCACGGTGTTGTTGAGGCTGTCGAGAATGAACACGCCACTTGCCGTGCTTACCGACAGGACCGCATGGAAGAATCCCCGCCTACGATCCTGGAGAACAACCAACGCCATGCTTTGCGCGGGGATGCCGGCCCTCAGCAGCGCCGTCATCTTCAGTATGACGAAATCCTCGCAGTCGCCGGCGCGCTTATCGAGCACCTCGGTGGGCTTTGCCCAGTAATCGAGCTTGCCATAGATGACGCTGTCCTTCCTGTAGGCGATCAGGTGATTGATGCCGCTGTTGACGAATGACAGTTTCTCGCTGAACCCTTTGCCCTGTGCCGACGAGATCAGCCTGGCAAAAGCCGCACTCTTCTGCTCGCAGGCACTGCCCGCCGAGCAGCCGACAATTGCCTGGTAGACCGGTGCCCACCGCGCGGCGACGGGAAAGTTATGCATGGACAACGCGACCGAGCCGAACACGCCGGGGATAATCGTTGCCGTCTTGATGGGATCAATTCCGACATTCGCAGGCGCCGGCGCAACGCCCGCTTGGGCATCGTCGATCGTGTAACTCATGGAAACCAGGTCGGGCTGGTATCCTACCGCCGGTCGCCAAGGCTGGAATCTTTCCAGGGAAACGCCGCCCAGGCTGGGCGGCATCCGCACGTCTTCAACAAGCCCGCCGACCGAAGCGGTGCCCTCTAAATGGACGCTCGCGAGCGATGGCTGCGGCAGGCCTGCGAGGCTGATCGTCAGCAAGAGTAGCTTGAGGCCGGCTGTTCCCGGCGCGGTTTTTTCTTTTTTCATAACGCCCACCTTTTGACTGTGGACGGTACCGATCTTGTCTCAAATTATTGGCAATGAAGGTAGATAATGGCGACGAAACTTGTTTCCGCTATTTTTCGTAAAATTTTATTTGAATTTATACTTCTATTTACCATACAACAGGGGGCGAGGCCTCATCCGCACCGGCACATATCGACTTATATAACAGAATATATGCTCCCAGTTTACCACGCGTAAAAAATGCCATTGTAGGCATATAATGGTATATAAAGTAGATTGACGGACGGTTGCAAAGTAATGGTTGCCGCTGTCTCTTTCGGGGAAATGCCGGAGGGGTACAAGCAATGACCATCAATAACGAATTGGACGCCGTTTCGGGTTCGTGGGGCGAGCATTCCATGGCCAGTGAACGTCACGACCAGACCTCGCCGGCAGAGTTCCAGGTCGCACAGGCGGCTTCGACGCAACAGGCCGCGCCGGCAGCGGCCGAACCAGTGCCGGTCGATGTGGGCAGTGGCGCGCCGGCGGAAGCACCCGCGGAGGCGAAGGCCCAGGCGGCAGCCGCGCCGCACGAATACGTCGCCGACGCCGGCAACGTCGTGAAGCTTCCGGCGAACGTCTCGATCGACAACATCAAGGTCGACGGCCACAATCTCGTGCTCGAACAGGCCGACGGCTCGGTCATCGTGATCAAGGACGGCGCGCTCAACGTGCCGACCTTCGTCCTTGGCGATGTCGAGGTACCGCGCGTCGCCTTGATCGCCGCGCTCGAGGCGAGCCATGTGGATGTCGCCTTCGGCGCCGATGGTTCGATGTCGGCTGGCCCTGGAGGTTCGACCTCGAGCGCCGGTGGAAATTTTGAAATTCCTCCTGGCGGCATCGGCGATGGATTTGATCTTTCGGCGCTCTTGCCGCCGACCGATCTGCAGTTCGGGCAGGCCGAGAGGCGGGAACTGTTCCTTCCCAATGCGAACCCGGAATTTGGCGATCTCACCGTCCGCGTGTCGGAAGAAGGGCTTTCCGGCGCAAACCCGGACGGCGATCCCGGCTCACCCTTCGACGAATCGAATCTTTCGGTGATCAACGGCAGCTTCGGCGCTACGGATCCCAATGGCGATCCGCTGACCTACGGCCTCGGAGTGCCTGCCACGACGCTTACCTCGCACGGCACCGACGTCGTGTGGGAACTGGTCGATTCGACGCATCTCGTCGGCAGGGTCGGATCGGACGTCGTGATCAGCGTCACCATCACGGATGCGAGCACGGGAACCTTCCAGATCGCCCTGCTCGGTCCCCTCGACCACCCGCTGGCCGGTTTCGAGGATGACCTCTCCATCGTCGTCCCGGTTACCGTGCAGGATCCGTTCGGCGGCTCGGCAACGGCCAACATGACCGTGATCGTCGAGGACGACAGCCCTGCCCTGACGGTGGGCAACACGGCAGCCAGTTCCGCGGTGCTCGATGAAACCAATGCCGGTTCGCCGGCCGGCTTTCCGATCGATGTGACGAGCGCCAACCCGATTATTTCCGTTGCATCCAATTTCGGTGCCGACGGGGCCGCCGCCGGCGGCGGCATCGCCTATACGCTGGGCCTGACCGGCAATGTCGCATCGCTCGATTCGGGCCTGAAGACGGCCATTGGCGATTTTGCGATCACGCTGCAGCAGACCAATGCGACGACGGTCACCGGCATTTATCAGAACGGCGGCACCCACACCGCCTTTACCATCGTCATCAACGGCAATGGCACGCTTACGGTCACCCAATACGCTCCGCTGGAGCACACTGTCGATGGATCGAGCGCTGCTGCCCATGACGACGTGCTGACCCTCTCGGGCAAGATCACAGCCTCGGTGACCGTCACCGACTTCGATGGCGACAGCGCATTCGGCGGTGCCCAGATCGGCGGCGCGATCCAGTTCCACGACGATGGACCTTTGGTGACAGTCGTCGCCGACGCCGGCGCCGTGGTCTCACTCGACGAAACGCAGGCCTTGAGCATGGCGGCTGCGATCAACACAGGAACCATCGTCAAGGGCGATGATCCCGATATCGGCGGTACCGGGGCGATCACCTCCGGCACCAGCAACGGCGCCCTGGTCAATGTGACGGCGCTGTTCGGCGGCGACGGCCCGGCGGCAAGCACCGCCACCGTCTATCAGCTGAGCGTCACGAACGCCGTTTCCGGCCTGACCGTCACCGACGGCTCAACGATCACCTTGCAGACGCTTGCGAACGGAGTGGTTGTCGGAGTCGTGCAGGGCGGCGCGTTCAAGGGCGAGGCCGCGTTCGCGCTGTCGATCGATCCGGCCACCGGCAAGGTGACCGTCGAGCAATATCTGTCGCTCCACCATTCCGACACCGGTAATCCCGACGACACGGTTGCACTCACCGCCGGCTCGCTGGCCGTGAAGGTCACGATCACGGATAGCGATGGCGACTCCGCCAGCGCCAGCGCCGACGTCTCGGGCCAGATCAGTTTCGACGATGACGGGCCGAAGGTGACGGCTGTCGCCGCCACCGGCGTTACGGTAGCGCTTGACGAGACGGCGACCGCGAGCACCCCGGCTGGGATCGACACTGGTACGGTCACCAAGGGCGAGGATCCCGATGTCGGCGGCACCGGCGCGATCGCGCACGGCACCAGCGACAGTGCCTTCGTCAACATCACGGCGCTGTTCGGCGCCGACGGTCCGGCCGTTTCGGGCAGCACCGTCTATGCGCTGAGCGTGACCAATGCGGTCTCGGGCCTTGCCGTCACCGACGGCTCGCTGATCACCTTGCAGACGCTGGCCAATGGCGTCGTGGTCGGCGTCGTGCAGGGCGGAACGTTCAATGGCGATGCGGCGTTCGCGCTGTCGATCGATCCGGCCACCGGCAAGGTGACCGTCGAGCAATATCTGTCGCTTCATCATTCGAACGCCTCCAATCCGGACGACACGGTGGTGCTGGGCTCGCATTCGGTCGCGGTGAGCGTGACCGTCACCGATGGCGACGGCGACACCGCCAGCGCCAGCGCCGATGTCTCGGGCCAGATCAGCTTCGACGACGATGGTCCGAGCCTGACCATCTCGCAGCCGAACGGTGCCTTGAACGGCCTGTTCCTGGACGGCTTCGTCCCCAATGGCGACGCCTGGGGTGCGGGCAGCGGCACCACGACCGGTCCCGCCGGCGCCTGGACCGTCACGGCCTCGCCTTACGAGGGCGCCAGCAGCATCGAATTGCAGAAGGTCGGTGACGGCTATCGCGGTGCAGACAGCCCGACCAACAGCGTTATGGTCGACCTCGAGGCCAGCCCCGGCAACATCCAGATCTCGCAGACCATGCTGCTCAGCGCCGGCGAATACCGCATCTCCTTCGAGATCGGCGCCGCCAACGACACCAGCCTCCCACACAGCGCCAAGCTCGAAGTGCTGTGGAACGGCGTCTCGGTCGGAACCTATGATCCCACGTCGGGCGTCATGCAGACCATCGCCATCGACGTCACGGCGACGGCCGGCGACAACTCACTGACGTTCCGTGAAATCGGCGAAAAGGGCGACAATACCGGCACCTTCCTTGCCAACATCAAGGTGGGCGACATCATCGTTATCGACGAGACCGCAGGTGTCGATGCCGATTCCGACGACACCACTAATCAGGCCGTCAAGGACCTGTTTATCGGCGTCAATGCCGGGACCGATCCCGACATGCCGCTGCACCAATATGCGCAAGGCAGCGGCGGCGTCGTGAACGCCACGGCGCTGTTCGGCGCCGACGGCGCGGCAGCGAGCAATTCGCTCGTCTATGCGCTCACCCTTGCCAGCAATACGGGCGTGGATTCCGGCCTGAAGACCACCGATGGCCACGCAATCTCGCTGTTCAACGACGGCAACGGCCACATCATCGGCGTCTATGACGCCAACAACAACGGCGTTACCGCCACCGACAAGGTCGCCTTCGCCCTGCATGTCGATGCCGCCACCGGCCAGGTCGCGGTTGCGCAATACGTCTCGCTCCAGCATCCCGACACCAGCAGCAACGACGAGGGCATCGCGCTCGGCGCCGGCTCGGTCTCGGTCACCGTCACCGCGACCGATGGCGACGGCGACCACATCACACAAAGCGCCGACATCTCCCAGACCATCGTCTTCGAGGATGACGGGCCGAAGGCCGTCGGAACCGCCTCGATCACGGCGAATGTCGACGAAGACGGGCTTGCCGGACACAACCCAGATGCCGGCAGGCCGGGTGAGACGGGAGCGATCGGCCTTTCCGCGACCGTCACGGGCGCTGCCGGCGCGCTGACCGCGCTCGTCGACTTCGGCGCCGACGGCCCGGGCGCCCAGGCGTTTCATCTTGCCTCGACGGCCGTGCCGGCGGATTCCGGCCTTACGTCGCAGGGCGCGCATGTGCTCATCGTATCCGATGGGAGCACCTTGCATGGTTATGCCGAGGCAGGAAACGGCGCCGGATTCTCGGACGGCGACCGCGAGGTCTTCCGGCTGACCGTGAGTGCCGACGGCTCCTACGTCTTCACGCTCAAGGATCAGATCGATCATCCCACGCTGGACGGCCAGGCCGGAGACAATGGCGAAAACCAGCTGACGAGCCCGATCGATCTTTCCTCGTATATCGTCGCGACCGACGGTGACGGCGACTCCATCTCCCTTGGCGCCGGGACCTTCCTGATCCAGGTCCTCGACGACATTCCGGTGCAGACCAGCGCCACCGTCTCCGGCAATGTCGGCGAGGACGCGCTTTTGCTGGCGAACTCGAATGGTCATTCCGTCGGCAATCCCGACGGAGATGGCCTCGGCACGGTCGCGACCGGTTCGCTGAGCTCGCTGGTCTCCGCCGGGGCGGACGAACCCGGTTCCTTCTCGCTGATCCAGAACCCCGCTGGCTTGCCGGCGGCGACATCGAAGGGCGAGGCGATCGTCTACCACGTCGACGGCACGGTGCTGACCGGCTATGTCGAGAGCGGAACACCCGGCCTCGATGCGGGCGACCGCAAAGTCTTCACCCTCGATGTCCAGCCGAACGGCACCTACACCTTCACCTTGCTGGACCAGATCGACCACCTGCCGAACTCCCCCGCCAACGATGACAACCAGAAGCTGGTGCTCGACTTCACACATGCGCTCCAGTTCACCGACGCCGACGGCGACACGATCGCGATCACCGGCGAGACGACGACCACGACAGCCACAACAGGCATGAGCCTGCATTCCGGCCATTACGGCACCTATACCGTGGGCGGCGTTACGTTCGACGGACTAACGTTCAATGGAGCCTTGGCTCACGATTTCAACAATGGCGCCGGGAGCGATTCCTTCAACGTTTCGGGTCAGGGCGTCGGCATCGGCGACAATCATATCCATGACAATGAGGGCTTCATCTTCTCGCGGCCCGGCACCGACGCGGTGAGCTTCACCATCAACGGCAACGGTTCGGGCACAATTTCCTGGGAAGCCTACAATGGCGCCGGCGTGCCGGTTTCCGGGAGCTCCGGTTTCCAGATAGGAACGATGACTGTGCCGGCCAACGGCTCAGTCGTCACGATCGACCCGGCGGGCACGTTCGACCATCTGGTGATCCGCTTCGATCTCGACAGCGGCGACAAGATCCGCGCCGAAAATTTCCTCTATACGTCGACCACCACCACCAGCGGCGGCGTCTTCACCATTGGCATCGAGGACGACATTCCGGTAGCGCTGAACGGCAGCGCCAATCTTCCGACCGTCTACGAAGACACGCTGACCGGCCTGTCGAGCGGAAATTCGGAAGGCGGCAGCCAGCCAACCTCGGTTACGTTTGGGGCATCGGCCTTCGTCCCACTGCTTTCGATCGGCGCTGATGACGACGCGACTTTCTCCTTCAACGTCGAAAAGAATGGAACTCAGGCGGGCGTGTCGTCGGGGGGATCGGCGGTTCATTTCGTTGTGGGTGTCGATGCCGTCGATGGTGTCGCGGCGGACGGTCGCACCGTATTCACGATTGCGGACAACAACAACGGCACCTTTACGCTGACGCTGCTCGATCACCTCGACCATAGCCTCAATTCCGGCGACAGCGGGACGATGGCGATCGACATCGGCTCGCTCTTCAAGGCGACCGACTTCGACGGCGACAGCGTCAACCTGGCCGGCACGTTGAACATTGTGGTCGAAAATGACAGGCCAGTGATCGCTGCGGCGGAGGCCACCGTGGCGGAAAGCACCGCAGCGGGTTCCACAAACGCATTCAACGCGGCCTCCGCGACCGGCTCGCTGGGAATCTCGTGGGGAGCCGACGACGCCAATCCCAACAGCGGCATTCACGACCGCTCGGTTACCTTCAATCCGGCGTTGGCCGGCGTCCAGGCTGGCCTGACGTCCAATGGCGATGCCATCACCTACACTCTGTCCAGCAACGACACCGTGCTGACGGCGACCGCCACGCACAACTCGGTCATCCGCACCATCTTCACCGTGTCGATCAACGATCAGACTAACGGCAACTATTCGTTCAACCTGCAAGACAATATCGACCATCCGGCTGGAGCCGACCACAACGACAAGGCCCTGTCCTTCGACTTCACCGCGACGGATTCGGATGGCGACAGCACGTCGTCCACCTTCACCGTGCATGTCACCGACGACATTCCGGTCGTCACCAGCCCCGCGGGTACGGGCAATGTGTCGGAGAGCCTGCTGCCCCTGGTACAGCCGACATCCGGCGATCTCAACATCGACTGGAATGCGGACGACAAGGGATCGAGCCATCTCGAATTCGCGCGCGGTCCCGGCAACACTCTCATGGCGCCCGAAGAGCTGACCTCGGGCGGCGTTTCGCTGGAGTACACAGTCCGTCTTGCCGCCAATGGCGTCGATGAGGAACTCGTCGCCTTCAAGCAAGGCGACACCGTATCCAATCCCGTCTTCATGGTGACCCTGAACGGCGTGGGCACCCCGACCTTTGTCTTCACCCTCTGGCAGCCGCTTGACCACGACCACACCGGCGGCAGCGACGCCTCGCTGCCGCTCGGCTTCACCATCAAGGCCGTCGACGGCGACGGCGACTCCGTCACCCAGAGCTTTACGGTCAATGTCGCGGACGACGTGCCGGCCGCAGCGATGAATGCACAGGTCCAGCTCGATGACGACGGGCTGGGCGGCAATCCCGATGGCACCGGCGATGTCACTCCCGACACAGCCCACACATCCGGTACGCTCGGTCACAGCTATGGCGCCGACGGCGCCGGTACGACGCTGCTCACCGGCGCGACGCTGCCGGTTGCGGGCGGGTTCTCGGTGACCTCGAACTCAGGAACCGACCTGATCATCAGCCAGGTGCAGAACAGCGTCGTCGTCGACGTGCTGAAGGTGCATCTGGCCGACACCACATCCGGCGCCTACACGGTCACGCAGCTTCATGCGATCGAGCACCCTGCCGGCGACGACGAGAACAATCTGCAGTTCGGCGTCAACTACACCGTCACCGACGGCGACCACGACACGGCCACCGGCACGCTGTCGATCGATGTCGATGACGACACGCCGACGGCAAGTGTGAGTGCCTCGCAAAACGTCGCCGAGGGCACAACGGTCACCGGCGTGCTGGACTTCGTCGCCGGCGCCGATGGTGCGACGGTGACGCAGATCAACGGCAAGACCCTGGTGTTCGGCGCCGATGGCTACTCGCAGCCAATCGTCTTCGAGCACGGCACGATGGCGGTCATGGCGAATGGCAGCTACACATTCACCGCGCAAGGCGACGACGTCTATCTTACTGGAGGCACCGCAACCGGCACCTTCACCGTAAAGGATGGCGACGGCGATACGTCGACCGCCAACTTCGGCTTTGCGATAAACGACACCACCAACGACACGACGGTCAACCTTAGCGCCTCGACGGTGTCGGAAGGAGCGGTGGCCAACTACGTCTTCACGGCAACACTGTCGAACGCCTCCCAGGGCGTGACCACGATCACAACCAACCAGGGCGACATCACGATCGCGAACGGCCAGACCACCGGCACGCTGACGATTGCCTCAGGCAATGATGAGGACGTCTATCTCGACGCGTCGAGCCGGACCGCGACCATCATCAACACCAGCGGTGGCAATTTCGAGCATCTCCTGGTCGGCGCCGCAACGGCGACGGCGCAGGTCACCGACACCACAAACACGGTGACGGCGACGCTCACGTCCTCAACAATCTCGGTCTCGGAAAATGGCGGCTCGATCCTTTATACGGTGACGCTGACCGGCACTCCTGGTTCGGTCGCACCGACCGCACCACTGACCTTCACGCTGGCCAATGGCGAGACAGTGACAGTCGCCACCGGCGCTACAACAGGATCCGTGACCCACACCTACACGGACGCCCAGATCACCGACCAGGCGAATATTTCCAATTCGATCGCGTCGGTGCAGTCGGGGGGCAGCGAATACGAGCATCTGGTCACGGCGGGCTCGACCACTGTCGACGTCAACTACTTGACGACGCTTACCGGTCTGACGCTGCAAGCTTCGGGCGGGGATACGTTCGTCGATGAAAAGGGCCTGGATATCCGTAGCGGCGAACCTGCGGGATCTGGCGAAAACGACAACAATCCGGCTACCAATGTCGATCCGTCGGAAAGCAACACCGGCGCCTTCGGTTTCACATCGCCCGACGGCCTGGTCACGCTGACGATCGGGACCACAGCGCTGACCTTGGCGGAGTTACAGGCCGCCTCGCCCGGAGCGCCGGTGACCATCTTGGGCGGCCCGGCCTACGGATTGCTCCAGGTGACAAGCTTTGTCGGAGACGCGACCGGCGGCACGGTGACCTACAAGTTCACCTTGCTCGACAATGTCACTCATCCGAATACAACGGCGGATGCGACGCCCGGTGACCGTGGCCTCGAGGATCAGGTGTTTGCGAACTACGGTGTTGTCGTTACAGACACCGACGGCAGCAGCACCACCTCTTCGCTGGACATCGCGATACGCGATGATGGCCCAACGGCCCACAATGACACCGATTCCTTCGGCACTGGCATCATAGGCAGCTCGATCCTCGGCAATGTGACAGACGGCGCCGGCACCAACGAAGGTCTGCACGGCACCGGTATCGACACCCTGGGTGCCGACGGCGCCAAGATCAGCGGCGTTACGGGCGCTGGCGGATCGGACACCGATGTGGCTGGCGGCGGCTTCGTCGTCAGCGGCCAGTTCGGCACGCTGGCTCTGCAGGAGGACGGCAGCTACGTCTATACCCGTGTCTCCGGCCTGGCCGGCAGCGACGTGTTCACCTACACGCTGAAGGACGGCGACGGCGACAGCTCGACCGCGACGCTGACCGTCGGGCTCGACAGCACCGGTCAGCCGACCGCCACCTCGTCGAGCATCGTGGTCGACGAGGACGATCTTGCAGCGGGCGTCCACAACACCAACAGCCCGGGCGACGATACGACTTCGAACCCTGCGAACATGTCGCTTGGCAGCTATGGGCCGGACGGGCATGGCTCGCTCAGCTTCGACGTTGCCAATGGCGACACCGTCATGGACGGCGCTTTCACAGTGAAGCATGACGGCGTCGCGCTCCACTATTACTACGACACGGCCTCACACACCTTGTACGGCACGACCGACACGTCCGGCGCGACGGCCGCAGCCAACCACGCCGCCTTCAAGATTGAGGTCAACCAGACAGCGGCGACCTATAACTTCACGCTGCTGCAGGAGGTCGATCACCCGCAAGGCGGCGGCGAGAACGACATCAATCTTTCGCTTGGGTACACCATCACCGACTCCAATGGCGACCACGCCAACGGCACGGTCGGCATCAAGATCGACGACGATATGCCGGTGGCGAGGCCGGACACCGTGCAAGTAGACGAAGGCAGCAAGCCGACGCTCAATGCGATCCTCGTGCTCGATCTTTCGCTCAGCATGAACAGCGATCCGGATGGCGCGGGCGGTTTCACTACCCGGCTTGCACTCATGCAGGCGGCGGTCCAGAATTTCCTGAGCAGTTCGACAGTGATCTTCAACCAGATCACGATCTATTCATTCGGAGTAGGAGCCGAGCTCGTCGGCCAGTACACGATCGGTGAAAGCAACTACATCCAGAGTGCCATCAACACCGTAAACGGGTTCAATTCGAATAGTCTCTCGGCTGGCACGCAATATGACTCCGCCGCCAACCTGATCGACGGCAGAAGCAATAGTGCCGATCGCTACGCGAATTTGCCGCATCCCACGGCAGACGCCACCAACATCTACTTCCTGAGCGACGGCGACCCGCAATCGGGAGCGAGCCTGGATGCGAACGAGCAGAGCAGCTGGAGTAATTTCCTGGCCAGCAGCCATGTGAACCAGGTCTTCGCGCTTGGCTTCAGCGATATCGCCAATACAAATTTCCTGGCGCAGATCGCCTCGCGCCCAGGCGATATTGCCGAAGCGGTGACGGATCCGACCGAGCTCTCATCGACGCTGGCGGGTGCGCTGCCATCGTCCGCCTCGGGCAGCATTCTTGCCGATCATGGCCTTGGCGTCGACGCGTTTGGCGCCGACGGCGGCCACATCCAGTCGATTGCGATCGACGGTACGACCTATACGTTCAATGGAACGAACGCCATCAGCCTTTCCGGCGCATTACCCGGCGCGCATCTGCTTGCAAACGATGGCAAGTCGATCGAGGTGACCACGAGCGCCGGTGGCAAGCTGACATTCTATTTCGCCGACGAGGGTATCCATCATGCGGGCGACTACGACTACACCGCACCGGTGAACGTCAATGCGGACAAGATCGAGACATTCCACTATGTCCTGGTGGATGGCGACGGCGACACGGCCGGAGCGGATCTGCAGATAACGGTTCTGGATATCCCGAACGCCGCACCCGTCATCACCGCGCCCAATGGTGGCAACGATTACACCCTCAGCGTGCCGGAAAACACGACTGCGGTGACTGACATCAACGCGACCGACGCCAATGGCGACGCGCTGACCTATTCGCTCCTCGGCACCGCAGGCACGGATTTCGCCAAGTTCTCGATCAATGCATCGACCGGCGTGCTCACCTTCCTCTCGGCACCAAACTTCGAGGCGCCGACAGACAACGACAGCAACAATTCCTACGTCGTCAACGTTCAGGTTTCGGATGGCCACGGCGGCACGGACACGCAGCAGATCACGGTAAACGTCACTGACGTTGTGGAGATTACAACTGGCAACGATTTCGTCCGAACCAATTTCGACGGCGTTCAGTTCACTGTGCCTGAATGGGCTTTCCTGCACAATGATACAGGGGCAACCGACATCTCGGCAGTCTCAAACGTCATCGGCCTTACGGTGAACAATTCGTCGAACACGATAAGCATCGATGACGGAAACAATGCCGATGGTGGAACTTTTGATTACACGGCGACGAACGGCACTGGAACAGACACCGCAAGCGTGCAAGTCTTTAACCGCAACGGCGGCGGCGACATAGCGGGGACAGCTGCGAACGAAATCCTTGTCGGCGACGGCAATGGCGATATTTTCGACGGAGCTGGCGGTGTCGACATAATATTGGCTGGTGGCGGCAACGACATGATCGTGGCCGATCAGAGCGACTATGTGATCGACGGCGAAGGCGGAACAGACACCCTGCGGGTCAGTGCAAACTTCACCAGTGCGTCTGACGCGCAGATCGTCAACGTGGAAAATGTGACGTTGACAACTGCGGCGATCCTCGATCTGTCCAACCAGACAGAGAGCTTCAAGATCATCGGCTCTTCGGGCGTTGATACTATCGTCGGCGGTGCAGGTGCAGACACCATCAACGCCGGCGGCAGCAACGACATCCTCACGGGCAATGGCGGGGCGGATCAGTTCCGACTGGCGACGAATACGGGAATGGATACCATTACCGACTTCCAAGCTGGAATCGACAAGATTGGCTTCCTCGAAGGCACAGGACCCGGTGCTGTCAACTTCGGCATCTCAGGAACAGCGACCGGACAACCCCTTACCAACAGTGATGGCAATTTTACCGCCCGATCGAGCATCGGTGCTATCAACACTACCGACGACAATCAGCTGGTGCTGATTACCTCTTCGACTGGCCAGACATCAACTCAAATCGCTGCCGCAACTGCCGCTGCTACAAACACCTATGTGGCTGTTTTCAATTCGACCCTTGGCGTCGGACAGATTTGGCATGACACAGACTGGAGCAACACTGGGAGCCGAGTTCTTGTAGCGACGTTGAATGGTGTTACCGCTACGCAGATGGCAGGCCTGCAGGCCTCTGACTTCGTCGCCTACAACAGCGTCACCGACCCCATCATCCTCGACCTCAACCACGACGGCTTTGCCTTCTCCGACCTCAGCCATGGCGTCCAGTTCGACATCAATGGCGATGGGGCGAAGGATCAGGTCGCCTGGAACACATCTCATGACGGCATGCTGGCGGTGGATCTCAACCATGACGGCAAGATCGACGACGGCACCGAGCTGTTCACGCCGAGCTTCGGCGGCGGCAAGTTCGCCAGCGGGGCGGCGGCACTCGCCTCGCTCGATGGCAATCATGACGGCGTCATCGATCACAATGACGCCGCCTTCGACAGCCTGCTGATCTGGAAGGACGCCAATACCAACGGCGCCAGCGATGCCGGGGAATTGTCGCACCTCGCGGATAACGGTATCGTCTCGATCAGCACGGCGGCCAGCCCCGCCGTGGGCGAAATCGACGGGCAGACCGTGACAGGCAACGGCACGTTCCAGATGGCCGACGGCACCACCGGCAACTATGTCGAGGTCGAACTCGACACCTCGCTCGGTGCCCCCGCACAGCCGACCGTCGCCTCCGACGGCACGAAGACCTTCGCCATCGGCTCTCTCGAGGTGACCGACCTGATCGCCGACTTCCATGACGGGGCCAAGGGCGACCAGATCGATCTTACGGCATTGCTGAAGGGCCTGGCCGGCGTCACCGATCTCGAAGCCGGCGGCTTCGTGGAGATCGCGCAGTCCTCCGCCAATGCGGCGAACGCCGAGGTCAAGGTCGACACCAATGGCGGCGGCGACAACTATCACACGGTGGCGGTGCTGGAGAACTATACGTTCCACAGTGCCGCCGAAGCGGTCAAAATACTCTATGACGACAGCCATGGTACCAAGCAGGACGTAGCCTAAGGGGCGAAAGGAACGGGGTAAGCAACATGAACAGAATCTTGCGGGTGGCTTTCGGGGCCGGGCTGCTGTCGATCTTGTCGACGGGCCTCAATGCCGCCGACATCATCGAAGGACCCACGGGCGATTATTGCGGTGTCGTCGGCACCTCCAACCTGGTGCTGAACGACAACATCGTCGATCTCAGGGATCAGGTGGTGAAGCTGATGGACGAGTCGGTCGCCGTCGCCAACAGCTCGGAGTGGATCAATTCGTCCCGGCCGGTTTTCGTCTGGGCCTCGGAAGCCAAGGTCGCCTGCGGCATGGCTTACGGCTATCTCAAGACGAACTACAAGGACGAGGACACGCTCAACAAATGCGAGTGTTTCCACGATCGCATGGTCGAGTACATGCACTGACCGGATAGGCAACCTGCGCCTGTTGGCCACCATGGCAGCGGACGGATCAACTCCTGAAGGCGATCGCCGTGGCCGGCATTGGCCAAGTCGTCACGCTGGCTTGCGCCGACCGGCTGGAGCAGCCTCCCATGGCACAACGTCGTCCGGCTCGGCGCAGCCGATCCATTGTGACGCAACCGCAGTGTGGCATGCGACAGACATTCAAGGCGTTCGCGAGCTATCAGCCGACCGCGCCGTTGCCGATGGCGACGTTCGGCGTTTCCGCGTTTTCGTCGGACCGCGATACCTTCTCAGGGCAAGCGCGACGGATCGGGGCGCTGAGGGCTCGGCTCTTCGGCGGCTGAAGAAAAACAGGACGGCACGACCAGTTCGCCGTAACATGCGTCGGAGACCAGACCGGGAATAATAAACCGGCGGTGAACAGGGTGGGACAATCATGGAAGCTGGCCGACGGGTCCGTGGGCTGAAGATTTGGGCAACCGCCTTCGCGCTCGCTGCGGTATTGTCGGGCTGCCAGTCGAAGGGGGGCGTTACCGAAGCGCTCGATCCGGCGGCGATTGCCGCGCCTGCCGGGCAGGACGGCGCCGCGGCCGCCGGCCGGGTCGAGGCAACCCAGTCGCTGGGTACCGGTTCGACGAAAATTACCATGCTGCTGCCGTTATCCGCCCCGGGATCGGCGGGGCAAAATGGCCGCAAGATGCTCGATGGCGCCAAGCTCGCGATGACCGATATCGGCAATGGATTGCTTACGCTGACCGTGGAGGACACCAAGGGCGACAACGCACAGGCCGGCAAATTGGCGCTGCAAGCCCTGACGACCGGCACGAAAGTCGTCATCGGGCCGACCGAACTGCCGGCAGCCCAGCATATCGCCACATTGTCGGGATCGAAGCGGCCGCCCGTGCTGGCGCTTGCCGACAATTTCGCGGGCGGCGCCGGTGTTTATGCCGTGCGCCTCAGCGAAGCGGACAGTGCGGCGGCGGGCGCCGCGGGCATCGCCGCGAAAGGCGGAAAAAAATTCGTACTGTTTGTCGCGGGTGGCTCGAACGCCAGCACGGTCGAGAAGCGGGTCGCCAACAGTCTCAGCATCTATGGCGCGACGCTCGCCGTCACCGTTCCATATTCGGCCGGCGAGGGCGCCGCCAAGGCGGTCGACGAAATGGCCTCGCTCGTGGACACTCCCGACGCTGTCATCATTGCCAGCGGCGATGCCAGCCCCTCGCCTATCCTTGCCGCCCTCAAATCAAAGGGCATTGCGGGCAAGGCGACCTCCGTCGTCGGAACCAGCCGTTGGCTGGAGCATCCCATGGAACCATCGTTCGAGGGAGCCTATATCGCAACGCTCGATCCGGGCGAAACCGGGCCGATCGCCGATCGCTTCAGGACGACATACAATTATCCCGCCGACGTCAACGTAGCCTACGCTTATGATATGGTTGCGCTGACTGCAGGAATTGCCAGCGCGGTCGGACCTGACGGTTTCAGCAAACAGGTGCTCGAAAATCCGAGTGGATTTCGCGGATCGACCGGCCTGTTCCGCTTTCGCGCCGATGGATCCAGCCAAAGATCGATGCCATTCTATCGGATAGAAAAGGGTGCGCTCAAACTGGTTGCCAAATCGACCTCGGGGTTCTGACCGTCCGGTAACGAACGCTGTGCTGGCCCGCCTGGTCATTACGGTCGGAGGCCTCGAGCTGCTGTTCGGGATTGCCCTGATCATGCATGCCGGAGCCTTGCTTGCGACCGACAGGCCTGCCCTTGGGACTCGTGTCGAGAATGCCGGGCAACCAGCCCGGTCGCAGACGACTGTTCTCGACGGAAGATGGCGAGAAGCGCGCAGGGTTGCCGAGGGCATTGTCGCGCTGCCGTCGATTGACCTGCCCGAGATCGAGCGGATCGAAGCCCGGCCGCCGCTCGGCGACCTCGGCCTCGCCGTGCCCCCTAAAGCGCCCATGCCAGATGACTGGCGCGAAACCCTGCTCTTCCGGCCAATGGCAACGTCATCGGCGACTTTCGAATCCATGGGACGCAAAGTGGCCGTCAGTGGTGTGGCCAGCATAGAACCGGAAGCCACCTGCTCGTTTCACGATGTCGCTTGGTCCTGCGGCCAGCGCGCACGCGCCGCCTTCAACTCCTGGCTGCGTGGGCGCGCGCTGAAGTGCTTCATGCCGCCGGAGATCGAACGTTTTGCCATTGCCGCGCCGTGTAGCCTTGGCAAGCAGGATGTCGGCGCCTGGCTTGTGTCCAACGGCTGGGCGATCGCGCTGCCCACCGGCATCTATGGCAAGGCGCAAGCAGTCGCCGAGGACGCGGAGGTGGGAGTTTTCGGCCCGCCGCGATAGGCGAAATCGATTCACGATTCGCACATCGATCAAATTGTATGGTTTGCCGCAACTGAAATTGCGCATGCCGGCGCTATGCTCGCCGATCTGACAGGAGATTGGTAATGGCACAAGCCGAAATGACCGCCACCGAGCCGGTATGGAAGGGTGTCGCGTGGCTCGCCTTCCTGGGGACCGTTGGCAGCCTTGCCCTCTCCGTGGGCCTCAATTACTTGCTGTTGTTCAGCGAGGTCTTGACGCCGTTCGGGCGCAGCATGGTCACTGCGGTGCTGCTGCCTCTGATCATCGGTCTGCCGCTTTTCGTATTGATCGGCTTGAAGCAGGCCCAGATCCGCGGCTACCGGCGGGAGTTCAACAGGGCCGAAACCTATGACAGGGTGACAGGCTGCCTGAACGGCCCGGTTTTCACCTCGATGGTCGAGCGGCGCGCGGCCAGGCCGTCAGCGCCAGGGCCGCGCTCGGGCGCCTTCCTGGTGATTCATGCCGAACACCTTCGCTCCATAAATCTTCGCTTCGGCCCAGATTGGGGCGATGAGGCCTTGCGGCTCGTCGCATCGGCCATTCAGTCTTCGGTCCGCAAGGAGGATATGGTAGGTCGCATAGGAACATCGATGTTCGGAGTCTTTCTTCCAGGTACGACCGAAGCGGAGGCCGCAGAAATTGGCGAGCGCATTCGGGCAAGCGTCGCGCGGGTCTATTTCGCGCCCAAGGGGACCGAGGACGTTCTGGCGATCAGCCTGGGAAGCACCGTGTTTGAAACCGAGCTTGGATTCGAGGACATGTTTCGCTCAGCGGAAGCGCAATTATCCGCCCGCGCATCCGCCGAAACGCGCCCTACAGGTCTCCAGTAGGCCGCTTTAACCTTGGCGAAGCCAATAACTGGCGGCAAATCGACGTTTGGACACATTCCTAAAGCTCAGCGAGCAGGGCCGCTCGACAGGCACAAGGACTTGATCGATCTCGTTGCCGGAAACCTCATCGGCGCGGAAAGAGAACCTCGCCCATTCCAAGCACCGCGTTGTCGCCGCCATATTTATGTGGTGCGCTCCCCAGCAGCGGCCGTTTCAAAATGCCTTCGGCGATCAGATGGCGATCGATGACGGTGGCAAAAACGCTCTCGGGCGCGCCACACTCGACGAAGCTCGGCGACAGATGTCCTGGCGCGCGATCAAGAAGGATCGAACCGCGACGCATCAGGTAGCCGGGCATTTCACCGATGCCACCGGCTACCACCAGCGTGCCCGCGATCATGCGGCTGCCGGCATAGTCGCCCGAGCCTTTCAGCACCGAGATCAGACCGCGCCGCATCCGGTCCGCGGCGAAGGCGCCCGCCCTGCCCCTGACGATCAGCACGCCGCCATTCATGCCGGCCAGTTCGCCGACGAGCGGCGCACCAAGGTGATCGCCGGCATTGCCTATTATCTCCAGCCTGCCGCCGCGCATGCCAGAGCCGGCGTGCGGCCCCGCATTGCCTTCGATCGTCAGCTTGCCGCTGCGCATGGCGCGCCCGGCCTGCGCGCCAGTATTGCCGATCACGCGAACCGATCCACCTCCCATGCCTTGCGCCACCCGGTCGAGGCGCGCGCTTCCTCCTTCGAACACGATGCTTAGCGGATCGCTGCCGGCGAGGCGAAAAATGTCGCCCACCTTCGATCCGTGCTTCGACATGCCGATCCGGATTTTTTCGATATCCCGTCTTTCGCTCCCAGCAAGCCGCTCCGGCGTCAGCGGCGACAGGTCGAGGCGCTCAGGCGGTTCGGCAACAAGAGTGAAGGTCAGCGCCTTCATGGCAACATATCCTTCAGCGAATAGATGAACTTACCGAGCTTGCCGCCGTAATTGCCGGCGCCGATGCGAACCGCGCCTTTCTTCGGTCCGATCTGGATGACGGCCTTGATGCCGGCCTTCATCGCCGCGGCAACGGCATCATTGGTCTCACCATCAATGACGATTTCCAGGACGGCGTTGATGTCGGGGCCGAGCTCACTCGCAACCACACCGCGCAGTGTCGGCGCGTAGGCTTCGTTGGCCGAGGCGATCATGCCCTTGTATTTGCCACCTATCTTGGAACCCGAACGGGCGATGCCGCCCGGGAACGGCACGATGGCACCGGGCACCATTCCGATCGCGGCGACCGCGGCCTCGGCCGCGACCAATGCGTTGGCGCTGCTTTCGGCCATGACAAAGAAATTGCCGCCGCCGACGGCTTCCTTCGTCAGTCCGGTTGTTGCCTCGCAGAGGAATTCACCATCCATGACGGGAATGCGCCAGAAATGCCTGTCGCCGATCTTCTTGGAGATTTGCCAGCCGTCGCCGAAATAACGCAGTGCCGAACCGAGCTTGAGCTTAGCGCTGCCCTCCAGCCCGGCAAAGCAGGCGGAGCCCGGCGAAGTCAAAACACACTGCCCGACGCGATTGAGCAGTTGCTTCTGCAATTCATCGGTTCCCATCGCGAAGATCATCACGCGGCAGCCGGGCCGGCCATCCGGGGTGGCTGACGGCGGCAGGTCGGCATCGATTGCCGCTTCGCAGCCGCAACCGATTACCGAGGTGGCGAAGCCGGTCATCGTGATCGCCGCCTGCCGTGCCCATTTCCGGTTCGGCGCGGTGATGATGATGGCGGTTGCCCGCATCCCAAAGGCTTCGGCAAAAGTATCGTCGATCGTTACGCCATTTACGCTCACGTTCGGCATGGCACCTCGCCGAATGGCTGTTCACGCGCAATCGCGGAATCCGGGAAATTGAACCAATCTAAGGACAGGCCGTAGCGCTGCTGGTGATAGTCCTCCAGACGCCGCACCATCGCCTTGTCCACAGGTGGATTAAGCCTGAGGGCCTTGCCCCAGCGGTAATGGATGATCTCCCCGTCCTGCACGACGAGATCGCCATCCTTGAAAACATATGCCGCCTGTCCGAGCATTTTCGCGATACTTTCGTTCCTGCGATAGACAGCAATATCGGCTATCGCGCCGGCGCCGAGATGGCCTCGATCCGTCAACCCAAGCAGCGTGGCCGGCGCTGCGCGCGTCATGATGGCTATTTCCTCGAACGTGTATTCGCGATCGATTGCGGACAGGGTAGAGTGCGCTAAGGCGGATCGTGAAAGTCCAGCGGCCATTTCGGTGCGTGCTTCCCGCCTCATCAGCAGCTCGAACAGAGCCGGATAAGCGGTAAAGGGTGCACCGTTGGGGTGATCGGTGGTGAAGAACACACGCCAGGGATCGTCGATCAGGAGAAAAAGCTCGAGCCCGATCGCCCACTGCATCGTGCCATAAAAGTCCTTGCCATAGCTGTAGGGCACGATGCCGCCGCCATTGCCATCCCCGTCATGAATGACGGTCTTTTTCGGATGTGCGCTGCCCCGCGCCGAGAACTGCCGCATGACGTCGGAGGAGACCGTGACCGTCTGACCGAACATCACCTGACCGATATCGATGGTGACTTCCGGCGTCGTGTTGACCAGTTCGGCAAGCCGCGCGGCAGCGGAGGAAAATCTTCGCTTTCCTTCCGTGCCATAGCCATAGAACTGGAGGTGGGCAAGGTGCAGCGGCTGCCCATCCGCCGCCGCAATCGTCGCGGCCGCCGTGTCCGCAGATCCGGGAATGCCCAGATTGTTGCAATGGACATGCAAAGGATGCGGCAGGCCAAGATTGTCGACGGCGGCCTGCAGCGTCTTGACGATGTTGCGCGAGCTGACGCCGTAGGAAGGCACCACATCGTCCAGCGCGAACGTGCGTGCGTTTTCCTTGAAGGCGGCCGCTGCACCGGCGTTGATCACCTTGACCCCGAGCGCTCGCGTCGAGGCGACCGTCCAGGCGACATAGTCCTCGATCATTTGAGGTGTGGCGGCGTCACGGATCATTGACAGCAGGAAGTCGTCGTTGCCGAGAATGGCGAGCGTCGCCTTGTCGATGATCGGGATGTCGGCCAGCTCGAGATGGGTGTGGAGTGCAGATCCCGGCGACATCGCCGGTTCGACGACCGTCGTGAAGCCCATCTTGGCGTAGAGACAGCCGGTCTGGAAGGTCGACCAGCCGGCATTGGAGAGCGGCGTGGTCGCCGGTCGGGCCCGATGGGCGGCATGCTGTTCGGGCAAGAGAAGCCGCGCGGTATTCACGTTACCGCCGCCAATGTGGGAGTGGATGTCGATGGCGCCCGCCATCACGATGCAGCCGGCGGCTTCGATGGTCCGGTCGGCCACCCCCTCAGCCGGCGCCGCGACGATCTTGCCGTCCTTGATCCACAGGTCGCCCTTGCCGAGACGGCTGTTGACGGGGTCGACGATGTCGCCGTTGGCAATTTTCGTCAGCATGGCAATGCCTCGGCGAAAACCCGACTGGCGACCAGGCGAATGATCGTCGCGGCGGAGGGCAATTTCGAAGCAGCGCGGGTATCAGTCGACTTCAGCGAGCCGGTACGGCTGGAATAGACAACCGCATCGTGATCGACTCCAGCTTCGCCAATGGCGATGGTGACCGCGGCGCCTGTGACCGGCTCTTCCGTTTTAGCCAGCGCAATCAGTGCCATGCGTCCTCTTTTTCTCGGGAGTTGGGCAACCGTGGCGGAGATCCGCAGGTGCAGGTCGGCTTCGCCGGCGGCGATCATGCGCGCCACATCGTAACGCCAGGGATCGAATTCCGGGAAGCCCCGCGCAAAGCCCGTGCGCAATGGAAAACCTGTCATCCAGGTCGAGGCGAGCACGCTTCCCCACCCGTTTTCGCTCGCGGGCAGATGAAGACCAGATGCACGTGATTTGCGATTGAGATCGGCGATCAGCCCCTGCAGCATCTCCAACGCCAACCCATCGGTGGCGTGGCCTGAAAACAGGAACACGGGAAAGTGCGCAGCCGCCAGAGCCTTGGCGAAATCGTTGAAGTTCGACACCGGTCGCGATGTTTGCCGCCCCTTGTACTGCGCCCTCAGCGCCGCCAGCGTGGCGCCGAGGCTAGCCTGGCCACAGGAAAGGAGCGTTGCCTTGCGCCCGTTTTTCAACGGCGGCGCGGACACCCCGTTCGATCCCACCAGGAAGAACTCGCGCTCAATCCCGGTCGAGAGATCGGGCCTGGTCGAGAGATCGGGAACCGTGCCAGCGAGTTCGGCAACAAGATCATGATGGATTTGTGCGAGTTCGCCCACGATCACCACGATATCGGCACGCCGGCGCGTCTCCCCAGGGGCGACGGTCATCGCGCCCCTGTCGGTAAAAAGCAGGGTCTCTCGGGCAAGTGCCGCGCCGTCGGTGTGATCGTATGCCGCGCCAAGCCGCTCGGCCAGCGCGATCGCCGCCCTCGTGCCGTGTATGTCCGTATCAAAGCTGAAAACCGGGCACCGGCTTGACGATAACAGCGACGCGGCATGCGCAGCCGCGCGCTCGACCAGCGCTTCCCGGTTGCCTATCCAAGCAACCGCCATTCGCTACACTACTTTCTGGTGCCGGCCCGATCCTAGACGAAACTGGATTGGCCGTGAACCCCGCTTGCCAGCAGATTAACGAATGTTTTCATACGCTATCAACAAACTCCGACCGCGCTTAATCATATTTGATGTAAGCGAAGCGTTGATCGGTCGCCGGAGTTCCCTCCAGCGCTCCGCCTTCCTTGGCCGGCTGCCACTGGACAACGTCCTCGATCTTTCTCGCCAACTCGAAGTCCTTCTCGGTGATACCCTTCGCCGCGTGATTCATCAGGCGTACCTCGACCCAGGCATAGGAAGCGGTGATATCGGGATGGTGCCACGCCGCCTCGGCGAGATGGCCAACCGCGTTGATGACCATCAGCGTCGACTTCCAGCTGTGGGTCTTGTATTTGCGCCGGATCCAGCCGTTTTCGTAGCGCCATTTCGGCAGCTCTTTCTCAAGCCGGTCGGCAATCTCGGCATCCGAATAGACCTTCTCCTTGACCGTTTCGCTCATCTCGACCTCCCCGAATTGCTCGGTCCGTCAACACGACAGGCCAAGCAGAAACATGAATGCACTCTCTTTGGCTTGCTCCCTCGACGAAAACAGTTATCATCGTGTCGGGCACCTAAACTTCCATGATGCATCCATGATGCACCCATCGGGGGGCAGATGTCGAATTTTGTTACCGTACGAGTGCCCGCTCGCCTTCACCTTGGCTTCCTCGATCTCAATGGCGATGCCGGACGTCGCTTTGGCAGCGTTGGGCTTCCGTTGAGTGAACCCGAAACCGTTGTCACCCTGTCGCGGTCCGGCGAGACCATAGTCGAAGGTTCCGAGAGCGTTCGCGCCGGTGAGCACTTGTCGACGCTCTGCAGGCATCTCGGCATTCGCGGCCAGCACCATTTGGTGATCGAACAGTCGATCCCGAGTCACGCCGGCCTTGGGTCCGGCACGCAGATCGCCCTTGCCGTCGCCTCTGCATTGCGAACGCTCCACAACCTGCCTCTCGATGTCGCCGGCGACGCGACCCTGCTCGAACGAGGCGGCCGATCTGGAATCGGCATCGCAAGTTTCGAAGACGGCGGCGTGATTGTCGACGCGGGCAAGGACGAGCGTGGCGGACCGCCTCCGGTCGTGGCGCGGCTGCCGTTTCCCGAAGAATGGCGCGTCATCCTCATCCTCGACCATGCCGGGCATGGACTGCATGGCGAGGCAGAGGTCGCGGCGTTCCGTTCACTGCCACCCTTCCCGACGGCGGGCAGCGGCGAGATCTGCCGGAGGGTACTGATGGGTATCATGCCGGCCTTGGTCGAGCGCGATCTTGCGGCATTCGGCGCTGCCGTCACCGCGATACAGATGCTGATTGGCAGCCATTTCGCTCCGGCGCAGGGCGGTGTGTTCACCTCAAAGCGGGTCGAGATGGTCGCTCACCGTCTCAATAAAGCGGGCGCCGTCGGGATCGGCCAGAGTTCCTGGGGACCCACAGGGTTTGCCTTCGCGCCGTCGCATGACGCCGCGCTCAAATTCGTCGGCGCGGTTCAGAAGACAGCCGTTGAAGACGGCCTCCAGATCAAGATCGTCAAGGGCAGGAACTCCGGCGCGAAGATCAGTTCGACCGGACTCGGTCTCGTCGGCAGCTGACGCTTCAGATTCCAAGCAGAAAGGCGAGAAATGGCCCGCAAACATATCCTGCATATGCTGACGCCGTTGAAGCACATGAGCCCGTTCGACGTGAACATGGCGCTCGACGCTGGCTTCGACAGCGTGGTCCCCTATGTCGATGTCGACCTTGGTGAGGTGACAGGCCTGGTTCAGGACGCGATCTTTTCGCGCCCGCCGGATGCGGGTGTCGATACCGGCATCTTTATCGCCGGGAAGGATGCTTCGTTGGCGCTCGACATGTTCGATGCCGCGAAGAAGGCGATGGTGCCGCCTTTCCAGGTTTCGGTATTTGCCGACCCGGCCGGCTCGTTCACCACGGCCGCGGCGATGGTGGCCAAGGTCGAAAAAGCGTTGGAGAAGAAATTCGAGCGCGGGCTGAAGGACACGAGGGTGGCTGTTTTCGGCGCCACCGGCGTGGTTGGCTTCTGCACCGCCGTCATCGCGGCAAGGGAGGGCGCCCGCGTCACGCTTGTCGGCCATGACGGCATCGAAAGGGTGAAACAGATCGCTGCCGAGATCAAAAGCCGATTCAAGATCGGTGTCGATGCGGCTGACGGATCGAGCGATGCCCGGAAAGCCGATCTGGTCGAAGCAAGTGAGGTCATATTGGCTTGTGCGAAAGCCGGCGTCCAGGTGGTTTCAAAGGCCCAGTTGAGAGGAAGCGGCTTGCTTATCGCCGCCGACGTCAACGCGGTCCCGCCCGCAGGCATCGAAGGATTGGCCGTCAATGCCAATGGCGACCCGCTAGAAGCGGCAAAGGTCGTCGGGATTGGCCCGCTTGCCATCGGCAACGTCAAATATAAGGTCGAGTCTGGCCTTTTCAAAAGAATGATCGAATCCGAAAAAACGATCGCGCTCGATTTCCAGGAAGCGTTTTCCCTTGCACGCGAGATTGCCAAATAGCGCCAGATCTCTGCTGATCGCGGCGATTTCAGGCCGGGCATTGGCCATGGCTGCGCGGCGTGCGGGCTACCGTCCGTTGGTCGCTGATTTCTTCTGCGATACCGATACGGTTGCGCTGGCAGAACGAACGACCAAGCTGCCGGGTAACCTACAGGACGGCATCGACGGCGAGCGCATCATCGAGACGCTTCGGGACCTGGTCGGCGAAGACCAGCCGGTCGCCGTCGTCCTGGGCTCGGGTTTTGAGCGGATGACGGAGACTGTCGACGCCGTCGCTCGCCATTTTCCGCTTGCCGGCAATCGCGGCGCGGCGATCAGCAGGATCAAGGACCCGCAATTGCTGGCCGCGGATTGTGCCGAACTCGGCATCCCACATCCGGAATTCCGGTGGGATCGACCGCCTGAGCCAGACAGCTGGGTGGCCAAGACCGTGGGCGGCGCCGGGGGTGGGCATATCAGACAGGCGGCCGGAGAAAGCCAGACCACCGGCCGCTATTTCCAGCGTTTCGTCGCCGGACGCAGCGTCTCGGCCCTCTTCGTCGGCGACGGCCAGGCCGCGCGCATCGTCGGCTTCAGCCAACAATGGACTTCCCCCGTCTCCACGGCGCCCTACCGCTATGGCGGGGCCGTGCGGCTGAGACGCTTCGACCGCAGGCAGGCGGCGGTCATCGGCGGCTGGCTTTCAGCCCTGACGCGCCGTGCCGGCCTGGTTGGATTGTGCAGCGCCGATCTCATTCGCGGATCGGATGGCTACAAGCTCATCGAGATCAATCCGCGGCCAGGCGCCACGCTGGACATTTTTGACGAGGCCGACGCGCCGCTGATCGAAGCACATCTGCGAGCTGCAACCGGCGGAACTTACCGTTTGCCACGCTTCGTCGATTCGATGGCTTCAATGGTGACCTACGCCGCGACGCCAATCGCGCGGTTTCCGTCGATTGCGTGGCCCGAATGGACCGCTGACCATCAGTCGCCCGGCACCCCTCTGATTGCCGGCGACCCCGTCTGCACCGTCTTCGCGCGCGGTCCGAACGCCGATTTGACCAGGCGGCTCATCAAGGGGCAAGCCCGCCGGTTGCAACTCCAATGGGAAGGAGACCGGACATGAAAGACGGTTCGGCATTCCTGAACGACAATGCACAGCGCATCGCTGACGGCATGATCAGCGACGCCGAACGGCTGCGGATCGCCGCTTCCAAGGGAATCTTGGGCGAGCTCCTTATCGATGTCGGCGCCAAGGCGCCCGGCAGCGTCGAGGCCGGGCTGCGCATGGCGGAGGCGGCGATGGGCGGTCTCGGCAGCGTTTCGGTGTTCATGGACCGCACGGAGCGGAAATGGCCGTTCACCGTCGAGGTGCGCTCGTCGCAGCCCGTACTGGCCTGCCTAGGCAGTCAATATGCGGGCTGGAACCTGTCTGCCCAGGACTATTTCGCCATGGGATCGGGACCGGCGCGGGCACTCGCCCGCGTCGAACCCCTGTTCGACGCGCTTTCCTATCGAGACACCGCATCGTCCGCCGTGCTTATCCTGGAGACTGCCAAACCGCCTCCCCCAGCAATCGTCGAGAAAGTGAGCAAGGCAACCGGACTGGCAACCGACAAGCTCACCTTCCTCTACGCGCCGACGCAAAGCCTTGCCGGCAGCCTGCAGATCGTTGCGCGCGCGCTCGAGGTTGCCCTGCACAAGGCCAACGATCTCAAATTTCCGCTGGAGAACGTTGTCGACGGCATCGGAGCGGCGCCAATCCCCGCCCCCCACCCGGATTTCCTGACCGCCATGGGCAGAACGAACGATGCCATCATCTATGGCGGCAGCGTCCAGCTCTTCGTAAAAGGGTCGGCAAAAGAGGCCAGCAACCTCGCGGAGAAACTTCCGAGCCGCGCCTCACGGGACTACGGTCAACCCTTTGCCGAGATCTTCAAGCGGTTCAAGGGGGATTTCTATGCCATCGATCCACTGTTGTTCAGCCCGGCCGAAGTGATCGTGACGGCGATCGAAACCGGCGATACGTTTCGCGCTGGCCGGCGTGATCCAAAGATGCTCGAACGGAGCCTCGGTTAGCATGGCGGCACAAAGAGACCCGTCCGTCATCCGCCACATCCGAGGCACCACATGATCCCTCGCATCCTGATCGTCAGCGACAATTCGGACACCGGCTCAAGTGGCCTCGCGGCAAGGCTTGGTCGACGGGGCGCTATTGTTGCAACCGTGCCGCTGGCGGCGATCGCGTTCGACACCGGCAGCCCGGGCGGACTTTCGATCCCCGGTTTCGGCGGTGCGCTGCCCGATGCCGTGCTCGTCCGTTCGATCGCCGCAGGATCGTTCGAAGCGATCACCCGGCGCCTCGGGGTACTGCACGCGCTGAGCCGGCTGTCGGTTCCCGTGTGGAATTCGGCGCAGGCGGTCGAACGCTGCGTCGACAAGTCGATGACGACTTTCCTCTTGAAAAATGCTGGCCTGCCAACGCCACCGACATTCGCCGTCGAAGGACTTGCCGCCGCCAAGGAGATCGCGGCGCAGGAGCTTCGGGAGGGACCGCTGGTGCTGAAACCATTGTTCGGGGCGCAAGGCCGCGGGATAAGGCTGATCCGTACGCTCTCCGACCTTCCCGCCGCAGACGAGGTGAACAGCGTCTACTATCTCCAGCACTATGTGTCGCGCGCCGGCCCGCCCTTCCGGGATTTCCGCGTTTTTGTCTGCGCCGGCGAAACAGTCGCGATGATGAGCCGCAGCAGCGACGACTGGATCACGAACGTCAACCGGGGTGGCGTGCCGGAGCCGGTTTCGGGACCTGGCAAGGCTGAGCTGGCATCGCTGGCTGTCGCCGCGTCAGCCGCCGTCGGCGCGGATTTCGCCGGCGTGGACATCGTGCGAGCCGACGATGGCAGCTTGTTCGTACTCGAGGTGAACAGCATGCCCGCCTGGTCAGGACTGCAATCGGTGGTCGCTGTGAACATCGCCGAAGCGATCGCCGATGCCCTGCTGAAATTCCTGGCCGACCGCACCGAAGCGACCGCCGCGCCGCGGCCCTTCCGTTTCACCGCGCCGGCGAATTCGTAACGGAGCGGCAGGATGGCGTTATCGCGTGAACGCCTCCGGGCTAGCTACAAGGATGCCTGCCGGATGGAGATCGAAGCTCTGAAGCCGGGCAACGTCCACCTGTTCGCCGACGGACACGGCATGTCCGCCGCCCAGTTCATGATGAGTGCCGAGGTTTCGTCCGAGCCGCTGACCGATCCTCGCCTCTCGGTCGGGCAGCGCATGCTGGAGGCGGTGCGTGCGACACGCCTGGCGGTAGCAACCAACACCAATCTCGGCATCGTCCTCCTGGCGGGGCCTCTGATAGGCGCCGCCGAAATGAGGAGTGGCAGCTTGCAGGACAATCTCGACTCGCTGCTGCGCGCGTTGAGCATGGACGATACCAGGGCAGTGTTCGAGGCGATCGCCATGGCAGCGCCAGGCGGCCTGGGAGATGCCGCGAATGATGTGCGGCAGGAGCCGAAGGTTCATCTCTTGGAAGCAATGCGGGAGGCTGCCGACCGCGATATGATCGCCCGCCAGTATGACACCTGTTTCGGCGACGTGTTCGGGGTAGGGCTGGCCGCGCTGGTAGGGGCGCTAGCTCGCGGAGAAAGCGGCATGTGGCCGACCGTGTTCGCCTATATGGCGTTTCTCGCAGGCTTCCCCGACAGTCACGTGGTGCGCAATCACGGAATTGAAGTCGCAAATCAGGCGCGACAGGACGCTCTTTCCGTTCAGGCGACGCTCCATGCCAACGGCGACGAGCCCTCACGCATTCGCCTGCTCATGGAGTTCGACCGCCGGCTGAAGGCGGACAAAGTAAACCCCGGCACCTCGGCCGATCTGACCGTGGCTACTCTTTTAGTCCACACTCTAGGCACTCGCTTGCATAATCGCGGCGTTGGTGCTTGACTTCCAAAAGCGGGAGCTGTGCTTCCGCGGCTATCTAGCCAACCGGTCCGGGCAATCCGGGCGCTGCCAACAAGGATAGCTGTCCATCGAGCGCCTGCTCGGTTGCAGCGTCCGTGGACATCATAATTGTGTCTTGGAGGAAATTGGCATGGCAAAAATCTCGAAGGTAATGGTCGGTGAATCGCTGGTCGGGGACGGCAACGAAGTCGCGCATGTCGACCTGCTCATCGGGCCGCGAGGGAGCGCAGTCGAAACGGCATTTTGCAACGCGCTTACCAACAACAAGGACGGTTTTACCTCGCTTTTGGCGGTGATCGCGCCCAATCTTCAATGCAAGCCCAATACGGTGATGTTCAACAAGGTCACGATCAAGGGCGCCAAGCAGGCTGTACAGATGTTCGGCCCGGCGCAGCACGCCGTTGCAAAGGCAGTGCAGGACAGCGTCGCGGACGGGACAATTCCGGCAAACGAAGCGGACGACGTGTTCATTTGCGTTGGCGTATTCATCCATTGGGACGCGGCCGACGACGCCAAGATCCAGAAATACAACTACGAGGCGACAAAGGAGGCCATCCAGCGCGCTATCGCAGGAACCCCGACCGCCGCCGAAGCCACCGCTCAGCGCGACAACGTCAAGCATCCGTTCGCGGCCTAGACAAGAGACAGCCCCGCACAGGAAAAGCCATCTTCCGAAACGGATGGTCTGTTGCGCCGGCTGAAAAGGGTTCTGGGCTTTTGAAGCGACACTCCCGAAGGGCGCCCGCCTTTCGGGGGTGAGGAGCAACTGTGATCAGGCGCCGAGCGACGCCAGGTGACTAGGTGTGAGCGTGGCGTTGTGCAGTGAGGTTGCGACCAGCGCTGCGGCGATGCCCATCGCTGACAATGCGTGGATATCGTTGTCATCGCGGACGCCGCCGGCCGCGATGACCGCGCGACTTCCCGCCTTGGCCTTGACCTCCTCCAGCCGCCTGAAGTCCGGGCCGGCGGCCGCACCGACTTTGGCCAGCGTCATGACGATCACCTTTTGCGGCCAAAGCTCGGGCTCAGCGAGAAGAGAACGCGGTCCGCAAAAATCATCGCCAAGGAAGTCAAGGGACAGGATGAGATCGGGATGATCGCGAAAATGCCGGAGCAGCACATCGTCCTGCTGCGATTCGGAGCCCAACACCGGGTAAACCGAATGTTCAGCGAGCGCCGCCAGAAGCGTTTTCCTGTCTGCTACGCCGGCATCGACCCAGAGCTCAGGCGGCTGCGTCATCGCCCTCAGCCGGGCAAGTGCGTCGCTGTTTGGAGTACCGCCTCCAATGGCATCCAGATCGGCGATGTAGAAGGTCGAAAAGGGATGAAGCGTGCGCAACCCTTCGGCGACGGCGAGGACATCGGAACTTCGGCTGAGCGGCGTAATGATCGGCCGGTAGCGATCGCGTTTTCCTTGCTGGGCGCGAACCACCTCGCCGCCTTTCAAGTCGAGAACCGGAATGATGCGCAACGCTTTTCTCGCCAACCAACTGCTGTCATGAAAGCTTGAAGTGTGGAAAAAAGAAAGAGCATCATTGCGGGCTTCGACATTGGCGGCGCGCATCTGAAGGTGACGCGCGCGCAAGGCGGCCGCATCGTCGGCGCGGTAACGATCGCCACGCCGCTTTGGCAAGGGTTGCATAGCCTGACCTCGGCCCTCGACGAAACAGCCCCGATCTATGCGGAAGCCGATCTCAACGCGTTCACCATGACGGGCGAACTATCGGACATCTTTGCGTCCCGCGATATCGGCGTGACGACGCTGCTGGGTCAGATTTCCAATCGTTTTCCCACAGGCGAAAAGCTGATCTATGCCGGATCATCCGGCTTTGTCGAGGTCGAGCAGGCAGCGCGGCTGAGCACTGATGTCGCCTCCGCCAACTGGCACGCGACAGCCTCTTTGGTGGCAAAACTGGCCGGCGATGCCCTGTTTGTCGATATGGGCTCCACCACCACCGACATTATCGCCATAAAGGACGGCGCCGTCGTCAATGAGGGCTACACCGATGCCGGACGGCTTCTGACTGGTGAATTGGTCTATACCGGTTTCACCAGGACATTCCTGTTCGGTGTAGCCTCGTCTGCTCCGGTCCATCGAAGGCTGACGCCATTGATGAACGAGTATTTCGCCTCGATCGCCGACGCGCACCGGATCCTGGGCGTGCTCGATGAGGAGGACGACATGCACCCTTCCGCCGACGGCAAGGAAAAGACCGTCCACGGCTCAATCGCGCGACTGGCGCGCATGGTCGGGCGCGACGCCGCTGAACTTTCGCCGCCGGAATGGGGTGAAGTCGCACGCTGGTTCAGCGAGCAGCAATTGCGGAAAATCCACGACGCAGCATCCCTGGTTGCCTGGGGTCTTGCTCAAGATGTTCCGATCGTCGGCGCCGGAACGGGCCGCTGGCAGATCAGGCGGCTGGCCGAGCGCATGGAACGTCGCTTTGTCGATTTCGCCGACATCGTCCCCGCCCATAACGCTGTTCGCGGCGAGGCCAGCCGCGCTGCACCAGCATCGGCGGTGGCGCTGCTGGCTGGATATCGATCACAAGCAGCGTAGCGGCGCTCGCGTCACGCTCACGCGTCCTCGCTGCTGGACCCTTTGACGACTAGGTGATCATTGACACGCTGCATCAGCCAACCCCAGGCTTCCCTTTCGTCAGCGCCGGCTGTCTTTTCGATAGAGATCGAAAGATACGCGATCTCGGCCTCGATCTTGTCGCGGGGTAGCATGCCGAGCCGGCTGACCAGGATGGCCAGTTCCAGAACAGCCGCCTTGGCACGGTTAAGGCCGGTGAAAGGCGCATGCATTTCCTCTCGAACCACGCGGCAGAAATGGCGAGGGCGCACGCCATCATCGTCAACGCTCTCGACTTCGAGAACCGAATGCGCCAGCGCAGTCGCCAACCGGGGAACCAGAAAATTTTCAACGGGAACGGTCGGCCAGTCCTTGCGCCCGGTCAGGCATCCAGCGAAGACGCGCACGTCGTCGGTGTAGTTGGCGATGGCGAACGGCACCGCCGCCAGATTGTCGAGCGTAACCGAGGGACGAAACGGTGCGATGACCCAGCCGTCTTTTTCGGAGATTATGCCGATCGGCGCGATATGGACCTTTCCTGTCTTGTCGACAGTGGTGATGATTGTCTCGCGAATGTAAGGCACCTAGCCCTCCTTCTTCGCGCGAAGCGTTTCGCCCGGTTCGGCAAGACGGGTACGGTCGGTTTCGGGAGCCGGTGCGGCAACGCCCCATGCGAGCGGCTCGTCCTGAACATAGCGCTTGCCGAGGCGCCACGCGATCTCGGCCTTCGTCAGTTCCGCGCCCAGATAGAAAGCATGCGCACCATCGGTCTCCACGCCAAGTCCGGCGAAGAATTCGAACGCATCCGTGGCAACCGCGTGCCCTTTGCCGTTGAAAATATGAATGCCGTCCTCCGCTGCCGCGATACGGTAGTTGGCGTCGCGCACCTCGGCCGCCAATCCAGCGATATCATCGGTCGAGGCCGTGAAGGGCTTGCGATCGTGGATCTGCAGCAAGCCTGGGTGATAGCTACGCGGCAGTGCACCGTCATTGCGGGCGGCGAACATGATGCGACGGGCAATGTCGTGCTCCTCGATCGTCCGCACCGTGTGAGGGCTGACATGTACGGCTAGCACGTTTCGAATCCCGAGTTCCGAGCAGAGCCCCGTTAGAACGGCCGTAACGCCAGAACTGTCGGCGTCGGTAAGTTCGGTGAGATTGCCGGTGCCCATCAGCAATTCGATCTTCGGCCAGCGGCGGCGCGCCTCGATGAAGCGGCCGAGCGATTGGGCGAAGCCGAAGTGGATCGGATCCAACACGGGATCGGCGATAAAGGAAATGCCAGCCCTTTGCGCCGCATCGATAGCGCGGCCAAGCGAATCCAGATCGCCGGGGGCGGACGGGATCAACACTGCCGTAGCCCCATGGCCGAACACTAACGGCAGCGTGTTCTCGTCGAGGCTGAGAAGATAGTCCGCACCGGCGCGTGCACCGATCGACAGTTCGTCCGCGCTGGCCGAATCGACGCTGACCTGAAATCCTTGTGCCTTGAGCTCGCGCACAGCCTCCGACAGCAACGGAAATGGCGTTTCAGGCAGGCAGCCAAGATCGATGACATCGGCGCCGGCCGCAGCTAGCGTCCCCGCCCGCAGCGTGAGCGCTTCGATCGACAGCATTGGCGCATCGACGATCTCGGCGAAGATGCGCATATCGTGACGCGTAAGATCCGGCGGCTCGCCGACACGGCCGAGAAAGGCCGGCAGGTCCGCGATCTCGTCAGGACCGCGCGCAAAGGGCACGCCGAAATGGTTCGACAATTGCTCGATATCGCCGCGATAGCGCCCTGGCAGGATAAAGCGGTCAACGGCGTTGGGCGCGATGAGACGCCGCTTTATGATGTCTTCGGTCATCAGTGCGGCGACCTTGACACCTATGTCGACCACCTCCCACGAAAACTCCGTCTCGCCCAGACCGGATAGCAGCTTTTCCAACCGTGCCCTGGCCAGATGTCCCGTGAGAAAGACCAGCCGCTCAGCCATGGCCGGACAGCTCGGCCCGGCGTTGCTGAACCGCCGCGTTGAGGTCCGCGAGCGACTCGACGACCTGGGTTCGTTCGAACCCCTTCAGCCGCTCGGTGTTTTCCAGGTCAATCCTGCGCGGATAGACTTTGACCAGGCCATGCGGCGCCATGGTTTCGAGTTCGGGTGCGGTGTCGCAGGCAAAGACGATGATCGGCACGCGGCACTTTCCGGCTTGCGCAAAGACGTTGGTGGCAAGCGTATCGGATATACCCCAGACGCATTTGGCAACCGTGTTGGACGAGGCAGGCGCCACCACGACCGTGTGGTAGACGCCGTGGTAAAATTCGCCGACGGGAATGGCGCTCGCCGTCTTGTCGTGCAGCACGCGCGTCGTCTCCGGAAAATCGAGTTTGAGCTTGTACATGCGCAGCACTTCATTGGCGGCTTTCGACACGAAGACATCGCAATGTTCGAGTTGGCGAACAAGTGCGAAGCTCTCCGTGAAAAAATGCCCGGACCCCGTCAAAACCCACGCCCAGCGCGGCACGTGCAGCTTCACCATCGGCTATCCTGCCTTCTTTGCCGAGCGGGTCGAAGCCACAATCCCGATGCCGGGCAGCTTGCCCGATGCGAGTAGCGCGCCCGCCTCGGCGGCATCCTTCGGACCGGCGAGACGGAAATCGATGCCGTCGGGCAGCATGGCGGCAAAGCCTGGGTCGACAATGCCCCTGGCCTTCAGGCTGTCAGGGGTATCGTTGTCGAAGAATGCATCGGTCTGCTTGATAAGCAACAGCGCGTTCGCGCCAAGCTTCCCGCCAAGCCAGGCAGCCAGGGAATCGGAGGTAATGTCCCAAGAGGCCGGAAGGTCCGGTGCCGGCAACGCAAGTGACGACGGCAGCCACACCGGAACCTTGCCTTCGTCCAATGCTCGCACAATCTCCTCCAGCGATCGTGCCGGCGTCAGTCTTTCGTCCCGATCGAGGATGATTTGGCCGAACTGCTCCATGGCGAGGATCGCCATGGCATGTGCGGCGGTGTCGGAAAAATCCATGCGGGTCTGCGTCTCGCGCACCTGATCGGCAAACAGGCCGCCGCCGGGCACGATGACGATCGGTAACCTGGAACCCGCCAGCGCCGCGATCCAGCTCGTCATTTCCGCCGCATGGGCAGTGCTGCCGCCAAGCTTGACGACGGCCCGCCCGAGGACGTCGGAGCCTTGCTGGCGCGGCCGGGAAACACTGCCTCTGTCTTTTCGGCCGGCAGAGCCGGAGGCGACACCGCGTCCTGCCGATTGGCGCTTGCGTTCGATCTCGACGCCGACACCGCCAGGCCCGAGCTCGAGTTTTTCCACCCTTACCGTGACGCGCACGACGCGCTGGTTCTCCAGAACGTGCGCCGCCACTTGCTCGGCCAAAGCCTCGCTGAGCTGAATGTGCCCCCGCGCGACGATGGTGCGAATGCCATCCATGATGATGTCATAGGAGAACACATGGCGCATGTCCTCGGGATGGTCGGTGACTTGCAGCACGTCGGCGATCACATCAAAGCGCACCTTTTGAGTATGACCATGCTCGAAGCTGTAGGCACCGATCTGGACCGGCAGAACAAAATCCCGCACGAAAATCCTGTCCGTGCCCAGTGTCGGATCGGTGCCCGGCGAATAGCCTCTCGCTGCCAACAGGCGATAGTCGATGCTCGATTTACCGCCCGTCCCAGGCTCTGCCGGGACCAATTCGCGAATCTGCGAGACCGCCTCGGCGCTGATTGAACCCGCGCGGTCGGCATGGCCACACAGCGCGCCGCGAAAGCCGAGGAAATCGGGAGCGAAAGGCAATAGACGTGGAATATCCGGGGCTTCGAGCGATCCGCTCAGGCCAACCATCAGACCGAGCGACTTGGCTCGATCGACGAATCCCGGAATCCGCTCCGGTGGCAAATGGTCGAGCAGCCGGCCCTTTCCCTTCTGCGCGGTATCAACCATCACGCCGCGGAAGCGGTGCCTGCCGAATACCGGCAGGAGCTCGAAGTCCGGCGCCAGATCGGCAAAGAGCACAGCGATCAACTTCGTTCGCGCGGCCAGCGGTTCGAGCGCCTCCGCGCAGGCAGGGATGTGAGCCGATGGGAAAAACCCGATCTTGACATAATCGACGCCGGTCGCCGCGATCTCTTCAGCCTTGGCGCGGATCGTTTCGGGTTCCATCG
This sequence comes from Mesorhizobium sp. B2-4-7, assembly GCF_006442685.1. NCBI lineage: Bacteria > Pseudomonadati > Pseudomonadota > Alphaproteobacteria > Hyphomicrobiales > Phyllobacteriaceae > Mesorhizobium > Mesorhizobium sp. B2-4-7. Next base: position 1,115,885 of record NZ_VFVH01000001.1, read on the forward strand.
GCAGGTCGCCGCAGACCGCGCTGACCGGAGCCCGACCAGCGATGAACGAAATCGTTCGGCGGATGGTTTCCGTGGGTACCGCGCCCAACGCTCCCGCCTTCGGATCCTTCAGATCGACGATGTCGGCGCCGCTCGAAAGAACGATCTCCGCCTCTTCGATGCCGGTGACGCTGGCCAGCATTCTGGTCATTTGAACAGTTTCTCCAGTTTGGAGGACAAGATTTCGTCCGCTCGATTCTCACGCACGTCGCGGATGACATAGCTGCGAACGACCTCGAAATCGAAGATGGCAATCTTTTCAGCCGCCATGGCATGTTTGTCAAAAAGACAGCGAGCCAGGGCAGACGCGAAAAGTCGTCCGATAGGGTTTGATAAATTTTGCGGGTCGGCTAAGTTGACCATGGGCACCTGGACTTGGCGCTGCTCCGACAACCGTCGGACCTCAGCGCAAGAATGGGTAATTACTATCGATGACGAGCGCGGTGCCGGGCACTCTCGCCGCCTTTTTGTGCTTTTTTTCCCTGACCGTCAACGCTCCGGGCGCGATAGCCCAGGAAGCGGTGGCGAAGCCGGAAAAAAAGGTCACTGAAATCAAGATAGGGTATTTGCGGGCCTACGCGCCGCAATTGACGCTTTCCATGCTCGACCTGCCGCCGCGTGACGAAGGTGTCGCCGGCGCTACTGTGGCAATCGGCGATAACAACACGACCGGAAAGTTCACCGACCAGAAATTCAGCCTCGACGTGACCGAGATCGAACCCGAAGCCGACGCGGTCCAGGCATTCGAGGACCTGATCGCCAAAGGTGACCACTATGTCGTCGCAGACCTCTCGGCCAAACAATTGCTGTCGATCGCCGATATAGCCCGCGACAAGGGCGTGCTGATCTTCAACATCGGTGCCACCGACGATAGCCTGCGCGAGGAGGACTGCCGCATCAATGTTTTTCATATCGCGCCGACGCGCAGCATGCTTGCCGATGCGCTGGCGCAGTATCTCATGGTGAAGAAGTGGCCGAATTGGGTGCTGCTCTACGGCTCGCATGAGCAGGACCATCTCTACGCCGACGCGTTGCGCCGCGCGGCAACCCGTTTCGGCGGCCAGATCGTCGCCGAGAAGGAATTCAAGGACACCGGCACGGCCAGGCGTACCGACACCGGCGCCACGCAGATACAGCAGCAGATTTCCGTATTCACGCAGGATCTGCCGGAGCACGACATTGTGCTTGTCGCCGACGAAAGCCAGGTGTTTGGCACCTACGTGCCCTACCGCACCTGGACGCCGCGGCTGGTCGCCGGCACGGCCGGGCTTGTTGCATCGTCGTGGCATCCCGCCAGCGAGCAATGGGGCGGCATCCAGATGCAGAGCCGCTTCCTGAAGACGACGGGCCGGCGGATGCTTTCCAAGGACATGTCGGCGTGGACAGCAGTGCGTGCCGTCGGCGAAGCCACCACGCGCACCAAAGGCGACGATGCCAAAAAGATCAGTGACTACATCCGGTCGGGCGATTTCTCGGTTGCCGCCTTCAAGGGACAGAAGCTCACCTTCCGCAAATGGAACCTCCAGCTTCGCCAGCCGATCCTGCTTGGCGACACCAAGTCGGTCGTGTCGACATCGCCGCAGGAGGGCTATCTCCACCAATTCTCCGAACTCGATACGCTTGGTATCGATCAGCCGGAAACGAAATGCGTTCTCAAGTAGGGCCAAAGGGGAGGAATTTGCGTGCAGACACGAGCTTGTGCATTGGCCATTCTCGCGGCCGGCCTCACGGCCAGCCCGGCATCGGCCTATACGGCCTACGTTTCCAACGAGAAGGACAACACGATGACGGTCGTCGACACGGCCACCATGCAAGTGGTGAAGACCGTCGAGGTCGGCCAGAGGCCACGCGGCATCACCATCTCGCATGACGGCAAATTCGTTTATCTTTGCGCCAGTGACGACGACACGGTCGAAATCATCGACACCGCGACGCTGCAAATCGTCGGCACGCTGCCATCTGGCCCCGATCCCGAATTGTTCGTGCTCTCGCCTGACGGCAAGACGCTCTATGTCGCCAATGAGGACGACAACCTCGTCACCGCCATCGACGTCGAGAGCAAGCAGGTCATGGCCGAGATTCCAGTCGGCGTGGAACCGGAAGGCATGGGTATCAGCCCTGATGGCAAGATCATGGTCAACACCTCGGAAACCACCAGCATGGCGCATTTCATCGACACTGGCACCCACGATGTAACCGATAACGTACTGGTCGACACGCGCCCGCGCTTTGCCGAATTCAAGCCGGACGGCTCGCAGGTCTGGGTCAGCGCCGAGGTCGGCGGCACCGTCAGCGTCATCGATAACGCCAAACGCGAAGTGGTGAAGAAGATCCAGTTCGCGATTCAGGGATTGCGGGCTGAGACCATCCAGCCGGTAGGCATCGCCATCAGCGCCGACGGCAAGAAAGCCTATGTCGCGCTCGGCCCGGCGAACCATGTCGCCGTGGTCAATACCGACACCTACGAGGTCGAGAAATACATCCTCGTCGGCCAACGCGTCTGGCACCTGGCCTTCACACCCGACCAGAAAACGCTGATCACCACGAATGGCAACTCCAACGACATCACGTTCATCGATACGGCGACCGACGAGCCGGTCCAATCGCTCACCGTGGGCCAGCAGCCTTGGGGTGTGGCCATTTCGCCCAAATAGCAGACATTGATCATGGGGAGGATCGCGACATGAAATTTCGCCATAGGTTTATCTTCTCCGCGCTCGCCGGATTTGTGCTTGCTCCGATCGGCGCAAGCGCGGATGACGCAACGCCAAAACCCTCGCGTGCCAGCAAGAACCTGCCGGAATTGATTATCGGCTCGGCCGATTCCACCTATGCCGTCAATCAGAAGGATTTCGAACTGATCGCCGGTCAAGGCTATCGGTGGAAGATCACCTCCAAGGGCGGTTTCGAATACAAGTTCGTGACCGACCTGTTCCGCAATGTGTGGATGGACCAGATCGTCATCGACGATCTGGAGGTGCATATGGACGGCGGACCGGCCTGGCTGGAATTCGACGACGCGGGAACAATCCAGGTGCAATTCCACACAGTTCGCCCGGGCGAATATACCTGGTCGGTTCCCGACCTCGCCGACAAGGGCCTGAAGGGCAAGATCACGATCAAGTGAGACCAAAGGCAATCAGGCGCGCTAGATAGCAGTGCGTCCTGCCAACGCGTCCTGAAGGAGCGATCCGGGCATGCAGCATGTGAGGACAAGCGGACCGGGAGACGAGGCGGCGGCGCTCGACGTCAGTGCCGTCAGCCACTCCTATGGACCGAAGCGGGCACTCAACGAGGTCTCGTTCTCGATCTTGCCGGCGACGTTCACCGTCCTGCTCGGCCTCAACGGGGCCGGCAAGACAACGCTGTTCTCCCTGATCAGCCACCTCTATGACACGCGTCACGGGTCGATCCGCATCTTCGGCCACGACATCCGCAGCGCTTCGGGCGAAGCGCTCAGACGGGTCGGCATCGTGTTCCAGGCGCGCACGCTCGACCTCGATCTCAGCGTCTATCAGAATCTTTCCTACCATGCCTCGCTGCATGGCATTGGCGGACGCGAAGCCCGGCAGCGCATCGCCGCGCTGCTTGACACAGTCGACATGCAGGGCCGCCAGCATGACAAGGCACGCAGCCTCTCCGGCGGTCAGATGCGGCGCATCGAGATCGCCCGGGCGCTGCTTCACCGACCTTCCCTGCTCCTGCTTGACGAAGCGACCGTCGGCCTCGACATCGAGTCGCGTGCTGGCATCCTCGCCACCATCCGCAAGCTCGTCGAAACCGATGGTATCGGCGTGCTCTGGGCCACGCATCTGATCGATGAAGTCGACGATACCGATCATGTCGTCGTGCTGCGGCGGGGTGACCTGGTCGCCAGGGGCAAGGTGTCGGATGTCGTCCAGGCAAATGGAGGAAATTCCATTCGCGATGCCTTTTCGAAGCTCAGCCGCATCGACGCGGCAGGCATGGCGGAGACATCGTCATGAGCGCTCCTGCGATGCCCGGAAAAGTTGTCGGCATCAAACCGGTAGGGTCTGAACCATTCGGCCTCCGCCACTATCTCATTTGCCTGAAAGGCATCGTCCTGCGCGAGTGCCTGCGCTTCCTGCACCAACGCGAACGGTTCATTTCCTCACTGGTGCGGCCGCTCGTCTGGCTGTTCATCTTCGCCGCCGGCTTCCGCCAGGTGCTCGGCGTGTCGATCATCCCTCCTTACAAGACCTATGTGCTCTACGAGGTCTACATCACTCCGGGTCTGTGCGGCATGATCCTGCTGTTTTCCGGCATGCAGTCTTCACTGTCGATGGTCTACGACCGCGAGATGGGCAACATGCGCATCCTGCTGGTCAGCCCATTTCCGCGCTGGTTCCTGCTGGTGTCGAAGATGTTGGCCGGCGTGGCCGTATCGATCGTGCAAGTCTACGCATTTCTGATCGTCGCCTGGTTGTGGGGCGTCAGGGCGCCGCCGCTCGGCTATCTCTACGTGCTGCCGGCACTGTTTCTGTCGGGCATGATGCTTTGCGCGCTCGGCATGCTTTTGTCGTCCATGATCAAGCAACTCGAAAACTTCGCCGGCATCATGAACTTCGTCATCTTTCCAGGCTATTTCGCGTCGCCGGCGCTGTATCCTTTGTGGCGTATCCAGGAGGCAAGCCCCCTGCTCTACAAGATCTGCCTCGCCAATCCGTTCACCTATGCCGTCGAACTGATCCGCTTCGCCTTCTATGGGCAGATCGACTGGCTGTCGCTGGGCGTCGTCGCCGGTTGCACGCTGTTGTTTCTGGGCGGCGCCATCATTGCATACGATCCTTCGCGCGGCCTGATGACCCGCAAACAGGACACGGGAGGAAACGGCTGATGGCGCGAATGAGACTTGTCCACACCCTGGTTCTGATCGCCATGCTTGTCCCGATGGACGCCAGGGCGGCAAACACCGATCCCGACTGGCCTTGCATGCAGCGCAAGGTGCCGCAGCTCTCGCTCGGCCAGATCTGGAATGGGCCGGAGCTTCCCCCGGCGGCGAAGGATTGGTCGAAGGATTCGGGCGTCTCCGCGCTGGTCGAGGCGGTGGCGGCCCGACGGACGCCGATTGCCGAAGCCCAGAAGGAGATCAAGGACTTCGTGGCTTCTCTGCCGGCGGAGCAGGTCGCACCAAAGATGGCGATGCTGGTGCAGGGAATGTTCGATCACATGGACGCCGAGCGTTCGCACGTGATTTCCGGCATTTCCCGCTATGCCCACAAACAGCTCGAAATGGCGGCTGAATTGCGCAAGGAAGCATCCGACGTCGACGCCCTACGTGCCAAAGCCGACGCCGATCCGGACGAAGTCGAACGGCGAACCGACCAGTTGAATTTCGCGACGCGCATTTTCAACGAACGTGTCCAGTCGCTGACCTATGTCTGCGACGTGCCGACGATAATCGAGCAGCGGCTCTATCAATTGTCCAGGACCGTCTCGGAAACGCTCGGTCGGAAGAAATAGACCTTCAGTCGACCTTGCGACGGATTTCACGTCTCTTGGCAGGCGACACGTCCGGCGTCTCGCTCCGGTCGATTCCGAACGCCATCCGTCGGTCATCCCGCTCAGGAATCGGGATAAAGCTTACCGAACAGGGGCAGATACATCGCGCCCTTGCGCATCAGGAAATCGTTGAACGTAGCCATGGCCGGCGAGATTGCGTGATCGGTTCGTATCACCGAGAACCATTGTCGGCGGATCGGCATGCCGACAACGTCGAGGATGACGAGCCGGCCAGCTTCCGTTTCCGCGGCGATGGTGTGGGCAGAAATGAAGGCGATGCCCAGACCAGCCATCACCGCCTGCTTGATCGTTTCGTTCGAGCCCATCTCGACACCGAGTTCGTCGATGCGGCCAGGCACGTCGCTCAGGAATATTTCCAGCGAGATGCGGGTTCCGGAGCCGGGCTCGCGAATAAGGAAATGCTCCTCGGCAATGCGCTCTTTGGAGATATCGCGCGCCGCCGCCAGCGGGTGTTCGGGCGGCGCGATGATGACCAGCGGGTGATCGCCGAAGACCGAAGCACGCACCGGGACCTCTTTCGCCGGGCGCCCCATCAGCGCGATGTCGATGTCGTGATTCTTGAGGTTGTCGATTGTCTGGGCACGATTGCCGATGGCAAGCCGCATGTCGATGTCGGGATGTTCCTTCATGAACGCAGCCATCAACCGCGGCGCGAAATACTTGGCGGTGGAAACGACGCCGAGCCTCAAGCTACCCGTACGAACGCCCTTGATGGCGTCGATCTTGTCTTCGAGCAGACCGAGATGCTCCTCGATAGCTTGCGCTGCCTCAACGACGGCCAAACCTGCGGCAGTGGGACGCATGCCGTCCGACGTCCGGTCGAACAGAGCCAGTTGGAATTCTTCCTCCATTTGCCGCAACTGAATTGTCAGTGCTGAAGGAGACAGACCTAACGCCTTGGCCGCACTCACAATTTTTCCGTGCCTGATGATGGCCTGGATGGTCTTGAAATGCTTGAGCGTGAGGTTTCTCATGTCTCATGCTAAATTATTTTTAGTACCAACGTAAAGTTATTGAATTTTACTTATCAAGTGTCGTTTGTTTTCATTCCCCCGATCCAGCCGATCCGAGGAGACGCGGCTGGATCGGGAGGTTACGATGCCAGCGGCAACGCTCGACGCTTTTCTGAACTCCTATCTCGGCCAGCCGGACGAACTTCGCTCCGCGGTCGTAACGACTGTCCGTCAGCTGACACAGGCCGCCAGCAAGATCCGCAATACCATCAATCAAGGTGTGCTCGGCGCCGCCTTTGCCGGGACCCGTGGCGCCAACGCCGACGGCGATGTCCAGAAGGATCTCGACGTCTTCTCCGACGACATCTTCCTCGACGCCATGCGCCACGCTCCGGTCGCGCTCTACGCTTCCGAGGAGCTGGAGCAGCCGGTCCTACTCGACAGGCAAGCACCACTCGCCATTGCCATCGACCCGCTCGACGGCTCTTCCAACATCGACACCAACGTGTCGATCGGAACGATCTTCTCGCTCCTGCCCGCAACTGGCGCGCCGGATGCCGATCCGGCCGCCTCTTTTTTGCAGGCGGGCGTGAATCAGCTGGGCGCCGGTTTCTTCATCTATGGGCCGCAGTTGGCGCTCGTCCTGTCGCTCGGCAGCGGTACGCATATCTTCGTCCTGTCGGCCAGGCTCGGCACCTTCGTCCAGGCATACGAGAGCCGGATCATTCCGCAACGCACCCAGGAGTTCGCCATCAACGCCGCCAACTACCGGCACTGGGACGAGGCCGTGCGGCTCTATGTCGACGACTGCCTGGAGGGCACCGAAGGACCGCGAGAGAAGGATTTCAACATGCGCTGGATCGCCTCCCTGGTCGCCGACTGCTACCGCATATTGATGCGCGGCGGCGTGTTTCTCTACCCCGGCGACCGGCGCAAGGGCTACGGTCAGGGACGGCTGCGCCTGGTCTACGAGGCCAACCCGATTGCCTATCTCATAGAACAGGCTGCCGGTGCGGCCACCGATACGATCAACCGCATCCTGGACATCGAACCCGACAGCCTGCACCAGCGCGTGCCGATGGTCTTCGGGTCGGCGCGGGAGGTCGCGCGCGTCACCCGCTACCACACCGAGCCGAGCAACATCGGCGAACGAGCGCCGCTGTTCAGCCGCCGTGGCCTCTTCAGAGCCTGAGCAGCACCATGTCAGCCAAGCACCCCATCATCACCATCACCGGCTCGTCGGGCGCCGGCACCACTTCGGTCAAGCGTATCTTCGAGCTGATCTTCCGGCGCGAGAACATCGAGGCCGCGTTCATCGAAGGCGACGCATTCCACCGCTACGACCGCGCCGCGATGAAGGCAAAGGTGGCCGAAGAGGAGAAGGCCGGCAATCCGAACTTCACCCACTTCCATGCCGCGGCCAACGAACTCGGGATTCTCGAAGAGGTGTTCGCGGAATACGGCCGCCGGGGATCCGGAAGAACCCGCACCTACATCCATGACGAGGAAGAGGAAAAGCAGTACGGCACGCCACCGGGAAGCTTTACCGAATGGCGCGAGTTCGGTCCCAGCGACCTGCTCTTCTACGAGGGGCTGCACGGCTGTGTCGTCACCGACACGATCAATTTGGCGAAGCATGCGGATCTCAAGATCGGCGTCGTGCCGGTCATCAATCTCGAATGGATCCAGAAGATCCATCGCGACCGTTCGACACGCGGCTATTCCACCGAGGCGGTGATGGACGTGATCCTGCGCCGGATGCCCGACTATGTCCGCTACATTGTCCCGCAATTCTCGCAGACCGCCATCAATTTCCAGCGCGTGCCGATCGTCGATACGTCCAACCCCTTCATCGCGCGCTGGATTCCGACGCCTGACGAATCGATGCTGGTTATCCGCTTCGCCAATCCGCGCGGCATCGATTTTCCCTATCTGCTGTCGATGATCCACGACTCGTTCATGTCGCGGCCAAATTCCATCGTGGTGCCAGGCAACAAGCTCGACCTTGCCATGCAGCTGATCCTGACGCCGCTCATCCTGCAATTGATCGAACGCAAGAGCCGTGTGTCGTGAGGAGGACGCCATGACCAGCCAAACAGCACTAAAGCCTGCCGCCGCCGCCGCCGTCGTCTCGGAGCTCGACATGGCGAACGCCATTCGCGTGCTGGCGATGGACAGCGTCCAAAAAGCGAATTCGGGACACCCCGGCATGCCGATGGGCATGGCCGATGTCGCAACGGTGCTGTTCAACCGCTTCATCAATATCGATCCTTCCAGGCCGGGCTGGCCCGACCGTGACCGTTTCGTACTTTCAGCCGGCCATGGCTCGATGCTGCAATACGCGCTGCACTACCTGCTCGGCTATGAAGACATGCAGATCGAGGAGTTGCAGCGGTTTCGGCAACTGGGCAGCCGCACGGCCGGACATCCCGAATATGGCCACGCGCTTGGTGTCGAGACCACCACCGGCCCGCTCGGACAAGGCATTTCCACGGCGGTCGGAATGGCGCTGGCGGAGCGCATGCTTGCTGCCCGCTACGGTGCCGATCTGGTCAACCATCATACCTATGTGATTGCAGGTGACGGCTGCCTGCAGGAAGGCATCAGCCACGAGGCGATCGACCTCGCCGGCCACCTGAAGCTTTCCCGCCTGATCGTCTTCTGGGACGACAATGCGATCTCCATTGACGGGCCAACCTCCCTGTCCACGTCGATGGACCAGCCGGCGCGCTTCAAAGCCGCCGGCTGGGACGTCCAAACGATCTCCGGCCACGACATGGAAGCCGTCGCCGCGGCTATCGAGGCGGCGCGGCAGTCGGATCGACCGTCGCTGATTGCCTGCCGCACTGTAATCGGCAAGGGTTCCCCCAATCTCGGCGGTTCGGAGAAGACGCATGGCGCGCCGCTGGGCGAAGCAGAGATCGCCGCGACCCGCGAGAACATTGGCTGGACCTTCGCGCCGTTCGAGGTGCCTGACGACGTGCTTTTCGCCTGGCGCGAAATTGCCGGCCGCGGCGAAGCGATGCGGGGCGCCTGGGAGCAGCGGCTTGCCGCCTCGCCGCAGCGAGAGGCCTTCGAGAACGCGGTCGTCGCCAGACTGCCCGACGCGGTCTTCGAAGCGCTCGATGCCTTTCGCCGAGGGCATGTCGAGAAGGCAACCAAGGTGGCAACGCGAAAAGCTTCCGAAATGGCGCTGGAGGTCATCAACGGCGCCACGGAATTGACCGTCGGCGGCTCGGCCGATCTGACGCACTCGAATCTGACGATCACCAAGGGCATGAACCGCATTGCGCCGAGCGACTATGCCGGCCGCTATATTCACTACGGCATTCGTGAACACGGCATGGCCGCCGCCATGAACGGCATCGCATTGCATGGAGGCTTCGTGCCCTATGGCGGTACGTTCCTCTGCTTCGCGGACTATGCGCGTGGTGCGATACGGCTCTCCTCGCTCATGGGCCAGCGCGTCATCTACGTGATGACGCATGATTCCATCGGCCTCGGCGAGGATGGCCCGACGCATCAGCCGGTCGAGCACCTGGCGATGCTGCGTGCCACGCCGAACCTCAATGTCTTCCGCCCAGCGGATATCATCGAAACGGCGGAATGCTGGGAACTCGCGCTGAAGAGCAGGGATCGGCCGAGCGTGCTGGTGCTGTCGCGCCAGAACCTGCCGATGCTGCGTGAGGCGCACAGCGACGCGAACCGCTCCAGCCAGGGCGCATACATCCTGCGCGAGCCAGCCAGGCACCGTGCCGTCACCCTGATCGCAACCGGCTCGGAGGTCGAGATCGCGGTTGCCGCCGCCGAAAGGCTGGAGACCGAGCATGGCGTCGCCGCCGCGGTCGTCTCGATGCCATGCTGGGAGCTTTTCGAGGAGCAGGAAAGCGCCGCCCGCAAGGCCGTTCTCGGCTCCGCGCCGCGCGTCGCGGTCGAAGCGGCGGCCCGGCTGGGCTGGGACCGCTGGGTCGGCGAGACGGGCGCTGTCGTCGGCATGGCCGGTTTCGGCGCCAGCGCCCCTGCCCCCGATCTGTACCGGCATTTCAACATAACGTCCGAAGCGGTTGCCGCGGCGGCGCTGAAGCTCATCATCTAGGAGGACCCACAATGGCCCGCATCACCCTTCGCCAGCTTCTCGACCATGCCGCCGAGCACGGCTACGGCGTCCCTGCATTCAACATCAACAACATGGAACAGGGCCTCGCAATCATGGAAGCGGCCAAAGCCTGCGACGCGCCTGTCATCATCCAGGCCTCACGTGGGGCCCGGTCCTACGCCAACGACGTCATGCTGGCCAAAATGATGGAGGCATTGACTGAAATGCATCCGACCATTCCGCTGTGCATCCATCAGGACCACGGCAACGACGAGGCCACCTGCCTTTCCGCGATCCGCCACGGCTTCACCTCGGTGATGATGGACGGATCCCTGATGGCAGATGCCAAGACGCCGGCAAGCTATGCCTACAACGTCGCCGTAACCGAACGAGTCACACGCATGGCGCATTGGGTCGGGGCTTCCGTCGAAGGCGAACTGGGCGTGCTCGGATCGCTGGAAACCGGCCAGGGCGAGGCCGAGGATGGCCACGGCGCCGAGGGCGCGCTCTCCCGCGACCAACTCTTGACCGATCCCGATCAGGCGGTCGACTTCGTGGCCGCAACCCAGGTGGACGCGCTGGCGATCGCCTGCGGCACCTCGCACGGCGCTTACAAATTTACCCGCAAGCCGGACGGCGACATACTGGCCATGCAGGTGATCGAGGCGATCCACGAGAAGCTACCCAACACGCATCTGGTCATGCATGGCTCTTCCTCCGTGCCACAGGAACTGCAGGACATCATCAACAAATATGGCGGCGAGATGCCCCAGACCTTTGGCGTCCCGGTGGAGGAAATCGAGCGCGGCATCCGCTACGGCGTGCGCAAGGTCAACATCGACACCGATTGCCGCATGGCCATGGCCGGGCAGTTCCGCCGCGTCGCGACGGAGAATCCGCGCGAGTTCGATCCCCGAAAATTCCTGAAGCCCGCCATGGACGCCTTGCACGATCTTTGCCGAGACCGCTTCGAGCGTTTCGGCACGGCGTCCAACGCCTCGAAGATCAAGGTCATCGCCATGGACGAGATGGCCAAACGCTATGCCGCGGGAAAACTCGCGCCCCATATCGCAACCGCGAAAGCCGCCTGAGCAACAAACAGGAGACCTGTCATGAACAAGATCGATATGCTGCCAGCGGGTACGCTCAAGGAAGGCAAGGAACGCTACAAGTCAGGGGTCATCCCTTACAAGAAGATGGGCTACTGGGAGCCGGACTACAGGCCCAAGGAGACCGATCTGATCGCGATGTTCCGGATCACGCCGCAACCCGGCGTCGACCACGAGGAGGCAGCGGCCGCCATCGCCGGTGAATCCTCAACCGCGACTTGGACCGTGGTGTGGACCGACAGGCTGACAGCCTGCGAGCTCTACCGCGCCAAGGCGTTCAGATCCGAGCCGGTTCCAAACACCGGTCCCGGCACCAAGACCGAGCAACAGTACTTCGCCTACATCGCCTACGACCTCGACCTGTTCGAGCCGGGCTCGATCGCCAACCTGACCGCATCGATCATCGGCAACGTGTTCGGCTTCAAGGCGGTCAAGGCGCTGCGACTGGAAGACATGCGTATCCCGGTCGCGTATCTCAAAACCTTCCAGGGACCCGCAACCGGCATCGTGGTGGAGCGTGAGCGGCTCGACAAGTTTGGCCGTCCGCTGCTCGGCGCGACGACGAAGCCGAAGCTCGGCCTGTCAGGCCGCAACTATGGCCGCGTCGTTTACGAGGCCCTGAAGGGCGGCCTCGACTTCGTCAAGGACGACGAGAACATCAACTCGCAGCCCTTCATGCACTGGCGCGACCGCTTCCTCTACTGCATGGAGGCGGTGAACAAGGCTTCAGCTGCCACTGGCGAGGTCAAGGGCCATTATCTCAACGTCACCGCCGGCACCATGGAGGAGATGTACGAGCGCGCCGAATTCGCCAAACAGCTTGGCTCCTGCATCATCATGATCGATCTCGTCATCGGCTACACGGCGATCCAGTCGATGGCCAAGTGGGCACGCCGCAACGACATGATCCTGCACCTGCACCGCGCCGGCAATTCGACCTATTCGCGCCAGAAGAACCACGGCATGAATTTTCGCGTCATCTGCAAATGGATGCGCATGGCCGGCGTCGACCATATCCACGCCGGCACTGTGGTCGGCAAGCTGGAAGGCGACCCGCTCATGATCAAGGGGTTTTATGACACGCTGCGCGAGGAGCGCACGCCGCAGAATCTCGAGACCGGGCTGTTCTTCGATCAGGACTGGGCCTCGCTCAACAAGGTGATGCCCGTCGCCTCGGGCGGTATCCATGCCGGCCAGATGCACCAGTTGATCCATTATCTCGGCGAGGACGTCATCCTGCAGTTCGGTGGCGGCACGATCGGCCATCCCGACGGCATCCAGGCGGGCGCGACGGCCAATCGCGTTGCATTGGAAGCGATGATCCTGGCCCGCAACGAGGGACGCGATTATTTGCGCGAAGGAACCAAAATCCTCGAACAGGCGGCCAAATGGTGCACGCCGCTGAAGGCTGCCCTGGAGACCTGGAAGGATGTCACCTTCAACTATGAATCGACCGACACGGCCGATTTCGTGCCAACCGCAACGCCCAGCTTCTAGAAGAAAGGAACCGTCGCCATGATGACCAATCCGGGAAACAAGGTCACGCAGGGACAGTTCTCGTTCCTGCCCGACCTGACCGATGAGCAGATTTCGGCGCAGATCAAATATGCGCTGAAGAACCACTGGGCCGTCAGCGTCGAGTACACGGACGATCCGCATCCGCGAAACACCTATTGGGAAATGTACGGCAACCCGATGTTCGATTTGAGAGACCCGGCGGGCATCCTGCTCGAAGTCAACGCTTGCCGGAAAGCCTGTCCGAACATGTATGTCCGGGTAACCGCCTTCGATTCGACCAAGGGATGGGAAGCGCCGCGCATGTCGTTCATCGTCAACCGGCCGCCCAGCGAACCCGGGTTCCGGCTGCTGCGCCAGGAGCGTGACGGCCGCAGCCAGGGTTATTCGATCGTGCCTTATGCGACCGACAGGCCCGAGGGCGAGCGGAGCTAGCTGAGCCATGCTGGACACGATAGCAAAGGGCGCTGGCGCGCAGGACGAATCGGTTGATCTGCAGGCCGAGTTCGAAGCGTCCAACATCGACGAGGTGATGGACAAGCTCGATCGCGAACTCATTGGCCTGAAGCCAATCAAGAACCGCATCCGCGAGATCGCGGCTCTTCTCCTGGTCGACCGGCTTCGCCGCAAGTTCGGTCTGACCTCGGGCGCACCAACGCTACATATGAACTTTACGGGAAATCCCGGCACGGGCAAGACCACCGTGGCGCTGAGGATGGCCGAAATCCTGCATCGCCTCGGCTATATCCGGGAGGGGCACATGGTCGCGGTGACACGCGACGATCTCGTCGGCCAGTATGTGGGCCACACCGCACCCAAGACGCGCGACGTGATCAAGCGCGCCATGGGCGGCGTGCTTTTCATCGACGAGGCCTATTATCTCTACAAGCCCGAGAACGAACGCGACTACGGCCAGGAATCGATCGAGATCCTGCTGCAATGCATGGAAAACAATCGTGACGACCTGGTCGTGATCCTTGCCGGCTACAAGGACAAGATGGATCGTTTCTTCGACAGCAATCCCGGCATGCGTTCGCGCATCGCCCACCACCTCGATTTTCCCGACTACGGCGTCAGCGAGCTGAAATCGATCGCCGAGATCATGCTGGCGGAGCAGAATTACCGCCTCAGCGAAGCGGCCGCCCAGGCCCTCGAAGAGTATCTTCCGATCCGCATGAGGCTGCCGCATTTCTCCAACGCGCGCTCGGTGCGCAATGGGCTGGACCGGGCGCGGCTTCGCCAGGCCAATCGGCTTTTCGCATCGCGAAGCCGTGCCCTGACCAAGGCAGACCTTATCACCATCGAGGAATCCGATATCCGCGGCAGCCGCGTATTCGCGGAAGGGAAGCTCGAAGGCGAACCGGAGACGAAGGCGCGCTGACAGGACGAAGCCGGCTGGCGGGCGCCCCGAGACGAAAGACAGAAATTGGAGACGACGACCATGGTCACCAGGACAATCATCGCGCCCTCCGTGCTTTCCGCGGATTTCTCGCGGCTCGGCGACGAGGTCGAAGCTGTCGTTCAGGCGGGCGCCGACTGGATCCATCTCGACGTGATGGACGGGCATTTCGTGCCCAACATCACCTTCGGTCCGCCGGTCATCAAGGCGATCCGTGGCCGAACGGACAAGGTCTTCGACTGCCATCTGATGATCGCACCGGCCGACTCGTATCTGGCCGCCTTCGCCGATGCCGGTTGCGACATCATCACGGTGCATGCCGAGGCTGGACCGCATCTCGACCGCTCATTGCAGGCGATCAGGAATCTTGGGAAGAAGGCCGGAGTGTCGCTCAATCCGTCGACGCCGGAGAGTGTCATCGAGTATGTGCTCGACCGGCTCGATCTGGTGCTGCTGATGACGGTCAATCCAGGCTTCGGCGGCCAGGCTTTCATTTCAGCGATCGTCGAGAAAGTCAGACGGATCAAGGGCTTGGTTGGCCATCGCCCGATTGACATCGAGATCGACGGCGGAGTCACGGCCGAAACCGCCCCGCTGGTCACCGCGGCTGGCGCCAACGTACTGGTCGCCGGTTCGGCTGTATTCAAGGGAGGCACCGAGGCAGCCTATCGTGCCAATATCGGCGCCATCAGACAGGCGGCCGATGGCGCGATCCGGAAAGCCGCGTAAACCGTTGTCGGGGAGACGAACATGGCTGCGGTCCCACCTGTATGCGATTTCGGCTGGCCCGCCATCGATGCCGTTTTGCCCGGCGTCGACGGCACGTCGCATTCCATCTTCGGTCACGCCGGCCCGAATGGCCTGGTCGTGGCCTTCATCTGCAATCACTGCCCTTATGTGAAGGCCGTGATCTCTCGCATCGTACGCGACGCCAATGGCCTCAAGGCCGAAGGCATCGGCTTCGTCGCGATCAACTCCAACGATGCCGACACCTACCCGGACGATTCCTTCGACCACATGAAGCGCTTCGCCATGACGAACGGCTTCAGCTTCCCTTACCTGCACGACGAGGCGCAGACCGTAGCGCGCGACTACGCAGCGGTGTGCACTCCCGATTTCTTCGGGTTCAACAGCGAACTGAGACTGCAATATCGCGGCCGGCTGGACGCGTCGCGACGCGAATCCGGACCGCTCGGGCTGCGACGCGATCTGTTCGAGGCGATGAAGCAGGTTGCTCGAACCGGGGATGGTCCGTTCGACCAGATCGCCTCGATCGGCTGCTCGATCAAGTGGAAGGATGCTGCATGAATGTCGGCGCAGGTAGGTCGCTTCGACCGCCGAAGGCGATCCTGTTCGACCTCGACGGCACGCTGGTCGATTCGGCGCCTGATATAACGGCCGCCGTCAACGAGTTGCTGGCCAGCCGCGATCTGCCGCCGTTGCGCCTGGACCAGGTCAAGGCCATGATCGGTGGCGGCGTCAGGAAATTGATAGAGCGGGCATTCGCGGCGTCGGGAGCGCCGCTCGTCGGCAACGCGCTCGATGAGGCCAACCGCGTCATGGCGCCGATCTACAGCCGACATCTGACCGGCCTGACAAGACTGATGCCTGGCGTCAGGGAGGTTCTCACACACTTCTACGCGAAGGGAATGGCCATGGGCGTGGCGACCAACAAACCGCAGTTGGCGACTCGCGAGATCCTGCTGCATTTCGGACTGACGGAATATTTCCGTGCGATCATTGGCGGAGACGCGGTGACATGCCTGAAACCCGCGCCCGATGCTCTGCTGCTGGCGCTCGCCCAGCTTGGAGTCGACCCCTGTGACGCGCTGCTGGTCGGAGACAGTGGCGCCGATGCAGGCGCCGCGCGCGCCGCCGGCATGCCCGTCATTCTGCTGCGCGGCGGATACACCCATTTTCCGGTTGAAGAGCTTGGCGCCGACCAGGTTTGCGACAGCCTTTTCGACCTGCCTGCGGCGATACAGGGGCTGCAAGCCGGTGCTTGATCGGGGCGAACGCCGGCCGGACGCAAGTTCGAACGGCCGGCGGCGCCGCTATTTCGAGAATTGCTTCAAATAGGCGATGACGTTGGCGATGTCTTGGTCCTGCTTGAGGCCGACGAACGCCATCTTCGTTCCTTTGACCATGGCCTTGGGATCGCGAAGGTAAGTCGTCAGCGTGGGTTCGTCCCATTTGACGCCGGACTTGCCTGCCGCGACCATCGCTTGGGAGTAACTGAACCCCGGGTGTGTGCCAGCCGTCCGGCCGATGACGCCGTTCAACGACGGGCCGACCTTGTTCTTGTCCTGGTCGGCGACATGGCAGACCTTGCATTTGGCGAAGACCTTCTCACCCGCCGCGGCATCCTGTGCCTGGGATTGGCTTGTGATGAAGGACACAGCAAACACGACTGCGAAAAATGCGATTGCGCGCATGGCATTTCCTCATGGATCGTCTGGGTGCCCTGGACGATTTTGCGCATGCCGATCTTTCATCCATTGGCATGCACCTTACGCGGTGGAGTGGAGTATCCGCTTTCCCTTTGTGAAGCGGCGCCGCGCGAATCGAAAAGCTAGTTGGCGTGCGGTGAAAGTCAATCGTATAAAGGTATAGAGGCTTGAGTACCCAGGGTACCGGTATTCGTCTTTGTTGACGGCTATCGGGCGAATGCGTAGCTTCAAGACATCCGGTTTCTCCACTGGCACCTCGGGAATCCGGCAACTGGCGATTTTGTCCAGGCTCCTCATTGGGCCGGACCAGTCGAGACAGGCGTCCCGGAGCGCAAGAGGTGCTAAATGGATATGGTCGATCTCATATTAACGGTGTGCCTCAGCACCAATCCGGGCAATTGCCGAGACGAACACCTCTATTTCGAGAGCCGCGGCTCTCTGCTCCAATGCATGTTCCTTGCACCTAGCGAGATCGCGAAATGGTCTCAGGAACACCCGGCCCTCAAGGTCATGCGCTGGAAATGCGCATTTCCGAGCAAGGAACGAGCGATCTGATTGACGTCCTGGAGCCCAGGGAGAAGGTGCCATGATGATTTCACGGCGCAACACGCTGCGTCTGGCGATTCTCGGCACAGTCGCTACTCTTGCCGCCAGGCCTGTCTTTGCAGCAGCCAGGATTCGCGTCGGCGTCCTGAAGTTTGGAACCGTGAGTTGGGAACTCGACACGTTGAGGCAACACAAATTCGATGTGGCGAACGGGATCGATCTGGAGATCATCGATTTCGCCGGGGAGGACGCGACCAACGTCGCCTTGCTGGCCGGTGCGATCGACATGATCGTCTCCGACTGGCTGTGGGTCTCGCGCCAACGGTCGGAAGGCGGCGACCTCACATTAGCCCCCTATTCGACCGCCGTGGGGGCGATCATGGTGAAGGAGGGGTCGCCGATCCGGACGGTCGCCGACCTCAAGCACAGGAAGATCGGCGTCGCTGGTGGCCCGCTCGACAAGAACTGGCTCCTGATACAGGCTCTGACCAGACGCGACTACGGGGTCGACCTGTTGGCAACCAGCGACATCATCTTTGGCGCGCCACCGCTGATTTCGGAAAAGGCCATGCAGGGCGAACTCGATGCGGTGCTGAATTTCTGGCATTTTTGCGCCCGTCTCGAGGCCAACGGCTTTCGTCGATTGATGGGCGTGAACGATGCGGCGCGTGCGCTCGGCGCCTTGGGACCTGTGTCGGCACTCGGTTACGTCTTCCATGACCAATGGGCGAACGAGAACCCGGATGCCGCCAGGGGCTTCGTCAGGGCCTCCGCGCAAGCCAAGGACCTGCTGGCGAGATCCGACGAGGAGTGGCTGCGCCTGGCGCCGATCATTCGCGCGGAAGGCAAAGAACTGGAAAAACTCCGCGACCGCTACCGCCAGGGCATCCCCAGGCGGGCGGTCGCCGAGGAAGCGGCCGACGCCGGCAGGCTCTATCATGTGCTGGCGGCGATCGGTGGCGCGAAGCTGGTCGGCAGCGCGCCCGAGATGGCGCCCGGCACATTCTGGCAGGACCGCGCGAAATGACCGCACCGGAAACCAGCAACGGCACGCGAGGTACCTCGACGAGCATGTCCGGGCGATCCAGCTTGGCGACAACGCTGATGCCCGCGCTGACCGTGGCGGTTTCCTTGCTCGGGCTTTGCCTGCTGTGGAGCCTTGCGGCGAGTGTCTGGCGGAGCCGTGCCCTCCCGGGGCCGGGACAGGTCTGGCAGGTGCTCCTCAGGGAGGCTGCGAGCGGCGACCTCTTCTATCATCTCGGCGCGACCCTCGGCCGGGTCGCCGCGGCCTATATCGTCGCGATGATCATAGGATCGGTCATCGGCGTTCTGCTCGGCAGCTATCGTCGCGCCGACCGCTTTTTCAACCCATGGGTAATTCTGTTCCTCAACATCCCGGCGCTGGTCGTCATCGTCCTCGGCTATATCTGGTTCGGACTTAACGAGGCCGCGGCGATCGGCGCGGTGGCGGTGAACAAAATCCCGAATGTCGTAGTGACGATGCGTGAGGGCGCCAGGGCGCTTGATCCGAGCTACGCCGAAATGGCCACTGTCTATCGCTTCGGTCCTCTCGATCGCATCCGCCACATCCTGCTGCCGCAATTGCAACCCTATCTTGCCGCCGCGTCACGATCCGGCATCGCCCTCATCTGGAAGATCGTCCTGGTCGTCGAACTGCTCGGCCGGTCGAACGGCGTCGGCTTCCAGATCCATCTCTATTTCCAGCTCTTCGACGTCGCCGCCATTCTTGCCTACACACTGGCTTTCGTGGCGGTGATGCTCGTCATCGAACTTCTTCTGGTGCAACCCGTTGAACGACATGCAACCCGTTGGCGCCGTCGTCCCGCTTAGGGTCGATATCGCTGAAAAGACTTTCAGGTCCGCGCAAGGCGTCTCGATCACGGCGCTTCAGGACCTTTCCTTCGAGGTCCGGCAAGGCGAATTCGCCTGCTTGCTGGGACCGTCGGGCTGCGGCAAAACCACGACGCTGCGTATCCTGCTTGGGTTGGACAAGGATTTTTCCGGATCCTTCCAGTTGCCGCAAGGAGGCTCCAACCGCATCGCGGCCGTGTTCCAGGAGCCGATCTTGCTGCCGTGGCGAACGGTGGAGCAGAATGTCAGGCTGGCCTTGCCGAAAAGCTTGAGAACGAAGAACCTCGACGGTCTGTTTGAAACTCTCGGCCTCGCCGGCATGCGCTCGCTCTATCCTGCGGAACTGTCGCTCGGCCTTGCGCGCAGGGCAGCACTTGCCAGGGCCTTCGCTACCGAGCCGGCGATGCTTGTCCTGGACGAACCGTTTGTCTCGCTCGACCACCAGACCGCCGAGCGGCTTCGTCACCTGCTTCTGTCGGTGTGGTCGGCACGGCCTACGACCGCCTTAATGATAACGCACGATCTGCGCGAGGCGCTGATGCTGTCGGATCGCATCATCGTGCTCGCGCCGCGACCAGCACATGTGCTGGGCGTGTTCGACGTGCGGTTGCCTCGGCAACATCGCAATTCACAGGTGATGAGCGACCTTCTGCGGTCGTTCCGGCAAAGGTTCCCGGGCGTCACCTGAACGCCCTGATGGCGAATGCATATCGGAGGACCCCATGTCGATTGATCGGCTACGACGCAGGGTTGTGAGTGGGTTTGCCTGCACCGCCGTCAGTGCTGCCTTGCTGCCGTGCTGCCTCGGACGAGCCGCCTTGGCCGCGGCCGGCGGCCTGCGGTTCTCGGTCCGCCAAATCGCCGACGGCGTCTTCGCCTTTCAGGGCGTGGATGAATTGATGACTACAACCAACGACGGTGCGATCTGCAATCTGGGGGTCGTCGTCGGCACCGATGCAGTTGCCGTCGTCGACAGTGGCGGCAGCCTGATCGAGGCGCACGCCTTGCTCGCCGCGATCGGAAAGATAACCGCAAAACCGGTTCGCTTCCTGATCAACACCCACATGCATCCCGACCACATTTTCGGCAATGCGGCATTCCGGGAGATCGGCGCGACCATTGTTGGCCATCGCAATCTGCCGCGTGCCCTCGAGGCGCGTGGCGCGTTCTATCTGCACAATTATCGCGAACAGGTCGGCGAGGCGCTTATGAAGGGAGTCGAGATCGTTTCGCCGGCGATGCTGGTCGACGATCGCCTGGAACTCGACCTCGGCGGGCGCATGCTCGAACTGCGGGCATGGAAGGCTGCGCACACCGACAACGACCTGACCGTCTTCGACCCCGAGACCAGCACGCTCTTTGCCGGCGATCTCGTGTTCATGGGCTCCTTGCCGACGCTCGACGGATCGCTGCTTGGCTGGCTCCGCCAGATGGATGCGCTCGCCGCGATCGGCGCCGCGCGCGTCGTTCCGGGTCATGGTCCGGTACCGGCCGACTGGCCGCAGGCGCTGGCAGGAGAACGGCGCTATTTCGAGATTCTGGCGCGCGATATCCGCAACGCGATCGTCGACGGGACGCCGCTCCGAGAGGCCGTCAAAACCGCCGCCGGAAGCGAACGGGGCAAATGGCACCTGTTCGACGACTACAATGAGCGCAACGCAACAGCTGCTTTTGCTGAACTCGAATGGGAATAGACCACACCGACATGCGCCAGAGATCATGAAGTGGGGCGATTTGCCAACGCGTCGTCAAAGGCATATTCTAAACGCCAGCCTGGGCACCACCTCTGTTGCATTGGTGGAGGCATCGAAATGCAAAATCACGCTTACGCGAGCAGGCAGTTCGCCTTGTCGCTTGCATCGTTCTTGGCCGCAATCATCTTGACCATCGGTACGCTGTTCGGCGTCTCCTCAGCCGCCAACGCACAGCAAACAACGGCTTCTTCGGAGAAGATCTGGGAAGACTTGAAAGGCGACGTGTTCGGCGACCGGGCTATTCTGGTCGACACCGGCGTCGTCAGGATCGAAGCGCCAAAGCGGGCGCAAGATGCCGCCATCGTGCCTGTCGACATCTATGTCGACCCAGCCAAGGCGCCGGACGGCATCAAATCCGTGACCTTGATCATCGACGCCAATCCTGCGCCGGTGGCGGCAACGTTCCAGATCGGCAAGGACGCCGGCGTGACACATCTGTCGACACGCGTGCGCGTCAACGATTATTCCTATTTGCGTGCCATAGCGGAGACTCAAGGCGGCCAACTCCACATGGCTCAGACCTTCGTCAAGGCGTCAGGCGGCTGCTCCGCCCCTGCGGTCAAGAACCAGGACGAGGCCATGGCGGCGATGGGGCAGATGAAGCTGCGCCAGTTCCCACCCCAAGAGACGATGAGCAAGGCAGAGGAGTTGCAGTTGATGATCCGCCACCCGAACAATTCGGGCCTGCAGCGGGATCCGTTGACCCAGTATTTCATCCCCGCGCATTTTGTTCAGAAGCTGTCGATCTCGCAAGCCGGCCGGCCGATCCTCTCGATGGAAGGTGGAATATCGATTTCGGAAGACCCTAATTTCCGATTCGATTTCACGGCGCACGGCAATGGTGAAATCCAGGTCGAAGCGATCGACACGGACGGCAAGGTATTCCGCAATCAGTGGCCGCTGGAGAAAACGGGGCTCTGAAGTCTCGAAATACGCTATGCCGCGCTGCCACGGCGATGGGCACGCTTGATCTTTAGAAGCAACGCACGTCGGCTTCCGACTGCGCACGCTTCAGCTCTGTACGGGCTGCCTTCGCCGGTGCGCTTTCCCGAAACAGCCCCGCGTTTTCCCCCGTTGTCAAAGACATGCTCTTGAAGGTCTCGGCCGTCTCATAGTGGTCGTAGGGAAGGATCGAGGCGATGACGTCGATCGAGCAGGAACAGCTTTCCAGCGCCTGACGCGTCTGGCCGTTCGTTCGCATGCAGCCGAGCACGTAGTCGACAACCGTTACTGTGGGATAGTCTCCCGCAGCACCCGCCGGGTTTGCGATGGCCAGTGTCGCCGTGAAGAGCAGCGGCAAGGTCGAAAATCCAACATATCTGATCATGAGAAACCTCCGGTTGGTCCGGGTTCGATGCGCCCGGACGAGATCGGCGTGCCAGTTGGCAACGCGCCGTAAAGCCAGTCAAGCACCCATGGGTTCCGTATACGACCAAAGGAGGAAAGGGCTGTCCACGAGCGATAGCTATGGATGATGACTTGATCACCGGCTCCGCGCCCAGGCTCCCGCGACCGCTTCGTATCTCGCTCAATATCGGAGAACGACGAGACTTTTTACATGCCATCCAAGATGGGCAGCGATAAACATTAGCAAATAACCTCGGTGTATATTAAAATCAAAAGACCGACAGTAAGACTATTTTAGTACGGTTCTCGGTCACCGCGGGAGCGTAAAACACTTCATATTAATCTTGTAGTTCTGTTCATTTCTGTATATTGCAGTGCACCATTTAGAATATTGCGGTGCAACAATGCACTGGGCCTTTTTTGCTTGCCTAGCCTTTTGGGATGACATAGCCTTTCCCTGTTTCCGGCTTCAAGGGCGTCACCGTCATTAGGGAGCGGCGACAGTCTTTCGTAGGCCAAAGTGAGGTGGGCAGTAACGGTGCCCTCTGCACATCTGGCTTAGGTCGTGACACGCTGCCGGAAATATTTCCCCCCCGTGAATCGCTTGGGCGAGCCCTTGTGGGCCTGACAGTCGATTCATCACTGTGAACCCCGGGAGGAATTCGGATGCGTGTACTTACGAAAGCTACGTATATTCTAACCACTGCGGCGTTTCTGTCGCTCGGCGCGGCCTATACGGCGTCGGCCAACGAGGATCTTGCAAAGCTCGCTTCGGATGCGAAGAACTGGGCGATGCAGACGGGTGACTACGCCAACACCCGCTATTCCAAACTCAACCAGATTACTGCGGATAATGTGAAGAACCTGCAGGTCAAATGGACCTTTTCCACCGGCGTGCTGCGCGGGCATGAGGGTGGACCGCTGATCATCGGCGATGTGATGTATGTCCATACGCCCTTCCCAAACAATGTCTTTGCGCTCGACCTCAAGAATGACGGGAAGATCCTCTGGAAATACGAGCCCAAGCAGGATCCGAATGTCATTCCGATCATGTGTTGCGATACGGTCAATCGCGGTGTTGCCTATGGTGACGGCAAGATCATTCTCAATCAGGCCGACACCACGGTCGTCGCCCTCGATGCAAAGACCGGCAAGGTCGTCTGGTCGGTCAAGAATGGCGACATGACCGACGGCGGCAAAGGCGAATCCGGCACGGCTGCCCCCGTCGTGGTCAAGGATAAGGTACTCATCGGCGTGTCCGGCGCCGAATTCGGCGTTCGCGGCTGGCTGGCCGCCTACAATCTGAAAGACGGCAAACTTGCCTGGAAAGCCTATTCGGAAGGTCCCGACGCCGACACCCTGATCGATCCCGAGAAAACCACCCAGCTGGGCAAGCCGGTAGGCAAGGATTCCGGCACCAACACCTGGGAAGGCGAGCAATGGAAGACAGGCGGCGGCACGACATGGGGATGGTATTCCTATGATCCCAAGCTGAACCTGGTCTACTACGGCACCGGCAATCCCTCGACATGGAACCCGGTCCAACGGCCTGGCGACAACCGCTGGTCAATGACGATCATGGCCCGCGATGCCGATACCGGTGTTGCCAAATGGCTCTACCAGATGACCCCGCATGACGAATGGGACTATGACGGCATCAACGAGATGATCCTCGTCGATGGCATGGAGGTCAATGGCGCCAAACACGACGTGCTGGTGCATTTCGATCGTAATGGTTTCGCCTACACCATGGATCGCGCCACCGGCGAGCTTCTCGTCGCCAAGAAATACGATCCAGCGGTGAACTGGGCGACGGAAGTCGTCATGGACCCAAAGAGCGAACAGTATGGTCGCCCGCAGGTCGTGGCGAAATATTCGACCCAGCAGAACGGCGAAGACACCAACTCGACGGGTATTTGCCCGGCGGCGCTTGGAACGAAGGATCAGCAGCCGGCTGCCTATTCGCCGAAAACCGGCCTGTTCTATGTTCCGACCAACCATGTCTGCATGGACTATGAGCCGTACAAGGTAAGCTACACCGCCGGTCAGCCTTATGTTGGCGCCACAGTGTCGATGTACCCGGCACCTGGCGGCGACGGCAGCATGGGCAACTTCATTGCCTGGGATGCGGCCAAGGGCGAGATCGTCTGGTCGAAGCCTGAGAAGTTCTCCGTGTGGTCGGGCGCGTTGGCGACAGATGGCGACGTCGTCTTCTACGGCACGCTCGAAGGCTACATCAAGGCGGTCGATAAGGACGGCAAGGAACTTTACAAGTTCAAGACCCCGTCCGGCATCATCGGCAACATCACCACGTACGAGCATGACGGCAAGCAGTACATCGCCGTTCTGTCCGGCGTCGGTGGGTGGGCAGGTATCGGTCTGGCAGGCGGTCTGCTTTCGCCTGACAACGCTGCTGCCTGGCATGGCGCCGTCGATCAGGGCCGTGCGCAAGGCGATCAGTCCGCGGTCGTTGGTACCGCTGGCCTGGGTGCCGTCGGCGGCTACGCGGCACTTGCCGACTATACGACGCTGGGCGGTCAGCTCACCGTCTTCGGTCTCCCGGACTGACGGGCGGGGAACCTTAAGCACGCCTCAGGTCTTGTTGGACCGGAGGTTTGAAAAACGAGAGCCCGGATCATCCGAAACCATGGCCGGGCTCTCGATGCGGTTGCACCCCCGACACACCGATCAATGCCGGCCACGGCAGCAAAACCGTGTCCACGGCAAATGAAGGAAGCGTTTGAATGTCCGTTCGCATTGTAATTTCGGCTTTCGTCCTGGCTCTGCTGCCTCTGGCAAGCTCAGGCGTGGCGTGGGCCGAGGACAGCATGGAAAAAGCCAAGGCGGTGAAGCAAGAAGGCGGCAAGTATTTGGATGCGGATGGAAATCCGACCTACAAGATCGAGAACGGAACCGTCGACTGGTACACGTTCAGCGGCTACCGCCGGTATCACTCCGATTGCCATGTCTGTCACGGACAGGATGCGACAGGTTCGAGCTACGCGCCGGCCCTGGTCAACAGCTTGAAAACCATGGACTACGCCACGTTCCTCTCGATCGTCGCCGAGGGCC
Organism: Mesorhizobium sp. B2-4-7; assembly: GCF_006442685.1. Classification (NCBI taxonomy): domain Bacteria; kingdom Pseudomonadati; phylum Pseudomonadota; class Alphaproteobacteria; order Hyphomicrobiales; family Phyllobacteriaceae; genus Mesorhizobium; species Mesorhizobium sp. B2-4-7. The sequence continues at coordinate 1,141,581 of NZ_VFVH01000001.1, forward strand.
GCAAGAATGTCGGCGGCGGCAAGGAAAACGTCATGCCTGCCTTTGGCGACAACAAGAACGTCTATTGCTACCTGGACGATCTCTATGTCTACCTGCGCGCGCGCGCCGATGGTGCGGCGCCACGCGGCAGGCCGCCCAAGCACGAAGACAAGCCGCAGGCGGCGAAGGATGCCGAAGCATCCTGCATGGGCGGATGACATGAACGGCTGCGGTGCATTGAAGCTGCGCGTCGTTCTGCCGATTCTCGGCGCACTGGCCTTGTTGCCATCGAACGCGCAGGCGCAAGGCGCCGGCCTCGGCGCGGCGGGAGAACTGGTCGATCCCGACATTCTGCGCGTCTGCGCCGATCCTTCGAATATGCCCTTCACCGACAAGAGCGGCGAAGGCTTCGAAAACAAACTCGCCGAACTGGTAGCCGCGAAAACCGGACGGAAGTCCGTCGCCTATACCTGGTTTCCACTTGTCACCGGCTTCGTTCGCAACACGCTGGGAGCGAACCGATGCGACATCATCATGGGCTATGCCCAAGGCGATGAACTGGTGCAGAACACCAACGCCTATTATCGCTCCACCTATGTGTTGGTTTACCCGAAAGGCAACGATATCGAGGGCGTCGAAACGATCGAGGATCCCAAACTCACGGGCAAGACGATCGGGGTTGTCGAGCGCACGCCGCCAACCGCCAACATGGCCGCCAACAAGCTTCTGCGGACCGCCAAGATCTATCCGCTTGCGGTGGATACGCGTGTCACCCCCTCCATGGGGGAGGTCATGATCAAGGACATGCTGGCCCACAAGATCGACGCGGCGGTCCTGTGGGGGCCAATGGCAGGCTACTATGCCAAGCAACTTGGAGCCGATGTGGCGATTGTTCCGCTGATAAAAGAAAAAACCGGCTCGCGCATGTCTTACCGCATCACCATGGGCGTACGTCCGTCCGACCAGGAATGGAAGCGGACGCTCAACCGGGTGATCAGGGAAAACCAGGCGGAGATCAACAGGCTACTGCTGAGTTACAACGTGCCTCTGATCGACGAACATGACAATCCGATCACCCAATGAAGGGAAGGGAGACTGTTTTTTTGCTGGTCGCTGCGAGCCTTATGGGTTTGGCCGAACCGACGCGGGCTGGCGAGATCGCCGAACCCGGCGGGTACCGGATGGACGACTATCGGGCGCCGGTGCCGCCGACGTTGCGAGGCGCCAGGGTGGTGACGACGGCGGAAGCTGAAGCGCTGTGGCGAGCGAAGAAAGCTGTCTTCTTCGACGTGATGCCGAACACGCCCAAGCCGACCAATTTGCCGGTAGGAACGATATGGAGAGACAAGGTTAGAAAGGACATTCCAGGCAGTACATGGCTGGCCAACGTGGGATACGGCGCTATTTCGCAAGAGACCACCAGCTATTTTCGCCAAGGCCTCGAAGCCAAGGCCGGCACGGACAAATCGCGAGCGATTCTGTTCTATTGCATGACGAATTGCTGGATGTCCTGGAATGCCGCCAAACGGGCGATCGAGTGGGGCTACAGTTCGGTAATCTGGTATCCACTCGGCGCTGATGGGTGGGAAGGTGCAAATCTTCCGCTGGAGGTGAAAAGACCATATGAAACGAACAATTGAAGGAAGGTTATGCAATTATTCCCGGTAGTTTTGCTTTTCGATTTTTCAAAACCTACTTTTTCGTTTGTCCATTTTGAGACGTGATGGACGAGCCATTGCTTCGGTGCCCTGCAATGGTTGGCTAACAACAGGGATCGGTCCCTTCGGACTGGTATAAGAGGAGAAATGTCATGAAGAAGAACTGGAAAAAACCGACCATGTGCCAGGTTGCTGCGGGCATGGAAATTTCTCGGTATCTGCCTGCCGAAATTACTCCCAAGAGGTAGGCCGCAGAGGTGCGTGTCCCTGGCAACAGGGGCACGCATCCCCGCAAGGGTTTTGGCGAAAGGTTTTGACGCGTGTAGGGCGCGCGCGGCACTTTTCAGGGCTGCAAATTGCCTGCTGGTCAGAGAAGCCGCGGGGCGGGCGTTTTCATGCATTTGAGGATCATCGGATCGGCGGCAGGCGGCGGCTTTCCGCAATGGAATTGTAATTATCGTCTCAGTCGTGCGGCCCGCTCCGGGATGGCTGGCGTGCATTCACGAACCCAATCAAGTGTCATCGCTTCGACGGATGACGTCGGCTGGGTTCTTTTCAATGCCTCACCCGACATTCGCCAGCAGATCGCGGCAACGCCAGAGTTGCAACCTGCGCGCCACGCGCCGCTGCGTTCGACGCCTATCCGCGCGGTGGTGCTGACCAATGCCGATGTCGATCATATCGCCGGACTGCTCAGCCTGCGCGAGCGGCAGCCTTTCGCCATCTATGCAACGGCGCAGGTTCTGGCGACGCTGGAGGCGAATTCGATTTTCAACGTTCTCGATCCGGCGGTCGTGCCGCGGCGCATCCTGCCGACAGCGAAAGAATTGGTCATCTGCGATGCCGAAGGCAGCGAGACCGGCGTGATGATCGAGAGCTTTCCGGTGCCTGGAAAGATAGCACTCTATCTGGAGGACAAAGACCATCCGGATGCCAATTTCAGCTCCGACGCCGGTGACACGATTGGAGTCCGAATTGCGGGTATCGGCAGCCGCGATTCTGTCTTCTACATCCCAGGCTGCGCGCGCATCGATGCGACGCTGCGCGCGCGTCTTTGCGATGCAGCCTGTCTTCTGTTCGACGGCACTGTCTACACCGACGACGAGATGATCGTCGCCGGCGTCGGTCAGAAAACCGGCGCGCGCATGGGGCATCTGGCGATTTCGGGAGACGCGGGTTCGATCGCCAGCCTGGCCGATGTGAGGCTGGGCCGCCGCGTCTTCGTCCATATCAACAACACCAATCCGATCCTTGACGAGAATTCGGCCGAACACGCGGCGGTCAAGGCGGCAGGATGGGAAGTCGCAGGCGACGGCATGGAGATGGAATTTTGAACGATTTCCGCGATGCGGCCAAAGGCGGCCTGTCCACGAGCGATCTCGAAGCCGTGCTGAGGCAGGTCGGCGCCGAGCGCTACCACAATCATCATCCCTTCCATCACAGGATGACCAGCGGCGCGCTGTCAAAGGCCGAGATGAAGGCCTGGGCGCTGAACCGTTATTGCTACCAGGCTGTCATCCCGCGCAAGGATGCCATGATCCTCGCACATGCCGAGGATCCGGCGTTTCGCGCCGCCTGGCGCAAACGTATCGAAGACCATGATGGCGAGGACGGCTGGAGCGGCGGTATCGCGCGCTGGCTGCATCTGGCAACCTCGCTCGGCTTGAACGCCGAGGCCGTGAAAAGCGAAAGGCTGGCACTGCCGGCGACACGGTTCGCCGTGGGGGCCTATCTCTCCTTTTGCACCAACCGGACGCTGTTGGAGGCGGTCGCGTCGTCGCTGACCGAGATGTTCTCACCGCTCATCATCGGCGAGCGCGTACCGGCGATGCTGGCCAAATACGATTATATCACCGAGGATACGCTGGCCTATTTCAAGCAACGGCCCGAACAAGCCTCGCGCGACGCCGACTTCGCCCTCACCTACGTGCTCAGCCATGCTGATACGGCGGAACGCCAGCAGCAGGCAATAGATGCGCTGGTGTTCAAATGCGATATACTCTGGGCCATGCTTGATGCGCTTCAACACGCCTATGGCGAGCCGGGAAACATACCGCCCGGCGCCTTCCGCCCCGAGGCAGCCCCATGATGCTGCGCGAAAGAGCCTGGGTGTCGCTGCGATCGATACCCTTCCTGCCGAAGCACGTGCGCATACAGTACGATTCCGTGCGGCAGGCGTTCGCCGTGCTTTCACCGGAGAGAATATTCTGGCCGAACGATATCAGCCTCGACATATTGCGGCGCTGCGACGGACGGTCCACGGTCGGCGAAATCATCGCCGGCCTTGCCACGGATTATGAGGCCGAGGAGGAGGCCGTGGCGGCCGACGTCATCGCCTTCCTGCAAGAGTGGTCGGACAAGCTGCTGGTGAAGCTATGAACACGCCCCTCCTCCCTCCTATCGGCATGCTGGCGGAACTGACACATCGCTGCCCGCTGCAATGTCCTTATTGCTCCAACCCGCTCGAATTACAGAAGGCCAATCGCGAACTCGACACACAGACCTGGCTCAGCCTGTTCTCGGAGGCCGCCGATCTCGGTGTTCTGCAGGTGCATCTGTCAGGCGGTGAGCCGACGCTGCGCCGCGACCTCGAGCAATTGATCGCCGGACTTTCAGCGCGCGGCGTCTATACAAATCTGATTACCGCGGGCGTCGGCATCGCCGAAGGCCGCATCGAAGCATTTGCCGAAGCCGGGCTCGACCATCTGCAATTGAGCTTTCAGGGCGCACGGCCTGAGACCACCGAACGCATCGGCAACCACAAAGGCAGCCACGACAAGAAGCTGGAGACGGCACGCCGCGCGCGAGCTGCCGGCTTGCCTCTCACCATCAACGCGCCGATCCATCGCCATAACATCGAGGAGGTACCGGAGTTCATCGATCTTGCCCTTTCGCTGGACGCGGAGAGGCTCGAGATCGCCAACGTCCAGTACGCTGGCTGGGCTTTGATCAATCGCGATCAGCTGATGCCCGAGCGTGCAGCAGTCGACCGGCAGGCGGAAATCGTCGCGGAAGCACGCGAGCGGCTGGCCGGCATTATCAACATCGATTTCGTGACACCAGACTATTTCGCCATCTACCCCAAACCGTGCATGGGTGGCTGGGCGCGTGACGCGTTCATGGTGGCGCCTGACGGCACCGTGCTGCCGTGCCATGCCGCGCAGACGATCCCGGCGCTCAGCTTCGAGCGTTTCAAACCACACACCCTCTCCTCGATCTGGGCCGATTCGCCGGCGTTCAATGCCTTCCGCGGCACGGACTGGATGCAGGAACCCTGTCGCGGCTGTGAACGACGCGAGATCGATTGGGGCGGTTGCCGCTGCCAGGCGATGGCGATCGCCGGCGATGCCGCCGCAACGGATCCGGCTTGCGCGAAATCGCCGATCCACGCGCGCATGGCGATGCTGATCGACGAAGCCAAGCGCACCGCGACAGTTCCTTCGGAGGACGAACCATTCACCTACAGGCGTATCGGCGTCGTGACCGAGCCCGCCTGACAGGTTCTTTCATTCCGCCGTATTCTCGCGCTCGCGCACTGCGTCGGCGAAAGCCAGGGCATCGCGATTGATCCCGACATTGTGCACACGAAAAATCGAAGCACCCTTCAATCGCAGGATGACGCTGGTTGCCGCTGTGCCAACGTCCCGCCCTTCGTCGCTTTCGGCGACCAGGTGATGGGCAAGGCGCTTGCGCGAGGTGCCGACGAGCCATGGAAAACCAAGAGCGCGCAGTTCGCCGAAGCGAGCCATGAGTTCAAGGTTCTCCTCTCCGCTCTTGGCGAAAGCGAAGCCTGGGTCCAGCACGATGCAGTCGTCCGGAATGCCGGCGTTGCGAGCGATCTCCAGCGATCTGTTCAGAAACAGGAACTGGTCGGCGATTACATCGGCCAATTTTTCCCGGTCGCGCCCGGTGTGCATGATGACGAGGCCAGCGCCGGCTTCCGCTGCGACGTGCGCAATGTCGGGTTCGCGCTGCAGGCCGTGTACGTCGTTGACGATATGTGCACCCGCCGCGACCGCGAGATGCGCCGTCTCGGCCCGATAGGTGTCAACCGAAACGATGCAGTCGCCGTCCGACGACAGCGCCTCGATGATCGGGAGGATACGCGATTGTTCCTCAAGCGCCGAAACGCTGCCGGCGCCGGGCCTGGTGGACTCGCCCCCGACATCAATGATCGCCGCGCCCTCGCCGATCATACGCCGTGCCTGTTCGAGTGCCCGCTCCGGCCGATCGAATTCTCCACCGTCGGAAAAACTGTCCGGCGTAACGTTCAAGATCCCCATCAGTAACGATCTCGCACCAAGATCGAGATACCGTCCATGAGCAAGTTGCCAACGGTTCATCGGGCGAGCGCGGCGAGCATCGACGCCACGCCTCCCTGGTGATCGCTCGGACATAGTCTGCCGGGTGCATTCTCGCGAGGGATGCTGAGCTCCATGCCACGCAATACCGCAGTTGGTGTCGTGGTCATCGTCATTGTGGAATTCGCGTCGTATTCGATCTTTCGGTCGCCCAGGCTATCATAACCCCACAGTGCGAGAAGCGAATGTTCGGGCGCCGCAGGGTGTGCGAAAGCCGCCGAGGAAGGAACCACGGAGATGGCAATGGCAATTTCGATTTTCGGCTGGTGTCGTCAGTTCGGGCCAGAGATTAACGGAGCCATCGCTGCATAGGCGTCTGCCTCAATGAGTATGGACGGATTCACTCATGCGCAATATGTATGAGGATTAAGCCTGCCGTGGCGCTCACATTTTGCCCGCATCGCTAAGGCAAGTAATGCTCGTTCAATGACGCTGCTAACGCCGCCCGCCTAAGTGTCGATATCAGGGGATCTGGTCAATGACCGACAACAAGTCAGACGTTACCAAGGATTGGCAAGCGACGCAGGGCCAGAAGTCCTCCGCCACGCGTCTTCGTCTTTTCGCCGCACTCTCGTGGATCGTCGCCATTGGCGGCGAAATCTACGGGATTATTCTGCTTCGCCAGAACAAATTCGATCAGGCACACCTGCCGCTGATCATCGGCCTTCTGGTCGGCATCGCGATTTTCGCAATCGCCGGCAACTTGCTGTGGAAGGCGGCGAACAGGCATGATCCGGCCCGTGCATCCGACACGGCCAGGTTCTTCTTCCAAAACCAGCTCGGCGCAATCATCACGCTGATTGCCTTTCTCCCGCTGGTTTTCCTCATCCTCACCGACAAAAACATGGACCCGCGGACCAAGAAGGTTGCCGGCGGCGTCGGCGCTGCGCTGGCCGTGCTCGCGACGGTCATGGGGATCAGCTTCAAACCCCCGTCGGTCGAACAATACACCCAGGATATGAACGCATGCGCAGCCCAGATCAAGTCGGGGCAGCCCACCAATGCCTGTTCGCCCGACGTCGCCGCTCAGGCGCAGGCGATCGCCACGGACACCGCCGCGGTGGCGGCGGCGACGCGAGACGCGAGCCACCCCGCAGGTCAGGACGTCGTCTACTGGATCGCGCCCGAAAACGGAGCCGCGAAGTCCACCGAGCCGCATGTTTTCCACCTCTGCGCAGGCGTGAGTCCGCTAAAGGACAAGACCGTGAATAGTGGCTCCGTGACGGAAGCCTACGCACAGAACGCCGTCCGCATCACGAAGCAGATCGATATGGAACAGAAGCAGTGCGGGTTCACAGCCACAACCAGCACCAACTGAACCTGGCTGCGCTCGATCGCGTCCAGCCGTTGGTCTTGTCGAGAGAGGCGCGCAAGCGCATGTCAGTATCGACTCGCCGGAGCACGCTATTTGCCATGGCTCAGAGCCCTAGCAGTCCGGCATGGCGTTGCTTGCCAACAGTGACGGCCCGATGTCTCGGTCGAGCGTAAAGCGCTCGCAACGCTCGCCGTCGGACTCGTCGATGAAGCTTTCGACATGTTTGAATCCAAGCTTCGCAAATATCCGCACCGAGGCAAAATTGCGCGCCGCCGCTTCGCCCGTCACCCGTTCAAGCGCCAGAGTTTCGAAAGCGTAGCGGAGAACTTCGCGCGCCGCCTCGCTGCCCAGTCCGTGCCCCCAATGCGCACGCGCGAGCACAAATCCCAATGCGGCTGCCTTGGCGTCGGTTGCGCCGAAGGACAGGGTTATTGTCCCGATCGCTTCCGAAACTCCTACTTGATCTATGGACCACTGGATCGCCGTACCGTCAGCGAACCGCTGACGCGAACGGGCGAACCATCGCTCGCCCGCGCTTATGTCGTCGGGAACAGGATCGCCGGCAAGAGAGGCGGATTCGACATCCGTCGCGCGCGCAAACCATGCCGGGATATCCCGTTTTCTCGGCGCCCGAAGCACGAGCCTTGGTGTCGTGAGCTTGGGAAATCGGACAGTTTCCATCGAAGCATTTTCCACCTGAGGCGGCGCCAATGATAGCCGGAAAGCGGCGACCAGAAAGCCGTCGGCAAGGCAGGCCGTCAACCCGCCAAGCGTCAGTCGCGCGATATGGACAGTCCCGCGAGAAGCGGAGCGTACGCCGCGAGCCTGCGGGACACGAACTCGGTGAAGAGCCGCACGCGCTTCGTCTTGCGTGTCTCCCCCTGCGTGAGAAGCCAGAGCGTTCCGTACATGTGCAGGTCGGTGCCCGGCACCCTCACCAGCAGGGGGTCGGCATCTCCGACGAAGCACGGCAGTGTCGTGATCCCGAGCCCTTGCCGTACAGCAACGATCTGCGCCTCGGCGTCCGTGGTCCTGAATGGAACCCCCGTGGTGCGAACCTCGCCCTCGCGGGCCCAGCCCGGAATTCCATGAATGCTTATGACGATCCACCGGATGGGATCAGGCGCGCTCGCATGCCAGGCCGCCAGTCGATCGCGGGACATATAGACGCCGCCGAACAACTCCGGCCCCTTCAGGCCGTGAAGATTGAGCGGCAGGGTTTTGCGGTCATAGACGACGCGGATCGCCACGTCGGCCTCTCGGTTGGTCAGATTTGCCAGCTCCCCGGACGACAAGACGTCCATCTCGATGTCCGGATGCCGACGCGCGAACTCGGCGAAATCCGGCATGAGCAGGTGTGTCGCGAGGGTCGGAGCCAATGTCACCCGCAGAAGCCCGCGCACGCTCTGGTCGCGCCCGAAGACGCGTGTCTCCAACTGGTGCGACGACGCTTCCATCTGGTTCGCGAGTTCGAGCACCTCCTCGCCCGCAGCCGTCAGGCGGTAGCCCGAAGGCAGCTTTTCGAACATCTGCGTCCCGAGGCGTTCCTCGAGCTGTGCAACGCGTCGCAGCACGGTCGAGTGGTTCACACCGAGGCGCTCGCCGGCAGCTCGCACCGAGCCTCCGCGCGACACGGCCAGAAAATAGCGAACATCATCCCAGTCGATCATGGCGCGATCCCGCACCGCGCGGTGCGCTTTCCAAAGCCCGTATCCAACGCAGTCGTACAGCAGTGTGGGCGGTTATCATAGCTTATGTCGACGAGCGCGGCCCAATTCCGAACGACGGACACCGATTCGTCGCGGCTGGCGGCAGTCGTCCGACCGGATCGATTTTGCACCACCGATGTGCGCCCTTCCGCACTCAAAGCCTGACCCCTGCAGACTTATTTCCAGGCTCTCGGTGTTCTTCCCGAACGATCAAAGACAGAGCCTGGAAGGAAAAGTCATGGGAAAGCTAAACGGTAAGGTTGCAGTCATCACGGGCGGCGCTACCGGCATCGGCCGCGCCGCGGCAAAGCGCTTCATCGAGGAGGGCGCCTTCGTCTTCATCTTCGGCCGCCGGCAGGAAACGCTCGACGCGGCTCTGGCCGAGCTCGGGCCCAATGCCCGCGCGGTGACGGGCTCGGTCTCGGATGAGGCCGACCTCGACCGACTCTACGCGACGGTAAAGGCCGAGCGCGGAACCCTCGACATCGTCTTCGCCAATGCCGGGGCGGGAAGCCAGCTTGCGCTCGGCGAGATCACTGCCGAGCACATTGACGAAACCTTCGACACCAATGTGAAGGGTACGATCTTCACTGTCCAGAAGGCGCTGCCCCTGATGGGCAAGGGCGGTTCGGTAATCCTGACCGGATCGAGCGCCGGCACCACGGGCGCCGCGGCAATGAGCGCCTACAGCGCGAGCAAGGCGGCAGTGCGCAACCTCGCGCGGACCTGGGCGGAGGACCTGAAGGGCACCGGCATCCGGGTCAACGTGCTATCGCCCGGGGCGACCGCCACCGAACTCGCGAAGGAAGCGCTGGGCGAGGAGGGCCAGAAGGTCTTCGCCGCGATGACGCCGCTCCAGCGAATGGCCGATCCGGCGGAGATCGGCGCCGTCGCCGCCTTTCTCGCGTCGTCGGACAGCAGCTTCATGACCGCCAGCGAGGTCGCCGTCGACGGGGGCCTTGCGCAACTCTGACGCGCCACGCCCGGCCGGCCACTTCCCTCAATTAACCAGCGCCGTTGAGGGCCGGGAATCGACATCAACACGGATCGGAGAAGTACTATGAGTTACGCGATTGTAGGATTCGGTAAAATAGGCCAAGCCCTCGCCCAGGCCTTCGCCCGTAAGAACATCAAGGTGGCCGTCGCGAGCCGGCGGCCGCCCGAGGCATTGGCGCCGCAGGCTCGGGCGATTGGACCCACGGTCATCGCCAAGTCGCTGCGGGATGCGCTCGAGGCCGACACAATTATCTTGGCGGTCCCGTTCTGGGAGCATCGCGAGGTCGCGAAGGCCCTGCCGGACTGGGAACGCAAGACGGTCATCGACGCGATGAACACTTTTGGAGTTCTCCCCGACGAGCTGGACGGTCTCCCGTCCTCGGCCTTCGTCGCGAAGGCGTTCACCGGCGCCAAGCTCGTCAAGGGGTTCAATCACTTGGCTGCGGCCACCCTGGCTGCCGATCCGATCGTCGAGGGCGGCCACCGGGTCGTCTTTCTGTCTGGTGACGACGAGGACGCGACCGCCCCCGTGGCGGCCTTGGCCAAACAACTCGGGTTCGCACCCGTCAAGCTGGGAAAGCTCGACGAGGGTGGCGCGCTTGTGCACGCACGCGGCCGCACTTGGGGCCACCTCATCTTCCAGGATTTGTTCAAGAAGGAGCAGTAGTCGATCTACGACCGCGTGATCGACGCCGAGACCTGGTCGCGCGCTAACTTCTTCGAGCAGCGCGCGACCGAATATTTGAAGACCACAAGGTCGCGAAGGCTGGGGTGGGCCTAACGGCGTATAGGCGCCGTTCGAAGAGCGGGGAGCCGTCAAGCCTGCGCCATGCGGCGGCCGCAATTTGTCGTAGAGCTTTGGGCTGCGGACTGACCGATTGCGCCGGCAGCAATGCCATGCGGCGGCGCAAAAAGGCACTTGGTTGCTGGGCAACGCCCTAAAAGGGCGGAAGTACCGCGGTCAGTCTAATGATCCCTGACCAGCTGCATGAAAGCCTCTATCGGACGTAGCGTTTGGCGAACCTTCAGACACGCCGCAAAGGATTGCGTGAACGGCTTGTGATCCGAGATCGAAAGCGCCGTCAAACGATCGTCCGGAAGGTACTCGGTCCTGGAAACAATGCCGGCGCCAAGGCCGGCTATGGCACGGTCCACGGGCGGGCCTATCGGCGCTTCACGGTTCGGCCACAGCACGATGCCATCATATTGCTTGGCGATCCACGTATCGATCACCTGGCCCATCTTGTTGTCGTCGAACTCGGCGTCGATGACCTCCAGTTCGATATTCGGATGGCGCTTGGCTTCCCAGGCGGCGGTGTCGGCGAGGCTGATCAGCCAGGGATGGTTGAAGCCATGGAAGAGGAGGCCGATGCGATATTTCTTGCTGGCGTCGAGCACCGGACCTTCAGGCAACGGCAGATAATCCGTGAAAGGCGCCTTGATCTGCAGCTTGCTGTAAGGGCCGACGAAGCTGGCGCCCATGCCCGGCTTCCAGACGAATCCGCCGGCGAGGTCCCCGACCGGATAGACGTCGAGATAGTCCCGGAACCGTCCTTTTCGAACAGCGCACTGACGTCGGCATTCGATATGCCCGCCTTGGCTTCGTCGGAGTATTTCTTGATCAGGCCATTGAGAACGGCGTGGACGGAGTCTTCGGCGAAGGCCGGAACTGTCGTCAGCGGTGCAGCAGCGAGAACGGAAAGCGCCGCGGCTGTCTTCAGCAGATGGCGACGTGATAATTTCAGCATTTTAGGTCTCCTCCATATTTGCTTTCAGCCCGGGATATATCCCGACAAGTTCAAGTCACTCCTCCTTCCACCAGGATGTGGACGTAGCCGTCCGACACCTTGGTTTCGTAGGTCTTCAGCCGCTCGGTAACGGGCGGTGAAAGCGGTGTGCCGGTGGGGATGTGGAACAGTCCCTGATGCAAAGGACACTCCACCGTCTGGCCGTCGATATAGCCTTCCGAAAGGAAGGCGTGGGCGTGCGTGCAAATGCCTGAAGTGGCGTAGAACTTGCCGGCAAGATTAAAGATGGCGATACATACCCCCTGGTGCTCGATGCGCGTCGCATCGTCGACAGGAAGACTGTCGGCACGGACCGCCTGGATCCACTGCCTGCTTTCTGGATTAGTCTGCGCGTCCATGCGCCTCCCCATGTCCGTTTGTTTCGTTTATTTTCGTTCTCTTTCCTTCGCTCGCAAATTCATTGTGGGAATAGAGATATCGATGAACCCCATGCCGAGTGATCGACCACAGGCAAGCAATCGCCGAAAATACGGCTGCATGGCAGCCGGACGCGGCGATATGTCAGGCACGGAGATCTATCGGAGGGTTCGAACCGGTCGTGCCCGAGACAATGCGCGAAGCGCCAATCTGGTGATCAGAAACAATGCCCTCACGTCCATCGCGATGCGAACGGCCGGAGGGGCCTGCAATTCGTGCACGGAACGCTCCAAAGGAGCCGGAAACGCGAACTTGGAAGCGGGCTGCCAAGGCAGCATCAAGCCGGCAATTGGCGACGATAGTGACTTGCTAGCTCGCTTCGAGGATGGAAAAATCGTCTGGGGCAGATGTACCAAAACACTGATCCCGTATGCCGAAGATCGTGGACCGTGAATGGCTCTAGCGGTAACCTTCCTTCTTCGCCCGAACGCTTCCTCGGAGATGGAGTCAGCGGGAAGCGTCATCAGAAACGTCCGTAGTCGATCACGCTGCTCTGGCTGCGCGAGCTTGCGATCGAGATATTCCACCCGCTGTTCTTCGAGCTTGGCCAGCCGCGCCTGCTCGGCACGCCGCTGGCGGGCAATCTCCACGAGCCGTGCCCGCTCGTGGGTGAAGCGGAACACGCTTGTTCGTTCAGATCGCGGCGAGCGCGATCTTTCGCAAATCGTCGGCGTAGAGTTCCGGCGTTTCCCAGGCCGGAAAATGCCCGCCACGCGGAAAGACGGTGTAACTCTGCACATTGTAGAGCCGCTCGGCCCGCTCGCGCGGCGCGAGCGCCAGATCATGTGGCCACATCGCGACGGCGGTGGGGACATGCACGAAGTCATCTGCCCGCAGCGGCGGCCGCAGCCGGGCGGCATCGTAATAGTAGCGGACAGACGACCCGATCGTGTTGGTCATCCAGTAGATCATCAGGGTGTCAATCAAGGCTTCGAGGGGCCAGACAGAGAAGACGTCGCCATCGCAGTCCGTCCAGGCCCGGAATTTCTCGACAATCCACGAGGCTAGGCCAACAGGACTGTCGGCAAGCCCAAAGGCGAGAGTTTGTGGCCTCGAGCTCTGGATCGCCTGATAGCCCCCTTCCTCCCGGCTCCACAGTTGGAGGCGCTCGTCATAGTCGATCTCGGCCTTCGACAGGGGCGATGCATCTTCTGGAATCGGCTTCGGCGCGACCGCCGAGACATGGAGAGCCAGCAAACGCGCCGGATACCGAAGCGCTATCCGGGTGGCAAGGCCGGAGCCGATGTCAGTCCCGGCCACGAGGAACCGCCCATAGCCCAGCATCGTCATCAACTTCGGATAGAGGTCGCTGGGCTCCGCCTCGTAGGGCCGGGTTGGCCTGTCCGAGTAGCCGAAGCCGGGCATGGTGGGAATCACGACATCGAATGCCGGCGTTCCCTGGGTAAGCAGCGGTGCTATACGCTGAAACTCCACGAAGCTTGACGGCCAGCCGTTCATCAGCAGTAGCGGGATCGATCCCCTTTGGCCGCTGCGAAAATGCAGAAAGTGTATGCCATGGCCGTCGACCGTCGTCCGGAAATGGGGAAGCTGGTTAAGCCGGTCTCGTCGCTGCGCCCAGTCATAGCCGTCACGCCAGAAATCGATGAACTGGTTGAGGACGCCGCGCTCGGTTCCCATGGTCCAGTCGTCAGTTACCGCGTCGGCCCAACGCGTCCGTGCGAGGCGGCTACGAAGGTCAGCGGCCTGGTCCGCATCATAGGGAATCTGGAAGGGAGTGATCATGATCGATTCCTTGGCTGTAGTGCAGCGGAGGGCTGATGTCGGTGGTTCAGCCGATATCGACGTTCATAGCGAAGTTCCAGGTGCCGGCGCCGTTTTTGGCGAGGCCAATCATCATCAAACCGAGCGCCTCCACCGTCTGGGCCATGTGCAAGCCGCCCACGTCGAGCGGACGCAGCCCGAGACTTTCGAGGAACGTCGAGACGCGCGCTTTCGCCTCCGCATCGTCGGCTGCGATGAACGCGTCGAGCCGTCCACCCTTCGCAAGCACGTGACCAAAGATCGTGTTGAATGCCTTCACAACATGCGCGCCGGCGGGGAGGCCCTTTGCGGTCTCCTGCGCGCCGGAACTGCCGTGGGGCGTGACGAGGCCCGAGAGGTCGGGGGCAACCGGGTTGGCGATGTCGACGATCACCTTGCCATCGAGCGCTTTCCCAAAGTCGGCTACCGCCGCCGCGGCACCGCTGTACGGCACGGCGAGGATGACGATGTCGCCCGCGGGGGCGGCGCCGTATGTCCCGGTGGTCGCTCCGACTCCAAGTTGGTCGACGAGCACCCGCGCCTTGGCGGGGTCGCGGCTGACAACCTCGACGGTATGTCCGGCCTTGGCGGCACGGCCCGCGATCGCGGCGGCCATGGCTCCTGAGCCGATGATGCTGATAGTGCTCATGTGTTGTCTCCTTGTGAGTTGGGTGGACGGATCACGGGATCGCGATACGATCCGCCGGGAAGTAGTGGCCGTTGTCGAGGTCCTCGAGCAGGCCCGGCTGAGCTGGCTCCCAGCCGAGCGTCTGGCGGGTGATGGCGTTGGACGCCGGAAGGTCCAGCGTGACCAAGTTCGCGAGAAAGCCGAAGAAGCCTGGCAACATCAGTACGTCCGCAGGGATGGGCACAGCAGGCATGCCCATACGGCTGCCAATGGCCTCAGCGATCTCGCGGAACCGGATGCCCTCGCCCTCAATCCCGTGCCAATATTTGCCAGCCGGCCCCTTCTCCAGCGCCAGGCGGAACAGGGAGGCCAGGTCGCGGGCATGCACAGCCGGCCAGAGGTTCGCGCCGTCTCCGGGGTAACCGATTACGCCCTTCTCCTTCGCGAGACCGATCAGCAGCTGGAGGAAGCCGGCATCGGTCGTGCTGTGCGCGATGGGAGGAATTCGGACGACCGAAGACCGCACGCCCCGTCCCGCTATGCCGATCACGGCGAGTTCCACGGCGTTGCGAACCCGCAGGGTGCCCTTGTATGCTTCGCCGCCGGGAAGAGCCGGATCTTCCTCGGTGGCTGGCCGGCCCAGGCCTTCCCACCCCGGCGAGCCGATGCTCCCTGAGACGACGAGCGGCTTTCCGGTCCCCGCCAGCGCCTCGCCGTAGGCGAGCATGATCTGGAGCTCCGCGGCTGCCACGGCGTCGATCCCGCCGGAGGGCAGCAGGTCTTGCCGGTGCGCGACGTGGATGACGCCGTCGGACTCCGCCGCCGCGACCTTGAGCCCATCGAGGTCGGTGATATCCCCGCGACGTACCTTGGCGCCGAGTGCCGATACCGCAGTCGCGGACGTGTCCGACCGGGCCAGGCCAATGACCTCATGTCCGGCCGCGATGAGCTCGGGGATGACATACGAACCGATATGGCCGGTCCCGCCAGTAACGAAAACGCGCATGCTGCTGCTCCTTGGGTAATGTGATGCGAGACGTGGTGCCGCGGGCTCAGCCGAGGAGGCTGACGCGGATTGAGAAGTTGGTGTGTTTGACGGAGTGGGTCATGAGGCCCAGCCACAGCATGCAGGCGTGCTCCAGCGTTCGGGCCATAATCAGCCGCCCGGTATCCATCGGACGTAGTCCGAGGCTGTCGATGAACGCCGAGACGCGCGCCTTCGCTTGAGAGTCGTCCCCGGCGATGAACACGTCCAATGGATGGCCCCCGATTGGACCGGCAGCCAAGACCCGGGCGTTCTGGGTGTTGAACGCCTTGACGATAGTGGCATTGGCAGGAGCAACCTTGGCGATCTCCTGCGCGCCGAAACTGTCTTCAGGAGTCAAGAAACCCGTGAAGTCGGATTTGATGGGGTTGGTGATGTCGACAATGAGCTTGCCTGCCAGCTTTTCGCCGTACTGCTTCACCACGTCGAGAACGGCCGAATAGGGAACCGCCAGGATGACAATGTCCCCGACCGGAGCGGCGCCAAAATGTTCCGGTCGTCGCGCCGGCTCCGACCTGCTCGGCCGGCGCCCGCGACTTGGCACTGTCGCGGCTCATCACCTCGACGGTGTGTCCGGCCTTGGCGACAAGGTCGCCGATCGCTGCGGTCATACCGCCTGACCCGATGATGCTGATAGTGCTCATGTTCATTTTCCTTGCGGGGCGGGCAGCGCCTTTGTTGCCATTTGTGCAGACGCACTCTATTTAGTGGTTCACCGATCCGCTTAGTAACTGGATCATCGATCCACATATACGGATCACTGATCCGCTTATCAAGGCATCTCATGCGAGCCGACGCAAAAAAAAATTACAGCCATATCCTCGCGGTCGCGCGTGACGTCGTCGCCGAGCACGGTATCAATGCGTCCATGCGCGATATCGCCCGTCGGGCCGAGGTCGGGTTAGCCACGCTGCTTCGTCATTTCCCGACGCGAGAAGCCCTGTTCGAGGCGCTGCTGTGTACGAATCTGGACGCACTGACTCAGAGGGCAGATGAACTCGAAACCTCGGATTCGCCTGACGAAGCGCTCATCTCCTGGTTCCAGGAGTGGTTGGCGTTCGCCCAAAGCTATAGGGGCGTCGTCGCCATGATGGCCGCCGCCCACACGAATCCGAATTCCGCTCTTTACGCTTCATGCGCAGCGGTGCACTCGGCGAGCGCGCGACTGCTGCTCCGCGCACAGGCCGAAGGCGCGGCGCGGCCCGACATGAATGGGGATGACCTGTTCGCCCTGATGACGGCGCTCGGCTGGGCGGTCGACCAACCCTCATTCGCGCCGCGGGCCGATCATCTCTTTCGCATCATTACGGGCGCCATCCTGGCGAACCCGTCGACCGGATCGGCTTCTGCTGCGCTCGACCGTCAAAACTAAGTATTTCATCATACTGCTGACGAGAGGCGGAGCACTTCATCGTTTGCTTCCAAGCATCACCTCGGCCGCACGCATCGGATAGTGCTCGATCCGATGCGTGCATCGTGTCCCTGCCGGTGGGGACGTCATGTTCATCAGTCAAACTTGACCAGGTCCTTGAAGACCAGCCGGCCCCAGCTGTTCCTGCGCGCCTGCACGAGCAGTCGCCTTCGGAAAGCCCGCCTAGCTTTATCGGCGCAAAGCCGAGATTTTCCGCGAGCGTACCAATCTGCGCCGCGGCGTCTTCATCATCGCTCGCCAGGAATATGACTCTCCTGCCGCCCTTTACGGCCGGATCCTGTCAAGGATGGCAGCGGTCAAATGATTGAAACCCTTGACCAGTTTGCACCTGAGAAGGCCTGCTCAATGAACTTGGAAGACGGCTGTCAGAGTTGGGCTAGGCCGCCGTCGACCGCTACCTCGCTGTCATGAAGCTGCTGTCCGATGAGGCGAGGAAGGGTGCCGCCGCCCCGAGCTCTGCCGGATCGCCCATGCGCTGAAACGCAGTCATTGAGCCTTAAGCCTTCCAGCCGTCCTCTCCGAGCGCTTCGGTCGCGAGTTCGGTCGCGATGCAAGCGGGAATAGCTGCAAAGTCCAAGCTGAAACGTAAGTGTACCGCTTCTCAGGCCGCATACGGAACGGCCGGTTTCGGAATCGCCGTGCACACTCCTGACCGACGACAATGGGGCTGCCGGCTTGCGAGTTGAGCCGCCTCTCCTTAGGGCCGCCATCTGTCAGGTTACGATCACCAGAAGGCGCAAGCGAACAGAGTGATTGAAAAGGAACTCGATTCCTGTCGCGAACGAACTCGGTCGCCTCGCGCGCCAATTTGCTGTCCGGGATCTTGATCCTGGAAATCACGTTACCATTCATTATTCTGCTCCATCAATTCTCGAGAACGGCCTGGGGCGTATTCCGAAAGCTGATGGCCATTCGGTTGTAGCTGTTCATCAGGCTGATCGCGATCGTCAGGTCGACGAGCTGCTTTTCATCGAAGACGGCACGCACGGCTTCATAGGCGGCGTCCGGAACCCCGGTCTGTGCAACATTGGTCACGCTCTCGGCCCAGCGAAGCGCGGCGCGCTCTCTCTCGCTGAACAGGCTGCCGCCTTCCTGCCAGGCTTGCACCAGCGCGATCTTCTCGATCTTCACGCCCTTCTTGACGAGGTCACGCGTGTGCATGTCAAGGCAATAGGCGCAGTTGTTGATCTGGGAGACCCGCAGATAGACGAGCTCGACCAGTTCGGCAGGCAAGCCGCTCTGGAGAACATAGCCGTAGACGGTGCCGAGCGCCTTGGCGCCGCTCGGGGCGATCTGGTTGTAGTCGAGCCTCTTGGCCATCGTTCCGATCCGTTCAATTGAGGGGAGTAGTGAGGGCCTTGTCGTCGGAATCGACGACGAAGACCGCAAGCAGCTTCGCTGGCCTGGTCTTGCTGGCGTTGCGGCTGACCGAATGGGTTGCGTTGGGCAGCTCCGACCAACTCTCGCCCGCTTTGTAGATGCGGGTCTCGCCATCGTTCACCTTGGACTCGATCTCGCCCGAGACGACATAGGCGAAGATAAAGGCGGACCTGGCATGCCGGTGCGGCTGGGAAGCGGCGCCCGGCGCATAATCGACCTCGACGACGACCATCGATTTGCCGGGGATGTTCGGGATCACCTGCTCGAACTTCGGCGTGACCGTCTCCGATTGGTCGTCCTGCGCCCAGGCCGGCCCGACGATGGCAATCGCGGCGCAGGCGGCGGTGAAAATGGCACGAATTCGCATTGGCATCTCCTTGCCCGTATAGATGCCGGCGAATCGGGCCAGGAAAAAGCACCAAGAACGCAAAAAAATCGTGTACTGAGGCTTCATGAGCAAGCCGCTGGACCTGGATTTGGATCGCGCCGCCAAGACTTCCCTTGCGGAGCAAATTCGCAAGGGCGTGGCCGTCGCAATCGAGGAAGGCGCGCTGGAACCAGGCGCACGGTTGCCCTCATGGCAGGACCTGGCAGCACAGCTGGGCGTCGCGCGCGGCACTGTCCGGACAGCCTATGAGAAGCTCGCGGCCGCCCAGTTGATCGAGGCAACGCCAGCCGAGGGAACGCGCGTCGCAAAGCGCCCCCGCGCCGTCGCGATATCCGAGCCGGTGCCGGACGAAGGCTCCTTCATGCGGATTTATCAGGAGATGACGCAGGGTCCCGGCATCTTCCAGATGGGCATCCCCGCAAGCGATATCTTCCCCGCCACCTTGTTCGCGCGGATGCGCGCGCACGCCATCCGCGCCGAAGCCGCTGCCGCCCCCCTCTACCCCGATCCTCGCGGCGAACTCGAGTTGAGGCGGGAAATCGCTGGCTACCTCGCCGTAGCACGGGGCATCATCTGTCTGCCGTCGCAGGTCATTGTCACTGGAGGTTTCGGTGCGGGGCTCGGCCTGGCGCTATCCGTTCTGAAGCTGGCGGGGGAGACCGCCTGGATCGAGGAGCCCAGTTTCCCATGGACCCGAAAGGGGCTCGAACTCGCCGGTTTGTCTCTCGCTCCGGTCCCGGTCGATTGCAACGGCATCGATCTCGATGACGCACTGTGCCAGCATCCGACCGCGAAGCTTGCCCTGGTCACACCGGGTCAACATGCGCCGCTCGGCTCGACCTTGTCGCTCGAGCGGCGCCTGCGCCTGCTCGAATGGGCAGCTTCGACCCAGGCCTGGGTGATCGAAGACGATTATCTGAGCGAGCTTCAGCTGACCGGCAGGGCCGCGCCGGCGCTCGCGTCGCTCGACCGCGACGGGCGCGTCATTCACATCGGGTCCTTCAGCAAGACAATCAGCCCGACCCTTCGGCTGGGTTTCGTGATCGTGCCGGCCAGCCTCGTATGCGCTTTCGCTGAAGTCGCGGCGTGCTTAGCGCCCGCCCCGGGGCCGGCAGTGCAGCTCGCGACCGCCGAATTCATGCGGGAGGGCCACTATATTCGCCATCTCCGCCGCACGAAGCGGGCCTATGTCGCAAGGCGCGCGACGTTGCTCGAGCAGCTTTGGGCGAATGTGAATGCTGACCAGATTGCAACGCCGGGCCTGGCCGTGCTGCTGAAGCTGCCGAGGGAAATATCGGACATTGCCGTGGCGCGCGAGGTTTCGGCCTTCGGGATGTCCCCCGCACCGCTCTCCGCGTGGTATGCGTCGCCCGCCACTGCCGAATCCGGCCTCTTGCTCGGGGTCGCCACCACGCCGGGCAAGAACCTGGCAAAATCCTGTGATCGGCTCTTCGAGGCGATTAGGCGGATCGACGGCGGACAGCCGATTTGAGACTGCTCCAAGTAAGACGTTGCTAGGCAGCGACACTCGTTGAAACAAGCGACCACTGAACGAGGCCGTCTATGGTAACGCGAATCTTCGCCGGCAGCGCCTTTGTCTGCGGCCACAGGACGCTGATCGGCAGTTCGCCGCCTGACAGGCCCTCCAGGACAATCTGAAGGGCCCCGTCTTGAAGATCGCCTTCCACCATCCATGACGGAAGTTGCGTCAGACCGTGTCCTGCCTTAGCGGCCATTAGCACCGTCTCGAAATCCTGCAGTTCATGCTTGACGGGGACGGCCTGCCGCGCTGTCGAGCCGTCGGGTTGCTTCATCAGCCAGGCGATGCGGTTGCCTTGCCGTCGTCCGACGATGCAATCGTGTCCGGCAAGATCGCTCCAGGATCGCGGAACGCCCCGCCGTGCGAGATAGCCAGGTGCTCCGACTATCACCGTCTGCTGGACCCCAATCTGTCGCGCGACGAGGTCGGTCGAATCCTCAAGATTGCCGATACGCACGGCGAGGTCGATGTTTTCGCCGATCAGGTCGATCCGCCGGTCGGTGAAGCTGACATTGAGGTTCAGCGCCGGATAGCGTTTCGCAACCCCTAACAGTACGGGCATGACGTGCAGTCGACCGAACGCCGTCGGGAGATCGATGCGGACTTCGCCGCCAGGCGTGTCCCGCGCGAGCGCGAGGGCGCTCTCGCCACGCTCAAGTTCGTCGAGTGCCGCGACGCAGTGCTCCAGCCAGGCCTCTCCGGCAGGCGTCAAGGTCAGGCGGCGGGTCGTCCGGTGGAGCAGCTTGGAGCCCAAGCGCGCCTCCAGACGCGACACCGCCCGGCCGATCGCGGACTTGGCCATGCCCATTTCCGCCGCAACCGCGGTGAAACTACCGAGCCGAATAACGGCTACGAATTCGGCGATGCCATCGAAACGCGAGTTCATCCGCCTATTGTAGCTTCAAACGCAATAGTGAGTCCACCAGGCCGGCACTAATCTGCTGAGGAGTATCCCTTTATATCTTCTGGAGCTTTAATTCTCCACAGGAGCCGCCCCATGCCCTCTCTATTCGATTCCTTCGATCTAGGTCCCGTCCACCTCACGAGCCGCATCGTCATGCCGCCGATGACGCGCACCCGCACCTCCGAGGGTGCTCTTCCGACAGATGGCGACCTCCCGAACGAACTGACCGTCAAATATTACGGTCAGCGAGCTAGCGCCGGCCTGATCATCTCCGAAGTCAACGACGTGGATCAGTCCAGCCACGGCTACGCGCGGATTCCCGGGATTCACTCCGAAGCCCAGAAGCAGGCCTGGCGCCCGGTGACCGAAGAGGTTCATCGTCAGGGCGGCACCATCTTCATGCAGCTGTGGCATGTCGGCCGACTGGCGCATTCCTCGCTTCTGCCGAACGGCCAGGCGCCAGTGGGCGTGACCGCGGAACAGGCCGTCGGCTCAGAGGTGTTCGCCCATGGCCCGGACGGCCGGTTGCGCTTCATGGCGGCAGAGACGCCGAGGCCGCTCAGCACCGAGGAAGTGACGGCCATGGTGGGAACCTTCGCCAAAGCCGCCGCCAATGCGCGGGAGGTCGGGTTTGACGGCATCGAGATCCATGCCGCCAACGGCTATCTGATCGAGCAGTTCATGAACTCGGTGCTCAACACCCGCACCGACCGCTACGGCGGCGGCAGCATGGAAGATCGTGCGCGCTTCCTGATGGAAGTCGTCGACGCGGTCGTGGCGGAATTCGGCGCGGGACGCGTGGGGGTTCGCCTCTCACCGTTCGGCAAATATGGTTCAATGCCCGCTGATCCGCTCGTCGAGGAGACGTTCCTGTACATCGTCGAGCAGCTCGGGCGCCGCGGCGTGGCCTATGTCCATCTGCTCTACGAACTGCTGCCCGACGGCAACATGGAATCGGCCACGTTCGAGGCGCGCCATCTCGACCATGACATGCTCGCCAAGGCGCGAGCGTCGTTCCCCGGCGCGTTCATATGGTGCGGCGGCTTCAATGACGTCGAGCGTGCCCAAGCCGCGCTCGCTACCGGGCTGGTGGACCTGATTGCCTATGGCAGGCCGTATATCGCGAACCCGGATCTCGTCGAGCGTCTTCGGAGCGGCTGGCCATTGGCCGTAGCGGACCGGTCCGTCTATTACACCCGCAATGGCGAGGTGGGGTACACGGACTTCCCCACCTATTCGAAGAATGGCGCCGCAAGCAGGGCCGCCTGACACGACGATAGGCCGAGCAGGAGTCCGGCGCAGCGCCACGCACTCCTGCCGGTCGAGACGACCTCCATAGGTTCCGGCGGAGTCGCCCTGTGCCCGCGCAGATCCTGGATCTGGGTGCGCCTGACCGCCCTTCTTTCACGACAGGCAGAAACATCATGACAAAGCGAACATTTCTCGTCACCGGCGCCAGCAAGGGCATCGGCCGCGCGCTCTCGGCGCGGCTCGCCGCCGACGGTCATCACGTTGTCGGCATCGCTCGTGGCGATGATCCAGCGGACGAGCTTGGCGTGAAGGCCATCGCGAAATGGAAGAGCAGCCCGCCTCGAGGCCATTGGCAGGAGGCGGGCGTGAGGATTAAATATTCGCTTGTGCTAATATAAAAATGACATAACGTAATGTCCGGCATCTTGAGGATGCGCAACCGTGGGGGAGTACGATGAGAGTTGCTATATTTTGCGCGGCTATCATGATCGCTGCGACTGGTGGCACCATTGCCAAGGAAAAGAAAGTGGTGGTCGGTGATGCTGCGGCCCTGTGCTCTACGAAGCATTCGACCAAGAAGCCGGTGAGAGATCTGGACTGCGGTTTGACTGGCACGGCCAAAATGCCGGATGGAGCAACCCCGGAAAAGCCGCGCCTCGGATACGACACCGATCCGTGGATGGTCATTGGCTTTTAAAGCTGGCTGCAGATAGCCGCCAACTTGCGGCGTGGCCGATGGTCGCCAGGTACTTGGAATGACACTCGTATCAAATTCCAGTACAACCAAACGAATTACCGCAATCC
Source organism: Mesorhizobium sp. B2-4-7 (assembly GCF_006442685.1). Taxonomy (NCBI): domain Bacteria; kingdom Pseudomonadati; phylum Pseudomonadota; class Alphaproteobacteria; order Hyphomicrobiales; family Phyllobacteriaceae; genus Mesorhizobium; species Mesorhizobium sp. B2-4-7. Next base: position 1,164,957 of record NZ_VFVH01000001.1, read on the forward strand.
ACCAGCAATCCCCAATTGCCGTGAGCCCATCGGGCGCTTGGCGAATTGGGACGATGGTTTCGCACGACTACCTGCCGACAAAGTAGCTATCTGCGTGCCGATTGTTGCTGATTATCTATGGAATGTTTTACTTTTGTTTTCAGCACCTTACGTCGCGGGTTTCGGCGACGTTTGAGTGGGGGTCAGTAATGATCCGGTGGTGGGCCGAACTCGACGATCCTGCCACGATGCATGACAGGGAACCGCTCGCCAAAATGGGCGACGACGGCAACATGGCATGGTGCACCGGCTTGCATACGATCTGAGGCATCACGTTTGCACTCACAAAAAGCTTGATCTCGGCCCTGCGATATTCATGGATGAGGCGTAGGTGTAATAGTTGTGGTAAGGGAATGACGCTTTCTTTTCATGGAGATTGCGATGAGGGAGAGAACAATTGAAAGCGGCCTCAGCCCGCAAATGCAGGAGGCCATTCCGATAATTCGACGCGTTTTCAGACAACATGCGCCGAGGCGGCTTGAGCTTGAGCTTACTGCTGGAAAAGAGTGGTATAATCATTCCCGCTGGTCCCTGCATCATTCCGGCAATGCGGTTGATATTAGGACGAAAAAGCTGGCGGATCGCGGGACCGGTATGTTGTCAATCCTTTTAGGATACTTTTTGCAGCAGGAGCTTAACTCTGAACTTGGCAAGGCCAAGTATTTAGTCCTGGTGAACGATCAAGGGCCTATGTTTCCGCATATTCACGTTCAGTATAATCCAGGGGCCAGAATGAGCACACCCGGGGACTATGACGGCAAGCGACGGCGAGCGGTCTAGCAGCCCAAAGGAAACTCCTTTGCGTGCTTGGTTGCCTTTTGCACGCAAGCGCGGACAAAAGCCTCGCCGCGCTCTTTGCGCCATGCCGTGGAAGACATCCTTCAATCCACCGCGCGGATGCAAAGCCGTTTGATGCGCCGGTACCATCCGCCCAAATTACTCGAAGAAATAAGTAAAGCCCCCGTCGGAGGCTCCGACGGTCACCTTCGTCATCTTTTCACCGTCAAGCGACCGGTTGAGCACGCCGCGGCTTAATTCCGGCAGAAGCGTGTTGGTTAAGATGGCATCGATCATCCGCCCGCCGGATTCGATTTCCGTGCAGCGTGCCCTGACCAGATCGATGACGCCGTCGCCGATCACCAGTTCCGCGCCACTGGTTGCACGCAGCCGGCGAGCGATCCTGGCGAACTGATGACGGGTGATCGCCTCGATCATCGAATCCGACAGCGGGTAGTAAGGAATGGTTACCACCCGTCCAAGAAACGCCGCCGGAAAAACCTTCAGCAACGGCCGGCGCAAGGCCGTATCCAGATCTTCGAGGCCGGTCCGAACCGTGCCGTTCCTCGTCCGGTCCATGATGACTTCAGAGCCGACGTTCGAGGTGAGCAGGATCAATGTGTTCTTGAAATCGATGCGCCGCCCTTCGCTGTCGTCCATCATGCCCTTGTCGAAAACCTGGAAGAAGATTTCGTGGACGTCCGGATGCGCCTTCTCGACCTCGTCGAGCAGGATCACCGAATAGGGTTTGCGCCGAACCGCCTCTGTCAGGATGCCACCCTTGCCGTAGCCGACATAGCCGGGGGGCGCTCCCTTTAAAGTCGAGACAGTATGCGCCTCCTGAAACTCCGACATGTTGATCGAGATCAGGTTCTGTTCGCCACCATAAAGCGTCTCCGCCAAGGCCAGCGCGGTTTCGGTCTTGCCGACGCCGGAGGGGCCACAAAGCAGGAACACCCCCACCGGCTTTTCCGGCGCGCCGAGCCCGGCGCGGCTGGTCTGCACACGCTTGGCGATCATCTCCATGGCATGCTCTTGGCCAACCACGCGCTCGCACAGAGTGGCCGCGAGCCGGAGGGCTTTTTCGGTCTGGCTCGACAGCATGCGCCCCGTGGGGATGCCGGTCCAGTCCTGGACCACCGCGGCCACGGCATTTCGATCAACCGAGGGCAGGATCAGCGGCGCCTCGCCTTGCGCCTCGGCCAGTTCAGCCATGCGTTCGCGCAACCGGGTAAGATCGGCGACCGGATCAGGTGGAAGTCCATCGGCAACAGCCGTTTTCACTTTGGGATCGGATGCCTTGTCCTTGGGCGTTTGGATCTCAGGCAACTCAGACTCAGAGGCGTTGGCATCCGCTGGCGTTTCCATCGCATCGAGCGGCATACCGTCGCCGCGCAGTCGGGCACGCAATTCGAGTATCTCGGCAACTAAAACTCTTTCGCGGTCCCAACGTTGTTGCGCGGCAGCCAGCGCGACCCCTGTTTCGGCAAGTCCGGTGTCGACCCGTGCCTGCCGTTCGGTCACCTCGATCCCGATCGCCGCCTCACGATCGATGATGCCGTGCTCGACCTCCAGCGCCTGGCGCCGCCGTATGATATCCTCGAGCTCGGCCGGCGTGGCATGCTGCGAGATTGCGACCCGGGCGCAAGCGGTGTCGAGAAGGCTTACCGCCTTGTCGGGTAGTTGCCGCGCCGGGATATAGCGGTGTGACAGGCCCACTGCCGCCTCGATCGCCTCATCCAGTATCTGCACCCGGTGGTGCTGCTCGAGAACTCCGGCCACCCCGCGCAACATGAGAACGGCCACAGCTTCGGAAGGCTCGTCGATCTTTACCACCTGAAACCGACGGGTCAGCGCCGGGTCTTTTTCTATGTGCTGCTTGTATTCAGCCCAGGTCGTTGCCGCGACGGTACGCAGTTCACCGCGTGCCAGCGCCGGCTTCAGGAGATTGGCCGCGTCGCCGGTTCCAGCAGGGCCGCCTGCGCCGATCAAGGTGTGAGCTTCATCGATAAAAAGGATAACCGGTGTTTCGGACGACTGCACCTCGTCGATTACAGCCTTAAGCCGTTTTTCGAACTCGCCCTTTACGCTTGCCCCGGCCTGCATCAAACCGACATCGAGCATGCGCACGCTGACGCCCTGTAGCATCGGCGGTACATCGCCCTGGGCAATACGCAAGGCGAAGCCCTCGACGACCGCGGTCTTGCCTACCCCGGCTTCGCCCGTCAGGATCGGGTTGTTCTGCCGCCGCCGCATCAGCACATCAACGATCTGCCTGATCTCGGGGTCGCGGCCGACGACGGGATCGATCTTGCCGTCGCGCGCGCGCTGGGTCAGGTCGGTGGCGTATTTCGCCAGCGCCGAATCCCCACCCGGAGCCCGCCGTGGCATCTCCGTTGCGGAGACCGTGGTCGAGGTGCCAGCTTCGAGTGAGCCCTCCATGACATCGGCGAACCGCGCGATCACCGAGTCGGCGTCGATCTCGTCGAATGCGCCGCTGATCTTCGACAGCAGGCCTTCTAGGACCGGGGTCTTCAGGCAAGCGAGCAGAATATGCGCGCTGCGGACTTCCTCGACGCTGAACTCAAGCGTCGCCAAGTTCCAGGCCTCCTGGATGGCATGAAAGATGTGGTCGGAAAATTCCTCGATCGATGTGGCGCCGTATGGCAGCTTGTCCACGGCGCGGGTCATATCGGCCGTGAGCCGGCTGGCATCCACTCCCGCATCGGCGATGATCATTTGCACGTCCGAGCGATCGGAAAGCACCAGTTGCTCGATGAAGTGGACGAGTTCGACGTAAGGGTTGCCGCGCAGCTTGGCGGTGTCCGCGGCTGCCTTGAAGGCGCGCACGCCGACAGGATTGAGCTTGCCGACCAGTTCCTTACGCTTGAAGCTCTGTGACGACCGGCGCTGTTCCATCGAACCTGCTCCTGCAATCTGCCAGTCGACAACCTGCCACATAAGCCGTCGCTTGACAAAGCGCCCGATGGACGGCGTCGCCAAGGCCGTTCGCGGGGCCGTCAGCCTTTGGAAGCCCGAACCACTGGCGGCAGAAGAATTCGCGCATCCGTGTGGTGTATTTTGCCGATTGGGTTCGGCAGTCTCGCCAAGCCATCCCATAGCGAACACGCGGTGGTCAGCTTTCGTTAGCTTTTAAGCAGCGGCTTTAATTGGCGTACGGCACATCAGTGTGGTAACCTTGGGTCAGGTGCCGTTGAGGGCCGGTCGCTGGGGGTCTGTGTGATTGATGTCGCACTTTGGCTTACTCCGCTCGACGGTGAAAATCCGTCAGGGGAGGATTTGCGCAACGACCCGGCCTTTCATGAGCTGGAGCGACTGACGGAACAGCAGAAGAAAGTCGAGTTCCAAGGCAGCAAAAACACTGAAGTCGACGTTCCGATAGACTGGCCTACCGTGCTTACCAGGGCTGAAGAGCTGCGGTCTCACGGCCGTGACCTGCGCCTTCTCGTCATTGTTACGCGTGGACTGGCCAACGAGCATCGGTTGGCCGGCCTGGCTGCCGGCCTGACCCTCATCGCGCAAACTGTCGATCAGCATTGGACGACCATGCATCCGGCCCTGCGGTCCGGTGCCACGCCGCGCGAAGCAGCCTTGCGCCGCATCAATGCGCTTACCGACCTTCAGAACGGCCAGGACGGTCTACTCAAAGATTTGCGGAAAATGACATTCTTTGCGCCGCGCGCCATTGGGCCGATCCTGGGCGCGGATCTGGAGAAGGGTTCGCTTGACGAGCGGGTCATGCTGCAGGAGGCTGCTTCGGGACTGAATGCGGCCGAGAAGGCGAAGCTGGCAAGCGAGCACAGCCAACTGGTGAACCGGGTGCGCAGCGCATGCGCGGCGCTGATTGATCAGGCCGGGCCAGAAATGACGTTGCTCATAGCCGACGCCCGCGCCGCGATCGCCGCTCTCGAGAGCGTCGAAGCCGCCTTTAACTCCCGCCTCGAAGGCGCTGGCGCCACGCTTCCCGAGTTAAAGCGGTTTCTGCAGCGTCTGCTGACGACCCTCGAACGAAACGCGACCGGTGCCACTGCCGCGAACGGCCTCGCAAAGCCGGTCGCGACGCCAGCAGAACCGGCAGCACGTGTTCGCAACGGCGATGGAGCCGATACGATGGCAAGCGTGGCAAGCTACGCAGAATCCGGCGACAGCGGCCTGCCCGACCGGATCTCCTCGCGCGACGATGTCGTCAAATGCCTCGATCTCGTCGTCGCCTTCTATGACAGCACCGAACCGTCCAGCCCGATCCCGCACCTGGCGCGGCGCGTGCGCCGAATGGTGCATATGGATTTCGTTGAACTGATGGAAGATCTCGCCCCGTCGGGACTGAAGGAATTTCGGCTTCTTGCCGGCGTTCCCGATGTCAAGAAGACGGCACAGAAAGATGAAAGGTAAGACACATGCCAGCCGAAAGCAAAGCCAAGGTCATCGAACGAAATCGCGCGCCACGGGTGCAGATCGCCTATGACGTGGAAACCTACGGCAGCCCGACGACGATCGAACTGCCGTTTGTCATGGGCGTGATGGCCGACCTTTCCGGTGCTTCGCAAACCAAGGAAGCGTCAAAGTCGGTTCTGGACCGCTCCTTCGTCGAGACCGACGCGAACCGCTTCCCCAAGTTCATGGAGGCGCTCGGACCCCGCGTCAAAGCGCGGGTGAAGAACACGCTGCCGCAGGCCGAAGGCCAAGAGCGCGACGAGGAACTGGCGCTCGATCTCACCTTCACCAAAATGGGCGATTTCGCCCCCGACAAGATCGCCGAGCAGGTTCCGCAACTGGCCGAGATCCTCAAGATGCGTCGTCAGCTCGAGGAATTGCTGGGCTTCATGGATGGCCGCGTAGACGCCGAAAAGCGTATCGCGCAGTTGCTGAACAACGAGCCACTTCTTGGCAAGATCGCCAGCCAGGCGCTGACTGACGACGACAAGGCGGGAGAATAAACCATGGCCGAACAGCAGAAGACCGCCACCCTCGCCGCCGAGGCCGAAGCCATAGACCTTGGAGAATTCAGTGGACTCCTCGAAAAGGATTTCAAGGTCAAGAAAGACGACAGCGAGAAGCTGCAGCAACTCGTGCGCAATCTCGCGCTCGCAGCGCAGTCCCGTTCCGACACCACAACCATCTCGTCCAATGCCATCAAGTCGATCAAGTCGCTGATCGCCGGTATCGACAAGATGCTGACGGCTCAGGTCAACGAGATCCTGCACGCGCCGGAAGTGCGCGAAATGGAAGGCACATGGCGCGGCCTGTGGTACCTCGTCAACAACACCGAGACCGACCAGAAGCTTAAAATCCGGGTGATGAACATCTCCAAGGAGCAGCTGGCCGACACGCTCGAAGACTACGAAGGCCAGATGTGGGATCAGAGTCCGATCTTCAAGAAAGTCTACACAGACGAATATTCGATGCTTGGCGGCGAGCCGATCGGCTGCGTGATCGGCGCCTACGAATTTTCCAACCACCCGCGCGACGTCGGTCTGCTACGCAACATCTCCGGCATCTGCGCTTCTGCGCATACGCCTTTTATCGCGGCCGCCTCGCCTCGACTGTTTCGTATGGATAGCTGGCAGGAATTGCCGAACCCTCAGGATCTGCAGCAGATCGTTTCCAACCCGGCCTATGCCTCCTGGCAGTCGCTGCGCGAAAGCGAGGATGCTCGCTACATTGGGCTGACCATGCCCCGCGTCCTGGCCCGGCTGCCATATGGCACGGACACCGTTCCGGTGAAGGGCTTCACCTTCGAGGAAGAGGTGCAGGGCGATCACAACAAGTATGTCTGGATGAACGCCGCCTTCCCGATGGGCGTCAACATCAACCGCAGCCACAAGCTGTTTGGCTGGGGTACCCAGATCCGCGGCGTCGAGAACGGCGGAACGGTGCTTAATTTGCCGGTGCACAGCTTCCCGACCGATGATGGGTCGATAGCGATGAAATGCCCCACGGAAGTCGCCATTGATGACCGGCGTGAGGCGGAACTCGCCAAGCTTGGCCTGATGCCGATCCTGCACCGGAAGAACACGGATCTTGCGGCTTTCATCGGTGCCCATTCGTTACAGGACGACGAAACGCGCGCCGGCCGACTGGTGGACCCCGATGCGCAGTCTAATGAGCGGCTGAGCGCCAACTTGCCCTACTTGTTCCCGGTTTCGCGCTTTGCGCACTATCTCAAAGCCATAGCGCGAGACAAGGTCGGGTCGTTTAAGGAACGCTCCGACATGCAGATCTGGTTGACCGAGTGGATCAACCGCTACGTGCTGGCCAACCCGGCCTTTGCCGACGACAAGGCGCGCGCCAAGCGCCCGCTCGCCGCCGCCGAGGTCCAAGTGGACAGCGTGGAGGGGCGGCCGGGCTACTACAACGCCCGCTTCTATCTGCGCCCGCATTACCAGCTGGAGGGCATCAATGCCTCGCTTCGACTGGTGTCGGAACTGCCGTCCGTTAAGACTTGATTGCAGCAACAACAATCTTTTTTTTGACAATGGTGGAGAGAGACAATGCCAGTAAAGATTGATGGTTTTCTGAAGGTTCCCGATATCAAGGGCCCCAGCACCCGCGACGGCCACGATGATGAGATCGAAATCCATGGCGTCGACTACAAGATGGTCGCACCCTATGACCCGAATTCGCTCTCACGTCGGGGGCGCGTGTCCATGGGCATGATCAAGTTCATCAAACACTACGACAAATCTTCGCCTTATCTCAAGAAAGCCTTGTTCGAGAACAAGGCCCTCGATGAAGTGGTGTTCTCGGCACGTCGGACGATCGATGGCGAGACTAAGGATTATCTGGTCGTCACCCTCACCGACGCCTCGATCATGGAATACGACATGTCGCAGGCCGAGGATGAGGAAGACCTGATCCAGGAAGAGGTCAGCTTCGCCTACAAGAAGATCAAGTTCGTCTATGACGGCAATGATGAAGCCGAAATGGATGTCTATGTCGGCAAGTGAGGGTCGGCGACCCGACGCTGGCAAGCAGCACAGTACCGGCAGCTTGCGGGCAAAAAGCGAGGCCGTCCAGCCGTCGCTTTGGGATCGCCTCGTCAATGACCTGCCTGGTCTGACCTCGGAGATAGACGGGCTGCGCCATGTCTTGCTCGACGAGCTTGGCGCCGACCGTGTCGACGCCCTCGTTGGCGCCAGCGCGCGGGCCATCGACGCTGATGCCGAACTCACAGCCGAGCAAAAACGGCGTCTGCATCGATTGGCCTTTCAGACCCAGCATCGGGTCGAGATCGAAAGTCGCGGCGTTGTGGTGTCAGCCCGCGTGCTCAGAGAAGCAGTGCGGCGTGACGTCGAGGCGCTCTTCAACACCGAGCGCTTCGAGGCCACGCCGCTCCTGTCCGATCTGGAAAATGAACAGGTATCGGACAACCCACCGTCGCTCGCAGATTTCCCGGAGGTGCGCCGGAGCGTGGTCAATTACGGCGTCCCCTCCTTCTCGGGCAGGTCTTCGCGCGACTTTGATCGCGATGTGCTGGCGCGTGAGATCCGTGCGGTGCTCGCCACCTTCGAGCCCCGCCTCAAGGAAAGCGCAACAAAGGTCACAGTGACGCTTGGCGACAAGACCGCCGGCCTCAAGATCGAGATTGACGGTGTGCTGATCATAACCCCGACACCGGAACGCATGCGCCTGCGCACTACGATCAATCTCGATAACGGCGCGGCGCGGACCGAAATCAGGGACGCCTGAGATGGATCGGGTCTTCGTCGAATATTACGAGGAGGAGTTGACCCACATCCGCGGCCTTGCGGCCGAATTTGCCGATATGCATCCAGCGGTCGCGCGCAACCTTTCCCTCGACACGGTCCCCTGTCCGGACCCCTATGTTGAGCGGCTGCTGGATGGCGTGGCTTTCCTCGCGGCGCGCACCCGGCTAAAGGTCGACGCCGAGCGTTCGCGATTTTCGCGCAGTGTGCTCGACGTTCTTTATCCCGATCTGGTCACCCCGGCGCCGGCAACGGCGATGGTGGTGCTCAAACCAGGCCAGCAGGTCCAGACCATGCTCGACGGCCACGTCGTCAGGCGCAACACCCGGCTGGTTTCCAGCCTGCGGCCCGGCCTTTCGACGCGCTGCACTTTCTCGACCGCGCAAGAGACGACCCTGTGGCCGATAGCAATCACTTCGGTCAGCTATTTTCAGGACCGCAGCGCGTTGGCGGCGGCCGGGATGGCCACGGTCGGCGGTGTGCGCGGCGAGGCGGCGCTCCGCATCACGCTGGCCCCGACCGGAAAAGGCAAGCTCCACGAATTGACGCTCGACCGGCTCGATATTTATTTTGCCGGGCGAACCAAGGCGCCGCTGCTATTCGACGCGATCTTCGGCACTTGCTCAAGCGTTGGCGCACGCGCTGAGGGCAAGAGCAACCCGTTGTCGCCCTTGCCAGCGCCCGAAATGGTTGGCATCAGCGACGACGAAGCCTTGATGCCGCGTACCCGCCCGACATTCGAAGGATATCGCCTCCTGCGAGAATACTTCATAATGCCCGAGCGCTTCCACTATGTGCGGGTTTCGGGGCTACAGCCTGTCGTGCGTCGATGCGACGGAGGGCTTGAGATCGTCTTCCAATTCAGGCGTCCGGTGCCAGAGTTGGCCGATCTGACATCGGCCGACTTCGAACTTTTCGCAACGCCGATCATCAATCTTTTCGAACGTGAGTGCAACGTCGTCGAGATCGATGCGCGTAAGACACGCCAGGTTTTGCATGCAGACCGCACGAGGGCGCGCGACTTTGAAATCTATCGGATCATTCGTGTTGAGGACGCCGACACCGAAGGCAACGACGCCGAAATTCCGGAACTGTTCAGCCTGGGGCAGAACAGCGGCAGTGGGTGGGTCTACTCAACCGAGCGGCGCCCTCGGCGCGCGACCGAAGACGAACGGCGCGACGGTCTAACGCGCACGTCATACACCGGCGACGACGTTTTCCTGGCCGTATCGCGACCGCTCGCAAGCCCGGCGTACCGACCTCTGAAGCGTCTCGACGTCGTAGCACTGTGCACCAATCGTGACCTGCCGATCCTCGATGACAATCCCACATTGACGCTTGAGGCCGGCGACCCGGTCGAAATCGTCAGGCTCCTTGGAGCCCTGCGTCCACCGCAGCCGGCGATCCCCGCAGCACTGCCCACAGGGGCCGAGGGTGAATCGCGCGCCGACGATCTCGCCTGGCGGCTGGTGGCACAGCTCATGCTCAACTTCCTCAGCCTTGCCAAGGAGGGCCGCGGCGTCGACCCGTTGCATGCGCTTCTCGATATCTATGCCGACCGAGGCGATCCCAGCCTGGCTCGCAATGTACATTCGATCGCCCGCATCGACTCGCGGCCCGTCGTGGAGCGGCTTCAGATCGAGGGGCCGATGTGCTTCGGACGCGGCACCGAGGTGACGTTGCATGTCGATGAATCCATCCTGGCTGGCCAAAGCACTTTGCTGCTTTCGGCTTTGCTGGCGCGGCTGTTCGCCCGATATGCCGGAATAAACGGTTTCGTGCGGACCCGCACGCGGCTGCTGCAGAAGCAGGAGGATGTGCCATGGCCGATGACGCCCGGCAATCGCTCCCTGATCTAGACAAGCCCAGCCCAAACCCCGCTGAAGGTCTGTCCGAAGGGTTCGACTTTTTCGAATTGCTGCGCCGTCTCGAACAGCAAAATGCCGTGTTCGGCCATTCCGGCCGTCCCGACCGTGAGCCGGCAAGGCTTGGCCAGCATGTGCGCCTCGCCTTCTCGGCCAGGGACCTGGTCCATTTCCGCGAAGCCGACAACGGCAAGCCGGCCCGGGTCACGATTGCAAATCTGGGTCTCTTGGGCCCCGAGGGTCCAATGCCGCTGCATCTGACGCGCTGGGTGCTCGACCGGCTGTCGCAGCGGTGGTTCGCCGGGGCCAACGCACAGCTGACCAGCGACACTACTTTCGTCGATTTCGTCAACATTCTGCAGCACCGCATGATCGCCCTTTACTATCGGGCGTGGGCGGATGCGAATCCGGCCGTTCAGGTTGAACGCGCGGTCGGTGGCCGGGTTCGCGCCATGCTTGCGGCCATGGCCGGTATCGGACTTCCCGGCACCCGAAACATCGATCTCGACATGGTGAAGCTTCGCCAGGCGGCTTCGCTCGCCAGCCAGGTCGAGGGCCCGGAACGACTGACACTGTTCCTGGCGGAAGCCTTCAAGGTGCCGGTAAAGATCAAGGAATTCGTCGCTGCCTGGACAATCATACCAGCAGGCCTCCAGACCCGCCTCGCAAAATCCTTTGCTGTGCTCGGTCGGGGGGCGACGATCGGCCCACGCGTTTTCACCCGCCAAAGCAGGATCGAACTGCGGGTCGGCCCTTTGAAGTATGATGATTTCAAGACATTCCTGCCGGGCAGCCAGCGGCTCAAACTGTTCCAGCACGCGGTTCGCGACATGGTCGGAGAATCTCTCGATGTCGATCTGCGTATCGTGCTTGCGCGTGAAGCAGTGCCGCCGCCCCGTATTGGAGCGGTGCAGCTCGGCCGAACCGCCTGGCTTGCGCGACCCGCTGAAAGGGGAGATGCTGATGATATGCGGCTGCGCACAATCGTCGGATGGCGGCCGGAAATGGCGGGGGGCGCGGCATGAGTCTGCTGCTAACGCTAGAGCAAGGGCCACGCACCCAGGCGGTGCGGCAAACTCGCCTGGACGAAGGTGAGCTGGTGATCGGCCGCAGCGCCGATGCAGGCTGGCAGATCGATGATCCCGACATGTTCGTTTCACGCGCTCACTGCAAAATCTCTGGCGGGCGAGATGGATATTTCGTCACCGACACATCGAGCAGCGGTTTGTTCATAAACGATTCCGATAGCCCGCTTGGTCCAGGCAAGTCCGCACGCCTTCAAAGCGGCATGCGGCTCAGGCTGGGCGATTACGTCGTCTGTGTCGACCTGCAGATCGCGGCCGCTCAAGCGCCCGCAGTCATCCAGCCGGTACCAGAACGTCTGCCAGCGGCATCGCGGGCGCCGGTAAGCATCGGCCGCGATGACTTCTTTTCCGCCAAGGTCGAAGAAGCGCCGCAACGGCCTCGACCTGCTGATCTGCCGAACCCATTCGAGCAGCCGATCCCAGGGGCGTTCGAGCGCGCGTCCTCCGGCCAGCGCAACTCGCCTGCTTTCGACGACCCGTTCAGCCTCGATCCGGTTTCAACGCCGGTGTCGAAAAACGCCGCCGTTTATGTCGAGCAGGGCGGGGTGGGCAGCCGGGCGGATCCATTCAGCCTCGACCGGCCCCCCCCTCCCAGCCACGGAGCTGAATCCGCAGCGGGAAAGCTGTCCGACTTCAACGATGATTTTGGTTTCGGACCGGTCTCCTCGCCCAGTTCGACAAATAACTCGGCCTCGACCGGCCAGCGCGAGCGCATTGCCCAACGGCCACCATCCGCCAATCCCTGGGATATTCCCGCGCAACCGGCCGATGTCCTGCCTCCAGCGCGCATGGGTGCTGCTTCCAAACCTGCCCGCCCGCCGGCAAGCGCGCAGCCCGCCGAGATGGCGCTCCGCGCCGCCTTCTTGCGCGGCATGGGCGTCGAGGAAGCCGATTTCCCCGGGCGCGACAGCATCGTGGAAATGGAGAAGTTCGGCCGCGAATACCGGCTGATGATGGAAGGGCTGATGCAGCTTCTGCGCAAGCGGGCCGAGGAGAAAGGAAATGCTCGCGTCGCCCAGACAATGGTCGGTGCCTCCGAAGTCAATCCGCTCAAATTTCTGCCGTCGGTCGACGACGCCATCGTGACGCTGATCGCCGAGCGCAGCCCCGGATTTCTCGCCGGGGAGGCGGCCATCGCCGATGCAGTTCGCGATCTCGCGCAACATCACGTGCGCGCTTGGCGAGGCATACAGGCCGCTTTGCGACGGATGATCGATCGTTTCGATCCCGCAGCGATCGAGGACGAGCTGAAATCGAATTCGGCGATCGGCACCCTGCTTTCGGGCGGGCGCGGCGCCAAGCTGTGGGAGCTCTATCAAAAACGCCATCGCGAAATCGCCGAAAGCGCGGAAAAAAGCTTCCTTGGCGAAATCGGCACTGATTTTCGAGATGCATATGAGGAGGAGTAAGCCATGATCGACCGACGTGAATTGATGATTGCCCTGGGCGCGACCGGGCTGGTTGCAGCGTGCCAGAGCGGTCCGCCAAAGCCGTCGGTGATCACCGTCAACGTGACCGGCGGGGCCGGCATGAATCCGGGGCCAGGTGGCGGCGACCGGCCGGTGACGGTTCTCGTGATGCGGTTAAAAAGCACCGGCAAATTCAATTCCGCCGACTATTTTGCGCTGCAGGGGGATGCCGGCAGCGCACTCGCAGGAGATCTTATCGGTTCCGACCAGATCGCCGTCGGGCCCGGAAAATCCGCATCCAAGACCATCACTGTCGAGCCGGACGCGACGGCTCTGGGCTTCGTTGCACTGATCCGCGAACCTGGCGGCAGGAACTGGCGGACAACCAAGTCGGTGTCGCCGGGATCAAAGTTCACCATCAATGTCACGTTGGGCAGCGGCGGCATCTCCGCCTAGCAGCCAAGGCAAGGGAGCTCAATGCAGAGAGTAGCGGCATGAGCGATGCAAACAGGGTGCTATGGTCCGAAGGACTTTTCCTGCGAACCCAGCATTTCCAGCAGCAGGATCGTTTCTTCGAGGCGACGGTGCGCGGCGCGTTGCAGGCCGGACAACTGCATACGTTCGGCTTTCGACAGCTGACGCTGGACCAGGCATTGCTGGAATCCGGCCAGGTCGCGATCCTGTCGGCCCGGGGCATCTTCCCGGATGGGACACCTTTTTCCATTCCGGATTGGATGGACGCGCCGCGACCGCTGCCGGTCACCCCCGAGACGGGCGCAGGGCCGGTGCTGGTCGCCTTGCCGCTGGAGCCTCCCGGTGGTGTCGGCTTCGATCCGGCACACGCCGCCGCCTCTGGAGCGCGATATCACGGGCGGATCGTTTCGGTGCGCGACGCTGTCCAGGGCGGTTCGGATCCTGAAGAAATAGAAATCGCCCGTCCGCAGGCGCTGCTGCTTGCACCTGGCAAGTCGGTTGGTGGCTACACCGCCTTGCCGATAGCCGACCTCAACGGAGTTCGAGCCGATGGCGGCGTCTCTCTGGACGAGACCTTCCTGCCACCGGCACTGGTTACCGGCGCGGTGGCCTGGTATCGGCAATTGCTTCTGGAAGTTGTCACCGGCCTCGACCAGATCGCCGAGGCGCATGGCAAGATGGTCATGGGCGGGCCTGGGCGCAGCGTCGAAGATCTGTTGATGCTCAATCTCGCCAATGCGGCGCGTCCGCGTCTGGCTCACATGCTGGCGCAGGATGTCTTCCATCCGGCCGAGCTTTACCTGGAACTTGCCGGGCTCGCCGGTTCGATGGCAACTTACGGATCGAGCGCGCGGCGGCTGGGCGAGTTGCCCGCTTACGATCACATGGCGCCCGGCCCTGCCTATTCGGCGCTGGCGGACGCGCTGCGCTCGCTCATTCTCAGCCTTCGTTACATCGAGCCGAAATCGCGTGCGCTGCCTGTCATGCGGCACTCGACCAATGTCTGGAAAATTCGCATCGACAACCCAAAGCTGCTGGTGGCCAGCCGCATCGTCATCCGGGTCGGCTCGGAGCTGTCGGAGGATGCCCTGCGCAAGATCTTCGTCAATCAGGCGACCGTCGGCTCGGCCGACGAGTTCGAGGGCCTGTGGAAATCGCGCTTGCCCGGCATTCCGCTAAAACCGCTTCATTCCCAGCCACGCGAAATCCCTTACGACGGCGATCGACTGTGCCTCGAATTGGATCAGAAAAGCGAACACTGGGCCTCGCTGCTCGACGCACCAGGCTTCGTCATCGGTGTTTCGGGCGTGTTGCCAAGCGAGCCGCAGGTGGACTGCTATTCGGTGAACAGGTGAGATCATGAGCCGCGATGATCCTTTCGGACTGTCGGAGGATCGCGAACGCACTCGCATACGATTGAGCGGCGCGCCGATGCCAAGGCCCATGGCGCCACTTTCGCCGGGCGCACTGGTAAAACGCTCTCGCACCCACCCGAACGCGCTTGTCAACGCCTTTGCGCCCTTGCTCGAGTTCGCCCCCGAGCTCGAAAGCGCAATGCCGCCAGACAATCCGGAAGTCTTGCGCACCCGTTTGCTCGAAGAACTGGTTCGGGCACGCGACACGGCTATGTCGACGGGGTCCTCGATGGAGCGAGCCGACCAGGCAGCCTGGGTGGTGGCTGCGTTGCTCGACGATCTGGCCCTGAACACGCCTTGGGGCGGGGCCAGCGCCTGGCCGCGGCAGCCGCTCGTCGTCATGCTGCGCGGCGATGTCGATGCCGGCACGCAATTCTTCACGCGACTCGACGAACTGGAACGACATCCTAACCGGGACCGAGAATTGCTTGAACTGCAGTACCATTGCCTGGCGCTCGGCTTCCGTGGCAAATATCGCGTGCCCGGCCGCTCAGGCGACCGCTCGCTCAATGCGGTTCGCGTGGCGGCGGCCCGCTTCCTGCGCAATGCCGACGCCGAAGGCGCGCCTTTAGCGCCAAACTGGAAAGGTGTCATCGCCTCCGACCAGCCGCAGCGCTTCATCGTGCCGATCTGGGTCATGGCGCTCGGTGCTGCGGTTGCAGCCGCGGCGATCCATATCGGGCTGTCAATGGGACTGAGCAGCCAGGCGGTCGAGCTTTCCGCACTTGTTCGTGCCCTGCCACCGCCTGCCCGCGGCGACATCACCCGCGCGTCGCCCAAAGTCGACGCCCCGCCACCGCAAAAAGTGGATTTTGCGCTGTTGCCGGAATTCCAGGCGGGGGCGCCGGCCGAGCTCAAATCTGCTCTCAGCGGCACCGAGAGTGTTTCACTGGCCAAGCTGATCATCCAGGCCTCCAACCCCGAACTATTCCAGTCATCGCGGCCACAACTGACCGATGGTTTCGAACCCTTGATCGGTTCGATCGCCAAGGTGATCCTCGCCAATCAGGAGCTGATCGGAAACATCACGGTGGTCGGCCATACTGACAGCGTTCCTTTGCAAAAGACCAACCCGCTGTCGACCAACCAACGCCTATCCGAGGCTCGCGCCCGGACGATTGCCGACATGCTGGTTCAAAACGGAGTGCCGCAGGATCGCGTCCATTCGGAGGGCCGGGCAGCCACCGATCCTGTGGCCAGCGACAGCACGCGCGAGGGGCGAGCCTTGAATCGCCGCGTCGAGGTGCTCGTCGAAAAGAGGCTGTGAGATGTTCATCCTGCGCTTCCTCTGGGCGGTCCTGACATCGCGCTGGCTGTGGACGCTGATCGGCCTGACGCTGCTATCCCTGGTTATCTGGATCTTCGGTCCGATCGTCAGGGTCGGTCCCTACGAGCCCTTCGCCTCCGAAAATGTGCGCATCGTCATCATCGCGCTGCTGGTCATCTTCTGGCTGGTCTGGCTGATCGTTGCCCAGCGTCGGGCGATCCGCGCCAACCGGATGTTCGTGGCCGAGATTGCCGCGCCAGCGGTGGAAAAGCCGCTCAGCCCAGGCGAGGAGAACGTCGCCGCCGTGGGCGCCAAGTTTGCCGAGGTGATGACCGAACTGAGGCGCCGCAAGCTGGGCGGGCGCAAGTTCCTGCGCGAGATGCCATGGTACGTCATCGTCGGGCCGCCGGCGACCGGCAAGACCACCGCCTTGCGGCAGTCCGGACTGAATTTTCCGATCGATCTCACCGACGACTTGCAGGGGGTCGGTGGCACGCGCAACTGCGACTGGTTCTTTTCCGAAAACGCGGTTCTGATCGACACTGCCGGCCGCTATGTCCAGCAGGAGAGCCAGCCGGATGTCGACGCGGCCGAATGGCTCGGTTTCCTCGACCTCTTGAAGAAACATCGCGGCCGCCGTGCGCTGAACGGCGTGATCGTCGCGCTTTCGATCGACGTCCTTTCGGAGGGCGACGAGGCCATCAAGGCGCACGGGCGCAAGATCCGCCGCCGGTTGGCCGAGCTCAACGACCGCCTTGAAATCCGCCTGCCGGTCTATCTGATGCTGACCAAGGCCGACCTGATCAAGGGCTTCGAGCCCTTCTTCGGCGGTCTGTCCACCGCCTCGCGCGAACAGGTGTGGGGGACGACCTTCGCGCTGGATGCGCGCGTCGATGGCAAGACCATCGAACGAGAAATCGCGACGCTGGCGACCGAACTCGAGCGGCGCTTGGTGACGCGCCTGGAGGACGAGGACAAACTCGCCGCCCGTGCCGAAATCTTCAGGTTTCCCGCCCAACTGACAAGCTTGTCCGAACCGATTCAGGTGCTGGTCGAAGCCATGTTCGGCGAAAGCCGGTATGAGGAGGCTGCCTGGCTGCGCGGCCTCTACCTGACATCGGCGACGCAGGAAGGGGCGCCTATCGACCGGCTGACCGCCGCGCTGTCTTCCTCCTTCGGTCTTCCGCCGCGGCGCGCCCTGCCCGCATCTCGGGTCGAGAAACGCAGCTTCTTCCTGAAGAACCTCCTCACTGAAGTCATCTTCAAGGAAGCAGGCCTCGGTACATTTGACCCACTGGCGCAACGCCGCCGAGCCTGGATCTGGCGCGGCGCCGCTGCCGCATGCGCTGCGGCGGCGTTGCTGGCAGGCGGCCTGTTCACCTGGTCCTATTTTGACAACCGCCATGCGATCTCGGCGCAGGCAGGCCAGTTCGAAGCGCTGCAAACGCCGCTGACCTCCGCTGCCGCAACCCCGGCATCGGTGGAGCGGCCTGCCATGGACGGCGCGCTCGAGGCGATGGACGCGGTCGCAAATGCCCGGACAGCACCGCCGGGCGCTGCCCACGATCTGCTTGGCCCATCGGCCTCGGCGGAACTGGTCAGGGCACAGGCCGACACTTATGACCACGCCCTCCGCAACGTGCTCGAGCCCCGGATGGTGGCCCTGCTCGAGGCGACGATGTGGCGCCAGATCCGCGATCCCGACTTCATGCTCGGTGCGCTCAAGACCTACCGCATGATGACGGGCCTGTCGCAGATGGATCCAGACTACGCCCAGAACTGGTGGGTGAACAGTCTGCCCGAATTCGCGGCCGCGGCGCCATTTCCGACAGCCGACGCCGAAGAGCATCAGCTTGCCGCGATCCGCCGGATGACGGTCGACGAAAGCTATGTCGCGCCGGACCAGGCCCTGGTTGCCGAAGCTCTGAAAACGGTCTGCACGATTTCGTTGCCGGCGCGTGGCTACAAGCAGTTGTTGGCCGATCCGGCAGTGGCCGGGCTGAAGGAGTGGATACCGGCCAATTTCGCCGGCCCAAACGGCGGCAAGGTGTTTGCACGGCGTTCGGGCAAGACATTACGCGTCGGCATTTCGGGCGCTTTCACCTATTCCGGCTTTCACGACGTCATTCTCGACCGCATCGACGATGTCGCCGCCCAGGCGGCGCTCGATCGTGCGGTTTTCGCCGGCGGTTGCTCGGAAAATGCCGAGACATCCGTCTCGGCGCTGTCCGAGGATATTCTGAAGCTCTACTACGACGACTACATCGCGCAATGGGATAGCTTCCTGCGCGACATGAGGCTTGCACCATTGACCGATCTCAATGTCGCCGGCGAAAACCTGAAAGACCTCTCAAGTGCGGATTCAGCGCTGAAGCGGCTGCTTACGGCGGTCGTTCAGGAGACAGAACTGACCCGTTCCGACGAAGCGCCTGCCGACGACAAGGCGGCAGCCAAGGGCGCTTCGAAACTGCTCGGCAAGCTGGGCAAGCTGGGCAAACTGGCGACATCGGGTGCGAAACTACTTCCCCGCGCCGGATCCGCCAGTGAGGTGGACCTGACCGGCAATCTGGTGGCCGAACATTTCAAACCGCTGAAGAGCACCATCGCAGAGGTCGACGGCCAGCCACCGGCGCTGGATGCTGCCGTTGTCGCACTGACCGCGCTTTCGAACGTCCTGCAAACGGTCACCGCGAACCCCAATCCACAGGACGCCATCAAGAAACAGGGGGGCCTTGCCGAACTGACGGGCGCGGTGGCAAGGCAGGCCCAGATCCTGCCCGATCCCATCAACAGCTGGTTGGGCGGGATAGCCGGCGACACCAGCAATTTGACTCAAAAGGCGGTCACTTCGGAACTCAACGCCATCTGGCGGGCCGACATACTGCCTTTCTGCCAAGCGGCGCTGAACAATCGCTATCCCTTCAGCGAAGCCAGTGCGGTCGACGTCAACGTGCACGATTTCGCCCGCCTGTTCGGGCCGGCCGGGCTGATCGACGGTTTCATCAACGACCACCTGATCAATTATGTCGACACGACCGGCGAGCCTTGGAAGTGGCGCGCCGATTTCGGCCTCGACCCTTCGGCGCTGGCGGCGTTCGAGCAGGCCAGGCACATCCGCGACGATCTTTTCCCCGGGGGTGCCGGACCGGTGATGAGCTTCACGCTCGAACCGAAGGATCTGTCTCCCAACCTCACGCGCGTCACGCTCAATCTCGATGGCCAGAGCCTCGTCTACTACAACAACGCAACGCGGCCGCAACCGATGACCTGGCCCGGCAAGGACGGCACCGGGGTCATTTCGCTCGCCTTCCAGCCGATCGACGGATCGCCCGAAATCATGCTCAACGAGACCGGCAGCTGGGCATGGCTGAGGATGTTGCGCAGCGGCCGATTCACCGGAACCTCGCTTTCGGATGTCTACAGTCTGCGCCTGGGCACGAAAGGCATGTACGCCGATTTCGAGCTCAAGGCCGCCAGCGTCGAAAACCCCTACAACCTCGAAATGTTCAAGAAGTTCACATGTCCCGCGCAGATATGAACGCGCCCGGCTTCTACGGCAAGATCCCGGCGACGGGGGATTTCGTCGCTTGGAACCTGCCGCGGACTTTTATCGACCGCTGGGACCGCTGGATGTCGATGGAATTGCGCGCGCGGCCGGATGAAGGTGAGGACCTCGACAACCGAGTCTGGCGCTTCGTCGTTCAGGACGCGATCTTTGGCGACCAACCCTGTGCTGGCGCCTGGCGCATGAGCCAGGACCGTATCGGCCGCCGCTATCCGTTCGTGGTGACGGGGTTGGGTGCGACGCCCGATGCATCCGATCCTTGGTTTGAGGGTGTGGCTCGGATCGCTAAGTTGACTGTTGAGCACTATTGGGAGCAGGAACGTGTCGCCATAACGTTGCAGGCTCTCGATCCACCCACCTCGTTCTCCACGGTCAAACGCATTGCATTTTGGACTGATGATTGGGAGGTGCAAGAATTCGCCTTCGCCGACATCCATGATCTCGCGAACAACGCCCTACCGGCCATGCGCGCCGCGCGTGCCATGCCGAGGGGATTCTGATCATGGCACTCAGCGTCTACGCAGAGAAAATGGGCTTCTTTCACAAGGGCAGCAACGGCCAAGGTATCGCACCAGGCGATGTCTGTCTCTCGCCGCCATCCCCACCCGCAGGCCCGGTTCCGGTACCATACGTCAATATGCTGTCGTCGTCGGATCTGACTAAGGGCACCAAGAGTGTCAAGATCGATGGCGAGCCGACGGCTATCGAGAATGCATCGGAGATCTCGACCAGTACCGGCGACGAACCCGCCACGCAAGGCCTCGGCGCAGGGGTCGTGACCCACAAGATAAAGGGAAAGGGCGTCTTCAAGTTGTGGTCCTTCACGGTAAAGGCGGAAGGCAAGGGCGTCGACCGTCATGGCGATATGATGGACCAGAACACCGCGAGCGACCCGCCGCCCAATTGCGTCAACGTCGCTGCGTTCAACAAATTCCTCGCGTTTCTATTGGACAATTTCATTTTGGGTCCATGCCCACCAAATCCGAAGTTTGAGCGGACCGAAAAGCGAACGGCTGCCCAGCGCGACAAGGTGAACGGACAGGAATGTTGGCAGTGTAAGCAGGACAGTGGAACGAGCAACACTACTTGGAAAGCCTCAGAGCCCGGAAAGGTAGAGCCGACAGGGCCGGGCAAGCCGTTGAAAGACAAGCCGTACATGACCCATGACCATCAGCCGCCGCAGGTCTTGGCTTGGCACATGGGTGGTTGTCACATGGGACTGGAAAAATTTCAGGAGCACTTCGACACCGCTGATTCGGTCATGCCTCACTGCAATAAGTGTTCGAACAGCCAAGGCTCGAAAGCCCGTAAATACGCGAAGAACTTCAACGGCAGTGCAGCAGCTCTGTAAGGGACGCCACAATGACCGACATTGTCGATATTCGTAACCGCTACATCGAAGAACTTCGCCGGGTGCTGCCCGCGCTGCAGGCATGGTGGGACAAGATGGAAGCCGATGAAGGCGAAGTGGTCTGGAAGCGTTGGCCAACCGGCCTGGCCGGGCACCCGCGGGTGCTGGGGATCTTCCGCAAATATTATCTCCAGATTGACGACATGAATCGCGAACAATCAATGCCGGAAGAGGAGCCGGCTGAGAAATGGGGCATCGATAGCATGGGTGAGGAAATTGGGTTCGTGCGTCCCGCCGATGTCCTTCTTTTCGATCTCCCGTCATTCGCGCCTGATCTCACCGACGTCACGGAAGGCATCTGCTTTCTGCCGATCGCGCTCAACGAGAAAGACGAGGTGGTCTGATGGCTCCGCTGATTACGCTTTACGACAACGATCTCGGCACGCGCCGTTTGCTGACGCAACCGCGTTATGTCGCGCCAGTTGGGGATATTCGTGTGGCCCGCGGGCTGGACGAAGCAAGCACCATGCATCAGACCTTGTTCGGCGAGTATTTGTCGGATCTTAAGGACGCCTACGACATCGCCACGTCATGGTGGGCAGGCATCATCGTCTCGGAGGAAGAGCGTCACGGTAGCCGCGAAAAGGCACTGGAAGAAGCTTTCAACGCTCGCGTCGCTGGAGCGGCCTCCAACCCACACGTCGTCTGGGTCGTGCGTCGCTACTGGCTGAAATGCGTGACGGTGAATGTCAAGGCCGGAGAAGCCGAAGGGGTCGCGGCAGAGACCTTTTTGCTGCAATGGTTGATCGATGCTGGCGAGACGAATCCAGCAAAGCTGATCGCCTGCATGCCTTATTGGCCGATCGGCCTGGACGAGAACGGGGCCTGGTGCTGATCCATGACATTCGCTGTCTGGATCGAGAATCGCACGCCGTTCGTTGCCGGTACGTTTGTGCAAACGAATGCCGATGGCAATGAGGTGTTCCTCGCCGTTTTCTCGGCCAGCTTTGATATGCTAAAAAACGCGACGCAGTTTCAGCCGGCATCGGAGCAATTGCCGGTAAGCTTTGGCGACGTGCCGTTCGGGGATCCTGCCTATTCGTCAACCCGCTATGAGGGGGAAATCGCGTGGACGAAGCCGGGGGTCGACGTGATCTTGAATGGCCAGGCACATGCGCCGCGCGATGGGCGCGTCCATGAAATGCAGGTCGGGTTGAGGTTCGCCAATATCCGCAAGGTGCTCAACGTGACTGGCGATCGCCTGTATGACGCGGGCGGCTATAGTCAACCACATCCCTTCGCCAAGATGCCGATAATCTACGAACGCGCGTATGGGGGGACCGATGACAACGGCAAGACCGACACCCGCAACCCGCTTGGCGTCGGCTACCATCATGCCCGCTCCGCGGACAAGGCCGTGAAGACGCATGCACCCAACGTCACCTATGCGAGTGAGCGGTTCCTTAGCCCATCCGATCGGCCAAGCCCGGCTGGGTTTGGGGTGGTCGGCCGTGGCTGGCATCCGAGGCTACAGTTTGCAGGTACTTACGATCAGGCGTGGATCGACAATCAGTGGCCTCTTCCGCCAAGGGATTTTGATCCGCGTCACAATCTCTGTGCGCCCGCCGACCAGCAGTTGCAGCGGCTGAACGAAGGCGAGGGAGTCAGCGTCATCGGCATGACGCCGGAGGGCCGCTGGAACTTTCGCATACCGCGTGTCGTGGCTCCGATCCGCCTTCTTTACGATGACCGCGCGGAGGATCATCCGTTCCACATTGACACCGTCGTCATTGAGCCGGATTTGCGCCGCCTCACGCTGAAATCGCGTTTGTTCCTAGTGACCAGGCGCAACACGCCAGCGCTCAGGGAGATCGTTTTCGGCCATGTGACGCCGGCCTTCCTCCTCGCGCGGCGCAAACGCAAGGTCTATCTGAACCCGCGCGGCGGCAGCGGCGTCATTGCAGAGAGGGCGACATGGCTAGCCTAAGGGCGCCGATCTACGTCGTGGGTGGCGGTGCCGTGACGCCAGCCGGCCTCAATGCACGCCAGACACTGGCGGCAATCCGGGCCAGCCTCTCCGCCTTCGAGCAGCGTACCCTCACGGATCCCTTCGGCGCGGAACAGACCGTCTCCCGCATTCCATCGCACTATTCGCTGCGCCACACGGAGAAAGTCTGGCTCACCAGCATGGCCACACGAGCGGTCGCTGAGGCGCTGGAGACAGGCGGCCTTGCCGCCAGCGCAAGTGCGCTGCTCTTGGTAGCGCCCGAGGCTTTTCGCGAGCACCCCGCCTTCGCGGAGACCCCGGCCACGGAGTTCCTGACCGGCCTGCAGGACGCGCTGGGCGAAACCTTCCATGCCACCTCGCGCATTGTCGACGGAGGCGCGGCAGCGTGCATAGGGCTGCTGGATCGGGCGGCTAACCTGCTCGTCACGCCAGGAGTCGAACAAGTGCTGCTGGGTGGCGTCGACAGCCTGGTGAACGACAAGGACCTCGCTCGCCTGAAGGCGGCCAACCGCCTGAAAGCGGAGGACAACGCGCAAGGCCTTGTGCCAGGCGAAGGCGCCGTCGTCGTTTGCCTGCGCCGCGCGCCAAGCCCCGACGTGCAGACGCAATGCACCATTCACGGCGTCGGCGTTGCATTGGAGGAAAACTCCGTGCTAGCGGAAAACTACAGTCAGGGCAGAGCATTGGTCGCTGCCTGCCGTGCGGCGATTGAGGGTGAAGGCGCCACTGAGTCTGGCATCAAGTTCATTGTTAGCAACGACAACGGCGAGCGTTATAGTGCCTGGGAGGGACTAATCGGCCGCTCCCGCTTTTACCGGACGCGCCGCGAGATCCTTCCAATGGCTCTTCCCGCGATGACGGTGGGCGACATCGGTGCCGGTGCCGGCGCACTCACACTGCTTATTGCCGCCGACAGCTTCACCAAAGGCTATGCGCCGGGCCGCGTCGCTATGTGCGAAGCCAGATCGGAAGCCGGGATGCGCGCCGCTGCGCTTGTGAGTGAGGTCATCAGAGCTTAACCGCGTGTCTTTGCGTCGTGGACGGAGTCTTCACATCCACGCCGGAATTGAGCGTGAACGCCTCCAGTTGGTCAGGGCGATCTCCGCGTTGGCGAGCGCGCCCCTCATAGCGTCCAGTCTCAGCCGTCGCATCGATTGGAATTTGCCGAACTTCGCTGGCCCCCTCCCATTGTCCCACCAAGTCTGTACCCGCGAAGCGCAAGGTAGCGGCGTCGCCTCTATAATCTCGAACTTCGGCCCGAGTTTGGCTGGGTCCGTGACGAACACGTCGGTGTCATTAAAGTCAATCTCAATCAGGTCGCGCAGCGCGAGCCCCGCCGCATAAGCGAGTTCCGGCGACCGCATCCTCTCGATCAACCAAGGCATAATCGCCATGTCACCCGCCAGTCCGCTCGCCGCGACAGCCGCCTCGCGCGTTGCGGCGGTGGATACGAAATGCTCCCACCACGTCCGCGCCGCAGTCGACGGCGTGGTGAGCAACCGAATTTCGAATACGGCTCCCGCAAGCTCCGGGTTACGAGCCACCATCTTGTCGAGCATGGGATGGACCCGCGGCGCCTCCCCCAGCAGACAGGCCGCCACTGCCGCCTCCAGCCGCTCCTCCGCGCTGGGTGCCTCCAGGCATACCCAAACCTTGGCGATCACATCTCTACGCCGCAGCGCTCCTGCGAGCTTGAGCGCTCTGCGGCGTACCTCAGCGTCGCCATCAGAGAGCAATCCCGTCAGCCTGGGCCCTGGATTGCCCCCATGGTGGTGGAGCGCGCCGACTCCCAACGCACGCTCCATTGCGACCGTCGAATCTAGCCAGCGCGCCACGAAGGGCTTCAACTTACCCGGCGAACTGCGGGCAACAGAGCCAGACAGCGCTGACAGTCCGGACTTCCCGAGCCGGCCCGCGCTCTCCAACGCGAACTTGATCGCTGACGCGGATTGCCATTCAAACGCTAGGGCCCCAAGCAGAAACAGTTCGGGCGGCTCCTGGTAGTCGGCGAAGCGCGCCGACGCCAGGTCCCAAGCCGTCTGGCCTGCCGCGAAGAGCCCATCGAGATTAGCGTCGAGCCGCTGGTCGATGCGGCCGATGTCGAAGGCGCCCATGATAGGGCCGTCGATCTCGCGCGAACGACGGTGCCACAGGAACGCGGCGTCCTCGACATGCTGCTCGATAATCGCCGGGATTGTCGCAATCCGCTGCATGGACTTCTCAGTTGAGGTGAACAGCCGCGCCCCGCACGCGATTGACGCCGCTTGCCTGGCTGCTCAACTGGCTGCCGCGGATCGAAATGCGGCCGTTCTTCTCCAGAATGATGGAAGCCAGGCCGCAGCGCAGCTCGATGCGTTCCTTGGCGGTCAGCGTTACGGTTTCACCGTCGCGGATCACCTGCACTTGTTCGCGCGTGTGAGCTGGGTCCACAATGCGTCCGATAACGAGCGGGCGGCCCGGATCGCCACCTTCGAAAAGCAGCGCTACCTCCGCGCCCACAGCCGAGGAGTCAAGTCTCGCCAGGCTGCGCGCCTTGAGTGCCGTCTCGCCGGGATTGCCTACGAACACCACTAGCGGTGCACCCTCCTCAAAGCCGATCAACAGCCCGATGACAACCCCGTCGATACCTTCAACCGATTCGTTGCATCCAGTTAGTTCAGTTGTTGAAGACATTGCTACCCTTGATCTTGACGTCGCCGTCAGCTTTGACCTGGACATCGCCGCTGCCCTGGATGCGGATTTCCTTGCCCTTAATAGAAATCGAGCCATCCTTCTTCATGTTGATCGTCGCATCGCCGCATTTCAGCGTGATCTCGTCGCCGGCATCAATCACAAGCTTTTTGCCGACCTTGATCGAACTGTCTTCGGTAATGTCGATGCCGCTGCTCTTGCCGACTTTGAGCGCGTGAGCCCCATCGATTTGGGTGCCATCGTCCGCGGTGATCTTGGCGGTCCGTCCCTTGCCGATCGTCGAAGCATGATCGCCGTCTACATTGAATGTCTGATTTCCATTAATTTTCACCGTCTGGTCGGATTTGATGGTCCAACTGTCGGAAGCCCCGATGTCGTGGCTCTGCCCCAGCACCACGCTGACAGAACGGGTCGCGCCGATGCTGTTGATCTGAAAACCGCCGACGCTACGGGTCTCCGCGGCGCCGACGGTGTCGAAACGCGCCGCCTTCACCGTAATCGTCTGTACAATCCCCACTGTCTGAGAATGATTGGCGTCGATGTTTTCCGTCGAGTTCGACACGACATGGATGGTTTCGTTGGCCATGACTGTCAGCGAGCGGTTGGCGCCCACTGTCTCGGTGTCGTTCGAGCCGATGTTGGTGGTCTGGTCGACGCCGATCTTGACCGTCTTGTTGTTGCCGACGTCCTCGTCGAGGTTGTGGCCGACGGAGTGTTTGGCGTCGTGGTCAATGCGGTCGGACTGATCGTGCTGGACCAGCTTTGTGCGGTCATGCTTGATCAGAAGGTTGTGATCCTTCTGTGCCTGGAAATTGACCAGTTCGGAGCCGGCCTTATCCTCGAACATCAGTTCGTTGTAGCCGCCACCGCCTTTGGAAGAATCCGACTTCCAGCCCGATTGTGTGGCGTTGCCAGGCAGGCCGTAGGGCGGCATCTGCGAGGCATTGTAGACCCGGCCGGTGATGATCGGCAGGTCCGGGTCGCCTTCGATGAAGTCGACGATGACCTCCTGGCCGATGCGCGGTATCTGGATGAACCCCCAGCCACTGCCGGCCCAACTCTGCGACACCCGTACGAAACAGGAACTGTTCTGGTCCTTCTTGCCGACGCGGTCCCAATGAAACTGGACCTTCACCCGCGCATATTTGTCGGTGAATATCTCCTCGCCGGATGGACCGACCACCGTCGCCGTCTGCGGGCCGCGCATGATCGGTCGTGGCGTGGTCCGCGGCGGGCGATAGGGCAAGGCTGTCGGCGCCACACCGAGGACCACTTTGAAACTCTCGCTTTCGACGTCGGCCTGGGCTCTATAGCCGGGGTCAAACAGCCTGTATTCGGCGCTGACCACCAGATATTCCTGGTTCTGGTCTTCGCGCGGAAAACCGTCCAGCTTGAACGTGCAGCCGGAATACAAGCCGCGCACGGTGCCGGCCGCGGCGATGCGCTGGTGCAAGGCCTGGATCTCCTCGCGCCGGATCGAAGCCAGGCTGTCGCCCCGGCTTACTTCGAGATGCGCGCCCGGCTGGCGGTAGTTCTCACCCGCGGACAGTTTGTGACTGAACGGCTGGGCCGACTTGGCCATGAGGTCGGCGCCCGGCTTCTTGAAATCATAATCGGTGTGGGCATAGGCGCCTGGGCGCACCGAGCTGCCCGGTATCCATTCGGTGATGTATTCGACGTCGCGCCGGGAGCCCTGACCTTCAAAGTTATAGAGCACTTTCTCGTAGCCCGGCGCAGGCTTCAGCTTGCTCATCGCGTCAGCCAGGACAAGCGTATGCTTGCCGTCATCGTGCTCGAAGAAATAGAAGATGCCTTCGTGCTCCAGCAGCCGCTGCACAAAGTCCAGATCGGTCTCGTCGTATTGCACGCAATATTCACGCGCCGGATAGGACCCTTGCAGGCGTAGATCGAATTCTGAGATACCGTATTTCTTGAAGACATCCTTGACGATGTCAACGACGCTCTTGTTCTGGAAAATATAGCAATCTGTGGTGTTGCCGAGAAACCAGAGCCACGGCCTGATGACGGCCTCGTAGTAGGCCAGCCGGTCCTCCATGCGGGTGAGCCGAAACTCCGATACGATTCCACTGAGCCAGCGCTTCGGATCGGATTCACCTTCGATCGAGACAGGCCCGCCCAGCATCTTCAACGGGTCAATATCGGAATCTGTGCTCACGAACCCGACCGTGTAGGCAAAACAACGGCTGATCTCATCGCGTCCGATAAGATGCGTGAAGGTCAACAAGTCGGAGCCAACCGGTGTGCGGACAACGGTGGCACGTTCATTCGGCATGGGTCGAGCCCCCTCCTGGACGCGGCCGCCAGTGTGATGGATTTGTTGTTCCCGCTATATCAACGGTGTCATTAGCGGTGTTACGTTCAGGAACTTTCCAAATCCGCCACGCCAGGCCATGTTTAGCCTATCACATGTTTTCCCGCTGACCAAAGAGTACAGGCGGGCGACAGAATCTTACCCGCCTTCTCGTCGACTTGAAACGCCGCTGTCCTGTTTTGCCTGCAAGCTGCTAGAATGTTGGAGTATCGATCAACGATCGACGGCGATCTTGGATGTACATCAGTCTGCGGATCAACAATGTCGACGCCCTGCTCGCTGGCACCTCGACCAGCTACGTGGCGCGTGATAGCGGCTTCGAAATCGGGCGCTATGCTTGTGACTGGACCTTGCCCGACCCCGACAAGTTCATCTCGGGTCGGCACTGCGAGATTCGATACGAGGCGGGCGCGTTCTGGCTGCACGACATCTCGCGCAACGGGACCTTCATCAATGGATCGAGCCAGCGCATGAGCGGCCCGCATCGGCTGGTCGATGGCGACCGGATGCTGATCGGCCGCTATGTCGTCTTGGTATCGGTCGAAGAAGAGCGCGCCACGGCAGACCACCCCAGCCGCGATTCGACACAGCGGGAAACGCCGGTCGCGACAGGCCGGCCGCTGGAATTCGGAGATGGGCCTTTCTTCGAGCCCGCGCAGCAACGGTCCGCACAGCGCATTTCCGCGCCGACATTCTCGTCGCCTGCCCTGCCCTCAACCAGGGACGAGGTGCTGCGGGAGATCGCGATCGCAGCCGGCATTTCGCCGGAATTGCTTCAATCGCGCGACCCCCATGAAGTTGCCGCCGAAATCGGCGCGGTCTTGCGGGACGTGGTCGAGGAGCTGACCCTGCTGCTGAAAGCACGCGCGGCCGCGAAAATGTTGGCCAAAAGCACACAGCGAACGATGATCAGCGCCGCCGACAACAATCCGATGAAGTTCGTTCCAGGAACCGACGACATCCTGGAAATCATGTTCGCCCGGCGCAGGACCGGCTATCTTGATGCCAGGCGCAGCATCGAAGATGCATTCCGCGATCTCAAGACTCACGAGTTTGCCACTTATACCGCGATGCAAACCGCGCTCTCCCGGCTGCTTGACGACCTGTCGCCCGAGGCGATCGGCAGGAAACTCCCGCCTACCTCGTTTACGAAGAAGAAGAGCCAAGCCTGGGACGTCTATGTCGCGACATGGCGGACCATGGAGGAGGCACATGAAAACGGCATGCTTGATATATTCCTGGCCTATTTCAGCGAGGCCTACGCCAAGGCCGGCAAGCAGAAATAGGAGGTCCCAGGAAGGCACGGCCCCGGGAAACGTATGGCCAAAAAGCATATGGCCAAAAATGCATGGCACGGCAGTCGGCGAAGAAAAGTCTCGCTGACGCCCGGCGTCCGGTTCCAATCGACGATTTCTGAGATTACGATCGCATAAGACAGTTCGCCAAGCGGGTAAGACTCATTGAGCTGAGGGTCTGCGGCAAATGTCATGTCACTACGTGATAGCATCTTCTAGCCATTGCCACGGCCGGCAGCGGCTGCCTTTCCTTTACCTGGCCGGAAACCGTTCTGCGCCCATCTCACCCCATCGCCGGCGCCCCGCCTGCACGGACGATCTGCGATGAGTTCGAAGGACGACCCCTTCGGCCCGGCGGGCAAGACGGTCATTCGCGCAAATCCGCGGAGCAAGCAAAAATCGACGCTAGTTCCCGAGCTGCCCTTCGCGGACAGAGGCCAGTCCTCTCCAATCAAGGATTCGACGGTGTTCGATCCAGGCGGCGGGTGGTCGCCAGGCTGGGCATCCGGAACCGTGATTTATCAAGGTGGCCCCGGCGATGTTGGTACGCCGACAGGCTCTGCTGGGACTGCGCCGAGGACAGGCATCGAGCAGGAAAGCCTATTCAACGCCGGGAGCGGCATCAAATACGCCGCGGCAAACCCCATTCTCGCCGCGGCGGCACCTTTGCTGATGCTGCTCGGACAGTTCAGGCTCTTGCCCGTTGAAAGACAGGCGGCGCCATTGGCGCAACATGTCACGGAGGCGATTGAGAAATTCGACCGGATAGTTGAGAAGTCAGGCGTTGCCGAAGAGGATGCCCGGATTGCGAAATTCGCCCTCTGCGAAACCGCCGACGATCTCATCGGTAACCTGCCGTGGCCCAGGACTGACGCCTGGGCGCCACACGGGATGCTGCGGCAATTCTTTCACCTCGAGCCCACCGGCACCGGCTTCTACGAAGCGCTGAACAAGATCCTGGCCAGTCCCGAAAAACACTACGATCTGCTCGAACTGATGCATGCCTGCCTGTCGCTGGGTTTCGAAGGCCAGTATCGAGGCGTGACGCGACAAGACAACAATCTCGAACGCGTTCGTCGCGACGTCTACGAGACGCTTCGCTATTTCAGGCCGCGTTCCGGTGGAGACATCTCGCCGCATTGGCAGGGCCTAGCGGCGACGATGGCGCAGTCCTCCGCCCGCCTGCCGCTTTGGGTCGTCGCGGCAGCGGCGACCGCGTTGCTGACAGCGGCGTTCTTCGCATTGCGGGTCTTCATCACCAATGAAGGTGAGGCGGTCGCGGGTGAATTGCTGGCGCTCGACCCATCAACACCAGTCGTCATAGAACGCGCCAGCGTGGCGCCGTTGGCTGAGCCGGCGAAAGTCACCCCACCGGCGGCCACCGCGCAGATTGATCGTATTCGTGCGGCATTGGCCAAGGATCTCGAAGGCGGCGGGCTGACCATCGGCACCAAGGGCGACTTCATCGTCGTGGAAATCAACAATCTCCTGCTGTTTCAGTCCGGCAGGGCCGAGGCGAGGCCGGAATTCCAGCCCATTGCCACCGACATCGCCGCGGCTCTGGAACACGAGCCTGGACCAATCCGGATCGTCGGCCACACGGACAATGTGAAACCACGAAAGTCGAGCGCGTTCAAATCCAACTTCGACCTTTCCGTCGCCCGGGCGAAGGCAGTCGAAGTGTTGATGGCAGTGAAATTCACCGATCCCTCGCGACTGACGGTCGAGGGTAAGGGCGAGGACGAGCCAATCGCCGACAATGCGACACCGGATGGCCGCGCCAAGAACCGCCGTGTCGATGTGATGATCCCCAGGGAGGAAACACTGTGAGCACGGCCCGCTGGAACCACCCATGACACGTTGGCTGTTGCGGATATTCAGCGTGATCGCGCTGGTCGGCTTCGCCGCGGCAGTGTGGTTTGCCGGGCCATTGATCCGCTTCGCCGACACCCGGCCGCTCGGACCTGGGTGGCTGCGCGCGACGATCATTGGTGTGATCCTCGCGCTGCTGGCGCTTTTTTACGCGCTGCGTTTCTGGAAAGCGAGGAAGGCGCAAAAAGCGCTCGAAGCCGTCGTTGCGCACAATGACGACCGCGATGACGATTCTCGGGTGCTCGAAGCGCGGATGAACGAGGCCGTGGCGGCGCTCAAACGGTCGAGCGGCAAGCGCAACTTTCTCTATGAGATCCCCTGGTACGTTGTCATCGGCCCGCCGGGTGCCGGCAAGACGACGGCCCTGGTCAATTCAGGCCTGAATTTTCCGCTTGCCGGTTCGGGGGACGCCCAACCGGTGGTCGGTGTTGGCGGAACACGTGCCTGCGACTGGTGGTTTACCGATCAGGCCGTGCTGATCGACACCGCAGGACGCTATACGACGCAGGACTCCAATCCCGAGATTGACAAGAAGAGCTGGCTCGCATTCCTGTCACTACTCAAGAGGTACCGCACCAGACAACCGATAAACGGCGTCATCCTGGCCATCAGCCTTGCCGATGTGATGAGCTTCGATGATCAGCAGCTTGATGCCCACATCGTCGAGATACGCAGCCGCCTGAGAGAAATTCACGAGACGCTGAAGATCCAGTTTCCCGTCTATCTGCTTTTCACCAAGGCCGATCTGGTTTCAGGGTTCACGGATTATTTCGGCGGTTTCGACGAGGCGCGCAGACGCAAGGTATGGGGCACGACATTCCAGACGGCGGAGCGCGATAGGAACATGGCCGCCGCGGCTCCTGCCGAACTCGATGGGCTGGCGGAACGACTGGCGGACGAGATGGCCGACCGCCTCCAGGAAGAGGCTGATCCGGTCACGCGCATCTCCATCTTCGGCTTTCCGGCTCAGTTCGGCGCGCTGAGGGCTCGCATTACCAGTTTTGTCGCCGGTCTATTCGACCCGTCCCGCAGCCAGGTGAACGCCAGCCTGCGTGGACTCTATTTTTCGTCAGGCACGCAAGAGGGAACGCCCATCGATCAGGTGCTGGGCGCAATCGGCCGCAATTTCGGGGGCAATTCCCGCCCGCACCTTTCCGGAACCGGCAAAAGCTTCTTTTTGCATGATCTGCTGACGGACGTCATTTTTGCCGAATCCGGATGGGTTTCGTATGACAAATCAGCTGCGAGGCGGGCGGCGGTGGCCAGATTTGGCGGCCTCGGTACGATAGCGCTGATCGCTGCTGCCGCACTCGGTACGCTCGCTCTGAGCTTCGCGGCCAACCGCTCGCTGATCGCGTCCGCAACGGTTGCCATGGGCCAGTATCGCGCGATGGCGGAAAAGCTGCTCAAGGCGGCCACGGTTACCGATGTGGACCTTGAAAACGTCATCGGCCCGCTCGACCAGTTGCGCGACCTGCCGGCCGGGTTCGAAGCCGCTGAGCTAGCGACACCGATCGGGGAGACGTTCGGCCTCAGTCAGCGGGAAAGACTTCTTTCCGCGTCCCGGACCGCTTATCGGAAAGGCCTGGAACGCATGTTGCGCTCGCGCCTGCTGATCCAGGCCGAGCGAACGATCCAAGCCAAGATGGGCGATCCCGCCGCACTCTACGAGCCGTTGAAAATCTACCTCATGCTTGGTGGCAAAGCGCCGAAGGTCGATGACGCGCTGATCGTTTCCTGGATGAAGCAAGATTGGGAACAGAACCGATACCCGGGCGAAAACAACCGCGAGGGACGAGCGCACCTCGAAAAGCACCTGCGCGCCATGCTCGCCTTGGACGACGCCTACGACCCCGTTTTCGAACTGAACCAGCCACTTGTTGAAGCCGCACAACGCTCTCTCGAACGCATGAGCCTTGCCGATCGAGCGACCGCTTTGATCAAGTCGGCGATCTACGCGGCGGCGCTGGATGACTTCTCCGTTTCCCAGCAAGGTGGTCCCGAAGCCCAACTGCTGTTCGAACGTATCGATGGCAGCGAGCTGGCGGACCTTCGTGTTCCCGGTCTCTACACCAGTTCCGGCTTCAACAGGTTCTACCTTGCCCAACTCTCGCGCATTGCGCAGATGCTCGTCGACGAGCAGTGGGTTCTCGGTGGTGGCGGAGAGCAAGGCGACATCGATCAGCAATTGCTCAGGCTCGGCCCCGAACTTCTCGATCGCTACGGCAAGGCGTTCGCCGTCGCGTGGAACAGCGTTCTCGACCAGTTGAAATTCAAGGCGATGCTGACAGACAAGCCGCACTACACCGCGCTTTCAGCCGCTGCCTCCCCCAATTCGCCGATAGAGCGGCTGTTTTCGGCGATCGCCAACGAGACGGCGCTGACACGGGACCCAGGTGACGGTCCTGGCGCCGAGACAGAATCCGCGGCTCAAAACCAGCAACGCAGCGCCGCAGAATTAGCCAAGGGCTTAGCCCGTATCGGCATACACATAGCCAACGGCAAATCGCAAATCCGCGCCGGCGCACAGCCCGCTGACGTACAGAACTTGAATCCGGGCGCGAACATTGAAGCGCGATTCAAATCATTCCAGGTCCTGGTGAACGGGCCCACCGGACATCGCCCGATCGACGCACTAACCCAGAACTTCAGCGACATCTATCAAAGCCTGCGACTGGCCACCGAAGTTCCTTCGCAGGTGGAGCGGCTCAACGGTAATCTGCAGCTACAGATTGCCACCCTTCGCGCCAATGTCTCGCGTCTGCCCAAGCAACTCGGCCGGATGGTCAACACGACGGCAGATGAGTTCGAAGGTAACGTCGCCGAAACCTCGGTGACAAACTTGACCCAGATACTCGACCAGACGGTCACAGCCCCCTGCGAGGCAGCGATCAACGGCCGTTACCCCTTCGACGGGAGCAGCACCGAGGATGTCGCCATGGCCGATTTCGCGAAGCTGTTCGCCCCAGGCGGACTGATGGACCGGTTCTTTGCACAAAATCTGGCCTCGCTGATCGACATGACCGGCCAGGACTGGCGTTGGAAACAGGATACGCGCTTTGGACGCAACTTGTCGAAATCGACCTTGAAGGACTTCCAGTTGGCTGCGGAAATCCGCATTGCCTTTTTTCCATCGGGCGCTTCAGTACCCTCCGTCAGCGTCACCTTTACACCCTTCTCGCTGCATGGCGATGCCGACATGGCCGTACTTGATGTCGATGGCCAGACCGTTCAGAGCAACCAGACCGGAAATGGGCCGAGCACGGTGACTTGGCCGACCGGTACGGCTAGCCCATTCGCGAGCCTCAGCCTGACACCAGAAATGCCAGGGCGCCAGTCCGCCATCACGTTCGAAGGGCCGTGGGCCTTGACGCGGCTTCTGAGCAAGGCGGCTATCACGGGCAACGAGGGCAGCATGCAGGCCCGCTTCGTGATCGGCGGGCGCGACGTCACCTACACGATCCAGACAGGGTCCGGCACCAACCCCTTCCTGCTCCCTGCCCTTTCCGGGTTCACCTGTCCCAAGGCGTTCTGAGATTGAGATGATCCTGGGCAGTAAGCCGCAGAAGCGCAAAACCAGGCACACACATATTTTAGTTTTCGATACTCTAATGTTTGAGCCTGTGGCAAAGTGGCACGAACGCGCCCGAAGGTGCGCCGCGGAGGACGCTGGGTGAAGCGTTTGGTGGCAAATTGAACAATGTCGCCCTTCCCATTGAAAGCTTCGGCGTGAGCCACAGAGGCTGTGTGCGGGAGCTCAATGAAGACAACTACCTGGTCGAGCCCCAGGCTGGCCTGTGGTTGGTCGCCGACGGGATGGGTGGTCACGACGCCGGAGAAGTCGCTTCAGCCAGTATCGTCAATCATCTGGCAACGATCGGGATTGCCAGCTCCGCACCGGATCTTCGGGCGCGCTTCGAAGACAGGCTGAGCAGGGCTAATGCCGAGATCCGCCGCATCTCCCAGTCTCGCGGGATAACAATCGGCTCAACTTTTGCCGCCCTGCTTGCCATAGACGGGCGGTTCGCCTGCCTCTGGGCTGGTGACAGCCGCGTGTATCTGATCCGCGAGGCCTCGATCTCGCAAATATCGAAGGACCATACCGAGGTTCAGGAACTCATCGATAAAGGCATGCTCACCGAAGCCGAAGCGCTCACCTGGCCGCGCCGCAATGTCATTACGCAGGCAGTCGGCGTCAGCGACGAGATTGTCATCGATTTCCAGCAAGGTGAAATCCTGCCGGGGGACATCTTTGTGCTGAGCACCGATGGCCTGACGGCGCATGTCACCGATGCTGAGATCAAGGCTGCGACAGTGTCCGCGACACCTCAGTCGGCGTGTGAAAACCTGCTGGAAACGGTTCTGGCGCGTGGCGGAACAGACAATGTGACCATCGTGCTTGTCAGGGTCGCGGGCGGATACGACAGCCAGTCGCCCCATCCAGCTGCGTACAAAGCGCGGGGGCGGGGCTGATGAGCGCCGACGACAAGACGCGGATATCGCCAGGCGCGGCCAACACTGCCGTGGGCACGCAACTGAGCGGTATCTACGAACTTGACGAGCGGATCGCATTCGGGGGCATGGGCGAAGTCTACCGGGGCCACAACATCCAGACCGGCGACCACGTCGCGATCAAGATCGTTTTGCCGGAATTCGCGCGCGACCAAACGATCTTGTCCCTGTTTCGCAAAGAGGCAACTATCCTGAACCACCTGTCGCATGACGCGGTCGTGCGTTATCACGTCTTCACGATCGATCCGGGGATCGGTCGTCCCTACCTCGCCATGGAATTCGTCGATGGAGCGTCGTTGTTCGACATCATGCGACGTGGGGCGATGCCGACGGGAGAGGTACGAAAGCTGTGCCATCGCCTCGCCTCCGGTCTAAGCGCCGTGCACCAGGCCGGAGCAATACACCGCGACCTCTCGCCGGATAACATTATTCTGCCGGGGGACCGGGTTGACCGTGCGAAGATCATCGATTTCGGCATCGCACGCTCGGCGACGGTGGGCGGAGAGACCCTGATAGGCGGAAGGTTCGCGGGAAAGTACAACTATGTTTCGCCCGAACAACTCGGGCTCTACAGCGGCGACGTCAGAGAGCAGTCCGACATCTACAGCCTTGGGCTGGTGTTGGTCGCCGCCTTGCGCGGCAAGCCGATCGATATGAGCGGCTCGCAGTTCGAAGTCATCGAAAAGCGCCGAACCGTGCCTAATCTCTCCGATATCGATGACGATTTTCGCGGCATTGTCGAAGCCATGCTTCAACCGGATCCGCGAGACCGGCCCGTCAGCATGGCCGAAATCGCCAGGATGACGCGTGATGAAAACGAGGAGACAATCCCGCCGACTTCCCTCACACCCCGCGTTAGGCCGGGTTTGCCGCCGATAGGGCAAGCCGCGGCTCCAGCCAGCAAGAATGAGGTCGAGCGGCACGACGAGGCAGCCGCGACGGGTTCAGGTGGGCCGCGCTTCGTCCAGCATGTGCGGCCCGCGCATTTGTCTGGACCGCCGCGTCCGGGCCCCGTCGGCGCTGCACGTACCGCCACAGCCGAGGCGCCTGGCAAATCCACAAGGACCCGAACGATCGCGCTCTGTGCCTTGGCGGCGCTAGCCGTGGCCTCTGGAGGCGGCCTTTATCTGGGCGGCGTCATGACGCCTGCGACGCCGACTGTCGGCAAGACGTCGCTTTCCGCGGCAGAGCCAGCAAAGCCCGCGCCCCAAACGTCACAGCCCGCCGCTACGCAGAATGCGGCGAACGCGCCCGAGCCGCCACATGTTGTTCCGCCGGCGCAGCCGAAAACGCAGGCCGGCACACCGCCGGCCGAGGGCAAGCCAGATGCTGTGGCAGCTCAAAGACTGCCGTCGGCCAAGCCTGTCGACATACCTCTACGAACCGAGGCGCCGCCGAAGCCAATCCCGACGAACGCGCCGCCGCCAGGAAGAGCATCGCCGGCAATCCAGCCTGACATGACGGCCAGCGATAGGCAAAAGCCGACTTCCCCCGATACGACCGCTCCAACCCCGCCAGAAGCCGAAACGATCCCAACTCCGCTGCCGGCTGAGACAGAGGTTGTCGAGATCAAAAAGCCCGAACCACGGGCCAGCCCGCCGGCCGCCCCAATCCCGGAACTGAAATCGAATGCAGGTCCAGCGGTGGATGCCAACGGCAACAGCCAGATTTCTGCATTGCCGACAGGCAAGCAGCCGAACCAACGCGTTGTAGCGTTGAACGTGCCCAAACCAGCGATCCCCCCGGCGGTCGACGATATCGCTCAACGCGTCGCCTGGGTTCGCGCCTTCGGCGGCGGCGACTGTTTCTATGCCGCCGTCACATCTGCTACCGACAAGGCCGCCGCAATCGAAGGATTTGGCACGGCCGTCCAGCCATTCGAACGCATGCTCGGCGATTTCCAGGCAAAATTCCATGTCGAGCCAGACATCAGCGTCCGCCTCATTGAGCCAAGCCAATGCGAGGTAACCAATTTTCTGCGCTTTCTGGGACAGACCGCGGCCGACCAGCCGCAGCTTGTTCTCGACCGAACATCTGTGCCGAACGGTACGCCGATTAGCGGTACATTGGTAACGCGCAGAGGGCTCATCTCCAGCGTTCTGCTGATCGACCACAAAGGCATGGTGTTCAATCTCGACGACCGCATCGTCACGGGGTCGGACAAGGCGACCTTCAGGATCCCGATTGGTCTCGGCACGGCCGATAAGGCTGCTGGAAAGTCCGTGCCGCAGATAATACTGGTGATCACGGGCCCTCGCGACATTCAGTCGGCTGCCTTCTCCGATCCCACGCCAGCTTCGGCGCTGTTGCCCAAAATCATCGAGGAAGTCGAGACCGACGGATCTCGGTTCTCAGCCACTGCCAAGTATTTCCGGCTCGGCGGATAGCGTGGGCCTAGCATGGAACGCCGCCGCTGGTGTTTGACCACTTGGTCTGCCCTGCCCGAAAAGCAGCAGGTCCGGTTCCAGCCCTATCTGCCCCGAGGGCGCGCATGAAACTCGCGATCATTTTGGGCGCTCCCCTCGCCCTGCTGTTGTCCAGCCAAGCGCGAGCCGAGTTCACGGTCTGCAATCAGACACTCGATGTCGTCAATCTCGCCGTCGGCCAGAAGGTCGACAATGCGGACCAGACCGATGGATGGTGGACCATCGGCGCAAACCAATGCGTGAACGTTATCCGGGAGGAACTGACCAACCGCTACGTCTACATCTATGCAACTGACGTGTTTGGTCATGCCATCCTCGCCGGATTGACCGAAATGTGCATCGAACGGCGACGTTTCTCGATCCGCGGCAGTGACGAATGCTGGCAGCGCGGCCACATCACCGCCCGGTTTCTGGAAGTCGACACCCTCGAACAGGTGCGGTGGACCTTCTTCCTGACCGCAAGCAATCCGTGACACACCATATCGACACGAGCTTCAGACAGAAGAAGCAGGCGCGCGCCGCCCTTCGCAGGCGCACGCTATGGCGTAGGTTGATGGTGGGTTTGACCTCGGCTGTGCTGCTTTGCGTGGCCGCCGGTTTTTACCTGACCGCGGACTATTGGTCATTCGGCGACGAAGACGAGGAGTTGCATGCGGTCGAGGGGGCGGACGATGTGCCGGCCGACGCATCCGTCTACGTGCCAGCGCTGATCGATCTGGCGGGGGACCCGATGTGGATCACCCTTGCGCCAGATGCCGGCGCCGCAACCAAAGGCCGAGTGGTCCCGCGTCCGGCAGAACTCGATCAGGCCGACGTTTCTCCCCAGCTCGAAGTCCTGTCAGACGTCATGCTGAGCGCCAGCGAAAAATTCATGACGACGATACCGTCGACGCAGGAGGATTTCGCATTCTTCCAAGCGCAACGAAAAACCGCTGCCGCGCCATCGGGCGATCTGGAGAACGATCTTCAACCCTCGCCTCCCGCCAGGGAACTTGAAGCGGCTTCCGGTCAGAAAGCCGACAGCGACGATCCCGAAGCCGGATGGGGTGAGACGATCGATGCAGGCGATGCAGCCCTGCCGGCATTCCAGAAGACCGAGATCGAGAACAACACGAGCGTCGTAGCCGTCACCAATGAGTACCAGCGATTCGCGGCGACCGAAGACACGTTCGTAAAGGTTCTCAATGATCGCAGTCTGGACAGCGTAGCGTTGGATGCGCACTTCTCCGCGCAGGATGCCAAGCTGGCAGGCGAGGCCCTGAGCGCGCTTTTCCACCGGGACGGCCTGGCAGCGGGTTACGTCGTTGCGATGCGAGGGTTCAGGCCGACGCGCGACACGAGCGCAATGTCCCTGATGCAGGTTTCGATCTACGCCAAGAACCTGTTCGTCGGCACGCTGACGCGCAACGGCGCGGGCGCCTTCGTGTCGGGTGTTGATCCCTGGGTTCGCGAAGATCTGTTCAACTATTCGGGCGCACAGGAAGAAGGTACGCATAAACGACAGTATCGTCTGCTCGACGCCATCTATTCGACGGCAGCCCGCAACAATGTTCCAACCGGCGTGATCGGCGAGGCGATCATGTATCTTTCGAGAGGACAGGATCTGGACGCCTTTGCAAGCGAGGACCAGCGTCTGGTGATGATCTATTCACAGACGCCCAGGGGCAAGGACGAGGGCGCGGGACGGGTTCTGTATGTGGGCGTGCAGGGGAGCGAGAAAAGCCTCGACTGTTTTGTCTTCCAGCAAAGCGACGGCCAGTTTGCGTGTGTTACAGGTGACGATCAGGTACGCTCGCTGACAGTCACCAACGGCATGGTCACGCCGGTGAATGGCGTCATGACCTCCACCTTCGGACCACGAAAGCACCCCATTCTGGGGACCGTGCGCATCCATAAGGGCGTCGATTGGGCGGCACCCGTCGGCACGCCGATCGCAGCCGCCTTCGATGGCGAGATCACCTTCCAGGGCGATGGGGGAAGCTACGGCAATCTGGTCAAGATCTTGCACAAAAACGGCCGCGAGACGCGTTATGCGCACATGCAGAAATTTGCAATCGAAGCCGGCGTCGGCACCAAGGTCAAGGCAGGCGACGTCATCGGCTATATCGGCACCACCGGATTATCGACCGGCCCTCACCTGCATTTCGAGCTTTACCAAAACGGCGAGGCGATCGACCCCTTGGGCACGGTTACCGCGGTCGCATCGAACGATTCCGCGGTCGAAACGCTCACCGAGCGCATCGTTCACGTCGAAAGTGGCGGTAGTGCTCGCGCCAAGAATCCTAATTCTTCCGCGACGGGCGCCGGCCAGTTCATAACCAAGACCTGGATCAGGATGATGAATACCTACCGCCCGGAGCTTGCACGCACGCTGTCGACCGACGACCTACTCGCCCTGCGCTACGACGCCACGATCTCGCGAGAGATGGTGCGCAACCTGGCGCGCGAAGGCGAGGCCTACCTGCGCCAGCGCGGCCACCAAATCACGGCCGGCCGGCTCTATCTCTGTCATTTCCTTGGAATGGAAGGCGCGCATCAGGTTCTGTCGGCATCAGGTTCGGCGCAGCTGAGCGCTGTCCTGGGGTCGGCCGTCATCCAGGCCAACCCGTTCCTCACCGGCAAGACAGCCAGCTACGTGGTGGACTGGGCCGAAAGAAAAATGGGCCAGAAGCTGACTCATCAGGCAACCGACGCCGGGTCACAGACAACGACCACCGAAATCCGTCAGACGTCGCCGGAGTTCGAAAAATACAAACAGGCCATCACTGCTCTCATGGGCTCGATCCCAAATACGCTCTGAGCGTCAGGTCTGGCATGAGTTTCTTGCGCAGAAGGGTTCCCCCTCGGTTTGCCGCGCAGTTTCGACGGTTATTGCGTTTTTATCCGCATTTCCACGCGGCGGTTGGCAGGATCGTACGGGTTGGCGTTGCGAGGGTTCTTCTCGCCCATGCCGACGGCGTTGATGCGCGCGGCCTC
This sequence comes from Mesorhizobium sp. B2-4-7, assembly GCF_006442685.1. Taxonomy (NCBI): domain Bacteria; kingdom Pseudomonadati; phylum Pseudomonadota; class Alphaproteobacteria; order Hyphomicrobiales; family Phyllobacteriaceae; genus Mesorhizobium; species Mesorhizobium sp. B2-4-7. The sequence goes on from NZ_VFVH01000001.1 coordinate 1,206,043, forward strand.
GACACCGCTGGCCGTCAGGAAAGCTGCCACCGATTTCGCTCTTCGTTGTGACAGACCTTCGTTGTAGCGCAGCGTGCCCGTCGCATCGGTGTAGCCTTCGACGACGAAGTTGAACGTGCTCAGCCGGTTGTCTTTCAAAGCCTTGGCGAACTCTTCGAGCTCAGCGCGCGCGGTTGCGTCGAGTTGGGCCGAATCCAGCCCGAAATTGATCAGCATGTCGAGGTTGGATCTGCCTTCCTGCTGCCCATTGGTGTTGCTCTTGTTGCACTCCTCTTCGGAACCGACACAAATTCCTCGAGATTTGCCAAGATCGGCTGCGCCGGCAAAAAACTTCACGATGTCTTCTGATTTCCGAGCCGGATCGGCGGAAGCATGGTTCGAGAAAAACACGACCGCCAACACAAAGGCTGAACGACTCCACTGCATAGCGCTCCTCCTGTTTGAGTATCCGATTTTGATCGATCGCGAACATATCAAATTCCAGCGCAATTGTCTGTGGCCAAACGTTGGAGGTGCGATCATCGCGACTGTTTTGGCCGTGGCACGGCTTGAGACTTGACCCGCGCCGTGCCTGAGGCTTGAGTGGCCAAAGTTCCTCGATGAAAGCGCGGCGTTCATGGCCCATGGGCTCCGATTCAAAACGGCACGGGATCTTTTCGCAGCTTGTCCCGCTATCACCAGGGACATGCGCACTCCTCCGACCGAACAGCACTCGATCGCGTTTTGCCGCGACCTCCTCGCCGGGCGCATTCCTGAGGAAGCGATTACATTTTGCGCCTACCTGCTTCCCGAGCGGGCCGCAGTCTGGTGGGCCCACGAATGCCTAAGCCATCTGAGCGACCTCTTCGATGAGACCGATCACCGGTTGCTCGGTCTTGTCCGCGACTGGGTGAGCGAACCCGACAGCCCCCGCCATCGAACAGAGATCAGAGCCGCCGCGGCGAAATCGCCAACAACCCCGGTCGGCTGGATTATCCTGGCTGCGGGATCGCGTGAAGATCGGTCAGCCGTGGCCGCGATGCCGGCACTGGATTTGCAACCTTCTCCTGCTGCCTATGCAATCAATGCCGGAATTCTGGCCGGTCTGGCACGCGTGGCGCTCGTGGACCGTTTCTCGGTGCTGTCGGCGTTCGTCGAAATCGGTATCCAGATGGCCGAGATCGAGGCCCTCCACCAGTCAACGGATGCATCTTAGGGGCACTCGCCCACACGACCGGCACCCACAGAACTGGAGGACGCCCTCCGTCCCGCCTACTTGCAACCCCCTTGAGCCCATTTGGCGAGCGCCACCTTGAAGCGTGTCCCAAGCGGATGCTGCAAGCGCAGAACGGAGACATCGTTGGCGGCGAAATTCTTCGCCTGATCACACAGTCGGGTCTCGTTCCACTCATGGCAGCCGTCGCAGTGCTTGCCCTGCCATACCGAATTGTCGAGGCCCTCCACCGGACTGAAGCGTGGCTCGCCTTTTATGAGCTCCGCAATACTCTTCCCATCGATTTCGGGGTCGCCGAAATCGATCGGAACGTCGAAAAAGATCGGGTCGTCAGAGGCGAGTTTTGGGATTTTCTGACGGAGCACATTGAGTGCGAGTTGGGCGTCATTGGCGGAGCTCGACGGATTAGCAGTGGCATTGCGCGTATCCGAGCCGCCTTGCGGTCCGGGAACGCCCGCCTCACCGACGATCAGCGGTGCGTTGAGATCAACCTTGTGCAGGACGACCTCGGTGGTCAGCGAGACGTTGCTCCAGGGGCGCTGCTTGCTAGCGGTTGCCTTGAACACATCGGCGGTAACACGGTTCATCGCCTCAGTGATGGACACATTTGTCTCGCCAATGTGCGCAAGCAACGCCGAGGTGAACGGCGAATGTTTGCCGGATCCGTCGTAGGCGACCTGATTTGGACTGGTGGCGAACGCGACAAGCGTACCGGCACCGCCATTCTCGATCGAGATTTCCGCAAGGCCGCTTTTTGCTCCCCTGACGCCGGCGGTCTTTGCCAGCACCTCGGCTAGAGGATTGTCGCGACAGGCGTCGAGGAAAATAAGCCTTATGCTGGTCTCGCGAGACATCTGTCGCAGAACGAAATCGACAGGCACCGCCTCGAAGTCGAGCGAAGTCTCGTCCTCCAGGGCGGCATCGATCGGAAGAAGGTAGTTGCTGCCTGAAACCTGCAAGCCATGGCCCGCATAGAAGAAAAGCGCGATGTCCGCCCCGCGCACCTGCTTTGCGAACTGCGCTATTGTCGTCTGGGTCTGCAACTTGGTCAGGTCGAAGCCGGAAACGACGTCAAAACCAAGACCCTTCAGGCTTTCGGCCATGGCTTTGGCGTCGCGCACCGGATTGGCGAGTGCCGGGGCGTGCTGATACTGGGAGTTGCCAAGCACCAGCGCTGTACGGCGCTCGGCATCGGCTGCCGTCAAAGTGAAAAGCAGCGCAACTGCCGCGAGCCCGATTGCGCGCAGAAGGCTACTGCGACGGGCGATCAGATCGAAACCCACCGGGACAACAGATCCTTCCTCAGTTGACGAGCTTGGTGGCGGAAAACTCAATGCGCCGATTGAGCGCCTTGTTCTTCGGCGTGTCGTTGCCGGCGACTGGGCGTTCCTCGCCGTAGCCGGTCGCCGTGATCTGCGTGCGCGGAATGCCCGCTCCAACAATGGCGTCGGCCACTGCCTGGGCCCTGCGCTCCGATAAGCGCTTGTTCTCTGCAACCGGTCCATCGGCATCGGTGTGTCCGGAAACTTCGACCTTTAGGCCTGGGCATTTGCTGACGACACCGACGACCTCAGCGAGGAGCGGGCGGCTTTGGGCATCGAGCCGCGCGCTCGCGGGGCGAAAATAGATCGCCCCGGTACGGGACAGCACCGCAAACCTGTTGAGGCATTCCTCATCGTTGAAGTTGGTCTTCGTCGCATCGGTGGCGACGGGCCCGACCTCGGTGCTTGCCGCAACGGTCTGGGCGGGGGGCGGCTTGCTTCCGTCGGCCGTGAACACGAAATCGAACGACACCGATGCGGTAGGAACAATGTTGGTCACACTGGCCGCCTGTTGGAGTTTGTCGACATTGGGCAATAGACCGAAGTCTTCCACATGCACCGCGACAGGGGCCTCCGAGGCGACCGACACCATGGTGTCGCTGACCATGGTCACCACGACATTGGCCTCAAGATCCTTGTCGACCCCATGCAGGTTGAGACGGAATGGAAGAACCGCCTTCATACGTCGCTTGGTGGCGAGGTCGGCAAATGCCGCCGGATCCACTTTCGCTGTCAGTTCGGCGGTTGGAAACTTGTAGGTCTCAAAGAAAAGGAACCGCATCCGGACATTGCGCAGGTCGACCCCGGTATCCACTGAGTTGAGGTCAAAGGAGACCTTGGCGTCGCCGGTCGAAGTAAGGCTGCCGGAAATATTCCTGATCTTGTTGGTTTCGACGATCGTGTTCTTCTTGACCGACTGATAGGTGAGGACCGAAGCGGTCGGATCGAGCGCCCAGTTCGTCTGCGCGTTCGCCGTTCCCAGTCCGGGCAAAAACAACACGAACAACGAAACGATCAAGCCAAGCGTCTTCGCGGCGACTCTGCTTCTTGACCGTGCTTTGCGCCAGACTCCGAGAACTTCGAACATGGCTCCCCCTGCCTACGACAACAGAACCCCGTATCGACATCACGACCATGCGGTGTCTCCAGAGAGCATAGAGCACTTGCTGCCAATTGGCGAGCATCCCGGTTGGTGTGTTTGGCCAGCCCGCGATCCCGGCATCGCGATACCGCACCTTGCCTGAGTGCGGGGGATTCGAAGGTCCTGCTATTCCCATCCCAAAGACGTCAGGAACTCAGCGCGGGCGCGGATGATCCGCGGATCGAGGAACCGCTAGAAAGCTATCTTAAGTCCGAGCTTGGCGCCAATAGTGGAGCTATCCGACGAGGCCTTACCACGGACTTCGCCGTTGACGGTCGTCAACTCCGAGACTTTCAGGTTGAACCCCGTCGATAGCGCCACGGAAAAATCCGCATCGTCGAAGGCGATCGTCCTGGTACCGATCTCGGTCGTGTTCTTGTAACCGAAACGCTGCTGCAATTCGCCACGCGCATAGGGGCTGAACACCATACCGTTGCTCAGCGTGTAATCGCCATAAATGCCAGGCTCGAACTTGATGGCGCCAAATGAAAGCCGGCTCTTGCCGAACTGATTGCCACCGCTGTCAGTGTAGGGATCGCCGCGGAATGAAACACCAAGCAGGCCGCCACGCAGATCGAAACGGGTGCGTTCGCCCAGCGCGAAGATGTGGCCGACAGATCCCGTGACCGCGTAGCCCTCGGTGTCATAGCTGCCGGTGGTGTCAAGCACCCCGTTCATCACGTCGCTTCGGCCGAAGAAACCGGAGGCCGAGACCAGCGCGTAATTGTAGTCCTTGCGCAACAGTGCGTAGCCGCCGAACAGTCCGGCCTTGTTGTTACCTTCCCCTATGGCATCAAATCCCTGGAAGGCTCCGAGATTGACGTCAGTCGAGGCGTAGCCGGCGAATACACCGATGTTCAGGCCATACTCATTGTCGAACTGGAAATGCTTGGCGGCATTGAAGTCCAGGCTGATGGCAGCCGAAAAATCATTGGCATCGAAGCTCGGGCCGGGGCCATTCAAGCCGCCGCCACTGATGTTATAGCCGTCATGCTCGGTATGAGCGAACTGGCCGGAAGCAAAGACCCCGAAGCTCGAAGAAACCGGTACCATTCCAGATCCGGATGCAGGCGAAAGGTGGAGGTCAGCATCGATCGCGTCGCGGTTTATGCCGTAGAGAGCGTCGAGTGCCACCTCGACCGCGCCCGCGTTGGTCGCGCTGGTCGGCGCCGCCGCAATGCCGAAACTGGCCGGCGTGGCACGCAGGAACAAGCCGCCATTCGGGCCGTTTACGATCTCATAGCTGAAAAGCGAACCCGGCGTGCCGGAAATACTTCCGAGACGGAAGGTGCCGGCAACCGGTCCGCTGGCCGAGACGATGATCGGGATATTGGTCACTTGGGCGAATTGGGGGGTGCCCAGCAGATTGACAATAATGGTGCTGGTGCCGGCAGCCGAAAACGCATTGGCAACGAGTTGATCCGACCGTAGCGTCTGTTGGTTGATGTCGAGGCCGATGGTGGCGCTGTGGAGGGCGAGGCCGCCGAGCATCAACACGTCGTCGGCGACACCGTCCATCATGTTGATCAGGGAATTTGTCGCGATGATCGAACCCGGCATAGTGACGTTGCCGTTGATGAACAGCGTTGAACCGTTACCGAGGTTGAGTTGGTTTATGCCCTGCGTGCCACCGCTGAAGCGAAGGGTCGAATGGTCGGCCGAAAAATTGTCGAAGCCGGCAAAGTTCTGGCTCTTGCCGCCGGCGGCAAGGTCGGTGTCGACGACTGTGCCGTTGGCGCCTGTACCGCTGAATAGCACCCCGTCGCTAAGGATGAGCGGCTCGACGGCGCCGATATGATCGATGGTTAGCGTGTTGGGTCCAAGGCCGGTAATGTCACCCTCGATCGTGCCACCCGACAAATGGACATGTTCGGCGTCGATGCCGCCCTTTATGTCGCCGCCGACGACCGAGACGCTGTCGAAGCCTAGGCCGCCGGTGATGTTGCCGCCTGTCGTGGCGCCTATGGTTCCGCCGTTTATGTTGACGGTGTCGTCGCCGTCATTGCCGAATATGCTGCCGCCAATGGTGGCGTTGCCAGCGACCATTATCGTGTCGTTTCCGCCCGCTCCGTCGAGGTCGAGGTCGACCGCGGCACTGCCGCTGACGCTGACCCGGTCATTGCCAGCCCCGGCATCCAGGGCATCAACTGTGCCCCCCGCAATGATGATGGTATCATTGCCATCGCCCCCGGAGAGAACGCCGACGGTCGGCGCACTGAAAAAAATTCCCTCCTCGGTAGTGAGGATGCCGATCGATAACAGGTCGTCACCACTGCCGCCGGTCACGTTGCCAACCTGTGTACCGTCGCCGAATATCACGACGCTGTCGGCACCATCTCCAAGGTCAATGTCCTGAATACTGCCGCTCTGGATGACGACCAGGTCATCCCCCGCCCCGGTATTGAGATTGGCCGCGACGGTTGGGGCGTACGGAACCCCCAAGAAATCCCCATAGAACATCTCAAACCGGTCGTTGCCGCCGAGGAGTTCGATTGTACCGTCCGCCGGCTGCAAGGAGGTCGACCCTCCCGCAGGCAGGCCGCCTACACCGGGTGTTGTCGCCGCTTTATCGGTCAGGAGGCCGCCAAAAATTCTCACGACGTCGTCGCCATTGCCGTCGTAGTCGTTGACGATGACTTCCGACGAGTTCTCGAACCCGCTAAATCGGGTGGTGAATACGCCATCGACGTCCTGAAAATCCCCGGTCGTCGTGCAGTTCACGGTAACCGATGTCGCCTGGAAGGGAGTGCCGCCGCCGTTTGCAGTAGCGGAGCAGGCCGCCGCGCCAGAGACTTGGAACGTGGACGCCGCCGCTAAGGCGAGCAACGAGACTCCCGTCAATTGATAGGCCTCGCGCGACACTCTCATTCGACCCCACCTTACGAGAAATCGATACCGTCACAAATCAAGGCAATTAAATAGATCAACGATCCATCTCATGGGATCGTTGACTGCTTAACCGGCACTGTACGCGTCGCGTTGCTGGACGGCAATGGTTTGGCGTTCGCTCTCAGGAGACTATAAGGCTATCTGTGGCGACAAGGACACTATCGTAAACTTAAATGAACCGGTCAAAAGCAGTGGACAATCTTCAAAGGCATCATTAAAGATCAGAATAGGCCGCCGAAACAGTCAGATCTCCCGCATGTGCGATCTTGCGATGGTAGCTTGCCCATATTTCGCCACCACACTGCTCAACCCAGCGGTGACAGAACGAGAAATCGGTAGGGAGGTCCAGTTCCGGCGTCACAATCTTCGCAAATGGCGTCAGGAAATTCTCGAACTGAGCGGTGTACTTGCTCTTTCTGTAACGAGACCGGTCCACCGTCTCGGGTAACTTCTCGATTATGGCCGTCACGCAGTCGCGGGAGACCAGAAAGATGCCCGTGCCGCATGACGTTACCCGGACAAAGCCTTCTTGCTCTTGCCGAGGTTCGACGACGGTTCCGATGAACTCCAGGCTTTGCGCAAAGGCTTTGTCGAAGGGCAGTGTCGAGAGGGAATGGAGTTTGCGCAGATCGATCCGGCGCCGCGGATACAGGGTGCCGACGACTTGCTTGTCCAGCGCCAGCATCGCCGCGATAAGATCAGGTGAAAAGCCCATGTCACTGTCGATCATCAGAATGTGACTGCAATCCGGTTTATTGTAGTAGAAATTCGTGAGCAGATAGTTCCGCGAAAATGGAATATCCGTGTACTCGATTTCCGACAGCGTGAAGGCGTAGTTGGACAGGCTCTTATGAGTTAAGGCCGCGAACAGGCTGCGAACGAACACGCTTTTGTAGGCTGCTCCATAAACCGGCAGCGCAAGATTGATCTTGGTCGGCATCTTGTCCTCCACAGTCCAATGACTGATCGCATACAAATCCCTTTTCCCTATCTTTGACAGGATTCTTGGTATAAATTTTGGTGACCTTCGCCGGTATGGGGCAGGCGCTCAGGCTGATTGCGGTTGCGTCGTGGTGCGTTGGGAAGTTGCTGGACCAAGATTGAGGCAGGCCGGAGCGAGCGTGCTGACATGACCCACTGCAACGGACTTCTGTTTCGTGTCCCACTGTTTCTCATTTTCCTGCTTCTTGGCTCAGCTGGTGCTCGCGCCGCGGTCGAGCCGACCGCGGCGCCGCAGCCACGCAACCGGCTAGCGATCGTCATCGGGAATTCGAACTATCAAAGCAGCCGACTTGAGCATCTCCCCAATGCTGCAAATGATGCCGCAAAGCTCTCAGAGAGCTTGAAGCGGCTAAATTTTGAGGTCCTGACGGGCACCGATCTTTCGACCCAAGATTTTTCCAGAATCTTTCGAGAAGCTGATGCAAGGCTGCCTACCGTCAGCGCAGTTTTGATTATCTACGCCGGTCATGGCGTGCAGTTGAACGGCGAAAACTACCTGCTCCCGGTCGATACGCCCGATCCTGAAAGCCTGGAAAAACTCACCGCCACGGCCATCAAGCTGAATGATGTGATCGCGCGGTTCGCGCGCCGCGACCGCCAGACGTTCATATTCCTGGACGCGTGCCGCAACAATCCGCTCGGTGCCGGTGCCGGCAATGGTCTGGCGCAAGTTGAAGTCGGTGAAAACACGTTCGTTGCCTTTGCCACCCAGCCAGGCAATGTCACGGCCGATGGCGGCGGCGAAAACAGCCCGTTCACCATTGCGCTGCTGAAGAATCTCGAGATCCCCGGGCTCAGCATTTCGGATATGATGATCCGCGTCCGCAACGAAACCGAAGCGTTGACGGTTGGCCGTCAAGTGCCGTGGGATCAATCGAACCTGCGTGAGCAGTTCTATTTCACGGAGCAACAGGTACTCGATCCGGGACAGTTGAGCGCAAGCCTTTCACGCATCCTTGCGGACCCTGCGGCAAAGAAGAGATTGCAAGTCGAACTTGCCTCCAATGACCTGCAGACCGCCGTGCTAATCGTCGGACAGACGTTGCGGTCGGTCGAGATTCCGGCACCGTCCGCCAGTTCACCGGAGCCGGTTGGCACACAGGTCGCCAATCTGTCTCCGACCGAAAGGGTTGAGGACGCTCGCCAAAGCGTCGTCTCCGGTCTCGAAACGCTCATTGTCGGCGCATCTATGGGCGAGGCGGACAAAGACAAGACAGCCGATCTTGCGCGCAACGTTCAGACCGAACTTCGTCGCTTGGGTTGCTACCGGATGCAGATTGATGGAGATTGGGGCACGGGTTCAATCCGTGCTCTCACCGACTACTACAAGAATACCAAGCAAGTCGCGGCGACGACGGAGCCGAGCGTCGGACTGCTGGGCGATCTCTTTTTGCGCTCAGGCAGAATCTGCAAGCAGCCGGTCATCGTGAAGGCCAAGCCGGCTAAGATAGCGTCGGACGCCGCCCCTTCACGAAACGGCTCCGTACGGACGACTGCGAAACGCTCGCAGGCCGCCCCGAGACGTCCCGCGCCTCCCCCACCGGACATCAGTGGCGGCATAGGCATTGGTGGTGTGTTTTAGCGAGCCGGTCAGCAATGGGCCGCGCTCGAGTTCCAGATCAGGTGCTGCAGCCCAACAAGATGATCAAGCGTCACGGTAACGAGCGCCACGCTGGAATTCGAGGCGAAAAGCTGCGCGGATGATGAAACTGTCCGACCCCGGCCCCTGAGACGGGCGATCATATGCTGGCGTAATTATTCATTCATATTCGGTGGCTCAGTACAAGGTAGATAGCGGGGACTAACATCAACCAGCCCCCCATTCCCAACACTACCAAAATCGCCACGCGCTCGGTTCGCCTGACAAGGTCGGCAATGTTTTCCTCGTTCGTCAAAGAAACAGCGTCCAGTAGCGCAGGCGCATGATCATCGTTGTCATTTGCCGGTTGGTTTGCGTTGCCACTCTCATTGGTTCTCTGGATCGATGTCATTGTCTTTTGCTCACCAAACATACTGGAAATAGAGGGCCCGCCAGCCACCGAAGCGGCTTGCGGGCCCTATCAGCACAGGAAGGGACGTAGCTGTGCCGATCCACGACATGTCAGCCAAGGAATATGCCGATCACCAAAAATGTGACGGCTGCGGCGAAAGTTGGCGCGAGCAACCAACGCGCTTGGCCAATGCTTTTATCCATCTGCTTTCTCCTGATTTGGAGAAGCAACTAGCCTAGCCCTAAGCCGTTCCGCCTAGTCTCAAGAGATAAGACCATTGCGTTTTGTGATCGGCCTTTGGTCTGGTCAGGATTCCGACTGAAGCCTGATCGAGGAACGTTCGGCCTGCCGACGTGTTCAGTTGCCTGGCGCACAGAAGACTTGTGCTGTCGCCGGAACAACAGGAGAAAAACCATGAGGATCCCCCTTACCAGCACCGCTGCCGCGCTATTGCTTTTGGCCGGCGTCGGCGCAGTTGCGGCACAGGATGTTGTCATCACACCGGAACAGGACACCGTCGTGCGCAAATACGTGAAGAAGCAACCGCTGGCTTCCGTGAACCTTCTCGGACTTGAGCTGAATGTCGGCACGGCTCTGCCGGACACGGTCGAGCTCCATGAGGTCCCCAATGTCAAATACCGGTATGTGGTGATCGACAACCGCACGGTTTTGGTGGACCCGGGCACCCGCAAGATCGTCAAAGTCTACGACTGAGACCTAGAACGAACCCGACCTCCGCCATAGCTGGCGGCGGGTTGGGTATGTCAAATCGCCATTCGGACAGTTGAGATAAACTCCTGAAGTCGAGACGTCGCAACCCCCTCGTGGCGCGCCTGGTGGATCTCTAGAACACGCGCTCAACTCGACTTGGCACAAGGTACTTACTTCCTGGTGATCCAATCCAGCAAGCCAACTTCGACCTGATCGCACCCGGCGTATTCGAGTACCAGGGTCTTAGCCAGATCGCGCCATCGACATTTGGGCGCGTATGTTCCCAACACCAAATCTTTGAACACTGCCCGGAGAACATCGGCATCGAACGCTGAGATAGCGAAGGGAACCGGGTCTGCATCCCCCCAAGCTCGGGAGGTGTCATCGCCATGGCTTTGGCGCAGGCGTTTCAGAAGCTCGCGTGATGCCGCGAGCACGCGTCGGGAGTGATCAATATCGCGCGGAAATGCGGCGCGACGTGGCAGGAAGGTGGCTTCAATAGCCGCCCGCGCAATGTCTGTATGGGTATCGAGCATCGCTGCCTCCCTTAAGCAGTTATCGGGGCTGCACCTTCTTAGGTGCTGAGCTGCGAATCTCAGTCATCAGCCCTTGCTCTCGGAGCCGAGCTGTCTTCGCATCCCGTGCCGCCCGCTCGACCTCGATCGACTCGCGCGCAACATCCGAGGTGCGCTCTTTTCTCTCGTGCCTTTTTTTTCGGTGAACCGTTGCCTTCTCCGCATCGTCGCCCCGATCTGACGGTCCCGCGGTGTTGTCGCACAGAACGATTGTGGCCAGATGCGGGCGACCTGGGAGGTGTTTCACCTGCCGAGCCAGCAGCCGCTGCCGCTCGGGCTGCGACTGTTTTGCGAACCGTCTAAAAGGTTGGACATCATGGCCAAGCCAATCATCCACTTTGAAATAATAGGGCGTGATCCTGCGAACCTGCGCCGCTTTACGCGGAACTCTTCGGATGGGAATTCGAGATCGGCGGATCGGTCTCGCCGCTTGTTCCCGACGCAACTATGGCTTCCTTGCCCCGCCTCCGGGGCTCAATCGGTAGCAGGGGCGTTGGAGGCGGGAGAAATTTTGATCCGGATGTAGTCCCGCTTCTTGGACGTGGTGCGCTTTTCAGAGCCCCCTTTAGAAACTCAATTTCCAAGGCTTGCCGGCCTACCAGCCGCTCCAGCGCTGCAATCCGCGCCTCATAGGTCTGCATTGTGTCGGCCGCCGCCACGTCTTCGTCGAAGGAGCCGGCCTCGTATTTCTGAACCCAGATGCGGATCAGGTTACGCGCCAGTTCGTGCCGCTTGGCGAGACCATGCAGCGTCTCGCCGGACAGGAACTCCTGCACTACCTGACGTTTGAACTCGATGCTGTGCGTGCGATAAGTCACCATGGGCTTCCATCCTTCGAAAGCCCGGCTTCCAAGTCAATTCTGCTTGTTCATCCTGTCCGGCCCGAGGGGCGCACTCCACACATGGGTCTCATTTAGCCGGTATTTGCACCGTCATGACGCAGAGAAGCTCGAACAGGAGGGTGGCACCGGTTAGCGCGGTGACGCCCGAAGGATCGAGCGGCGGCGAGACTTCGACCAGATCGGCGCCGATGATGTCGACGCCGGCCAGCGCTCGGATCATCTTCTGGGCCTCGCGCGTCGTTATGCCGCCGATCTCCGGGGTGCCAGTGCCGGGGGCAAAAGACGGATCGAGCGCGTCGATGTCGAACGAGACGTAGGTCGGCGCGTCGCCGACGATCGAGCGCGCCTCGGCCATCACCGCGCCCACGCCGCGCTCCATGAATTCCTCGATGAAGATGATCCGGATGCCGGCCTCGCGGGCGAAATCGTAGTTTTCCACATCGGAGATCGCTCCTCGGATGCCGATCTGGACCATGCGCTTGGGATCGAGCAGGCCTTCCTCGACGGCGCGGCGGAACGGCGTGCCGTGATTATAGCGGTTGCCGAAGAACTCGTCATAGGTGTCGGAATGGGCATCGAAGTGAATGAGGCCGGCCGGTTCCTTGGCGATGCCGCGCAGGATGGGCAGCGTGATCAGATGATCGCCGCCGACGACCAGAGACCGGGCGCCGGAGTGGTGGACGTTTTCGAAGAAGGCGCTGATCGTGTCCAGCGAGCCGGGCAGGTCGAGCGGGTTTACAATCACGTCGCCGCAGTCGCCGGCACGAACCTGTTCGAAAGGCGAGACGCCCGTGACATGGTGGACGCGCCGCACCAGGCTGGATTGGTTGCGGATTTCGCGCGGTCCATGGCGCGCGCCCGGCCGGTTGGTGGTGCCGCCGTCGAAGGGGACGCCGATCAGCGCGATGTCGACCTGCTCGGGGGTAGCCATGGGCAGGCGCATGAAGGTTGAAGGGCCGGCAAAACGCGGAACGCTGCCGGAATCGAGTGGCTGGAAATTTGTAATGCTCATGGTCTTGTGTCCTGTTGGCGCATCGGGTCGCTTGACCGCGAGGCGCACTCCGAAGGTGGTGCTATTTCTGTTGGAAGTCGGACCTGTGGGCGTCGCGCCAGGCGTTCTGCTTGCCAGCGCGCTTGGCCGCGAGGCAGAACAGGGCCTCGGCCAGCAGCCGGCCGGCCAGGATGCTGGTGGTGCCGCTGGAAGCATCGAAATCCGGCGATACCTCCACGAGGTCGAACCCAGCAAAGCCGTCGCGGGCCACTATCCTTACGCCGCGAATGATCTCGCGCGAGGTAAGGCCGCCTGGTTCGGGGCTGTTGGTTGCCGGGGCAAAGGCTGGATCGACGCCGTCGATGTCGAGGCTGATATAGAGGCGCGCGCCGTCGGCACTGGCGATGGCGCGTGCGCGTTCGGCAACCGTTTCGATGCCGAGGCGCTCGACTTCCTCCATGGAAAACACGGTGATGCCGAGCTTGCGGTAGAGCGGGGTCCATTCGAGCAGGTTGCGGGGGCCGCGCGCGCCGATGACAACGATGCGGCGGGGGGCCACCTTGTCGAGTTCGGCAATGCGCAGCAGGGGCGAGGCGCGGGTGAGGCGGTCGCCACCGAAGGATTCGCTGAGATCGAGATGGGTGTCGAAGACGATGAGCCCGACCGGGGTGTCGCCGGCGTCGGAGACCGCGCGTACCGCCGGATAGCTGATGCCGTGATCGCCGCCGATGGTCAGCGGCACCGCCCCGTGGACCAGCACCGCGGCAAGCCGCGCTTCGAGGCGGGCGTAGCTGGCGGCATTGTCGCCCGGCACTACATCGATGTCGCCGGCATCGGCGACGGTGATATGGGCCAGCATGTCGAGGTCCCAGTCGAAGCTGTAGCTGCCGTAAAGAAGCGAGTATTTGCGGATTTCCTGCGGGGCGCGGCGGGTCGCGCCGCCGCGAAAGGTGGCGATGCCGTCATAGGGCATGCCCACCACCACAGCGTCGGCGGAAAGACCTGCCAGATCGCGCACATAGGGAAATGCCATGAAGGGTGGCACGTCGCCATACATGCGGGGAACACCTGCCGGGCTCAAACCTTCGCTCATGGTACGGTCCTCCGTCTTGTCGTGTCGATTGTGCCGCTGCCCTACTGGCCGGCGGTGGGCTCGCTCTGGAACAGCATGTTGCGCTGTCTCCAAGTGTCGAGGAATTCACGCAAGCGCGGGCTTTGCGGATCGTTGAAGAGTTTGGCGGGCGGGCCCTGCTCGATCACCTTGCCGCGGTCCATGAAGACGACACGGTCGGCGACCTGGGCGGCAAAGCCCATCTCGTGCGTCACCACCACCATGGTGATGCCCTCGACGGCCAGTTGCTTCATGGTGTCGAGAACCTCGCCGACGAGCTGGGGATCGAGTGCGGAGGTCGGTTCGTCGAACAGGATCACATGCGGCTCCATCGCGACCGCCCGGGCGATGCCGACGCGCTGCTGCTGGCCGCCGGAAAGCTGCGAGGGGTAGCGCTCGGCGAAATCCGCGAGGCCGACCTTGGCCAGCGCACGGCGCCCGCTTTCCTTCGCCTTGGCGGCGGGAGCGCGCTTGGAAAGACGCAATCCCAGCGTCACGTTATCCAGCACTGTCATATGCGGCCATAGGTTGAAGTGCTGGAACACCATGCCGACGTTGCGGCGCACGGAATCGATGTTCTGGTCGCTTTCTCGTACCAGTCCTTCGGCACCGCGCTTGTAGCCGAGCAACCGGCCCTCGATCTCGATCTCGCCGCTCGTATATTCCTCGAGGAAGCTCGCGCAACGCAGCAACGTGCTCTTGCCCGACCCCGAGGGTCCGATGATGCAGACGACCTCGGAGAGGTTGATGTCGAGCGAGATCCCGGACAGGGCCGCGAATGTGCCGAAATCCTTGGTCAGATTCCGGATCTTGATGACGGGCTCGGTGGTTTCAGTGGCCATCGTTTATTCCCAAATTGGTGGTTGAGCGGCCTAGAACCGCACCCGGCGCTCAACATATTTGCCGAGCTGCGCGACTGCCTCGACCAGCAGCCAGTACAGTAGGGCGGCGGCGAGATAAGGTTCGATGACCGCGTAGGTCTCGTTGACGAATTGCGTCGTGTTCTTGGTCAGCTCGGCAACGGTGATGATGGACAGCACCGCGGATTCCTTGATCAGGATGATGATCTGGTTGACCATCGGTGGCGTGATCATGACCAGCATCTGCGGCAGCTTGATATGGCGGATGATCTGCGTGCCTGAGAGCCCGGCCATGCGCGCCGCCTCGATCTGGCCCTTGGAGATCGACTGGAAACCGGAGCGGAAGATTTCGGCGAAATAGGCGGCACCATAGAAGCCGAGGCCGAAAACACCCACCGCTTCGGCACTCAGCCGGAGGCCTATGCTCGGGCCGCCATAATAGAGCACGAACAGCAGGATCAGGATCGGCAGGCCGCGCATGATCTCGATATAGGCACGAACGACCCAGCGCAGCGGCGTGAACGGCGTGCTCTCGAGGCAGGCGAGCAACAGGCCGATCGCCAGCCCGAGGGCTGTGGCAAGTGCGCAGATCCAGGCCGTCGTCGCTAGGCCGGCCAGCATCAGCGGTCCATATTGCACCCACAGGTCGAAGAATTGCGCCATGGCTCAGGCCCTCCGCGCCAGCCGTTGCTCGGCCATGCGGCCGATCAGCGACAGAAGGAAATTGATGACGATATAGATGACGGCGGCGGTGATGTAGATTTCGAACGGGCGATAGGTGGTCGCGACGATCTGCTGGCTTACCCGCATCAGTTCCGTCACCGCGATGACGGAGACCAGCGATGAGTTTTTCAGGATGCTGATAGTCTCATTGACCAGCGACGGGATGACGAGGCGCAATATCTGGGGCACGAGTATATGCTGGCGCCCCGCCCATTTGCGTATGCCTACCATGCGCGCCGCCTCCAGTTGCCCTGGTGGAATGGCCAAAAGTCCGCCGCGAAATATCTCGGCCTGGAAGGCGATCGTGTTCAGGGTCAGCGCGAGGATGGCCGCGAGAATGGGCGCTACATTGATGCCGATGAGCGGCAGCAGATAATAGATAATCAGCAACTGCACGAGGATGGGCGTGCCGCGCCACACGCTTTGATAGATGCGCGAAAAGCAGCGCAGCCACGCCTTCTTCGAGGTGACGCCGAAGCACAGGACGAGGCCGAGCGGCATGCCGAGGATGATGGCGACGCCCGACACCAGGATGGTCATGCCCGCGCCCCAGAGCATGATGGGCAGGTTGTTCTGGATGAGGGCGAACATTGCCAAGTCGTCAGACCTTATGGACTTGAGGCCAGGCTTGCAGCCTGTGCGTTTTTAGGCAGGCGAGGCTGGAAAGCCTCGCCCTTATCCGGGCGTTGGACGCCGACTCGTCAGCTCTTGGGTTCGGGCAGAGCGTCCGTCGGCAGTTTCATGGTGAAGCCGAACCACTTTTCCTGAAGTTTGGCCATGGTTCCATCGGCGGCGAGCTTGCGGAACTGGTCATCGATGAAGTCGGCAAGCGCCTTGCTGTCGTCGTCCTTGCGGAAGGCCCAGCTGAAATAGGTCGGGTCCCCGAACGTTGTGCGGATGGTTTCGAAGACGTCGCCGCGCTGCGTCTGCAGGTAGAGCAGATTGGGCAGGGAATTCACGACGGCATCCGTGCGCCCGGCAGCGAGATCGGCATAGGCTTCATTGAAGTCGACATAGGTCTGGATGTTAGCGATCGGCGCCAGGCCTTTTGCCTTTAAATCCTCGGAAAAGGCCTCGGTGCCCTTGAGCTGTGCCGAGCCGGCCTGCGTGCCGACATTTTTGCCGCTCAGGTCTTCGGGCGTGTTCAAGGCGGCGTCGCCTTTGCGCTTGACGTAGGAGAACGACGCGTCGGCGATTGGCAGAGACAGCCTGTAGGTATCGTAGCGCTGTTTGTTAACGGTGACGGAGGTTATGATGGCATCGAACTTCTCCGTCTGCAAACCGGGCAGCAAGCCCTGGAACGGCAGGTCGAGCCGGTTCACCTTCACGTCCGGCAGCGCCTTCATGACTTCTTCGAAGAGGTCAACTCCGTAGCCTACGATCTTGCCGTTTTCGACATATTCGAACGGCGGGTAGCGGGCCTCGGACGCGATGGTGATTTCCCCCTTTGCCTTGATCCGATCCAGAAGATCGGAGGCGGTGGCAATGCTCGCCACGGCGAGCGAGAGCGACGCGGCCAACAGCGTCGAAGTGCACAGTTTCAAAGCGGATCGCATAACTTCCTCCAGTTTCGTATGTTCCCGTTTATTATGGATTATTTGGAGTCCGAGGCTTCTGTACGCGCTCAGGAATCTCGCATGCGTGACGAGCCTTAAACCTCCAGGTCGTCAGCCGGTTGCAATGCCGGCCCGATTGTTTGCTTCCCCAGTGGCATGACGGCACGGCACCATCTGGTAGGGCAGCATGGCAGGATTGAATCTTTGATAAACATGGAAGGAATAGACTATACATCGAAGTTGACGATGTAAGGCTGATACCCAACACCGTCTGAGAGGCTCAGGGAGGAGTGTCAGAATGCGTCTGTCGGTTGCCGACATTCGTGCGCTCAGGGTTTTCCGCTCGGTGGTCGAGCATGGCGGATTTACCGGAGCACAGCTTGCTTTGGCGATGAGCCAATCGACGATCAGTTTCCAAATCAACGCGTTGGAGGAACGGCTGGGGTTTTCGCTGTGCCAACGCGGCAGGCGCGGCTTCGAACTGACCGATAGGGGCACCGCGGTCTATGAATATTCCCATTCGCTGACTTCAGCGCTGTCGGCGTTCGAGATGCAACTGGGCGAACTGCGCTCCAAGGCGACGGGTGTGCTGCGCGTCGGGATCGTCGATGCCACCGTTACCGATTCAGCCCTGGGCCTCGATGACGTCATTCATCAGTTTATCAAGAAAGCCAGCGAAGTCGATCTGCGCATCACCATCGGCTCGCCTGAACAGCTTATCGCGGAAACCGCCAAGGGCGGGATCGACTTCGCGATCTCCCCCCGCATCAAATTGCTGCCCGGCTATTCGCAGACCGAGTTCCATTATGAAATCAACTCGCTCTACTGCAGCGAGCGCCACCCGCTGTTTTCCCGCAAGCTGGTGACAAAGGCTGATGTGGAAGCATCGCAGATGGTGGTGCGCCCTTATGCCAACAAGTCGGAATTGCAGCATTTCCCCAACGCGCATGTCGGCGCCTATGCTTCGAATATCGAGGCGCAGGCGATGTATATCCTGAGCGGCCACTTCGTCGGCTATCTGCCGGATCACATGACCGCCACGTTTAGACAGAACAACCGGCTTAAGGCGCTGCTTATTCCCGAGGCGCAGATCCGCTCGCCCTTCGTCATCATCGCGCCAAAGCACAAGAAAGCGTCGCTGTCGCAGAGGATTTTTTTTCAGGAACTGCGCAAAAGGGTGGGGAGTGCCGAAAAATCGGCCGGAAAAGGGCAAGCCGCCGACGCAAAAAACAAGGCGCCCAAGGTACGCGGCATGTAAAAATTCCGTTATGCATTGATCCCGAAAAGCGAGAGCCGCCTTTCGGGATCAATGGTCTGGATGCAGGGCTGCGCTTTAAAGGCGCGGCGCCTTGGCGTCGATCCGATAATGCGCTTCGGTGGGAACGCAGCCTTGACCGTTTACCGGAATGAGGTCCTGCGGGCAGGCTGAGAACGCGACGATCAAATCCATTTCCGCGCACATCGACACATAGGAGCCCGGTCCCGCCACCGGTGCCTCGAAGGTGACCGAACCGTCTTCGCCGACGGGAATGTTCATGAACAGGTTGAGCGGCGAAGGGGTTTCGGGTGGCGTCAGCCCGACCGCGCCGAGGGCCGCCGCCAGATTGTCGGTGCAGTTGTCATGGTGCCCGACATGGCCCAACTGCTGGTAGCGATAGCGGTCGCAGGCGGCGATCAGCGTATCGTGCACGCCACCCGACGTGTCCTGTATCAGGGTCAGCATCGGACGCCGCCTGTTGCTGCACAGCGTGTCGCCGTTCTGCGGGTTCACCTTGAGCATGGCTCCACGACTGTGCTCCATCGACATGAATTCCGCGATATCGTCGGCGCAGAAGGCCCAGGTGTCCACCACCTGGGTGCCGTGGGTGTTGATGACGGTGATCACCTGGCCTTGGGCAACGCGCGTCGCCACGCCCTGGCGGGCAGGAATGACGTGAACCTGACCGTTACTTGCGTTCGTTGGCATCGTTGAATTCCTTTCGTTCAGCGTCCGCGCGCTCCGTGTTCGACGAAGATATAGCCGAGAAAGTTCAGGAGTACCTGTGCTGCGAGAAAGCCGGTGATGCCCGAAGGGTCGTAAGCCGGGGCCACCTCGACGAGGTCGATGCCGACGACGTCGCCGCGCTTCACAAGGCCCCGGAGCATTTCCATTACTTCATAATACAGGAAGCCGCCATGGCTAGGCGTGCCAGTGCCCGGCGCAATCGACGGATCGAAACCGTCGATGTCGATCGTCACATAGTAGCGTACGCCTTCCGGAATGGTCGCCAGAACACCTTCGACGCCGAGCTTGCGGGCCTGGCGGACGGAAAGGATCGTCGAGCCGCGTTGGCGCGCATCCTCGTAACCGTCGCGGGCGGTCGAGGAGACGTTGCGGATGCCGATCTGGCTGAGGCCGCTAACATGCGACTGTTCGGCCGCGCGGCGCATCGGATTGCCGTGTCCTTCGCGCACGCCATGACGCACGTCGACAAAGTCGAGATGCGCATCGATCTGCACGATGTGAATGGGGCCATGTTCGCTGAACGCCCTGACGCAGGGAATGTTGATGGCATGGTCGCCGCCCAGAACGACGGGCAGCGCTCCGCGTTCAAGAATCTTGCGGACCGCCATTTCCGTATTCGCGTGGCTGGCCACGGTATCGGTATGCACGATATCCGCGTCGCCTATATCGACGATCCGCACCTTGTCGAGCGGCAGATAGATCTGGTCGTCCTCATGGTCGTAAGCGCCGGCATGACCGAAGGAAAACAGCGTCGAGGCCTCGCGGATGGCGCGGGGGCCGAAACGTGCACCGGAGCGGTACTGGGTCCCCATGTCGAAGGGCACACCCAGCACGGCGACATCCGCGTCGATCTTGTCCCAATCAAGGCAGATCGGCCGTTTACCGAAGGTGCTAAGCCCAACGAAGGGGAGATCGAGCCGCCCACCCTCATACCCGTGTCCAGACATCGAGACTCTCCCTTTCGGATAACCCTCACGCCATCCGGCAGCGACCTTCGATATGAGCCGAAGCGCTTAAGCTGGAGTGAAGCACGACAGGCCTGCGGTCTGTCTGCCTCGTGGCTAGCATGGTCCCGCCACTCCTATCCATCACGAGTATCGGGCGTTCATATCGATTTATCCGGAAATTGGCCGTATTAGGGTTAGAACAAGAGCAGCCCGAAATCCATGGAAGGAAGACTCCCGCTCCGCCGGTGAGCGCTGTCGTTCGAGCTTGCTGTGCCCGAGCAGCACCTGGATGACGCTGATGTCGACATCCTGCTCAAGCAGGTGAGTGGCGAAGCTGTGCCGGAGAGTATGCGGGCTGAGAACGTTCTCACCGCTCCCAAAGCAATATCTCTTGTCAGCCGAGATTTGACGGCCGCGTCTCGCTATTGACGCACAGCTGAAGCAGGCCTACTGGTACATATACCGGACCACTAGACCTCTTCGGATGTAAGGACGGATGGACCTACGAGCGATTCTGACCGACGACGGGAGTGCGCTTGGCGGCGTGCCGAAGCATTCGATGAAGGACTTCGTCGTCCAGAAGATCGCGACATTCATTGCGACCGGCATTCTTGACGTGGGGGACCCGTTGCCAAGCGAGCGTGAACTTGCGGGCGCTTTGTCGGTAAGCCGCGAGACGGTGCGCGGCGCGATCCTGATCCTTTCCACAAAGGGCATCCTTTCCGTCGCCCAGGGCACGCGGACAGTGGTGGCCTCGACGGAAGTCGGGGAACTCGCGGTTCAATCGGCCCGCTATCGCGACATTTCCAGATACAGTCTTGACGACGTGCATGAGGCGCGGTTGCTGATCGAAGATCAGGTGGCGCGGGCCGCGGCCGTCCGGGTTGAAGCCGCGACGCTCGAGACCCTGCAAAAGTCGATCGAGGCGCAGGAAGCGGCGATCGACGATCCCGTTCGCTTCCTCATTTGCGATCGCGAATTTCACACGGCCATCTATCGGGCGGGCGGCAATGCCGCGCTGGCGGATATCGCCGCCGATCTCTATTCCTACCTTCTCGACCATCGGCGGCGAGCAGTCGCCCAGCCTTCAAGCATCGCAACGAGCATCGCCGATCACCGTGCCATTCTTGCGGGACTTGAGGCGCGCGATTCCGAGGCGGCCGCAAGGGCCTTCGCGGTCCACGAAACACGCATCTACACCACGACCAAGCAGCTTTTAACGCGATCCGCTCGAAAGGGATAAGAATAGGGGCGGATTGCCGGGCAACCATGCAGCACAACAGGAGGAGTTCCCATGCTGACAAGACGCCTTTTTGCCACCGCAGCCCTCGCGGGCGTTGTCGCGCTGACCGGCATTGCCGGGACGGCGACCGCCGCTCTCGCCGAATCCAAGGAGTTGGTCTATCTGACTCCAGGCCTTGATCTTGCCTTCTGGCGATACCTCTCCAAGGGCATCGAGAATGTCGCAACCAAGGGAGGCTACACCTATCAGGCGCTGGATTCGGGCAACAATGCCCAGACCCAGCTTAAAAATGCCAAGGACGCGATCGCCCGCGGCGTCGCCGGGATCATCATCTCTCCGACAGACAGTTCAACCGCGCCGGCCGTGCTCGATCTCGCCAAGCAGGCAAACATTCCCGTGGTCATCGCCGACATCGGCACGGACAGCGGCGACTATGTGTCCTTCATCATCTCTGACAATTATCAGGGCGCGAACGGCGTCGGCAAAGCGCTGGCCGAGGCAATGAAGGCCGCCGGCAAGCAGGACGGCAGCGTGGGCATTGTCGGCATCAGCCAGGCCCGCCTCAACGGCCAGGCCCGCACCAAGGGCTTCAAGGACGCGATGACAGAGGCTGGCATCACCAAGGAAGCCGGGCTGCAGCAGATGCAGACCTACACCGCGGACGAAACCTTCAAGTTCACGCAGGATATGACGACCGCGAATCCGGACATGAAGGGCCTCTTCGTCCAGACCGACGGCCCGACGCTGGGCGCCTTGCAGGCAATCAAGGCGGCCCGCCTCACCGGCGACGTGCTGGTTGCCGGTTTCGACGGCGTGCCGGAATTCGTGCCGTTGCTGCAGTCGGGCGAACTGGTCGTTTCGGGCATGCAGCAGCCGTATCTGATGGGCCAGGAATCGGGACGCGCGATGGTCGACCATCTCGGCGGCAAGACTCCCGAAAAGAAAATCCTCGTGCCGATCAAGATCGTGACCAGCAAGAACATCGAGCAGGAGCTTCCAACCATCAAGGAAACGGTCTTCGCCAACGAGATGTAATCGGGGCCTGGCCGACATAGGCCGTCCGGGGGCACCCTCCCCCGGACGCTTTATTCGTACCACTTGGAGTGTGTCCTCGGATGGTAGACAGCAGCAAGATTCCCGAGCCGCTTCTCGTGGCTCGTGGCGTCACCCGCCTGTTTGGGAACGCCTACGCGCTCAGCAACGCGTCGATAGCGCTCTGCCGGTACGAGATCTGCGGATTGCTGGGCGCGAACGGCGCGGGAAAATCGACGCTGTCACGGATCGTTTGCGGACACCTGCCGCCTTCATCGGGCGAGATACTCTTCAAGGGTGCTCCCTTGACCGTCGGATCCGCGCGCGACGCGCTGCGTTCCGGCATTGCCCTCGTGGCACAGGAAACCAGTCTGGCGCCCGACATGAGCGTGCTGGAGAATATCTTCCTACCCAGCTACGCGATGCCGGGCCGTCTGTCTTTCAGCCAGTTGCGACACAGGGCGCAGACCATCCTGTCGGAACTTGGCCACGACCACGTACTGCCACTCGACATCGAGGTGCGCCGGCTCTCGGCAGCGCAACGCCAACTCGTCGAAATAGCCAAGGCGTTGGCCCTCAACGCCGATCTTGTCATCTTCGACGAGCCGACGGCCTCCCTCTCGCCGATCGAGGTTGACCGGCTGTTCGAGATCATGGGACGGCTGAAAAACAGCGGGAAGGCACTCGCCTTCGTGTCGCATCGGCTCGAGGAGGTCTTCGCAGTCACCGATCGCGTCACAATCCTGCGCGAGGGCAAGACCGTGGCCGAAAGCGTGCCTACGGCGGGGCTCACGCAGGCCGACGTCATCCGCCACATGGTGGGACGCGACATCGGAAATGTGTATCGAAAGGCCGTCTCGCGAGTGACCACTAACGAGCAGCCGGTGGCTCTGGAGGTAATTGGGCTCAAAGCCCCGCCTTTCGTGCGTGACGTCTCGTTCACGGTGCGCAGGGGTGAAATTCTCGGCCTCGGCGGGCTTGTCGGAGCTGGACGCTCGGAGAGCGCCGAAGCGATATTCGGACTGCGCCACCGCAGCCGCGGGCGCGTCCTTGTCGGCGGCAAGGAGATTGCCCCCAACAGCCCTATCGCGGCAATCCGCGCCGGTCTCGGAATGGTCGCCGAGGACCGGCGGGCCCAGAACATCGTGCCCGACATGACGGTCGGCGAAAATCTCTTCCTCGCCCAGATGGGCAAGCACAGGGGTTTCGGGCGAGGCCATTCGGCGCGCCGCAAGCAGGCCAGCGAGCTGATTTCGCGTCTCGACCTTCCGACCGACCGCATGGATGCAAACCTTCTGCACTTCTCCGGCGGCATGCAGCAGAAGATCATTATCGCGCGCTGGCTGCTGATCGAGCCCGAAGTGCTCATCCTCGACGAGCCTACGAAAGGCGTCGACATAGGGACACGCCAGGCAATCTACGAACTGCTGCGCGAGGTGGCCGAAAGGGGGATAGCCGTAGTCGTGATCTCCTCGGATTTCCAGGAATTACTGGGGATCTGCGAGCGGGTCGTCGTGGTGAGTGACGGCTATACCATCGCCGACCTGCCCGCCTCGCGACTGAGCGAAGAGAGCCTGACGCTGCTCGCCGCGCCCCGAAGCTCAGCCGAGCGCAACACGGCATTCCTGCGCGATCTTGTCGCCGGCCATGGCGGCACGGCATTTTGGGGATTGATCGACGACGACCGGTTCGTCTGCCTCGCCCTCGCCGAGGGTACGCCGGGTGCAACGATGGGACTCGCGGCCGGGCATGTCTATCTTGCGCAGGAGACGGCAATCCCCCTCGCGCTTGGAAGGCGTCAACCCGGCATCGTGACCGAGAATGACGGCCGCTCTACCTTGCTTGCACCACTGTCCAATCGCCGAGGGCACGATCTGGGATGGATCGGGCTCAGCCTGCCGGCCGGCTCCAGGCTGCCGGACGCCGGGGCCCTGTCGGCCCGGATCGCCGGCCTGTTCGATACACCTCAAGACGAAAAGATCGACGCATGAACGCGCCCACACGATCGTTTGCGATGCCCAGATTCGCCAGCACGCTTGAGTTCCGGATGCTCTGCCTCGCCATGGTGCTTGCGGTGATCCTGTCGTTCATCTCGCCGCACTTCTTCACCGAGCGGAACATGTTCAACATACTCGACCAATCGGTGGTGCTTGGCATAGTTGCCGTCGGCATGACCCTGGTGATCCTGACTGGCGGCATCGACCTGTCCGTCGGGTCGGTCGCGGGCGTGACCGGCATCATCCTCGCCCTACTCCTGAAGGAATTCCCCATTCCGGTGGCGATCGCGCTCGCCATAGGTTGCGGCGCCCTGATCGGGCTTTTCTCCGGCGTTCTCATCGCAGTGTTCGGCCTGGCGCCCTTCGTGGTGACGCTCGGGGTCATGGCGATGGGGCGCAGTCTCGCCTATATCGTGTCGGGACAGCGCTCGATTTCGGGACTGCCCATGGGGCTGCAGAACATCGTCTACACGAACCTGCTGGGCATCCCCGCCAACGTCATCTTCCTCATCGCGCTCTACCTCGCCACCTGGGCGTGGCTGACATATTCCAAGGGCGGGCGAACCATCTACGCGGTCGGCTCGAACATCGAAGCCGCCCGGGCGGCCGGCCTCAACACCCTCTTCTACTCGATCTTTCCCTACGTGGCGTCCGGTGCCCTTTCGGCGACGGCGATGACCTTTTCGCTGGCGCAGATCATGTCGGCTGACCCGATCGGGGGGAACCAGCTTGAACTCGACGCCATCGCGGCCGTGGTCATCGGTGGCGCGAGCCTCTACGGCGGACGAGGCACGATATTCGGCACGCTGATGGGGGTTCTGATCATGGTGATGATCCGCAATGGCCTCAACCTGCTCGGCGTCTCGCCGTTCTGGCAGGGGACCGCCATCGGCGCCATCATCATCCTCGCCTTGCTGGCCGAGCGCCTCATCACCTGGAAATCGCGCCGCGTTTGAGACCGGGAGAATCCTATGACACAGTCCGATCCTTCCCGCGCCGTCCGCCTCTACGGCACCGAAGAACTACCGGCAGAGGAGCGGCTACTGAGCGCCGGGCCCCTCAGCGTGCTTTTCGACGGCGCGAACCTGCGCGACTGCCGCATGCATGGCGAAGAGGTGATCCGCGCAATCTCGTTCGTGGTCCGCGACAAGGACTGGGCGACGCTCATTCCGAAGATCACCGACCTGGTCGTCGAAAAGGACGACGATCGCTTTCGTGTGGCCTATCGCGCAAGCGTTGCCAGCAAAGGCGAGACCTTCGGCTATGACGTGGGCATCGCTGGTACCGCGGCAGGCGTTCTGACCTATTCGGCTCGCGGAACCACGCCGACCGGGCTTCTCACGAACCGGACCGGCTTTGTCGTCCTGCATCCCATAGAGGGCATAAGCGGCGCGGCCGCCACGATCACGCACACAAGCGGCGAGAGGGTCGAGACACGGTTTCCTGTGGAGATCGATCCGGTGCAGCCGATGATGGATCTGCGTGAAATCTCGCACCGTACTCCCGGCGGGCTGGAGGTCAGCTGCCTTATGGAGGGCGACGCGTTCGAGATGGAGGACCAGCGGAACTGGACCGACGCCTCCTACAAGACCTATGTTCGTCCCCTCGCTCTGCCCTGGCCATACAGGATCGAGCCCGGCGAGGTCGTCGAACAGAAGATCACCCTGACCGTCAAGGGCTCTCCCAAGGGTCCGTCGCGTCAGGCGGGAGGCATCGCCGCCCTGACGCTCGGCGAGGCGGCGGACGCGATTCCACCTCTCGGCGTCGGATTGCATCCCGATGACGCTTCGGCC
The DNA here is from genome assembly GCF_006442685.1 of Mesorhizobium sp. B2-4-7. Classification (NCBI taxonomy): domain Bacteria; kingdom Pseudomonadati; phylum Pseudomonadota; class Alphaproteobacteria; order Hyphomicrobiales; family Phyllobacteriaceae; genus Mesorhizobium; species Mesorhizobium sp. B2-4-7. The sequence continues at coordinate 1,231,987 of NZ_VFVH01000001.1, forward strand.
GCATTGCGGCATGTCGAGACGCTTGCCCAGCTCGGCGTCGCCCATGTCATCTGCCATTACGATCCGCGGCTCGGCCATGATGCCGAAACGCTGGCGAGGCAGGTCGAGATCGCCATCGCAATGGGCGCCCAACCCTGGCTCGAAGCAGTGGTCGAGCATGCCGACGATGCTGGCGCCGCGGCGGAAATCGACTCCCTGGGCAAGGTGGCCGCGAGGCTCGATCATCGCTTCACGACGGTTCTGGTGTCGCCCGCACCCGATCTTAAATGCACGCTGCCCGGCAGCATCTGGCCGCCAGCGCCGGATGCGGCGAAGCTCTATACGGCCGCGCGCGCGGCCTTCCCCGGATCTCGCATCGGCGGAGGCATGTTCAGCTTCTTCACCGAGCTCAACCGCAAACGTCCCCCGGCCGAGGCGATAGACCTCGTGACATTCACGACGGCGGCGATCTTCCACGCTGGTGACGACCGCTCCTTGATGGAGACGCTCGAATGCCTGCCGCATATTGCCAGGACCGTGCCGGCGATCGCCAAGGGCCGCCCATATTCCGTTGGGCCGTCCGCAATCGGGTTGCGCGACAATCCCTATGGTGAAGCGCCGGTCGCCAATCCCGCCAACATCCGGCAGGCGGTCAATTTCAATGATCCGCGCCAGCGGGGCGTCATGGGAGCGGCCTGGAACCTCGGCTACTTCGCCGCCTTCGCGGAAGGCGGCGCGGCGGCCATCGCGCTCGGCGCCGCGGTCGGCCCGTTCGGCGTCCTCTCCGTGCCGACGTCATTTCCGCAGCCCTGGTTCGAAGGCAAGGGCGAGCTCTATCCTGTCTGGCACATCGTGCGAGGCCTGGCGAAGCTCAAAGGCTGCCCGCTCCGTCCGCTGCGATCGTCGGTCCCTGGCGCAGTGCGAGGAATCGCGGCGGTTACCGAAAAAGGCACCGAGCTGTGGTTATGCAACCCCTCGCCCAACGCGCTGGAGGTGCGCCTCCCCGAAGGCTTCGCGCGCGCTGCAATTCTTGACGCCTCATCTTTCGTCGCGGCATCGCGCCAACCGGATCTGCTCGATCGGCTGACGCATGACGGAACGCAAACCCTGTCGCTCGAAGCCTACGCAGTCGTGCGCGCGCTCAGGCCGGTCTGAAGCGGCATCACAAACCAGTCCCGGAAGAGAACGGAGCATCCATGCATATACTCATCATTGGCGCTGGTGGAATGATCGGCCGCAAACTCGCGGCCGAGCTTTCGCGGACAGCATCGCTTGGAGATCGAAAGATCGACCGGATGACGCTGGCGGACGTGACGAAGCCGCCGGTGCCAACCGGTGACATAGGTTTTGTCGAAGCCATTGCCGCCGATATTTCCGCTCCCGGCGCAGCGCAGGATCTGGCCGCGCGCCGCGCGGATGTGATCTTCCATCTCGCGGCCATCGTGTCCGGCGAAGCGGAACGCGATTTCGAGAAGGGCTATCGCATCAATATGGACGGCACGCGCGCTCTTTTCGAGGCGATCCGGCTGGAAGGAACCCGGCGGAAATATATCCCCAGGCTGGTGTTCACCTCCTCGGTTGCTGTCTATGGCGCGCCTCTGCCCGACCCTATTCCCGACGACTACATCCTTGCCCCGCTGACCAGCTACGGCACCCAGAAGGCGATATCCGAGCTGTTGCTGGCCGACTACTCGCGCCGCGGCTTCCTCGACGGCGTCGGGATACGCCTGCCGACGATCGTCATTCGGCCCGGCACTCCCAACGCGGCAGCCTCGGGCTTCTTCTCCGGCATCCTGCGCGAGCCACTCGCCGGGCAGCGCTCCGTGCTGCCGGTGAAGGAGACCGTCAAGCATTGGCTGGCGAGCCCGCGCTCGGCGGTAGCCTTCCTCATCCATGCCGCGATGCTCGATACATCCGCGCTGGGCGCCCGGCGCACGCTGAACATGCCGGGTGTCGCGGCCACGGTCTCCGACCAGATTGCCGCGCTCCGCCGCGTGGCAGGGGCCGAAGCCGAGGCGTTGATAGACCGCACGCCGGACGAGGCGATCGAGGCCATTATTGCCGGGTGGCCGAAATCCTTCACGCCCAGGCTGGCCACCAGTCTGGGCTTTGTGGCCGAAAGCACGGTCGACGAACTGATCGCGGTTTACCTGGCGGACGACGCCCCGAAGACCATCCCTTAACCGTTAGGGCATGGTCGCCAAAGTTCCGTGAAAGTTGAAACTGGGAAATTCCGATGCTTCTGGGCTGCATAGGCGATGATTTCACCGGGTCTTCCGACCTGGCCAACACGCTTGCCAAGGGGGGCATGCGCACGGTCCAGTACAACGGCGTTCCCAACACCGCCTCCGACCGCTCGGTCGACGCGGGCGTCGTTGCCCTGAAGACCAGAACGATATCCGCCTCGGAGGCGGTGAAGCAGTCGCTCGCGGCGTTGGAGTGGCTTCGACGCCAAGGCTGCCGCCAATATCTGTTCAAGTACTGCTCGACATTCGACTCGACGCCCGAAGGCAATATCGGTCCCGTGCTGGACGCTCTTGGCGACGCGTTGGGAGCGGCACGCGCGATCGTCTGTCCGGCGTTTCCCGCAACCGGCCGGTCGATCTACCAGGGGCATCTTTTCGTCAACGATCGGCTGTTGAGCGAATCCGGCATGGAGAAGCATCCGCTTACGCCGATGACGGATCCCGATCTGAGACGTTGGCTCGCACGACAGACCAGGCGCGCGATCGGTCATGTCCCCTACAGCGTCGTGGCGGAAGGAAGCGGCCCGATCAGGGATGCTCTGAAGGCGGCATCTGCCAGCGGCTCTCGCTACGTCGTGGTCGATGCCATTCTGGACAAGGATCTTGTCGCCATTGGCGAGGCTGCCGAAGCGGATATCCTGCTCAGCGGCGGTTCGGGAATCGCCCTTGGACTTCCGGCCAACTTTCGTCGGGCCGGGTTGATCGGCACGGCGGCCACGCATTGGATGGGAATACAGGGGCCGGCGGCCGCGCTTTGCGGTTCGTGCTCGACCATGAGCCGGCGCCAGATTGCCGAGCACCGGAAAAGCCATCCGACGCGCGTTGTGGAGGTGGATGCGGTCGTGGACGGCACGGCCAATCCTGTTGAATATGCCGAGTGGGCGATCGACCGCCAGCACCACGGCTTGCCACTGGTGTTCTCGTCGGCCGAGCCCGAAGCCGTCGCCGCCGCACAGAACCGCTACGGGAAGGAGCGCGTCGCGACGGCGGTTGAAGGTTTTTTCGGCGAACTGGCGCGTCAGCTTTCGGCGCGTGGCGTACGCCGGCTGGTTACGGCGGGCGGCGAGACATCGGGGGCCGTCGTATCGGCGCTCAACATTTCGTCATTCGAGATCGGACCCGAGATCGACCCCGGTGTTCCGGCGTTGAAGGCCCGTGACCCGGATATGGTGCTCGCCCTTAAATCGGGCAATTTCGGTTCGGCCGGGTTCTTCGAAAAGGCAGCCGACGTCCTTACGGGAGGCGTTCTACGATGAGCGATGAAACAAGACTCAGGGATCAGATGTGCAGCATCGCTGCGTCCATGTTCGCGCGCGGCCTCACTGCGGGAAGCTCGGGGAACATCTCCGCCCGCCTCGGCGACGGTCGGCTGCTCGTCACGCCGACAGGATCGTCCTTTGGCGCGCTCGACCCCGCCCGCCTGTCGCTCTTCGACGCCGAGGGACGGTTCCTGGACGGCGACAAGCCGACGAAGGAGATGCCGCTGCATCAGGCGTTCTACGAGACACGCGGCGCGCGCACCGGAGCGGTCGTCCATCTTCATTCGACCCATTCCGTCGCGGTTTCGCTTCTGCCCGACATCGATCCCGACAGCGTCTTCAAGCCGCTGACGGCCTATTCGATCATGCGGCTGGGAAAGGTGAAACTGCTGCCCTACATCCGGCCCGGCGACCCGGCGATGGGAGACGCCGTGCGCGGACTCGCCGGGAAACGGTCGGCCGTATTGCTGGCCCACCACGGACCCGTCGTCGCCGGCAAGGATCTCGAAGCCGCCGCCTACGCGATGGAGGAACTTGAGGAAACGGCCAAGCTCACGCTTCTCACCCAGGGCTTGCGGCCCAAGATCCTCGCGGCTCCGCAAATTCGCGAGTTGGTGGAACACTTTGACGTGGAGTGGGACGACTGATGCAACTTTCGGCCAATCTGGGATTTCTCTTTCGTGACCTAGCGCTTCCGGATGCGATCCGCGCGGCCAAGCGGCGCGGTTTCGCGGCGGTCGAGATGCATTGGCCGTACGATACCGACGCATCGGTGGTCGCGGCGCTGCTCGCCGAAACCGGTCTTCCGCTGCTTGGCATCAACACGGCCCGGGGGGATGTCGGGGCGGGCGATTTCGGCCTCTCCGCGCTGCCGGGCCGTGAAACGGAAGCGCGCGCGGCGATCGACCAGGCGATTGAATGGGCAGCCGTAACAGGCTGTCGCAACATCCATGTGATGGCAGGAAAGGCAATCGGTGACGAAGCCTTCGCGACGTTCACCGGCAATTTGCGGTACGCTTCGAAGGCGGCGGCACGGCACCACATCGGCATATTGATCGAGCCTCTGAACCCGCGCGATGCGCCGGGCTATCTCCTCTCCGACCTTTCCACCGCACTGCGTGTGATCGATGCGACAGACGGTGCGGTAAAGGTAATGTTCGACTGCTATCACATGCAGATCATTCAAGGCGATTTGCTTAACTCGGTAAGGCAATTTTCCGACAAGATCGGCCATATCCAATTCGCCGCCGTACCGGATCGTAGCGAGCCCGATCACGGCGAGGTGGACTATGGCTGGCTCCTGCGCGCAATCGCGGACGCCGGCTATGATGGCGCATTCGGCGCCGAATATCGCCCCACTACCGACTCGTTCGGATGGATGAAGCGTTTTGACCACTAGAGGCCTGAGTGCGCGTGCTTGGCGCGGCACGCTTTCGGCCCCGGCGGAGCCGATATCCACGCCAGACAGGAGGCGCGAGAATACCCGATCGATAGCGGATCTGCCGCGTTCGGGATGACCTAGGCTAGAAAGCCGACCTTGCGTTCGAGGGGCCAATGCAACTGCCAGGGTCATATGCTGCTATGCTGCGATCAGGGACAAATGTCCCCTTTCAGAAGTTTGCAGTGCAAGTCTGTTGGACTGATATACGGCGCAAAGACGTCGTTCGCGTCATCAGCCGGGGTTGGCGATCTTCTCTGCGCACCGATTGTGGCTGATTGTCCCAGATAGGATTTATATTTGTTATCAGACAGTTACGTCGCGGATTGGCGTGTTTTCGGCGGCGTTTGAGTGGGCCTGAATCACTCCCACTCAATTGTTCCCGGCGGCTTCGACGTCACATCATAGACCACGCGGTTGATGCCGCGGACCTCGTTGATGATGCGGGTGGCGGCGGCGCCCAGGAAGGCCATGTCGTAGTGATAGAAATCTGCCGTCATGCCGTCGACCGAGGTGACGGCGCGCAGCGCGCAGACGAATTCGTAGGTGCGGCCGTCGCCCATGACGCCGACCGTCTGCACCGGCAAGAGCACGGCGAAGGCCTGCCAGATGGCGTCATAGAGGCCGGCCTTGCGGATCTCGTCGAGATAGATGGCGTCGGCTTCGCGCAGGATCTCCAGCTTCTCGCGCGTGATGCCGCCGGGGCAGCGTATGGCGAGACCCGGGCCCGGGAACGGGTGGCGGCCGATGAAACTCTCGGGCAGGCCGAGTTCCTTGCCAAGTGCGCGGACCTCGTCCTTGAACAGTTCGCGCAGCGGCTCGACCAGCTTCATGTTCATGCGCTCGGGCAGGCCGCCGACATTGTGGTGCGACTTGATCGTCACCGACGGGCCACCGGTGAAGGAGACGCTTTCGATGACGTCGGGATAGAGCGTGCCTTGCGCCAGGAAATCGGCGCCACCGAGTTTCTTGGCCTCTTCCTCGAACACCTCGATGAAGAGCCGGCCAATGGTCTTGCGTTTCTTCTCGGGATCCGCCTCGCCTTCGAGCGCACCGATGAAGCGATCCGACGCGTTCACCAGAATGAGCGGCAAATTGTAATGTTCACGGAACATCGAAACGACGCCGGCGGCCTCGTCTTTACGCATCAGGCCATGGTCGACGAGGATGCAAGTGAGTTGGTCACCGACGGCCTCGTGGATGAGCAGCGCGGCGACCGAGGAGTCGACCCCGCCCGAGAGCGCGCAGATGACCTTGCCCTTGCCGACCTGCTTGCGGATCGCCTCGACCGCGTGCTCGCGGTAGGCGCGCATCGTCCAGTCGCCCTCGATGCCGGCGATGTTGTGGACGAAATTCCTGAGCAGCCGGGCGCCGTCGGGCGTATGCACCACTTCCGGATGGAACATGATGCCATACATCTTGCGCTCGACATTGCCGAAGATGGCGAAGGGCGAGCCTTCCGACTTGCCGAACACCTCGAACCCCTTGGGCAAGGAGATGACGCGGTCGCCATGGCTCATCCACACCTGGTGACGCTGGCCGATTGCCCAGAGGCCCTCGAACAGCGGACTTTCCTTCTCGATCTCGACGAAGGCGCGGCCGAATTCGCGATGATTGGAGCTTTCGGCAACGCCGCCCATCTGCACGCACATGGCCATCTGGCCATAGCAGATGCCGAGCACCGGCACGCCGGCCTCGAAGACGATCTGCGGCGCCCGCGGACTGCCGATATCCGTGGTCGAGGCCGGACCGCCGGATAGGATCACGGCTTTTGGATTGATGCGCTTGAATGCCGCCTCGGCCGACTGGAACGGCACGATCTCGGAAAACACGCCGGCCTCGCGGATGCGGCGGGCAATGAGCTGGGTGAACTGGCTGCCGAAATCGACAATCAGGACGGTGTCGGGTTGATTGGCTGTTTTCATGGCGAGCGTTTAGAGAAAGAAACGAGTCGACGCAATGGGTTGCGAACCTGACTTTCAGACCGGTCCCGTCACGTCACCGGGAGATGCCGTCCGAAGCAAGCCCGAGCCGATCGCCTGTTCGAGGCGCATGACGGCATCCGCCAGCTTTTCGTCGATGACGTGCAGATATTCGGTCCAGTCGCCGACATGCCTGAGATCAGCCGCGCCGTCGGAAATGCCGCGCAGCCCAATCAGGGGCACCTCGAACAGTTGGCAGGCGCGCAGGCAGGCGAAGGTCTCCATGTCGACCATGTCGGCCGCGATGGCGTCAAAGGCCGCGCCGGTGATGATTGCGCCGCCCGTCGACAGCGTCGCCTCCTTTGTGCCCGGGATGCGCAACGGCAGCGGCACCGTAACCGGCAAATCGAGAAATGGCGTCGCGCCTTTCTCGAAGCCGAGCGGCGAGGCGTCGATGTCGCGATAGCTGACCGAGACCGCCTGATAGATCTCCGTCTGCTCCAAGGTCCGGCTGCCGGCGGAGCCGAGCGACACGACGAGGTCCGGCAGCGCATCTTGCGACTTCAGCCAGGACAATTCGGCGCCAAGCCGGACGGCTGCCTCGATCGGGCCGACACCGGTCATCAGCGGGGTAAACAGCCGCTGTAGATGCGGCCCGTATTCGGCCTGCACCGCCATGACGAAGAGGACGTTCTTGCCGGACAGGCGCGACACTTTGTCGGTCATGATGATTTACTCCTCCCTGTCCTGCAGTCTTCACCGCCTGCTCGCCGGGACCCGCTGCCTGAGGCAGCTCCCGGCGTTCGTGGCCTTTCATCGTGCCACTGGCACGATGAATTCGCCTGCGGCGAACCTGCGACTCACCCAGCAATCCCGTCGCGGCCCACCATCGTCATCATGGTGCCGGTCATGGTGGCGATCAACTTGGCTTCGCCGTCGGCGGCGAAGGCATAGGCCTGGCCGTCGGCGACGATGATGGTGCGGCCAGGCTTGGTCACCGAGCCGCGGAACAGGAAGCGCTCGCCCCTGCCCGGCGCCAGCAGATTGACCTTGAACTCGATGGTCAGCACGCCGGAATTCTCCGGCATCAGCGAGAAGGCCGCATAGCCGCAAGCCGAGTCCAGCGCGGTCGAGATGACGCCGGCATGCAGGAAACCATGCTGCTGGGTGAGTGCGGCCGAATAGGGCATTTCGATTTCGATGATGCCGGGCGTCACCAGCGTCAATTCGGCGCCGATGGTCGCCATCGCCTGCTGGCGCGCGAAGGACGCCCTGACGCGGTCCTCATAATCCGGAGCGGGTACGATCTTTGCTGCCATGGCCGTCGCTGCTTTCACCTTTGCCGGAAAAGCTTATTGCAGAGGCGTGAGCGGCAAGCAATCATCCAATGCTGCACTGCAGCAATTTGATCTCGAGAGCGGAAGCGCAAGTTTCGCTTCCGCTCCATTCAGGAAGCCCTACGCAGCGCGCAGATGTAGAAACCGTCGGTGCCGCTCAGCGCCGGCGACAGGCAGATACCGCCCAGCGCGCCGAGCCGCATCGCCGTTTCATGGCCGGGAAAACGGCTGTCCCAGAGCCGGCGATGGTCGACCGGGGCAAAACCGCCATTGCGCTGGCAAAACGCTGCGACCTGGTCGCCATTCTCCTCGTCGAACACCGAACAGGTGACGTAGACCAGCAGGCCACCCGGCTTGACGAAGCTGCTTGCGGCATCGAGGATCGCCATCTGCTCGCCCTTGCGGGCGTCGAGCTGCCTTTGCGTCAGCCGCCATTTGGCGTCCGGGCGCCGCCGCCAGGTGCCGCTGCCGGTGCAAGGCGCGTCGACCAGGACGAGGTCCATGTGGCCAGTGAGCGGCGACAATTCCGCCGGCTTGGTGACGATCTGCACGTTGCGGTTTTCCGAGCGGCGGATGCGGTCGAAGATCGGCGCCAGCCGCGCCTTCTCGGCATCATGGGCGAAGACCTGACCCGTATTGCCCATCGCCGCCGACAGCGCCAGCGTCTTGCCGCCGGCGCCGGCGCAGAAATCGAGCACCTGCATTCCAGGCTCGGCGCCGGCAAGAGCGGCGGCGATTTGCGATCCCTCGTCCTGGACTTCGAACCAGCCCTTCTGGAAAGCCGGCTCGGCCTGCACGTTGGGATGCCGGCCGTCGCCGTCGATCGGCGGTATGCGAATGCCTTGGGGTGCGATTTGGGCTGGCTTGGCGCCGGTTTCGGCAAGTTCCGCCAGCACTTTGGCCCGATCGGCCTGCAAAGTGTTGACGCGGATGTCGAGCGGCGGGCGGGTGGCGAGCGCCGCGCCCTCCTCGACCCAGGCCTCACCGAACGCGCGTTGCAAAAGCGGCTCGCACCAATCCGGTATGTCGGCGCGCACCGCGGGCGAGGCGTCGGCAAGCCGCCGCTCGTCGGTTGCCTGGAGTTCGGTAGCCGTCAGCAACGGCGGCGCGAACCTGTCGCCGTCGAGCGCTTCGTTGAGCGAGCGCGCGGTCTGGCCCCATTCGAGCAGCAGGGCGCCGAAGCCGATGGCGCGCGGCGTGTCCTCGCCCAGCAGCCAGCCTGCCGAGCGCTTGCGGCGTAGCGCATCGTAGACGATGTTGCCGATCGCCGCACGATCGCCGCCGCCGGCGAAACGGTGCGACAGGCCCCAGTCCTTCAGCGCATCGGCCACCGGCCGGTGACGCCGGCCAATGTCTTCCAGCACTTCGATGGCCGCAGCCAGCCGTCCGCCTAGTCGCATTCTTCAGTCCACCAAATCGAGCGCATCATCTCGGTCTGCTCTTAGAGCCTTTCACGGTGAGATTGAACCCCGCCCCCTCTCGCGACGGCAGGCCGCCTGTTGGGATCGGCGAAAACCGCTCGAGCAGTAAATCTTCCGGTGCGGTCAACAGCAGATCGTCAATAGATGCAAGCTCTCTAATGTTCTTAACTGGCGGCTGCAAGCACGGTAGGGATGCGACAGCTCAGCTTTCCAAGTTTTTCGGTTGGGAATACTCTTGCCGCCATGATTCGCGGCGCGGAAAGCGTGGACCGGCGGATCGTCACGAGGAGATGGCAATGAAGACTTATCTGGCGGAAGTTCTAGGCACATTTCTGTTGGTGTTCATCGGTACCGCGTCGGTGGTGACGGGTGGCTTCGGCGGCGCGCTGCCGCTCGGGCAGGAAGGCATCGGGCTGGCCTTCGGCATCGGCCTTATCGCGGCCGCCTACGCGATCGGCCCCATTTCGGGCGCGCATCTCAACCCGGCTGTAACACTCGGCGTGTTCCTTGCCGGCCGGTTGCCGGCCAAGGACGTCATCCCCTACTGGATCGCGCAGATCATCGGCGCCATCCTGGCATCGCTGGCGCTGTGGATCATCGTCTCCGGCCAGGCCGGGGGACACACTGGCGGCTTCGGCGCCAATGGCTGGGACGAGACGAAATGGGGCGTCTCTTCCGCGTTCCTGTGGGAGTTGATCGGCACCTTCACCTTCGTCACCGTGATCCTCGGCGTTACCGCGGAAAGGCATGCGACGGCCTTCGCCGGACTGGTCATTGGCCTGACGCTGGCGGGTATTCACTTCGCCATGATCCCGGTGACCGGCACATCGGTCAATCCGGCCCGTTCCATTGGCCCGGCGCTGTTCTCGGGCGGCGCCGCGATCAGCCAGCTCTGGCTGTTCATCGTCGCGCCGCTGATCGGCGGCGCCATTGCCGGCGTCGTCGCCAAGGCGCGCGTCTTCGAAAAGGACTGATTTCTAAAGCCTGGACAAGAAAAGGCGCGGGGCCGAGCCTCGCGCCTTTTTTATGGGATGGAAAAATTCCGCCTGAATCAGGCGGTGATATCGAACCGGTCGGCGTTCATCACCTTGGTCCACGCCGCGACGAAATCCCTGGCGAATTTCTGCCCGGCATCCGCGGAGCCGTACACCTCAGACAGCGCACGCAGTTGAGCATGCGAGCCGAAGATCAGGTCGGCGCGGGTACCGGTCCACCTGACCGCCTTGGTCTTGCGGTCGCGCGCTTCGTAGATCTCATCCGAACCGGCGGCCGGATCCCAGACCGTGTTCATGCTGAGCAGGTTGACGAAGAAGTCGTTCGTCAGCGTGCCCGGCCTGTCGGTGAAAACGCCGTGCCTGGACTTGCCGGTATTGGCGCCGAGCACCCGCAGGCCGCCGACCAGCACCGTCATCTCCGGCGCGGTCAGCGTCAGCAACTGTGCCCGGTCGACCAGCATCGCCTCGATCGACATCGGCTGCGGCCCCCGGACATAGTTGCGGAAGCCGTCGACTTTCGGCTCAAGCGCGGCAAAGGAGGCGACGTCGGTCTGTTCCTGCGAGGCATCCATGCGGCCCGGCGTGAACGGCACCTTCACCTCGTTTCCACCATCCTTCGCCGCCTTCTCGATCGCGGCGACGCCGCCGAGCACGATCAGATCGGCCAGCGAGATCTTTTTCCCGCCGGTCTGTGCGGCGTTGAAGGTCTTCTGGATGGCTTCGAGCGTGGCAAGCACCTTGGCCAATTCAGCAGGCTGATTGACGTCCCAGTCCTTCTGCGGCGCTAGCCGAATGCGGGCGCCATTGGCGCCGCCGCGCTTGTCGGAACCCCTGAACGTCGAGGCCGAAGCCCAGACGGTCGAGACCAGTTCGGAAACAGACAGGCCCGAGGCCAGGATCTTGGCCTTCAGCGATGCGATATCCTGTTCGCTGACCAGTTCATGATCGACGGCCGGGATGGGATCCTGCCAGATCAGCTCTTCCTTCGGCACGAGCGGGCCAAGGTAGCGAACGACCGGGCCCATATCGCGATGGGTGAGCTTGAACCAGGCGCGGGCGAAGGCGTCGGCGAACTGATCCGGATTCTGGTGGAACCGCCGCGAGATCTTCTCGTAAGCCGGGTCGACCCGCAGCGCGAGGTCGGTGGTCAGCATGGCCGGCGCGCGGCGCTTGGAGGGATCATGCGCGTCCGGCACCGTGCCGGCACCGGCGCCGCCCTTAGGCGTCCACTGATGGGCGCCGGCCGGGCTTTTCGTCAATTCCCATTCGTAGTTGAACAGGTTGTCGAAGAAGTTGTTGCTCCATTTGGTCGGCGTCGTGGTCCAGGTGACCTCGAGCCCCGAAGTGATGGCATCGCCGGCAATGCCCGACGCGTGCTTGCTCGACCAGCCGAGGCCCTGCGCCTCGATGCCGGCGCCTTCCGGCTCGGCGCCAACCAGCGAGGCATCGCCGGCGCCGTGGGTTTTGCCGAAGGTGTGGCCGCCGGCGATCAGCGCCACCGTCTCCTCGTCATTCATCGCCATGCGGCCGAAGGTTTCCCTGATGTCGCGTGCCGAGGCCAGCGGATCGGGCTTGCCGTTCGGGCCTTCCGGATTGACGTAGATCAGGCCCATCTGCACGGCCCCGAGATGGCCGCGAAGCTCGCGGTCGCCGGAGTAGCGCTCGTCGTCGAGCCATTTGGTTTCCGATCCCCAATCGACGTCCTGCTCGGGTTCCCAGACGTCGGCGCGGCCGCCGGCGAAGCCGAAGGTCTTGAAGCCCATCGATTCCAGGGCGACATTGCCGGTGAGGATCAGCAGGTCGGCCCAGGAAATCTTGCGGCCATATTTCTGCTTGACCGGCCACAGCAGGCGGCGCGCCTTGTCGAGATTGGCGTTGTCAGGCCAGCTGTTGAGCGGTGCGAAACGCTGCTGGCCGGCGCCGGCGCCGCCGCGGCCGTCACCGATGCGGTAGGTGCCGGCGCTGTGCCAGGCCATGCGGATGAACAGCGGCCCGTAATGGCCGAAGTCGGCCGGCCACCAATCCTGCGAATCCGTCATGACATGGTGCAGGTCCTTGATCACCGCGTCGAGATCGAGGCTCGCGAATTCCTTGGCATAGTCGAAGTCCTCGCCCATCGGGTCGGAGAGGTTCGACTGCTGGTGGAGAACGCTGAGGTCCAGTTGGTTGGGCCACCAGTCACGGTTGGTCCTGGCACCGGGTCCATGCGCGACAGGGCAGTTGCCCGCGCTGTTGTCGTCGGTTTTCGCGTCCATCTTGCACTCCAATTTTTTGCCGAGGGTTCCGGGCAGCCAGCGCCGCCATCCTGGAATGATTCCAGACTAGGCCAGCCTGCCGATAAAAACAAATTGCCTTTCCTGTTCCTTTCAATAGGATTTTCTTATGATAGGCCTAACCGTCCGCCAGATGCATTATTTCGACGCACTTGCGCAGACGCTGCATTTCGGGCGTGCGGCGAAACTTGCAGGCGTGAGCCAGCCGGCGCTGTCCTCGCAGATCGCGGAAATGGAGCAGCGGCTGAACTGCCGGCTGTTCGAACGCGGCGGCAAATCGGTGCGCATGACCGACGAGGCGGCAGCCCTTTTGCCGCGCATCGAACGCATCCTTTCCGACATACGCGAGGTCGAGACCATCGCCCGGCGTGGCCGCCCTGCCATGGGAGGGCGCTTCCGGCTGGGCATCATCCCGACCGTCGCGCCCTATCTTTTGCCGCGTGCGCTGCCCGAGCTGAAAATGCATTTCCCGGACTTGCTGCTCGAACTGCGCGAGGCGGTGACCGCCTCGCTCGTCGAGGACATCGCGTCGCAAAAGCTCGATGCCTTCATCGCCGCGCTTCCGCTCGACCATCCCGGCCTGGTGACCGAGGCTTTGTTCCCCGACCGGTTTTTCCTGGCCGTGCCGTCAGGCGATCCGGCTTTCGCCTCGCCGCCGGTGCCGCCTGAAAGCCCGGCGCTGGAAAGGCTGATGCTGCTGGAGGAGGGCCATTGCCTGCGCGAACAGGCACTGGCTGTCTGCGGCAATGTGCGGCCGGTGGCGATGGCAAGCTACGGCGCCACCAGCCTGACCACGCTCTTGCAGATGGTGGCGCACGGGCTCGGCGTGACGCTGATCCCGGAAATGGCCACGGGACCTGCCGGCACTATCCCCGATCTCAAGATCGTGCCGTTCCAGGAACCCATGCCGCAGCGCACGATCTGCTTTGCCTGGCGGCGCAACAGCACCTTGCACAATGAGTGCAGGGAGCTGGCGAAGATCATACGAGGATTGGCGGCGGCGGTGCAGGCGGTGTGAAGGACGAGGAGCCCAAGCTTACTATCGGCCCAGGCAAACCTCGAATGTGCGCCTGTTGAACGGCTTGAGTGGATAGCTCGTCTTCATAAAAGCAAGTGGGTCAAGTGCCACGGAACGTGTTGGGCAGAATTACGGACCGGGCTCATCGTTGGGTCCATAATGGCATACAGGAAGAATGCGACACGCCTGCGAACCGGCCGTTGCGCAAGCCGGCGGGCGTCGCGACTTCAGGCGGCGGTGCTGGCGCGGCTTGGCTCAAGAATAGACTTGACCTTGTCGGCGACCGCGCGGCCGAGATCGGCGTTGTTGCCAGCGGTGAAATGGATGCCGTCGATACCGTCCGTGGTGACGAAATCGCCGGCATTCAGAAAGTCGATCTTCATGAAATCCGCCATCGCCTTGTACTGCCTGGCCAGCTCCCTGGACTTTTCGTGGCCGCCGCCGAACATACCCTCGAACCAGGGATCGGGCATCGGGGTCAGCGGCGGCGGCGCGATGACCAGCGCCTTCGGAGCCGGATAAGGCGTGCCGATACCGCCGGCGCTCGTCAGGATCTGCCCGACCAGTTTCGCCATTCCGTTGGCGATCTCGTAGGGTGTCCGGCGAAAATAGGACTTCGTGTCATTGGTGCCCAGCATGACGATGACCAGATCCAGCGGCAGATGGCTGGCGATGGCCGAGGGCAGATAATTGGCGCCATTGAGGCGCGGATCGTTGGGATCGTCGAGACAGGTCGTGCGCGCACTCAAACCTTCTTCGATGATGTGGTAGCCCGCTCCCAGCGCCGCCGCCATAACACCCGTCCAGCGCTGATCATAGGGGTAGCGGTAGGTCGGCGACCCTTCCTTGACCGGAACCCAGCCCCAGGTCAGCGAGTCGCCGTAGCACATGATATTTTTTGGCGGTGACATCCATGTTTCTCCATCTGTTTGCAGTTGTCTGAACGTGCAGATCTATCGATCCAGCCCTAACGCCGGTGCCGGCTTGCCTTGTTTCGATTCAGGAGGTTCGCACGCGCACTCCGTAGAAGATCGCCGCACCGAGGATGATGACGCCCTGGGCGATGAGCTTGCCGGGTTCGTCGATGCCGAGCACCGTCATCACGACGAACAAAAGCGCGAAGCACAGCGAGCCGAAGAAAGGTCCCCAGACGCCGCCGTCGCCGCGACCGAAGGCGACGCCGCCAAGGATTGTCGCCGCGACTGCCAGGATCGGCAGGTCGAGACCGACGCGCACGCTGCCGACGGCGATTGAACCTGTCTGTACCAGGGCCGCGATCGCCGCGATCAGGCCGGCGAGCGTATGCGCCAGGATGACCGTGCGCTGGACCGGCACGCCGGAAAAATGGGCGGCTTCGGCATTCTCGCCGACAGAGGCCACGTAACGACCAAACACTGTCTGCGACAGAAGCAGCCACACCGCGGCGGTCAGCATGATCCAGAACAGCACCGGCGTCGGAACCGACAGGAACTTCGTGTTGTAGAGGTCGTTGAACAGTTTCGGCACATCGCCGGGTGGATTGCCGCTCGACAGGAACTGCACCAGTCCGACCAGGATGATGCTGACGGCCAGCGTGACTATGACGGCCGACACCCGCCGGATGCCGATCATGAAGCCGTTGAACAGGCCAATGACGAGGCCCGTGGCGAGCGCCAGTACGACGAAGAAGGGCAGCGACGCGCCCGGGAAACTGCCCGACGAGATGAAATAGTTGATCAGCAGGATGATGCCGCCGCCGGAGAGGTCGATCGATTTCACGCGCATGACGACGAGCTGCCCCAGCACGAGAATGCCGAGCGGAACGATCTGCCTGATGAAGATGCCCATGATGTTGAGGTTGAGCATGTTCGGCCGTGCGACCCACAGCGTGGCCAGAAGCACGAGGAAGACAAAGTAGGACGGCGGTATGCGAAGCAGACGCCGGGCGATCGGGTTTGCGAGAACGGCAGTCATCGCTCAGAGCCCCATCTTCTTGCGGGATTGCAGCCCGACCACGGCCAAGAGAATGCCGCCCTTGATCGCCGTCTGGACAAAGGGCGAGACGTTGGCGAGGTTCATGCCATTGGCCAGCAGTGCCATCACAAGCGCGCCGATCACCGTGCCGTGCAAGCTGCCGATTCCGCCTGAAAGCTGGGTGCCTCCAAGTGCCACGGCGGTGACCGTGTCGAGTTCGAAAAGCAACCCGACATTTGGATCACCCGACACGATGCGCCCGGCCAGGAAGACACCGGCAACGGCCGCGAAACAGGAGCAGACCACATAGGCGAGGATGATGTTGCGGCGATCGGAGACGCCGAAATTGCGGGCAGCGCTTTCGGCCCCCGACGCGATGCCGCCGCCGATCGCAAACAGATGCAGGCCGTATCGCGATCCGTAGAGCAGCTTCCAGGCCAACAGCATCACGACGATTCCCCAAAAGACCGGATAAGGAATACCGAGGAAACTGCCTGAGACGGCAGCAATGACGATCTCCGGAACGGTGCCGCCGGAGACGGGACGCAAGATGCGCGTGATGCCAAGGACAATGTACTGCGTCGATAGCGTGGCGATGATTGGATGGACGTTGAAACGGGTGATCGCCAGGCCGTTGATCAGCCCGATGAATGCGGCCAGCACGAAGACCGCCGGGATCAGCACGATCGCCGGCTGGTCGAGCGCCAGCACCGCCGTCGTGAAACTGATGACCGAGCCGACCGATAGATCGAGCCCGCCGACGAGCACGACGACGAGTTGTCCGGCCGCCGCGATGACCAGCGGCATCGCCTGCGCAACCAGGTTGAAAAGGTTTTCGGCCGTTGCGAACTGCGTCGTCTGAACCGACAGCCACAGCGAAATGAGCAAGGCAACCAACAATGGCAGAACCCATTGGCCCTGCCGTGTGTTCCGGCCACTCACGATGTTGGACAGGCTACGATACATGGAAGGCCCCTAGTGCCGGCGCGCCGAGCCGCCCGTCAGGGCCGCGTCGAGGATCTTGTGCTCCGTCGCCTGTGCTGCCGGCATTTCGGCCACGACTGTGTCGTGGTGGACGACATAGATGCGGTCGCACAGCCCGATCAGCTCGATCGTCTCGCGCGACAGCACCAGCACCGCGCCACCCTTGCGGGTGAAGTCGCGCAGCAGATGGTAGATCTCGGACTTGGCGCCGATGTCGACGCCACGGGTCGGCTCTTCCACCAGGAGAAGATCGAGATCCGCGGCGAGGTAGCGGCCGAGCAGTACTTTTTGCTGATTGCCGCCCGACAGCGAACCGACCGGAGCGGACGGCCCTGTCGCCTTTATGTTCATGACATCCATCATGCGGGCGATGACGCTTCGATAGGGCCGCGCCGGCGCAAGTTCGCGTCGCCTCGAATGCAATCCGATGGCGATGTTGTGGGCGATCGGCAAAGCGAGAAAGAGCCCCTCCTCCTTGCGGTCCTCGGGGACGAAACCGACCTTCAGCTGCTGCAAATGGCGAACGCCTGATGATGTCGGGAGCGGCATGTCGAGCGTTTTGCCGTTGATGGAAATCGTCCCGGCAAAAGGATGGTAGCGGCCGATGAGGGAGCGCAAGAAGCGCTGCTGGCCCTGTCCCTCAAGCCCGGCGAGGGCGACGATCTCGCCCTTGTGCAACGTCAGCGACAGAGGCTGCGATGTCTCGGTGATCCTGAGATTCTCGACGCGCAGGATTTCGCCGCCCCTGTCGCCCGTGCGATCTGGGAACAGGTCCTGGAGTTCGCGCCCGACCATCATGGCGATGAGTTCGTCTGCGGTGATCTCGGACACCGTTCTGGTGCCGACCAGTGCGCCGTCCTTCAGCACCGTCACAGTGTCGCACAGCTCGAAGATTTCCTCCATGCGATGCGAAATGTAGACGATTGCCTTTCCCCTATCGCGCAGGCGGCGGATATTGCGGTTGAGCACATCGACATCGGCCGCGTTGAGCGCCGCTGTCGGCTCGTCGAGAATAAGCACGCCGGCGTCGGCCTGGATGCAATGCGCGATCTCGACGAATTGCCGCTCGGCAATGGTCAGGTTGGAAACGAGTTGCGAGGAGTCTAGCGTGAGACCGAGTTCGCCGAGTGCCTTGGCGGTTCGGCTGTTCATCGCGGAATAGTCGATCGAGCCGAACCGGTTCGTCGGCTCCCGGCCGAGAAACATGTTCTCGGCGATCGACAGATTAGGCAGCAGCGAGTGTTCCTGGAAAACGGTCGAGATGCCGGCATCGAGCGCGGCGCGCGGTGACTTCAGATCGAGCTTTTCCCCATTCATGAAGATCCCGCCGGAATCGGGCTGATACACGCCCGCCAGGATCTTCATCAAGGTCGATTTTCCGGCGCCGTTCTCGCCCATCAGGGCGTGAACGCTGCCGGCCTTCAGATCGAGGGAAACGGAGTGGAGCGCCTTGCTTCCCCCGAATGCCTTCGAAATGTGCGACATCTCGATAAGATTGGCCACTAAACCCTCGCTTCACCACTGGAAGGGCCCGCGGGGACGCTTGTCCACTCCCCGCCGGCCACGGCGTGTCACTTCTTGCCGTAATATTCCTTGAGCTTTTCTTCGGGGAGTTCGCTCGGCCACCAGACATTGGCCGTCAGGTCGTCGCGATAGTATTTCGCGGCCTTGTCCTTGTCCCAGCCATCAGGGTTGTAGACATAGCGCTTGTAGAGTTGCTTGCCCTCGAGCAGGGCTACAGCGGCGCGCACGCCGGCAGCACCCTGGGCCGGGCTGTATTCCGGAGAGATCGACTTGAATCCATCCGTGATCCACTGGCCGAAATAGCCATTGTTGCCCTCGCCCGAAATCGGCGGGATCGGCGTGCCGAACTGCTTGAAGACATCGACGCAGGCGCGCGTCATGTCGGCGCCGGACGACCAGATGCCGTCGACCTGCGGATTGTTCAGATAGAGCGTTTCGCACAGCTTCTTGGCCTTGTCATACTGCCAGTCGCCATGCTCCTCGGCGATGATCTGCACATGCGTGCCCTTGAGTGATTCCAGTAGCCCGTTGTAGCGGTTGGTGTCTTCCGGGTGGCCGGCAAGGCCGCGCAGGACCCAGATCTTGCCGTTGTCGCCAACGGTCTTCACCAGCCAGTCGCCCATCACCTTGCCGAAGTGCTCGGCTCCACCTTGGATTTCGGTGGTGTAGGCATCGGAATCGATGCGGCCGGTGTGAAGGATGACGGGGATGCCGGCGGCGACCGCCTTGGCGATGCTGGCGTTGGCCGACGTGCTGGTCACCGGCTGAACGATGATCGCGTCGACATGCTGGGCGATCAGATCCTCGATATCGGCTACCTGCTTCTTCTGGTCGAAGCCGGCATCGAGCAGGATGAACTTCGAGATGCGCTTGTCCTTCGCCGCGGCATTTTCCGCCTCATGCGCGACCTGCACGGTCCAGGTGTTGGCGTTGACGCCGAAGTCGCTCATTCCGATGACCCAGGGGGGATCCTTCTTGAATGCGCCGGCCGCGGTCATGCGCGTGTCGTCGGGGCGCGGCGCGACGCCGTCCATCAGCTTGATATCTTCCGCGTGCGCCAGGGACGTTACGGCAAGCGCTGATACAACGAGCATCCCCAGCCCGACGGTTTTCAGCAATCCTAACATTGAACTCCTCCTTGTGGTTGCTCCGGCCGTACGGACGCGCACGGGCCGCGAGACGCTCTCCCGATGCATGCCTGTCGTCGCGAACCGACCTATGCACGCAATTCTCCCGCCCCCGAACACATGTGTGTCGAGGCCCAATTTCGGCTGGACAATGATGACGGTCGAGAACTCCTCCGGGCACTTTAGAAGCATAGTGGGTTTGACCTGTCAATAGTTAGTCATGTTGAATGACTATTCCGTTGCTTGCCTTTCGCCACTCCGCTATTCATCATGAAGAGCGCTCGTCCTGCACCGGCGCGCGGTCAGTCCCGGCGGGAAAATCATGCGATCAGTCTTGTGCTACGGCGACTCCAACACGCACGGCCAGATCCCCGGCAAGGGGCCGCTCGAGCGCTATGGCCCGGCTGAGCGCTGGCCGGGGATACTGCGCGCTCAGCTAGGCCCCGACTGGTATGTCATCGAGGAAGGATTGAGCGGTCGAACCACCGTCCACGACGATCCGATCGAGGGGACACACAAGAACGGTAGAACCTATCTCCGCCCCTGTCTGCAGAGCCATGCGACGCTCGACCTCGTCATCATCATGCTCGGCACCAATGACCTCAAGATCCGCTTCAACAAACCGCCGTCGGAAGTGGCTATGGGCATCGGCTGCCTTGTCTACGACATCAAGGAACTGGCGCCCGGTCCGGGCGGCACCACACCCGAAATCATGATCGTCGCACCGCCGCCGATGCAGGACGACGTCAAGGAGTGGAAGTCCATCTTCGCCGGCGCACCGGAGAAATCGCGGCTGCTGGCGCTCGAGTTCGAGGTGCTGGCGGATTCGCTCGAACTGCACTTTTTCGATGCTGGCTCGGTGGTGTCCTGCAGCGAAGCGGACGGATTTCACATCGATGCCGAAGCGCACAGACTGCTTGGCATCGCACTCGCCCGCGCGGTCGATGCGATCGGCTGGAGCCGCTCGACATGAGCAACCATACCGCCGCCCGGCAATGCGCTCTTACCGATGGGGCGACCCTTGCCTGACATGAGGTTTGCACCACCCAATCCCTTGCGCATCGCCGATCGTGCGAGCGGGCTGAACGCGTTGAGCGTGCGCAGCTACAACGAGCGTCTGGTGCTGTCGCTGCTGCTTCAGAACGAGGGCATATCGCGGATGGAAATCGGCGAGAAGACCGGTCTGTCGGCGCAGACGGCCTCGGTCATCGTCCGCTCCCTCGAACAGGAAGGGCTGGTCTCGCAGGGCGAGGCGCAGCGCGGCCGTGTCGGGCCCCCCACCATCCCGCTTTCACTCAACCCGGAAGGCGCCTACGCGGTCGGCGTCGGCTTCAGCCGGCGCAGGATCGACATCGCGCTCATCGACTTCATCGGCACCGTGCGCTTCCACACGCAGTTGCCCGCGGATGAAGCCAATCCGTTTCCGCAAAGCAGCGATTTGCTTGCGACGATCAGGCAAGCCATGACGAGCCTGCCGGTCGAGGCGCGCAGCCGGGTCGCGGGTATCGGGCTGGCCGTTCCCGATGAGGTCGACGCCATGGCTGCAACCGGCAACGGATCGAGCACGTCCCTGAAGGCTTTGCAAAGCGAGATCGAAGAGCAGATCAAGCTGCCGGTCTTCGTCCAGAACGACATCACCGCGGCGGCCGGCGGCGAGAGCATGTTCGGCGTCGCAAAGCCGCTGAACGACTATTTGTTCTTCTATCTCGGAGCTAGGCTGCAGAGCAGGCTCATCCTCAACCACCAGATCTATAAGGGAAACTCCAGTGCCAGCTTCGATCATGGCCTCATGCGCCTGGAAAGCGAACTGGCCATGCGCGGACGCTCGTCCGAAATCATCTGGAGCAGCAGCCCTGAGTGGCCTGATCTTGGAGAGGCCTACACCGAATGGCTGGGGGAATGCTCAAACCGCCTGAAAGCATCGATCTCGGCGCTGACCCAGTTTGTCGAGTTCAGGACGGTCCTCCTGTCCAGCTATGCGCCGCAGAAAATCGCCAAGGCCTTGTGCGCCGATATCGGCCGGGAATTTGCCGCTGTCCAAGCGTTGCCAGCGCGGGTGACCATCAGCCCGAAAGCCGTCGGCGCAGCCAGCCTGCCGTTCAGCTCGCGGTTTATGATTCAATGATCGGAACGCTGATAACAGAAGGGTTGCAAAGCCCCATCTGAGACGTGGATGCACCCGGTTTGAATGTCGGCTAACTCCGGTGCGAGAAGCTGTCCCTCACGCCATCTTCTGTGACCTCGCGCATCAGGAACGGGATGCCGACGACCGTCATCGGCAATTCCGCGCGGAAGCGGATGTGCGTGGGACCTCGTAATGCACGATCTGGCCTGGGGTGATGGCCTGTCACCCTGTCGGAGCACCGCGACGCCGGCGTAGTGGCTTCCCAATTGCCAGAAGGGCAGCGGGAACCGCCCGCGCTCCTCTTCAACGATGCGGAAGCCCGCCTCTCGGATCAAGTGCAGCGGTTGGCGGTTGAGATGACAGCCGCCGGCGATCTGTCCCCACGGCTTGTTCAGCCGCTCCTGCCATCTGCGGCCGCGCGGCCCCTCGGCCTGGCCGTGCTCGATGAAGATCAGCCGGCCCATAGGTTTCAATATGCGGCGGATCTCGGTCAGCGCCGCGTCAGGGTCGGGAATGGTGCAGAAGGCATAGGTGACGACGACCGTGTCGGCGAGGCCATCGATCAAGGGCAGCCTTTCGCCGCTGGCCCGGATGCAGTCGACGTCGAACGGCAGGGAACGGATCTTCGGTTCGGCCAGGCCAAGCATTGTGCCGTCGGGATCGATGCCGACCAGCCGCTCCACCCTGGCGGCGTCGTAATAGGGAAGGTTCAGGCCGGACCCGAAGCCGACTTCGACGACAATGCCCTGCGCCCGCGGGATCAGGCGCCTTCGCATGCGCGCGAACACGTTTGCCGAACAGCCGGCGTGGACGAGGTAGGGAGCAATGCAGCGTGCGTACCAGGAGAGACAGGATTGGCACATGTCTCAGCCTCCTTTCCCTGCGTTCTTGACGCCGATGGGAACGCCACCCCCGGCAATGGCCTCGGACGTGCAATGCTGGCTGAGAGTATTGACCGGTGACATTTCTCGCTCCAAGGAGTCTCCTGATCGGGCCCGATCGGCCCGACGTCGTGGGATGGATAGAAGGCCGGCGTCCCCTGAACGTCCCCGCTCGGCCGCGTACGGGTCGATGGAAAGATTGGAGTTCCGACTTCTGGGGTTTCCGGAGTTCCGTCTGAACGGGCAGCCGGTGGAGCTCGCCTTGCGCAAGGCGGCCGCGCTCCTCATCTATGTCGCCGAGGCCGGCGGGCCCGTGGCGCGCGAGGTCGCCGCCACGCTTCTGTGGCCCGAAACCGACGAAGAAGCCGCACGAGCACGCCTTCGGCGCACACTGCATAAAATTCGCATCGCGTTCGGCACGGAGGTCATCGCCGCCACGGGGGCATCCCTCAGCCTACACCCGGCGCTTTTCGTCGAGCTCGACTCCAAGGTTTTCGAGCATGCCTGCAATGTCGGCCCGCTCGACGAGGCGGCCGACATCTATAAGGGCGACTATCTCGGCGGCTTCTCACTCCCGGATTGTCCGGAATTCGACGAATGGGTCTTTTTCAGGCGCGAGGCCTTGCGTAGCCGACTGGTGCAGACGCTGGAGCGTACCATCGAAGCGAAGATCGCCGGCGGCGAACCACGCAGCGGGGTGGTGCATGCGACGCGCCTGGCGGCACTCGACCCCTTGAGCGAAAGTGCGCACCGTCACCTGATCCGCGCCCACCTGGCGGCCGGGGACAGGGCGGCAGCCGAGCGCCAGGCCGAAAGCTGTGTCCGGCTGTTACGAGACGAACTCGGCGTAGCGCCGGACCCGGCCACGCTTGCCCTGGTGCGGGAGCCAACTCAAGATGTCACTTTGGACGTGCCCAGGACGCGCTACGTCGAAGTGGACGGCATCCATCTCGCCTATCAGATCGTCGGCAGCGGACCGACGGACATCGTGCTTGTTCCCGGCTTCATTTCGCATGTCGAGCGTATCTGGGAAGACAGACGCTGCCGCGCCTGGATATCAGCGGTTTCGCGCTTGGCCCGCCTGATCCTGTTCGACCGGCGCGGCATGGGACTTTCCGACCGTGTCGGTGTCCGTGCCACAGTCGAAACGACAGCGCAGGATATTCTGGCAGTCATGAACGCGGCCGGCAGCAGCCGGGCCTTGCTCATCGGCGCCTCGGAAGGCGGGCCGGGTTGTGTCCGTTTCGCCATCGATCATCCGGATCGGCTCATCGGCCTTGTCCTGTGGGGCTCGCTCGCGAAAGGCAGCCGCGCGTCGGACTATCCCTTCGCCTTGACCGCCGCGCAATACGATCTGTGGAAGCAGCGGCTGATCGCCGGCTGGGGCGGCCCGGCGGAAATCGAGACGTTCGCCCCGGGCCTCACCGGAGACCGCCAGGCGGAGACCTGGTGGGCGGGATTGCTCAGGGCAGCCTCCAGCCCCGGCGCGGTCGCGGGCCTGCTCGAAGCCCTGCGTGATACCGATGTCCGTTCCCTGCTCGCAAAGGTCTCCGTCCCGACGGTTGTCCTGCACCGGTCCGGCGACCGCGCCGTGCGCGTCGAGGCGGGGCGGCTCCTGGCCGCCGGGATCCCGGGCGCGCGGTTCATCGAGGTCGCCGGTGACGACCACTGGTTTTGGGTCGGCGACCAACAGCCGCTGCTCGACAGCATCGGCGCGCTTGCACGAAGCAGTTGATGCGCGGATGCGGCATCTGCCGCCGTCAGTTCCGCGTGTGCAAATGGTTGTGGGGACTGGCCGCGAATGGCGAGGCCGGCGCGGATGCCATTTTGGCCATGCTCCGGGACGACGCCGGGCGGCGTCGAACACGACGTCCGGTGGAAGGCCGGTTTTCGGCCTATTTCGGTGCAGCGGCAGCGCTTCCGCCCGGCGGGATGATCCGCATCATGGATGTCGACACCGTGTCGCCAGGCTTGAACGGGCCCGGGACCTTGTTGCTTACCGGCTTCACGCTTTGCAGGAACGCCGCGATGGCCATGGCATCGTCCGCTGTGAGATGCGCAAAAGCAGGCCAGGGCATAATCGGCGCCAGGGTGCGGCCGTCCGGCCGCTGGCCAGTCTGGATCGCAGCGACGATCTGCTCCGGGGTCCAGCTGCCGATGCCGGTCTCCCTGTCGGGCGTGATGTTTCGACCGGGAAAGACACCGACGCCAGGTATCTCAAAGCCCACATCCGAGCCGCCAAGAAAGCGCGACATATCGGGTTTGCCGAAGAAGTAGCCGGGCGTGTGGCAGTCGTTGCAGCCGGCGATCGTGACCAGGTACTCGCCACGCGCGACCTGCGCGTCGTCGGCCACGGCGACGTATGATGGAAGGGCGACGACCGAGGCCGTGAGCAATGCGAGACGAACTGACGCTGGAAACATGGTTTTCTCCCTTGGTTGTTCTTGGCTTCTCCTATGACCTTTGTCGTGCTCCCGTCGGGGGCTGCCGTTACGCAGCCCGGCCAGCCGATTGCGGCGCACCTGATCCGCTCTACGTTGCGCCTTACGGTTTGCGGCCGATCACGGCGCCGTTCGCGGCGGGAGCATCGAACCAGACCGTCTCGACGTGCCTGAATCCGGCTTCCTCGAGCCACGCCGAATACTCGGCCGGGGTGTAGTTTCGTCCTTCCGTCTCGATCAGCATGTTGAGGCTCATCAGCGCGGCCGGCGCCGGGCCGGTCTTTTCATCATTGACGAGAAGCTCGCTGATGACGACCGCGCCGCCGCTTGGCAAAGCCTCGAAGGATCGGCGCAGCAGGGCGCGATTCTTCGCCTCGTCCCAATCGTGCATGATCATCGACAGGAGATGCACGTCGTGATCCCCGGGAAGCTGTTCGAAGAAATTGCCGTCCGCGGTCTCGATGCGGTCGGTCAAGCCGGCCTCGGCGATCTTTCCCGCGGCGATCGCGGCCACATGCGGCAAGTCGAACACGGTCGCACGCAGCGCCCCATATTGTTTGCAAAGCTCGATGTCGTACGCGCCCGATCCGCCGCCGATGTCCAGGAGGCGGCGGAAATGACTGAGATCCACGGCTTCGCCGAGCTTGCGCGCGGTCATCGTGGAAAGCGAATGCATCGCCTCCCAGAAAAGCGCCAGCATCGTAGGATCCTCGCCCTCGAACATCGAGGATTGCACTGCCGGATCCCATGTGGTTGGCCGGTTCGTGCGCAGCGCCTCTGCAAGCCTTCCCCAGCCCGCATAGAGTCGCTTGTCGGCCATCTGCACGAAGCCGCCGAAGTAATACGGCTTACCCTTCACGAGATAAGTTTCGCTTAAGGGCGTGTTGCGATAGCGGCCGTCCGTTTTCTCCAGGAGCCCAAGTGCAGCGCAGCCGGTCAACAGCATCTCGGCCGGTCGTTGATGCAGGCCGAGCGCTTCCGCCAAACCGGCAACCGTGATGGCGGCGCCGCTCGCAAGGCGGCTGAAGAGGTCCAACTCGTGCGCGGCGGCCAGAGTCTTGAAGGCCCAGAAACCGGTCGAAAGCGCCATCAGTGGGACAGCGGAAGGAAGCTCTTGCTTGGTGACGATTGGTCGGTCGGCCGCGCGCAGCCCTGTCTCGCCCGGGATCGAACCGGGCTGGTGGGCAAGCGTTGTCGTGCGCGTAGCAGAGCGCTGATGGTTGGGCATGGCACTCTCCCCAAAATGTTGACGGTTGGTTCGCAGCTTCGAGCCGCGCGGTGGTCTCGACGGCGCGGGTTTCGAAAATGCCGCCGATCGAATGGTCCACCAGCAAGCGGCGGCGGCCTTGTGCTCGCAAGGCCGCGCCGATGGCGCGAATAGGGTCAGCCGTGGCGACCGGCGTAGGATCGGCCCCGTGGTCCGAATGTCCCTCAACAGCTCGGGGGACAAATCCGCGATTGCCCGACCTCTTGAGACGGATAATTGCCAAGTCTTGAGGGCCGCGACTGTGGTTTTCGGCACAGACCAAGGTAGTCGCACGCTCGACGGGTGATGGATTCGAGTCTCCGCTCGAGGCATTTCAGCCTCCCATAGCCGGCCATCCGCTTCTTCCCTTGCCGCCGAAGCAATGGTAAGGAGGCTAGAGGACCGATAGAAGTGCCAATTCATGGATTCTTGGCCAGTCCAATTCCAATTGGCATGACGACACTTGCAAGGCGCTACCGCTAAGCCAGCGCAGGACGCAGGAGGACTGGTGGCAGGCTGAATTCCAGTGCCTGCGTCAGACCAATTCCAGTTGCTGAACAATGACGGCCTTTCACATAAGCCTGGTCGGGCGCAAGAATCTCAGCGGCGAGATTTATCGTCAGATACGGCGCGCCGTTCTGGATCGACGGCTGCGGCCCGGCGACCCTCTGCCGCCTGGCCGCGAACTGGCGCGGACGCTTGCCGTGTCGCGTGCCACCGTGACCGTGGTTTATGAACGGCTCGCCGCGGAAGGGTTCGTGACATCCCGGCAGGGGTCTGGGACGTTCATCAGCGAATTGGTCGTGCCGGCCGGGCGAGAAAAGACCGGACGCCGATCTACCGGCGTGCTCCAGCCACGCCAGATCTGGGAGGCGATAGCCCCACCACCCGCATTCGAGCCGGTTCGGTTCGACTTTCACGCCGGGTTTTGCGATGCTTCGCTGTTTCCGCACGGGGCGTGGCGGCGGTCGGTGGTTTGGGCGCTGCGTTCGGGCGAAGCGACCGCCGGCACTTACGAGCATCCCGCCGGACATCACGATCTCAGGGTCGCAATCGCCAGGCACATAGGCATCTCCCGAGGGATCGGGGCGGTTGCGGACGACATCATTGTCACAAACGGTACGCAGCAGGCACTGGATGTCCTGGCCCGCGTCCTGCTGGCACCGGGGGATGCAATTGCCATTGAAGATCCGGGCTACGGCCCTCCTAGGCATTTGTTCAAGGCCTTGGGTATTCGCATCGTCGGTGTACCGGTGGATCGCCAGGGCCTGGTCGTTGATGCGCTACCGCGCGGAGTCCGAGCCGTGTATGTCACGCCGTCTCATCAATTTCCGCTGTCGGTGACGATGACGCTGCCGCGCCGGCAGGCGCTGCTGGCCTGGGCCGAGCGAAATAACGCGGCCATCATCGAAGACGACTACGACAGCGAGTTCCGTTTCGGGGGCCGTCCCCTCGAGCCGTTGCAGACGCTCGACGCAAAAGGCCGGGTCATCTACGTCGGCTCCTTCTCGAAGACAATGCTGCCGACGCTTCGGCTGGGCTTCATATTGACGCCGCCATCGCTGCGAGCGGCCGTGCACAAAGCGAAATTCGTCAGCGACTGGCATTCATCGACCCCGGCGCAAGCAGCGCTCGCGCGTTTCATCGATGAGGGCGCCTTTGCGCGTCACATCCGTCGGGTGAACGCGATCTACCGGGAACGGCACCAGATCATCGCGGACGCCATCGCCAATGATTTTGCCGGGCATCTCGAGCTCATCCCATCGACAACGGGGCTCCATCTCACCGCTCTTGCCCGGAAAATGTCGGCGGACCGGATCGCCGAGGTCGCCCGCCGCGCAGCCGATCGCAGCGTCGCCGTCCAGATCCTGTCACGGTTCGCCGTGAACGCCATACCGCGAGCCGGCATCATGCTGGGGTATGGCGCCATTCCGACGCCCCGCATCGAAGAAGGGTTGCATTTGCTGCGCGCCTGTTTCGACAGTGAACCGCCCTGACCTTCGATTTATCTACGCCACGCGTGGTTGAGCTGGCCTGGGTTTGGCCACGGTGGCGAGTACGATGCCGGTGACGATGAAGGCCGCGCCGACCAGATCGTAATCGTGCAAGCCCTCGCCGAGCAGCAGATAGGCTAACACAGCGACGAACACCGTCTGCAGGTAGAGCAGCATGCTCGCTCGGCTCGCGCCGAGCGTTTCCACGCTTTTGTTGTAGAGATAGTACATCAAGGCGCCGCCCGGACCTGCCAGATAGGCGAGCGCGAGAATGCTGTGGACGTCCATGGCGGAGCGTTCGTCGTTGAACAATTCCCACACATGGAACGGCAAGGCGACCAGCGCACCAGCGCCGAGCAGCAGCACGACCATCGGCAGGAGTTCGATGCCGAATTTGGCACGGCGCAAAAGCACGGTGTACAGGCCCCAGCAGAACGCGCTGCCGACGATCCACAGCTCGCCGGCGTTGAACTTGAGTTGCAGCAGCGCCGTCAGGTTGCCGTGGGCAACGATGAAAATCATCCCGGCGAGCGCAACCAGCGCGCCTAGCGACTTCCACAGCCCGAGCGGCTCGCCAAGCACGAAACGGGCGAGCACCATCGTCATGACAGGCGACAGCGCCATGATGATGCCGGCCGTGGTGGCGTCGGTGTCGTTGAGGCCATGGTAGATCATACCTTGGCACAGGGTGAGGCCGATCGCCCCCACCGCGACGACCTCCACGACGCGCGTTCGCAACAGTCCGATCATCGCGTCGTGATGACGGTGCACGATCGGCAGCAGGATGGCGCAGGCAAGCGTCAGCCGCCAGAAGCAGAGGCCCCAGGGTGGCATTTCAGGCGCCACCCATTTGGCCGCGATATAGACGCCAGCCGAAAGCAGCCAGCACAGGACGGCGGCCGGATAGCCGGTCACGGAGGGCACGACCTCGGGTTGCGCGACGTGATGCGCTATCGGCATTGCCTGCATGTCATGCCCTCCCCTTCGATGACGTCGGCCCCATGCGACAATATAGCCTGCGCGGTTGGGTCGTGCATCCGTTTTGAAGGGCGAAAGGAATCCGCACTCGACCGCACGCCTGATACAGGCCCTGTTCCGATCGTGGGGCGCCCGGTGCTCGCTCCCATCCAGGCGCGGTCGAAATGTGAGCGACAGATAGAACCAGTGCACAATTGCGATAAGATGTTTCACCATTCCGGTTTTCGAGGTCCAATGTCTGAAGTGGACTGGCTCAGCCATCTCTTGCAAATCATCACCGTTACCGGCCAGCTCGAGGTCCGCTGCGCCTACGGTGCGCCGTGGCGCATTGCCTGGAGCAAGGCTGCCGCAAACGAAATTCCCTACCATGTCATCGTCAGGGGCCGGGCCATTTTGGAGGATCCGGACACGAGAGCAGCAAGGGAGCTGGTGAGTGGAGATATTGTGCTGCTGCCTCACGGCGCGGCGCATGTGCTGCACGACGGCAGCGGGCAAATACCAATCCCTACCCAGCAACGGCGGGGGGCTGCCGGATGGATGCTGAGCGAGAATGATGGCCAGGGCGAGCAACTGGATCTGCTGTGTGGGCGATTTTTTATCGCACCACCCCATGATCGGCTGGTCCGCAACTACCTGCCTGCGGATCTGGTGGCGCGGTCCAAGGACGGCGATGAAGAAAACGGCATCGGCTCCGCCTCCAGCCAACTGGCCGGCCTGGTGACGCTGATGCGAATGGAGTCCGCCGGAGACAGAGCCGGAGGACGCGCCATTCTCAACGCGCTTTCTTCGGCCCTGTTCACACTGGTACTGCGCGCGGCGAGCCAATCCGGGAAAGCCCCCGAAGGCTTGTTGGCCCTGGCCGGCAATCCCCGGCTTGCTCCAGCCATTTCCGCGATGTTCGCCGATGCGGCACGGCCCTGGAAACTGCCCGATCTGGCCGAATTGTGCGGGATGTCGCGCGCTACGTTCATGCGCCAGTTCCAGGACAAGCTGGGTCGCTCCGCGCTCGATTTGTTGACCGATCTCCGCATGAGCCTGGCCGCCAACGAGTTGAAGAAGCCGGCGATCAGCACCGAGGCCGTGGCCGAGACCGTCGGGTATCAATCCGTTTCGGCGTTCCGGCGTGTTTTCGCCGAAAGGACGGGGATGACGCCGGGGGAGTGGCGGCGACTGGCGCACAAGGGCGAGTAAGACGCGCGGTCCGGAATCGAGAAAGCGCAATTTGATCCTTTCGCGCATCACATTGAGCTAATTCAGCCTCGAAATAATCATTCTTCCCCGTAGATTAGGCTCCGCAATCACTTGATAAGGGAGCCATCCAATGAACTGCCTCGCCACCACCGGACCCGCAACCCGCGTAGCCGCCCAGATCTTCGCGCAAACCGGGAAGAGCGAAAACGCTTTCGCGACGAATGCCGTCATCGAAACGATCCTAAGCCGCAGCGCCGCCAAGTACTACGATCCCGCTGCCACCCTGAGCGACGACCAAATCCGCGACCTGGTGCGTATCGGCACGTCCGCGCCAACCTCCTTCCACCTGCAGAACTGGCGCTTCATCGCCGTACGCTCGCCGGAAGCCAAGGCACGGCTGCGCCCGATCGCCTGGAATCAGCCGGCGATCACCGATGCGGCCGTGACCTTCATCATCATCGGCAGGCTGGCCGATGCCAGCACCGTCCCAGCCCGCCTGGCGCCCGTGGTGGAGGCCGGCATCATGCCGGCGCACCTGGTGCCGGAATGGGAGATCCCCGCTCGCGGTTTGTATGACGATCAGCCGCGGCGCCAGCGCGACGAGGCGGTACGCTCCGCGACCTTTGGCACCGCGGCGATCATCTACACGGCCCGGTCGCTGGGCCTGGGTTCGACGCCGATGATCGGTTTCGACGCCGAGGCCGTGCACCGCGAGTTCGGCCTGGCCGAAGACGAAGTGCCGGTGATGCTGCTGACCGTCGGCCCGGAGCGAGCCGGCAACTGGCCGCAGAAGCCGCGCATGCCGGTGGCCGATGTCCTGGACTTTGCATAATCCCCAGCAACTCCAGATCTTACGGAGACAAGGATGGCAAGAACTGCCGCTCTCGTGGAAGGCGCCGCGCCAATGGCTGATTGCGTGAGAGATCGAAGACCTTCCACGCCCGTAAATTACCCCGAACCAACAAATGTCTGAGGAGACAATTCCCATGAAAGCGATCGTAGTGACGGACCAGGCTGCAGGAACGGCCGGGATGAAGGTGGTGCAGCGGCCCGAGCCGCAGGCGGCGATAAACGATGTCGTCGTCGAGATCCATGCGTCGGGGTTCGTCCCGACCGAGCTGACGTGGCCCTCGACCTGGACCGATCGCGTCGACGGCGACCGGACGCCATCGATCCCCGGGCACGAACTGGCCGGAGTGGTCACCGCCCTGGGCTACGGTACGACGGGACTGTCGGTGGGCCAGCGGGTGTTCGGCCTCGCCGACTGGTATCGCGACGGCACCCTGGCGGAGTATATCGCCATCGAGGCCCGCAACCTCGCGCCATTGCCGGGCGATGTCGACTTCACGGTGGGCGCTAGCCTGCCGATCTCGGGCCTGACCGCGTGGCAGGGACTGTTTCAGCACGGCCGTCTTCAGGCGGGGCAGAGCGTCCTTGCGCATGGCGCGGCCGGCGCCGTCGGGTCGATGGTGACGCAGCTCGCACGAGAGGCCGGCGCCTACGTCATTGGCACCGGACGCTCTGCCGACCGCCAGAAGGCGCTCGACTTCGGCGCAAACGAATTCGTCGACCTCGAGAACGACGCCCTCGAAGACGTGCGCGGCGTCGATCTGGTGTTCGATGTCATCGGCGGCGACATCCAGAAGCGGTCCGCGGCGCTGATCCGAGCCGGAGGCACGATGGTGACTGTCGTCGGCCCGGCCGAGGCGAGGCCCGTGGATGGCCTGGCGGTCGACTTCGTCGTCGAAGCCGATCGTGCCCAGCTGAGCGAGATCGTCCAGCGGGTGCGGAACGGACGGCTGCGGACGAACATCGGCAAAGTCGCTCCTCTCGACGAGGCGATCGCCGCCTTCAACTCGACCGAGCGACGCGCGGGGAAAACGGTCATCCGCGTTCGCCCGTGAGGTCTTGGGGGAGAGAGGGACGGTTCCTCTCTCCCCGATTTCGTCCAGACGGGCGGCCCCGGATAGGTTGCGAGCAGCGATATCTCATGTCGGCCCCGCCGGTTTCGGTGTCGCATTCTGTTGGCCCGCCGGGCCGCCGACCGGCAGACATACCCAGAATGTTGATTTCGAGGCGGGACGAAGATGTTCGTCCCGCTATTCGAGATACGGCGCCAGTACATCTTCGATCCATTTCATGAATGCGCGGACGCGGCGCGACAGATTGCTGCGATGTGCTACGACGAAGGACACGGGGATCGCCCGGCGACGCAAATCGGGCATGATCTCCACCAGCGCTCCACTCTTCAAGTATTGGCCAATCCCCAGAAGCGGCGCTTGAATCAGGCCAAGGCCGGCGACGGCGGCAGCGTCGTAGGTCTGCGCGCTGTTGACGTGTAGCGCGCCTGGCAACTGACGCGTCGAGTAGCCGTCGCCGTCCGGATATTCCCATCCATGCGGTCTCGCGCCCAGCATCGTCGAAAAATGAATTGTCCGATGTTCCTGGCGCTGGAGGTCGTCCAGCGACCGAGGGACGCCATAGCGCGCCAGATAAGCGGGACTGGCGGCGTTGACCATGCGCAACAGGCCCAGCGGGCGGGCAATCAGCGTCTCGTCTCCGATGGGACCAAGTCGCAAGACGCAGTCAAACCCCTCTTGAACCAGATCGACTTGCCGGTCGGTACTCGACACCTCCAGCTCCAACTCGGGGTGAGCCGCCATGAACTCCGGCAAGGCCGGCACGATCGTCGTGCGCGCCACTTCGGTCGGAAGATCGACCCGTAAGCGCCCGCGAAGCGCCACGCGATCGCCGGCGAACATCGAGTGCAGATCATCGACTTCAGCCAGCAGATCGCGGGCACGGGCATGAAACGCGCGCCCGTCCTCCGTCAGGCGCACGCTGCGCGTGGTGCGGTGCAGGAGCCTGGCACCGACGTCTTCTTCCAGCTTCCGGACCGCCGTCGAGGCCCTCCCCTTCTGGATGCCCAGGCTATCGGCCGCGCGGGTGAAGCTGCCCATTTCCGCTACCGTTATGAAAATGAGGACGTGCTCGAGATTCTGCATTTTCGTACCTCTATTGTTTTTTATAAAGAGAACAGTTGGTTCATTTTCTCGGTGTTTATCACACTCAGGAGGCACAGTAAGTTTCGGATATGGGATCTCCCCATCGGAGAACGACAAGTGTCCGAAACCATGAACCCGCGTCAGGCAGCCGAAACCGTGACCTTGCATCGCGCCCTGTGGGCCGGCCGGATCATGAGCGCGTTTGTCGTTATCGCTCTGGTGGCAGACGGCACCATTCAGCTTTTCGCGCCGGCACAGATCGCGGGCATGTTGCAGGAAACCGGGTTCGCGATGGACCTGACCCGTGTCATGGGCCCGATCATACTCGCCTGCGCCATCCTCTACGCCATTCCGGCCACCGCCGTCCTCGGCGCGATCCTGGTAACGGGCTTTTTGGGCGGCGCCATCTGCGCCCACGTCCGCATTGGTGAGTTGGGATCGCCGCCGGAGATCATTTCCCTGCTTCTGGGCGCGCTGGCGTGGGGCGGCCTCTATCTGCGCGATCCCCGAGTCCGGGCCATTCTACCACTCATCCATTGAACCAACCGGGGCAGTGCCCTGTCCCCCGACATCAGGAGAAAACACATGTTTCTAGTCATGGGAATCACGGGAAAAGTTGGCGGCGCAACGGCAGAACATCTGTTGGCGCACCGCAAGGATGTACGCGCGCTCGTCCGCAATCGCGAGAAGGCTGCCAACTGGGCGAACAAGGGCGTGGAGCTGGTGGAGGGCGATTGGAATGATCCGGCAGCCATCGAGCAAGCGCTCGGAGGCGTCGAAGGCGCGTTCGTCATGTTGCCCCCTGTCTGGGCGCCCTCGCCCGATTACAAAGAAGCAAAGGGCGTGATTGCAAACTATGTCGAGGCGCTCACCAAGGCAGCGCCGCCGCGAGTGGTTGCGCTTTCGTCGATGGGCGCGAACCGAACCAGCGGGCACGGGGTGATCACGGCCCTGTCGCTTCTGGAGCAAGGTCTTCGCGACCTGAAATCGCCAATCGCATTTGTGCGCGCCGGCGGGTTCTTCGAAAACTTCCTCTACGGCTTGCAGGTCGCCGAAGGCGGAACGCTACCGGTCTACTACAATCCGACAAACCGGAAATCGACCATGGTCGCGACAAACGACATAGGCGCGGAGGTCGCAACCCTTTTGACCGGGCCGGCGTGGTCGGGCCAGCGCGTCATCGAGGTTGGTTCGATGGTCACCGCCGATGACGTCGCGGGGCAGCTGGGTGAGGTCCTCAATCGCGACGTGAAAGCCTTTGCAATCCCGCGTGCAGGGTGGGCGGAAGCCTTCGAGCAATTCGGCATCCCGAAAGGCCACTCCGGACCTGCCCAAGAAATGTTCGAGGCCGTCAACGCGGGATGGATGGACCTCGGCGTCGCGAGTACGGAGCACGTAGCCGGTACGACGTCCGCACGCGATGTGTTCGAGGCTGCACAGAACGCCGCCAAGGCGTAAGTCCGGGAGAGACGGAGACTTCCCGCGTTAGACGCGGCGCGGGAAGTGCGCGGAGCGAGCGCCTCGGAAGCGGATGTGGCAGGCGAAAACAAGACGTGCCGGTTGGCGCGCTTACCGAGCGCCCGAACGTCTATGAATGGCAGGCGCGCTGATCGATCCGCTGCCGGTGCTCTATCATTCTTCGTCGAGCCCCCTCTATGAGGGGGCGGTGAAGGAGTGGGGGGCTGAGGCGGTGCCCTTCAGGCTTGAGGTCGGCGCAAGGCGAATGCGCGTTTGTTGGACGGCTGCTATGCGCCTCTTTCCCGCCATTCAGCAAACTTTCAAACGTTCCCGAAAGTGGTCGTTTTCGTCTGCGTTCATGGCGGCAGAGATGTGAGCCGGATCCGAGCGGATCATCGATCTTCATTGCCTTCCCGACTGGCGCTTGGTTTGAGTGGCACGGGAAGACGCTATCTCGCAAGACCCTGAATGCCGGAACTCCGAGCCGAGATAGGTAAGTCGACAGCCAATTGACGCAAATATCTTGCCCTGCGACTCTAGAAACGACTGAGCATGTTCTCTGATGGCGTATTCGCCGTTCTCATCACCGTGCTGGTGCTGGAGTTGAGACCACCCGGTCAGCCGACTTTCGTTGCGTTGCTATCCCTGTGGCCGACGTGGCTGAGTTACGCTGTGAGTTACATCTTCATCGCCATCGTCTGGGCCAATCACCACTACCTCATGCGCTACGCTCGCGAGACGACACCGCACTTCATGTGGTTCAATTTCGCGCATTTGTTTTCGATCTCACTGCTCCGCTATCCACTGCTTGGATGGCGGTGAGCGAACTCGAGCCGCAGCCCGTAGCCTTTTACGCAGCCGCCTTCTCTCTGGTGAATGCAACCTACATCGGGCTGATCTGGGAGTTGCTCGATCGGCGAAGCAGCGTCAAGATTTCGCCCAAAGTACGCAGGCTCATGCGCGTCCGATCCTTTACGACCTTGGCCCTCTTCGGCGTGGCTGCAATGATTGCGCTGAAGTACCCCCTTGTGGGCTTGGGTCTCTGCATCTGCTGTCTGCTCGGCTATTTGAATCCCGAACCGCCAATGGCTGAAACGCGGCGAAACTGACAAAAGTAGGCCTAACTCCGCAGCGTTTTTGCGATTTCACAGCGCTGCTCGCGCATCACACATCAGGGTGTCCCCGTTCCTGCAGCACCCAAGTGTTGCCATCTGGATCCGAGAAGCCCGCGAAGCTGGCATAGTCTCGGTGGTTGGGGTCGAAACCTGGGGCGAACGCCCCACCCCAGCCGTCGATCGGAGCCTTGTGCTTGAGTTCGCTGACTGCGACTCCGCGTTCGAGCAACCGGCTTCGCGCAGTCTCAATATCCGTAACGACAAGATAGATGTTGCGAAGCGACCCTGCGGGCGCGTCCGTAACGCCTTTGCCGAATTGTATTGAGCAGTGGGAGCCAGGCGGCGTGAGCTGGACCACACGGAAGGTGGTGTTCGGCGCATAGTCGACATCGAGCGCAAAGCCGACCCGGTCCACATAAAACCGGAGCGCACGATCGATATCGCTTATCGGCAGTGTGACAACCTCAAGCGATAATATTCCGAACGCGGCTGTGCCAGACTTCATAGTCCGTCCCCTTCGATTAGCTTACAAATCGATGACTAGATCACGGGTCGGTTGCGAGCAGCAAATGAGAAGGTTGCCGTCGGCCGGCCTTTCAAGCGGTTCAGGCTCATAGGCGATCGCGCCTGATATCAACCCACTTTCGCAGTTGTGACAAACACCGGTTCGGCATGACCACCGGGAGGGAACGTCACAGGCCTCTGCCAGCTCCAGAATGCTCCGGTACACTGAAGGGTTCCAATGGGCGGCTACACCACTTCGAGCGAAGGAGACCAGCGGACCGGCATCGGTGTCGCCTTCCGGCAGATGTGGCGCGCGCCGCTCGCTGGCAACAACACCGGGGTTCAGCGGCTCGCTCCCGTTGAAGATCTCGATACGAACGCGATCCGGGGCGACGCCCGATGCGGCTAGCGCCTCTTTCATGTCTGCCATGAAGTCGACAGGTCCGCAGAGATAGACGTCCGCGTCCTGCGGGATACTGACACTATTGAAGACCAATGGTGATAGGTGGCCGGTTGCATCAAAATCGACGCCGAGTCTGTCGACCGGGTCTGGCCTGCTATAGCAGACATAACTGCGACCATGGGGGAGACTGGCCATCAGACGGCGGACTTCGGCTGCAAAAGGATGGTGCCGTCTGTCGCGAGCCGCGTATAGCCAGAGGACCTGCCGCGTGTCCCGGGCTGCCGCCAGCGCGTATAGTATTGCCAGAAGAGGTGTCGCGCCGATGCCTGCGCTGAGCAGTACCACGGGGCTCTGCCCAGGCTGCAATATAAAGCTTCCGCGCGGCGAGCTTACGTCGACAAGATCGCCTATCCGCACATGATCCCGCAGAAAAAGGCCGGCCGTCCCGTGCGGTTCGATCTTGACGCTGATTCTGTAGCGCTCTTCCGAGAGTGGGCCCGAGAGCGAGTAGCTGCGAAATAGCGCAGCACTGGAACGGGTCGGGCGAAGGCGCAGCACGATATATTGACCAGGTAGAGCGGGCGGGAGCGGCTTTCCATCGGGATGCCGCATCGACAGAGAGACGACGTCCACGGACTCCTGCTCTAGATCAGCCACCGCGAGCGGCTGAAATCCGGGAGCAGCAGGGTGTAACGCGGCTGGCGGAGCGAGCCCGGCATTGCCGCTCTCTACGCCGGTCGATTGGCTGCGCAGCAAAGCCTCAAAAGAACCCCGCCATCCTGGCGAAAGCGCTTTGATCCGCGCCGCGCGCTCCAATTCGACGCGGGGAT
Source organism: Mesorhizobium sp. B2-4-7 (assembly GCF_006442685.1). Classification (NCBI taxonomy): domain Bacteria; kingdom Pseudomonadati; phylum Pseudomonadota; class Alphaproteobacteria; order Hyphomicrobiales; family Phyllobacteriaceae; genus Mesorhizobium; species Mesorhizobium sp. B2-4-7. Next base: position 1,269,634 of record NZ_VFVH01000001.1, read on the forward strand.
GTTCCGGTGAATAAAGCAGTGCATTCAGCTCAGCGACGGTTACCCGTTCATTCGCTTCGCCCACCTTGAGGATTTCGTCGCCCGCTCCTACCTCGCCTTCTTGCAGAACTCGGAAGTAGAATCCTGGCCGGCCGCTGGAAGTCAGCAATGCCGGCATTCGGGGCTCGTCCATGCGGATGCCAACCCGGTAGCATGTGACGCGAGGTTGAGTGACCTCGAAAAGCGCGCCTCCAATACGAAATCGATCTCCGATGCAAACTGCATCGTCTGGCAAGCCCTCGACCGTGAAGTTTTCGCCGAACTGACCATAGACGAAGTCGGTTCTGTTCAGGTGCTTCTGCCAGTAGCGATATGATGCGATTTGATAGACGAAGACGGCCCGCTGCTCGCCCCCGTGCCCAGCGAGGTCGCCCTGACCGTCGCCGTCCAAATTCAATCGGCCAACGCGACAACGTCCGGCTACCGGGTTTTTGAAAATGCCGGTGTATACTGTGCGGTCATTCCAAGAGATGTTGCGCGGAAGCCCCACGTTCACGGACAATAGTCGCGCCATGCTCCGCTCCGTTTAATCGCGACCGGTAGCTAGCCCCCGGCAATCATTTCGGGGCCTCCACCAGGTGCCCGCTCCAACTCGGCCACATCGAGATTTCGATCAGGACCGTGAGGGACGACCGTCTGGCCAGGCTCGAGATGAAGCTGAACGTCGTCGAGGAAGACCGAAACTATGTCCGGCTCAAACGACACAAGGTTGGCAATGCGGCGGACTTCGGGATAGGCGTCGGTGTAGGACCATGCCGCCTGACGAGCGTCGCCAATAGAATAATAGCTGCAGAGCCCTTTGTAGGGACAGAACGTCTGAAGCTTTACCGCTGTGAGGGAGGACTCGTGGATGTCATCACGAGGGACATACCAGCGTGGAGCGAACCCGGATTCGTACAGGCCCAATGGATGCCTGGTATCCGCAACGACGCGGTCGTTGTAGCGGACCACGAGGTGACGAGAACTCTGTCGAATATCTATGCGATGGTATGGGTCGGCAGCATGACCCAGGATTCGTTCGTCTTCTTCATAGAAGGCATCCATGGCGCGCCATGCGAACGCCAATCGTCCCTGGAGTTCTGTTGCATGGGCAGGGAGGTTCGTGTGTTGCCACGCTCCTCTGGCGGCCACGTGTTGCTCGCCTACCCGGACAGTGTACCATGAAGTAGACCCAAGATCAGGATGTTGGGTGATCTGCTCTGTCCGCTCCAACACATGTGCTGAAATGTCGGACTCCGGAAAATAAGCTACCGGGTAGCGGGCGGGTTCAAACAGTAGGAGAACGTCCTCGCTTTCGGCAACCCAAACCCCGCCAAACAATACGCGCATGCGCCGGCGCAGCCGTTCCACATATAACATTCTTTTGGGCAACGCTTCGGGGACGAGAAACCGACCGATGGCTCCCGTCGAGAGAGGACCTTGTTGCCAAGACAGTCCCACTGCTCAGTTCCCGATATCGCGGCAGAGCCGCAAATAGCTATTTGCAACGTAAGTCCGAGAAATTGGTTCCACCACCGATCGCAAACTTCCAGAGCGGCTCGCGCGCTCGGAAATTCGCACCCACTTCGCGGAAGACGGCTAGGCGACTGCAAGCCGGCTGAGGGACGGCCGTTCGCACGCTATATGGGTCGATCAAATCGGCGCGGCGCAGCAGCAATCGGCTATTCAACCACCCCAGCGATTGTCCACTTTGGCAGGCGTATTGCCTATAACCTGCCAGTCCGCTTTCGGCCCCGAAATGCGACATTCACACTCGTCTCGGCAACCGCACCTTCCTGCCCCGCGCTCGCCTCACGCAGTCTTCTGCGTCACCAGCCCCAGTTCCTCGACCATCGCCTGGCGCATCAGGAATTTCTGCGGCTTGCCGGTCACCGTCATCGGCAATTCCGTGCGGAAGCGGATGTGGCGCGGGACCTTGTAGTGGGCGATCTGGCCGGCGCAGAAGGCCTTGATCTCCTGTTCGGTGGCGATCTGGCCGGGCTTAAGCACAATCCAGGCGCAGAGCTCCTCGCCATATTTGGCGTCGGGAACGCCGAACACCTGCACCTCCCTCACCTTGGGGTGTCGATAGAGGAACTCCTCGACCTCGCGCGGATAGACGTTCTCCCCGCCGCGGATGACCATGTCCTTAACCCGGCCGACGATGTTGCAATAGCCCTCGGCATCGATCGTGGCGAGGTCGCCCGTATGCATCCAGCCGTCCGCATCGATCGCCTCGCGGGTCTTGTCCTCGTCGTCCCAATAGCCCTTCATCACGGAATAGCCGCGTGTGCAGAGTTCGCCCGGCGCACCGACGGCAACGGTTGCGCCATCGGCATCGACGGCCTTGACCTCGACATGGGGATGAACGCGCCCGACAGTCGAGACGCGTTTTTCCAAGGGGTCGTCGACGCTGCTCTGGAAGGAGACCGGGCTGGTCTCGGTCATGCCGTAGGCGATGGTCACTTCGGACATATGCATCAGCGACACCACCTTCTTCATCACCTCGATCGGGCATGGCGAGCCGGCCATGATGCCGGTGCGCAGGCTGGACAGGTCGAAGGCGGCGAAATCGGGATGGTCGAGCAGGCCGACGAACATGGTCGGCACGCCGTAGAGGCCGGTGCAGCGTTCCTGCGCCACGGCGTTCAGTGTCGCGCCGGCATCGAAGCCCTCGCCGGGAAAGACCATGGTCGCGCCCTTGGTGACGCAGCCCATCGTACCCATCGACATGCCGAAACAATGGTAGAGCGGCACGGGAATGCAAAGCCGGTCGTCGACCGTCAACCTGATGGCCGAGGTGACGAAATTGCCGTTGTTGAGGATGTTGTTGTGGGTCAGCGTCGCGCCCTTGGGCGCGCCCGTGGTTCCGCTGGTGAACTGGATGTTGATGGCGTCCTCCGGCTTCAGCCCTTCGGAGATGCGGTCGAGGCTGTCATGCTCGTCGCGCCCCGCCATCGCCAGCACATCGGCGAAATTGAACATGCCGGGCGAGTTCTCCTCGCCCATGCGGATGACGATCCGGAGCGCCGGCAGTTTCTGTGCCCTGAGCTTGCCGGGCGTGGCCGTCGCGATCTCCGGCGCCAGCGTCTCGATCATGCCGAGATAATCCGAGGTCTTGAAGCTGGCCGCGGTGACCAGAGCCTTGCAGCCGACCTTGTTCAGCGCATAGTCCAGCTCGGTGAGCCGGTAGGCCGGGTTGATGTTGACCAGGATCAGGCCGATGCGGGCGGTGGCGAATTGCGTCACCAGCCATTCCCAGCGGTTGGGCGACCAGATGCCGACGCGATCTCCCTTTTCGAGGCCCAGCGCCAGGAAACCGGCGGCCAGCGCATCCACCGTGTCGGACAGCTCGCTCCAGGTGAAGCGCTTGTCCTGGCCGACGAAGACGGCGGCATCGAGCGTGCCGTATTTGCCGGCCGTGTCGGAGAACAGTGCGGGAATGGTCTTGTTGAGCAGCGGCACGCCACGCTCGCCCGAGACGTGCGCCTTGCCGTCGACGGGCGCGACAAAGACGCTGCCGGCGCGCGCCCCGCGTCCGCGCAAACTGGTGGCGTTCTTCAGCTCGTCGAGATTGACCGGCATCGCTCTCTCCTCCCAGAACATCCGAGCCTATCAGCCTGCCGGGACGGTGGAAATCCCGCCGAAGGTAGGGCCAAGCTTCGAAGGCGGACCGCGCCGCCTTCCACGGTCATAAGAATGGCAGGGTCGTGAGAATGGCGCAGAACGAAAAACCCCGCCTCGAAGGGCGGGGGGCGCAAATCATCACCATAGCGGTATTTGTAGCATAGTGGCCGGCACAAAGCAAGAACAAAATTTGTCCGCCGCCAGCTATCCCTTCACCGAGGCCATGCTGGCCGCTATGTCGCGCAGCATCGTCTCGTCGGCCGTGGAACGCGTCTTTCGCGATGCGACAAGACACGCCTTCGACCGCAGCACGACGCCGTCGACCAGCACCTTGAGATGGTTGGCGCGCAGCGTCGAGCCGGTGGTGGTGATGTCGACGATGACATCGGCAAGGCCGGCCGCCGGCGCGCCCTCGGTGGCGCCCAGGCTCTCGACGATGCGATAGACCTGGATACCGTGCTTCTGCGAGAAGAATTGCTGGGTCAGCCGCCAGTATTTGGTGGCGATCCTGAGCCGCCTTCCGTGACGCTGGCGGAAATCGGCGGCGACATCATCGAGGTCGGCCATGGTCTCGACGTCGAGCCAGATGTCGGGCACGGCCACCACGACATCGGCATGGCCGAAGCCGAGACGGGCGACGATTTCGGCGCGCGCCTCCCAGTCGGCGAGGTTCTCGCGCACGAGGTCCTCGCCGGTGATGCCGAGATCGACGGCACCTTGCCCGATCTCGCCCGATATTTCGGAGGCGGACAGGAAAACGACCTCGACATTGTCCATGCCTTCGACGCGGGCGTGATATTTGCGCTCGTCACCGGGCAGGCTGATGGCGAGGCCGGCTTTCGCCAGCACCTCCAGCGCCTGCTCCTTCAACCGGCCCTTGGACGGGATCGCCAGCGTGATCATGGCGCGTGCTCCCGCAATGCCTCGATGCGGTCGAGCCAGACCGAGAAGCCGACGCCGGGGATCGGCGTCTTGGCGCCGAGCAGCGTCAGCAGCCGGTCGTAGCGGCCGCCGCCGGCCAGCGGCCTTTCACCATCTTGCGCCGCGATCTCGAAGACGAGGCCGGTGTAATAATCGAGCGGGCGGCCGAAGGCGGCGTCATAGCGGATCTTTTGCGCCGGCAGGCCGTTCGCCTCGACGGCCTTGGCGCGCGCCGCGAATTTTTCCAGCGCGGCCCCGAGCGATAGCCCGGCGGCACCGGCAAAACTCTCGAGCGCCTGGGCCGCGCCGTCGAGCGGCACGTCGATCGCCAGAAAGGTCTTCAGCGCCGCGAAGGCTTCGTTGGACAGCCGCACGCTGCGCAGCTCGGCCTTTTCGATCAGCCGCCGCGCGATATCGGCCGGCGCGCGTCCGGCCGAAGCCGACAGGCCGGCCTGTTCCATGCCGCCGGCTATATGCGCGGAGAGACCGTCCAGGTCACCGTCGAGCACAAGTGCCGCGACCGGGCCGGAGAGCTGGCTGTTGCGCGGCGGATTGGCGAGATCGGCAAGGGCTGCCTCCAGCATCGTCGCCGAGCCGAAGGCGCGGGCGAGCCGCATGCGCCAGCCGCGCGGCAGGCCGAGAGCCGCCAGCACCGCCTCGAAGATGGCCTGGTCGCCGAGCGTGATCGAGAGCGGCTGGCCCGGCAGCGCCAGCGACAGCAGTGCATGCGCGTCGGCCACCGAACGGGCATCGGCAGCGGCCGTGTCGCGGTCGCCGAGATCCTCGATGCCGGCCTGGAAGAACTCGTTGCCGCCTTCGCGGCGTTGGCGGAACACTTCGCCCAGATAGGAGTAGCGACGCGGCGTACCGGCCTGGCTGGCGATATGGTCGAGGCAGACGGGAATGGTGAATTCCGGCCGCAGGCAGAGCGTCTGGCCAGTCTCGCTCTCGGTCAGGAAAATGCGGCGGCGCAAATCCTCGCCCGCCATGTCGAGGAACGGATCGGCCGGCTGGAGCACGGCGACCTCCACCGCATGCGTGTCGCGGGTCGCGAAGAGGCCGGCGATGTCGGCCGCGATGGCGGGATAGCGGGAGGTCAATTTGCAAACCTCAGCGCTGTACGACCCTCTGGTCCCAAACCAGAGACGCCAATGATCCAGGTCAAGGCTGGTGCTCTACGGCGCCCCCCTCTGCCCTGCCGGGCATCTCCCCCTCTAGGGGGGAGATTGGCTGCTTCGCAGCTGGTGCCCTTCTTGGAATCCTGAAAATTGGCGAAAGCCATGGTGACAGCCGATCTCCCCCCTTGAGGGGGAGATGTCCGGCAGGACAGAGGGGGGCGCCGTAGAACGCGGCCTCTATTTGCCACGCGCCCTCTCCTCAGCCTGCGCCGCCAGGATCTTCCTCACCTCTGCCACCAGCTCGCTTTCCGCCACCGTGACCTGCGCCGGGCGGGCGGCACGCCATTCGGCGTTATCGGTGATCTCGGCCGACAGGCGCGCGCCTTCGATCAGGTCCTTGATCTGCAATTCGCCCTTGGCGCGCTCGTCGCCGCCCTGGATGATCGCGACCGGGCAGCCGCGACGGTCGGCATATTTGAGCTGCGCCTTCATGCCGGCGCCGCCGAGATACATTTCGGAACGGATGCCGGCGGCACGCAGCTCGCCCACCATCTTCTGGTAGCGGCCGAGGCTTTCGGTGTCCCTGTCCATGACCAGCACGACGACCGGCGCGATCACATCGGGGCTGTCGAGCTTGCCGAGGTTCTTCAGCGCCGTCATCAGCCGGGAAACGCCGATGGAGAAACCGGTCGCCGGCACCGGCTCGCCGCGGAAGCGCGACACCAGCCCGTCATAGCGCCCGCCGCCTCCGACCGAACCGAAGCGCACGATCTGACCATCCTCGTTGGGGATCTCGGCCAGGAGCTCGGCTTCGAAGACCGGGCCGGTGTAGTATTCTAGGCCGCGCACCACGGAGCGGTCCATGGCGACGCGATCTTCGCCGTATCCCGCCGCCCTGACCAGGGCCTCGATGGTCGCGAGCTCGCCAACGCCCTCCTGGTAGATGGCGTTCCCACTGACGCTGGCATCCTGGCCGGCCTGCGCATTTCGAGCGGTCGCCTGAAGAACCGCCTCGGCTTGCGCATCATCCAGCCCGGCGCCCTTGGCGAAGTCGCCCTCGCCTTCCTTGCCGCCGTCCCAGCGCCCTGGTCCCAAGAGAAGCCGCACGCCTTCCGGCCCGAGCTTGTCCAGCTTGTCGATCGCCCGCAGCACGGTCAGCCGACGACTCGTATTCCCTTCACCTCCGAGGCCGATCGCCTCGAGCACGCCGTCCAGCACCTTGCGGTTGTTGACGCGGATGACGTAGTCGCCGCGCTTGATGCCGAGCGCTTCCATCACATCGGCCATCATCATCGCCATCTCGGCGTCGGCGGCGACGCCCGGCGTGCCGATCGTGTCGGCGTCGAACTGCATGAACTGGCGGAAGCGGCCGGGACCGGGCTTCTCGTTGCGGAACACCCAGCCGGAACGGTAGCTGCGATAGGGTTTTGGCAGGCGCTCGAAATTCTCGGCGACGAAACGCGCCGTCGGCGCGGTCAGGTCGTAGCGCAGCGACAGCCACTGGTCGTCATCGTCCTGGAAGGAGAACACGCCTTCGTTCGGCCGGTCCTGGTCGGGCAGGAATTTTCCGAGCGCATCGGTGTATTCGATCAGCGGCTGGTCGGCGGGTTCGAAACCGTAGAGTTCGTAGACCGAGCGGATGGTCGCCATCATCTTCTCGACGGCGCGGATATCTTCGGCGCTGCGGTCGGCAAAACCGCGCGGCAGCCGCGCTTTCGTCTTTTCCGATTTGTCGGCCATGGATTCGCCCGGTGTTTCGTGTTGCTGAAAACTCAACAGCGTTGCGATTTTCGCAACGGGCGTGTCCTAACCGAACAGGTCCTACCGGGCAAGGCCGGCGGCAGGCGCTGTCTCCATGCATGCGAGAAGGCACGCGGGCGTTCGCCGAAACAAAAACGCACCGAAAATGAAACAATCCCGCCATCGGCGCGGCATCGTGCCGACATAATCGAGGCCGATACAGCGCACCGCAATGGAGGGGTTCGGGACATGATGAGCGCGGTGGAATTTCACGACAACAGGGATGCGGGCGACATGCCGGCACGCCTGCGCGCCGCAGATGTCCAAGCTCCCAGCATGATCGGCCAGCCGGCCGGACCGTTCGAGGTACACGCCGATACCGGACCTTCCCTGCGCGACGCATTGGTGACCGGCCTGCTGGTGATCTATCCAACCGTCGCCACCGTGGTCGCGATCGTCGCCGGCCTGTTCCTGGGAAGTGCAAACGGCGCCTGAGGCTATTTCGGCCGTTTGAAAGCCTTCCGTTCTTTCTCGACCTCTTTGCGGCACACACACCCCTCGAGATGATCGTTGACCAGGCCCATCGCCTGCATGAAGGCGTAGACCGTGGTCGGGCCGACGAAGGTCCAGCCGCGCTTCTTCAGGTCCTTGGAAATGCGGATCGAGACCGCCGTGGTGGGATTGGCGCGCAGATGGCCGAGGTCGACGACCTGCGGCCGTTCCTCCTTGCCGGGTTCGAATTTCCAGAACCAGGCAGCGAGCGAGCCGAATTCATCGGCCATCTCGCGGGCACGCCTGGCGTTGTTGATGGTTGAGACGATCTTGCCGCGATGGCGGATGATGCCGGCATCGCCGAGCAGGCGCTCGACGTCCTTGTCGGTGAAGGCGGCGACCTTGTCGAAATCGAAGCCGGCGAAAGCGGCGCGAAAATTCTCCCGCTTGCGCAGGATGGTCAGCCAGGACAGGCCCGACTGGAAACCTTCGAGACAGATCTTCTCGAACAGCCGGCGGTCGTCCGCCACCGGGCGGCCCCATTCATGGTCATGGTAATGCAGGTAGTCGGGCAGATTGCCGTGCCAGAAGCAGCGCGAGACACCGTCGGGTCCGGCGAGAAGGCCGGTTTGTTCCTTGTCCATGGCGAGAATTCCATTCGTTAACGCGCTGGTTGCGCTGCTTTACCTTGGCTTTACCAGATTCCTGAACGCGGCGGTAACCACACCAAAAGGTTTACCGACAGTTCCGCATTTTACACATTCCGATTCATGTTTCGGTTGCTGTTCCCGCGCCAATGATCGCTGAACCGGGAGGTCGTTTCCACCCGGTTTGTCAGACGATCAAGGTGCTTTCCCGATGAAGAGAGTTTTGTTTTCCGTGCTCGGCGCCGTGGCTGCGTTTGCCGCAGGCGTCACACCTTCCACGGCCGGAGACCGCTATGCCGACAGACCGCCGGTGATGGTGAGCCCCGACCTTTCCGCCCCCTGGGTGCTGCAGCTTGGCCAAGCGCCGGGGATCGTGCGGCAGAACCGGCAGGTCGCGCAGCAGCCGCGCCCGCGTTATGCGCAGCCCGACCGCGTGCAAACGGCGGCCGTGCAGGCCCCGGCCAAGCGCATGGTCGCGCGCCCGCAGATCAATCCGATCTACCTGCCGCAGGAAGTCGCCTATGACGGCTCCCAGAAGCCGGGCACCATCGTCATCGATACGACCCAGAACTTCCTCTATCTGGTCGAGAAGGACGGCAAGGCGCGGCGCTATGGCGTCGGCACCGGCAAGCCGGGCTTCGAATGGTCGGGCACGCACAAGATCACCAACAAGCGGGTCTGGCCGGACTGGCGCCCGCCGGCCGCGATGATCAAGCGCGAGGCCGCCAAGGGGCGCTACCTGCCAACCTACCTGGCCGGCGGCATGGAGAACCCGCTCGGCGCGCGCGCGCTCTATCTCGGTAGTACGGAATATCGCATCCATGGCACCAACCAGCCCTGGACGATCGGCGGCGCCGTGTCGTCGGGCTGCATCCGCATGCGCAACGAGGATGTCGTCGACCTTTATGAACGGGTCGATGTCGGAACCACTGTCGAGGTGATATAATAGTTGCTGCGAATCACCCGATCCGGAAGCGCAGCGCTTCCCGGGATCGGAAGGAATAACGGGGGACGGGCCGTATGGGGATGCGGCCGGTCAGAAAGGGCGGCACGGGAAACCGTGCTGCCCTTTCCGTTTCGGACGAAGCACTGCCGCGCCCGCACGTCGCGCAAAAGGCATGACGGTTCGCATTCGTGCTGCCATTGCCGCGGTTCTTTTGCTATGGCAAGGCAACGCTCAGGTCAGAAGAGTCCGATCATGTCACTGTCCGACGACAGCCGCTATCTCAAGGGCGGCCCGGTTGCCCGGCGCATCATCGCCGCCGTGCGCGAGGATGCGGCGATCGCAAGGGCCGAAGGGTTCCCGCCCAAACTGGTGTCGATCACCGTCGGCGATACGGCGGCGGTGGATGTCTATGTACGAAACCAGCGCGCCAAGGCAGAGCTGGCGGACATCGATTTCGACGAACGGCGCTTTCCCGCCACCATCACCGCGGGCGAACTGGAAGCGGCGATCCACGGCCTGAACGCCGATCCGCGCGTTACCGGCATCATCATCCAGCGGCCGGTGCCGGCACATATCCCGATCAGGACGTTGCAGGCGGCGGTGCATCCGCTGAAGGACGTCGAAGGCATGCATCCGGCCTCGATCGGCAACATCGTCTACAACCAGCTCGATCTGGCGCCCTGCACGGCGGCCGCCTCGGTCGAGTTGCTCAAGGAAACCGGCCTCGACCTCAAGGGCCTGGAAGTGGTGATGGTCGGCCACTCCGAGATCGTCGGCAAGCCGATCGCCTTCCTGTTGATGAGCGAAGGCGCGACGGTCACGGTCTGTCACCACATGACGCGCTCGGTCGCCGCGCACGCGCGCCGCGCCGATGCGCTGTTCGTCGCCGTCGGCAAGCCGCGCCTGATCAAGGCCGACATGGTAAAGCCGGGTGCGGCCGTCATCGATATCGGCATCAATTCCGAGACGCTGCCGGACGGTTCCACCCGTATCGTCGGCGACGTCGACACCGACAGCGTGAAGGACGTGGCCTCCTGGATCACGCCGGTGCCGGGCGGCGTCGGCCCGATCACCGTTGCGATCCTGCTGCGCAACACGATGGTGGCGCTCAGCCGCCAGCGCGCGCTCTACGAGGCGACCTACGGCACGATCGACAGGCTGGCGGCCGAATAACGCCGGGGCGGCCCCTACTCAGCGGCGATCAGGCCGGGTTCGGCGACACCTTCCGGCCTCGGCCCGCCATAGGCCCAGTCGAGCAGCTTGATCGTATGCACCACCGGCAGCTTCGCGGCAGACGCGATCTGCGTTATGCAGCCGATATTGCCGGTGGCGACGACCGAAGCGCCGGTAGCCTCGATGTTTTTCACCTTGCGGTCGCGCAGCCTGGCCGAAATATCCGGCTGCAGAATGTTGTATGTGCCGGCCGAACCGCAGCACAAATGCCCTTCGCGCGGCTCGCGAACGATGAAACCGGCTTTGGCCAGCAATTCCCTAGGCTGGCGGGTGATCTTCTGGCCGTGCTGCATCGAACAGGCCGAATGATAGGCGACGACCGTGCCCGGCTTGCGCACCGGTTCGGGCAGGTCGATGGCGGTCAGGTATTCGGTAATGTCCTTGGCCAGCGCGGAGACACGTGCAGCCTTTTCGGCGTAGGCCGCATCAAGCCGCAGCATGAAACCGTAATCCTTGATGGTCGTGCCGCAGCCCGACGCGGTGATGATGATGGCATCGATCCCGCCTTGTTCAATCGCGCGGGTCCAGGCATCGACATTTTGCCTTGCAGAAGCAAGGGCGGCTTGCTCGCGGCCCATGTGATGGACGAGCGCGCCGCAACAGCCCTCGCCCGGCGGCACCACGACCTCGACGCCAAGCCGCGTCAGCAGTGAAATGGTCGTGTCGTTGATGGCGGGATCGAGCACCGATTGCGCGCAACCGGTGAGGATGGCGACGCGGCCCCTCTTCGCCCCCTGCCCGGTATGGGTGCCCGGCGAAGCCATCGGCGATGCTCCCGGGATCGATTCCGGCGCGAGCTTGAGCATTGCGCCAAGCGGCTTCAATGCCGGGATCTTCTCGAACAGGCCGATGAACGGCTTGCCCAGTTTCGCCAATTTGAGCGCGGCGCGAAAACGCGGGGGATAGGGCAGGACGAAGGCCAGCATGGCGCGGGTCAGGCGATCGAGCAGCGGCCGCCTATAGGTCTGCTGGATATGGGCGCGGGCATGGTCGACCAGATGCATGTAGTTGACGCCAGACGGGCAGGTGGTCATGCAGGCGAGGCAGGAAAGGCAGCGATCGATATGGGTGACGATCTCTTTGTCGGCCGGGCGGCCGTTTTCCAGCATGTCCTTGATCAGGTAGATGCGCCCGCGCGGTGAATCGAGCTCGTTGCCCAGCGTCACATAGGTTGGACAGGTGGCGGTGCAGAAGCCGCAATGCACGCATTTGCGCAGAATCTTTTCCGACTCGGCGACATGCGGGTCGGCAAGCTGTGCGGGCGAGAAATTGGTCTGCATCTCTTGATGTCCTAGGCCATGCGGCCGGGATTGAGGATGTTCTTGGGGTCGAATTCGTGCTTCAGCCGCTGGCTGAGCGCTGCCAGTGAGGGAGCCTGCGGCTCGAACACCGGCAGGGCGGCGCGGTGCGAAGGAGCCGCGCGCACCAATGTCGCATGGCCGCCGCCATGTTTTCTCAGAAGTCCGCGCAGCAGCGTCGCTTCCGGGTCACCCTCCTCCATGCGCAGCCACACCAGTCCGCCCTGCCAGTCATAGAAGGCGCTGACGGCGGCCTGCATGCGCAGCGTCAAAACCATCTGGTGCGCCTGGGCAGGCGCCATCGATACGCGCCAGAGCGGTTTGTCGTTGTTGTCCACGAAAGGCCTGCAATCGCGCACGTCACGCCACAGGGCAGCTGACGCTTCGCTGCAAATCTCCTCCAGTGGTCCGGCATTTCCGAGCAACGCCTTCAGCGCGGCGATGCGATAGGCGACGGAGGGGCCAAAACCCTCCACCCGAAGCAGCGTGGCCGCATCATTGCCGAGCGCACCTGCGGCAACCCGTGCGGCAATCCGCTCCGGAAGGTGCGCGGCGCTCGATACTTCAGCACTGGAGCCGAGCGCCAGGGCCATGGCCGCGGCGGCCGCATCGTCGAGCAGGCCGCGGATGGCGAGCGTAACCTCGGTCTCGGCCGATGGCAGCACCTTGAAGGTGACGTCGGTGAACACGGCCAGCGTGCCCCAACTGTTGGCCATCAGCTTGGACAAGTCATAACCGGTGACGTTCTTCACCACGCGGCCCCCGGATTTGAAGGCCTCGCCGCGCCCGGAAACCACATGGATGCCCAGGATGTGATCGCGCGCCGCCCCCGCTTTCAGCCGGCGCGGGCCGGAGAGGTTCGCTGCAAGCGCACCACCAAGCGTGCCCTTGCCCGGCTCGCCGCCGAGCAGCGGGCCGTAGTCCATCGGCTCGAAAGCGAGTTGCTGGCCGTTTTGCGCCAGCAGCGTCTCGATTTCGGCCAGCGGCGTGCCGGCCTTTGCGGACAGCACCAGTTCGGCTGGTTCATAGAGCGTGACCCCGGCGAGCCTCGACAGGTCGAGCGTGTGCTCCGTCTGCAGCGGACGGCCGATGCCGCGCTTGGAGCCGTGACCGAGGATTTCGAGCGGCGAGCCTTCCGCCGCCGCCCAGGCGACGGTGGAGAGGACTTCGGAAGGGGTGATGGGAGTGAAGGTGGTCATGGCGCCGATGCGCAATATGCGGGAATGCCGCGTTCCTTCGCGCCCCCCTCTGTCCTGCCGGACATCTCCCCCTCAAGGGTGGAGATTGGATGCCGCGCCGGGTTTCGCCAATCTCCAGCGTTGGCGGAAGGGCGAAGCGACGAAGCTGCCAATCTCCCCCCGTGAGGGGGAGATGTCCGGCAGGACAGAGGGGGGCGTTCAGGCGCTGACATAACCCTCAAAACCTCGGAATGTCCGGAAACGCCATCTGTCCGCGATGCACATGCATGCGCCCCAGCTCCGCGCAGCGGCGCAGTTGCGGGAACACCTTTCCCGGGTTGAGCAGATGATTGGGATCGAAGGCGCATTTGACCCGCATCTGCTGGTCGAGGTCGATCTGGTTGAACATTTCCGGCATCAGGTCGCGTTTCTCGACGCCCACCCCATGCTCGCCGGTCAAGACGCCGCCGACCTTGACGCACAGCCGCAATATGTCGGCGCCGAAACTCTCGGCCTTGTCGAGTTCGCCCGGCACGTTGGCATCATAGAGGATCAGCGGATGCAAATTGCCGTCGCCGGCATGGAAGACATTGGCGACGCCGAGCCCGTATTTTTCGGAGAGCTCGCGCATGCCGGCCAGCACGCGCGGCAGTTCCTTGCGCGGGATGGTGCCGTCCATGCAATAATAGTCGGGCGAGATACGGCCGACCGCGGGGAAGGCAGCCTTGCGCCCTGCCCAGAAGCTCAATCGCTCCTGCTCCGACTGCGAAATGCGGCAGGTGGTCGAACCGTTGCGGATGGCGATCGCCTCGACCGCGGTGATGAGATGATCGACCTCGACGCTGGGCCCATCGAGCTCGACGATCAGCAGAGCCTCGACATCCAGGGGATATCCGGCATGGACGAAATCCTCCGCCGCATGAATCGCCGGACGGTCCATCATCTCCATGCCACCGGGAATGATGCCGGCGCCGATAATGTCGGCGACGCATTGGCCACCCTGCTCGCTGGTCGGGAAGCCGATCAGCAGCGCACGTGCCGTCTCCGGCCTCTTCAAAATGCGCACGATGACTTCGGTGACGACGCCCAGCAGGCCTTCGGAGCCGGTCATGACGCCGAGCAGGTCGTAGCCTTCCGCGTCCAGATGCCTGCCGCCGAGCCGCACCACCTCGCCGCTCATCAGCACCATCTCGATGCCGAGCACATTGTTGGCGGTCAGGCCGTATTTGAGGCAGTGCACGCCGCCGGAATTTTCGGCGACATTGCCGCCGATCGAACAGGCGATCTGGGAAGATGGGTCGGGGGCGTAGTAAAAACCCTCCTGCTCGACGGCGGTGGTGATGCCGAGATTGGTGACGCCCGGCTGGGCGACGACGATGCGATTGGGGAAATCGATCTCGATAATGCGGTTGAAGCGGCTCATGACCAGGAGCACCGCGTCCTCCAGCGGCAGCGCGCCGCCCGATAGCGAGGTGCCGGAGCCGCGCGGCACGACGCGGATGTTGCGGTCATTGCAGTATTTCAGCACGCGCGAAACCTGTGCCACCGTTTCGGGAAGCACCACGACCAATGGCAATTGCCGGTAGGCGGTCAGGCCATCGCTCTCGAAGGCGCGCATTTCGTTGGCCGCGTCGACCACACCCTCGCCCGGCACGATAATGCGCATGTCGGCGACGATCTCGCCGCGCCGGCGCATCGTGGCGTCGTCTGGCTTGGGCATGGCAAGGCCGGACATCGGCAGCCTCATCTCGCGTTACTGGTCAAAATCTTTTACCAGTGAAGGGCGTCGGTTGCAAACCCGGCTTTGACCGAGAGCGGACACGGACGCAACGGACGCCTTCCGTAGCGGCAATCTGCCGCTGGCGCGCTTTACCCTGTGGGAAGTAAAGGCGCGCCTACTCGCCCGGATGTTTCGTCGGCTCGGAATGCATGCGCCGCACCCGCCGCACGCCCCACCAGACCAGCAGGATGGCGAGCGGCACGCACGCCGCCGTGACCACTTCGGGCGCGAAGGCATGGCCGAAGATCGAGGCGCCCTTGGCGACATAGCCGACGAGGCCGACGACATAGTAGGAAACGGCCGCGACCGACAGGCCTTCGACGGTCTGCTGCAGGCGCAGTTGCAACCGGGCGCGATTGTTCATCGAGGCGAGCAGGTCGCGGTTCTGCTTCTCGACCTCGACATCGACCCAGGTGCGCAGCAGCGTGGTGGCGCGCGTCAGCTTGCGCGACAGGTTGGCCTGCCGTTCCTCGACCGAACGGCAGGTGCGCATGGCAGGCGCCATGCGCCGCCGCAGGAACCCCGCCCAGGTGTCATATCCCTGTACGGCCTCTTCCTCGAGCGCTTCCAGCCTTTCGCCGACGATGCCGTCATAGGCACGGCTGGCGCCGAAGCGGTAGAGGCTCGACGCCGCGTCGGCTTCCAACTCAGCCGCGAGTTCGGTCAGGTCGGCAAGCAATTTCTGGCTGTCGCGGGTCTCGGCGAGTTTCATCTCCAGCGTGATCTGGGCCAGCCTGTCCTCAATACGGCGGGCGCGGCCGGACAAGGCCAGCGCCAACGGCAGGCCGAGCATGGCCAGCGTGCGGTAGGTCTCGATGTCGATCAGCCGCTGCGACAAGGCGCCGGTACTGGCCGGCGTCAGGGCTCGGTCAAGGATCAGCATACGGGTCAGGCCGTCGCCATCCTGGCGGAAATCGGTGACGATTGCTGCATTGCCGCGTTCGACCAGCGAATAGCAGAGGCTGGTCGGATCGAAGCCGGCGATCGACCGCTCGCCCGCCTGCGTCCATTTGCGGATCTCGAGCCGGATGCCTGAAATAACGGTTCCGGGTGGAGAAAATCCGTTGCCGAACGGCGAATCCTCCTGGCCCTTGCCGCCTTCGGCAAGCGGCCCTTCCCACAGATAGGTGGAGAATTCGGTATGCCGCTCCCAGCGCAACGAGCCCTGGCCCCATCTCATGGCGTGATGGCGGGCCTGACGGTCGGGCGCGGCTATGCCGAGCCGGCGCGACAGCTCGGAAAGCACCGAATGATCGACGCCGGCGCCACCCTCGGTCATGAAGGCGAGCTGGATCAGCACACGCGGCTTCTCGATCAGCGGGTGCGGACGGGCATGGACTTCGCCCAGCGCGCCGGGCCGTCCCTCATGCGCCGGAAATCCGAGCACGCTGCCCTTGGCGCGCGGCTGAAATTCGAGATTGGACGGGTCGTGCGACACAGCTTGTTCCCCGGGTTTCTTTGAACCCTCTTGCAGTGGCGTCCTCTAGAGCCAATAGGCTCCTGACGCAAACAGCAAAGTTTAGCCGAAGACGATATGGGCGCGAGCGGGGAAGCCGACACGCTTCGGCCAATTGGATAAATAATTTGACCAGTTGGCGACGCTGGCTTTATCTTGCGCGACACCGGTTCAACACTCCCAGGCATGCCGTTGAGCGACATTTTTTCCAGGATCGAGCACTCGCGAACCGCCGACGAGGTGGTGCAGCAGATCGAAAGCCTCGTCCTCGAAGGCGTGCTGCGCACCGGCGACCGGCTGCCTGGCGAGCGCGAGCTGGCACGCCAGTTCGATGTGTCCCGGCCGATCCTGCGCGACGCGCTGAAGGCGCTCGAGGGACGCGGCCTTTTGACGACGCGGCCGGGCGGCGGCACATATGTCGCCGACATCATCGGCCAGCTGTTCACCAAGCCGGTGGCGGACCTGATCTCGACGCACCGCAAGGCGGTGGCCGATTACCTGGAGTATCGCCGCGAGGTGGAGGGGATCGCCGCCGAATATGCGGCGCGGCGTGCCACGCCGGAGGACCTGGCCCTGCTCGACCGCATCATGGCACGCATGGACGAAACGCACCGCACCGGGGATTTCGACGACGAAGCCGAGATCGACGTCGAATTCCATCATGCGATCTGCGAATGCGCGCACAACATCCTGCTCCTGCATACGCTGCGCTCCTGCTATAGGCTGCTGTCGGAAGGCGTGTTCCAGAACCGGTTGCTGGTGTTCACCGTGCCCGGCGCGCGCGATGCGCTGCTGGCCCAGCACCGGGCGATCCACATCGCGGTCAAGGCCGGCGACCCGGCCGGCGCGCGGCAGGCGGCGATGGACCACATGATCTATGTCGAGCGGTCGATGGCGCAAGCCGAGCGCAGCGGCGACTGGCAGCGCGTATCGCGGCTCAGGCTCAGGCAACGCTCTGAAGCCGGCGGTGCCGAACCGGCGCGCAAACGCTCCTGAACGATATCGATCAAGCGGGGACACGATGAGCGACATTCTCACCATTGCCGACCTCAAGGACCTGGCGCGACGGCGCGTGCCCAGGATGTTCTTCGAGTATGCCGATTCCGGCGCATGGACCGAGAGCACCTACCGGGCCAACGAGGAGGACTTCCAGAAGATCAAGTTCCGCCAGCGCGTGCTGGTCGACATGAGCAACCGCTCACTGGAATCGACCATGATCGGCGAGAAGGTGGCCATGCCGGTGGCGCTGGCCCCAACCGGCCTGACCGGCATGCAGCATGCCGACGGCGAGATGCTGGCGGCGCAGGCGGCCGAGGAATTCGGCGTGCCGTTCACGCTGTCGACGATGAGCATCTGCTCGATCGAGGATGTCGCGTCGGTGACGAAGAAGCCGTTCTGGTTCCAGCTTTACGTGCTGCGCGATAAGGACTTCGTGCTCGACCTGATCGACCGGGCAAAAGCGGCGAAATGCTCGGCGTTGGTGCTGACGCTCGACCTGCAGATCCTCGGCCAACGGCACAAGGATGTCCGCAACGGACTTTCGGCGCCGCCCAAGATGACGCTGGCCAACATCGCCAACATCGCGGTCCGTCCGCGCTGGTGGATGGGCATGGCCGGCACGAAGCGCCGCACGTTCCGCAACATCGTCGGCCACGCCAAGGGCGTCGGCGACGTGGCTTCGCTGGCGTCATGGACGACGGAGCAGTTCGACCCGCATCTGTCGTGGAAGGATGTCGCCTGGATCAAGGAACGCTGGGGCGGCAAGCTGATCCTGAAAGGCATTCTCGATAAGGAAGACGCATTGATGGCCGCTGAAACGGGCGCCGACGCGATCGTCGTTTCCAACCATGGCGGGCGTCAGTTGGACGGCGCATCCTCGTCGATCATGGCGCTGGAGGAAATCGCGGACGCGGTCGGCGACAGGATCGAGGTGCACATGGATGGCGGCATCCGCTCCGGCCAGGACGTGCTGAAGGCACTGTGCCTCGGCGCCAGGGGCACCTATATCGGCCGGCCGTTTCTCTACGGCCTGGGCGCGCTCGGCAAGGAAGGCGTTACCAAGGCGCTGGAAATCATCCGTAAGGAGATGGACATCACACTGGCCCTGTGCGGAAAACGTCTGGTGACCGACATGGGCAAGGACCAGATCCGGCGCTAGCCAGGTCGGCGACGGCCTGATCACGGAGACAGCGATACGTTGGCAGAACCCGACATTCATTTCCTGGACGCGCGCGGACCGGACGGCATGCGTCTCTACGCAATCGGCGATGTCCATGGCCGGCTCGATTTGCTGGCCGCCATGCATCAGCGGATCGAGAGCGAGCTCGAATGGAAGCCGGCTCGCGACTGGCGCGTCATCCACCTCGGCGACTATGTCGACCGTGGGCCGGACTCCAAGGACGTCGTCGATTTCCTGATCGAGGCGCGCAAACGCGATCCGCGAAACCTGATGCTTGCCGGCAATCACGATCTCGGCTTTCTCGATTTTCTCGATACCCCTGACCCGGACGGGCTTTTCATGCGCTATGGCGGGGTCCAGACGGCGCTATCCTACGGTGTGCCCCTCGCGGCCGACGCCGGCTGGTTCGGCAGGATGGAGACGATGAGACGGGGGCATCAGGCTCTGCTCGAAGCAGTACCGCAACACCATATCGATTTCCTGCGTTCGCTACCCTTCTCAATCAGCTTCGGCGACTTCTTCTTCTGCCATGCCGGCATCCGGCCAGGCGTTGCCCTGGAGAACCAGAATCCGCAGGATCTGATCTGGATCCGCGACGTTTTCCACGATCACGCCGGCCTTTTCCCGAAGATCGTGGTGCACGGCCACACGCCCGTTCCCGAGGCGGAGGTCATGGCCAACCGCGTCAATGTCGATACGCTCGCCTGGCAATCAGGCATGCTGAGCGCGCTCGTTGTCGAGGACGCCGACAAACGCATTCTGACAATGACAATAAGGGAAGCTTGAGTGGCGCGCGTCGCGGAAACGACGCGAACGGTCCGGCTATTCAGCGCAGCGAAGCGGTGACGCCGTAGCCGTCGACGGCGTTGTGGTTGTTGGCGGCATCGGCCGCATAGATGCCGAGACCGCAAATCACGATGGCGGACATCATGGCAAAGGACAGAAGCGCTGCTTTCACGGACGTCATCTCTTGTTGAGCTTCCTGCATCTGTGCACGAGGCGGTTACCAATGCGTTGAAACCGAAAATACGTCTCAAAGTTTCGACGATTTCGCGCTTCTAGGCACGTTCTGTATCGGCGGTGTGTCGCACGGGCCACACAAAGGTCCGTCGCGGTTGCACCGGTGATGCAGAGCGCGCGCCTTCTAGGATGGCGGGCGTACACAAGCCAAGGACGAAACCGGTTTTCCCCAGGCGGATTCACCGCCGCGTGCCAATTATGCCACGCCCTGGTCCGCAGAGATGATGCTCAGATCGTCGCCACCCATGCGCGGGCGATGGCAAGGCCGGCAGCATCGGCATCCGGTCCGTTACGGGCCATTTCGCCCTCGAGCTTGCCGGCCCAGTCGGGGTGGCGCGCTGCAATGAGCGGCGCGAAAGAGGTGCTCCAGTCCTTCACCAGCGGCCGATCGGCCTCGAAATGGAACTGGAAGCCGTAGACGGCGCGGCCGACGCGGAACGCCTGGTTCTCGGCGACATCATTGCCGGCGAGCCGCACGGCGTCTTCAGGCAGCACGAAGGTGTCGTCGTGCCATTGGAAGATCGGGAACTTTTCCGGAAGCTCGGCCAGCACCGGATCGGCCTTGGCGTCCGGCGTCAGCGAAACGCCGCGCCAGCCGAATTCGTTGGCGCCGCCGATGCGGTTCTCGCCGCCGAAGGCGCGGGCAACCAGCTGGCTGCCGAGGCAGATGCCGAGCACCGCGCGGTCCTGGCCGGCGAAATCGCTGATAAGTTCGAGCAGCGCCGGAAAATAGGGATATTCATCGTCGGCCAGCGCGTTCTGGCCGCCGCCGAGCACCACCATGGCGTCGTGGCCGTTCGCATCATCCGGCAGCGGATCGCCCTTGTAAGGAAGGCGGATGTCGAGATCGGCACCGGCTTCCGCAAGTGCCGCGCCGACCTGGCCGAGGCCGGTGTTGTCGTAGTTCTGGACCACCAGCACCCGCATCGCAAAACCCTGCTGACGTGAAAACGATGCGACGAGCGATATCATGGCGCCGGCATTTCAGCCAAGATGCGGGCGCGCGGAGAAAACTATGCCACTGCAAAACCGGGTCGATCCGTTCGGCGCCATCCACGCCGTGCCCGAGCGCGGCCTGTTCATGGGCAATCGCGGCATCATCCACGATCCCGAGACCAGGACGCTGTTGAAAAAACGCTGGGCGCTTCACGCCTGGATCATCTGCGTCTGCGACTTCGGCGAAGTG
The DNA here is from genome assembly GCF_006442685.1 of Mesorhizobium sp. B2-4-7. NCBI lineage: Bacteria > Pseudomonadati > Pseudomonadota > Alphaproteobacteria > Hyphomicrobiales > Phyllobacteriaceae > Mesorhizobium > Mesorhizobium sp. B2-4-7. Next base: position 1,290,473 of record NZ_VFVH01000001.1, read on the forward strand.
CGGCGCGAGCCGATGGGCCGCAACCGGCGACGTGATGATCTATCGGGACCCAAGGCGGGCTGGACGGAACTGTTCTTCCTCGACGAGGTGACGGCGCTGGCGGCGGGCCATCGGCCCTGCTTCTTCTGCCGGCGCGAACGGGCCAGGGATTTTGTGGGTCGCTTCGGCGAAGCCTTCGGCATAACGGAGCCGCGCGCGCCGCAGGTCGACAAGCGGCTGCACAAGGAGCGGCTGGCCGCGGGCGGCAAGCCGCCGGTGGTGGCGGCCGACGAGCTTGCAGGCCTGCCCGACGGCACGATGGTCGACGGTGGCGGCAATGCCTACGCCTTGCGTCGCGGCAAGGCGCTGCGCTGGTCGTTCGCAGGATATTGCGGAGCGCAGGATTTCAACGACCTCGCTCATCGGCCGCTACGGCTGCTGACGCCGCCGACCACGATCGGGGTGCTGAGGCGAGGCTACGAACCCGTCTGGCATCCTTCCGCCAAGGCTTGACGCCAGCCGCCGCCTCGCCCATTCCTCGGCCATGCGCGCCAATTACAAGATGCAACGCCTGTTCGTGCCCGACGATCTCGGGCCGGAGATCGAGTTCGACGCCGGCCACCAGCAGAGCCATTATCTCCTGCATGTGCTGCGGCTTGGCGAGGGCGCCGAGATCCTGTTGTTCAACGGCCGCGACGGCGAATGGTCGGCGGCCATCGCGGCCAAGTCCAAGAAGGCGGTGAAGCTGAGGGTGCTAGCGCGGCAACGGCCGCAGCCGCCGCTGCCCGATCTCGTCTACTGCTTCGCACCGCTGAAGCAAGGCCGGCTCGACTATCTGGTGCAAAAGGCGGTCGAAATGGGTGCCGGCGTGCTGCAGCCGGTCATCACCCAGCACACGCAAGTGGCCAAACCCTCCATCGACCGGTTGCGCGCCAATGTCGTCGAGGCGGCCGAGCAGTGCGGCATACTTGCGGTGCCGCAGGTGCGGGAAGCGGAAAAGTTCGAACGCCTGCTGACCGGCTGGGACACGGAGCGGCGGCTGGTCTTCTGCGACGAGGACGCTTCGACCAACAATCCCCTGCCCGCGCTGCAAGCGGTAAGCGAAAGGAAGCTCGGCCTGCTGGTCGGGCCGGAAGGCGGATTTTCCGATGAGGAGCGCAAGCTGTTGCGCGCTCTGCCTTTCGTCACTGCCATTCCGCTCGGCCCGCGCATCCTGCGCGCCGATACGGCCGCCGTGGCCGCACTGGCGGTGATGCAGACCACAATCGGCGATTGGTGAGGGTTTCTTCCTCCCCTCTTGTGGAGATGGGAAGAGCCGCATCGTTCAATTCCTGTTGACCTCTGGCTCAGGATTTTTCGCTTGATCGGCTACTGACATTTCGTCCATCTAGCGCCGGCGGTCTTCCGGCCGCCCTGCAGTGCCGCGCGTCGACGCGCAAAGGCCGCTGTAGTACTTTGATTTTGGCGCATATCCCGAAAATCGAGGTCGATTTCGGGATCATAGCGCCGCAGGGGCTTGATGATGGCGCGCGACACAACCGATTTCCGGCCGATCGAAGGCATGGACGAACTCGTCGCGCATCTGGCCGAGGGCAACAAGCCGCGGGAGAAGTGGCGCATCGGCACCGAGCACGAGAAATTCCCGTTCTACGTCGACGGCAACGGGCCCGTGCCCTATGGCGGCGAGCGCGGCATACGCGCCATCCTCGAAGGCATGCAGTCAAAGCTCGGCTGGGACCCCATCATCGATGACGGCCGCATCATCGGCCTGGTCGAGCCGACCGGCCAGGGCGCGATTTCGCTGGAGCCCGGCGGCCAATTCGAACTCTCCGGCGCGCCGCTGGAGACGATCCACCAGACCTGCCGCGAGGGCAATGCCCACCTGGCGCAGGTGCGCGAGATCGCCGAGCCGATGGGCATCCGCTTCCTTGGCCTTGGCGGCAGCCCGAAATGGTCGCTGGCCGAGACGCCGAAAATGCCGAAGTCGCGCTACGAGATCATGACGCGCTACATGCCCAAGGTCGGCACCAAGGGCCTCGACATGATGTACCGCACCTGCACGATCCAGGTTAATCTCGACTTCGAGAGCGAGGTGGACATGCGGCGCAAGATGCAGGTGTCGCTGAAGCTGCAGCCGCTGTCGACGGCGCTGTTCGCCAATTCGCCCTTCACGGAAAGCCGGCCGAACGGCTTGCAGAGCTGGCGCGGCGACATCTGGCGCGACACCGACAACCAACGCTCGGGCCTGCTCGAATTCTGCTTCTCGCCCGATTTCGGTTTTGCCGACTATGTCGAATGGGCACTCGACGTGCCGATGTATTTCGTCATCCGCGACGGCCAGTACCACGACATGACGCACGTCACCTTCCGTCAGTTCATGGCCGGGGCCGTCCGCAATGAAATCCCGGACGGATTGCCGACGATGGGCGACTGGGCTAACCATCTGTCGACGCTCTTCCCCGACGTGCGGCTGAAGCGCTTTCTCGAGATGCGCGGCGCCGATGGCGGGCCGTGGCGGCGCATCTGCGCCCTTCCGGCCTTCTGGGTCGGGCTGCTCTACGACGAGGCAGCGCTCGATGCGGCGGAGGCGCTGACCTCGAGCTGGACCTACGGGGAAGTGCTGGCGATGCGCAACGCCGTGCCCGAACAAGGCATTTCGGCGCCGTTCCGCAACGCCACGTTGCGCGACATCGCTCGCGACGTGCTCACCATCTCGCGCATGGGGCTGAAGAACCGCGGCAAGAAGAACCGCGACGGCTATGACGAGACCTCGTTCCTCAACACGCTCGACGAAGTCGTGGCGCGCGGCACCACCAGCGCCGAGGAGATGCTGTCGGCCTACCACACACGCTGGGGCGGCTCGATCGAGCCGGTGTTCATGGAATACGCCTATTAACCCTCGGCTTCGAGGCGGCCGAGCTCCTGCAAAAGCCGCTTCAATCGGCGGTGGAAACGAATTAGGCTTCTCCGGCGGGGATTTCCGGAGGAGAGACCAATGCCTTCCTTGTTCGACATGCTGGCACAAGCCCAGAACGGCAGCGGCATGCAGGCGCTTGCCCAACAATACGGGCTCTCGATGCAGCAGACGCAATCTGCGGTGGAGGCGTTGCTGCCTGCCTTTTCGCAAGGACTGAGGCGCAACACCGCCGATCCCTATGGGCTCGGCGCCTTCATGACGGCGATGGCGAGCGGTCAGCACGCCAAGTATTTCGAGGACGCGACCCGGGCCTTCTCGCCGCAAGGCATCAATGAGGGCAACGGCATTCTGGGGCATCTGTTCGGCTCGAAGGATCTGTCGCGCGCGGTTGCCGGCCAGGCGGCGCAAGCGACCGGTATCAGCCAGCAGGTGCTGCAACAGATGCTGCCGGCCCTGGCCTCGATGATGATGGGCGGGCTGTTCAAGCAGACCACCAATCAGTTGGCCGGGGGGCAGATGCAGGCGGCCAGCGGCTTCGGCGCCGCCGGCAGCAATCCGCTGGGCGAGATCATCGAGCAGATGATGCGCCAGGGAGGCGGCCTGGGCGGCGCCCAGGCGCCGGCGCCGCAGCCGAGCCCGCCATCGCAAGACCCGATGGACAACCCGCTTGGCAAGGTGCTGCAGGACATGTTCGGCGGCGGCGTGCCACAGCCGCAAAGCCGATCCCAGCCGCAACCGCAGCAGACACAGAACCCCTTTGGCGACAATCCGCTCGGCAAGGTGCTGCTGGACATGTTCGGCGGTGGCGCGCAGCCGCCGCAGGACCAGCCTCAGCCGCAGCAGACCCAGAGCCCCTATGGCGACAGTCCGCTAGGCAAGATCTTCGAGGAGATGCTGCGGCAGGGTGGCGGTGCATCAGGCGGCGAGCAGCCGGCGCCGCAGCCCCAAGCTCGGCGGCAGCCCCAGGCGCCGCAGCCGCAGGCCAATCCGAGCGGCAGGCCGACGAACCCGTTCGACGATCTGTTTGGCAAGATGTTCGAGACCGGAGCGCAGCAGCGCGACGACTACCAGAAAGGCATGGAGTCGATTTTCGACCAGTTCAAGCGCGGCATGGATCGGCGGTAGCCGTCGCCCAGGTTTTGGCTTTTGCCTAACGCAAAAAGAAAGCCCGGTCCTTGGGAGGACCGGGCAGCGTGCAGGCAGGCCGGCGGGGGACCGGCAGGGAGTGGGAAGCCTGCATAACCTTTGTCGCGCTGACTGATGAAAGGTTCAGCGGGACCGAAATTCAACCGATCAGGCCACCCTGCGGGCGATGTCCTCGATGGTTTCGACGCGATCGCTGGCGATTTCGCGCAGCATCGCCGTCGGATCGCGGCCAAACGGCACGTCGATGGCGACGTGCAGGTCGGCGCGCGTCAGGCCGATATCGGCAAGCTCGGCGTCCGACATCTCGCCGAGGCGATAGAAGGCACGGCGGTTTTTCCAGGCCTGGTAGACATTGGAGACCGCATTAATCACGCGCGTCGCAACGGCCGGACGCGTGGTGATGCGCGAGGTCTCGGTAGCGAAATCAAACGTAACCATGTCGGTCTCCTTCAGACTCGAACGGGCAAAACCAGGCGATCGGCGCTGGCGACAGCGGCCGTTCCGGCTTCGATTCACATGCCTTCATGTGGACATCAGTAATTTGCCATTGCTCGATTGATTAATCCAACGAATGTTTCTAATCTTAAGCATCAACACTAGTGATGGATCATGCCGATGAAAGCGCCGCTCGATCTAGATCAGTTGCAGACCTTCATCTCGATCGCCGACACTGGCAGTTTCACCCGGGCGGCCGAAGAGGTGCACCGCACCCAGTCGGCGGTGTCGATGCAGATGCGCCGGCTAGAGGAGCGGATCGGCAAGCCGCTGTTCGAAAAGGAAGGGCGCAGCAACAGACTGACGGAGGAAGGCGACAAGCTGCTTTCCTACGCAAGACGGCTGCTCTATCTCAACCGCGAAACGCTGGCCGCCTTCGACGACCGGCGGCTCGAAGGCACGATCCGGATCGGTACGCCGGACGACTACGCCGACCGTTTCCTGCCCGAGATCATGGCGCGCTTCACGCGTTCCAATCCACGCGTCGAACTGACCGTCGTCTGCGAACCGACGCCGGGGCTGGTCGAACACATCAAGCGCGGCAATCTCGACCTGGCGTTGGTGACGCATAACGACGTGCGGGGCCAGTCCGAGGTGGTGCGGCGCGAACCGCTGCTGTGGGTCACCTCGGCCAACCACGCCACGCACGAGCAGGAGACGCTGCCTATGGCCTTTGGCCGGCCAAACTGTATCTGGCGACGCGCCGCCGTCGACGTGCTTGACCAGCAGAACCGCGACTATCGTATCCTGTTCACCAGCTTTTCCGCAACGGTCATCACCGCCGCGGTGTTGTCGGGCCTGGCGATCTCGGTGCTGCCGGAATGCGCGCTCAGGCCCGGCATGCGGGTGCTGGGCGAGGCCGACGGCTTCGGCGCCCTGCCCGACTGCCGCATCGGCATCATGCGCGGCCAAACCTCGCGGCCGGAGATCGTCGATGCGCTGGCCCGGCACATTTCCGAAAGCCTGGACAACATCTCGGTGCCGCTTGGCGAAGAGGCGGGAACGTTCGATTTCGCGGCACTCGCCTTCAGCAAGATGCGGCGAACCAAGCCGAACCAGATCCTGCCGGGCTGGTAAGCGATCAGACGCACCTGAACGCCGACCTGAAAACAGCCAGCTTGACGCCGGCGCGCAACCACCCCCCAATCGGCCGATGAGCGAAGCAGCATCCGAATCACGCAGCAACGCCACCGAATATACGGTGAGCGAAATATCAGGCGCCCTGAAGCGCACGGTCGAGGATGCCTTCGGCAATGTGCGGGTGCGCGGTGAAATCTCGGGTTATCGCGGGCCGCACTCCTCCGGCCATGCCTATTTCACGCTGAAGGACGACCGCGCGCGGCTCGACGCCGTGGTGTGGAAGGGCACGATGGGCCGGCTGAAATTCCGCCCCGAAGAAGGAATGGAGGTGATCGCCACCGGCAGGCTCACCACCTATCCCGGCAAATCCAACTACCAGATCGTCATCGACAATCTGGAACCGGCGGGCGCCGGAGCCTTGATGGCGCTGCTGGAGGAGCGCAAGCGCCGGCTGCAGGCCGAAGGACTGTTCGAGGGGGGCCGCAAGCGGTTGCTGCCCTTCATGCCGCGCGTCATCGGCGTCGTCACCTCGCCGACGGGTGCCGTCATCCGCGACATCATCCACCGGATCAAGGATCGTTTTCCGCTGCATGTGCTCGTCTGGCCGGTGCGGGTGCAAGGCGAAACCGCGGGCGCCGAGGTGACCGCCGCCGTCGCCGGTTTCAACGCGCTGGCAAGGGATGGCACCATCGAGCGCCCGGACCTGCTGATCGTGGCGCGCGGCGGCGGCAGCCTCGAGGACTTGTGGGGCTTCAACGACGAGGCGCTGGCCCGCGCCGTCGCCGCCTCCGCCATTCCGGTGATTTCGGCCGTCGGCCACGAAACCGACTGGACGCTGATCGACCTCGTCGCGGATGTGAGAGCGCCGACGCCGACGGGGGCGGCCGAAATCGCCGTCCCGGTGAAGGCCGACCTCGAAGCGACGCTCGCCAGTCTCGGCGCACGGCTCAAGGCTGCGGTTTCGCGCAATTTCGAGCGCAAGCGCCAGTCCGTGCGCGCGGCGGCGCGTGCGCTGCCCTCGCCCGATCAGTTGCTGGCGCTGCCACGTCGTCGCCTCGACGAGGCGGCGAGCCGGCTCGGGCGCGGCCTCATGGTTTCGACCGAACGAAAGCGCGGACGCTTCCTCGCCCTGAAACTGACGCCGGCAATGCTGTCGCAGCGAATTGCCGAGGCGTGGCGGACCAACGAGCGCAATCTCCTGCGGGCACAGGGCGCGTTGCGCACGCTGACGAGGGCCCGGCGCGCGGAGCTCAATCGCGCCGCGGATCAGTTGCCGAAATGCGCCCGGGCGTCGCTGCAGCGGCACCGGCAGCAATTGGCGGCGCTGCAGGGCCGCATCACCATAGAGCCCACGGCGCGGCGGCAGCGGATCCAAAGGGATTTCCTGACCGCGCTGACGCGGCGCAGCACGCATGCGGCATCGCTGAGGCTGGAGCGGCTGCGCAGTCGCGTCGCCCAGGCCGACCGCTTGCTGGCGACGCTGTCGCACAAGGCCGTGCTGGCACGCGGCTTCGCCCTGGTGAAGGATGCCGACGGCGCCGTCGTCAAGCGTGCGGCGGAATTGACGGCGGGGATGGCGCTGTCCCTGGAGTTCGCCGACGGCACGGCGGATGCTGTCGCGACCAGCGGCTCGGCGCGGCCACGACCGGTCGCCAAAACCGCGACCAAGGCCAAGGAGCCCGGCAGCCAGGGCTCCCTATTCTGAACCGTGACATGACAGACAATCCGCATCATCACAAAACGCCCTCCGGCAAGCCGCGCGCGCGAAGCTTCGGTATCGGCTTCGACGGCACGCCCGGCCCGTTCAACGCGATCACCGACGTGGCTGGAGTGTCGGTCGGCTATTCCACGCTGATTTCAGGCGACGGCCCGCTCGTCGTGGGCCAGGGACCGGTGCGCACCGGCGTGACCGCGATCCTGCCCAGGCCGCGGGCCGACCTTGCCACACCGGTCTTCGCCGGCATCTTCAGCCAGAACGGCAATGGCGAACTGACCGGCTCGCATATCGTCGAGGAGACCGGCGCCTTCAACTTCCCCATCACCGTCACCAACACGCATTCCTGCGGCGTTTCGCGCGACGGCACGCTGCGCTGGATGAGCCAAGTGCTGCCGGCCGCACTCGACAGCGGCTGGGGACTGCCGGTGGCAGCGGAAACCTATGACGGCTTCCTCAACGACATCAACGGCCACCACGTGACATCAGGGCATGTTGCCAAGGCGCTCGACGGTGCCGCCAGCGGACCGATCGAGGAAGGCAGCGTCGGCGGCGGCACCGGCATGATCGCCTTCGGCTTCAAGGCCGGTTCGGGCACCGCGTCGCGCATCACCGAATGGCAAGGGCGTGCCTATACTGTCGGCGCCTTCGTGCAGGCGAATTTCGGCAAGCGGCGCAATTTCACGCTTCGAGGCCTGCGCGCCGGGCCGGAGCTCGTCGAACCCGCGATCCGCGAAGGCACGCCACGTGCCGAAAAAGGCTCGATCATCGCCGTTATTGCCACCGACGCACCGTTCCTGCCGCATCAGATGAAGCGGCTGGCCCGCCGTGTGCCGCTCGGCGTCGCCATGACCGGCGGCTTCGGCTATCACAGTTCCGGCGACATCTTCCTCGCCTTCTCTACCGCCAATCCCGACGCGGCCCTGGCGCCGCCGGGCCGGATCGCTCGCGCCGAGTTCATCCCCGACAGCGACATCGATCCGTTCTTCGATGCCGTGGTCCAGGGCGTCGAGGAAGCCGTCCTCAATGCGATGGTCGCCAACGAGGACATGACCGGCCGCGACGGCAATTTCGTGCCGGCGCTGCCGAAGGCGTGGCTGAAGGAGAAATTCGGCTGAGACAAATACGCGGACCGAATGGTCCGCGTATTCATACAGGATTGCTCCTGAATTATTCCGCAGCCTTGCTCGCGGCCTGCTGGTGCTCGTCGGCCTCGGCCGCTTCCTCGAGCCGGGAGGCGATGAGTTCCTGGATATCGCCGACTTCTTCCTGGATATCCTCCAGCGGTATGCCGACCTCGGCCGCCTTGGCAGCGCATTCCCTGGCCAGCGTCTCGGCCTGCTTCTCGATCCTGGCGTGGGACTGGCAATGGACTTTTTCGCCAATCCATCCCTGCAAGAATTCGATGGCGTGCTCACTCATATTGCTTTTCCCTGGCGGCGAAGCCGGTTGGTAATCATAAACGTCGGCATCCGGTGAAGGATGCATGTCCCCATTCCAGCCGAGTCGCCACCGGACGGCAAGCCGATGTCGTCCAAGGTCCACAGAGCCAAAGGAAATAGAGGATTGAAGAACATTTTCTGTTTCTGGGGGGCGGGTATCGTTTGGCGGGAATCCTGTCCCGCCTCGAGAGGCTGCTTCTACTTGCTTCTTACGGTTTTCAGGTCCGTTTGCATCTCAATGGCTGTCACAACAGCTGCCCGATGACGTTGCCGTTTCCAGGCACAAGCCATCGAAGCCGCCGCTATATAGTGACATCCCCATGCAATGTCGACTCTCCCCGCGGCCTTGCATGGAAGCCCCGCGAAAGCCGCATAGGTCGCCGTGCCGATCAGAAGGTCTCGACCCAGGGCCTGAGCTCGAGTTCCCAGGTCCAGGCGCTGCGGTTCTGGCGATGGATGCCGAGATAGGCCTCGGCGATCGCGTCCGGCGATAGCCGTCGATCCTGCGGATCGGGGGCCCCTCCCGGCGCGGTCGAGGCAATGGCGCCGTCGATGACGAAATGCGCGACATGGATGTTCTTGGGAGCCAGTTCGCGAGCCATGGATTGCGCCAGTCCACGCAAGCCGAATTTGGGCATCGCGAAACCGGCCGAGCCGGCGAATCCCTTGACGCTTGCCGTCGCGCCGGTGAAGAAGATCGAGCCCGAGCCTTGCGAAAGCAGCCGGTTGGCCGCTTGCTGGCCAACCAGGAAGCCGCCATAGGCCCCCACCAGCAAGGCCTGCCTGACAGCCTCTGGATCGAGTTCGGCTATCGGGCCACGGGCGCGTCCGCTGGCATTGAAGACCACGAGCGACAGCGGGCCGGCCTTGTCAGCGACCTCGCACAGGCGCTGCACCGACGCGGCATCGGAGACATCAGTTGCCACGGCTTGGGCGCCGGTCTGCGCCAGCAACGGGTCGAGCTTCTCGACGTTGCGGGCGGCCAGCACGACACGAAAACCTTCCCTTGCGAGAAGGCACGCAAGCGAGGCGCTCAATCCGGATCCCGCTCCGGCAATGACGGCGACATTGGATGTCATGAGCATCTCTCTTTCGCGGTGGTGACTGGATTGGACAGGGTTTGCGCCTTCCCAAGTGGAACGCAAGAGAAAGCATTTCCAAGAAAATCGCGTATCGTCGTGGCGCGCTTCCCAGGCCGCAAAAACTGTTCCCGGCAGAGAAAAATGGCCGGGCGCGAAGACGGCCCGGCCAGAAAGAAGGTCATAACCTTCAGAGGGGAACACCGTTCGGAGGAATGGGAGGAAACCTCGAACGATAATTTTATCTTGAGCCCATTTTCGCGCTCTGGCGACGAATAGAATTCTAAAATTTTGCTGCCCTACAAAAATTTCTACCTGCCGAATGGCTCAGCCTGCCCGGGTCTCGGGCTCAAACAGATCGGCATAATGACGCCGCGCAACGTCGGGATGGGAGCGCAGCCTGCTCTTCAGCACATTGGTTCCGACATCGCGAAACAGCGGATTGTCGGGATCGCTGGCCGGCCCGCGCGCCTGCTCCGCCAGTTCCTCGGGAAGCTCGAGCAGCGGTATCGTGGCATCGAGCTTGGCGCTGAAGAAGAACGGCACCGAGATGCGTTCAACGCCGGCGGGCGGCGTCACGACGCGATGCACGGTGGCTTTCAAATAGCCGTTCGAGGCGAGCTCCAGCAGCTCGCCGATGTTGACGACGAGCGTTCCGGGAATCGGATCCACGTCCACCCAGCTTCCGTCATAGTCGACCTGGAGGCCCTTGTTGTCATCCTGAAGCAGCAGCGTCAGGAAGCCGCCATCCTTATGCGCGCCGACGCCCTGGTCGCCGCCGGTCGCTTCGCGGCCGGGGTAGCGCACGATCTTCATGCGATGATTGGGTTCGCCGCCATAGATCGGATCGAAAGCGTCCTCGGCCTGGTCGAGCGACAGCGCGAAGGCCTTGAGCAGACGAATGGCCACGGCCGTCGCCTTCGCCTGCCAGGCCAGCAGCGCCGGCTTCAGCTCCGGCAACGCCGACGGCCACTGGTTCGGCCCCTGCAGCCGCGTCCAGGCAGGAATTCCCGGGCCTTGCGCGATGGGCGGGCGCTCGACGCCGATGTCGAGCTGCTCGCGCCAGTCGGCCTTGCCCTTGGTCAGTTCGCCGCCAGCGCGGGTATAACCGCGGAACTGCGAGGAATTGACCATCTCTATCGACAGCTTGTCGGCTTCCGGCAAGGCAAAGAAACGCCGCGAAGCGGCGAGCGTCTCGCTGATGTCGGCCCATGGGATGCCGTGGCCCGCCAAATAGAAAAAACCGATATCGCGCGAGGCGGAGCGCAGATCCGCCAGAAACGTCCGGCGCTCCGACGCGCCTTGTTCGAGACGGCTCAGATCGAGCACGGGCACTATTCTGGGCATGTCAGCTCCTTTCCGGGTTCTTTCCGGGTGCTGCTTGAAAACTTCGCCCGGAAAGCCGGGCCCGTGGATGTGCTGCTCCTTTTCCAGCGGCCGAAGCCGCCATCGATGCCCCAAATCTCACGGAGTTCAGTGCGCCGGGAAAGGAACGATCGGCTTTTCGATGCCGCCGGGACGAACAATTTTTCTATTTGGGCGGGCAGCCTGACGATGAGCGCGATCATTGCGCGAAACAGCGGCGTGTCATTTCAGGCACAGCGCGAAGCTGTCATTGGCCCTTGAACGGCCGCGCGGGAGGCGCGTAACATCGTGGCACTTGAATTTGAGTCTGTTTCATTCGTCCGGGCTAAAGTCCGGATCGGTTTGGATAGGTCCTTGAACACGCAAGCAATCGGCAGCGCGGCGGGGCGCGGCAAATCGTTTGCCCATGTGGCGCAAGCCTCCTGGGGCAAGGGCCCTGGCACCTTGCTGCGTATCATGCGCATGACGCTGCGCCACCCTTGGCAGGTCGCCATCACCATCGTCTCGACCTTCATCGCCGCGACGCTGCAGCTTTTCATTCCGCGCCTGCTGGGACACGCCATCGACCAAGCGCAGGGCGTGGTGGCTGCCGGTGCAAATACCGGGCCGAGCAGGCGCTGTGGAATACGGCGCTGACGCTGCTCGTCGTCAGCATCCTGCGCGGCCAAGGCTGAGCGCTCCTACGGTCAGTTCCGTTCGATGGGGCGGGAAGGGTTCCGGCTGTTCCGGATCACCCTGGCATGAAACAGTCGGTTCCTGACGCATCAGCATCCCGATCCGCAAGGCAGTGAAACTGGGCGAGGACAAACCCACGCTTGTTGCGGCGGAGCAATCCTCTTTGTCTCGGTCCTCAAACGATCAGATCGTCAATTCTGATCGGCAAGTCGCGGATCCGCTTGCCGGTCGCGTGGTAGACAGCGCTGGCGACGGCAGCGGCGGTGCCGACATTGCCGAGTTCGCCCAGGCCCTTCACACCAGCCGGATTGACCTCATGGTCGATCTCCGGAACCAGTATGACGTCAAGGTCCCTGACATCGGCATTCACCGGGACCAGATAATCCTGCAGGTCGCGGTTCACATAGCGGGCATAGCGGGTATCGATCTCGGTCGCCTCATGCAGGGCCTGGCCAATGCCCCAGATCATGCCTCCCATCAGCTGGCTGCGCGCGGTGCGCGTGTTCATGATGCGCCCGGCGGCGAACGCACCGACAATGCGCGGCACACGGATTTCGCGCGTGTAGCTGTTGATGTGCACCTCCACGAATTCGGCCCCGAACGCATATTTCACCGAATCCGCGTCGGACTCGCCGCCATGGAATTCCGACTGGCCGGCATAGAGTTTTTTGAGCGCTTCGGGGGTCGAGCCCTTCGGCGCGAATTCGGCATATTCCTCGATGGCGCCTACCTGCATGGCCTTGAATATATCGGCGGTGCTTGCCGACGCCCCGCCCTTGGTGAGGATCCGTCCCTCGTGGAGGTCCAGTTCCTCATTGTGCGAGCCTGCAAGAGGGCCACCCTCCGCGACCGCTGCGGCGAACAATTTCGTGCGCACAGCATCACACGCCTTGAGCACGGCCGAACAGACGCTGGCAGTGGAAATCGAACCTCCCGATACCGGCGCCGGCGGCAAGGCACTGTCGCCCATCTCGACGGCGACCTTGCCGATGTCGACACCGAGACGTTCCGCCGCCATCTGGCCGGCAACGGTTCGCACACCTGTGCCGATTTCATGCGAGCCGCACTGCACGCGCACGTCTCCTTCGGCGGTCAGGCGCACGCGGGCCGCGCATGGCGCGGCAGCGGTCGGGTAGACTGCCGTCGCACAGCCCATGCCGACGAGCCAGTCGCCGTCGCGCATCGAGCCGACTTTCGCATCCCGTCTCGTCCAGCCGAAGGCATCAGCGGCCTGATCGTAGCATTTCATTAGCGACCGGCTGGAGAACGGCTTGCCGCCGATCGGCTCCTTCTGGGGCTCGTTGATCCGGCGAAATTCGATCGGGTCCATGCCGAGTGCGACGGCCATTTCGTCCATGGCGCTCTCGAGGGCATAGACGTAGGGCGTCTCGGGCGGCGAGCGCATATAACCGGGCGTGTTGCGATCCGCCTGCACCAGCGAGACATGCGTCAGCACCGAGCCATAAGCATACATGCGACCGGTGGCCGAAGTCCCGCCGACGACATAGGAATCGGGTCTCGAGGTCACCTCCCAGCCTTCATGGCCGAAAGCAGTGATGCGGCCGTCCTTGCCGGCGCCGATGCGGATGCGGTGCCGGGTTTCGGCCCGATAGGTCTGGGTGCCGAACGCCTGCATGCGGCTGACCACACAGCGCACCGGCCGGCCAAGCCGCCTGGCGGCCACAGCCACGATGGCCGTTCGCGCCGTCATCGGCCCCTTCGAGCCGAATGCGCCGCCTACGTTAGGGCAGACGATGCGCACATTCGCTGGGTCGAGCCTCAATTGCCGCGCCAACTCGACTTTCCAGCCGGTCACGTTCTGGGAGGGCTCGTAAACGGTGAGTTGGTCGCCATGCCAAACAGCGGTGGTCGAGAACAGCTCTATCGGGTTGTGATGCTGGGTCGGCGTCGAATACCGCGCATCGATCTTCATCGGGGCCGATTCATACGCGGCATCGAAATCGCCGGCCTTGACGTCCTCCTTGAACAACGGGCTTTTGCCGGCGGCGTCGATGGTCTTTGTCCCCGGCATGTCGAAACTGGCGGTCGGCTTTTCCTCGGCATAGTCCGCGCGGATCCTTTGCGCCGCCTCCTCGGCTGCTTCGAAGGTCTCGGCGACCACCAGCGCAATGATCTGACCGTCATGGAAGATCGCCTTGTCATGCAGCGGCCCGATAGAACTCGCGCCGGTATTTCCGAATTTCGGCGTCTCGACCTTGTCGAGGTCGCCATAGGTGACGATGTCGAGGACGCCGGGCACCGAGCGCGCGTCATCCAGGTAAAGCCTGGCGACCTTGCCCTTGGCGATGCTGCTCGTCGCGAGCACGGCGTGCGCAATGTTGGCGGCCGGGAGATCCGCCGCGTATTCGGCCTGGCCGGTCACTTTCAGCCGCGCATCGATACGCGGCAGCGGCTGTCCCATGTTTTCCTTCGGCTGTGGAGCGGCGACGTTCATGATCACACCTTCATGTCACGGGTTTCGAGCAGCCCCCTGATCAAGGTTCGCTTGCCGAGTTCTATCTTGAATGCGTTGTGCCGACGCGGCTGGGCCTCGGCGAACGCGGCTTCGGCGGCCTCGGCCGCCGCTGCCTCGTCGAGCACCTTGCCGCGCAGGATCTCCTCCGCCGCTCTTGCCCGCCAGGGTACGGTCGCCACGCCGCCAAGCGCGATGCGCGCCTCGTTCACGGTCTCGCCGTCGAGGTCGAGGGCGACCGCGGCCGATGCAAGGGCAAACGCATAGGATTGCCGATCGCGGATCTTGAGATAGCGCGAACGCCTGGTCCATGCGCCGGCGGGCACCTCTATGGCGGTGACGATCTCGTCGGGTGCCAGGTCGGTCTCGATGTGAGGGCTGTCCTCGGGCAGGCGATGCAGGCTGGCAAACGGAATCTTTCGCCGCCCGTTGTGGCCTTGGACATGAACCGTGGCGTCAAGCGCGATCAGGGCCTGGGCAAAGTCACCGTGATAGGTCGCGATGCAGTTCTCACTGGTCCCCAGCACGGCATGCTGGCGGTTGAACCCCTCCATCGCGGCGCAGCCCGAGCCTGGCTCGCGCTTGTTGCACGGCCATGAGGTTTCGCGGAAATATTCGCAGCGGGTCCGCTGCAGGATGTTGCCGGCAAGGCTTGCCATGTTGCGCAGCTGGCCGCTTGCCGCCAGTTGCAGGCTCTCCGCGATCACCGGATACCGACGCTTGATCTCGGCATTCTCGGCCGCGTCGCCCATCCGCACAAGAGCGCCAAGGCGCAGACCCTCACCACCGGTCTCGATCCGCCGCAATGCCGGTTCGGAGAGACCGTTCAAATCGAGCAAGCGTTCCGGCCGGGCGACGCCGAGTTTCATATAGTCGGCGAGATTGGTGCCACCGGCAATGAACTGCGCGGGGGCTTGCGTCGGCGGATGCCTGGTGGCCGACCGCGAGGCGACGGCGACCGCCGCGGAGAGGCTGGCGGGCCTCTCATAGACGAAAGGATGCATCTCAGGCCCTCCTGATCTGGTCGCGGGCCTGGACGATTGCCGCGACGATGTTCGGGTATGCCGCGCATCGGCAAAGGTTGCCGCTCATATATTCGCGAATGTCGTCCTCTGAACCGGCATGTCCTTCGTGGACGCAGCCGATCGCGGACATGATCTGGCCGGGCGTGCAATAGCCGCACTGGAACGCATCGTGATCGATGAAGGCCTGCTGCATCGGATGCAGGCCGCCATCCGTCGACGCCAACCCTTCGACGGTGGTTACCGCCTTGCCCTCGTTCATCACCGCGAAGCTGAGGCAGGAGAGCACGCGATGGCCATCGACCAGCACCGTACAGGCACCGCATTGGCCATGATCGCAACCTTTCTTCGTGCCCGTCAGGCCGACATGGTCGCGCAAGGCGTCGAGCAGGCTGGTTCGGCTGTCGAGCGCCAGATTGTATGGCTGCTTGTTGATGGTCAGTGTTGTCATGACAGGCTCGGTTGGCTTGGCGGCAGCAGCCGGAGGCTCCTCGGACCTGGCTGTCGAGGCCAGAAGCGGAGTCACCGCAGCCGCGGAGACGGTCGCGGTCATAAAGCTTCGTCTGCTGAGACTGGAGGAGTTTGGGGGAACATGCTCGGACATCGCTGGCTCCGTCGCTCGCTATGTCGCGACCAAACCCCTCATCGGGGCCATTGTTCCGGGCCATCCGCGATAAAACGCACAAGGAAGACGGCTCGCAAGGCAAGCCGCCCGATTTGGATGCAAGGATATGACGGGTCCGTTCGAGACCGTGCCCGTCCTACCCTGGCGAATTTGCAGGCGCGCGGCCGATCCCCTAACAAGGCGCGCGGGCCCTCACTGCTGGCGGGCAATTCCGAGAATATCAAGCGCCTGCGCGGCAGAAGCAATCGGGCGCCCCGTGCGGCCAGCGGCTTCGACGATTGCCGCGACCCGTTCGGCATTGTCGCGGGCGAGGCTGCCATCGGCGTGCCAGAGAGAGTTCTCGAAGCCGACCCGCACGTGCCCTCCCGCCGCGATCGCCGCCGTCAGCGCCAAGGTCTCGCCCCGTCCGAAGGCGCAGACCGACCATACGGCGCCTTCAAGACCATGCGCATCGAGCCCTTCAAGGAAGACATCGAGGTCTTCGGGCCGGCTTTCCTGATCGGCGGCATAGCGTCCAAGGACGAACAGCAGCCGGGGGCTTGTGGGCTCCGCCAGAATGCCTCGCCGCCGCAGATCGATGAAACGGTCGAGATCGGCCCGATCATAGAGAATGTGCTGGACCGCGATGCCTTCCCGACCGGCCCACGCGAAGAAGCGGGCCGGCTCCGCCTCGCCATCGCTGATTATCTCACGCAAGCCGATCGAGACGGAAACCGGATGAAGCGCCCGAACAAGGTCCATCTGTTCGCGTGGCGAATAGAGCCCGATCGCTTCGGTCGTGATCTGGATCGCCATGACGCCCTGCGTCCGCTCCCGGATCGCCGCGATGGCATCCCGGTAAAGCGCGGCGTCAAGCGTGTGCCGGCCTGAAGCATCGCGGACATGCACATGGATGGCGGCGGCGCCGGCAGCGAGACACTGCCTCGCCGTTTCGGCAAGTTCGTCGGCGGTCATCGGCAGAGCCGGATGATCGGCCTTCGTTCTGCGCGCTCCGTTCGGCGCAACCATGATCAGCAACGGCTTCAATTTCATCTCCGGGCCCAATTGGCTCTCCCGCAACGAGGTTTTCCATGCTTCATTTCACCGACTCGCACAGGTAGGACAGCATGAACGCCACCGCCCAAGGGATTTCCGCCTTCGCCACCGCCGCCGAACTCAGCCGCGCGCTCGCCGATGGCAACACATCCTCGACCGAGATCGTCCGGCGCGCGCTGGATCGTGTCGACGTTCATGACAATTCGCTGCATGCGTTCGTCCGGCTGTTTCCTGAGGCTGCGCTCCAGGCCGCCGGCGAAGCCGACGAGCGTCGCCGTCGCGGCGTCTCGAAAGGGCCGCTGGACGGTATCCCTTTCGCGGCCAAGGACCTGCTTGACGTCGAAGGCTATCCGACCCTGGCAGGCTCGAAAGCGCTTGCGGGCGAACTCGCAACCGCCACGGCAACGGCAATCGAACGCCTTATCGCGGCCGGGATGATCCTGCTGGGCAAGGTGCACACCGTGGAATTTGCTTTTGGCAGTTGGGGGACCAACCCGGTCGCCGGCACGCCCCTGAACCCGCGTGACAGCGCCATCCCGCGCGCGCCGGGCGGATCGTCGAGCGGTTCGGGCGTGGCCGTCGCCGCCGGACTGGTGCCGGTCGCGCTCGGCACCGACACTACGGGCTCTATCCGCAATCCGTCCGCCATGTGCGGAATCGTGGGCCTGAAGACGTCCTTCGGCCTTATCGGGCGCGGCGGCTTGCTGCCGCTTGCCATGTCCTTCGACAGCATCGGTCCCATGACCCGGTCGGTGGAGGATGCAGCCCTTCTGCTGGCCGCGCTCGAGGGTCCCGATCCCGGCGATCCGGCCACCTTTGGCGTGGCGCCGACCTCGCCGCTCGACGGGCTCGAGCGGAGCATATCGGGCCTTCGCCTGCGCATCCCCTCGGCCGTGGACCTTGCCGGCGTAGACCCCGGCATCCTGGACCGCTTCGACTCCACCGTCGCTGAACTGGAGGCGCTCGGTGCCAATGTCGATCGGATGCCGATGCCGCAATCTTACGACACCTACAAGGCCCTGGCCGGCGACATCATGGCCGTCGAAGCCTGGCATCATCTCGGCCGTTACGTGGAACCCGCGGACAGCGGCGTCGGCACGGCGATCCGCATGCGGGTTCTCAAGGGCAGGGAAATCGGCCTCGCCGCTTATCACGAGTTGATTGCAAGGCGCCGAGCCGCGCAGATCGAGTTTCATCGCGATCTCGAAGGCGCCGATGCGTTCCTGACGCCAACGGCGCCGATTACCGCGCCGCCATTGGCCGACATCGATGAGACAACGACGCCGCTTGGGACGTTTACCCGCATGGTGAACCTCCTCGACATGGCAGCGCTCAGCGTCCCCATCGGTCTCGTCAATGGTCTGCCCGCAGGATTGCAGATCGCGGTTCGCCGCTTCCAGGATCCGCTGGCGCTGAGGATCGGGCGGGCGCTCGAGATTCGGCGCGGCGGCCTGTTCGAACAGCCGCCGGGCTACGCCACGCCGTAAGCTGCCCGTTCATTCACCGCTCGCATACAGCCAACGTGCGACAAGAGCGTCGGTGTCGGCACCGAAATCCGCGCGCGCGCCTTCGGAAAAAACCGTGCCGTTCTTGACCACATAGACGTAGTCGGTGATGGCAAGCGCGGCGCGAATATCCTGGTCGACCAGCAGCACGGCCTTGCCGAGTTCGCGGGCAAGATCGCGGACGATGTCGTAGATCGTCTCGCTGGTCTGCGGATCGACGCCGGCGGTCGGTTCGTCGATCAGGTAGACCGACGGATCGGCCATCAGGCTGCGTGCGATCTCGACCTGTCGCTGCTGGCCTCCCGAGAGCTGGGCGGCAGGCTGCGTGCGTTTCTCCCGAACGACGGGAAACCGCTCATAGACATGTTCCAGTTTCTCGGTCAGCACCGTCTTCTTCGGCCTGGCATGCCAGAGACCGAGTTTCAGGTTCGATTCGACCGAGAGATGAGGAAAGAGGCTCGGCCGCTGCGGC
Source organism: Mesorhizobium sp. B2-4-7 (assembly GCF_006442685.1). Lineage (NCBI taxonomy): Bacteria > Pseudomonadati > Pseudomonadota > Alphaproteobacteria > Hyphomicrobiales > Phyllobacteriaceae > Mesorhizobium > Mesorhizobium sp. B2-4-7. Next base: position 1,309,497 of record NZ_VFVH01000001.1, read on the forward strand.
AGGTAGGCCAGGCCAAGGCCCAGCATCCGGAAGGGCGGGTTTCCGGTGATGTCCACGTCTCGCAGAAGCACCCGGCCGGCACTCGGTTTCAGGAAGCCGAACAACGCCTTGAGAAGCGTCGATTTGCCCGTGCCGTTCGGCCCGACCACACAGGAAATGCTGCCAGACCAGGCTCTGACCGAAACGTCGCGCAATATGTCGATGTCGCGCGTATAGCCGGCGACAAGGTTCTCGCAGGCGATCAGCGGCGGGGTCGATGGCAGGGAAGCGGTTTCCATCATCGTGCTTCCCGATGCGTTGCGCGGGATCCCGTATAGGCGTGCACGACCTCGGGATTGCGCAGCACCTCGGCGACCGCGCCGTCGGCGATCTTGCGCCCCCGCGCCATCACCATGACGCGCGTTACGACCGACTGGATAGCCTCGAGGTTGTGATCGACAACGACGATGGTGTGACCGTCGCGATTGAGGCTCCTTATGTGCTCGATGATCTCCTCCAGCAGGCGCGGGTGGACGCCGGCGAAGGGCTCGTCCAGAAGCAGCAATCTCGGTTTGAGCATCAACGCCCGGCCGAGTTCCAGCAGCTTCTGCTGGCCGCCGGAAAGCGCTCTTGCATAACTGTCGGCGAGATGGTCGAGCCTCAGGAAAGCAAGAACCCCACGGGCGCGGTCCTCTGCCGCGGCGCGCCGTTCCGCCGGATCGGAAAGCGCCGGCACGATCAGGTTTTCCAGGACGGTCATGCGGCGGAACAGGCGGGGAACCTGAAAAGTACGGGCAACACCGCGGCGCGCGAAAAGATTGGCCGGCGAGCGCGCCATATCGGTGCCCTCGACGAGGATGGCACCGCCGTCGGGTTTGAGCGCGCCCGTCACCATGTTGATGGTGGTTGTCTTTCCCGAGCCGTTGGGACCGATCAACCCGACAATTTCGCCGCGGGCCAAGGCAAAGGATAAGCCTTCGACGGCATGGATGCCGCCGAAATGCTTGGCAAGACCACTGATCGAGAAAAAAGCGGTGTCCTTCTCAACCGGCATGGGGTTCCTCGGTGGTAGCAGTTGGAACAGGCGCTTGTTCCCGTGGCCGCGCGCGGAAGCGCGCCCAGTTTTCGACCATCGGATACAGGCCGTTCTGCGCGAAGCGTTGCACCAGGATAAGCGCCAGACCCATCAGCACGAAACGCCATTCGCCGTAGGACCGCAGCGTCTCGGAAAGCAGGAAGACGACGACTGCACCGACCACGGCGCCGGGCAGGCTTTCGATGCCGCCGATCACCGCCATCGCGATAACCAGACCCATCTCCGGCAGGATAGCCATGTTGGGCGTCAGGATGCCGATGAAATGGCCGTAATAAATGCCGGCTATCGCCGCGATCACGCTGGTTACCACGAAGACGAGGATCTTGTAGCGCGTGGTATCCACGCCGCTGGCGCGCGCGGCGCCCTCGTCTTCCCGGATGGCACGCAGAAAAAGACCGACGCGGGTCGCCAACAAGGCATTCATTCCCAATACCGCCAGGACGACGAGCGCAAGACCGAAATAGTAATAAGGCAGGTCCGATCGACCGGAAAAGAGGCCGGGCACCGGCAAGCCCAGCATGCCGCGTGTGATGTCCTCCTCCGCGACCAGCACGAGGCGGAAGATTTCCGAAATGGCAAGCGTGAAGAGGGCCAGATAAGGCCCGGAAAGCCTCAGGACGAGCGCGCCGATCAGGGCGCCGGCCACGACGGCAAGAGCGATGGCGGCAAGAATGGCAAGCGGCAGCGGCATGCCGATCTGGCCAACGAACAAGGCCGAGGCATATCCGCCCAGCGCGGCAAAAGCCACATGGGCGAAGGAGAACTGACCGGCGAAACCGGCAAGCAGCGCCCAGCTCGCGGCAAGCAGCGCATAGTACCAGGCGATGGCGCCGACGTGGGTCCAGTATGGTCCGACGCCGAGCGGCACCAGCAACGCCACCACGAGCAGAATCGCCTGAGCCGATTGCGAGAATGTTGGACGGATCATTGCCGTGCCCCTATTCCAGCCGCAGATGCGAGCGGCCGAACAGGCCGGTCGGCCGGAAGAGCAACGCAATGACGAGCAGCAGCGCTCCGAACGCCTGCGTATAGGCAAGCGCGCGATTGGGATCCGGCAGATAGCCGACACCCAGCCCTTGCACCAGGCCGAGCAGGATGCCGCCGGTAATGCTTCCGCCGACGGAACCCATGCCGCCGAGCACGATGATGATGAAGGCCTGCACGGCCGGCAACTCACCCATCGACGGCGACAGGGCGAAGATCGGCGCGATCAACGCCCCTGCCCCGCCGGCAAGCGCCGAGCCGATGCCGAAAGCGATGGTGTACATGCGGCGTGGATCGATACCGATGACCGCGGCGGACTCGCGGCTCTGGCTCACCGCATCGAGTGCCTGGCCAAGCGAGGTGCGCTTCAGGAAAAGCGTCAGACCGACAAGCAGGACGACGGCAGCGACCGCAGCGATCAGCCGGTCGTAAGGCAGGATCAACGGACCGAGGATCAGCGCTCCTGTCATGAAGGACGGCGGCGCCTTGGCGAAGGGACCGAAGACGACAAGGCCGAGATTGGTGATCAGAATGGTGAGGCCGAAGGTGACGATAATGGCGTATTCGTCCTTGCGCTCGACCTTGTCGGTATACATCGGCGCTATGACGAGCCTCTCGAAGAGCACGCCGAAGATGAACAGGGCCACCATCGCGCCGGCGACACCGACAAGCGGCGGCGCATGGAACCAGGCGATGATGTAGTAGGACGCATAGCCGCCCAGCATATAGAGCGATCCATGGCCGAAATTGACGACCTTCAACACCGAGAAGACCAAAGTGAGCCCCGCCGCCGTCAGCGCGAAAATGAGGCCGATGACCAGGCCGTTGACGGCCAGGAGGAGGAAATAGCTCATGGGTTCACATCACCTCGTTGTCGGCCGCCTGTCCAGTGAAGCGGCCGCCGGCGGCTATGGAGCCGCCGGCGTGCCGTTCATTTGCCGGGCATGACCTTGTCGGTGGTGGCCCACTTCTTCGGATAGACGATCGCAGCATCCTCCGGCGCCTGGTTCACGGCCGTGTATTGGATGATCGTGAACGGCACGTCGACGAACTGATGGAAAGCCCAGTCGGGAGATTTGGTGGTCGGGAAGGTGTAGGTGGCGTTCACCCCTTCATATTTGATCTCTTCCAGTGCCTTCACGATCGCCGCGCGGTCAGCCGAGCCTGCCTTCTTGATCGCTTCGACGACGACACCGAACGTGTCATAGGCCTCCATGGCCACGCCGGTCGGTGCCCTATTGTAGCGTTCGGTGAACGCCTTCACGAATGCTTTGGCCTTGTCGTTCCATTGCGACTTGGGCTGCGCGACGTTGACGATGAGAAGATTGTTGGCGCATTCGCCGTCGACTTCCCACACTTCCTTCTGCAGCAGACCCGAGGAGCCGATGAGGGCCGTTTCGGCAGTCGGTGCGAGGCCGAGCTGGCAGGCCTGCTTGACCAGCTGATACTGCGCCTGTCCGGCGATCACCATCTGGATCGCATCAGGCTTCGGGCTCTGGTTCATCAGGCGCAGCAGCGCGGGCGTGAAATCCTGCTGGTTCAGGTCGATCGTTGCCAGCGTATAGGGGACGTTCTTGGCCTTCAGCTCATCGGCGATGACCTTGGCCCCGCCCTGGCCGAAGTCCGTGTTTTCGGCGATGATGGCGATGTTCTTGAAACCTTGCTCGACCGTCCAGTCGGCTGCCTTAACGTAAACGAGCGAGTTGGCCGGAGCGAGACGATAGACTTCCGGATACTGCTTGGCCGTGATGGCATCCGCCCATACGTCTGTACCGACCCAGGCGACGCCGTATTTGTGCGCCTCCTCGATTTCGGCGAGGGCGACCGAGGAATGGAATTCGCCGAAGATTGCGGCGACGTTGTCCTTGGTGATGAGCCGAACCGCCGCCGCGCTGCCGTCGGCCGGCTGCCCTTTGGTGTCCTCGTAGCTCACCTTCAGCTGACGGCCGAGCACGCCGCCGGCCTTGTTGACCTCGTCAACTCCGAGCTGCACCGCCCATTGCATTTCCTGGCCGCCGGAATAGTTGCCGGGCGGCGACAGCGGCCCCACCCAGCCTAGCGCGATTGGATCCTCGGCCAGAGCCGGTGCGGCTGCGAACGGCAAGGAAGCCAGCGCGAGTGCCGCCAGCGCTCCCAAATGACTGGATATGGTCTGTTTCATGCGAATTTCCCCTGTTCTTGTTTTCTGATTGAATGAAACACTACGCTCATTTCTGGCAGATTGAAATATTCATTGCAGCTCGTCAACGGCCGGCGTAAATTCGCGCCATGTTGGAACCCGCCTTCCGCTCGCGCCTGCTCGAGAGTTTCGAGACGATGCCGCGCCAGCTTCGCGCGGCGGCGCAATGGGTGCTCGACAATCCGCGTGACGTTGCCCTCCTGTCGATGCGCGTCCAGGCGCAGCGCGCCGGGGTGACCCCGGCATCGATGACGCGGCTTGCCCAGCGCATGGGCTTCGACGGCTACGATAGCCTGCGCGACCTCTACGCCGAGCAACTTCGCCGCGGCGAGAAGGAGTTCTTGGGCAAGGCCGAAGCATTGATGGCGCGGCGCAAGCGCGGAGGAGACGGCGCGCTGGCCTTCGAGCTGGCCGAAACGCTCGAGCGCCATATGGCGAAGCTTTGCGATCCGGCGACGCTGGAGGCGGTGACCCGGGCAGCCTCGGTGCTGGCAGGCGCCAAGCGCATCTATGCGCTGGGCTATCGGTCGAGCTACCCCGTCGCCTGCCATTTCGCCTACGTCTATGGCCTCGCCGGCGGCGCGGTGCGTCTGCTTGACGGCGTCGGCGGAACCGGACCTGATCCTTTGTGGGAATCGGGAGCGGGCGACGTGCTTTTGGCGATCAGCGTCAAGCCCTATACGCGCGCCGCCGTCGAACTCGTCGATTATGCACGCAGCCGCGCGCTCGAAATCGTGGCGATTACCGACAGCGTGGTCTCTCCGCTCGTCAACCGGGCGGGCGCCGTCATCATCGTGCCGACCGAGAGCCCGTCCTTTTTCCACACCATGGCACCGGCCTTTGCCATCGCCGAAACGCTGGCCGCGATCCTGGCGGCCGCCGCCGGCGATCGCGCGCTGGCCGCCATGCGCGACGTGGAACGTCAGTTCGACACCCTTTCCACCCATATCTACGAAACCAGGCAACGGTCATGACGCATATCCTCCATCGCCAGATCCACCACGACTATCCCGTTGCCGTCGGCGGCGATGGCGTCACCGTCATCGACAGCAAGGGACGCCGCTATATCGACGCCTCCGGCGGTGCGGCCGTCTCATGCCTTGGCCATCAGCATCCGGCTGTTCTTGCCGCGATGCATGCCGAACTCGACCGGCTCGCCTATGCGCATAGCAGCTTCTTCACCACCCGGCCGGCGGAGGAACTGGCGGACGAACTTGCCGCTCACGCGCCGGGCGATCTTCATCACGTCTATTTCGTCTCCGGAGGATCGGAAGGCATCGAGACCGCCCTGAAGATGGCGCGGCAATATTTCGTCGAGCGCGGCGAGCCGCAGCGCCGCCGCTTCGTGGCCCGTCAGCAGAGCTATCATGGCAATACGCTGGGCGCGCTTTCGGTGGGAGGCAACGCCTGGCGCAAGGCGCCGTTCGAGCCCATGCTGATCGAAAACCATCATATCGAACCATGCTATGCCTATCGGCATCAGCGGCCGGATGAAGGCAGCGAGGCCTACGGGCTGCGCGCCGCCGATGCGCTTGAGACGAAGCTGCAGGAACTCGGGCCGGAAACGGTCATTGCTTTTGTCGCCGAGACAGTGGTTGGAGCGACTCTCGGCGCCGTGCCACCCGCACCCGGTTATTTCAGGCGCATCCGCGAGATTTGCGATCGCCACGGCGTGCTGCTCATCCTCGACGAAGTCATGTGCGGCATGGGTCGTACCGGAACACTGCATGCCTGCGAGCAGGAAGGCGTCGCACCCGACATCATGGTGATCGCCAAAGGGCTCGGCGGCGGCTATGCCCCGCTTGGGGCGGTGCTGGCATCCGACCGGATATTCGATGCCTTTTCGCAAGGCAGCGACTTCCAGCACGGTCACACCTATATCGGTCATCCGCTCGCCTGTGCGGCCGGCCTCGCCGTGCAGCGGGTCATCGAGCGTGATGGTCTGCTTGCCAATGTCGCGGCGCGAGGCACCACGCTCGAACGACGGCTGCGTGAGCGCTTCGGCAACCATCACCATGTCGGGGACATTCGCGGGCGCGGCCTTTTCCAGGGCATCGAACTTGTCGCGGATCGCTCGGCCAAGGCCCCGTTCGATTCGCGCCTGAAGGTCCATGCCCGGATAAAATCGGAAGCGATGCAGCGGGGGTTGATGGTTTATCCGATGGGCGGCACCGTCGATGGGCGGGCTGGCGATCACGTCCTGCTTGCACCGCCATTCATCGTCGACGACGGCACGGTCGATATCATCGTCGACCGTTTGGGCGACGCCGTCGATGCCGCGATCGGCAGCATTGCGATCTAGCACACGAGACGCTCACCGACCGGGACTATAGTCCGATCGGCATCAGCCCCGACCTGGCCTCACAGTGCCGCGCCAGACCATCGGCGCGTGGCAGGTCAGGCGACTGCCGGCGCCTGCTTCCTCGCGCGAACCGGCGGCCAGTCGCACGGCGTGCGTGGCGATCTCCTCAATCGGCGGCGCAAAGGTCGTCAGCCGGTAGGAAGCCCAGTCAGCCTGCTCGATGTCGTCGAAGCCGGCGACGCAGAGATCGCGCGGGACGTCGACGCCGAACTCGTGGCGCGCCGCGTCCAGAAAACCGCAGGCGATCAGGTCGGTCACGCAGAATGCCGCATCCGGTCGCTGCCGGCCCGAAAGCAGGCGCCTTGCGCCTTCTGCCCCGGTCGCATAACCCGTGCGGCCCTCGCGCCACTGGATCACCTCCAGTCCTTCCTTGCGCGCTGCGGCAAGAAACGCCGTCTCGCGCGCCACCAGACTGGGCGTGCCGGCTGCCGACGTCACCAGGGCAGGCCTGGTGCAACCGGCACGAAGAAAGGCGTGAAGTGCCGCCTCGGCGGCGGCGGCGTTGTCCACGCCGATGTTATGCGGCCCGTCGAACCGGTCGTCGCGATTGATCAGGATCAGGCGCTGCCCGTTCTCGAGGCAGGTTCGGATCAGCTCCTGCGGCGGCGTGCCGGACAGCACGATCGTCGCATCGGCACGGTAGTTCAGCGTGTTGCGCAGCGCCTGGTCGACATGGTGGCTGGGGCCCGACGTGTTGAAAACCATGGCCACTTTGCCGGCATCCCTCAGATGCTGTGTCAGCGCCCGCAGGATACGGGCTTGGTAGGGCGTGTCGCCATCGGCGACGACAAGGCAGACGATGCCCGTCGATGCCCGCATCAGGCCGCGCGCCAGGTGGTTGACGTGATAGCCGAGCTGCTCGGCCGCCAGCAGCACCCGCTCGCGGGTTTCTTCCGAAACGCTGGCGCCGGGCGTGAACGTGCGTGATACCGCCGAGCGCGAAACGCCGGCAAGCTCCGCGACCTGCTGGGCACTGGAAAAGCCAATACGGCCTCTTGGCGTCGTCATGCACACTCTCGCTGCGTTTCTCGATTCTTTGCACGCACGTGCAGCATAGCGCAAGCCAGTCACAGGTGTAACCGCTGCCCTTGACACACATGCGTAAATGAAACAGCTTTGCACAGCCGTGCATGAAGCCGGCGCCGGAGGCTACCTTGCCCATTTCTTCGCGGACCGCATCGGAACTGCCATTGTCTGGACGGACAGCATGAACAGCGTGGCGGTGCAGCCTAACGCGAGCCGGATGTCCGAAGCCGAACTCGACAGGCGTGCCGATGTTTGCCGGCAACTGCTCTTGTCGTCGGGAAACATGGCGATGCAGGGCTACAGCCAAATCGACGGCGCGCAGCCTGTGGAGATGAAGGGGCCGCAGGATTTCCTGACCGAGACCGACGGCAAGGTCGAGCATCACATCCGCACGACGTTGGCCGCGGCCTTTCCCGAGGACGGGTTTTTGGGCGAGGAAACCGGTGGCAGCGGCGGCTCTGATCGCATGTGGGTCGTCGACCCGATCGACGGTACGGCGAATTTCATGCGCGGCATTCCGCATTTCTGCGTTTCGATCGCCTTCGTCCAGGACGGCCGCAGCGAGATCGGCGGCATCGCCAATCCGGCCATCGGGGAGGTCTATTTTGCCCGCCGCGGGCACGGTGCGACGCGCAACGGCGCGGCGATCCATGTTTCGCGCACCCAGGCCTTCGACCGCGCCTCCGTGGAGTTCGGCTGGTCGCCGCGGATTCCCAACCGCGACTATCTGGACAAGGTGGCCCTGGTCTGGTCGCTGGGCGCCAATGTGCGCCGCTCCGGTTCGGGGGCGCTCGGCCTTGCCTATGTGGCCGACGGCCGCTCGGATGCCTATGCCGAGCTTCATATCAATGCATGGGACTGCCTGGCCGGATTGCTGCTGGTCGAGGAAGCCGGCGGGCGCGTCAACCGCTTTCTCGACGGCGACGGCATGGCGAAGGGCAATCCGGTGCTTGCTGCGGCGCCGGGTGTGGCGGCGAGATTGTCCCAGGTGATCGGAGTGCCGCTCGACGACGAATAACCAATTCCAGAGAGCATGAAAGGGAGGAATTATCGATGAAAGGTCCATTTGATCGCAGACAAGGCAGGACGTGGCTTGGCCTTGCGGTGCTGGCCATTTTCGGTCTGGCCGGCGGCGCCCATGCGGCGGATCGCAACCTCGTGATGTATTGCGGCGTCGACGAAGCCTGGTGCCGGGCCATGGCCACGACCTACCAGAAGGAAACCGGCGTCAGCGTCGACATGACCCGCATGAGCGCCGGCGAGATCTATGCGCGCCTGCGGGCCGAGAAGGACAATCCGCAAGCCGACATCTGGTGGGGCGGCACCGGCGACCCGCATCTTCAGGCGGCGGAAGAAGGTCTCACCCAGGAATACAAGTCGCCGCAGCTGGCGAACCTGCGCGACTGGGCTTTGAGGCAGGCTGAACGCGCCAAGAACCGCACCGTCGGCATCTATCTCGGCGCGCTTGGCTACGGCTACAACGAGGAAGACCTGAAACAGCGCGGCCTGACGGCGCCGGCCTGCTGGGCGGATCTGGTCAAGCCCGATTTCCAGGGCGAGATCGAGATGGCCGACCCCAATTCCTCGGGTACCGCCTGGACGATGCTGGCGACAATCGTGCAACTGATGGGCGAGGACAAGGCTTTCGACTATCTCAAGCAGCTCAACAAGAACATCGCCGAATACACCAAGGCGGGCGCCGCACCCGCGCTCGCCGTGGGCAAGGGCGAGACGCTGGTCGGCATTTCCTTCCAGCACGACGTCATCAACGCCGCCAAGCAGAACCCGGCCGTCAAGGTGGTCTCGCCCTGTGAAGGCACCGGTTTCGAGATCGGGTCGATGAGCATTGTTGCCGGGGCCAAGCACATCGACGAGGCGCGGAAATTCTACGACTGGGCGCTGACGCCAGACGCGCAGAAACTGGCGGCTCCGAACGGCAGCTACCAGATCCCGTCGAACACCGGCACCCCGGTGCCGCCCGAGGCGCCGGACCTCAGCAAGATCAAGCTGATCGACTACGACTTCGCCAAATATGGATCATCAGCGGAGCGCAAGCGGCTGTTGAAGAAGTTCACCGATGAGATCCGCAACGGCGGCTGATCTGGTCCGTACGGCCGATCCGCCGGCTGCCTGCGGGGCAGCCGGCGCAACCCCGACCATACCGAAGGAAGATGTCGAATGGCACGGGCTTCGCCCTATCCCATGGCCAATGACCTCCCGGGGCGCAGTGCCGCCGGATGGCTGGCGCTGGCATGGGCGAGCTTCATTGTGCTGCCATGGTACAAAGTCGAAGGCGGCTTGCTTTCCTTTGACTGGCTGGCGCGTCCGGCGGAGGCGGCACCAGCCATCCTGCTGTCGCTGAACGGTCAGCTGTGGCTGCTTCCCTTGATCCTGCCACTTCTCCTGGCAAGCTGGCTCGTCGCGCGCCGGAACCTCCCCGGCCTGGCGGTGGCGGGCGCAGCCGGCCTCGCCTGGCTGGTGATCGAGGGTTTTTCCATCATCCATTCGGGTTGGGGATTTGCCTGGCTCGGGCATCTCGCCAGTACGCCGGGACCGGTGCAGCCGGGGCTCGGCTGGGGTGCCGTGCTGTACGCGCTGGCGATGCTGATGTTCATCGCCGAGGCGCTGGCCGCGCGTGGCTGGTGCAAAGGCGATCGTTTTGTCGTCGGCTCGCTGCTGATCGTGATCGCTTCGCTGATCCTGTTCGTGGCCTATCCGCTGTTGTCGATCCTCGCTTCCGCCATCGAGGACAATGACGGCAATATCGTGCCGGCTCTGTTTGCCGAAAAGCTGTTCAGTGCCAACATCTGGAGCCTGCGCTGCCTCTACGACGACGGTTCCTGCGGCGTGGCGTGGAATACGGTGGCGATCGCGGTGCTGGTGGGTTTCTTCTGCACGGCGCTAGGCCTGGCGCTGGCGCTGATTGCGTTGCGCACCAGGCTGCCTGCCAAATGGCTGCTGCGCGGCCTCTCCATCCTGCCGATCATCACGCCCCCTTTCGTCATCGGCCTGGCGCTGATCCTGTTGTTCGGCCGGGCCGGCATCGTCACCAATCTTTTGTCCGAACATCTCGGTATTCCGCGCAGCCGCTGGATCTACGGCATGGCCGGCATCACCATCGCGCAAGTGCTGGCCTTCACGCCGATCGCTTTCCTGGTCCTGGCCGGCGTGCTGCAGGGTGTCAGCCCGAGCATGGAGGAGGCCTCGCAGACCTTGCGCGCCAGCCGTTGGCGCACTTTCAGCACAATCACCTGGCCGCTGATCCGCCCGGGGCTGGCCAGCGCCTTCCTGATCTCGTTCATCGAGAGCATGGCCGACTTTGCCAACCCGCTGGTGCTGGGCGGCAACTTCAACGTGCTGTCGACGGACATCTTCTTTGCGGTGGTGGGCGCTGCGCATGATCAAGGCCGTGCGGCGGTGCTGGCGATCGTGCTTCTGGGATTCACGCTCGCCGCTTTCGTCATCCAGCGCCGCTGGATCGGCAGCCGCAGCTACGTCACCGTCGCGGGCAAGGGCGATGGCGGTGTGCCGGCCACGCTGCCCAAGGGCTTGCGCATCGGCTGCTACGCCGCCGTCGTTCCCTGGTTGCTTCTGACCGTCGTGGTCTATGGCATCATCCTGGGCGGCGGCTTCGTGCAATCGATCGGCCGCGACAACACGCCGACGCTCGAATATTTCCTCACCGCTTTCTCCGTCGAGAAAGGCGTCAATGGCTGGTTCCTGAGCGGGTCGGCCTGGCCGTCGCTGCTGATGACCATCGGCCTTGCGCTGGTGGCGATGCCGTTCACCGCCGCGCTCGGCATCCTGACCGCCTATCTGCTCGACCGGCAGCATTTCGCCGGGCGCACGATGTTCGAATTCCTCGCCATGATGAGCTTTGCCATTCCCGGCACGGTCGTCGGCGTCAGCTATATCCTCGCCTTCAACGTGCCGCCGGTGCAACTGACCGGCACCGGACTGATCATCGTCATCTCGTTCATCTTCCGCAACATGCCGGTTGCGATCCGTGCGGGCCTCGCCAATCTTGGGCAGATCGACAAGAGCCTGGACGAGGCATCGCTGACACTGGGGGCGCGTTCCTTCGCCACCTTGCGGCGGGTGATCCTGCCGATCCTGAAGCCGGCTATCGTGACCGCGATGATCTACAGTTTCGTGCGTGCGGTCACAGCGGTCAGCGCCGTCATCTTCCTGGCGACCGGCCGCTTCAATCTCGCCACCGTCTATATTGTCGGGCGAGCCGATGTCGGCGAATACGGCATCGCCATCGTCTATTCGGCGGTGCTGATCGTCGTCATGATGATCATTCTGATCGGCATCCAGCTGCTGGTCGGGGAACGCCGGCTTGGCCGGCGCCGGGCCGAGGCGCAAGCCGTCGTGGCACCAATCTGATCGGGAGAAGCGTATGGATCAAACGGCGAAGAACGCTGCCCCCGGCGTGGTGGACAGACCGGCAGTGCGTTTCGAGGGCGTCACCAAGAAATACGGCGCCGTCACTGCCGTCGACAATGTCAGCTTCGACATCGCACCGGCCAGCCTGGTGACGCTGCTGGGACCCTCCGGCTGCGGCAAGACGACGACGCTCAGGCTGATTGCCGGGCTTGAGCACGCAAGCCACGGGCGCATCGTAATCGACGGCAAGGACGTCACCTTGCTGTCAGCCGCAGAGCGCGACGTCAGCATGGTCTTCCAGTCCTATGCGCTGTTCCCGCACATGAACGTCATGGAAAATGTCGGCTACGGCCTGCGGGCGACGGGGCTCGGCAAGGTTGAGGCCGCAGGGCGCGCCGCCGAGAAGCTGGCACAGGTCGGCCTGTCCGGCTACGAGAAGCGCCAGCCGAGCGAACTTTCGGGCGGCCAGCAGCAGCGCGTGGCCGTGGCGCGCGCCATCGTGCTGGAGCCGAAGGTGCTTTTGTTCGACGAGCCGCTGTCCAATCTCGATGCCAAGCTGCGCCGGCGCGTACGCGATGAGATCCGCGGTCTTCAGCAGGACCTCGCGCTGACCGTGGTCTATGTGACGCATGACCAGGAGGAGGCGCTGGCCGTGTCCGATCGCATCATCGTCATGAACGCTGCCCGCGTCGCCCAGGACGGAACCCCGCGCGACCTCTACAACGAACCCAGGAACTCTTTCATCGCCGATTTCATGGGCGACGCCAACCTGCTCGATGTCGAGGTTCTCGCCAGCAATGGGACGAATGCCGAGGTAAAGGTCGGGCCGCTGCGGCTCGACATGCGGCATCGCGGCATCGCGGCGGGGCCGGCGGTGCTGGCCGTCCGGCCGAATGCCGTGCGCCTCGTCGCCGGCCAGCCGGCAGCCGGCGGGATGAGAGGGCGCGTGGTCAAGAGTTCTTATCTCGGCGACCACATGGAATACCGCGTCGCGATAAACGATCCGGCGGTCGAGCTGTTTGCGACGTCGCCGGTCGTCACACCCGCCCTGCCGGAAGGCAGCGTCGTCGCGGTCGATTTCGATCCGGCAAAGATCGTGCTGATAGCGCGCGACAAGTCCTAGCCAGCAGCGGACACCGCTACCGGTGCGCCTGATACGAAAATAGTGGTTCTCGACGTTCGATGTCGATGTTACGAATCTCTGTGCATTCCGAATGTGCGCTTGTGACCATGTGTCCGGGCAATTTGGAACTGTGGCGAGCACAGGACGTATTCTTCACGCGGGACCAGACGGTACACTCGAAGCCGTCACAGGGCCGCAATGGGCGTTTTCGACAGTGGCCACAAGGGAGGAAATACCAGTGAAAGCATCCTATCTCATCTCAGCCGCGCTGCTTGTGGGTACCGCGATGCCAGCGGCGGCAGCCGAAATTTCCGACGGCAAGGTCAAGATCGGCATCCTCAACGACCAGTCGGGTGTCTATGCCGATTTCGGCGGCAAATGGTCCGTCGAGGCGGCCAAGATGGCTGTCGAGGATTTCGGCGGCAAGGTCCAGAATGCGCCTATCGAGGTCATCAGCGCCGACCACCAGAACAAGCCGGACATCGCCTCCAACATAGCGCGCCAGTGGTACGACACCGAGCAGGTCGATGCCATAATGGAACTGACCACCTCCTCGGTGGCGCTCGCCGTGCAGGGACTTTCCAAGGAAAAGAAGAAGATCGACATCGTCACCGGCGCGGCTGCGACCGACCTGACCGGTAAGCAGTGCTCGCCCTATGGTTTCCATTGGGCCTACGACACCCATTCCCAGGCCGTCGGCACAGGCGGTGCCCTGGTGCAGCAAGGCGGCGACAGCTGGTATTTCATCACCGTCGACTACGCCTTCGGCTATTCGCTCGAGGAGCAGACCGCCAAGCTCGTCAAGGATCGCGGCGGCAAGGTGCTTGGTGAAGTGCGCTATCCGCTCGGCTCGACCGACTACTCATCCTTCCTGCTGCAGGCGCAATCCTCCGGCGCCAAAATCGTTGGCCTTGCCAATGCCGGTCTCGACACTTCCAACTCGATCAAGCAGGCGGCCGAATTCGGCATCGTCGCTGGCGGCCAGCGGCTCGCGGCACTTCTGTTCACGCTGGCCGAAGTGCATGGCCTTGGCTTGCAGGCGGCCCAGGGCGTCGTGCTGACCGAAGGCTTTTACTGGGATCGCGACGACAAGAGCCGCGAGTTCGCCAACCGCTTCTTCAAACGCACCGGCAGGATGCCGAACATGATCCAGGCCGGGACGTATTCGGCGGTGTCGCAGTATCTCAAGGCCATCGACAAGGCCGGCACCGACGAAACCGAAGCGGTGGCCAAGGAAATGCATTCGATGCCGGTCAATGACGTCTTTACCGCCAACGGCAAGGTGCAGGCCGACGGCTCCATGGTGCACGACATGTACCTCTATCAGGTCAAGAAGCCCGAGGAGAGCAAGAAGGATTGGGACTACTACACCTATCTTGCAACCATTCCGGGCGACCAGGCCTTCATGAAGGCCACGGATAGCGGCTGCCCGCTCGTCAGCAAGTGACGACGGCAACCGCCGCGGCCGTCAGGCCTGACGGCGATGGAGCCGTGCCGCGGGTGGTGCTTTCCGCCCGCGGCCTCAGGCGCGACTTCGCCGGGTTCGTTGCGGTGAAGGATGTCGATCTCGACGTTCATCACGGCAGGATTCACGCCTTGATCGGACCCAACGGCGCCGGCAAGACCACGATCTTCAATCTTTTGACCAAGTTCCTGCAGCCGACCAGCGGCACGATTGAACTGCTCGGCACCGACATAACCCGGACACCGCCGGCCAAGGTGGCGCGGATGGGCCTCGTGCGCTCGTTCCAGATATCGGCGATCTTTCCGCATCTGAGCGTGCTCGACAATGTGCGCGTCGCGCTGCAGCGGCCAGGCGGGCTGGGTTTCCAGTTCTGGCGCCCGCTTTCGGCGCTCGACCAACTGACGCCGCGGGCGCGCGAGCTTCTCGGCACGGTCGGCCTCGACGACGCGGCGCACCGGCTCGCCGGCGATCTCTCCTATGGCCGCAAGCGCGTGCTCGAGATCGCCACCACGCTGGCGCTCGATCCAAAGGTGCTGCTGCTCGACGAGCCGATGGCCGGCATGGGGCACGAGGATGTCAGCATGATCTCCGGGATCATCCGCGCCTTGGCCCGCGATCGGGCCGTGCTCATGGTGGAGCACAATCTGACCGTCGTTGCCGATCTTTGCGACTGGATCACCGTGATGCAGCGCGGCAAGGTGCTCGCGGCGGGCGACTATCCGACGGTCAGCCAGGATGAACGCGTCCGGATAGCCTATATGGGAACCGAGCATGAGTGAGCCGCTGCTTGCCGTGCGCGATCTCCATGCCTGGTACGGCGAGGGCCACGCGCTGCACGGCGTCGACCTCGATGTGTTCCGCGGCGAAACCGTGACGCTGCTTGGCCGCAACGGCGTCGGCAAGACCACGACGCTGCGCGCCATCATGGGGCTGATCCGCAAGCGCACCGGCAGTGTCGTCTTCAACAGCAACGACTTGATCGGCCTGCCCTTGCACCGTGTCGCCCACCAAGGCATCGGTTTCGTTCCCGAGGAGCGCGGCATTTTCGCCACGCTGACAGTCGACGAGAACCTGATCCTGCCGCCGGTGGTGGCCAAGGGCGGCATGAGCGTCGAGGAGATCTTCGAGCTCTTTCCCAACCTGAAGGAGCGCCGCAACAGCCCGGGCACCAGGCTATCCGGCGGCGAGCAGCAGATGCTGGCGATCGCCCGCATCCTGAGGACGGGTGTCCGGATGCTGCTCCTCGACGAGCCGACCGAAGGCCTGGCGCCGGTCATCGTCCAGCGCATCGGCGAATTGCTTGCGACGTTGAAAAAGCGCGGCATGACGATCCTGCTCGTGGAGCAGAATTTCCGTTTCGCCGCCCGCATTGCCGACCGCTTCTACCTGATGGAGCACGGCAAGGTGCTGAGCGGGTTTCCGGTCGGCGAACTGGCCGCCCACGACGCTCAACTTCACGAGGTGCTCGGAGTATGATCGCGCCATGACGATGATCTTCGGCATCCCCATCCAGGCCTTTCTCGGGCAGTTGCTGGTCGGGCTGATCAACGGTTCCTTCTATGCGATGCTGAGCCTTGGCCTCGCCGTCATCTTCGGCCTGCTGCGCATCATCAATTTCGCCCACGGCGCGCTCTACATGCTGGGCGCCTTCATCGGTTATCTGCTGCTTGTCCATCTCGGCATCGGCTATTGGCCGGCGCTGATCCTGGTGCCGCTCGCCGTCGGGCTGTTCGGCATTGCGGTCGAGCGTGCAGCGCTCTCGCGGCTCTACCAGCTCGACCCTCTCTACGGCCTGCTCTTCACCTTCGGCCTGGCCTTGGTCATCGAGGGCGTCTTTCGCTATTATTATGGCGTCTCGGGAAATCCCTATGCCGTGCCGGCGCTGCTTGCGGGCGGCACCAATCTCGGCTTCATGTTCCTGCCCAACTATCGCGGCTGGGTGGTGCTGGCATCGCTTCTCGTCTGCCTGGGCACATGGCTTTTGATCGAGAAGACCAGGCTTGGTTCCTATCTGCGCGCCGCGACCGAAAATCCAGAACTGGTCCAGGCTTTCGGCGTCAACGTGCCACTGCTTTTGACACTCACCTACGGACTGGGTGCGGCACTTGCCGGTCTTGCCGGGATCCTGGCGGCTCCCGTCTACCAGGTCAGTCCGCTGATGGGGTCGGATCTGATCATCGTCGTCTTCGCCGTCGTCGTGGTCGGCGGCATGGGCTCGATCCTGGGCGCCATCGTCACCGGCTACATGCTCGGCCTTGCCGAGGGCCTGACCAAGGTGTTCTATCCCGAGGCGTCGAACCTTGTCGTCTTCGTCATCATGGCGATCGTGCTTCTGCTGCGGCCGGCCGGCCTGTTCGGAAGGGACGCGTGAGATGAGCGAGCTGACGCTTCACGAAAAGCGCGCCGCGGCCTCCGTGCGGCTGGAACGGGCCCTGGTGGCGCTGGCGGTGTTGGCGCTCATCGCCGCGCCGTTCTTCGTCTACCCGTTCTTCCTCATGAAGATGCTGTGCTTTGCGCTGTTTGCCTGCGCCTTCAACCTGTTGCTCGGCTACACCGGCCTGTTGTCCTTCGGCCACGCGACCTTCTTCGGCGGCGCAGCCTATTTCTGCGCGCATGCCGTCAAGGTATGGGGCTGGCCGCCGGAGGCAGGCATTCTGCTGGGTACCGCCGGGGCGGCGCTGCTCGGTCTCGTCATGGGCTTCTTCGCCATCCGCCGGCAAGGCATCTATTTCGCCATGATCACGCTGGCGCTGGCGCAGATGTTCTTCTTCTTCTGCGTGCAGGCACCGTTCACGCAAGGCGAGGATGGCATCCAGGGCGTTCCGCGCGGCAACCTCTTCGGCATCATCGATTTGAACGCCACGGTCAACATGTACTATGTCGTGCTGGCCATCTTCCTGATCGGCGTCTTCGCCATCTGGCGGATCGTCAACTCGCCCTTCGGCATGATCCTGCGCTCGATCCGCGAGAACGAGAACCGCGCCATCTCGCTCGGCTATTCTGTCGCCAGGTATAAGCTCGCCGCTTTCGTCATGTCGGCCGCACTTGCGGGGCTTGCCGGTGCGGTCAAGGCAATCGTGTTCCAATTCGCGACGCTCACCGACGTGACATGGCAGATGTCGGGCGAGGTGATCCTGATGTCGCTGCTTGGCGGCATCGGCACCATGGTCGGGCCGGTCGTCGGCGCCGGCTTCGTCGTCGGCCTTGAAAACACGCTCGCCACCTCAGGTTTTCCGGTGACCATCGCCACCGGCCTGATATTCATGGTCTGCGTGCTCGTCTTCCGGCGCGGCATCGTCGGCGAATTCCATGCGCGGCTGCCCAGGCCGGCGGACGGTGGAAGTGGTTGATATTCATCCCGTGGCCGATCTCCCTGCTGTCTCCAGCCATGTGGTGGGCAGTCCAGTGAGCAACCGGGAATGCAGCCTGGATGTTTATCGAAGCGCCTGCTTTACAGGCAGGTTTGGTAGCGCTACCGTCTCCGTATCGCGTGACCACATGAAGGTTGGAGGGCCGTCGCCGGGAGAGGTCAGCGGTTCCTTCGAAGAGACGTCGCGGGAATCGTTCGGGAGGAGGATCGATGGCGTCTGTCGCGATTAGCGAGGTTCACAAATCATTCGGGACCGTCGAGGTTCTGCACGGCGTCAGCGTGAACATCGACGATGGCGAATTCGTCACGCTGGTCGGGCCGTCGGGTTGCGGAAAATCAACCCTGCTCAGGATGATCGCGGGCCTGGAAAAGATTTCGCGGGGCGAGATTGCGATTGGCGAACGTGTCGTCAACAACGTTGCGCCGAAGGAACGCGACGTCGCTATGGTCTTCCAGAACTATGCGCTCTACCCGCATATGACCGTCGCCGAGAACATGGCATTCTCGCTCATGCTCAAGGGCGTTTCGAAGGCTGAGAGCGGCGCCGGCGTTCAGCGCGCTGCGGAAATTCTGGGGCTGGTGCCGCTGTTGGCGCGCTATCCCCGCCAGCTTTCCGGCGGACAGCGCCAGCGGGTTGCCATGGGGCGGGCGATCGTGCGCGATCCGGCGGTTTTCCTGTTCGACGAACCGCTGTCCAATCTTGACGCCAAGCTCAGGGTGCAGATGCGCGCCGAGATCAAGGAACTGCACCAGCGCCTGAAAACCACGACGGTCTATGTTACCCATGACCAGATCGAAGCCATGACCATGGCGGACAAGATCGTGGTCATGCATGACGGCATCGTCGAGCAGATCGGGCCGCCGCTGGAACTCTACGACAGGCCGGACAATCTCTTCGTCGCCAGTTTCATCGGCTCGCCCGCCATGAATTTGCTGCGGGGCGAAATCGCGACGAACGGGTCGCCGTCCTTTCGGGGCGCGGGCGGAATTTCCGTGCCGTTGGACGCAGCATCGTCCGTCAAAGGCGGCGAGCCGGTGGTGCTGGGCATACGGCCCGAGCATTTGCGGCTGTCCGATCAGGGCATTGCGGTCACCATCGCGGTGATCGAGCCGACCGGGTCGGAGGTACAGCTCATCGGCCGGACAGCCGGCGGTGAAGAGATCGTGGCCAACTTCCGGGAACGTCATTCCTTCACGCCGGGCGAAACCATCCGGCTCACCGCCGAACCCGGGCTCATTCATCTCTTCCACGGCGAAACCGGGCAGCGGCTTCAAACGCGCAGCAAGCTGTAGAGACCAAAGGGCAAGAGAAACAAACAGGAGGAACGAGCATGAAATTCACCAGACGTGACGTGATCCGCACGACGGCCGGCGCTGCCGCCGGCGTTTTGGGAAGCCGCTTCGCCGGCTCCCCGGCATTCGCCCAGGAGGGGCTGAAGTACAAGCCGGAGGACGGTGCGAAGCTCAGGCTGCTGCGCTGGTCGCCTTTCGTGCAGGGCGACGAGGACCAGTGGCTGAAAAACACCAAGCGGTTCACCGAAGCGACGGGCGTGGAGGTACGTGTCGACAAGGAAAGCTGGGAAGACATTCGCCCCAAGGCAGCGGTCGCCGCCAATGTCGGTTCAGGTCCGGATCTGATGTTCGTCTGGTTCGACGACCCGCATCAGTATCCCGACAAGCTGCACGACGTGACGGAACTGGGCGAGTATCTGGGCTCGAAATACGGCGGCTGGCACGACGGACCAAAGCAATATGCTACCCGGGAAGGCAAATTCATCGGCTTGCCGCTCGCCACCATCGGAAATGCCATCGTCTATCGGGAAAGCTGGGTAAAAGAGGCCGGCTTTTCGGAGTTCCCCAAGGACACGAAAGGCTTCCTCGAACTTTGCAAGGCCTTGCAGGCGAAGGGGCATCCGGCCGGCTTCACGCACGGCCATGGTGTTGGCGATGGCAACAACTATGCGCACTGGCTGCTGTGGAGCCATGGCGGCCAGATGGTCGACGAGAGCGGCAAGGTGACGATCAACAGCCCCGAGACCCTCAAGGCGATCGAATACGCGCAGGAACTCTACAAGACTTTTATTCCAGGTACCGAAAGCTGGCTCGACGTCAACAACAATCGCGCCTTCCTGGCCGGCGAACTCAGTGTGATCGCCAATGGCATTTCCGCCTACAACACGGCCAAGATCAACAAGGACAATGATCCGAAGCTGGCGGAAATGGCCAAGGACATACGCACCACCAACCTGCCGATCGGTCCTGTCGGCAAATCCGTCGAATTGTTCCAGGTGACCACAGCCGTCATCTTCGACTACACGCCCTACCCCAACGCGGCCAAAGCCTATCTGCAATTCATGTTCGAGGACCCGCAAATGCCGGACTGGATCACCTCCTCGGCGGGCTACTGCTGCCAGACGCTCAAGGCGTTCGACAACAATCCGGTGTGGACAGCCGATCCGAACAATGCCGCTTACGCCAAGGCTTCGGCGACGCTGCGGCCCAACGGCTATGCCGGGCCGCTCGGCTATGCCTCGGCGGCGACCATGGCCGACTATGTCCTGGTCGACATGTTCGCCAAGGCCGTCACGGGACAGGCCACGCCCCAGGAGGCAATGGAAGAGGCGGAGAAGCGCGCAAACCGGTATTATCGCGTTTGATCGACGCCAGCTGAGCCTGGCGGCTCTGCCCCACGCTATCGGACCCTCCGGAAGCGCAGGGCGGTCGCCAGGCCGTTCAATGAGACCCTTGCAGGGAGCCCGCCCCATGGCCGTGCCGTCCGTCGCCGCTCAGCCGCGTTCCTCGATGCTGTCGCGCCTGGCCGAGAGCAGGAATGCGCTTGGCTTCGGCTTCATGCTGCCGGCGGCGGCATTGCTGCTTGTCTTCCTGACCTATCCGCTTGGGCTCGGCGTCTGGCTCGGCTTCACCGATGCCCGCATCGGCCGTCCCGGCATCTTCATCGGCATCGAGAACTATGAATATCTGTGGAGCGACGCCGTTTTCTGGCTCTCCGTCTTCAATACCCTGCTCTACACCGTCAGCGCCTCGATCCTGAAATTCGCGCTTGGCCTCTGGCTGGCGCTCATCCTCAATCAGAATCTTCCCTTCAAATCGTTCTTCCGCGCGATTGTCCTGCTGCCGTGGGTGGTGCCGACGGTGCTCTCGGCAATCGCCTTCTGGTGGATTTACGATTCGCAGTTCTCGATCCTGTCCTGGGCGCTCCAGCAGATGGGCCTGATCGACCATCGCATCAATTTCCTCGGCGATCCGGAGAACGCGCGTGCTTCGGTGATCGCGGCCAATGTCTGGCGCGGCATCCCTTTCGTAGCCATCACGCTGCTTGCCGGCTTGCAGACAATCCCCCAATCGCTTTACGAGGCCGCCACGCTCGACGGCGCCAGCCGCTGGCAATTGTTTCGCCATGTGACGCTGCCGCTGCTCACCCCTATCATCGCGATCACGATGACGTTCTCGGTGCTGTTCACCTTCACGGATTTCCAGCTGATCTATGTGCTGACCCGCGGCGGACCGGTAAATGCCACCCATCTGATGGCGACGCTGTCGTTCCAGCGCGGCATTTCGGGCGGCCAGCTCGGCGAGGGCGCTGCGATCGCGGTCGCCATGATCCCATTCCTCCTTGCCGCAATCCTGTTCAGTTATTTCGGCTTGCAACGCCGTAAATGGCAGCAGGGGGGCGGAGACTGACATGGCTGCGACCAGGAAGACAAAACAGCCGCAGCTCGATGAAGGCGGCATGGGCTATTTGCAGAGCGTGCCGCGCCGTGTGGTGACGGTCTATCTCCCCCTGCTCGTGTTCGTCATCGTGCTCTTATTCCCGTTCTACTGGATGACGATCACAGCGGTTAAGCCCAATGTCGAAATGACCGACTATGCCAATTTCAACCCGCTCTGGGTCGTGCATCCGACATTGGAGCACATCCGCTATCTTCTCTTCGAGACGTCCTATCCGGGCTGGCTGCTCAACACGATCATCATTTCGACCGCCGCCACTTTCCTGTCGCTGGTGGCGTCGGTTTTCGCGGCCTATGCGATCGAGCGGCTGCGGTTCTCCGGGGCACGGCAGGTCGGCCTCGCGGTGTTCCTCGCCTATCTCGTGCCGCCCTCGATACTGTTCATCCCCTTGTCGGTGATGGTGTTCAACCTCGGGCTTTACGACACACCCTTCGCGCTCATCCTCACCTACCCGACCTTCCTGATCCCCTTCTGCACCTGGCTGCTGATGGGTTACTTCCGCTCCATCCCCTTTGAACTGGAAGAATGCGCGCTCATAGACGGGGCAAGCCGCTGGCAGATCCTGAGCAAGATCGTGCTGCCCCTGTCGGTGCCAGGCCTGATCTCGGCGGGCATATTCGCATTCACCCTGTCATGGAACGAGTTCATCTATGCCTTGACGTTCATCCAGTCGTCCGAAAACAAGACCGTGCCGGTCGGGGTGCTCACCGAACTCGTCCGCTCCGACGTCTATGAGTGGGGTGCCCTGATGGCGGGCGCGCTGATCGGATCCCTGCCGGTCGTCGTGCTTTACTCGTTCTTCGTCGAGCACTATGTCTCCTCGATGACCGGCGCGGTGAAGGAATAGCGCCGCCCCGATGCCGCGGGCGCTTTTCCTGGAATGCCCTAGCCCAGGCTTTTGCCGTAGCGGGCAAAGCTTTCGGCCAGGACGGTCGTGCTCGCACCGGCCCGTTCGGGCCGTTTGTAGATGCCGCCTTCGACGCGGATCGGCTCCTCGAAGTGATCCTTGATCCAGGGGATGTATTCGAGGATCGTCGATGCAGGATGCCAGTAGCTCAGATGCACATGCACCTGGCTCATCTCCCCTGCATGCGGAACGACGGGAAGCCGATGCGCCAGTGCCAGGTCCGCGACCTGGATGTATTCGGTTATTCCTCCGAGCCGCGTGACGTCCGGCTGGACGTAGGCGACGGCTCCTGCATCGACGAAGGAGCGGAACGCGTCGATGGTGTAGAGCTGCTCGCCGAGCGCGATCGGGATCGATGTATTGCGCGCGAGCGTCGCGTGGCTGGCGACATCGTCATACCAGAGCGGCTCCTCGAACCAGTAGATATCGAGGTCGCGCGCCAGCGCGCAGAACCGCTGGCAGGTCGGAAGATCCCACTTGCCGTTGCCGTCGATTGCGATCCGGATCCTTGATCCGACACGTTTGCGCACAGCCGCCAGGCGCTCGACGTCGACATTTGGGTCGTCATGGCCGACCTTGATCTTGATGTGTGTGAATCCATCCTCCTCGACGGCTTTCGCGGAGCCGCGCAGCAACGTGTCCAGGTCGAACGAAATCCAGCCGATATCGGTATTGTAAGCCTCCAGGGCATCGGTGCGCGCGCCGCCGAGATAACTCCACAGCGGCAGGCCCGCCCATTTCGCCTTCAGATCCCACAGCGCGATATCGATTGCAGCCAGCGCCAGATGCGTGATGCCGGCCCGACCGACCCATTGAAGCGAAGGATGGCGCGCAAGCCTGGTCCATAGGCGCTGATGATCCGAGGCGTCTTCGCCTACCAGAAGCGGCGCGTAACACTCGCCGATGCAGGACGTTATCAGCCGGTCGGCGGCCAGATGGGCATGCGTGCCGGTGAAGCCATAACCTTCCAGCCCGTCCGTGGTGACGATCTTGGCACCCACGACACCCCAATGGGTGATGCTGTGGGTCGAGTCCGAAATGGAGTCCGAGGTGAGTGGAAGATGGAGAATGAACGGGCGGACGGAGGCGATTTTCATCTATGACCCTTGGCGGATATGAATTTGTCAATGAAGGAGCTGCGAGAGGAATTCGCGTGCACGCTGATGCTTCGGGGCTGCGAAGAAGTCCTTCGGCGTGGCCTCCTCGAGTATCCGGCCCTTGTCCATGAAGACGACCCGGTCGGCCACCTGGCTGGCGAAGCCCATTTCATGCGTCACACAGATCATCGTCATGCCTTCGGAGGCCAGCGAGACCATGGTGTCGAGCACTTCCTTGACCATTTCCGGATCGAGAGCCGAGGTCGGTTCATCGAAGAGCATGATCCTGGGTTGCATGCAGAGCGCTCGGGCGATCGCGACGCGCTGCTGCTGACCGCCGGAAAGCTGGGACGGATACTTGTCCGCCTGATCTGCGATCCGAACCTTTTGCAACATCTCCAGCGCTCTCTCCGAAGCGTCCTTGCGGGATTTTCCGAGCACGCGGACCGGCGCCAGCGTACAATTCTCGATTACCTTGAGATGCGGGAAGAGGTTGAACTGCTGGAACACCATGCCGATGTCCCGGCGCGGAACCATACGTCCATGGGACTTCTCGACCAGCGGTTTTCCGTCGATTTCCACCGAGCCTTGCTGGAGGTCTTCCAAGCCGTTGATGCAGCGGATCAAGGTCGACTTGCCTGAGCCCGACGGCCCGCAGACGACGATCTTTTCGCCCTTCGCCACCTCAAGGCTGACGTGATCGAGCGCCTGAAACCCGCCGAACATCTTCACCGCGTCGCGCAGTTTCACAAAGGCGCTGCCGTTGGCGTCCATGAACTCCTCCTTGTTGCGAGGTTGGCTTGTAACCCGAAAGATCGAAATCGGAAAATAAAAAATTTTCTATTTTTAATTTTTCTGTTGCGCCGAACCGGAACCTGATCGATGCTTGGGCCATGAGCATGATCAAGACAACATTGGCCGAGCAGGCCTATCAGGAGCTGCGGTCGCGGATCGTCGGCGGCAGACTGGCAGGCGGGCAGCGCCTGTTGCCAAACGAATTGGCGGCGGAACTGGGCATCAGTCCCACGCCTATCAAGGAAGCCTGCCTGCGGCTGGAGGCGGACGGGCTTCTCGTCAATTCCTCCCGGCGCGGCATGGTGGTCCGCAGCTTCAACGAGGAAGCGGTCGAGGAATTATACGCGGCCAGGACACTGCTCGAGAAAGGGGCCGTGGAAGCAGCCTTCGACGCAGAACGGCTCGATGAGGCGCTGCGGGCGAAGCTCCAAGACAGCCTGGAAAACCACAGGCGCTTCGCCAAGGGATCGTCGCTCGACGATCTGGCGAAGGCGCTCTTCCATGACCGGGCCTTCCACAGTTCGCTCGTCGGCGCCGCGGGGATCCCGATGATCTCCGAGGCCCATTCCCGCATTGTCGGCCAGACGCATACGGTCTTCGTCTCGATTCCAGGCGATTACAGCCGCTCGGTCGAGGAGCACCAAAATATTCTCGATGCCATCATCGCCGGCAAGAAGAGCCAGATCCTCGCGGCGCTTCAGCGACATCTCGAGAGAAGCCGGCAGAACACCTTGCGCCAGGTGAAAGTCCTTGCGCGAGCGATCGAACCGAACCTTGTTTAAAGACCGGGGACGAGTGTGGAGTACCTAGATTTTTCCGGGACATTCGCGCGCGGCGACCTGTTCGTGCACGCCGCCATGCTGACCGTCGGCCTGTCGGCCGCCGCGCTGGTTCTGGGCATGTGCGTCGGCATCGTCGGCGCCCTGATGAGACTTTCGAGCTCGAAAGTCCTCTCCTCAATCGCGGCCGCCTATGTGGAGATCATCCGCAACACGCCGTTTCTGGTGCAGATCTATATCGTCTATTTCGGCCTGCCCTCGGTCGGCATCCGCATTTCCGAAGTGACGGCGGCCATCCTCTCCCTGACGCTCTACGCGGGCGCCTATATCACCGAGATCGTCCGTGCCGGCATCCAGACGATCGGCAAGGGACAGCGGGAGGCGGCGCACACGCTTGGCATGTCACCGTATCTCACCTTCCGCTATGTCGTTCTGCTGCCGGCGATTTCAGCGATCTTCCCGGCACTGACCAGCCAGTTCATCCTGATCATGCTGGCGTCCAGCGTCGTTTCCGTCATCTCCGTCCCGGAACTGACCGGCGTCGCCAATGATGTGCAGGGCCTGACCTTCCGAAGCCTGGAAGCCTATCTCGTGGTCGCGGCCATCTACCTTGTCCTGACGGCTGCATTCAAAGGCGTCTTCGCACTGATTGAGCGTGCCCTCTTCTCCTTCCGCTTTGCAGGGCGATGACGATGTTCCAGACCTTCAACCTCCATCATGTCGGGTTTCTGCTGCAATGTGCGACGTGGACGGTCGTCCTCTCGGGAATTGCGCTTGCAGGCGGCGCCATCGGCGGATCGATTATCGCCCTCATGCGCCTCTCCCGCTTCGCCTGGATGCGCTGGATCGCACAGGCCTATATCTATGTCATCCAGGGAACGCCTCTGCTCGTCATTCTCTTCATCGCCTATTTCGGCGTCGCCAATCTCGGCTATGACCTTCCGGCGATCTACGCGGCCGGCCTTGGATTTACGCTCTACAGCAGCGCGTTCCTCGGCGAGATCTGGCGCGGGTCGATCCAGTCGATCAGCAAGGGGCAATGGGAAGCGTCGTTCGTGCTGGCGCTTGGCTGGCGGCACACGATGACCGACGTCATCATCCCGCAGGCGCTTCGCGTCGCCATTCCTCCGACGGTCGGCTTCTCCGTTCAGGTCGTCAAGAACACCGCGCTTGCTTCGGTCGTCGGCTTTATCGAACTGACGAGAGCAGGACAGATCGTCTCCAGCGCCACGTTCCAGCCGCTGCCCGTCTATCTGACGGTCGCGGCCATCTACTTCGGCATCTGCTCCATACTGTCCCATGCCAGCCGCCGCCTGGAGCGCCGCCTGCAGCAGGCAGCCAACTGAAGATCCGGTTCATCACACCAGGGAGGAAAGTATCATGCTATTGAAGAGACTTGCTGTCGGGGTCGCCGCGATGCTGGCGATGATATTGCCCGCAAAGGCCGAGAGCACGCTGGACGCCATCGTGCAGCGCGGCACCATCAATGTCGGCGTCGGCCTTGGAACGCCGCCTTATGGCCTGATGGACAGCAGCATGCAGCCCGACGGCTATGACGTGTCCGTGACGCGGGCCAGCACGAACGACATCGTCATGACCAAAAAGGCCGTCGAAGGCGCACAGATCCAGCGCTATGACGATGACGCGTCGACGTCCCAGGCGCTGTTCGCAGGTCAGGTCGAAGGCATCGTGACCAGCGGAGCGCTTGCCCGCGCCGTCGAGGAGCACGATCCCAACCTCAAGAAGCAGTTCGTCGTGGCGCAGGCGCCGATGGGCATAGGCCTGCGCCGCAACGACCCGGACTTCCTGCACTGGCTGAACACGGAGCTCTTCATGCTCCAGTCTACAGGTGAGCTGCAGGCCCTGCAGAAAAAATGGATGGGTGTCGAAGTCGACCTGCCCCGCTTCTGAGAATGACTGGATCCGGGACTCCCCCGGATCCACACATGCCGCTGCGATCGGTTTATCGAAGGTTTTTCCATGAAAATCACGGATGTGAAGGTGCGCTGCTGCCAGCGCAAACCAGGCGATTTTGCCGCCAGCGCGTTTCGAACCGGGGATTTCGCGAAGTTCGAATTTCTCACCGTCACCATGGCGACGGATACCGGGCTCGAGGCAACCGCCTTCGGGTTCGCCGGTCGTTCGGCGGCGGGCGCCGGCAGGCTGATTGCCGACACGCTGCGTCCGTTCTTCATCGGCCGCGACCCGCTCGACCGGGAAAAGGCATGGCACGATTTCCGGGTGGCCGACCGCTGGTGGGGCCACTTGCCGATCTATGCCTACGGACCATTCGACACCTGCCTCTGGCTGCTGTCGGCCACCGCCGCCGGGCAGCCTCTCTATAAATATCTCGGCGCCTTTCGCGAAAGCGTGCCGGTCTATGGCAGCTCGATGATCCTGTCGGGGCCGCAGGACTATGTGAAAGAGGCGCT
The DNA here is from genome assembly GCF_006442685.1 of Mesorhizobium sp. B2-4-7. Lineage (NCBI taxonomy): Bacteria > Pseudomonadati > Pseudomonadota > Alphaproteobacteria > Hyphomicrobiales > Phyllobacteriaceae > Mesorhizobium > Mesorhizobium sp. B2-4-7. The sequence continues at coordinate 1,337,230 of NZ_VFVH01000001.1, forward strand.
GCGCGCCAGGGCCGAAGGGTTGCGGGCCTACAAGCTCCATACACCGGGACTCGACCTCGACTACGACATCGACGTCCATCGCCAGGTCCGCGCCGCCGTCGGGCCGGATTTCACGCTGATGTCGGACCCGGTCTCGATGTTCAATCTCGAGCAGTCGATCCGCTTCGGCCGCGAGCTGGAAAGGCTCGACTTCTACTGGCTGGAAGAGCCTTTATACGACGAGGACGTGCATTCGCTGCGGGAGCTCGCCCGCACCCTCGAAATCCCGCTCGTCGGGACGGAAGTCCTTGCGAAGCACCCTTACAGCATCGCCGAATGCATCTCGACGCGTGTCGTCGATCGCGTCCGGGCAGACGTTTCCTGGACGGGCGGCGTCACGGGCGTCATGAAGACGGCCCGCCTCGCCGAAGCCTTCGGCGTCAATTGCGAGATCCATACCGCCATCTTCCACCCGATGGAGATCGTCAACCTGCATTGCGCCGCAGCGATCAAGAACTGCGACTTCTTCGAAGTGCTCTATCCAGTGGAGAACTTCGCCTTCGGCCTCAAACAGCCGCTGCCGATCAAGGACGGCTACGCAATGCCGCCGTCAGCCCCCGGCCTCGGGGTCGAGATCGACTGGGATGCCATCGACAACAGCACGATCTGTGAGGCCTGAGCGCCATGATGAAAGCTGTCTGCCTCGAGGAACCCGGCAAGATCTCCCTGGTCGAATTGCCCGAACCAAAACCCGGCCAGGGCGAAGTCGCGGTGCGGATGGAGTATGTGGGGTATTGCGGTTCCGACCTGACGTCGTTTCGCGGCCTCAATCCGCTGATCTCCTACCCGCGCGTTCTGGGCCATGAAATCTCCGGCACCATCTCGGCGCTCGGCGACGGCGTCAGCGCGCTTGCGGTCGGCCAGTCCGTGACTATTCTTCCCTATTTCAATTGCGGCAAGTGCCGTGCCTGCCGCCTTGGCAGGCCGAACGCCTGCAAGGACAACCGGACGATGGGCGTCCAGTGCGAGGGCGCGATGGCCTCGATCGTCGTCGTTCCCGCGGGCAAGGTCATTCCGGTCGAGGGCATGCGCCAGCGGGACCTCGCGCTGATCGAGCCGCTTGCCGTCGGCTTCCATGCCGTCCGCCGCTCCGAGCTTTCGGCTGGAGAAACCGTCGTCATCCTTGGCTGCGGCGTCATCGGGCTCGGCGCCTTGCTCGGCGCTGTCAGGCGGGGCTCACGCGTGATCGCAGTGGACCTTAGCGCCGACAAACTCGCCGTTGCCAGGGTGCTCGGCGCCACTGACACCATCGATGCGTCGCGCGAAGATGTCCTGGCGCATGTCCTGGAACTGACCAGTGGGGACGGTCCGCAGGTCGTCATCGAGGCGGTCGGCGCGGATGCGACCTTTCGGCAGGCGATCGATCTCGTGGCGTCCTGCGGCCGGGTCGTCTATGTCGGCTACGCCAAGAACAAGATCGCTTACGACACCAAGTTCTTCCTGCTCAAGGAGATGGATATCCGCGGGTCGCGCGGCTCCGAGATCGCCGATTTCCACGATGTTATCGGCTATCTGAAGCAACATCGGGACGCCGGCGACCGCATCGTCTCACGCGTCGTGCCAATCGAGGAAGCCGGTGCGGCCATGCAAGCCTGGGACAAGAACCCCGGAGGCTTCACCAAGATCGTCGTCCGGATCGAAGCGAAGGAAGACGCATGAGCATCAAGGATATCTTCGGGCTGGAGGGGCAGCATGCGCTGGTGACCGGCGGCGGAAGCGGTCTCGGCCTTGCGATCGCCACCTGTTTCGTCGAAGCCGGCGCCAAGGTGACGATCGTCGGCACCAACGCCGCGAAGCTCGCTGCCGCCTGCGAGACGCTGGGGCCTTCCGCCACGAGCCATGTCTTCGACGTGACCGACACTGCCGGTGCCACGGGTTTCGCCAGCGAGGTGGCAAAAAAATCCGGACGCGTCTCGATCCTCGTCAACAATGCCGGCAACACGGTCAAGAAGCCGCTCGGCGAGATGAGCGTCGAGGCTTTCAATTCGGTGCTGAACGTCCATGTCGGCGGCGCCTTCGCCCTCTCGCGCGCCTTCCTGCCGCAGGTGACGGAAGCAAAGGGCAGCATCCTTTTCACCGCCTCGATGAGCTCCTTCCTCGGCATTCCCAACGTGATTGGCTATTCGGCGGCGAAATCCGCCTATGTCGGCATGGTGAGGGCGCTGGCGACCGAACTTGCGCCTAGCGGGGTACGCGTCAACGGTGTGGCACCAGGCTGGATCGACACCGCGCTTCTACGCCAGGCCACCGCAGCCGATCCGGAAAGGGCGCGCAAGATCAACAGCCGCATTCCCATGGGTCGTTTCGGCGAGGGCGCCGATATCGGCTGGGCCATGACCTACCTCGCCTCACGCGCCTCAGCCTATGTGACCGGCCATATACTGGTGGTCGACGGCGGCGCGCTGCACGGCTTCTGACCACTATAGTTTTTCGAGGGAGAAAACAGATGACGACCGATACTGACAAGGCGATCTTCGAAGTCATCCGCAAGGAACTCTTCACGGCCGTCGTCGGCGACGTGCTTGATGTAATGGGCCACCGCCGGCAGTTCCTGCCGGCCGGGATCGCGCCGTTGCAGCCGGAGATGAAAGTCATCGGCCGCGCGATGCCGGTGCTGGAGGCGGACGTGTTTTCCGGCGGTTCGCCGGATGCGCACGGTCCGCTCGCGAACAAACCGTTCGGCCTCATGATGGAAGCGCTGGACAGCCTGACGGAGAACGATGTCTACATCGCCAGCGGCTCCTCCTTCCGCTACGCGCTGTGGGGCGGGCTGATGTCCACCAGGGCCCAGAAGCTGAAGGCTGCCGGCGCCGTCCTCAACGGCTATATCCGCGACTCCTGGGAAATCGAAAAGCTCGGCTTTTCGGTCTTCTCGCGCGGCATCTATGCCCAGGACCAGGGCCCGCGAGGCAAGGTGATCGACTATGGCTGCCCAATCGAGATCGAAGGCATCCTGGTAACGCCCGGCGACCTGATCTTCGGCGACCGCGAGGGCGTGCTTGTGATCCCGCGCGAGGCGGAAAAGGAAGCGATCGAGCGCGCGATCGAGAAGGTCAGCACAGAGAACAAGGTCGCAACCGCGATCCGCGACGGCATGAGCGCCTGCGAAGCCTTCCGTACCTTCGGCGTCATGTGAGCCGACGATGGACGATCCTCGTCTGCTCCTGCTCTGCGATCACGACAATGTGCTGGTCGCCTGCCGGCGCATCGAAGCCGGTGAGACCATCATCGTTGGCGGCGAGTCGCGCATTCTGATCAAGGCCGTGGAGCTCGGCCACAAGCTGGCGCGGCTGCCGATCGCCCCGGGGATGAAGGTCATCAAATACGGCGTCCCGATCGGCTCGGCGACGCGGTCGATCGGACCCGGCGAGCACGTCCATATTCACAATCTGAAGAGCGACTACACCAAAACGCACGTAATAGCGGAGACCGGATCATGACCGGCGAACAGTCCACCATCCTCGGCTATCTCAGGCCGGACGGTCGCAAGGGCATCCGCAACATTGTGATCGTGGCCTATCTGGTAGAGTGCGCGCATCATGTCGGTCGCGAAATTGTCTCCCATTTCCGCGGCAGGGACGTGCATCTGATCGGCTTTCCAGGCTGCTTTCCCAATCCCTATGCGCAGCGGATGATGGAGCGTCTGTGTACGCATCCCAATGTCGCCGCGGTACTGCTGCTGTCACTGGGATGCGAAAGCTTCAACAAATTCTCGCTCGCCCGCACCGTCGAGGCAAGCGGACGGCCGGTGGCCACGCTGACGATCCAGGAAAACGGCGGTACTTTGTCGACGATTTCCGACGGCATCGAATGGGTCGGGCAACGCCTGCAAGAGCTGGGCGCGGTCGCGAGAGTGCCAATGGATGCGAGTGAACTTATTGTCGGCACGATCTGCGGCGGGTCGGACGGCACCAGCGGCATGACCGGCAACCCCGCCGCCGGCCTTGCCTTCGATCGGCTGGTCCGTGCGGGAGCAGCCTGTATTTTCGAGGAGACCGGCGAGCTGATCGGCTGCGAAGAGATCATGGCGAGCCGTGCCGTGACGCCTGAACTCGGCGTCGAGCTGCGCGCCTCCGTGGCAAAGGCAGCGCAATACTACGCGACGCTAGGCTATGGCAGTTTCGCTCCGGGCAATGCCGATGGCGGCCTATCCACCATCGAGGAGAAATCGATGGGTGCCTATGCCAAATCGGGCTCGTCGCCGATTTCGGGCCTCATCAAGCCGGGCGACATTCCCCCTGGCGGCGGACTCTACCTGATGGATGTCGTGCCGGACGGGGACGTGCGTTTTGGCTTCCCCAACATCTCGGACAATGCCGAGATCGTGGAGCTCATCGCTTCCGGTTGTCACCTCACGCTCTTCGTCACCGGCCGCGGTTCGGTCTCGGGGTCGGCGGTCGCACCGGTCATAAAGATCTGCGCCAATCCCGAAACATACCGTCGCCTGTCGGGCGACATGGACGTCGATGCCGGACGTATCCTCGAAGGGGCCGCCACCTTGTCGGATGTCGGCGACGAAATCTTCAATCTGGTTCTTGCTGTCGCCAATGGCCATGCGACGAAATCCGAACAACTCGGGCACCGCGAATTCATCCTGACCTACAAGACTTTCGAACCGATCGGTCCCGCATGTCTGCCGGGCGCACAGCGAAAGGCTGGTCACCGAAGCTGAAGCTGCCGGCGTTTGCCGTGTGCCTGCGAGCGCTGTTTGCCTCTGTGCTGAAGCTGCGCGATCCTTGACCAGCGCAGCAGCAAATGCGTGGCGGGCCGAACAATCTGGCGACAAGCTCACTCGTTTTGTTTGAAGCGCGGCACGCCGAAACGGATTCATGCGAGCCGCTTAGGTCTTGTTTTGCATGTCGCTAGATCGAACCGAGGTTGCTTGGGCAAACCAGCATTGGGCTGGCGGCTCGCAACCGCCTCACCTCCACACGGACAATTCAAATCAGCGGGCCTGCGTCAGCCATACGCCGCTTCCTGATATCTGGGGGAAGCGTCTTCTCGTTTTGGCGAGGGTTCTGTTCCGCCGGCGCGAATGAGCTGCCTGCCTGGTCGGAAAAAAACAGCTTCCAGCGGCCCGGGCGGAACGCTACCCGGCTCTTCTGCGCCGCGGGATGGTCGACGGGCAGCTCGATCT